>JADJRU010000001.1 GCA_016712105.1 Ahniella sp.
TGGTGCAGTCGGTGGTGCGGTGTATTTCCGTTCGGACCTGGTCGGCGACTTGCCGCAGCCCCCTACGCTGACGCTTCGCGACTGCATGTTCGAGGACAACATCGCGATCGCCGGTGGAGGCGGTGTGATGGTCGCCGACACGGGGCGCCCCGGTGTGGTCGAGCGCAGTCGATTCAGCGGCAACCTGTCGCTGATCGGCATGCCCGAATCGACGCGACAACGCCGTCGCGGCAAACCGGAAGACTTGCTTTCTGCAGCTTCCGTGCGGCAACCCTCAGGCCTCATCGGCCTGCTGCCCGGCGGTGGTGGATTTTCGAACGGCGATCTGGATCACGAGATCGCGGTGATTGATTCGAGTTTCAACGACAACGCCGGATACCTGGGCGGCGCCATCCGCTCAAGTGTTGCCGACGGTGGCGGCTTGCGTATCGAACGCAGCACGATGTCCGACAACGTCGCGGCCATCGGCGGGGGGATCGGTTCGTTCTACTTGGCCGAAACCAGCCAGATGCATGTTTTCAACAGCACGATTTCCGGGAACGCGGCCCAACTGGGATCGGGTTTCGGCGCGGTGTTCATCTATCCGGGAAGTAATGAACGCAAGCTCATCTTCGATCACGTGACGATCGTCGACAACCGCACCTATCAGCAGCCAGGCACTGTCTTTTTGTACGACGCGCGCCTCGATGTCGCCACACCGATCGTGTTGTTCGACAACACGGTCATCGGCAGCAACCTGCATGTGCCCGGGGGTGCCCGGGGTCTCGAACCGGCGACACTGGACCTCAACCTCGGCATCGACGTCGCCATCGAAGCAAGGTTCTCCGCATTCGAATCATTCGGCACCGCCGATCTCATCGATGTCGGCACGAACAACCAGTTTGGTAGTGTCGGCAAGTTCTCGCCACTGGTTCGTAATGACGGCCCGACCGCCGTTCACCTGCCGCTGGCGGGCAGCCCCTTGATCAATGCTGCCGATCCGGGTTCGTCACGTTTTTCGGTCGATCAACGCGGCTTGTCGCGACTCGCGAACGGCCGCAGCGACATAGGCGCCGTCGAAGCTGATGCCGTGAACGGCACACCGGATCTGGATTCGGACCCGATCGCCGATTCGACGATCCGCCTGCGCGCCCTGGAAGGCGAGCGCGCCGAACAGTCGGTTCGTGTCAGCAACTATGGCGGCGCCGCACTCCAGTTCGAGGTGCCCGCGTTGGCGTCCCCGTTCTCGGCAGATGCCGTCGGCCCCTACGTGTTGCTGCCGGGCGAAAGCCTGCAGTTCACGCTGGCGTGTGCACCGATCAGCAATGGTCTCGTCACCACCGATTGGGTCTTCACGAACAACGACCTCGACGAAAATCCGGCATCGTTTGCACTGGAATGTGGTGCAGTCGGTTCGGCACTGCCGATCCCCTTGTTGTCCGATCGCCCTTGGCAGGTTCTGGCCGCCGTGTTGCTGGCACTCGCCGGATTACGATTCGGCGCCTTCCGCCGCGCTACGGAGCGACCTGACTGACCATGGGTAATCAGGGGCTTCCCGACATTCCGGGTTATCGACTGGAAGGCAAACTCGGCGAAGGTGGCATGGCGGAAGTGTTCCGCGCCACGCAGTTGTCCTTGGACCGGCCGGTTGCGATCAAGGTCGTGCACTTCGGCGGACCACAACGCGACAAACTGGCCACGCGGTTCGAAAACGAGGCGCGCTTGATCGCAAGGCTCGAGCATCCGTGCATTGTCGGCATCTTCGAAGTGGGCCGTCTCGGTGATGACGCGATGTTCTATGCCATGCCGCTGATGCCGCATGGTGATTTGAGCGCGCGGATCGGTCAGTTGTCCGAATCCGAAATCGGCGACGTATTGGTGGCAATGTGTGCGGCACTGGATTTTGCGCACGGTCAGGGCGTGGTCCATCGCGATATCAAACCAGCCAACGTGTTGTTCGATCGCGAACAGAGACCGCGACTTGCCGACTTCGGCATTTCCCGGTCGCAGGATATCCAGGGCCTGACGAACGAAGGCGATGCACTGGGCTCGGCTTCGTACATGAGCCCCGAGCAAAGTCGTGGCCAACAGGTTGATGCTCGGTCCGATCTGTACAGCCTGGGCGTGCTCGCGTTCGAGTTGTTGACGGGTGACGTGCCGTTCCGCGAAGCGGATGCGATCGCCACTGCCCTGGCGCACAACTCGGCACCGATTCCACGATTGCCGAAGACCCGCGCCCATTGGCAACGCCTGATCGACAAAGCCCTTGCGAAATTGCCGGCCGATCGGCCCGCGAACGGCGCGGCCTTTGCGGCAATTGTCCGGGAATGTCTGGCGAATGCCGTGCCGGCACACCCTGCACGGGTCATGATCCAGCAAGGTCGGCGCCGATGGACTGTGCTCGTCGGTCTGGCGGGACTGGTTGCGCTGGCTTGGGTCATCCAATCAAAGTGGCGCATCGTCGATCTCGGCGATCCCGCGCCAGCCAAGATCGCCATGGCGGAACTGGACCCGGCGTTTGTCGCAGCGCTCACCAACAAGCAGTGGTTCGAACCCGAGGCCGGATCCGCATCGTCCTGGCTTGCAGGTGCGTTGGCACAAAACCGGTCCGCGGCACACATGCGCGCGGCCCAGGCATTCATTGATGAAGTCGGAGCCAGCGGCCTTGAAGCCATCCGCCAGAATCGAGATGCCGCGGGCGTTGCCACACTCGATCGCCTGCATGCATTTTTGGCCCTGCAGCAATTGGGTGATCTGGTTGCCAGCAAACGATATGAACAAGAACTGGGCACCCTGTTGGCGCAACGACTTGAAGAAGCCGAAACCACGCGCAACGGCGATCGACTGGATGCCCTGCTCCCCTTGCTCGCACGAACTCCACTTGCAGCCCGCGCTGCCGAACTGCAGGGCCGATGGCACTCCGGCGTGATCCTGAAGGATGGCGATCTGGAATTTGCACTCGTGCGCTGGGACAACCAGTGGATCGCCCTCGGCAGACAAGAAGTGACCCGGGCGCAATACCAGGACTTCGCCAAAGACACCCGACGTGACCCCAGCGAATGTCGCAAACCCGGCATCGGCGGATTGTTCCGTTCTCCGGACTGGCAAGACCCCGGATTCGCACAAACGGACAACCACCCGGTGGTCTGTGTCTCGCGTGCAGATGCCGAAGCCTATGCTGCCTGGGCTCAGCAGCCGCAATGGCCAGCAGTATCAACTGCCGGCCGCGGCGCAGTGGCACGTCGCCGCCAAACGCGCCGTCGAGAAGGCCTCGCCATGCAGTCTGGGCAACCTCTGGGATCGCTTCGACGACCGCGCCATGAGCCTGAAAGATCGCCATGAATGCCGTGATGGCTTCGAAGCCACCGCTCCCGTCGGTCAATTCCGCGCCAGCGCGGACAACCTCTACGACCTGATCGGCAATGTCTCGGAATGGACGCGTGGCGGCGTCCTCGGCAGTTCGTTTCGCAGCGGCGCGCGCGCGGACCTCGTCAGCGACCGGGCAGATCTGGATGCCGACTCGGCAAGGACCGATGTCGGATTCCGGTTGATGCGGGTCGTCGAGTAGGCACAAAAGTGCGGACACCCAAACCCTGTGAGAGCGGCTTCAGCCGCGATGCCTGAACCCTCGCATCGCGGCTGAAGCTCCCACAGGATTACCATGCCGCAAGCTCCACTTTCAACTGTGGGAGCGGCTTTGGCCGCGAATGCGACATTGCCCACCGCGCAAGCCCTCCCCGATGTTCGGGGAGGTTGGGAGGGGCAGGCTCTGTTCGGCTGAGTAGTGACTGTCTCACTTGGTGAGCCGGGTGACTGCGATTCTGACTTTGCGGCCCGACGGTTTCGGGCTGGTGGAGCCGAAGATGCGAGCACGCGAACTCAAGCAGTTGATGGCCCAGACGGCAAAGCTCACTGTGACCCAGCGCGAGCAATTGATGGCGCAACTTGGCGGCGCCATTGCGCGGGATGAAGTCATGGCCATTATTCACTCTCGACCCGCTGTTTGCCGCAGATGCCAGTCGGTGCGTGTGGTGCGCAATGGTCAGGCCGGTGGTCTGCAGCGATACAAGTGCCGCAGCTGTGGGGCAACGTTCAACGCACTGACGGGCTCGTCGCTTGCTGGGTTGCGCCACCGCGACAAGTGGCTGCTGCAAGCCGAGGCTTTGGACGAAGGTCTCAGCGTGCGCAAGGCGGCCGCGCGCCTAGATGTGCACCGGACGACGGCGTTTCGCTGGCGCCACCGGTTTTTGGCGCTACCGCGTGAGATCAAGGCACGGCAATTGGCCGGCGTGGCCGAGGCCGATGAGACTTATTTGCTGTGTTCCTACAAGGGACAACCGCGTCGGCTGCGGGCAGAGCAGACGCGCAAGCCGCGTAGTCGCGGCGGCCGTGCCGCAAACCCGGCTTGTCAGCCGAACAGGTGCCGATCCTGGTGGTGCGCAACCGTGCCGGCCAGACCACAGACTTTGTGCTGGCAGCTGCAAACAAACACTGCGTGAGCGCGGTGCTGAAGGTCGCCGTCGCCGACGACGCGGTGCTGTGCACTGACGGGAGCAACATGCTGGCCACCGTGGCGCGCGAGTTGGACATCGAACACCACGCCATCAATATCTTGCGCGGTGAGCGTACGCGCGGTGCTTGGCACATCCAAAACGTCAACGCGTACCACGGTCGACTCAAGGGCTGGATGAGGCGTTTCAAAGGCATCTCCACTTCCTACCTGCCGAACTACCTGGGCTGGTTCAGGGCCTTGGACCGGAATGCCCAAACCGGTGCCAAACCCGCAGCACTACTGGCCTTGGCCATCGCCGTATGAACCTGTCCTCAGTTAACGCGAACTGAGCCTTAGGCAAACACTTCGCCCTTGTGCTTCGCAAAGCGGGAAGCACAAGGATCAATCCAGCGCAACAAACCGGTGATCACCGATCGTCGCCACTTCACGCTTGCCTCGCCAGTTCGGGCTGACGCGCTGCCAGGCATAAAAATGCGAGGCGCCGGGCACTAGGTCGACACGGTATTGGGCCGGCACGCGATGCAAGGTCCTTGCCGACTGGGCGACTCGATAAGCACGTGCCCAGGCACCGGCATCATTGAACTCATGGCGTGGGCTGACCAATGTCAGCGCAAACTGCTTGGGTCGGGTCAGCACCTGGCACAGGGTTTTGCCGTCGTTGCCTTGCTCAAGCCGCCGAAACGCCACTTCAGCCACTGCCAGTTGCCCGAGGACGGGTTGGTCGCGCGCTTCGAGGTACAGCGTCGCGGCGAGGCAGGTCTGGTCGGCGACCGGGGCCGGCAACCAGTTGGCAATCATCAGCAGTGTGGACAACTTCATGGCGAAACTCCGACAAACTTATGGCAAAACTGTGGCGGAACCTTGCCGCGCCTGCCTAGAGCCCCGGCTCTATCCGGTTCATCGGAGGTTTCGTTAACTGAAGGCCAGCTGGCCGAACATCCGGCGCATTTGCCGTCATTTAGATTCATATGCCAACTTTTTGACGCATTTAGCTGAACTTGCAGGCTTTTGCCCGTTCAACCTGCTCGGATTGGCTGTTCAGGCTTCGGAACCGC
Organism: Ahniella sp.; assembly: GCA_016712105.1. GTDB lineage: Bacteria > Pseudomonadota > Gammaproteobacteria > Xanthomonadales > Ahniellaceae > Ahniella. The sequence continues at coordinate 5,548 of JADJRU010000001.1, forward strand.
GCTACCCGATTGAACCGCCCGCCGCCGCCGAAATCGGCCTGGCGCAAACGAATCCGTCACGCCCTGACAGGGGGAGCCTGTACACGGATTTTGACGATTCCTTCGTATGTGCGTTCGGACCACTTGGATACCGGAACCACATCATGCTCTCGCTTCGCGCAACAACTTGCCTTTCGATTCTGGCCACAACCCTTCTGCTATCACCGACCCAGGCAGCCACGCTGCGCTGGCCCGGCCCTTCCGCACCCTGCGCCGCCTCGCTGCAGGCCTGTATCGACGGCGCCGCCGATGGCGACACGATCCTGGTGACCGATGCCGCGTTTCCGATCACCGGCACCCTATCGATCGCAAAGTCCCTGACCCTGTCGAGTGATGTGGGCGCCCGCGCCCGGTTCGAGAACGCGATCCTGTCGGTCACCGCTACCCGTGCCGGCGGTCAGGTGACACGACTCCGGAAGCTGCACCTGACCAACAGCCAGGTCTCCGTGGTGATCGGCAACTCGAATGCCGCCGACGTGTTCGATCTGTCGATGTCGGAGCTACACATTTCGGCACCGGGCAACTCGGAAGCGATCGGCATTTCGCCGGTCGGCACCGGTTCCGACAACCGCGTCTCGCTAACCCATTCGCGGCTGTCCGGGAAAAAACTGGTGAGTGTCCCGAGCGGACTCCCCGACACACGCCTGTCGATCAGCGTGCGGAACAACAACCTGAACGTTTCTCGCGCGACACACTATGGCCTGTCGTGGGGGTCAATGGATGGCGGCAGCCGCCTCGACTTCATCGGCAACCGGTGCGAGGGGCTGAAAATCGATTTCGCGAGCTGCATGGCCATCTCAACGGCCAGGCGCTGACCGGCAGCGACCCCGCAATCGTCAATATCGACCGCAACGTCTTCGTAGGCGTCTTGCGTGGCGTCGAAATCGAGGTCGGCGCAGTCGCCTTGACCACACGAGTGAGGAACAACTCCTTCAGTCTCCTCAACAACTCACTCGTGTTCGCCACGCCGGGCTCAGGACTGGTGGATGTGCGCGTAGCCAACAACCTGTTTGCCAAGGTCGACAACGCCGTCGTCATTCCCGCAACGGGATTGAGCAACCTCCTGCGCAGCCGCAACCTCTGTATTGGCAACTGACTTTCCGCCAGCGCTGCCGCTCGAAGCGAATGCCGTGACCGAGATCCCGACCTGGTCGGACCCTACGATCTACGCCCCCGGCAAGCATCGGCAGCCAGGGATACTCGCGGATCCGGCAGAACTGGCGCCATTCCAGCCCGATCACGACGGGCTTGCGGGCCTTCGCGCCTCGGCTTCCGACATCGGCGCGTTCGAATGGAATGACAGCGATACGTTCCCGTTCCGCGCCGATGCCGGCAACATCATCGGCAACACGGTGGCGATCCCACAGGCCTTCCTCGACGCGGGCCTGGGCGACAAGGGGCTGGTCCAACGTACGATGGCCGGTGAAGACCCGATTCCGCCGATCGGCTCGAACCGACACCTGGGCCTGTATCGCACCGGCAGCCGGTTTGAAATGTTCGCTCAGGACCTGGGCGCGTTTCCGACCACAGATCTGTTCGTATTCCGCCCGGGTCGCAGGCACGTTCGCACGGGATCCGTCATTCATCCATCGGACCGTGGTTTCGGGAGATTCGTCGAACAACGTGTTCGGCAACCTCACGGAGATCGACGGGAGTCAGTTCACTGCTGGTCTGGGCCCATTGACCAGCTTTACGCCACTGGTGTTCCAGCGATGGGACCCTCCGGGCAGCGGCGGCACTTACAACAACCACGCGATCGGCATCCAACACGCTTCAGGTGCCTGGCGCGTGTTCAACCAGGACCTGGCGGCCATGCCGCATGGCGCCGGTTTCCATGTCCTCGCGCCGTCGCCGTTCGCCGACTACGCGTTCAAGGTGCGTTCGCCCTCTCCCGCTGCCGAGGTGGTAATCGATCATCCGCGTTCAAACGACAACCCGTGCACCCACCTGTTGGTGAACGCCGCCTACGGCGACCCGCTGGATCCGAGCTTCGGTGCTGCCTACATTCCCGCCGAATTGATCGTCGCGTACAAGGACTTGGGCGACGGCGCAGGCGAATGGGTCGTCCGCCGTGGTGATGGCCTGCCCTTTCCTGCGTCGACGGCACTTCACGTTTACGTCGATCCAAAATCAAGCCGGCATTGCCTCGAGGAACGTCCGTTCAATGATGGGTTCGAATGAACTTCAGGCGAGCGCTTCGCCGTGCCGGATCATCAACCGGAAGCGGGTTTCACCGCGCCACTCGTCGGCAACCGGTTGATACACCAGCCGCCATACGCCGCGCGGAAGGCGGCCCTGGTAACCAGAGAACCAGACCGCCCGGAACCGCCGCTGTGTGCGCGGATCGGTGAGTTGGAGACTCAGGTGTTTCTCGGCCATCACACTTGATTCGGTGATGTCGAACTCGCCATCGAACAGTGGCTCGGGGAAGCCCTGCCCGAAGGGTCCGCCTTGCACCAACGCGAGTGCGGTATCCAGCGTCAACTCACTCGGCACGAGTGGACCGTCGGTCTCAATGACCGCACCGAGTTGATTGGCATCGATGCGCTGCAAGGCGAGTGCACCCATCACATCCCGGAAGGCTTCGAACCGATCACGCGGCAAGGTCAATCCGGCGGCCATCGCGTGGCCACCGAACCGCGTCATCAATCCGGGATGTAATGCATCGAGATCGGCGAGCAGGTCGCGCAGATGCACACCCGCAATCGAACGCGCCGAACCTTTCAGTTGATCCGGATCGTTGCTGTCGGGCGCAAACGCAAACACCGGACGGTGTAAACGTTCCTTGATCTTGGAGGCGACCAGACCGACCACACCCTGATGCCACTCCGGATCAAACAGGCACAACACACGCGGCAATCGTTCCGGCTCGGCTTCGAGGCCCGCCAGGACTTGCAGTGCCTGTGTGACCATGTCCTCCTGGACACCCTGGCGTTCGCTGTTGATCTGCGACAGACGCGTCGCGAGTTCGGTGGCCTTTGCCGGGTCGTCGCACAGCAGACATTCGATGCCGATCGCCATGTCTTCCAAGGCGGCCCGCGGCATTGATACGCGGGCCGAGCGCGAAACCCAGATCAATTGCGCTGAGGCGACGTGCCTCGCGCCCACTGGCGGTGATCAACGCCTGAATGCCTGCATGCGCTTCGCCTTGCTGCATCCTTGCCAGACCGGCTCGAACGAGCGCGCGGTTGTTGCGATCGAGCGGCACCAGATCGGCGACCGTGCCGAGCGCCACCAGATCCAGCAGCACCGACAGGTCGGGCTCCGGTCTTGCCTCATTGAACCAGCCGCGCGAGCGCAAAGCCGCACGTGTGGCGAGCAAGGTATAGAACATCACCCCGACACCGGCGAGGCACTTGCTCGGAAATCCGTCGCCATGTTGGTTCGGATTGACGATGGCGTGCGCGGGCGGAGCGACCGGACCTGGCAAGTGATGATCGGTCACCAGCACCTGCATGCCGGCGTCGCGCGCCGCGACCACACCCGCCACGCAGTTGATGCCGCTGTCGACGGTGATCAGCAGATGCGGCGCCTGAGGGGCGATTTCTGCAACCAGTTCCGGACTCAGTCCGTACCCGTGCAGAAAACGGTTCGGCACGCGGTACGTTACCTTGCTGGCGCCGAGCAGGCGCAGACCGCGCACGGCCACTGCCGTGCCGGTTGCCCCATCGGCATCGAAGTCGCCCACCACCAGCATCGACCGGCCGTTCTCGATGGCGTCGACCAGCAATTCGGCTGCCGCATCAATGCCGGACAAGGCTTGTGGTGGCAACAAGTGCTTGAGCCGCAGATCCAATTCGGCGGCAGACCGAATGCCGCGAGCGGCATAGACCCTCCGCAGCACCAAGGGCCATTGTTCTTCACGCAGGATCGCCGACGCCGGATCAATGGACCGGCGCACGATGTTCGGCACGGCTTTCATGTCAGCACGGGTGGTTTGCGCCAGAACCGGATTCGATGCCAGGGTTTGAGCAGGAACCGCTGGCCCGACTCAAAGGCAACCCGAACAGGCACTCGACCGCCCATCCATTGTTCCAAAGCCGATGCCAGAACCGGCCGCAGCAAGGGGTCTGCAAACGCGGCGCGCAGATCGAACAGATCGTGATCGGTCCCGGGCGCCTTCAATGCGGCGACCAGATCCGCCATCCACGCACGACCCAAATATTTCCCGAGACCGGCGAGCACTGAGTCGTCACTGCTGATCCGCGTGATCGACGTGGTGACCTTGTTCGGCAACCGACCCCCACCCCAGAACCACAGACTGTTGATCGGCACTTGGCCCTGGCTGGCGCGAACACGATTGAGGCCATGCGCATGCAGGCTCATCTGCGCCTCGGTCATCAGTCGCTGCCATCGCAAGCCCTGGCTGCCACCAGGCATGTGGGCGTCAAACCGATCACCCAAAACCTGTTCCGGCGGACTGAACTCGGGCACTTCGCTGCCCGATGCCAGCCTCAGGTACCAACGCTCGGGTGCGGCCACACTCAGTTCGTAACCGAGATCACCGAACAGAGGCTTCAGCACTGCCGCAAGATCTTCCGCCTGGGCGCGATCAAGCCCCATGTCGCCATACGCATGCAGACGCAGCGCACTGTGATCGGCAGCCAGATGTACCGGGTCGGCTCGCAGCCACGACGAATGCGCCGCATCGCCGACATCGGCAAGACGCGACAAGGCCGCTTCGCTGAACGCACCGGGCACACACACGAATTCATCGCTCACCAGTGCGCGCAGGCCCGCCGGGGCATCCGGCAAGCGATCGGCACGCGCGAGCGTACCGAGCAGCGACTCAAGCTGGCCCACCCGCGCCAGACGCTTTGGGCTCGGCAGCCAGAGCGAGATCATCTTCAAACGTAACGGACGCCGATGATCTCGTAAGTCTTGCGGCCGTTTGCCGCCATCAGTTCGACCGTGTCGCCTTCACTCTTGCCGATCATGGCGCGAGCCAGCGGCGAGGTCACCGAGATCAGCCCTTTCTTGATGTCGGCCTCGAGCTCGCCGACGATCTGATAAGTGATTTCCTCGTTGCTGTGAATCGCCAGCAGCTCGATGGTGGCACCGAACACGATGCGAGACCCGGCAGCCAGACGCGATACATCGATGACCTCGGCAAACGACAGCGCCGCTTCGAGCTCGTTGATGCGGCCTTCGATGAAGCCTTGCTGTTCACGCGCGGCATGGTACTCGGCGTTTTCCTTCAGATCACCGTGCGCACGCGCTTCGGCAATCGCCAGGATCACGCGCGGACGATCGACCGACTTCAGCCGTTCAACTTCTTCGCGCAGGCGTTCGACGCCGACTTTGGTGAGGGGAACTCGTTTCATAGGGAGAGGGTCTTGTGCAGTTCCTGGAGCGAGGAGACGCGCTCAGAATTACGGTGTTCCAGCGCTTGCACAAGCGCCAGTGCGCCGGCAACGGTGGTCGAATACGTCACGCCCTTCTGCAAGGCGCCACGGCGGATCGAGAAGGAATCGGCGATCGCCTGTTTGCCTTCCGTGGTGTTGATGACAAACGTGATTTCGCCATTCTTGATGGCATCACCGATGTGCGGGCGCCCTTCGGCCACCTTGTTGATGTGTTCGCAGGCATGCCCGTGCGCCTTGAGGAACGCGCAGGTTCCGCCGGTCGCCACCAGCGAAAAACCGCGGTCGGTCAGTTCGCGGGCCACAGCCAGCACACGATCCTTGTCGGCATCACGCACGCTGACGAACGCCTTGCCGATCGGCGGCGCCTTGATGTTCGCGGCTTCATGGGCTCGCGCAAACGCTTCGTTGAAGTGTTTACCCACACCCATCACTTCGCCGGTTGAACGCATCTCCGGACCGAGGATCGGATCGACGTTCTGGAATTTGGCGAACGGGAAGATCGCTTCCTTGACCGAGTAATACTGCGGGATCACTTCGCGCGTCATGCCTTGGGCCACAAGCGATCGGCCCGCCATACATCGGGCAGCGACTTTTGCGAGTGGCACGCCGATCGCCTTCGACACGAATGGCACCGTTCGCGACGCGCGCGGGTTCACTTCCAGCACGTAGATGGTGTCGCCCTGAATCGCGAACTGCGTGTTCATCAGGCCCACGACCTTGAGCTCACGGGCCATCATGCGCACCTGATCACGCAGGCGATCCTGCATGTCGGCAGAAAGCGTGTACGGCGGCAGGGAACAACTGGAGTCACCGGAATGGACACCGGCTTCCTCAATGTGTTCCATGATGCCGCCGATCAGCACATTGCCGTCGAGATCGGCGACCACGTCGACATCCACTTCGATGGCGTTGTCGAGGAACCGATCGAGCAACACGGGTGATTCGTTCGACACCCTTACCGCTTCGGTGATGTAACGCTTCAGGTCGGCATCGGAATAAACCACTTCCATGGCCCGGCCACCGAGCACGTAACTCGGCCGCACCACCAGCGGATACCCGATCAGCTGCGCGAGCGCGAGGGCTTCATCGGGATTGCGCGCCGTGCGGTTCGGCGGCTGATTGAGCCCGAGCTTCTGGATCATCAGCTGGAACCGCTCGCGGTCTTCAGCCAGATCGATCGAATCCGGCGACGTGCCGATGATCGGCACACCATTGGCTTCTAGGGCACGGGCGAGTTTCAGCGGCGTCTGACCACCGTATTGAACGATCACGCCCTTTGGTTTTTCCAGATCGACGATTTCGAGCACGTCTTCGAGGGTCACCGATTCGAAGTACAGACGATCCGAGGTATCGTAATCGGTCGACACGGTTTCCGGATTGCAGTTGACCATGATCGTTTCGAAACCGTCTTCGCGCAGCGCCAGCGAGGCGTGCACACAACAGTAGTCGAACTCGATGCCCTGACCGATGCGATTCGGTCCGCCACCAAGCACGATGATCTTGTTGTTGTTCGTCGGCTCCGCCTCGCACTCTTCCTCGTAGGTCGAATACAGGTACGCCGTGGACGTCGAGAATTCGGCCGCGCAGGAGTCGACACGCTTGTAGACCGGACGCACCTTCAGCGCACGCCGCAGCATCCGGATCGCGTCTTCATTCGTGCCAGCGAGTGTGGCCAGGCGCGAATCGGAGAATCCATCACGCTTGAGTTCGCGCAGACGTTCCGCATCGAGACCGGCAAGGCCCTGCTCACGCACCGCGCGTTCACTCTGCACGATCTCTTCGATCGCCATGAGGAACCAGGTATCGATACGCGACAACTGATAGATCTCGTCGCGGCTCAGACCGGCACGGAACGCGTCCGCCACATGGAACACACGATCGGCACCCGGCTCGCGCAGCTGGCGCTTGATCTCGATCAGGCCATCTGCGGACGTCAGGTCGATGCCCGTGGGGTTGAACCCGTCCTTGCCGGTTTCCATGCCGCGCAGGGCTTTCTGGAACGATTCCTTGAACGTGCGGCCGATCGCCATGACTTCGCCGACCGACTTCATCTGCGTGGTCAGGCGCGCATCGGCTTCACGGAACTTCTCGAAGGCAAAACGAGGGATCTTGGTGACCACATAGTCGATCGCCGGTTCGAACGATGCCGGGGTCAAACCGCCGGTAATGTCGTTGCGGAGTTCGTCGAGGGTGTAGCCCACAGCCAGTTTCGCTGCTACCTTGGCAATCGGAAAACCCGTGGCCTTGGACGCCAGCGCCGACGACCGCGACACACGCGGGTTCATCTCGATGACCACCACACGACCGTTGTCGGTGTTGACGCCGAACTGCACGTTCGAGCCACCGGTATCCACGCCGATCTTGCGCAGCACGGCCAGTGAGGCGTCACGCAGGCGCTGGTATTCCTTGTCGGTGAGCGTCTGGGCCGGCGCGACCGTGATCGAGTCGCCGGTATGGACACCCATCGGATCGAGGTTCTCGATCGAACACACGATGATGCAGTTGTCCGCCTTGTCGCGGACCACTTCCATCTCGAATTCTTTCCAGCCCAGCACCGACTCTTCGACCAGCACTTCATGCACCGGCGAGAGCTCGAGGCCACGCGTGACGATCTCGATGAATTCGTCGCGATTGTAGGCAATGCCGCCGCCCGAACCGCCAAGCGTGAAACTGGGCCGAATGATGGTCGGGTAACCGACCTTGACCTGGATTTCCAGCGCCTGCTCCATCGACTTGGCGACTTCCGCACGCGGACATTCGAGCCCGATGTCTTTCATCGCATGCCGGAACAGTTCACGGTCTTCAGCCATGCGGATGGCTTCGCGCGATGCGCCGATCAGTTCGACGCCGTATTTTTCGAGCACCCCGTGGTCAGCAAGATCGAGCGCCGTGTTCAGCGCCGTCTGGCCGCCCATGGTTGGCAGCAGCGCATCGGGGCGCTCCTTGGCAATGATCCTTTCGATCCGCTTCCAGTTGATCGGCTCGATGTATACCGCGTCGGCAGTCTCCGGGTCGGTCATGATGGTCGCCGGGTTGGAATTGACCAGCACTACCCGATAACCCTCCTGCTTCAAGGCTTTGCAGGCTTGCGCACCGGAATAGTCGAACTCGCAGGCCTGGCCGATGACGATGGGACCGGCGCCGATGATGAGGATCGTGCGGATGTCGCTACGTTTGGGCATGAGTTTCCAATGAGCCGCGTGTTGCCACGGGCTCGATACAGTGGCAGTGGGAAGCAGGAGTTTACCGGCAATTGCCGTGACCCGGAAATGACAAGACCTCCATCCGAAGGCAAAATGTGCGCATGCTTGAAATCATCCTGCGTTACACCCTGCATTTCCTGGTCCACTTTTCCGTGGGCGTGGCCGTCATTCTGATCGGTACGCTGCTGATGCGCTTCGTGCTCACCCGCTGGCTCAAGTCAGGACCAGGGGTGCCTGGCTGGGCGCTCGGCCTCAGCACCACGGCGGTCTGGCTGACCGTTGCCTTCTCGGCGCTGATCACGGGCGCCCAGGTCGGTTCGGTTGGCGTACTCTCGCATCTGCTTGAGACGGAGGGGCAGATCTGGGCCGAGGAAGCCGTGATGCTGGCCGCAAAACCCGTGGGCATCACGTCGGCCGAGCAGCGTTTCGGGCTGACCGAGCTTGAAGCCTTGGCTGAACGGCTGTCGCCCGGGGTCGGCGCGAAGGTCCGAGCCGAGGTGGACGGGCTGGAAATGGTCGAAAAAGCGGACCAACAATGGCAACGGTTGCCTGAGTTTGTCCGCAATCAGGCGGCTGCGCGTGCGCCGAAAACCGAATGGAGCGTCCGTGACCTGGTTCGACTGGGTTACCGCGAATTGATCGCTCCCACCGTCGAAGTCAGCAAGATGCAGGCACTGATCTTTGCTTACGGACTGGGCGCCCTGCTGGTGCTGGGCATACAACTTTGTGACTTGTTGCTGCGCTGGTGGTCTCGCCGGCCGGTTCCGACGCCGGGCTGACCACCCATCGAGCGCCAATCCGGCAACGAGCCACTTCTTCAGCCGCCTCTACCTTGTGGCTACACTCGGGGTATCTGCCTGATTGAGGACCCTTGGCGATGAGCATCGATGCACAGACGCTGGCGAAACTCTATCCGCTCGACAAGTTGCGACCGGAGAGCCTGGACCAACTGGTCAAGGAATGTACGGTCGAGGAAGTCGGCAAGGGGACGGTACTGTTCAAGGCCAGCGATACCGACGAGCACACGCTGTATGTGCTGAATGGCATCGTTCGCGGCGACTACCCCGACGGCAAGGCCAAGACCACCGACGGCGCGTCGTTGCAGGGACGTTATCCGCTGGGTGATCTTCAGCCGCGGCGTTTCACGGCCACTGTCGAGTCGATGACCGCCAGCATCCTGAAACTGGATCGGCGCTACACCGAAAAGGTCATCACCTGGGACCAGCTGACGCGGCAACCGACATTCAAGCACTACGACAAGGATCCCGGCGCGAACCGCTGGGTGTTTCGTTTGCTGCACAACCGGGCGCTGCACAAGATGCCCACAGGCGCTGTCGAGCGATTGTTCCAGCGGCTGGAAGAGGTGTCGCTGGTCAAAGGCCAGGTCATCATCCGGGAAGGTGACGAGGCCGATTATTTCTACGTGATCAAGGAAGGTACGGCATCGGTATCAAAACTCACCGATGGCGGTGAAGCGGTGGTCGCCTATCTGGTCCGTGGCGATACCTTCGGCGAAGATGCATTGCTGACCAAGAGTGTGCGAAACGCCACCGTGTCGATGATGAGCGACGGCCGCCTGATGCGCCTGTCGAACCGTGACTTCTCCGAGATCCTGACGCCACCGGTCGTGGACTGGGTCACGCCGGGCAAGGCCTCGATCCTCGCGCGCCAGGGCGCGCAGATCCTTGATGTCCGCACCACCGAGGAGTTCGAGGAACGGGCGATCAAGGGCGCGTTGAACATTCCGCTGCTGAACTTGCGTGACCGGATCGACGAACTCGACCGCAAACGCGAGGTGCTGGTGTATTGCGGCACCGGCGAACGAAGTGCCGCTGCCCCATCCATCCTCAGCAAGATCGGCTTTCAGTCGTTTGCGCTGCAAGGCGGCCTGACCGCCATGCTGAAGCAGCTGGATAAATCGAACGCCGGCAAGGAGTGATTCGACCCGGCTTGGCGGATCAGCCCCTCACAACGGGCGGATTCACGGCTGGCGGAAATCCCCTGCTCGCAAGACACTGCCGCCATGGACAAACATCGCATCGCGCTGGCCGACGGCCATGAATTCACGCTGCATTCGGATTGCCGCCCGTCCGCGCGCGTGTTCTTGTATTGGCTGCCTGCACTGGGTGTGCCGGGGCGAAAATACCAGCGCCTCGCCGACACCCTTGCCGATGCCGGCATCGCCCTGTTCGCGCACGAATGGCGCGGCACCGACAGCAGCAACTGGCGTGCTTCACGTCGCCGCGACTGGCGTTACCGGCACCTGTTCGAAGACATCGATGCGGGGCTCGCCTTTACCCGTGGCCTCGCCGGTGATCGGCCCGTCTGGATCGCCGGACACAGCCTCGGATCACAATTGGCGCTGCTGCAGCTCGCTCGTGACCCATCCCTGGCAGGCGCTTTGCTGGTCGCCGGCGGATCTCCCTTCTGGCGCACGTTCCCGGCCCGCAAATGGCCATCCCTGATGCTGGCGATGTTCGGGTTCCCGGCCCTGGCCCGAGTGGTCGGGCACTATCCCGGCCAACGGGTCGGGTTTGCCGGACGGGAATCGATCGGCGTCATGTCGGACTGGGCGCGTTCGGCGATCAGCGGTCGGTATCGGCCTCGTGGTGTACCCATCGATTTCGAAACGAAACTATCCAACGAAACCCGCCCGATCCTGTCGATTCATCTGCAGCACGATGAATACGTGCCGAAACCGTCGCTGCAATTCCTGCTCGACAAGGCTGCCAAGGCACAACATGCCCGAACCGACCTGACCACCGCCGATTTTGAAAGCGGCAAGGCCACCCATTTCTCATGGATGCGCGAACCGGGGCCGGTGGTCAGTCAGGTCCAAGGCATGCTGGCGCAGACCGGACAGAGTGCCCTTCTCCCGTGAAACGGGAGAAGGTGGTCCGCAGGACCGGATGAGGGCACGCTTGGCGCGAAGAGATGGCTTGTCGCCAGATTTCCCTCATCTGCCTGTCGGCATCTTCTCCCGCAAGCGGGAGAAGAACATATTGCAGATCGACAGTCTTTTTCTGCCTGTCGGCATCTTCTCCCGCACGCGGGAGAAGAATTGCTTCGATTTCATTGCAAGGAACATTGCGACGACGACGGGCCGTTTGAAGTCAATAACGCAGATCAGTTTGGTGAGCCCGGCTTCAGCGGCAAAGAAACGGCAATTCCAGGACTTCGGCCAGTTCCATCGCCCAATACGCCTGGGCCTCGGGCGTGCGGATCAGGTCGTTGCGCAACTCGAACATGACATGCCACAAATCGCGCTGGACACCATGGTGATCCAGCGAAAAGCCCATCGCGATGTGGCCATCGTAAGGCTCGTTGTCTCCGACGAAATGACCGCGCGCACGCAACGCTTCGATCACCGCCTGGTTTCGCTGCGCCGCGGTCTTCCACAACACGCCAACCTGCCAGGGCCGTGAAAAGCCGTCGAGTGTGGGCGTGAAGCTGTGCACCGACACCACGCGTACGGCAATACCTTCCGCCAAACGTGCATCGATCTCGGCACGAATACGCGCATGGTAAGGCCGATGGTAGGCCTCGATCCGACGGGCACGCTCCGTGGGATCGATTCCGATATTGCCGGGCACCGGGATGCCGTCGCTCTCGGCGAGGATCAGCGATGAATCATCCTCGCCACGATTGAGGTCAACCACCAGGCGCGACATGCCACCCAGCACCGCGTTACAGCGCCAGTGGCCAGCCAGTTGCTGCACGACGCCACCAACGCCGGGATCCCACGCAATGTGATCGACGCGGGCGCTGTTTTCCAGACCCAGTCCATCCAACTCGTCCGGCACGGCATTCGACGCATGCTCGGCAATCAGCAGGATCGACCGCTCCGGACCATCGATGATCCGGAACGGCGCATGATACGGCTGGATGGCTTCCGTCATTTCAGCCCGGGACTCAGGCGGCGTCCTGCCGGTATTCCTCGGGCGTCGGGCAAATGCAGATCAGATTTCGATCACCGTAGACATTGTCGACACGCCCGACCGGACACCAGTACTTGTCGAGTCGTGACACGCCCTTCGGGAAACAGGCTTCCTCGCGGCTATAGGCACGGTTCCATTCGGCATCGACCAGATCGTGGACGGTGTGCGGCGCGTTACGCAGCATCGACGCTTCGATCGTGAATCGACCGGCTTCGACTTCGGCGATCTCGGCGCGGATGTGGATCATCGCGTCGCAGAAACGATCGAGTTCGTACTGTGCTTCCGACTCGGTCGGTTCGATCATCAAGGTGCCAGGCACCGGGAAACTCATCGTCGGTGCGTGGAACCCGTAGTCGACCAGACGCTTCGCGATGTCATCGACACTGACGCCGCACAGATCCTTCAACGGTCGCGGATCGATGATGCACTCATGCGCGACACGACCATTGTGGTTCTTGTAGAGCACCGGGAAATGTTCGTCGAGGCGTTTGGCGATGTAGTTGGCATTGAGGATTGCCACTTTCGTCGCTTCAGTCAGACCTTCAGCGCCCATCATCAGGATGTAGGCATACGAGATCGGCAGGATCGACGACGAACCATACGGCGCGGCCGACACCGGGCCCACTGGCGCCTTGCCGCTGTCCAGTTCCGGATGACCAGGCAGGAACGGCGCAAGATGCGCACGCACGCCGATCGGACCCATGCCGGGGCCACCACCGCCATGCGGAATGCAGAAGGTCTTGTGCAGGTTGAGGTGCGAGACATCGGCACCGAACTCGCCGGGGCGCGACAGGCCAACTTGCGCATTCATGTTCGCGCCATCGAGATACACCTGCCCACCATGCTGATGCACGATGTCGCAGATTTCGCGGATACGCTCTTCGAACACACCATGGGTGGACGGATAGGTGACCATCAGCGCGGCCAGGTTCGCCGAATGTTTTTCGGCTTTCGCACGGAGATCATCGACATCGACGTTGCCGTCCGCGTCGCAATTGACCACCACCACGTCCATGCCGACCATCTGCGCCGACGCTGGATTCGTACCGTGTGCACTGGACGGAATCAGGCAGACCTTGCGGTGCCCTTCTTGGCGACTGATGTGGTACGCACGAATGGCCAGCAATCCCGCGTACTCACCCTGCGCACCGGAGTTCGGCTGCAGGCTGACCGCGTCGTAACCGGTGATCTCGCACAACCAGGCCTTGAGGTCCTCGAACATTTCGAGATAACCGTGTACTTGTTCGGCCGGCGCAAACGGATGGATGGCACCGAACTCGGGCCACGTCACCGGAATCATTTCGGCCGTGGCATTCAGTTTCATCGTGCAGGAGCCCAAGGGGATCATGGCGCGGTCCAGTGCCAGGTCACGATCGGCGAGTTTGCGCATGTAGCGCAGCAATCCTGTTTCCGAGCGGTACCGGCTGAACACCGGATGGCGCAGGCACGATCCGACGCGAATCAAGCCAGTCGGCAAGTGCGTGACCGCATGTTCGGCCACGGCGTCGTATTTCATTTCGGCACCGAATGCACGCCAGACCAGTTCGACGATCTGCTCGGTGGTGGTCTCGTCGAGACTGATGCCGAGCAAGCCGCCATCGAGCACGCGCAAGTTGATGCGACCGGCAAGTGCATGTTCGATGATCGCGCGCTGCTGTGTGGCAGCACGAACGGTGACCGTATCGAAGAAATGTTCATGCACCAGTTCGAAGCCCATTTTCTTCAGGCCCGCAGCCAAAACAGCAGTGCGTGCGTGGACATCGTGGGCGATCGCACTCAGGCCTTCCGGCCCGTGATACACGGCATACATCGAGGCGATGACGGCGAGCAACACCTGAGCGGTGCAGATGTTCGACGTGGCCTTCTCGCGGCGGATGTGCTGCTCGCGCGTTTGCAGGCTGAGCCGGAACGCCTGCTCACCACGTGAATCGACCGACACGCCGATCAGGCGGCCGGGAATCGATCGCTTGTGGGCATCCTTGACGGCCATGTAGGCCGCATGCGGCCCACCAAAGCCCATCGGCACACCAAATCGTTGTGTCGAACCGATCGCGATGTCGGCGCCGAGATCACCGGGCGGCGTCAGCACGGTCAGTGCAAGCGGATCGGCTGCCATGATCGCCAAGGCACCAGCGGCCTTGATGCGGGTGATCAGTTCGCGATCATCGCGGATGCCACCTTGGGTGCCGGGATACTGCAGCAACACCCCGAACACGCGCGCAGGGTCGAGATCCTGATGCGGGTTGCCAACCACCACGTCCCAGCCCAGCGGTTCAGCGCGGGTGCGCACCACGGCGATCGTCTGCGGATGACATTCGGCATCGACAAAAAAAGCCTTCGACTTCGATTTGGACACCCGCTCGGCCACCGCCATGGCTTCGGCTGCCGCAGTGCCTTCATCCAGCAACGAAGCATTCGCCACGTCGAGGCCGGTGAGTTCGCAGATCATGGTCTGGAAGTTCAGCAGGGCTTCGAGACGACCCTGGCTGATTTCCGGCTGGTAAGGGGTATAGGCGGTGTACCAGGCCGGATTTTCGAGAATGTTGCGCTGGATGACCAGCGGCATGTGGGTGCCGTAATAACCCTGGCCAATCAGTGACGTAAACACCTGATTGCGGTTCGCCAGTTCGCGCATGCGAACGAGCGCTTCGGTTTCGCTGAGGGGCCGTCCAATCCGCATCATCTGGTGCAGGCGGATCGATTCCGGCACGGTTTCATCGATGAGCTGGTCGAGCGAGTCGACGCCGATCACGTTGAGCATCGCGCGCACTTCGTGGGGCGCGGGGCCAATGTGGCGGGCCGCGAAATCGCGGGCAATGTGGGGCGTGGGCAGCTGGGTCAGGCTCATGTCGGCACCGGATCGGACAAGGTTTCGGGTCACCAGTGGCTGGCACTGGCGGCAAACCCCATCTGTCCTTGGCGCCTGAGAGCGTTATCCCGTCGGCGGAACCGGCTTGCGCCAATTCACTTTCCAGATGTTGAACCCTGTGCGGACACAGGTGCCTGGCGGTCCTTTGGCCTGAGAGATTCCGGGGCGGTTGCTCCTTCGGCGCATGGGCACATACGGTGCGACATGACTCTCCCGCAAGGCCTGCCTATGGTAGCCGGGCTGTTTTGGGTGGCGCAATCAACACTTGGGAATCTCTGAATAATTCAGAGGTTCCCTGCGATGCAGGGATGCATCGCCGCAATCAACGACGTAAGTCGTTGATTGGCGTGAGGCAAGTCCGGACCTGTGCCGGACTTGCCGTGTCTGGATAAGTCCAGGAGGGACTTATTCAGACCCTCCTTTGGTGACGATCAGGCTTCAGGTTCGGATTCAGGCATGACCGGACCAGCGGCTTCGGCATTCGGCAACTCGATACTGGCACCCAGTTCGTCGGGATCAACTTCGCCGGGATTCAGCAATACCGCAACCATGTCCGGTGCAATCGCCTGAACCTGTTCGGCCAGCGCTCGATCGACCAGCAGATACCGTGCCTCCAGCTGCACGATGCCGAGATCACCGTTGTTCACGGCGACCAACTGCGTTTCCGTCACATACAGACGCCGGATCTTGCCCCGGTGTTCGAAATGCCGTGGCTGGTCGGCCTCGGCGTCATTCCGGCCTTTGCCGTCGAGCAAGGCGGTGAGCTGCTCTTTGCGTTCCCGCTTCAGACGCGCTTTTTCTTCGGCGGCACGTTTCAGCGCCTCGGCTTCAGCCCGTTCGGCCTGCGCCCGCAGGGCATAAGCGCGGGCCAGATCCATCTCTTCGGCGGTTCGCTCGCGGCGCGGCTGGCCCTGCTGTGGTTTACCCGCATTCGGTTTTCCACCCGCGGCCACGCCCTGGGCCGGACGTTGCCCGCCGTTCGGGCGCTGACCCGCATTGGGACGTTGCCCGGATCCCGGACGGGGACCCGAGTGATGTGGCTTGCCCTGACCCGGCTTGCCTGGCGCAGATGGCGGTCGAGGACCACCCTGCGGCCGACCTTGTGGTTGTGGCCGCGCGGGCGGCTGGGGCTGCGGCGCCGGCTTCAAGCCAAGTTTCATCAATTGTTCGCGGATCGAATCGGACATGGCCACTAATCAGGGTCGGAGTGCAACGGGCAAGGATAACGCCTTGTGAGGGCAGTCTGGGCTTCGCGCTCAATAATGCGGCGGTGGGGCTTCGTCGCGAACATCGTGGCCGAGCGCGACCCGCAACATGGCGACTTCCGCGCGCAGGCTGCGCAACTCGGTTTCGACATCGTTGACCTTGCGCGCGCCGACCGCCACGGTCGGATTCAAACTACCCAGGACCTCGTCCTGAAAAGCAAAGCGGCTCTCCAGATCGTCGAGGCGACGCGCCAGTTCGGCGACTTGTTCAGACAGGGACGTTGTAGTCATCGTGCTGTGCTCGGTTGACAGATTGGATCGGCGGACAAGACGCCGGCCGGGGCACAGAGGATATCCCGCCCCTGCAGGCGGATCGCCAGATTGATGAGGAAGGGTCGGTCGCGTTCGGCCAGGCGCGCGAGGATCGGTTGCGGATCCGTGGGCGCAGGACGACCTGCCAGACGATAGGCCAGCACCGCTTCACCCAGCACCCGCAAGACCCGCTTTTCGTTTCCGCCATATCGCCAGCAATCGCGCCAGGATTGGTCGGCCGCGGCATCAGATCACCAAGCTTGAGCTGGATCCCCAGTCGAGCGGCATGGGCGTAAGACCAGCGCGGCCGCAATCCGATCGCTCGCGCGATCGCGGACAGCGCCAATTTCAACTCGGCGCGTTGTTCACTCAGGGCGGTGTGTCGTGTGCTGAACAAAACATGGGCGCGGGCCAATAGTTCGTAACTCTCGGCATCCCAGCGATATCCATCGGAGAGATTGCGGCTGTGTACCGAAAGCCATTCCCAAGCTGCATCACCGCAACGTTCACTGCCGATTTCGCAAGACAGGAGGACCTGTTTGAAGCGTCGCACTTCCAACGCCTGGACACCCATCCATACCGCCAAGCCAGCCATCACAAGCAAGACCGCCGCCCCGGCAAAACGCAACCCGCGCCGTCGTTTCATAACAGGGTCAGTTGCGGAAAATGAAAGGACGCGATCTGTGCCGGCGTATGGAAGACCAGCGCTTCGGCAACGTCTTCGCCCACCAGCGCAGCGGCGGCAGTGCGCCCCGGCTCCAGCCACGGTGGTCGAGTTCCCAGATCACTGCCTTCACTGGCCAGGACATGCACCGTGCCCTGCACCAGCATCTGCTGGGCGGTAGCCTGGGCAAAGGGTCCGCGACCACCCGCCAGGGAGTCGGCACAGAGTTGCACCAACGCACCGTGATCGATCAACGCGCGCAACCGCTCGGGATGTTTCGCCAACTCATGATTGTGTTCAGCGCCTGCAATCCTCGGCCGCACATGTTGCCGACGCATCCACGCGACGGCCTGCTCGAAGGCCTTGGGCAACCGGGTCTTGGGCACTTCGATCAACACCACCCGATCACTGCCGAAATGCCCCAGCCACGGCACTTCATCGCGCATGATGGCCTGCTGCAGGCTGGCGTCGAATCGGCAGGTTCCGGCCAAGGCAAGATCCAGCGCCAAGCCACGTTCCGCCAATTGCTGACGCAGCAGCGCAAACGCTGATTCGCATTGTGCGCGCCGATCCACATAAGCGTGGTCCTGGTACCGCGGCGTGAGGACCACAAAATCGGTGCCATGTTGTGCAGCCGCGGTGGCAACCTGCACGGCATCACTCAACCGCGTCGGGCCATCGTCGATCAGCGGCAGCAACCGCGCCGACAGATCGACGAAGCCGTGCTCACGCACGCTTGGTCTTGGACCTGGACTTGGACTTGGTGTTGGCATAACCGTAATCGGAGTAGTACGCGTCACCGTGGTAGTAGTACTTGCCATAGGCGTAACCGGTGCGCCGCGGAACCACCTGATTGACGACCGCGCCGATCAGCGGAGCATCGATACGACGCAGGCGCTTCACGCCGCTTTTTGCCACCTGCCACTGCGTGGAGTCGCTGCGTACGACATACACCACTCCGTGGACCAGTTTCGACAACACCAGAGCGTCAGAGACGGCACAGGCCGGCGCGCAGTCGATGATGACGTGATCGAACGCACGACTGAGTGCTTCCAGCGATTCCGCGAACTTGCGCGAGGACAGGATTTCGAGCGGATTGGGCGGCGCGATACCGGCCGGCATGACATACAGGTTCGAACCGTCGATCTGGCGCATACATTCGGAGATCTTGCGTTCGCCGGTGATGTATTCGCTCAGGCCCGGAGACTGGCGCTGATCCGGCAAGCCCTTGTGAATCGACGGACGGCGCATGTCGGCGTCGATCAACAGGACCTTCTTCATGTGGCTCAGCGCCGTCGCGAGGTTCATCGACAGGGTGGTCTTGCCCTCGCTGGGCACCGACGAGGTGATCAGGATGCGTTTGTGGGTTTCGTCCACTGCCGACAACAGGACACCGGTTCGAATGGTTCGGATCGCCTCCGAGAACGAGGATTGCGGATGCGCGCCGAAGTAACTGATCGGCAACTCCCCGCCTTCTTCCAGCGACTTGAGTTTCGGCACCAGGCCAAGCACCGCCAAACCCAATCGTTTCTCGACGTCTTCGGCGCCCTTGACCGTGTTGTCCATGTGATCCAGGATCAACGCCAGCGCAATACCGATGGCGAGACCAATCAACAGGCCGATCATGGTCGCGCGGCGTTTGTTCGGCCACACCTGCGCATTCGGGATCTGCGCGTTTTCAACGAGTCGCGCATTCGCGGTTTGTACGCCACCACTGGCAGCCGTCTCCTTGAAACGATTCTGGAACAACTCGTACAACTGACGGTTGCTGTCGACTTCGCGCTCCAGCGACTTGAGCTCGTACTGTTTGCGATTCAGGCTCTGCAACTCGCCTTTGGCGGCACCGAGTTCGCCAGACAGGGAATTTTCGCGATTAACCGCGGCGCGATATTCACTTTCGACAGCATTGGCAGCCACCTTGAGTTGCCGTGCGAGGGACGAACGCGCCGTCTCGAGTTTGGTATTCGCCTCGGCCATTTTCGGATGACGCGCGCCGTAACGCTGGGACAATTCGCGCACTTCCGACTCAGCCGAAATCATCGACTGTTTGTATTGCTGAACCAGCGGCGACACCAGCAGCGCTGGCACTTCGTCGAGACTCTTGGACGAACGGACCTGATCATAAAGCGCTTGTTTGTCGACGCGGTCGCGCCGGGCTTCAGCGAGCCGCTCGCTGGCCAGACCGAGTTCCGTCGACGCCAGGCTGTCGACACCCTCGACATCCAGCAGCCGTTCGCGATCGCGGAACTCCTGCAATGCTTTTTCGGAGCTCTCGAGTTTCTCGCGCAAGCCCTTCGTTCGTTCGTTCAGCCATTGGGATGCAGTCTGGGTCATCTGCAAACGGCCTTCGAGCATTTCCTCGATGTAGGCCTGAGCGTGTGCATTCGCAAGTGTTGCAGCAAACTCAGGATCGGGGCCGCGCATCCGCAGGCGAACCAATTGACTGTTGCGAACCGGCAAAATGTTCAGCGATCCGACGACAGCATTGATCGCACCTTCGCGCTCTGCTTTGGGGTCGGGTTTTGCGACCGGAGCCGAGGTGGGTTCAGGCTCGCCACGGCCGATCAGTTTGCGCCAGTCGAAGCCCGGCTTTCGGGTGCCCGGCTTGGGCCGGAAGGCCTCCACACCGAGTTTGTCGACGACTCGCTCCGCGATCGGCCGCGATCGCAGGATTTCGTATTGGGTCTGGTAATACTCGCCGAAGTCCCAGCCCTGACTGCCGCGATAGACCTCTTCGATCGACACGAATCGTGCGGCCTGTCGTTCGATCAACAAAGTCGCCGTGGCGTCGTACAAAGGCACTTCCGACAGCGCCCGCAAGGCCGCAATCACGCCGCCGACCACCATCAACGCAGCGATGCCCCACTTGTAGCGGAACAGGATGCGCAGGTAATCCTGCAGGTTCGGCAACTCGCGTTGCTCTGGCGCGTCGAGCTCGAGCTCGTCCGGGCGCGGTGCACTATTCATGTATGAAATGCCAATCGATCTGGATACGGCATGTTAGCAGGCCGGCGGCAGCAGCTTGTCGAGACACAGAGTCATCAAGGCTTGCAGCTGCGGCGTGTGTTGGCCGCCCCGGACCGGTGCACGAAGGCCCAAACATCAGAAAATCACGAAAAGGCGCCTTCTTGAGCGGCGAAAGCCGCGAACAACCCCTCCCCGATGTTCGGGGAGGGGTTGGGGAGGGGGTTAGGCAAACACGTCGTCCTTGTGTTTCGCAAAGCGAAACACAAGGATTTCGTGCTTCGCGCAGCGAAGCACAAAATCAGAAGAAGCTTTCTTCCACCGTGACGATGTCGCCCGGGCCGACTTCTTCATCGAGGTCGACGTCACGTTTTTTGCGGCCCCCTCGGCAATCAGCGAGATGCGCTTGTCGGAGGCACGTTCGGTCAGGCCACCGGCCAACGACACCGCTTTACGCACGGTCAAGCCAGGCTGGAACGGGAAGCTGCCGGGGGGCTTCACCTGACCGTTGACGAACACGGGGCGGTATTCGGAAATGGTGACGGTCACTTTCGGGTCGACGAGATAATCCCCGGACAAACCTTCCTGGATGATCCCTTCGAGCTGTTTGGGCGTGAGGCCGCTCGCCGGAACGGCGCCCAGGAACGGATACGACAAACGGCCGTTCTGCGGCAACTTCACGCTGACGGTAAGGTCGGGCTCGCCGAACACCTCGACGGACACGGTATCACCCGGTCCAAGTTTGTAATCGACATAGGCATTCGGCATCGGCGTGGCCGGCGGTTCGGCCAGCACCACGCTGCCCCAGAGGGCAACGACACAAAACACCAGATACATCGAGCGCAAACGACTGAACATCGAACGAGACCCTTACCCTGTTGACCGGGAAGTGTACGCTCTTACAACGAAGCCTCAAGAGAGAACAGCAGCGATTCACGCTGGTAGTTAAGCTCCGGTATATCTGAATTGCGGTCGTAGGACTTGAATCCGGCGCCAAAACGCAGCCATGGCGAGAACTGGTACTGCCCCGAGACACCGTAAAAACGGGTGTCGTCGCTGCGACCCTGGAAATCCGGATACAGCCCGAGGCCACGGTGTTCTTCGTCGGCACTGCCCACATCAAATTGTGTCGACCAGCGTTCCGACCACTGGTGTGACCAGCCCAAAGCGATGTCTTCACGCAGGATGAAGTCGCCAAAACCGTTGGTTTCGTCGGTTTCGCGACCCGTGCTGAGTTCGATCACCGAATAGGTGCGCGGCTTGAACGCCACGCCGGCACGCCAACTGGTGCCGCTGAAGTCTTCGCGATCGAGGCTGTCGAAGTCCTTGTCGACCCGGCCCACCATGATCGTGCCGCTGGTTTTGGCCGTGGCGTCAAACTCGAGACCGACGTACTGGTGCTGCTCGGTGTTGTCGAGTGTGGCGTCTTCGTAATTCGCGTCGATCTGGTCGATCCGCACCAGAGCCGAGGTTTTCGGCGCGATGCGCCAGTAAAACGCGGCGCCGACGAGCGCATCGTCGCGGTCGCGGAAACGGGTGTACTGCCGGTTGTTGTTGTAATTGACCTGTGTGGCTTTGGCTTCGAGTTCCAGACGGCCGCGGGCGCCGGGCGCACCGAAACGATACTTGCCGCCAAAATTCGTCAGGTCGTATTCGTCCGGATCCAGCGGCAGCAGGGCCAGGTTGCCTTCACGGGCAGCCGTGCCGCGTGAATCGTGGCCCCGACGCCAGCCGGCGTCCAACGTGAAGGCGTGGCGCACGACCGGGCTGTACAGCCACTCGCCCTGAAGGCCGTAATCCACATAGTCATCCTGGCTGGAGCTGTCGTACCAGCCGGCATCCATCGTCGCCGTACCAGTGAAACGACTGCGTTCGTCGCCTCCCTGGAAGCGCACACCGGGAGAGAGGCGGGTGACAATGGAATCGATTTCATTGTCGGCAGTCAGCGCGACGTTGCTGTCATGGCCAATGCTCAAGCCCACGGAGGGCATGACGCGGAGCGGACCCATGTCGAAACCGTCTCCCACCGCAAAGGCGGGCGCGGAACACAGGGAAATCACGGACACGAGAGTCAATCGCTTCATCTTTGGACGGCCTGTAACACTTATTTGCCCGTAGTTTCAACTATTTCGGTGACATATCTCAAGTGATCCGTAGCACTTTTTGGCCGTTTGTCGGAAATTTTTTGAAACTTCCGGCCGGGATTCTCTTCTCCCACGACAAAACGGGCGCCGAGGCGCCCGTTTTTCATCATCCTGTCATCAAAAGTCGATCAGGCGATCCGGGCGACGTCCCAGCCGCTGCCCTTGTTGAGTTCGTTCATCGTGCGCAGTGCACGCATGACCTGACGGTGCAGGCTTTGTACTTCGCCGTACGGCGAATTGGCGGTGGCACGATAAGCCGACACCAGCCAGCGACGAATACCCGATTCCTTGATCTGCCAGAGTGACGAGCGCACTTTCGGGAATGCGACGGCGGCCTGGACCGCGTAGTCGGACACTTCTTCCGTGGTCGGTGTGACGTGACTGGTCTCGGCGCGCGTCAGTTCCGACATCGCGGTCGTGGCGATCTTGCGGCGTTCTTCAACCGACAAGGAAGCGATCGTCGCATGCACGGTATTGTATTGGCGCAGCAGGGCCAGATAACGCGCAAAAGCGGTCGTGCGGGTGATCATTCGTTGCGCGACATTCGTGCTCATGGCTTGCCCTCTGTTTCGTGGTTGCGACCCGCTATACGGCTCGCTGTGGGCGTAACATGACGGCAAGCGGCACCCACAATTGCGCATTCGGTCACAAGCTGACGCAAAACGTCCACAGACTTCCGGAATTGCCAATCGCGACACAGGTCGAGTGCCAACCGGGTCACGAAATCGGGATCACCGCCCCGGTCGCCGGTGACAAAAACAGGAACTATCGCGCAGGATCAGCGAGATCTTGCCCCATCCGGACGACGAGTTCAGCCGGGAGGTCACCGAGCATCATTCCCTTCGGCAACACCACAATCACCGTGGAGCCATAATTGAATCGGGCCATTTCGGCGCCGCGCGCCAACTGGATGCCCTGCCCTCGGTAATCCCGCACGATGACACGATCTGCATAAGGCGGGATTTCATCGCCGGCCCAGACCGACGACACGCCCGACACCAGCAACGCGCCGACCATGACCACGGCCCATCGGGCCGAATTCGGTATCGAACCGGCAGACCAATCGCTCGTTGCGCGCAAACAGGGACGGCACGGTGTTGACTGCCGACGGCGAGACACTGAACAGACGTCCTGGCACATGGCGCGTTTCGACGAGGACTCCAGCTGCCGGCATGTGGGCACGGTGATAGTCCTTGGGCGACAGGTAGATGGTGGCGAACACGCCACCCTCGAACTGGTTCGCAAAATCGACATCGGCAAGCAATTCGGCCAACGAGTAGTCGCGCCCCTTTGCCTGCATGATCCGTCCGGCAGCAACCGGACCGGCCTGAGACACACGACCGTCGGCCGGCATCAGTACGGCCGCCTTGCCGTGCGGGCGGACACCGGCCTTCAGGGCCCGTGTGAAAAATGCATTGAAGTGTTCGAAACGTTCGATATCGCTGATCTCGGCTTCCGCCCAGTCCACGCCGAACCGTTTGGCGATGAACCCGATCATGAGGTTCTTCCATGGCCGGAACCGCCATCGGGCGGCGTACAGAGCCAGCCGCGACAGGAACCGGTGTGGCAACAGATAGGAAACCCGCACCAACAGACTCATTGAGTCACCAGACGGCGCAGGTCGGCGGCGATCTGCTCACCCTGATGCGGCGGGCGAATCACGCCGATCATGTGGCCATTCGGGTCGATGAGCGAAATCTGCACACTGTGGTCGACCATCGGCTGGCCGGATTCGTCGATTCGCCTTTGGTACACGACACCAATCGAACGGGTCAGCGGCTCAAGCGCTGCATCCTCACCGCGAAGCGCAATGATCGCCGGCGAAAACGCCGCGGCATATTGCTGCAGATCGGCGGCGGAATCGCGCTCCGGATCAACACTGACGAACACCATCTGCAAGCGTGCCAGCGCCGGATCACCCTGCAACCGGGTTTCGATTTCGCGCATCGTGGCCAACGTCGTCGGGCAAACATCCGGGCAATGGGTGAACCCAAAGAACACGAGGCTCAGTTTGCCGCGCAGGTCAGCCAGACCGAATTCCCCGCCAGCCGCCCGCTCGAGCGTAAATTCCGGCAAAGCACGGGCCTCGCCATAAAGCGTGAGACTGGAAAGTTCGGGAGCCGGTTTCGCGACATAACGCGAGACCATGAACCCGGCGAAGGCTGCCAGCGTGGCCGCCAGCACGAACAACCACGGTAATCGCGACATGAGCAATGGTCAGTAGAAAGTCAGGACAGCCGCTGAGTATAACTTGCGCAGTCCCTATAATCGGTGGACTTCACACGATCGGCCCCAAACCATGAGCGCAGAACTAAGCACCATCCTCGACTTCATCCGCTTCGGCGCCAGCCGCTTCGGCGCCGCCGGCCTGACTTTCGGGCACGGCTACGACAATGCGCTGGACGAGGCCACACAATTGGTCCTGTTCGCGCTGCACCTGCCGCATGACCTGAACCCGGTGTATGGCCAGGCCCGGCTTACGGCCGACGAAAAGGCCATTGTGCTGGCCTTGTTCGAGCGCCGGATCCAGGAGCGCAGACCCGCCTGTTATCTGACCGGCGAGGCCTGGTTCGCCCAGTTGTCGTTCAAATGTGACGAACGGGCGCTGGTCCCCCGGTCGCCGATCGCGGAACTCATTGAAGCGGGTTACGAGCCCTGGCGGAATGGCCGCCCGATCGAACGGGTCCTTGATCTGTGTACGGGCGGCGGTTGTATCGCGATTGCCACGGCACACTTTCTGCCGGACGCCCAGGTGGATGCGGTCGACCTGTCCGAGGCCGCACTGAGCCTCGCCACCGAGAACGCCGAGCGCCTGCTGGTCGCCGACCGGGTGCGGTTGGTGAAGTCCGACCTGTTCAACGAACTGGCAGGCGAAAAATACGACCTGATCGTGACGAACCCGCCTTATGTCACCCGCGACGAAGTGGCCGCTTTGCCCGACGAGTACCGGCATGAACCGGAGAGCGGCCTGATCGCCGGCGAAGATGGACTGGATCTGGCCTTGCGCATTCTGCGCGATGCACCTCAGTACCTCACCGACGATGGTTTCCTGATCTGCGAGGTCGGTGAATCCGAGCGCGCGCTCGTCGGCCTGTTTCCGCAAGTCCCGTTCATCTGGGTCGAGTTCAAGGTTGGTCAGATGGGCATCTTCGTGATCGAACGCGATGATCTGATGACCTGGCACAACGAATTCGCGGTGATTGCCGCCGAGCGCGGCCTGTGAGCCATAACCGCTTCGGCAAAGTGCTGTCGGTCACGACCTTCGGTGAAAGCCACGGGCCGGCGATCGGCTGTGTCATCGATGGCGTGCCGCCAGGGTTGCCGATCTCGGCTGAAGAATTCGAGCCCGACCTCACGCGACGGGCCACCGGCCGAAGCCGCCATACCTCCCAGCGCCGCGAGGCGGACGTGGTGGAGATACTGTCCGGGGTCTACCAGGGCCGCACCACCGGCACCGCACTGGCACTGCTGATCCGCAATGTCGACGCACGCAGCAAAGACTACGCAAACATCGAGGCACAGTTCCGCCCCGGCCATGCCGACTACACCTATTGGCAGAAGTACGGCATCCGCGACCCCAATGGTGGCGGACGTTCGAGCGCACGCGAAACGACGATGCGGGTTGCCGCCGGCGTGATTGCCAAAAAGTGGTTGGCGACACATCACTCGATTACCGTGCGCGGCCATCTCGACCAACTCGGCCCCTTGAAGCCGCGCCAGTTCGAATGGTCTTCGGTCGAAGACAACCCGTTCTTCTGGCCTGATGCCTCCATGGTCGGCGAGCTGGAAACCTACATGGACGACCTCCGCAAATCGGGCGATTCGATTGGCGCGGGGGTCACGGTCGTGGCTGAAGGGGTGCCCACCGGCTGGGGTGAACCCATCTACGGCAAGCTCGATGCCGAGATCGCCGCCGCCATGATGAGCATCAATGCCGTGAAGGGCGTCGAAATCGGCGCAGGCTTTGCGAGCATTACCCAACACGGCACGGAACACCGCGACGAAATGACACCCGAAGGATTTCTCGGCAACCAGGCCGGCGGCATTCTGGGCGGCATCTCCACTGGCCAGACGGTGCGGGTGCGTGTTGCCATCAAACCTACATCGAGCCTGCGCCTGCCGGGCCGCGGCATCGATGCGAATGGTGCCGCTGTCGACATCGTCACCAAGGGGCGCCATGACCCTTGCGTCGGCATTCGTGCCACACCCATTGCCGAGGCGATGCTCGCACTCGTGCTGATGGATCAGGCACTGCGCCATCGCGCTCAGTGCGGCGATGTCGGCGCTGTGTCCCCGCGGATTCCGGCCGGCATCGATCTTTTCTGAAACCAGAACAAACCCAGGACACGCGCCATGAGCAAAAAAGAGCACTACAAGATCGCCGTCGTCGGCGCCACCGGTGCCGTGGGCGAAACGCTGCTCAGCATCCTCGCCGAACGCAACTTCCCGATCTCGGAGCTCGTGCCACTGGCAAGTGAGCGTTCGGCGGGCAGCCGCGTGGCGTTTCGCGACAAACAACTGGTCGTGCGCGACCTCGATCAATATGACTTCGCCGGCACGGATATCGCGCTGTTTTCGGCCGGCGGCAGTGTGTCAGCCAAACACGCACCGCGCGCCGCTGCCGCGGGCTGTGTCGTCATCGACAACACCTCGCAGTTCCGCTACGACGACGAGATCCCGCTGGTCGTCAGCGAAGTGAATCCCCATGCAATCGCGCGCCACACAAAACGCGGCATCATCGCCAACCCGAATTGCTCGACCATGCAGATGCTGGTGGCATTGGCGCCCATCCAGCGCGAGGCCGGCATTTCGCGCATCAACGTTGCCACCTATCAATCCGTCTCGGGCGCTGGCCGCACCGGCCTTGAAGAACTCGGCCGACAAACCGCCGACATGCTCAATTTCCGCAACGTCACCCCGAAGAAGTTCCAGGCACAGATTGCGTTCAACCTGATTCCCCAGATTGATGACTTCCAGCCCAATGGCTACACGAAGGAAGAAATGAAGATGGTCTGGGAAACCCGGAAGATATTCGAAGACGAAACCATTCAGGTGAATCCGACGGCCGTTCGTGTCCCCGTGTTTTATGGGCACTCGGAAGCAGTCCACCTGGAAACGCACAGACCCATCACGATCGAACGGGTGCGCGAGTTGCTCGAAGCAGCACCTGGGGTCAGCGTGGTCGACGAACACAAGCCCGGCGGTTACCCGACGCCCGTCACCCACGCCGCCGGCAAGGACCCTGTGTTCGTTGGCCGGATCCGGAAGGACATTTCGCACCCGAACGGCATCGATCTGTGGATCGTCTCCGACAACATCCGCAAGGGTGCGGCATTAAACGCCGTGCAGATAGCCGAGTTGCTGGTGCGCGATTATCTGTAGACTCTCGCCCAAAGCCGGGACGCGCCGGACCGCTCACCCTTGAACAATCAAGGGCTTGGGTAGTTGTGTGCGGTTCGGCCGGGAACCAGCGAAGCGAGCAGCCCTAGCGTTCTGCGACGTGGTTCACAAAGTCACGGCTGGCAACGGCCGTTCCTGCCCTTTTCAGGCGGTTAGAAAAGTCACCTTGAGTGAAAACCCAATCTTCCCCTGTACTTAGGCTCGTGTTATAAGCTGGTTTCTAACTTGGGTCGGCAAGTGGTTGCCGACCCGGACAAACCACCGATATTCGGGGGCTGGACGATGAATCGAAATTTGCGACTTTCACTGGCCATCGCGCTCGCTCTGGGGAGCCCGGCGGCTATGGCGCTGGGCCTCGGTGGGATCAGCGTGAAATCAGAGCTGAATCAGCCCCTCACGGCCGAAATTCCTGTCTATGTGTCCAGCCCCGCCGAAGCCGAAACACTGGCAGTGCGACTGGCCTCGGCTGACGAGTTTTCGCGTGTTGGCCTGAACATCGGCGAGATCTCGGTACCGATCACGTTCGAAGTGGGCAAAAACGCCCGCGGCGAGCCGGTCATCCAGGTTTCCTCCTCCGAGGCGATCCGAGAACCTTTCGTGACCTTCCTGGTGGAAGTGAACTGGGCCAACGGCCGCCTGCTGCGCGAATACTCAGTGCTGCTGGAGCCGCCGATCAGCTCGCCCTCAGCGACGATCATGGCGCCCACACCGGCACCCGCCGTACCGACCAGCGCACCTGCTGCGACGCCGGTAGCGGAAGCCCAGGTCTCTGAACCGGAGTCCATTGCACCGGAACCCGTTCCTCAGCCTGTGCCGGAACCGGCGCCGGTTGAACAACCCGTATCCCAGCCCGAACCCGTAGCCGAAGTTCCTGCGGAACCGGTGGCTGAAACACCGACCGAAACGCCAGTCGAACCAGCCCCGGAACCGACACCAGAACCGGCACCGATCGAGCAGCCGCCGGTCGAAGCCGCGCCCACGCCGGCAGCCCCTTCTGCCAGCGAATATGGTCCGATCGCCACGGGCGAAACCCTGTGGGAAATCGCCAGCACCACGCGCCCCAATGAAGCCGTCACCATCAATCAGATGATGCTGGCGCTGCTGCGGGCCAACCCGCAGGCGTTTTACCAGGACAACGTCAACGCGCTGAAGCGCGGTGCCGTGTTGCGAATTCCCGGTTCCGAGGAATTGGTCGCGAAGGGCGTTTCTGAAGCTGCTGCCGAAATCCTCAGCCAGAATCAGACCTGGATCGGCCAGACGCAGACGTCCGTCGTGGCTGATGCCGATGCCGACAATTCCAGCCGT
This sequence comes from Ahniella sp., assembly GCA_016712105.1. Lineage (GTDB taxonomy): Bacteria > Pseudomonadota > Gammaproteobacteria > Xanthomonadales > Ahniellaceae > Ahniella. The sequence goes on from JADJRU010000001.1 coordinate 34,957, forward strand.
AGCACCACCAGTTCGAGCAGCAGTTCGTCCAGTTCGCGGGTGCAACTGGTGCCGCCAACATCCGGCGACCGCAGCAGTCAGGACCGCCCGGGTGTCAGCGGTGGTACCGGTGATTCGCAGGCCTTGCGCCAGGAACTCGCCCGCACCAAAGAAGATCTGGCCAGCAAATCGCGCGATAACCAGGAACTGAGTTCGCGCGTCAAGGAACTGGAAAAGATGAACGAGAACAGCGACCGTCTGATGACGATCGCGAACTCTCAGATCAAGGCGCTGAAAGACCAGTTGGCGCAAGCTCAGGCCGCCCGCGAAGCCGCAGAGAAAGCGGCACGCGACAAGCCGGTTGCCGTCGACACCACGCCCGCGCCGACGCCGGATCCGGTCGAAACGGTGACCGCCGAACCGCCCGTCGACACGACGCCAGAACCAGCCCTGGATCCGGCAGTCGACGCTGCGGCTGATCCTGCGACAGATCCAGTGGCCTCGGCCGACGGCGAAACGCCTTCCGAAGCCGGGACGGACACCGATCCGGCCGCAGACCCAGTTGCCGACGCCGGAACCGATGGCACGTCCGACACACCGACCCCAGTGCCGCTGCCGGAAGAGCAGCCGGCGACGGACACCGCCCCACCAGCCGCTGTGCCGGCAACAGACGAGCAACCGTTCTATATGAATCCGATGGTTTGGGGCGGTGCATTGGCCGCACTCGTCCTTGCTGGCTTGGCATTCTTTGGCCTGCGCCGCAAGAAATCCGGCGCGTCATCCGCACCAGCCGCCAGTTCGCTTGCCCGCAGCCCGCTGTCTGATGCGTTTGCTGGCGGTGTCGGCGGAGCTTCGGGTGCCTCTTCGGGTGATCCGGAGGAAGGTCGCATGCTCGCCGAGTTGTCGCGTGATCCGACCGATCTCAACGCCCACCTCAGCCTGCTTGAGCATTACTACACGTCGCGCAATATCGACAAGTTCGAGGCGCAGGCAGAAGCGATGTATGCACAGGTCCCAAGCACCGACATTCCGGAATGGCAGGGTGCGCTGCTGATGGGTCGCGATCTCTGCCCAAGCCATCCGCTGTTTGCGGATGGTGATTCGATGGACTCGTCGTCCGCCAGCGGAATCTCCGACCCGTTCGGCTTGCCGAACTTCTCGGCTCGCGAACCTTCGGCGCCGCCGATGCAAGAACCGGATCATCCGAACGTGACCAGTTCGGCTTCGACCTGTCGCCGCCGAAGCCCGCCGCGGCGCCGCCGCAGGTACCGGCCTCGATCGCTGAATCGTTCGACTTCAATCTGATCGACAGCCAGAAGAACAAGCCGGCGTCGTCCGATGAACTCTCGCTCGACTTCGATCTGGACAACGTGGATGTGTCGAGCACCAATATCGATTCTCCATCGCTCGAACTGCCGACCTTCAGCATCGAGACGACGCGCACGGCGCCGCCTGAATCGACGATTGAAATGCCAAGGATTTCCGACGAATTCCTGGGTGACGATGCCGTGGCAACAAAACTTGACCTCGCCCGCGCCTATCTCGACATGGGCGACAGCGACGGTGCCAAGAGCATGCTTGACGAAGTGATGTCCGAAGGCAACGACAAGCAGAAGGACGAGGCCCGCAAACTGCTGACCGAAATCCGCTGATCGACGCACCTTCGCCGCCTACCGTTCGAAGGTGTATTGAACCGAGTTGCTTCACCTGATCTTGGTTGGAAACTGGGCTGGCTCTCGCCAGCCCTTTTTCTTGGGTTGAGTGTGCGGGTGCGTGTTTCTGTCAGTCCCGCTTCCGTGTCGCGCAACCTTTTTCGCGCCATCCGCAAAGATGGGAATGCGCGAGAATTATGAAACCAGGGAACACAGTCGACTGGTCGCGCTTCCGCGGGAATGACGGAAGGGCGCAACGTCGCTCCATGGCTGGGCGCGGTCCAAAGACCACTGCCATTCCCGCGAAAGCGGGAATCCACGGCTCGCGGAAGCCAAAGGTCGACGCAGGTCCTCGTATCGGACGCCCAGCCCTTTCTGCGATCATCCAAGTCCGTTCATCTCAGCGTCTCCGACCAGGTTTTCCCTTGCGTATCGCCCTCGGCATCGAATATGACGGCTCTCCATTCCAGGGCTGGCAATGGCAGCAGAACGCACCCAGCGTTCAGGCCGAGGTCGAATCGGCCCTGTCGAAAATCGCCAATCATCCAGTGACCGTGGTCTGCTCCGGACGCACCGATGCCGGTGTTCACGCCCGTTGCCAGATCGTCCATTTTGATACCGAGTCCGTCCGCACACCTCGCGCCTGGATCCTCGGAAGCAACTCCCTGCTGCCCGACACGATTGCGATCCATTTTGCCCAACAAGTCGCCGATGGCTTCCATGCCCGGTTCGATGCGCGTGCCCGGCGATACCGGTACACCATCGCAAACCGCCCGGCCCGACCGGCAATCGGCCGGCCGCAGTTGAGTTGGGTGCGCGAACCGATCGACCACGAGCGAATGCAGGATGCGGCGCAAGTCCTCGTCGGCACCCATGATTTCAGCGCACTCCGAACCGTCGCATGCCAAGCGAAAAACCCGGTGCGAAGCATCCATCACATCCGGTTCCAGCGCGACGGTGACCTGGTGCACATGGACATCCAGGCGAACGCGTTCCTGCACCACATGGTCCGCAACATCGTCGGCAGCCTGCTCCCGATCGGGCATGGCGAACGGGATGCCGCCTGGCTGCGCAGTGTGCTCGAAAGCCGCGACCGCAAACTCGCCGGAGTCACCGCCGAAGCAAATGGGCTGGTGTTCCTCGGTCCGATGTACCCGCGCGAATGTGGATTACCCGAATCACTGAGCCTGCCGTGATGGGCCCACGGATCAAATTCTGCGGGATGACTCGCCCGGAAGACATTGAAGTAGCGTTGGCACTGGGAGTCGATTTTCTGGGCCTGATTCTGGTTCCAGAGAGCCCTCGTGCGCTGGATGCCCGGCAAGCGCTGGCCCTGCGACGGCAGATTGGCTCCCGGGCGCAGGTCGTGCTGCTGACGCGCGATGCCGAAGCAGCCACAGTCGCCACCTTGGCCGAAACGCTGGCTCCGGACGTCCTGCAATTCCATGGCCGGGAGGATGCAGCGTTCTGTGCTGCATTCGGACGTCCCTGGTGGAAAGCGGTTCCGATGGGCGAATTGGTCACGCGCACCGAGCTCGATGACTTCGAGCGGAGCTTCCGGAACGCGCACCGATTGTTGTTCGACAGCCATGGCGGAGCCATTCCGGGGGCCGCGGCCATCGTTTCGACTGGCACCGCATCACCCACCTCGCCGGCGACCATGTGCTGGCAGGTGGGCTGACACCCGACAACCTCGCCGAAGCTGTGACTACCCTTTCGCCTTGGGCCGTGGATGTGTCCAGCGGCATTGAATCAAGCCCTGGCCAGAAAGATCCATCACGAATGCAGGCTTTCGTGGCCGCGGTGCGAGCGGCCTCGGCCCTGGAATGACCGGGGGTTCCCGCAGGGATCGGTCGAATTCGGACGATCCGTGTCCATTGTCATCCGACCGTGATCCAGCGCCTGCTAGACTCCCTGCATGTCTTTGGAAATCGCGATTGTCTTCGCCCTGATCCTGTTCAACGGCTTCTTCGCCCTGTCGGAGATGGCCATGGTCACGGCTCGCAAGACCAAACTCAAACAACAGGCGCAAACCAGCCAGCGCGCACGCGTGGCGCTGGAATTGTCTGAGGCGCCCGAGCGTTTCCTGTCGGCAGTCCAAGTCTGGATCACGCTGATCGGCATTCTGACCACCTATTTTGGCGGCGACACCATCGCTGCGGTCATGCAGACCAAACTGGTGCAGTACCCGCTGATCGCACCTTACGCCGCCGGCACTTCGGTGGCGATCAGCGTCGGCGTCATCCTCGTGTTCTCGGTCGTGCTGGGCGAGCTGCTGCCGAAGCGCCTGGCCATTCTGCGGCCGGAAAAGGTCGCCGTGGCCGTGGCGATTCCGATGCGTTTCCTGAGCGCCTCCGCCAAACCCGTGGTGGTGGGACTGGCGTGGATGACCGATACCTTGCTCAAACTGTTCCCGCGACCGGCCGACAGTGATTCGGACATCACGGAAGAAGAGATCAAGCTGCTGGTCTCCGAAAGCCATGAGCAGGGCGTGATCGACCGCGACGAACGCAACATGGTCAACCGGGTACTGAATCTCGGCGACCGCTCTGTTGACAGCCTGATGACGCCACGCCCGCGCATGGTCTGGCTGGACGCTGCAGCGTCGCTGGAAGACAACCTCTCGACTTTGCACGAGCACCCGTACTCGCGATATCCGGTCTACCGCGGCTCCGACCAGGATGTGGTCGGCGTCGTCCAGACCAAGTCATTGCTGGCCGAAATGACCTCGGGCACAACACCCGACTTGTTCCGCGAATTCACGCCGCCCCTGTTCATTCCCGAGTCGGCGAAGGCCATGGCGCTGCTCGACGAATTCCGCAGCGCTGAAGTGGCTTTTGCGTTCGTGGTCGACGAATACGGCGAGATCAAGGGCATGATCACGTTGACCGACGTGATGACCGCCGTGTTCGGCAGACTGGCCCACGTGCTGGAGTCGGGCGAACAGCCCATCGTGCAACGCGCCGATGGCAGTTGGCTGATTGACGGGTCGCTGGCGATCGAAGATCTGCGCGACCACCTGACGCTGACCGATCTGCCGCACGAGGACGAGGAATACCGTACGGTGGCCGGCATGGTGATGGCGCATTTTGCGCGGATCCCGTCGGTCGGCGAATCGTTCGAACACGCGCTGTACCGCTTCGAAGTGATCGACCTCGACGGCGCCCGCATCGACAAAGTGCTGGTCACATCGATGGCGCCCAGAGAGGTCGGCTGATGCAACCGGACGAGGCCGGCGAACAGGAACCGGTGCCGGCGCGCAAGCGCATCTCCGACCTGTTTCATGAAACGCTCGACGCCCATGGGCAAGCCACCATCCAGTTCGGAGTGCTGGTCGACTCCATCCGTGAACGCGGTTTCGGTGCCCTGTACATTCTGGTCGCGTTACCCACGCTGATCCCTTCGCCGGTCGGCGTGGGCTGGCTGTTCGGGCCACTCGCGGCGATCGTCGGTGCGCAGATGGCCTGGGGCGCCCCTTACCCTTGGTTGCCGCTCCGTGTGCGTCGCGCCGAAATGAATACCGATAGCGTGCGACGTTTCGTCAAACGCATCGATCCCTGGCTGCACCGATTGGAGCGCCTCTGCCATCCCAGCTGGAATGGCGTGACTGGCGTCTCCGGCATGCGATTCCACGGTTTCATGGCCGCCATGGTGGGCCTCGCGCTCGCCTCGCCAGTGCCGTTCACGAACATCCCGTTTGCGTCCCTGCTCGTAGGCTACGGCATTGCCACCACGGAAAAAGACGGACGCTGGATGGTCGTCCTGTGGATCCTCACCGTGGTGTTGTGTATCGGGCTGGTGTTTTTCGGCGGCCAGATGGTCGTCTGGAGCCAGCAACTCTGGGCCTGGATGACCCAGCACTGGAATTGATTGGTGCTGGATTGTGTGGGCTGGGGTGCAGGCTGCGCTCAGCCCAGCCTGAAGGTCATTTGCGCCGGCCGTGAATCATCGGGCCGAGCAGGTTTTCCTTCTTGACCAGGTAGTAGACGGCCACCGCCACAACATGCAGCGCAATCAGGATCAGCAGCACATCGTTCAACTGATGATGCCAGCTCGAGGCGAAACGCTCCCATTCGGGGAAATACTGGACGAGCGGACCGTCGAACATCACCTCGTCGGAGGTCAACAAACCCGACACGCCCTGCCCCAGCAAGACCAGCCATAGAGCGAATGCGGCCAATGCACCCAGGGGATTGTGCGCCGGGTAGTCCGAACTCTTGCGTTGACGAAACCGGCGAACATAGTCGATCAGCGCCGATGGTCCATGCACACTGCTGGAAAACCGGGCAGCGGGCGGCCCGATGAATCCCCAGACCATGCGCAGTCCAAGTACGCCGAGCAAGGCGTAACCAAAATAGAAGTGCCATTCGAGGTCGAGGAACCCGAATTCGGCGGTCGCGAACTGCAGCACCACGAGCAGCACGATCGTCCAATGGCACAGTCGCAACAACAGGTCCCAGCGGCGTTCAGTTTGGCTCATGGCGACACCGGAAGAAGGAAAATTGCCATCACGCTGCGGCTTTCGCCAGCCAGTACGTTGAACGTGCGGGCACAGGCGGCATTGTCCATCACTTCCAGACCAACCCGTGCGGCCATCAGCCGAGCCCGCAGTTCGGCGCCCGGAAACTGCAGCTGCGTCCCGGTACCGAGCAAGAGGATGTCCGGGGCCTCGGCCAGCACCTCGGAAAAGTGTGCTTCAGCCAGATCGGCCACAGTGGCGGCTGGAAAAGCGCGCGGGCCTTGCTTCGGACAGAGCAGGAAGCTCTGTGACCAGTCTCCGGACGTCAACACCACCCGGCCCGGCGCCACCTGGCGGACCAAATGTAAGCCCGCACTGGGATTCAGGTGCAACTGCATGCCGGAGCCCGATCAGTCCGGGCGATTACCGCCGCGACGCGACGACATGACCTTGGCACGGCCAAACACCTTGGTCGGTCGCTTCGCGCCGCCTTCGGTACGGCCATAAGGCGCACGTTCGCCGGTCTTGGCTTTGGCGTAGGGTTTGCCTTTGGCCTGGCCCTTGGCCGGTGCCCTGCCGTAGGGTGATGCAGCACGACGTTCTGCCGCGGATGGCAAGGAACGTCGCTCGAACTGGCGCTCTGCTGCACGTTCGGCCTGACGCACGATGGCGGGCATTCCCGGCAGGTCGAGCTTCGGTTCCTTCGCACGCCGATACAACACGGCAACGTGGCCGATCCGCTGCACCAACTGCGCACCCGTTCGTTCAATCAGCGCGGCAACGGCGGCATTCCGATCGGCGCGCTCTTCACCGGCGGTCTTGAGCTTGATCAGCTCGTGCTGCTCGAGCGCTTCTTCCAGCGCGGCGACGACGCCATCGGTCAAACCGTCGTTGCCAAGCATGACAACGGGCTTCAGATGATGGGCGAGACCACGCAAGTGGCGGATTTGGTTGGAGTTCAGCGACATGGCGGCACGTTGACGAAGGCTTTGCGGGTGAAGAGGGTATCATGGGCTCCTTTTCCCCCGTCCGGTTTCCCCTGGTGAATCGCAGCAAATCGAGTCAACGCTGGTTGCAGGAGCACTTTTCCGACCCCTTCGTGAAGAAGGCACAGTCGGAAGGCTTGCGCTCGCGCGCCGCCTACAAGCTGGAAGAACTGATGGAACGCGACCGGCTGATCAAGCCGGGCATGACCGTCGTGGACCTCGGTGCGGCGCCCGGCGGCTGGTCGCAGATGGCCAAACGCTCGCTGAACGGCAAGGGCCACGTGTTCGCACTCGACATCCTGCCGATCGACGATATTCCCGGTGTCGTGTTTCTTCAGGGCGACTTTCGTGAAGAAAGTGTGCTCAAGGAATTCGAACGAATGTTGAACGGTGCCACAGTCGACCTTGTGCTGTCGGATATGGCCCCCAATATGAGCGGGGTGAGCCAGGTTGACCAGATCCGATCCTTGGAACTGGCCGAACTGGCCCGTGATTTTGCCGACCAGCACTTGCGGCCGGGCGGTACGTTTCTGGTCAAGCTGTTCCAGGGGATCGGCTTCGACCAATACCTGAAGGACTTGCGCAGCCGTTACGAGAAGGTAACGATGCGGAAGCCTAAGGCCTCGCGGGCACGCAGCCCCGAGGTCTATGCCCTGGCGACCGGCTTTGGTCTCCGGAAGAAATGAGGAACGACGCGTGTTGAACGATTGGGCCAAAAACGTATTGATCTGGCTGGTGATCGCCCTGGTGCTTGTGGCGGTGTTCCAGAGCTTTGCCCCGGGTTCGGGCAGCACGACCGAGATGCCGTATTCGCGCTTCCTGGATCAGGTGCACGAACAACGCATCGCGAAGGTCGAGTTTCAGGTGGACGGTCGCGAAATCCGCGGCGAGATGAAGAGTGGCAAAATTCACCACCCAGCGTCCCGACCTCGATCTGCGCCTGATCGACGACCTGAACAAGGCGAAGGTCGAAATGACCCAGAAGCCGGCACCCAAGGAAAGCCTGCTCGTCAATTTCCTGCTGAGTGCGCTGCCGTTCCTGCTTTTCATTGGCGTGCTGGTGTACTTCATGCGCCAGATGCAGGCCGGTGGCGGTGGTCGCGGCGCGATGAACTTCGGTCGCTCGCGTGCACGCCTGCAGGGCGAGGATCAGGTCAAGATCACGTTCGCCGATGTGGCCGGCGTGGACGAAGCGAAGGACGAAGTGCATGAACTCGTCGAGTTCCTGCGCGATCCTGGCAAGTTCCAGAAACTCGGCGGCCGCATTCCACGTGGCGTGCTGATGGTCGGCTCGCCGGGTACCGGCAAAACCTTGCTCGCCAAGGCGATTGCCGGCGAAGCCAAGGTTCCGTTCTTCACGATTTCCGGTTCCGACTTCGTCGAAATGTTCGTCGGCGTCGGCGCCAGCCGCGTCCGTGACATGTTCGAACAAGCCAAGCGCCATGCGCCTTGCATCATCTTCATCGACGAAATCGATGCCGTCGGCCGCCATCGCGGCGCAGGCCTCGGTGGTGGTCACGATGAGCGCGAGCAGACGCTGAATCAGCTGCTCGTGGAAATGGATGGTTTCGAAGGCAACGAAGGCATCATCGTCATTGCCGCGACTAACCGCCCGGACGTGCTCGACCCGGCGCTGTTGCGTCCGGGCCGCTTCGACCGCCAGGTCGTCGTGCCGTTGCCTGATCTTCGTGGTCGCGAGCAGATCATCAAGGTGCACATGCGCAAGGTTCCGCTTGCGGACGATGTGGATGCATCGCGCATCGCCCGTGGCACACCTGGCTTCTCCGGCGCTGACCTGGCCAACCTCGTCAACGAGGCCGCCTTGTTCGCTGCACGGGGTAATGCCAAGAACGTTCGCATGGAGCATTTCGAGCGCGCCAAGGACAAGATCCTGATGGGCTCGGAACGCAAGTCCATGGTGATGAGCGAGCAGGAAAAGAAACTCACGGCGTATCACGAGGCCGGCCATGCCATCGTCGGCCGACTGGTGCCGGAGCACGACCCGGTCTACAAGGTGTCGATCATTCCGCGCGGCCGTGCGCTGGGTGTCACCATGTTCCTGCCTGAAGAAGACCGCTACAGCCAGTCGAAGCAGTTGCTGGAGAGCCGTCTGGCGTCGCTGTATGGCGGTCGTATTGCCGAAGAGCTGATCTTCGGCGACGAACACGTCACCACCGGCGCGTCCAACGACATCCAGCGCGCCACCGCGCTGGCACGTGCCATGGTCACGAAGTACGGCCTGTCGAGCGAAATGGGCCCGATGGCGTATTCCGACGAAGAGGAAGAAGTCTTCCTCGGCCGTTCGGTGACCCAGCACAAACCGGTTTCCGAAGCCACCGCGCAGCGTATTGACGAGGAGGTGCGTGCACTGATCGATCGCGCCTACGGCCGTGCGACGCAGTTGCTCAAGGACAATCTCGACAAGATGCACTTGATGGCCGATGCCCTGCTGCAATGGGAAACCATCGACGTCGAGCAGATTGACGAGATCATGGCCGGGCGTGTTCCGGGCGCACCGAAGAGTTGGTCGGAGCCACCTGCCAAGTCGGATACACCGACGGCCGGCGGCACGTTCACGGACGCCCCGCAACCGACCTGACCGGTGCCTGCCCCACTTCGTTTCATCCCCTCACCGGCGCTGTTGAACAGCGCCGGTTTGGTTTTGCGGCCAGTCTGCACCGCCCGGGATCTCGCGGCTGTCGCAGATTGGGCCAGCACACTGGAATCCACTACGCGACGCAACACTTTGGCGGCGTGTTATCTCATCGAAGACAAGTTTGCTGTGCGGACTTTGGGATTACTCGCCTGCCATCGGCGTGCCCCCCGCGAAGCGGAAGCCACGGTTGAACTCGTGCTGGCGGAAAATACTTCGCCTGAAGACGAATCGGCTTTCACCGAAACGTTGGCCCAATTACTTGCGGTATCACGACACGATCCGGTTGCCGGGAAGGCGATCTCCGAAAAACTCGCCACGAGTGGTGCGGGTCGAGCTGCGCACTGGTGTGAGCAATTCGGCGTGCCGTCAAACCATGTTGCCGACCATCAATTGCCGTTGATCCTCGAACCGATGCGCCTGTTCAACGCCGGGCGCGACTACGTGGGTCGATCGCTGTGGCTGGAACACGCGACCAGGCAAGACTGGCTCGCGATGCAGGCCGCCGCAGCGGCAAGCAGCGTCATGCTTGATGCGGTCTCCGGCTTTCGAAGCATCGAGTACCAGGCAGGCATCTGGCGCCGCAAACGCGACCGCGGAATGACCACCGCCGACATCCTCGCGATCAACGTACCGCCGGGATACAGCGAACATCACAGTGGTCGCGCACTCGACATCACCACACCGGGCTGTGGCGCCGCAGAACCGGAATTCGCCGGCACCGCCGCATTCGAATGGCTCACCCGGAACGCCCATCGGTTCGGCTTTGTGATGAGTTTTCCCGAGAACAACATTCACGGCGTCATGTACGAGCCATGGCATTGGTGCCATCAGGGCTGAGAACCGCTCAGACGAGGCAGCTCATTCACCCTCGTCTTCCTCATACGACTTGCGCGGGGAACACGAGCGGAGGGACCGGCAAAAACAAACGGTCAAAACGCTCTGCCACACCAAGAGTCCGTCATTGCCGCGAAAGCGTGAAACCACTCGGGTGCCACACGACCCAAACCTTGTCGCAACGAGTGGTTCCCCGCTTGCGCGGGGATGACGGGCGGAGGGACCCGCAAACACGGGCATCAAAGCGCTCGTGCCACACACCAAGAGTCCGTCATTCCCGCGAAAGCGGGAAACCACTAGGTTGCCACACGACCGAAACCTGCTCGCACGAGTGGATCCCGCTTGCGCGGGGAGAACAGGGCGGAGGGACCGGCAAACGGGCATCAAAACGCCATGCCACAGCCAAGAGTCCGTCAATTCCGAAACCACGACCACGAAAACCAGCCACGCAGCCGAGAGGGCCTGACGCGACGAACTCCAACTGTTGCCACACGACCGAAACCTGCTCGCAACGAGTGGATCCCGCTTGCGCGGGGAGAACGAGCGGAGGAACCGCAAACGAAAGGCATCAAAACGCACCCATCCCACGCGCAAGCGGAAATCCCGCGAAAGGCCAAGCTGCCACGACCGAAACCTGCTCGCAACGCCAGGCTGCCACACGACCAAACCTGCTCGCATCGAGAGGATCCCCTGTTGCGCGGAAAACGACCGAGGGGAAAACCGACAAGTAGCTTGCAGCGGACCGGCCACCAACTACGAATCGTCTTCGACTTCATAGGACTCAGAGTCACCCTCGTCCTCGTCAGACTCCGCGTCACTGTCGTCTTCGGAGAACTCGGCGTTTTCCTCGTCTTCATAAGTCTCGAACTCACTTTCATCCTGATCACCCTCTGAATCCGCGTCGTCTTCAGACGCCTCCGGATGCGATTCCTCGTCGCCGAACTCAGGCTCACGTTCACTCTCATCGGGCGAGGAATCTTCGGAATCATCCTGCACTTCAGCATCGACCGGATGCTTCTTCGGCCGCGGAAGAATCCGCACTATCGGCCTCCTGAGGAGGAGGTGGTGGTGGCGGACTGCCGGATTCTTCCTGCGGTTCGGAGATTTCCGGTGCCTGATCCGCAGGCCGATCTTCCTGCGTTGCCGGGACGACAGGGTCCGGCTTCGCGGGAGCATCAACCGGTGGCCTGGAGGTATCCAGGCCCTGCTATGCCATCGCCTTGCGCAGGCTAGTCGGGCGCATGTCCGTCCAAACGTTCTTGATGTACTCGAGGCACTCTGCTTTCGTGCCGGACTTGCCCGCGTCGTTCCAGCCCAACGCGTTCCCCCGGTGAGCGGGCCAGATCGAATATTGGACCGATGGTGTGGTGGGCTGGGCTTCGCTTCGCTCAGCTCAGCCTACAGTTTTCGCAGATTTTTCTGCACTCGCTCACGCTCGGGATGCGGATCGGGGAACAGGCTGTTGATGAGCTCCACAGCTTGCTGCTGCACAGCGATGGCATCATCTCGCCTGCCCAGCCCGGCCAACGCCAGCGCTTTGGACTCGAGGCCCTGTGCGTACTCGGACTGTTTGATTGCGCCCCGTGTTTCCAGGTCGACGAGCGCCGCTTCGGCTTCATCCAATGCGGCCTGGCCTTCACCCATCGTTGCCATGACGCCGGCACGATTGGCGCGGATGATGTCACATTGCAAATGCGTGATGGCGCGCTCGCGGCACACGGTCCAAGCGCGATCGAAGTAAACCCGCGCAGCGGCATCTCCCTTGATGTTCCGCGCAATGATCGCGCGGAATCGCAGAGGGTGCAGAACGCGCGGGCTGTCGAGTTGGTCGTACATCTCGATCGCCTCATCGAGTTCGGCTATGCCTCGCTCGACCTCGCCGATCTCGACATGGTTCCAGCCAACGTCGGTTAATGCCGAGGCTGTCCATGGGTGGGCTGCCGGAAAATTGCGACGCGCGATGTCCAGTTGACGCAAATTGGTTGCAGCTGCTTCGGCGAGTCTTCCGTCCTTGTAATCGATCTCGGCCATCAGGTCGAACATCAGCACCAGATTCGGGGCTTCATTCCCCACTGCGCTCTGGGTGATGGGCGCGCCCGCCAGATTGTCACCCGCATACCCCGCAATCACGCCGCGATTCACCAGTGCTTCGGCAATCGCCGGATGATCCTCCGGATAAATCTTCTCCGCCTGCGCCAGAGCCTTGTCGAACAACGCTTGCGATTCGTCGAAGCGCCCCTGCCCGGCGCGGATCTCGCCAAAGTCGTCCCATAGGTCGACCTGCAACTTCGGATCCTCGGACAAGGTATCGACGCGCAGCAATGCCTGATCAAACGCTTCGGTGATCGACAGAGGTTTCTCCGATCCGGCCTGAAGCGGGTCGGCGGTTACGAACGTGTCCATCAGGAATTGTTTGACCCGCTGTGTCCGTGCCTGAGACTCGCGGCTGTCTGCGAGTGCCTGCTCGGCAAAGAGCCGGGATGCCTCCGCGCGCGCACGCGCTTGGCGCGCCTCATTGGCCTGCCACAGCGCCGTTGCCAGGCCAAGGATCAGCGCCAGCAAGGTCACTGCAGCGCTGCCCACGGCCAGTCGATGGCGAAACACGAACTTGCGCAAGCGATAGGTGGCGGTATCCGCTTGCGCCAGGATGGGTCGGCCTTCGAGCCAACGGGTCAGGTCTTCGCCAAACTGTTGGGCATTCTGATATCGACGATTCGGATCGGCCTGCGTCGCCTTCATCGCGATCGTGTCGAGGTCCGCGTCGATGGCCCGGACCAACGACGCATCACCATCGTCATGTTTGCGCAGCAACTGACTTGGCGGCTCGAACGACTCCCGGCGAACCTGCTCGGCAAGCAACTCCAGTCGCGCACCCCGACGATCGTGCGGCAAACGCCCGGTCAGCAATTCGTAAAGGATGAGGCCGAGCGAATAGACATCGGTGGCGGTGCTGATCCGCTCTCCCAGCACTTGTTCGGGCGCCGCATAAGCCGGCGACAGGGCACGAAGACCGGTGGCCGTCTCGGCCGAATCAAACCCTTCGGCATCGAGCAGTTTGGCAATGCCGAAATCGAGCAGGTGAGCGTGCCCTTCGGCATCCACGAGAATGTTGGAAGGCTTCAGGTCGCGATGCACGATCAGTTGCGCCTGAGCGTGTGCCAGCGGTTCGGCAATCTCGACGAGCAGGCGAATGCGCGCGCGGACATCGGGACGGGTGCGCGCCACGAACGTATTGAGCGGCTCGCCCTCAACAAACGCCATCGCATACCAAGGCCTGCCTTCGTCGCTGACGCCGCCATCGATGAAGCCGGCAATCCGCGGATGCGAGAGTTGCGCGAGGATCCGGCATTCCTGAAGGAACCGACGATTGAGGTCTGGATGCACCAAACCTGCGTGCAGAACCTTCAGCGCGACTCGCTGGCCAAAGCCCTGCTTCACGCGTTCTGCCAGCCAGACTTCACCCATACCGCCGCGACCGAGTGGGTGGCCGAGCGTAAAGCCGCCAATCTGGTCACCCGCCTTGATGACTTTCGGTGGTGATGCCTCAGCAAGGTGCAGCGCTGACAAACCGCGATCAAGTGGACCGGAGGGCTCGACATCCCGATCCAGCATCAACGCAACCTGAGTCGCCAGCGCTTCATTTTGTGCACGCAGATTGGCCAACTCGGCAGCGCGGGTCTCCGCATCCAGCTCCACCAGTCGGTCAAACCAGGCCAGCGCTTCACGTTCGGTGTTCATGCGCCTGTCTCCGGTTTGAGTTTGCTGAGCATGAATGCCCTTGCCTTGCGCCAATCCCGCTTGGCCGTCGTGATGCTCAAGCCAAGGGCAACACTCGCTTCCTCGATGCTCATGCCGACAAAGAAGCGAAGCTCGACCAGTTCGGCAAGCCGTGTGTCCAATGCTGCCAATTGGTTCAGTGCCGAATCGACCGCAAGCACGTCGATCTGGTCATCGTGATCGACACTCAGTTCGTCGGCGGCGCTGAATGTGGTGCGGATGAAGTCACCACCCCGCTTGTCGGCTTTGGCCTGGCGTGCGTCGTCGATCGCGATCTGACGCATGATGCGCACGACGAGCGAGCGGAAATGTGCCTGATCTTCGGCGCGCCACGACTCGCCGCGCACCAGCCGCAGATAACTCTCGTGGACCAGCGATGTTTCGCCAAGTCCGGCACTTTGGCCGCGCGCCACCTGGATGGCCGCGACCTGCTTCATTTCCGCATAAACCCTGGCGAACAGTCGGTCGTGTGCCGCCTTGTCGCCCGCGTGTACTGCCCGCAGCAGAACTGTGATGTCGCCCATGCAGCGACCATGCCACAGGCGAAGGACCGGGGCAACGCGAAGTACTTGCCTGAACCCCTCCCAACCCTCCCCGAACATCGGGGAGGGCTGTGGCCAGACCGAAACTTCCTGGCATCGCGGCTGAAGCCGCGCCCGGCGCGCGAGTTGCTGCAGCATGTCATTCGAAACCATTCCCGAAGATGCCTGCAGCCTGCTCGGGCTGGGCAAAGGAGACTTCGCTCGGAGCCGATTCGATGCCCCGCGCCGAGTAGCTGGTCACCCGGTACAGCTCCTTGTTCCGGAAGCCGGCAAAGAAGTCGGCGAAGCCCGACACTGGCGAACTGCCGTAAGGCAGGAACTCGCCATTCTCCGCGCGTTTGTAGACCCGGTATCCGGCAACCCGTGGATCGTTCGGCGCGAGCCAATCCAGGCCAACGATCGGCGAGTTGGGTTTGGTTCGCGTACCAAGCCCAGTCGGCACGGGCATCTCGCCCTTCGTGATGACCACGCGGTTGTCGTCCGACGACGCGTCGTCAAAGACACTTCCGCGAACCGGCACGATGTCGACGAACAGGCTGCGCACTTCATCGGACTGATGGCCCGCAGGGGTCGTCACACTGCGGTTGAACGTGAGTTCGGCGCCGCCGATCATCGCCGGGATGGATACGACACTCGCACTGATTCCGCCGCCTGCCGGGGCATCCCACGTGAGCCGGAGTTCTGAAGCGCCGTGAACCGCAGGGTTGTAGTCGGCACCCGCGTTGCGCACGACAATCCGCGCATTGCCTGCCTGACCGGCGATCCAATAGGTGCCACTGATCCCCGACGACTCGATTCGCAGATCAGGCAGATCGGCCAGGGAGCGCAACGTCAATCCATCCCCAAGCGCTTTTCCGTTCGTTGGCGGCAACTCCTTGCCACCGCGCAGGCGTTTGACGAAGTCGAGCGCATTCACACCACCCGGCAGGGCGGCTTGTTGGCTGATAGCGATAAATGCATTCATCGAAGGATCAAACGCAAAATCGGGCCGCCAATGCTGCAGGCCATTGCTCGACAGCGCGGTGACCGCCACCTCGACCGTCGCCGTGGCAAACGACGGCACGCGCACGGTGATGTGTTCGCCACTGCCGATCAGCATGCCGATGGGATCGTCCGTTCGCGCCACATTCGTGATGCCCGTGCCGCCAAAGCCGAGCCCACGGAAACTCACGACCGCCATGCCGTCTGCATCCAGTTCCACGCGCGGTCGCTCGCCGAGAATCTTTCGGCCATACGGATCCCGCGGTTCCGTGTTGTCGAAGACACATCGAACGGCGTCACATTGACCACGCGCCACCTGGAGCGCGTTCCGATTGCCGAGAACCGACACACCGTCCGTCGAAATCGTGTACGCAATGGTCAGCGTGCTGCTCAGGTTTGCGGTCAGCGAGGGCCATGACGCGCCCACCGGCAACGGCGGTATCTGCTGGGCGTTACGCGGCGCAACGGTCGTTTCGTCGAGGATCCGATAGGCGATCTGTCGTTGTGCCAGCCCGTTGTATTGGCCCAGGGGATTGTGCACCCAGGCCACCACCGGCTGTGTGCCGAGATAGACCAGATCGGGCGCCATGTCACTGGACGATCCGGCAGCGCTGATCTGGATGCGCGGGCCGAACGAACCGTTACGCCACTCCGCACCCCATATTTCGATGTCCGGCGCGGCGATATTGCGATTGCGGTCGTATTCCCAGACAAGGAACCCGATCTCACCGCGCAGACACCCAATCAACGCGCGGCACGCCGCAAGGCGAGGCCGACCCACGCCCGGCTGCGAAGTCGGCATCGGTGCCGGCACGGACCAACTGGTGCCGTCAAAACGCGAGTAGTTCAACACCTGCGCACGCGCCAGATCGTCGCTGCCGAACCGGACCCCATCCAGTTCCATGATGGCGCGTGCTTGTGCCGTCGTCAGCGAACTTTCCGACCACACGGCGAGTGCGCGACCGCCCGAGAACATGATCACGTCGAGGTTCTGTACGGCGACGGTACTGGAGTCAATCGTGCGGACAACTTCATTGCCGCCGGCATCAAAATGTGAGGCGCGCAGCCGACCGAGACTGTCCACACGAACCACCAACTGCCGACCGTAACCGTCCACCGCCAGGGCGTTGGCATAAAGTTTCGGACGCGGCAGGCGCAATGATTTGCTGCCGCGGTCGAGGGCCTGTTCGACCCAGGTCTTGTTGGCGATACTGCAGGCGTTGCCTTCTTCCACGGTAACCGCGTTGAACGTGTCTTCGCCGCAGATCACGGCACAGATTTCGATACTGATGTCCAACCTGAAGTCGTAACAGACGCCAGAGTTCTGGATCACGTTCGGGGCCAGTCCACCGTCACCGATCGTGTTGCGCATCAGCAACCCCATGTTCGGCGACGCAGTGACACTGGCACTGACCAGCCCGAACAGCACTTCCAGATCAAAGAACATGTCGACGCCACCAGCCAGACTGGGGTCGATGCTCGCATCCATCGGATTGCCGGTCGGTCCGCCGATGGCGCCATAGAACCCGAGTTCGGACGCCAGCCAGAAGTCGGCACCCAGTGTGGCCCCCGCAATCGGCGGCGCGCCCCACGGATAACGGAACAAGGGAATCTTGCCGGTATCGAGAATGGTTTGTTGCTCAACATTCGCAAGTGCCTGCACATCCGGATCGAACCCGAACAACGTGCCGTAGGAATCAGCCGCATCGGTGTCGTTCGAACCGATCACGTGATCGGTGCTGAGCCCGCCAATGCGCTCCAGGAAGAACGAATTCGTCAATCGATAACTGTAGTCACCGGCATTTGCGGCAACGTTGTCCTGCCGCGGAATGCCGTATTCCTGCATGTTGTTGTCTTCGACGATGACGCCTTGTTCGGTGGGCTGCAATGACCCGAAGAACATCGGTTGATACGGCGTTGCGAGCCCGTTGATCGACAGGGTGATTTCACTGTTGCGTGCATCCAGGTCGGCGGGAGCCGGCACCGTGCAGATTTCGAACATTTGCTCGGCATTGGTGCCCGGATTGCGGTCGACCACGATCCGTCCCTGATAACACGCGTTTTCGCCCAGCCGTGTCAGGTCGGGTAGTGGTGCCGTGTACTCGACGAGCCCCGACACCGTACACGCCGTTTCGGGATCAATGGTAAACTGCCCATAGTAGACCAAACTGCTGTCGCCGGGACGTTTCAGCAACAGGGTCGCACTTTGCACTGCACCAAGGCCGGACTCCCATTCGAAGCGCATCTCGCGGCCCTGATTACGCGCCACAAAGGCACTGTCCGGGAACCGCTGGGCATTCGGGAACGCGAACATGCCCTTGAATTTCTTCTTGCCAAAGTTGCCGTTGCTGGGATTCTGCAAACCCGCAATACGAAGGTTGCGTGGAACTGCTGTATTGCCGATCGGGATCGACGGCAGTTCAACCAGGATCACACCACCGATCACACTCGCGGACCCGCCAAACTGTGGACCTGAATCGATCGTCAACTCGCCGGTGTCGAGATCCACTCGCACGCTGATATCGGTCGGCTGATAACCCAGCGTGGTCGGAGTCGCAGGATCATTGTCCTCATCAATCTGACCGGTTTCGCCGTATCCACGCTGACCGGCATGGATTTGCACCACCAACGAAACGGACTGACCCGTTGTCCCGCGCAAGGCACCACCCGGATTCTCGAACGTATCGATGCCCGGAATCGGCAGACCCTTGTTGATCATTCGGATCTCACCCATCTCCCTGATCACGGCCATCATGCTCAGTCTCAGCAGCGCCTCCTTGTCGTATTCGAACGGCGCTTCGCCTTCATCGTCAGTGAACTTGCGCGCAAACGTCAGCGGGCAGCCGTTGAACGCATTGGCGTACACACCACCGCCCACCTGTGATTGAGTGACGCTCATCTGGTGCTCGACGGCAAACAACGCATCTTCGTCGCCCGGGGGCGGATTGTTGTCCCGCGGATCACTGAATGCCGTATCCAGGCCACCCAGAACTTCCACATAGGCGTTCTCGATGAAATCCAGTTGGCCCAATCCGTTCCGCCCGACCAGTTTGATCAGGAACTGCGAATTGCCGGGCTGAAAGGAATTGATCGTGGTGAAGTTGCGACCTGTCGCGATGTACTGGCTGCGAGGTGTATCGGTATCGGGATCTGTGTCGCGGACAACCGCGACGACTTCGCCACTGGCGGGGCCGACGCCATCCAGCCAGGCGCTGGGTGCACGCGCACTGGCGCTGTACGTCCCATCGGCGGCCATTTCGATATTGCCGTCGATGGGGACGATCCGACCGTTGGTGCCTCGCCAGTAAAAATTGGTCTGCCCGGAAACGCCGAAGCCATCCTGATCGGCAATCCGACCGGTGAACGTCATCCGCGCGCCTTCGTTGCTGGTGGTTGGCGGGTTCTGACTGAACGAAGCGCTGATCGCCGGCAGGCCCGATGGCGCGGTGACCCGCATGATCGCCTTGGCGACACCCACCAGATTACGGCCGATCCGATTCTCGGCGCGAATTTCCACGGTTCCCGGGACCACCGCCGGGCGATCACGCGGCACGACGAACTTCCCCTGGAACGTGCCGTCACCGACGTTGATCGGACCGAGCACAGTCTCCCCATCGAACTTGACCGTCAGCGTACCCGCGCGCAGCGGCGACACCGTAAACCGCAGGGCTCGCCCTTGGGCAATCGTTGCCACCGGAAAGGTGATGACGGGCGGGGTCTGCACCGTAAATGCCGTCGAATCCAGTTGTGTTTCGCCAATCGAGACCCGGTACAAGACCAGGAACTGCGCCCCAGGCACCGCGTTGGCGGGGATCACGACCTTGCGGATCACACTGCTGCCCGAAGCCGTAAAGTCGGCGACTTCGACGCGAACGACCGATGGCCGCGACTCCTCCAGATAGAGCCGATATCGGAACCCGCTGGTCAACCCGTCCAGATCCGCGGTCACCGTCGTCCCGGGTCCCCCCGAGGCCGGCACGGGAACGACCGACTGGGCGGCGACAGTCGCCGTCATCAACACCCAACCCAACATCCCAAACAGCACAACCCGGACAATTCGATTCATGGCAGTGACTCCTTCCTGCCCATGGATACGGCAGATCCGGAAAAACTGGTCCATTGGATCGTTGGACGCACCTTTCCGGTGTTGCCCAACCCTTCCGTCCAGACCGTCAGAGGGCGCTCAACACCGCCACCAATGTGGGATCCCGGCATTCGCTGGGACGGTGCCAGTTCTGGCGCTTCCCTTTTGATGCACGCCTCAATCGCTCAGATCAGATCGGCCGCCACGGCCAATCGTTCCGCCACTTGCAGCAAGTGATTGCGTCGGAACGCGGCAAGGAACTCGTCAATTGCAATAGGCGGTCTGGCAGCACGAGACCTCATGCGTTTCATGGCTCGCAGGGCAGAAATCTCGTCCAGGTCAAATTGCGCAATGATGAAGTCATCCGGATGAATGGCGCAGACACCGTATTGAGCCAGGTTGCGGTCCGGAAAGTCTTTCAGGTTATAGGTGACAATGCAGTCTGCGTGGCCGCCAATTGCCGCCGCCAGAACATGCAAGTCATTCCGATCAGGCAGTACCAGACTCGACTCGATGGATCGGCAAGCAGCAGGATCAACCTCCCAGTCCGGTACCGCCTGACGCATCGCGTCTCGACGATAGTCCAGTTTCCCGATCAACTCAGGACGCTTTGCCACGACATTCCGCATCCACTCCTCTTCAATCTGCCGGCTCCACTTGGCTGCAAACAAGTCTGCAGTTGCCAGACTCAACAACGCGTCGGCGACGGATATCGGATAGAGCACGCAGGCATCCAGCACAGCGGTAAAGCGCAGGTGGCCCGCCATGTCAGAAGTCGAGGCCGATCTCGATTGCGTTCTTCGACATTCGCTCAAGTGCCTCTTCGCGTCCTGCTTGCGACGCACGCTTGTAGGCCATCAAGTCTTCGAACAGGATGCGGCGGTGTGATCCGACTTTGCGGCTCAGCGGCAACTTCCCGGCATCGATTTCCCGGATCAGAAAGGGCCGCGATACGTTGAGGAAGTTCGCCGCCTCGAGCGTGGTCATCTCCCGGTTACCCGGGATGACCGTCACGACTTTCCGTTCGCTGAGTGCGGCGAGCACCTCACCGAACAACCGCAGAGCAGCCGTAGGCACCGACACCGACGGCAAATCGCCATCGGAGCTTGTTACCTGAATGGACACGGCTCTCGCGCGATCCAGCGATTCACTGATACAGCGATGCGCCACCTTCGCCATGTCGCGCTCGTCATCGGTCATCGCCTCGAGCGCCGAGCGCATCGATCGTTCTTGAGTGATCGGCATATCTGAAACTCCTCCGCAGAACCTGTATGTGCAATATATGCACTAAACAGCACAAATGCAACGCCCCCGACAGTGGCATTCAGTCGATGAATGGCCCCTCTCATGGCGACATCTTTTGGCAGCAAGCCTCGTCGATCAAGCCACTGCGCCAGCGCGTCTTCTGCTGGCAGACACTCGACCGTCTTCCGTGCCGTCGGCTTCATCGTCACACTCGGCACCAGATTGCCGAGCACACGCCAGAGGCGTCCGTCGCGATCGATCAGGAGACGTGTCTCACTCCCGAATACGGGCACACCACGAATCCGTTGTTCCACTCGCAACATCCGAAGTCCGCTTGGACCACCCGGGCTGTCACCCAGAACCGACATCGTTTCGACGTCGTTGGCTTTCAGTCCAAACAAGCTGCTCTGTGCAACCAGAAAGTCTCGAGCGATCATCTCACTCGAACGGTTTGGCGCCGGCCCGGTTAATGGGCCGGAGCGTCGCCACAATTCCGAGACACCGCCCGTGGCGCCCGATGGACGAACGATCAATGGGTCGTGGCTCGACAACTGTGGTGCCGACACTTCCGTCTGGGCGTGACGATCACCAGGATCAGACCGCGACAAGTCGACCGTACTCGACGCTCCGGCCTCGATGGCCAAGACCGCCAAAGTCATTGCGATCAGGCTTTTGATCCAACCACTCGACATGTCGCCACCCTGCTTTGGCATCGGCAACACAAGTCCGAAACCAAAGAACTGCCCGGACGACTAGCGGGCCCATTCAATCGACGCGAGGTTGCGGCGTCCGGAGTCTCAACGCATTCACCACCACCGACACGGACGAAAGGCTCATCGCCAGCGCGGCAATCATTGGGCTCAGCAATAGGCCGAATGTGGGATACAGCGCCCCGGCGGCGATCGGCACACCGATCGCGTTGTACGCAAACGCGAAGACAAGATTCTGCTTCATGTTGGCAACCGTCGCCTGCGAAATCCCGATCGCCCGGACGATCCCGCGCAAGTCTCCCTTCACCAGTGTGACCTGGGCACTGGACATCGCCACGTCGGTGCCCGTGCCCATGGCAATGCCAACATCCGCAGCGGCCAGCGCCGGCGCATCGTTGATGCCGTCACCGGCCATGGCGACACGACGTCCTTCGGATTTGAGTCGCGCGACGAGTGCCGCCTTGTCCTGCGGGCGGACTTCGCCGTAGACCTCATCGATGCCCAGACCACGCGCCACCGCGTCGGCCGTCGTTTTTCCGTCCCCGGTCGCCATGACGATCCGCAGGCCCGCGGCATGCAGCGACTTGATCGCTTCCGTTGTGGTTGCCTTCACTTGATCGGCCACCGCAACCATTCCGGCCAGGTGTCCATCCACCGAGAGGAACATCGTGCTGGCACCTTCAAGACGCAGCGCCTCGGCGGGTACCATGGCGGGTTCCATGGCAATCCCTTCTTCTTTCAGCAATGCCGTGTTGCCCAACACCATCTGGTGCCCACGGACCCGGCCGCGCACACCCATGCCGGTTGCCGATTCGAACGTCTCGGCGGGATCCAGCACCAATTCGCGACGTCGGGCTTCGGTGACGATGGCCTCGGCGAGCGGATGTTCGCTGCCCTGATCGAGACTGGCAGCGAGACGCAGTACTTCGTTTTCGTCGAACCCACCAAACACCACGACACTTCGGAATCGCGGTTTTGCCCTCGGTCAAGGTGCCTGTCTTGTCGAGAATCAACGTGTCGATGTCGCGCAAGCGTTCAATCGCCTCGGCATCACGGAACAACACACCGGCCTGGGCGGCACGGCCAGTCGCCACCATGATCGACATGGGCGTGGCCAAACCCAGCGCGCAGGGACAAGCGATGATCAGCACGGCGACGGCATTGACGATGGCATAGGTCCAGGACGGCTCCGGCCCGAACAAGCCCCAGAACAACAGCGTGGCCAGCGCCGTCCCCATGACAGCAAGCACAAACCAGAAGCTCACCCGATCGGCCATTCTTTGCATGGGAGCGCGCGAGCGCTGTGCCTGGGCGACCAGCGCCACGATCTGCGCGAGCACGGAATTGCTGCCGATACCGGTCGCGCCAATGATCAAACTGCCATGACCGTTGATCGTTGCGCCAATGACGCGGCTGCCTGGCGTCTTTTCAACGGGCATCGGCTCACCGGTCAGCATCGATTCGTCGACTGTGCTGTGTCCGTCCAGCACCTCTCCATCCACCGGCACTTTTTCGCCAGGGCGGACACGCAAACGGTCACCGACATGCACATGCGTCAGTTCGATGTCCTCTTCGACGCCATCGGCGCGAATCCGTCTCGCGGTTTTGGGTGCGAGCCCCAACAGCGCCTTGATGGCTGCCGACGTGTTCGATCTGGCCTTGAGTTCGAGAAGCTGGCCGAGCAAGGTCAGCGACACGATGATCGCCGCGGCCTCATAGTAAACGCCGATCCGACCATGCTCCCGGAAAGAATCCGGGAATACGCCGGGCACCAGCGTGGCGACCACGCTGTATCCGAAGGCTGAGCCAACGCCGGTCGCGATGAGGGTCCACATGTTCGGACTGAGGTTGCGCACGGACTGCAGCGCCCGGACAAAAAACGGCCAACCCGCCCACAACACCACCGGCGCCGAGAGCGCCAGTTCCAGCCACGTTCGAGCTGCGGCAGAAATTCCGGATAGCTGATGGCCGAACATGGCCACCACCAGCACGGTGATCGACAAGGGCAAGGTCCACCAGAAGCGACGGCGGAAGTCGATGAGTTCCGGGAGCTCGGCATCGTCAAGCGTCGGCATCATCGGCTCAAGCGCCATGCCGCAGATCGTACAAGCGCCGGGATGATCCTGGATCACTTCCGGATGCATCGGGCAGGTGTAGCGCGCACCCGGAACCGCTGCTTGCGAATCGGACGGTGGCGCGGGCTCGAGATAACGCGACGGGTCGGCCAGAAATTTGGTCCGGCATCCCGCCGAGCAGAACCGGTAGGTATGTCCCTCGTGATCGGCTGCGTGGGGACCATCCGCTGCAACCGTCATCCCGCAGACTGGATCAATGTTCCCTTGCGGAGCATCGGTTGCGGGCGCAAGGCTCGTGTCGACACGATGACGGGTATGCCCACCTGGATGTTTCGAGCCTGACTCTGTGGACATGTCCGATCTCCATTCGTGCTGCCAGTATGCAGCCTGGACACAGGTTCGGAGTCAGAGTGATCTGTTGTCATTCAGCTTGAGGGGAGCTCGGTACGAGAAGACCGCGCAGGCGAACGTATCCAACCATCAAGGCGAGCTTGTCCTGTTCGCGTTCGGGGCCAATCTGCCCCTCATCCGGCCTTCGGCCACCTTCTCCCGTGAAACGGGAGAAGGCAAAGGCGACGCTACTCCGGCCGACCCTTCGCGCAGGACATTCATCCGGCCTTCGGCCACCTTCCCCGCCCACACTTCGCGCCAGAATTTCCCTCATCCGGCCTTCGGCCACCTTCTCCGACCAACACTTCGCGCCAGTTTTTCCCTCATCCGGCCTTCGGCCACCTTCTCCCGTGAAACGGGAGAAGGGATGCTGCATGGATCAGAACCAGTCGGGCTCGAACCGGAACGCACTGTCCTCACCCTTTTCCAGTGCCTCGAAGGCCGCTTCGGCCGTCGGCAGTTCGGTGGCAAAAAACGCCTGCGCCGTGGCGATCTTGCTGAGGTAGAACGTCGCGTCCGTTGCGGCACCGTCGACCCGACCGTGTTCGGCGCGATGGGCCATCATGAGCCACATCCACGCGATAACGTTGTGTCCAAAGGCGTGCATGAATTGTTCGGCATTGGCCAGTACGGGGCGCACTTCACCTGCTGCCATGCGTGCGCCCAGAAGCTGCGCGAGTTTTGCGAGGCGATCAAAGTTCGTGCGCAGGACAGCGCACATCGGCTTGAGGTCGTCGTGCATGTCGGCCTTCGCGATCGTCTTCGCAACCCGCGCCATCAGGATCCGGAATGCAGCACCTTGCTGCATCATGACCTTGCGACCCAACAGGTCCAATGCCTGGATGCCGTTCGTGCCCTCATGGATCGGATTGATGCGGTTGTCGCGCCAGCATTGTTCGACCGGATATTCGCGCGTGTAACCGTAACCCCCCAGAATCTGGATGGCGAGGTCATTTGCAACCAGGCAGTACGTCGAACTCCACGCCTTGACGACGGGCGTCAACAGTTCCAGCAAGAGATTGATCTCCGTTGCCGCCTCACCTTCGGCCAGATGTTCTTCGTCAACCAGTTTGGACGCATACAGCCCGAGCGAGAGCGCGCCTTCGACCAGGCACTTTTGCCGCAGCAGCATTCGCCGCACGTCCGCATGTTCGATCAAGGTAACCGGAGTGCTGGCAGGATCCTTCTGATCGGGATGGCGACCTTGTCGGCGTTCCTTGGCGTACTGCAGGGAATAGAGGTAACCGACCAGACCGTTCGCAATGGCGCCCATGCCGACCGCGATCCGCTCCTCGTTCATCATGTGGAACATGCAGGCGAGACCCTGATTCGGCGCGCCCACGAGTTCGCCATAACAGTCGTCCTGCTCACCGAACTTGAGGAAAGTATTGACGCTGCCTCGCTGACCGAGCTTGTGGTTGAGTCCCGCCAGACGCACGTCGTTGCGCTCGCCGATCGAGCCATCCTCGTTGACGCGCCAGCGCGGCACGAGAAACAGGCTGATGCCACGGACACCCGCCGGCGCACCCGCAATCCTCGCCAGAACGAGGTGCACGATGTTCTCGCCCAACTCATGATCACCCGCGGAGATCCACATCTTCGCGCCCTGGAGCTTGTAGCGGCCGTCCGGCATCAACACCGCGGCCGTCCGGATATCGCCAAGCGAGCTGCCTGCGGCCGGCTCGGACAGACACATCGTGCCGTACCAGCGTCCCTGAATGATCGGCGCCATGTAACGACGTTGCTGATCGGGCGTGCCGTGGGCACCAAGCAGGTTGGCCGCCGCACGCGCCAGGGACGGGTAAGCGACCGTGCCCGGATTCGCGCCGGCAAACAGCAGATCACAGGCGGAAGCCACGACGAAGGGCAACTGCATGCCGCCGTCGTCGAAATCGGCGAGTGCCGCACAGAACCCGGCCTCGTTGTACGCCGCCACGGCTTCGCCGATTTCCGGAATCAACTGCACGCGACCATCGACCATCTGCGGCTCGTTTGCATCCGACTTCCGGTTATGGGGCAGGAGTTTTTCCACGGCCAGCCGATGCGCAAGTTCAATCGCGGCATCGAATGTGGCGCGCTGGTGTTCGGCATATCGCGGTGCCGCACACAGCCCCTCGACCTTGAGCACTTCATGCATCAGGAAATCGAGCGTACGGCGATCAATCAATGGGCTCATGGCTGGTGTTGTGTTCCGTCAATAGGGTGAAACAGATTCGGAAGGATTTCGAGCCAAGGCTTGGCGCGAGGAGGAGACGCAGTGGATACTGCGGCGAAGACGAGCAACGCCGCATCGGCCCGGAAGACGAGCAATTCTTTCATCGTATCTGCGGAACACGGCGCTGGTACTCAATGCACGATGTGCGGGACATTGGCGGCGTCCAGTGCTGCCTCGATCGGCTGAAGATGGTCATCGACCAACTGCTGAAGTTCGGCTTCGTGGGATGCCAGTTCGGCAGCCAATTCCTGCAGGCGGTCCTTCATGCCCTGCGTAGGCGCGTGGTCACTGGACTGGGACCAGTCGTACAGTGGCGCGAGCTGTGAATACAACTTCGCACCACCCTCGCGCCCGGCGAGTACGTCATACACGACGGTTGCGTCCGGGTTGTGCAAACCACGTTCCAGGCTGCGGGCCTGTGCCTCGGCTTTTTCGAGTTGCCCAAGCAACGGCACCAGATCAGAACGCGTTGCGAGGCGCTTGCGGAGATCCGCCAATTGCGCGGTGATCCCGGCAAAACTTTCAATGGTGCGCAGGCTGCGATCGAGCAAGGCGATGGTGTTGCGTCCAAAGGCGAAGTTGGCCTGCAGGTCTTCCGCCGGCAAAGTCGTGCGCGGATCGGCCACCACTTGCAGCGTCCCCTCGCTGATTCGTGTGCCCTGGATCAGGCGCAGGCGATACGCACCCGGCACGAGCAAGGGGCCCGATTCAGGATTACCCATATCGAGTTTGGCGCCGATCCGGCGTGCACCCTGGGCGCGAAGATCATAGGCAATCCGGTTCAACCCCTTCGTGACAGTCAGCTCCGGTTCGGGCGCACTCATCGGCTCGTCGGGATCATCTTCGCCGTATTTCGCCGGCGTGGCGATCGACGACAAAGTGCGCAACAGGCCGCCGTCCGCAGCCAACACTTCGATCTTCAGTTCCTGCTCCGGCTTGAGCGCTTCCGGCAACCAGTACGAAATCGACGCCCCATAAGGTTTGCCTTCGATTTCGCCCGGGCGCTCGAAATCCCAGCGGCCATCGAATCGTGCACGGACGCCCTCGCCCACGTACAGCAGCGCGTGCTGATCCGGTGCA
Source organism: Ahniella sp. (assembly GCA_016712105.1). GTDB lineage: Bacteria > Pseudomonadota > Gammaproteobacteria > Xanthomonadales > Ahniellaceae > Ahniella. The sequence continues at coordinate 62,622 of JADJRU010000001.1, forward strand.
TGCCGCAGTTGTGCGCGCAGGGTTGCCACATCATCCAGCACCCACAGCGCACGGCCTCGGGTCGCCACGATCAGGTCACCGTGTCGCGCTTCAAGATCGGTCACGGTGACGGCAGGCAGATTGAGCTTCAATTCCTGCCAGCGAACACCTTCATCACGGCTGAACCAGACGCCGCTATCGGTGCCGAGATAAAGCATCCGGGCATCCTGTTCGTCCTCGCGCACCACCCACAAAGGCAAGTCCGACGGCAGGCCCTTGCCGAGCGCGGCCCAGGTCTTGCCGAAATCGCGTGTACGGAACACGTAAGGCTTGCGATCGTCGAGGCGATAACGATGGGCCACCACGTAGGCGGTGCCGGCATCAAAGCGGGACGGCTCGATCGACTCGATCGTCGCCCACTCCGGCAATCCCTTCGGCGTCACCAGGCGCCAGTCCTTGCCGCCGTTGTCGGTGACATGCACCAGACCATCATCACTGCCGACCCAGATCAACCCTGCCTGCAACGGAGACTCGGCAATCGAGAACACGGTGTTGTACGTCTCGACGCCGGTGATGTCGCCAGTGATCGGTCCGCCACTCCATTCCTGCTTGCTGCGATCGTTGCGGGTCAGATCCGGTGAAATGGCCTGCCAGGATTGCCCTTGGTCGTCACTCTGGAATACCACCTCGGCGCCGTGATAAAGCCGCCCGGCATGGTGCGGCGAATCGGCGATCGGCGCGGTCCACTGGTATCGGTGTTTCAGATCCTTCGGTTTGATCCCCGACGGATTGGCCGGCCACGCCGTGACCATCCGGTACTGTCCGGTGCCTTCGACATAGTGGGAAATGTAGCCGCCGTATTCGCCGGCATAGATATGGCCAGGACGCTTGCGGTCGTAGACAAAATCACCCGCCTCGCCACCGCCGACAAAACTCCAGTCGCCGAGGTTGCAGCCAGTGTTGTGCCAGCAGTCGTTCGGCCCGGAAGCCGTGCCCCAATCCTGGATCGTTCCACCGACATGATACGGCACCCGATCATCCACATCGATGTTGTAGAACTGCGCGAGCGCCAAGGGCGGATTGGACCAGGTGGCGCCACCATCGTGGCTGATGTCGATACCGCCATCGTTGCCGCTGTAGACATGGCTCGGGTCGGCCGGATCGATCCAGATGTCGTGGTGGTCGCCGTGGTACGGCCCATCCACCTGCTGGAACGACTTGCCGCCATCAATCGAGCGCAACAAGGGCACCTGCGGCACCCAGACGACATCCGGATCAAACGGATCAACCGTCAGCACGGTGTAATACCAGGCGCGCTGGCGCAACACGGCATGACCATTGATGCGCTTGAAGGTCTTGCCCGCGTCGTCGGACCGGAACAGTCCGCCCTCCTTCGCTTCGATCAATGCATAGACGCGACTGGAATCACTCGGCGCAATGGCCACCCCGACCTTGCCCCAATCACCTTCCGGCAACCCGCTGCCGGTGAGCTGTTTCCAGGTCGTGCCGCCATCGTCGGAACGATACAGACCGCTGCCCGGTCCGCCACTCGTTGCCGTCCAGGGCGTGCGGCGGAACTGCCACAACCCGGCAAACACGATGCGCGGATTGTTGGGGTCGATCGCGACGACCGACGCACCGGTATCAGCGTCCTTGTAGAGCACACGCTCCCACGATTCGCCGCCGTCCTGAGTCCGATAGATGCCGCGATCCTCGTTTGGTCCGAACGGCGAACCGAGCACGGCTGCAAACGCGATGTCGGAATTGCCCGGATCAACGACCATCTCGCCAATCTGTCCGTAGGTTTTCCAGACGTGTTTCCAGCTTGCACCGGCATCCGTCGATCGCCAGATGCCCAGGCCGATGGCGACGTTGCCGCGTGGATTCCCTTCGCCGCCGCCGACATAGATCACGTTCGGATCGGATGGCGCGATCGCGATCGAACCGATCGATTGCGAAGACTGGTCGTCGAAGATGGAATCGAAGGTTCGCCCACCATCGGTGGACTTCCACACGCCGCTTTGTGCCGCAGCGAAATAGATCGTCGAGGATCGTCCGGCACCCCGGCCACGGCCGTCAGACGACCGCCCACGGCGGGCCCGATCGATCGGTACGACAATGCGCCGAATGGTTTCTCCGCTTCTTTGGCTTCGACTGCGGTGTGGGCCACCACACTCAGGAGAATTCCGGCAAGTCCAGTGAAAAATCGCATGAGTGTCCCGCTCCCGAGTGTTGATCTCTCCGACCTTAGCCCGAACACCCGAGCACGGGCAATGGCCGGCACTCGCCGCGACGCAGATGCTTACAAGTCCTCTGCCGCGCGCCTCTTCTCTTGATCAGTCGCCGCTGCAACCGAATTGCCTATAATCACCCGCCCGATACCGCGTGACCACATCATGTCTTTCTGGAACGAACTTCGAAAGCGACGGGTCCCGCACTTGCTCCTTGCCTCCGCCGGGACCGTTTGGGCCTTGACCGAGGTGGTGCAGTTTTCGGTACAACGATATGGCGTCCCCGACGTCTGGGTGGATCGTGTGCTGCTGGGCGGCCTGCTCGCGCTGCCTCTGGTCGCATGGCTCACCTGGCGGATCGGTGCTGAAGGCGAGATCGTCTGGCGCCGTCGCGACGGAGCTTTCGGCATTGCGAATGTCCTTCTGGTGCTCGGCGCCGTTTGGGCCTTGCCGAATTCGAGTGTGGACCCCCCTGCACCCGCTGAAGTCGCCGTCCTTGCCGAGCCGGCCACCATTCCGCGGAAGCCCAGTCTGCTGATTGGCGCTGTACGCACCGGCGATGAAGACACCTTGGCCCAGGATCTGGCCTTCGCACTGCCCACGCTGATCGAGACCGATCTTCAGTATGAAACCGGACTGCTGAGCAGTTCGTTTGTTTCGCTGGGCCCGCGCTCCGTGTTGGCCACGTTGGCCGCACAAGGGATCACCGACCCCCGGAAAGCCGATGCAGGCGCGTGGCGTCTGGTCGCAAAGTCGGTGCGCGTTGATGCCATGCTGGTGGGTGATTTGATCCGAGTGGGCGACGAATGGGTCCTGTCGCTCGTCCTGACTCGCTGGCAGGAGAAAGAGATCCGCGACACGTTTGAGGTCAAATCCCGACAGCCGGCGGAGCTGGTTGATCTGGCCGCCAGTGCCGTCCGCAACAAGATGCTGACCGACGCTACCAGCCTTGCTGGTGAAGACCCGTCATTCACATCGATCAGCAGTGAACTCTGGCCGGCCTTGCTCGGTTACGCGCGGGCACGCGAAGCCCTCGAGATCCAGTCCCGTCCGGCCGAGGCACTGGCGATGTTCGACGAGGTGCTTGCACAGGCCCCCACGTTCGCCATGGCACGCTGGTATCGATTGATGGCCCAGTATGCGCTGGGTCGATTCGATGAGATGAAACCGGCCACGGAAGCACTGACACGCCAGATCACCCAACTCCCGCTGACGACCCGTTTCCAACTGCAGATTTTCGAGGCGCGCCTGCGCAACGACCGCAACGCGGAGACCGAAGTGCTCAAACTCTGGGTCACCAGCGACCCGGCCGCTCCGGAACCGCTGTTTGCACTGGCCGAACAGGACTATCGGAACGAAGGCAGCGACACCTCACTGGCCGCGCTGACTGAACTGGCCCGACGCGCACCGAACGTCGACCAGCTTCTGCGTGTTGCGAGCAGGCATGAAGAACGCGGTGATCCCGAGGCCGCCAGAACACTTCGGGAAGAAGCCATGAAGCGTCGGCCCACTGAGCCTGAGGCGTGGATTCGCCAGGCCCAGGCGGACGAACAGTCCGGCCGGCTTGATGATGCCGAAGCGGCTTACCGGAAAGCGCAGGTCCTGAGCCCCAACAATCGTGTTCCCCCTTCGGGGCTGGTGCGTATTCGGTTTGCGCGCGGCGAGTACGAACAAGCCTTGGTAGACGCCACCGCACAGCGCAAACGATCGACCCATCCAGCGTCCGCGCTGGCCTCGGCGATGGAGCACGCCAATCTGCTCAATCGTCTGGGTCGCCATGCCGAAGCCCTGTCCATCCTGGAAGCTATGTACGCCGAACAGGGCGCGACGATGAGCCCGACGGATCGCGCAAGCCAACTCGATTACCCAGTGTCGGAATCGATCGCGTGGGCGCGAGGTTACGATGCAGCGAAACAATTCATCGACGAACATCTGCAGATCGCCGACCCGGCCTCACGCCAGTTTTATGCCTCTCAGTTCAAGTTCCGCGCCGCAATGGGGAAAGAAGACTTCGAAACCGCGTCCACCCTAGTGCCGGTGATCGAGGAGTCGTATCGGGCCATGGACATTCCGATCCCCACCAGCCTGCATCGCATCTTTGCTTTCGTGGCACTCGCACGCGGCCCGATGGACACGGCGACCGTCGAGTCAATCCTGGCGACTGACGAGTTGATGGATGCCGATATCCGGAAAGGTGACATGACTGCGGAGAATCGGATTTCCCTCCGTATCATGGTGATCCCGGCACTCCTCAAAGCAGGTCGGTTGGATATCGCCACCCCTTGGCTGGATCAGGCCATGACGCTCCGTCCGAAGGACCCGACGATGCAGGTGCTCAAGGCCGAACAGTTGCGTGCCGTCGGTGACCTCGGCACGGCGCGAACAATGCTGGAGTCGATGCGCCCCTGGATCAACAAGGCCGACGAGACGAGCCTGCTGCGGCAGCGATTCGAGCGCGTTGCGGCGGCAATCGATTAGGGAGGGTCTGAATAAGTCCATCCTGGACTTATTCAGACACGGCAAGTCCGGCACAGGTCCGGACTTGCCTCACGCCAATCAACGACTTGCGTCGTTGATTGCGGCGATGCATCCCTGCATCGCACGGAACCTCTGAATTATTCAGAGGTTCCTTAGACGACCGGTGATCGGTCGTCGTGGCGCCGCAGGCCGCAAACTTGCCCGTGTGCTTGACTGCCGGGGCGCCTCTGAGCGCCCCGTCCGGGTCTACTTCGGGCAGGCAGTCGAACGACTCGACCGCAAGGTGATGGCCAGATTGGTGCGGCCAATCAATCCGTTCGGGGAACGCCAGTGTTCACTGGACGAGTCCGCACTCAGCGTGACCTGACGGTCCTTCCCGGCAGACAGACTGGTCGTGCGCCCCGGGCGAAGCGCCTGCACCGCAGCGCGCATGGCCCCGTCATCCAGGGCCGAACCGGATTTGCCGACACGCCCGGTTGCATGCCCCGTGTTCGACTGCGCGTCGAAGTCGTCCGTGCCTTCCGGCGCCGGCATCAGTTTGTCGTCCTGCCAGTTGAACAGTCGCCCTGGCACCAGATAATGCGCGCGGGCTTGAAGGCAATCGGAAGCATCGGCGGACTCGGCCGGCTGGAACAGCCATACCCCGGATCGCCCCAGTGCACTCAGTTGTATGGCGCCTTCGTCGAGTCGAATCAACAAGGCACTGGCTTCGTCGGCCCCTGCTGCCAACCCCAAACCCGAGTCGCTCAGCACGCGCATCAGACGAATCTCTCGAGCGCGCTCGGAAAAGTGCGTGTCGAACAACATCCCGGGAACCAGACCCAAACCTCCGGCTGGCCAGACTGTCAGCGCCTGTTCCGGCACGCCGCGTTCGCAGCGTCCGGCACGCGTGCAGCCAAAGGCCGTCGGCGGCATGCGGAGTGCAGGCCCCTCCAGCGCCATGGCGCTCTCGCCGTTGCTGAGCATCGATGCCGCCGATTGCACGGCCATGCCCGCCGAAGTACCGCCGATCGCCAGACGACCTTGCTGAAAGGCCCGACGAAGCGTTTGCAGTGCAGGATTCGGCTGGTCCGCGGCATCGAAGAACGCACGCCGCATGCGCCATTGATCTCCGCCCGCAAAAAAAATCCCATCGACCTGATCAGGCAACGACGCCAGAGCATCGGGCTCGCTGCAAAAACGTTCGTACTCCTGCACGAGGTCGGGATACACACGATCGCGTGCAGGCAGCTTCAAGTGCAGCCGTCGAGTGTGTTCCAGATCGGCACAACCTTCACCCTTGAACACGGCCGCATGAAGTGCCGCATCGATCGGCCACCAACTGACTTCCGCATCGAGCCCGGACAGAGCGGCCTGATAAAAATCGACTGCATCAAAATTGTCGACGCCCGATGCGGTGACAAAGGCAATACGCGGACGCCCATCGGCACGTGCTGCCGAGGCGGCACGGAACGCCTTGAGGATGTCGACCCCTGCCGCGTCGACCGAACCTGTCAGATTGACGCGCTCCCGGCGGCGTTCACCATCACCACTCGCGTCGAACTCCTGTATCGCGGAGAGAACGGTTGCCTGCTCATCATCGAGCAGGAGTTTCCAGGGCACAGGGTCGCCGCGTCTGCAGGTCCGCACGCGCTCGATGCCGCCGACTTTCGACTCGATACAATGCGATTCCATGTAGGCGCGCACGTCCGACTCTTCGACGGATCGATTGCCGAACGATTCTTTCATCGCGACCAGCAAGACACTCATTGCCGGCCGGGCGAAGTCGGCGGATTCCCGCCAAAGGATCGGATCAGTCGCCGCAGAGATTCGGTTGTCGTCCACGCGATAACGGGATCCCGTGCGGCCATCGGCCAGACTGGACCGCACCGGTGCCTGGCACTGCCGCACGGACATGCTGGAGCAAATGCCCAATGCACCGCCGGCCAGAACCAATTCCGGCTGTGCCGCGGCGCACGGCAACATCCAAAGCGCCGGAACGGCGAGCTTCAACAGACAACGCAGCATGCAACGCTCGCTTGTAGCCAGGGGGTGTTCGAGCATAAGAACGAAACCGCGCTTCTGGCAATGCAACATCGCCGGCACTTGACGAACATCGGCTGCTGTGATGAAACTGCGCGCCGGTGAACTGACAAGCCCATGATCCTCCGCGCCTACACTGCGAACGAATACAGGTACGACCCGTTCTACCTGTCCGAATGGTTCGACGAATAATCCGTCGACCATGGTCTTCGGCCCCCTGAAGCGGGCCGCGCGCGCGTCTGCGCGCTTTCCAGTGTTCCCCATAGTGCCGCCCTGAGCAGGCCACGAGTCGCTGTCACGCGTGCTCGCGCCTTTCTGGCTGGCCATTCAATTGGAGTTGTTCATGAACGCGATGAAGCCTCTCGTCGTGGCGTGCGCCATGGCGCTTGCCGTTCCTTCCCTCCAGGCCCAGGTTGGCGGCAACGCCCCGGCCGATGACGCCGAAGCCCTGGAGCAGATCGTCGTCACCGGCAGCAACCTGAAGGGTGTTGATCTTGCCGAAGCACAACCCGTCACCATCATCGATGCCGATGACATCGCTGCAAGCGGTGCCCAGACGATCACCGAGCTGATGCAGAACCTGACCCAGTCCGGCGGCGGAACCGGCAATTTCACGGCCGCCACGTCGGGCACCAAACAGGAAGACAGTCCGGCCGGCAGCGCGGGCATTTCCCTGCGCGGCCTTGGCACGGCATCCACCCTGACACTCGTGAATGGCCGCCGCATCGCGGTGTCGTCGTTCGCGAACGGCTCCGAAAACTTCGTCGACGTCAACGCCATTCCACTCGCCGCGGTGGATCGTGTCGAGATCCTCACAACGGGCGCGTCGGCGATCTATGGCGCCGACGCAGTTGCCGGTGTCGTGAACTTCATCCTGCGCAGCGATTTTGATGGTGTTCGCCTGTCAGTCAGCAGTGCCGACAGCACGCGCGGCACGGACGAGAGCCGACACAACGCGAATCTTGTCTGGGGCAAATCCGGCGAGCGTGCACGCGGGCTCGTCATCCTGGATATCTACCAGCGCAACGCACTCTACGATCGCGATCGTGCGATCAGTGCACGGGAACCACGCCCGTCGCAGCAGGGCATCTTCCCGAGTTTCAACGACCTGTTTGCGCAGGAGTTCGATCTCGTTGAACGATCCTGCCCGGACGACCAACGTTTCGACGACCGGCCCGGTTTCCCGATGGGGCGCTTCGGCGCCTATTGCGAGCTCAATCGCAACGCCTTCACCGCCACCGACCCCGAGTCCGATCGACTGGGTGCCTACGGCACGTTCAGCCTCGACCTTGATCCGCAATGGACCTGGTTCAACGAAGTGGCGCTGCAGAAAAACAGCTCACTCGCCGATTCGGAGCCGGCTCCGTTCAGTGAAGAGGAACTGTATCTCGACCATCCCAACATGCCGGCAGAATTGCGCCAGAGACTTCTTGCGGCCGGCGTGGATCCAGACTTCCCGATCTTCGCGTGGGGGCGCTTCCCGGACGCCCGCACCATCGATGTTGAATCGCGAACCTGGCGCGTAGTCAGCGGGCTTCGCGGGTCCTTCGGTGACTGGGGCTTCGAGGCCGCCGTGAACGGCGCACGGAGCAATGCCAGTCAGGAAGCGGTGGCCGGCATTTACAACGTAGCCCGGTTTCGTGCGGCACTCCGCGGCGAACTCTGTGCGGACGGCACGACCACTTGTGCACCCGGCAGCGGGGGTCTGTACTACAACCCGTTCGGCGGCCAACTCGGCAACTCGGCGCAGGTTCTGGACCTGGTCCGCGAATCGGTCCCGCGCGACGGCAAGTCGGAGCTCTTCGGCGTCGATGCCAAGCTCACGGGCAACTGGTTGTCGACCGCGGCCGGTCCGGTCAGCTGGGCATTCGGCATCGAGTCGCGCCGCGAACAGATTGTCGACGCGCCTTCTGCATTGGCAACAGCCGACCCGGACACCGGTGAAGTCCCGGTCTACGGTTTCGGCTCAACGGCGGTATCGGCCGAGCGTGATCAGGCGGCATTGTTCGCCGAAGCACTGGTGCCGCTGGTGGACGGCCTCGACCTGCGACTGGCCGCACGCTACGACCACTACAGCGACTTTGGCGGCGACATCAATCCCGCGGCCAGCCTGCGCTGGCAGGCCAACGACCGATGGGTGCTGCGCGGAGGCTGGAACTCATCGTTCCGGGCCCCGTCATTGGCGCAGGTCGGCGCAGGCACCACACTCAGTTCGGGGTCCCTGCCCTGCGCCGAGGGCGGTGAGTTCTTCGACACCTTCTGCGACGGCTTCGCCGAAGACGATTTCTACCTCAGCGAGGTCTATGGCAATCCGGATCTCGAAGCGGAGACGGCCAAGGCCTGGTACCTGGGTAGTGTCTTTCAACTAGCGGAACAAACCAGTGTGTCGATCGACTACTGGAATTTCCGCCACCGTAATCTGGTCGACATCGATGCCCTCGAATTGTTCCGCCAGGCGCTGGTCGATCCGACGCTGCTCGCCCGCCGTGGGCAACTCCCTGCAGGCCAGATCGGCATTGAAACGCGCAACGGCCAGATCGGCAGCCCGATCGAAGAAGTCCATCTGAGCCTGGTCAACATCGGAACCCAGAACACCGATGGCATCGACCTGTCTTTGGAGCATGGCTGGGAAACCGATACCGCCGGCGACTTCGATTTCTTCTTCGACGCCACCTGGACCCATTCGTTCGAACGCTCCGAATCCTGCGGCGGAGACGACGCCGGATCACGCCGGGGCGTGGGCCAGTGTTCGGACGGATTACGATTGGTCGAGCGGATCGGCGAATTCCGTTATCCCGAGTGGTTGGCGAGTACGGGCGTAACGTGGACGATCGGCGCCTTGTCGAGCAAAGTCTGGGCGGACTACACCGATGGCTACTATGACGACGACCAGCGCGTCGGCGTTCCGAATGGCCGACGGATACCGTCCTGGACGACGCTCAACGCCAGCCTGAGTTACGACCTCACACCGGAACAGTGGATCAGCCTCGGCTTGCGGAATCTGGGTGACCGCGATCCACCGCTGGCCCTGGGCTCAGCCGCCAACTTCGATCAGTTCAACCATGATTCGGTGGGGCGATTGGTGACCCTCAGTTACCAGTATCGTTTCTGATCGGGGCAATCATCACGGCGTCCTTGCAGGTCCGGGCGCCGTGGTGCGGTCTTGCGTTTGGCGAGGCAGTTCTGCTCGCCAAACAGGCCGGACCACAGCAACATCGGTGTAACTTCAGAATGCTCAACCGGAACATCCATTCAGATCGGATCAACCTCATGGACCCATCCTCAAAGAGTTCGGGCTCGAACCGACCCGGCACACTCGCAGAACGCATGCCGCACACGTTGCTGATGTTGCTGGGCCTGTTGGTCGTGTTTGCCGCTTTCGTGCCGTGGATCCTGCCAGGTCATTTCCTGGCAGGAACGCCGGTATCGCTCGACAGTTATCAGCCCGGTGCAACACCACTGCCCTTGGCGCTGTTCGGCAGCGGCGATGAACGCGGCGTGCTCAACGCCGTGTTCGACGGCCTGACTTCCGGTGGTCGAAACGGTGCTGCCGTGGGAGTGATTGCCTTCGTTCTGCTGGTGGGCGGAAGTTTTGGCGTGATCCAGGCCAGCGGCGTGTTTGAACGCAGCCTCGGATCCATCGTTCGGCACACCGAGCGTTGGCCCGCAGCACTCCTCGTCGCTCTGGTGACCCTGTTCTCCCTCGGCGGCGCCGTCTTCGGCATGGGCGAGGAAACGATTGCGTTTGTAGCCATCCTCCTGCCTTTGCTGCGCGCCATGGGTTTCGGCGCCGAAGTGGCGGTGATGTGCACCTATCTGGCCAGCCAGATCGGTTTTGCCACCTCGTGGATGAACCCCTTCAGTGTTGGCATTGCCCAAGGCCTTGCCGGCTTGCCGCTGATGTCCGGCAGCGGCTTTCGTATGGTCATGTGGGGCGTGTTCACCGTATGCACCAGCGTCTTCGTGGTTCGCCATGCTTTCGCCCGTCGCCGGCAGACGGCATCGGCGACGCCACTCGAAGCACCGGTCATGCACAGACTGCAGGCTCTGGATGTGGTTCTGCTGCTGGCGATCGTCGGCACGATCGCCTGGATCATCTGGGGCGTGAGTACCCAGGGTCACTACATTGCCGAGATCGCCACCCAGTTCCTGGCCTTGGGCCTGTTTGCCGGCGTTGCCAGTGTCCTGACCGGAAGACTGGGCGCGAATCAAGCCTGCGAGGCATTTGTCGAAGGGGCCCGGCAGTTGGTGCCCTGCGTCCTCGTCATTGGCCTGGCCAAAGGTCTTCTTGGACTGTGGGGTGGCACGGACCCGCATCAGCCCTCCATCCTGAACAGCCTGCTGTTTTCAGTCGGCACACACATCCAGTCCTGGCCGGATCAGGCGGCGGCACAGGGAATGTTGTGGTCACAGGCCCTGTTCACTTGTGTGATCACGTCAGGTTCGGCCCAGGCGGCGATCACCATGCCCTTGATGAGCGGCCTTGGCGATATCGCCGGAGTTTCGCGGCAGATTGCCGTGCTCGCGTTCCAACTCGGCGACGGCCTGGTCAATGTGGTGGTGCCCACGGGCGCAGCCTTGATGGGCGCGCTGGGCATGGCACGTGTCGAATGGTTGGACTGGTGGCGCGCGGTCTGGCGTTTTCTCGCCTTTTGCCTGATGCTGGCTTCTTGTTCCGTCGCCTTGGCCATGTTCCTGGAGTATCAATGAGCACTGACATCCTGTTGATCCGCGGCGCCCACGTGATGGCGCCGGAAGACATTGGCATTCGCGATGTCCTCATCGCCTGCGGCCGGATCATTGCGATCGGCGACACCATCCGTCCCTCGGGCATTTCGTTTGACACGATCGATGGTCGAGGTCGATATCTGGTACCCGGCCTTGTCGACTCGCTGGTCCATATCAGCGGTGGCGGCGGTGAAGGCGGCTTCGCGACACGCACACCGCCGCTGATCGCCAATGCGGCGTTTGCGGCCGGCGTGACCACCGTGATCGGCGCACTCGGCACCGACGATGTCACACGTAATCATGCCGACCTGCTCGGCACCGCGCGGGCCCTGCGATCGCAAGGTTTGAGCGCCTATGCGCTCACCGGCTCGTATCGGGTCCCGGTACGAACGCTCACCGGCAGCGTCCGCGACGACCTGGTGTTGATCCCTGAATTTCTCGGCGTCGGCGAAGTGGCCGTGGCCGACCATCGCGGTTCACAACCCACTGTTGCGGAGCTTGCGCGTATCGGCAGTGATGCTTTGGCTGGCGGCTTGTTGTCCGGCAAGTCGGGCACGGTACTCATCCACATGGGCGACCATGCCACCGGGCTTGCGCCACTGATCGCCGCGAGCAGCGAGTTCGCGGTACCGATCCGCCAGTGGCTGCCGACCCACATCAATCGCCAGAGGCGCTTGCTGGACGAGGGCGTTTTATGGGCCCGCCAGGGCGGTCGCGTCGATCTGACCACCAGCACCACACCGGAACTGATTGCCGCAGGGGATCTGCCCGGTGCGGTGGCGCTCGATGTCCTGTTCAGCGCCGGAATCCCGTCGACACAAGTCAGCATGAGCAGCGACGGCCAGGCCAGTTTGCCGGTGTTCGACGAACATGGTCGGTTCAAGGGGCTCGAAATCGCTCCGATCAGCAGCCTGATCCGCGATGTCCAGAGCGCCGTACGCGATTTCCGCTGGCCGCTTGCCGATGTCCTCGCAACCGTCACCAGCACCCCGGCCGAATGCTGGCACCTGCCGCAGAAGGGGCATATCCGGGTCGGTGCCGATGCCGATCTGCTGCTGCTGGATCACGACAGCCTGGAGATCACCCACACCATCGCGGCAGGGGTGTCGCGGGACGTGTTCGAGCGTCGGGCCGTGGCGCAGCCCTGAGGCGACCCTTGATTCACGCCCCTTGCACGTTTTTCTTGAGTTCTTCATCTCGGAACCTCGGCTAAACTCTGCGGCTGGTCCCCATTCAACGAGCCGGTGAGCGCCATGGATTTTTCCTTTACCGAAGAACAAGAGATGATCCGCGACGTGGCCCGACGTATCGCGCAGGAAAAAATCGCGCCGAGCGCCGAACACCACGACCGCACCGGCGAGTTCCCGCTCGAGAACATCCGACCCTCGGCGAGAACGGGCTGATGGGCATCGAGGTGCCGGCCGAATACGGCGGCGCCGGCATGGATCCGATCGCCTATGTGCTGGCGATGATCGAGATCGCCGAAGCCGACTGCGCGCATTCGACGATCGTGTCGGTCAACAACTCGCTGTTCTGCAACGGCATCCTCAAGTTCGGTACCGAAGCGCAGAAGCAGAAGTACGTGCGCGCCATTGCCGAAGGCCGTGAGATCGGCGCGTTTGCGCTGACCGAACCGCAGTCGGGTTCCGACGCCACGGCGATGCGCTGCCGCGCGGCCAAGCAGGCCGACGGCAGCTACGTCGTCAACGGCAAGAAGAGCTGGATCACCTCCGGCCCGGTCGCGAAATACATCGTGCTGTTCGCGATGACCGATCCGGACAAGGGCGCGCGCGGCATCACCGCGTTTATGGTCGACACCGCCAAGCCGGGTTTCCATCGCGGCAAGACCGAACCCAAGCTCGGCATCCGCGCCTCCGCAACCTGCGAGATCGAGTTCCAGGACTACGTGGCCGAAGCCGATGAAGTGCTGGGCACGGAAGGCGAGGGCTTCAAGATCGCGATGGGCGTGCTTGACGCCGGCCGCATCGGCATCGCCTCGCAGGCGGTCGGTCTGGCGAAAGCCGCTTACAAGGCAGCGGTGGCCTACGTGAAGGAACGCAAGAGCTTCGGCCAGCCGATCGGCTCGTTCCAGATGATCCAGGCCAAGATTGCCGACATGAAGATCCGGCTGGATGCCGCCGAAGTCCTGACGCTGCGTGCAGCCTGGACGAAGGCGCAGACGGAGAAGAACGGCGGTCGCTTCTCGACCGAAGCCGCAGTCGCCAAACTCACGGCGTCGGAAGCGGCGATGTGGATCACCCACCAGGCGGTGCAGATCCACGGCGGCATGGGCTACTCGAAGGAAATGCCGCTGGAGCGTTATTTCCGCGACGCCAAGATCACCGAGATCTACGAAGGCACCAGCGAGATCCAGCGCCTGGTGATCGCGCGCAACGAGACCGGCCTGCGCTGATGCCTGACGCGGGCGCGTGATGACCACGTTGCCCGCGTTCTGGCACCTGCTGTTCGAGATTGCGGCCTACAGTATCGGCGCACAGATCTACTGGCGCACCCGCCGACGTGATCCGCTGCAGGCTGATCGTTTTGCACAGATCGGCATCGTTGCCGGCCTGGTACTGGGCGCGGCGGCAGGCTCGAAAATGGCGTACTGGTTCGAGCACCCACAGTACGCATTCCAGGATTTTCCAAGCCTCGTTCCACTGCTCGCCGGCAAGTCCATTGTCGGCGGGTTGCTGGGTGGATTGATTGGCGTGGAATGGGCGAAGCGGCTTCAGGGCATCACACAGTCCACGGGTGATGCCCTGATCTGGCCTTTGGCCATCGGCATCGGGATCGGCCGGATCGGCTGTTTTCTGGCCGGGCTGAGCGATGCAACCTATGGCAACCCGACCAGCGTGCCATGGGCCATCAACTTTGGGGACGGTATCCCCCGGCATCCCACCCAACTTTACGAAATCGCCGCATTGCTGACCTTGGCCTGGGTCGTGACGGGCCCGGGCGCGCGTCTGGCCCAGATCCCCGGCGATCGCTTCAAGCTGTTCCTGGCCGCCTATCTGGCGTGGCGGCTCGTCATCGACACGATCAAGCCCGTTCCCTACGAATACTGGCCGGGCCTCAGCGGCATTCAGTGGCTTTGTCTGGCCGGTTTGCTGTACTACTCGCGACATCTGTTCCGGATGTTGCGCCCATGGGCCACAAGGTAAGACCCTATCTCTACTACGATCATGCCGTGTCGGTGTGCAGCACCTGCCTGCGGCGCGTGGAAGCGAGCATCCTGATCAAGGACGAGCGCGTGTTCATGGACAAATGGTGTCCTCAACACGGGCGTGAGCGCGTCTTGCTGGCCGATGATGCCGAGTATTACCGGATGGCACGCGAACAGTTCATCAAGCCACCGGAACTGCCCGAACGCTTCAACACCGAACGGCGCTGGGGTTGCCCTTATGACTGCGGTCTGTGTCCCGAACACATGCAGCACAGTTGCCTGACCTTGATCGAGGTGACCGATCACTGCAACCTGCGCTGTCCGATCTGTTACGCCGACTCCGGTCCACATCGACCCGGCTATCGTTCGATGGCGCAGATCGAGGCGATGCTCGACGCCGTTGTCGCCAACGAAGGTGAGCCCGACGTCGTGCAGATCTCCGGTGGGGAGCCCACGCTGCACCCCCAGTTCTTCGACATCCTCGATGCCGCCAGGCGCCGACCGATCCGGCACCTGATGGTCAACACGAATGGCATCGCGATTGCGAAGACGCCGGGATTCGCGGAGCGCTTGGCCGAATACATGCCGGGCTTCGAGTTGTACCTGCAGTTCGATTCTTTGCGTGATGAAGTGCATCAGGAACTGCGCGGTGCCCGGCTGCGCGACATCCGCCTCGCCGCCCTGGAAAAACTCAACGCGCTGGATATCTCGACGACCCTCGTGGTGACCGTGAAGCGCGGCCTCAACGACGGAGAACTCGGCGAGATCATCGAATTCGCGCTGAAGCAGCCCTGTGTCCGCGGCGTCACGTTCCAGCCAATCCAGCATGCCGGTCGTGCCGAACAATTCGATCCGGCCATCCATCGATTGACCCTCACGGAAGTGCGTCGACGCATCCTGGAGCAGAGCCCACGATTCGAGTCGGGTGATCTGATCCCCGTGCCGTGCAACCCGGATTGTCTGGCCATGGCCTATGCGCTGAAAGTCGGCGACACGGTGGTACCGCTGACCGGGCTCATTCCGCGTGACACGCTCGTCAACGCCGGTCGCAATACGATCGTGGTCGAGCGCGACGAGCAGTTGCGCGAACAGGTATTCAAACTGTTCGCGACGAACCAATCGCCGGGGATCAGGCCTGTTCACTCGCCGATCTGCTGTGTTGTCTCCCGCAAGTTTCGGCACCTGCGGACCTTGGCTACAAGAATGTCTTCCGCATCTTGATCATGGCGTTCATCGACGCCCATGGCTTCGACTTGCGTGCAGTCAAGAAGAGTTGCGTGCACATTGCCACGACCGATGGCACCATCATTCCGTTCGATACCTACAACCTGTTCTATCGGGACGATCGACGAGACCGGCTGGAAGGCCCTCCGCCGACAAGTTGCCGCCTCGATGGATTGAATACACGGAGCGTTTCATGGAACCAGCTGTCAACAAGGCCACACCGGTGTTGTTCGTCGAACGGATCGAAGACTGCTTGCCGTTCTGGTTCACCCTCGGCTTCCGGGCCACGATCGAAGTCGGTGGTGAACAAGGCCTGGGGTTCTGTGCGCTGAGCAACGGCAAGGACGAAGTGATGTACCAGACTCACGCGTCCCTGCTGGAAGACATGCCGCATCTGGCCGATGCGATGAAATCTGCGAAAACATTCCTGTTCGTCGAAGTGCCGAATCTCGATGCGGTCGAGCAAGCCCTGACTGGCCATCCCGTATTCCTGCCGCGGCGAATCACGTTTTATGGTGCGAATGAGCTCGGCATGACCGAACCGGGCGGGCACTATGTGACGTTTGCGCAGTTCGGGAAAGCCTGACTGAAGCCAATCACACACTTGTCCCTGCGGGAGGAGTGACCGCCCCATTTGTTGCGCTGGTTCGCGCATCAACCCGGCGTTACATTCAGGCGAGTTTGTCGTGACTCTGGGTCATTGACCGAATCCCCCTTTGGCGTCATTGCGAGCCCGAAGGGCGCGGCAATCTCGAGCTTGCGATGACGCCCGAGGCAAGAACGGGATTGCCGCAGTCCGCTTCGCGGCCTTCGCAATGACGAGGTTGAGATTCGGTGCGCGTGACGGGCACTGATTTCAGAACGATGGCGGATTTCTTGCGTGGGATGGTTCGGGTGGTCTGATGGCGGGGCATGGCCAACAGCGCTTTCGGCAATGTGACGCGCTTCAATTACGTCGTCATTGCGAGCCCGAAGGGCGCGGCAACCTCGAACTTGCGATGAAGCCCGAGGCAAGTACGAGATTGCCGCAGTCCGCTTCGCGGCCTTCGCAATGACGAGGTATCGAAGATTCGGTGCGCGTGACGGGCACTGATTTCAGAACGATGGCGGATTTCTTGCGTGGGATGGTTCGGGTGGTCTGATGGCGGGGCATGGCCAACAGAGCTTTTGGCAATGTGACGCGCTTCAATTACGTTGTCATTGCGAAGGCCGCGAAGCGGCCTGCGGCAATCTCATTCTTGCCCAAGCCTGGGCGCAAGTACGAGATTGCCGCGCCCTTCGGGCTCGCAATGACAAGGGTTTGGTTTCTGTCGCGAAGAGTCTGAGGTGCAGGTCAAACCAACTTGCTGCCTCGCAGGGACAGCGTGTGCTCCGGCGCATGGAACGTATCGGCGCGAGCGACCTTCCAGAACACCTTGAACACTGGATGGTCTGGCGTGTCGCTGAGCAATTCATTCGGACGCGCCCATCCGTGTAGCGCCGCCAGTGACCGCACTTCGGTCGACGACACGCGGCGGATCACGTGCTCCGGACCCAACTCGTTGGGGTGCATGAGGCCCGCTGCAGCAATCAACTCTTTCAGCGCCTTCATCGTATTGAGATGGAACTGGTACACACGTTCGGACTTGTCCGGCACCACGAGCGCACGCTGACGCAGGAGATCCTGCGTGGTCACGCCCGTCGGGCACTTGCCGCTGTGACAGGTCTGCGCCTGGATACAGCCCAACGCAAACATGAAGCCACGCGCCGAGTTGCACCAATCCGCACCCATCGCGAGGGTGCGCGCGACATCAAACGCCGTGACGATCTTGCCGCTCGCACCAATCCGCACTTGTTGACGCTTGCCGATGCCGACCAAGGTGTTGTGCACCAGCATCAAGGCTTCGCGCAATGGCGCACCAACGTGGTCGGTGAACTCCAGCGGTGCGGCACCGGTGCCGCCTTCGCCGCCATCGACAACGATGAAGTCGGGCGTGATGCCGGTCTCCAGCATCGCCTTCGCAATCCCGAACCATTCCCAGGGATGACCGATCGACAACTTGAAGCCGGTCGGTTTGCCGCCGGATGCATCACGCAATTGTTTGATGAATTCGAGCAGGCCGATCGGAGAGTTGAACGCGCTGTGTTTGGCCGGCGAGATGCAGTCTTCACCGACCATCACACCGCGTGCCTCGGCGATTTCGGGCGTAACCTTCGCGCCGGGCAACACGCCGCCGTGACCCGGTTTGGCACCTTGCGACAGTTTCAGTTCGATCATCTTTACCTGCGGTTGCGAGGCGTTTTCGATGAACCGCTCCAGATTGAACGTGCCATCGCGGTTCCGGCAACCGAAGTAACCACTGCCGATTTCCCAGACCAGATCACCGCCCATTTCGCGGTGGTACCGGGAGATTGATCCTTCACCGGTATCGTGGAAGAAGCCGCCTTTCTTCGCGCCCGCATTGAGTGCACGGACAGCGTTCGCGCTCAATGCGCCGAAGCTCATTGCCGAGATGTTGTAGACACTGGCCGAGTAAGGCAATTTGGCATGCACGTGACCGATGTCGATGCGGAAGTCATGGCCTTTCGGCTCGGTCGGCGCCATCGAATGGTTGATCCATTCGTAGTTCGGCTCATAGACATTCAATTGTGTACCGAACGCACGCTTGTCGACGGCGTTCTTCGCGCGCTGATAAACGATTGATCGCTGCACACGCGAGAACGGCGTTTCTTCGGTGTCATCTTCCAGCAGGTACTGGCGGATTTCGGGCCGAAACGATTCGAACAGGAATCGGAAGTGCGACACGATCGGATAGTTGCGACGGATCGCTTGCCGGGTTTGAGTGACATCACGCAGACCAACCAGACTGAGCGCGGCGAGCGGGATGGCCGCGGTCCAGTAGACCGGCTGCCCCTTGAGCGCGAATACCGCGGCGACAAGACATCCGATCACACACAAGGCGAACACGAAATAGCGCGATGGCAGCATGAAGCATCTCCGATAGAACAGCGGCACCCGGTGCACCACAGATCGCCCGATCAGGCTGATTCAAGACTCGCCGATCGAGGATTCCCCGTGGGCACCCCTGCCCGACCTGTCCCGATGTTAACCCGCGCGTTTCACTCCCGACAATGTCCGACCAGGCTGCTGCAAGAGTTGACGATCGACTATCGGTCAACGGAACCGATGCGGGACGAATCGGCTTGTGTTGCGTGTAATGGCATGCTGGTCTTCACGCATCCCAAGGCCACAGGCGACATCACCGATGACCCATGTGCCCACCAGAGCGTGCCTTCCGTCGAAAATCGGCAATCGACGGGATGCCTGATAGATTCCGCGTGGGCTGTCCGGTGGCGCCTCGCCTGTGGGCAGCATCAGGACCCCGAGGCCCTCTCGTTCAAGACATGGCTTGAAGACCACCTCGCCGGCGATCGCGGATCGATCGAACGATGCCGGCAGAAGATTGGGATGGCCCGGATGGTGTTGCCACAACCAGGACAGGATCGCCTTGTCGGCGAGCAGACGTTTCCACGGCGGTTCCAGCCAACGCGTGCGCGAGCCCCCAAGATGGGCGCCGAATTCTTCGGCGAACAGCCATTCCCACGGATAGAGCTTGAACATGCGGTCAATGACACGATCAGAGCGGTCGATGAACTGCATGCCGTCGAAGCCGATGTCGGACATGTCCAGGGTTTCGGTCTTCCATCCAGCCTGGATGCAGGTGTCCCGCAGGTATTCGGTGGTTCCGAAGTCTTCCGGGCTGTCCTGATGGCAGGCGAAGTGGACGCAGCCGCCCGGTTTGCCGAGCACAGTTTGCCAGCGTTCGATCAACTGTTCGTGGATGCTGTTGAACTGATCGAACTTGTGCGCGCCCCGATCGCCGTTGGCTCGGTCTTCGAGCCAGAACCATTGGGCGACACTGGATTCCAGCAGACTGGTCGGAGTATCGGCGTTGTATTCGAGCAGCTTCGGCGGGCCACTGCCGTCATAACTCAGATCCATCCGGCCGTAGAGGCCGCGTTCACCGAGGCTCCAACTGCGCTCGATCAAGGTAGCTTCGAACTGATTGAGCCCGAAGGATTCGTAATCACCACGATCGACGATCTCGCCCACTGCATCGAGGCACAGGTCGTGCAGTTCCTGCGTGGCCGACTCCAGATCCTCGATCTGGCTGGTTGAGAATTCATAACAGGCGTCTTCGATCCAATAGGGGTCGGGTCGGCCGTCGTCCGTGACAAGGGTGTGGAAGTCGAATCCGTTCCCCAGCAGGCGTGCCTGCCATTCCCGGCGCGGCGCCACGGCGACGCGTCGCATCAGCCGCCGAAACCGCCACGTCCGGCGCGAATTGCACCGGAACGCCCGAATCCGCCGCGAATGCCGTACTCACGACTCACCGGCGGGCGGTAGCTGGTTCGACCGGGTGCGAACGAGTTGCGCGCCGATGACTCCTGTTGGCGCCCAGGACCTGGATCGGCACTGGTGCGCTGTGTGCTGCCCGCCTCGAACCACGGGCCGTGGTATCGACGCACGCTCGAATCATCCAGCCGATTGGAGCCGTAGTGATAGGTCGCGTCTCGTGGACACTCGCTTTCGGAGTAGTCGGTGACACAGTCTTCGCGCGTCTGGTAAAGGTTGCGCTGCATGTCCTTACCTGCCATCAGGATCAACGGTGTGGCGACCGCGGCACCCAGCACGACCAGCCAGATCATGTCGGAGCGTTTCTGTTTCTCCATGCGGTTGGCGAATGCCGCCGAACTGGGCGGAACGCTGCCTTCGAGCCGTTTCGGCCTTCGGGATTTTCCGGACATGTCAGTAGCTCATCGCCGCGGCATTCAGCAGGCCGAGCGACACGGCGAGGCCTGCATACAAGGTTGGCAGCGCCATCTGGCCAGCTTCGATCTGGGTGCGCATCGCCGGAAACAACAGTCGGAACACTGAATAGCCAATCAACTGCACGATCCCGGCGATTGCCGCCCAGATCGATACGTCGACCAAGGACACGCTGTGTGCGACGGCACTGGCGACCGGCACGGTGAACCCCAACGCGACACCAGCCAGGGACAGGGCCGCAGCGGTGTTGCCTTTCGCAAGCAATTCCCGCTCATGGTAAGGCGTGATCATGCAATAGAGCAGGACGAAGGCGGCCGTGGCGGCAACCGACACGCCAAGGTAGGACAGAAAAGCGATCAAGGCTTCAAGCATGGCTGTCTCAGAGACTGCGGAGGGAACGAACGGTCAGACCGAGTCCTGCAGCAAGCAGTGCCAGCATCAAGAGCGTGTTGAACAGACTGGCGGGTTCGAAAAAGATGCGCAGGTTCGCGATGATTCCGGCGAAGATGATCAACAGACCGAGCCCAAGCAGCACCCATCCCCAGATCGATCGTCCGTTCCAGAACAGGAACCCGACACCGAACATGAACGGCAACAAGGAAATGCCGAAAGCATTTTGTCCGTAGAGCATCCACGGGCCCGAGGTCACCGTGACTTGATTCGTCAGCAGGTAACCACCCAGCACGGTCAGCGCCACGCCAAGAAAAAACATGGGAATACCGCCGGGTGCCGCCGGCGCCTGCGAGTTTGGGCATGTCTTGCTCCGTCTCCAAGTTGAAACACTGGCTGGCGGGGCATGAAGCGCCGCGTGTGGCCTTGTTGGAGTGTAACGAGCCTTGGTTGGTCCAGACAAAAAACGGATCGGCGCAGGTTTCCCGTTCATCGGAATGGCAGTAAGGTGACAGGGCAGCAATCGGTATGGGTTTTGAGGCCGGACCGATGCCTGATTCGTTACCTGAGCAAGGAGCGCACTGATGTGGTTGGCACGGATTCGTTCTGGGTTGCCGGCGTCACCATGGCGAGTCGGCCTGGTAGTGCTGATCGTGGCCATGCTCGGGGCGTCGTGGACGGGGTTCGCTGATCGCCCCGCAGCTGCGTATCTGGAGCAGGCCTTGGCACGGACTTTGGCCACGTTTGCCGTGGCAAGAGGCGCCAATGCCGCGATCTCGTTCCTCAAGGATGCCGACGTCACGATCACGCCGGTGGGCGTTGGGGTCACCGTGAGCCCCGGCGAAATTCTGGATCCGATCGACGATCTGATTGAACAACTGTCGACTCTGTTGTTGTGGGCGGCGACGTCGCTGGGCATTCAGCGGATTGGTTTGGAATTGTCCGGCAGCTTGCCGATCAAGTTGTTCTGTACGGCAGCCGCTTTGATCTGGCTCGGTGCGTTCTTCTGGCGAGGCAACGCGTGGATCCGGATCGTGTCCACGCGTCTGTTGGTGCTGGCGTTCGCGTTGCGGTGGCTGGTCCCGACGCATGCGCTGGTGATCCAGAGTATTGATCATCATTTGCTCAGCCCCCGTTTCAACGAAGCGCTTGCGGCACTCACGCTGAGCCGCGATCAGGCCAGCGCGCTCGGTTCGGCTACCACTCAGGCGGCACCGGACCAACCCTGGAGCGAACGGGTGATGGGCCTTTTGAACGGTGGTGCACGACTCGATCTCGAAGCGCGTGTCGTGGCGTTGGCAAAGTCGATGACATCCCTGGGTACGCGGGTGGTGGAGTTGATGGTGGTCTTCAGCCTGCAGACGATCGTGTTGCCGCTTGCGTTTGTTTGGTTGTCGACTTGGCTGTTGCGCGTGATGCTGAGGACATCGATCCTGCCTGCTGCCCGCCCGTGACTGCTGCCAAACCAAGACGCCTGCTGCGGCTGATGACTTTCAACATTCAGGCAGGTGCCTACACGGGCAGTTACCGCGAATATGTCACGCGCAGTTGGCAGGCCGTGTTGCCGCACAAGGGCAAGATCCAGAACCTTGCCGCGATTGCCAAACTCGCCGAGGGGTGTGATGTGGTCGGCCTTCAAGAGGCCGACAGCGTCAGTGTCCGGAGCGGATTTCGGCACCAGGTGGAATACCTCGCAGAAAGTGCCCACTTCCCCTATTGGAGCCATCAACGCAACCGCGGGCTTGGAGTCGCTCAGCCCGGTAACGGCGTGTTGTCGCGGTTTCCGCCGAGTAGCGTTCGGGCGCATCGACTACCCGGGGCGATTCCGGGACGCGGCGCGCTGGAAGTTCGTTTTGGCGAAGAGCCCGATGACCTGCGTGTGGTCATCGTGCACATGGCCCTGACCGCCGCAGGCCAACTGAAACAGGCGAACTACCTGGCGGAACTGGTTCGACCGTATTCCAACGCGGTGGTGCTGGGCGACTTCAACTGTGCGCCGGATTCACCTGCATTGGCCGCGTTGTTCGCAGACCGGCATTTGCGTCCGGCATCGACGCTGCCCACGTTTCCGAGCTGGAATCCGGTTCGATGTATCGACCTTGTCCTGACCACCCGAACGGTGAAGGTCAAACACGTGGAGGTGCTGGCGGTTGCCGTTTCGGATCATCTGCCTGTGGTGGTCGAAGTCGAGGTGTCCAGACACTGCGCAGAAACGCTGGCGGCGCTCACCGAACAGACATGACGATGATCAGACTCATGGCGGTTGTCGCCGTTTGACGGACGACGGCTCAGCCGGGTTTTATGCCACGCCAGATCAACTGCGCAGCGACCATCACGAGCAACACCGCAAACGCCTTCTTCAGGTGATCACCGGGCAAACGATGTGCAAGTCGGGCGCCCATCGGCGCGAATAGGACGCTGCTGGCGCCGAGCAATAGCGCCAAGGGCAAATGTACGTAACCCACGTGGCCCGGGGGTAACAAGCTTTGCGGTGGTGTCGCATTCAGCACATACCCCATGGCCGCCGCCAAGGCGATCGGCAAACCGCATGCTGCCGAAGTCCCCACCGCACGAACAGGTGTCGCACCCAGTCGGATAAGCAGCGGCACCGTCAAGCTTCCACCGCCGATGCCGACCAGTGCCGAAACAACCCCGATCACCAGCCCGGCGGGCCACAGTATTGCGCTGGTCGGCACGATCGATGGTGATTCTGCGGGCCGTGCGGGGGGTCCCCGCCACAACTCCCATGACGCCAGGAAACAGAAACACGCCACCCCGATCCTCAAGACTGAGTCGGCCAACATGCCTGCACACTGGGCACCCAGCACGCCGCCGGCAACCAAACCCGGCAGAAGACGCCAGACCGTTGGCCACATCACACTGCCGCGCTTTCGGTGGGCATTCGACGACGACAGAGCCGTCAGGACGATGGCCGATAGAGATGTGGCCAGCGCGACATGCATCACGTGGACACCAGGCACACCAATGGCCGGCAACAGGAACACCAGTGCACTCACCAGGATCAGGCCGCCGCCAATGCCAAACAGTCCTGCCAAAAAGCCTGCCAAGGCACCGACGGGAATGGCGATCAGAAACAGAGGGTCCATGGAGAGCCGAAATTCCGTGAGTTACCGTGACAATTCCGGCCCGCAAGCGGTCGCAAAAGACTTCGTTTGTTCCAGTCTATCAGTCTGACTCGGGAACGGGGGAACTTCGGACGGATTGGGAGACCGGCGGGACCGTAATCTGCGGGAGTCGCTGCCTATGAAACAGGCTCTTGCAGCGCGCCTTCAGTCACGAATGGGTGCTTTGCTGAAGGGCATCATCTGTGGGAGCGGCTTCAGCCGCGATGCGGGAAGGTTCGAGGGATCGCGGCTGAAGCCGCTCCCACAGGGGACCCCGTGTCCCGGTTACTGCCTCCAACCAGTATGGAATCTGAGGCACAAAAAGGGCGCCTTTCGGCGCCCTTCTTCATGTACAGCGTTGAAGCTTAGACAGCCTGGCGACGCAGACCCAGACCGATCAGGCCGAGGCCGATGATCAGCGCGGCCATCAGTGCCTTGCCCAGGCCACCAACGGCCGGGATCGGCAGCAGGTTGGCACCCGTGCAGTTCATCGTGAAGGTGACCGGATTCTCGTCGGCATCGTTCGTATCGCAGGTGACCACTTCCGTGATCGTCTGGTTCAGGCCCGGAGCCGTGCAGGAGAACGACAGCGTACCCGTGCCGCCGTTGATGGCGATCGGGGAGTTCGGCGCGGTGAACGTGATACCAGCAGCGTCAGTTGTGGCCGTGCAACCCGTTACGGTCAGCGGAGCATCACCGGTGTTCGTGATCGTCGACTGAGCAACAACCAGGTTACCCGGCTGACCCTGCACGGTGAACGTGTCGGCGGAACCATTGTATTCCGGAGCCGTGATGGCGGCCGGGCAAGCAATGTCCCAGAGACGTGCGTCAACAGCTGGGGTGCCATTGGCAGACTGGGTCACGTTGCAGCGCAGTTCGGCAGTCGTGGCAGCGGCATTGCCGTTACAACGGAGACCGATGCTCGTGGCGCCATTCGAACCAACGCCGAAGGCCGTGCCGGCCGGCTGCGTGGTGATCGTGATGTTGGCAGCGGCATTGTTGCTGATCGCGCAACCCGAGATGGCCACGGTTTCCGCGGCGCCGGCGCCGTCGTCGATACCACCGGTAACGGCCAGAGCGATGCTGCTCGTAGCGTTGCCAGCCAGACCAACCGGTGCAGCAAACGTAACTTCGGCCGTTGCGTCGACAGTGTCGTCAGCGTCTTCAGCAGGCGTGGCGTTCATGTTCGGAGCGGCAACCGGGAGACCGGCTGGGCAGGTCACGGCCCAAACGGTGTTCACGCCACCGACCGAGCAGGTCAGGTTCTGCGGACCCTGAGCAGCTGCGCCAGCCGTGCACTGGACCTGGAAGGTCTGTGCCATCGTGCCCGAACCCGTGAAGGTCAGGTTGGGATTCGCCGGAACCAGCGAGAACGGAGCAGCGATCGAGCAACCGTTGACCGAAGCCGAGCCCGTGCCCGAACCGCCCGATGGCGTGAACGAGAACGTGGTCGAGCTGGTCTGGCCTTGGCCGACAACGGAGGTGCTGACCGGGCCAGCTGCAGGAGCAGGCGTGATGGTCGGAGCGACGTTGGCGGCTGGGCAGGTGAAGCCCCAGGTCTGCGTCGTCTCGACGATGGTGCCGTCACCAGGAGCCGTTTCATTCTGGCGACGCTCGCGGCAGGTGAACGTACCGGTCTGGGCGGCATTGGTTGCCGTACAGGTGGCCGTCAGGTTGGCATCCATACCGTCGGTACACGAACCACCGGCCGTACAGACCATGTTCGTGGCACCTGGGAACGACACACCCGTGCCGGTGGCCAGCGCGCACTGGTCAATCGTCGTGGTGCCGCTGTTCTGGCCGCCAGCGCCAGCAACGCCGACATTGGACGTCGTTGTGCCACCGATCGAGCCGGCCGCACCAAACGTCACGGTGCCAGCAGCTGCGTTCGGAGCAGGCGTGTAGGTCACGGTCGGGCCAACGGCCGGACCAGCAGCGATCGAGATCGTGCCGGGGGTCACGGTACCCATCACGGCGCCACCAGCGTCGTTGAACTCCGTGAAGTTCGGGGTCAGCGTGATCGTGTCACCGACCGTCAGGTTGCCCACATCCAGCGGAAACGTGAGGTTACAGGTGGTGCCCGAAACGAGCGGATCATTGTTCAGATCGATATCGGTGAAGCGCAGTGCCAAACCGGTTGCCGTCGAAATGGCGTTGCCAGAGCAGGTGCCATCCACATTGACGCGGGTGACCTGGCCGTTCGGAGCGATCGGGGAAACACCACCACGGGTGATGTTCACGTCGATCTGATACGAGACGACGCTCGCACCGGCAGTGAAGGTAACCGGAATCGACGCCGTGGTGGCACCAACGCCAACACTCGTGGAACCGATCGTGACCGACTGCGCGGATGCGCCGACGGAACACAGCAGGGCGCAGGCGCCCGCCAAAAGCTTATGTGTAGTTCGCATTGTTCATTTTCTCCTTATGGACTTCACGACGAAACCAACAACGCAGCGACCATCAAAGGTCGCTGCGTTTTAACCGGGTCAACTGCTGACTGGTCACCGTTCTCAATTAGTGAACGGCGGCCTCGGCCTTGGCCTTGGCTGCATCAACGTTGCCTTCGAACGGCAGGGCATTGCCTTGACCGTCGGCGAATTCTACGTTCGCGAGTGAAACTTGGTTACCGGCCTTGCCTGCATCGAGGCGGACGCCCCGCAGGAATACCGTGCCGACCGACATCAGCGTGGTTGGCAGCGCCTTCGAGGTACTGTCCAGAGCTGCGACGCGAACTTCGCCGTCAACGATCTTGCAAGACGACAAGTACGACTTCGGAAGCTGAGCGACGCAACCTGCACCGGCAGCCTTGTCGGAAGCGACGAGACCCGGCACCTTGACGGTGAACTGGAAGCCGGAAGCGTTACCGTCACCAACGACATCCATGGCAAGCATGGTGCCGCCCTTGGCGGATTCGGTGGTCAGGTGGATCTGGTTCGCGGAGAACGCGCTGCCGGCAAGCACCAGAGCGGTTGCGGCGAACGAGAAGCGGATGATGTTTTTCATGGTCAAAGTCCTCGTGTTCAATTATTGGTTGACGATGCCGACCACGCAGGAAGCGTCACCGATGGTGATGCCGCCCTGTTCGTTGCACTCGGGAGCCGGGTTGGTACCCGCACCGCCAGCCAGCGCGCCGCCGTTCACTTCCGTCACGAGGGCCGTGGCGTCACCGATGGTGATGGAGCCGCTGCCGTTCGAGTCACCACGCAGCAGACGACCGATGGCCGTGGCGCGACGCGATTCAAACGCGTCAACCACCACTTCCGTACCGGCGCCGCCGGAGATCCAGCCAAGGCGCACGAAATCGATACCCACCGTGCCGCCGCTCGACGTGTGGCCCGTGAATGCTGCCGGATCGACCGCTGCCGTGCCGTTGCCCTGAACCACGACGTCAAGCGTGGCGGCCGTACGGTTCCAGTTGAACTCGATCGAGTACCAGCTGTTCGCGCGGATGTTCGCTACTTCGTCGAACGTTGCGCCGTTCGCCTTGCGGAAGCGGAAACCGCTCGTCGCTTGCGAGCCGGTGTTGTTGTAAGCGATGTTGATGATGTTCTCGGAACCCGAGACACCCTGAAAGATCGTGGCTTCGCCGGTACCGGTACCGGTGAACACGTAGAAGCGGCCGATATAGGCACCTTCCGAGGCGCCGGCCGGCGTACCGTCCTGCACGTAGTTTGCCGGGGCTGCAGAACGGAGACCGCACAGGCCGCCGTAGCGCTTGACGCCGTTGGCAGCCGGGTCGCCGGCAACCGGGGCGCCGACAACGCCGCCACCTGGAGGAGCGCCTGCGCCCCACTGGGCGACTGAGCATGCGGCCGCAATGTCGGCGCCAGCGAGGACGGCCAGGCCAAGGATCACTGCACTAAGTTTCGTCTTTCGGATCACAGGAAGTCTCCCATTTGAGTTCTGTTTTACGCCCGCAGTCACGCGACTACGGACCCTTGATACGCATGGTCGCCGTGACGATAGCACTGAACTTTGACCGAATGGAAGCCATTGTTTGCCTTTTGTGAGCGCCACCCCTTTTTTATGGGAGGGCTCGGGCGGGCTGTCCAAACGGTCGCCATTCGAACTTCTCGACAGCGACCCCGACTCGTTCGTTCATTCAAGAACGGGTTCATTTATTAAGACGGGGTTTGCCGGCAAAACCGGACACGCCCCGCAAAATTATCTTCGACGGGGCAGCGGAAGCACACTGATCATGGACTTCAGACGCGATTTGATGCGCTGCAGCAGCTTTGGCTGCGGTGCTGGCGCTTCGATTTTGGGCGCCACCACGGGTGCCTGGGCAGCCGATTCCATCGCGCCCTCGCCGTCCTTGTTCCGGCCCCGACCACCCCGACGGCGCCGGCGTTTGCGCTCAGCCTCTCCGGCCACTGCATCCAGTGAACCTGCTGCAGCCGGACGTTCTGCCGGCACCACGGGCGCCGGAACCGCTGGCCGAACCGGCCGATCGGCGCGCTCCGGGCGTGGCCCATCGTGGCGCTTTGGTTCTGTTCGGGGCGGCCGACCGTCACGGCGACCGGGACCACCGGAACCCGATGATGGCCCGCGGCCTTTGCCGCCCGGCCCCTTCCCTCCGGAACCGGGTTTGCGATCGAACCGCTCGGCGCGTTCCGAATAGGCATCGGCAATCACACTGGGCTGACCGTCGGCACCGACCGCATCGGTCCGCGGGCGACGCGGCACTTCGACGAGCATGTCGGGCTCGATCCGGGCGGTCGGGATCTTCTGTTCGATGTAGACCTCGATGTCCGGCAGGCTCATCGCGTATTCGTCGCAGGCGAAGCTGATGGCGTCACCTTCGGCACCGAGGCGGGCCGTTCGGCCAATCCGGTGTACGTAGTCCTCGGCGTCATACGGCAGGTCGTAATTGATGACATGGCTGACGCCGGCGATGTGCAGGCCTCGGGCGGCCACATCGGTGGCGACCAGAATGTCCAGTTCGCCCTTCTGGAACAGGCCCAGCAGGGTTTCACGCTTCTTCTGAGGCACGTCGCCGGACAACACGCCGACCCGGTACTTCGCACGTTCCAGTACACGCGCAATGCGTTCGCAGGCGGCCTTCGTGTTCACGAAGATCATCGTGCGGCTGGCTTCCATGCGCGACAGCAGGCCCAGAAGCAAAGGCAGCTTTTCCTCCGACGCCGGGTAATAGACGATCTGGCGAACACGGGAAGTGGTGACCGATTCAGTCTCGACGACCATCTTCTCCGGCTCGTTCATGTGCTCGTAGGCAAGCTCGAGCACCCGATGGCTGAGCGTCGCCGAGAACAGCAGGTTCTGGCGTTCCTTCGCGCCCGGCATGCGCCGCAGCAGGAAGCGGATGTCCTTGATGAAGCCGAGGTCGAACATGCGGTCGGCTTCGTCCATGACCACCACTTCGATGCTGTTCAGCGAGACGATGCCCTGCTTGAAGTAGTCGATCAGGCGTCCGGGCGTGGCGACGACGATATCGACGTCACCCTGCAGGATCCGGCGCTGCTTGTCGTAATCGACGCCGCCGTAGATCAGTGCCAGTTTCAGGCCGGTGTGCATGCCGATGGCCTGCGCGTCCTTGTCGATCTGGATCGCCAGCTCGCGGGTCGGCGCCAGGATGATGGCGCGCGGATCCTGGCTGCGACGTTCGGGTCGCGCCGGGCGCAGCAACAGGCGGTTCATGACCGCCACCAGGAATGCGGCCGTCTTGCCGGTGCCCGTCTGGGCCTGGCCGGCGATGTCCTTGCCCTGCAGGGCGATCGGCAACGTCAACGCCTGGATGGGCGTACAACGGATGAACCCGGCGTCGTGCAGCCCTTGGGCCAAAGGTGGCGCCAACGCGAAACTGTCGAAGTCGAGATCGGTAAGTACTTGTTCTGACATTTTTTTTTCTTCTTGCTGGAGCCGAGAAATCTCGGGGACAAAAGAGTTCTCACTCATTTTGCGGGTAACGAGCTTGAACCGCTGCAAGGGGCACCCCACAATCCGGGTCCAGACTTGTTGCGCGGCAAAAGTGGTTCAAACGCCGGCAGTGTACTAGATCGGGGAGCAATGCCTGCTCCCCACGACCAGGAGATCGTTGTGAGTGATTTGATTGGCCATGCCAGTGACGACAGCTTCGAGAACGACGTGCTGAAGTCCAGCGAGCCGGTGCTGGTGGATTTTTGGGCCGAATGGTGCGCGCCATGCAAGGCGATCGCCCCGGCACTGGACGACCTGGCCAGCACCTACCAGGGCCGCCTGAAGATCGTGAAGGTGAACATCGACCACGCCATGAAGACACCACGGCAGTACAGCGTTCGCGGCGTTCCGACCTTGATGCTGTTCCGCGACGGCAAGGTGCAAGCCACCCATATCGGCATGGCGACAAAGACCCAGATCAGCCAGCTGATCGACAAGGGTATTGCCTGATCCACCGAACTTCGGGCCGCCAGACCGGGCGGCTCGTGTTCTTTTCCCCGTTGGCGCTGATGCGAATTTATCGTCGCCCGGCTACGAATCGACCGTGCCTTGTCGCTACAATGCGCGGCCTTTTTCGCGTGCGTGGGCCTCAAGGCCTGCTACTGGAGCTCGTTATATGACGCCGTTCGACCTTGAATTCCTCAAGAAATTCGCCCAGATCATCGCTGGCCTGATGGTGCTGACCGTGGCTCTCATCGTGGGAGCACACTACATCTATGGCAAACAAGGCCGTGACCCGAACCCGGCGATCGCCGCAGCGGTCACCGAACGCATCGTGCCGGTGGGCGCCGTTTATGCCGGCGCAACCGGTGACGCCGCGCTCGCGCTGGCGCAGCAGCGCGCACAAGAGGCCGCGAAGGCGCAGGTGGCTTACGACGGCTCACTCGACGGCAAGTTCATCTACGACAAACTCTGCACCACTTGCCACACAGGTGGTGTTGCCGGCGCACCGAAGCTCGAGAAGGCCGCATGGACCGCTCGCATCGCCCAAGGCAATGACCTGATGTACAAGCACGCCATCGAAGGCTTTGTGGGTCAGGCCGGCAACATGCCCGCGCGTGGCGGCAATCCATCGTTGTCGGACGAACAGGTCAAGGCCACGGTCGACTGGATGCTTGCCAACCTGCAGTAATCGGGTTCGATTCGGCAAAAAAAAAGCGCGGCCTCGGCCGCGCTTTTTTGTTTGCCACTCTGGCAGCCTGAGGCAATCAGCGCGGCAAGAGCCAGCTTCCGTCACGCGATGATTGATCAGGCACGCCCAGATCTCGTTACGCGCAGGAACAGCCGCGCCACTCGGCCCTCCGGCCGCATTCAAGGACGTTCGAAGCTTGCCGAGATGTTCGTCATAGTTGGCCTGCGACCATGTGCCCGAATAACGGATGACCGCCCATTGGCTGGCCGGCACCAAACGCACCTTCACGCGCGAATCCAATGGCTCAGGGGCGGATTCCACGGTCACCCCCTTCGGCAGCACGAACTGCACCTGCATCCCGCCCTGCACCGCTGACTGGGTCACCGGCGCGGTCATCTCCATCTTGATCGGCGCGGCGGTCTGAATCACCGGCGCGGTCATCTCGAACTTCCGCTCGCCCTTGTTCTTGCCGAAAATGTACCCGGCCAGAATTGGGAAGGCCTGGTTACCGGCGTCTTCGGCCTTGGCATCCAGCACCACCTCGGCCACAACATAAGGCGAGTACTCGCGAAGCTCCACGGTCTCCAGCTGACGGATGACCTTGTAGGAGGGTTCTTCGATGGCGTGGCTGAGCGAGGGGATGGTGATCAGGGCGAGCAAAGGCATCAACCGCTTCACGGGCGATCTCCAGGTTAGGTAATGGTGAGTTGCATGCGCCGCTCTGAAGACCATTCCCGGATCGGCTCTTGATCGCTAGGGCAGGTCGGGCGCGAGCCGCCTCCCGGGGACCGACCATCGGGACAGAGCCAGGGGGGGGGTTGGGAGGGCGTGCGCGGCCCTTTCCACTAGTGGGCGTCCCTCCTGTGTCATGGGGATCACGTGCGACACGGTGGGGGCGGGGGGGGTTCGCTGGGGAGCTTCGGGGCGCGGCACCGCTTTCACTCCAGATCCCCGCTTTGGGCCCTGTCACCCGGGGGCGAGGGTTTGGGCGGGGGCACCGGGGTTCGCTTTCGCGGGAAGACGGACTGCGCGGCCCGCCCAGATGGGAGTCTCCCGTGGGGATCCGCACGGTTTGGGCGGGGGGAGTGGGTTCCCCCTCAGCGCAGCTTGCGGCTGCGGGCGAAGGATCTTGAGACAGCCGAAGGCTGCGCCCAGTTTGAGCCGAACAAGGCACCGGAGGACAGGACCAAAGGATCCGCGCCCAACCCTTACAGCGCTTCCGTGAGCTCCGGAACCAGCTTGAACAGGTCACCGACCAGTCCAAAATCAGCAATCTCGAAGATCGGCGCTTCGCCGTCCTTGTTGATTGCGATGATGGTGCCGGCGTCCTTGATGCCGGTCAGGTGCTGGATCGCTCCGCTGATGCCGACTGCGACGTACAGATCCGGCGCGATGATCTTTCCGGTCTGGCCAACCTGAAGATCGCTGGCCACATAACCCGCATCGACGGCAGCACGCGAAGCGCCCACGCCGGCACCGAGTTTGTCGGCAAGATTGTAGATGATGTCGAACGCCTCGGCAGAACCGAGTGCACGGCCACCGGACACCACTCGCGACGCCGTCTGCAGGTCAGGACGATCCTGCGCGCCCGCCTTCAGTTCGACGAATCGAGTATGCGCAGGCACGTCGACAGGCAAGCTGGCGGTTTCGACCGGCGCGTTGCCGCTGGACGCGGCGGCCGCAAACGAGGCCGTGCGCACGGTGGCAATGAGCTTCCGCGCAGCCGGCGCACTGACGGTGATGATGGCGTTGCCGGCATAGATCGGACGCTCGAATGTGTAGGCGTCGACTACCTTCATGATGTCGCTGACCTGTGCTTCACCCAACAGGGCGGCAACACGCGGCATCAGGTCTTTTCCGAACGTCGTGGATGGGCCCAGCACATGCGAATACCCGGCAGCGGCAGCCACCACAGTCGGCGCATAGACGGCAGCCATGGCATCGGCAAAGGCAGCGTTGGCACACACCAGCACCCTCGAGACACCGTCAAGACGCGCGGCCTCGCCGGCCACGGCGGCCGGATCGGCAGCCAACACGAGAATATCGATGGCGCCGCCCATGGATCGGGCAGCCGTGACACATTTGGCCGTGCTCGCATTGAGCTTGCCGTTGAGATGTTCAGCGATAATGAGAATCTTGCTCATGGCGGCTCCTTAAAGCAGTCCCTTGGCCTTCAATGCGGCAACCAGTTCCGGCACGTCCTTCACCATCACGCCCTTGCTGCGCTTAGGTGGCGGCGCGTAACGCGTGATCTGGTGATGATCGCCGGACTCGACGCCGAGGCTGTCGAATGCGATGGTTTCCAACGGCTTGCTCTTGGCCTTCATGATGTCCGGGAGCTTGATGAACCGCGGTTCGTTCAAACGCAGATCGGACGTGATCACGGCCGGCAGGTCGACCTCGATCGTCTCAAGCCCGGCATCCACTTCGCGCGTGACCCGCACGCTCGAACCCACCACCTCGACTTTCGACGCGAACGTTGCCTGCGGGCGATTCATCAGCGCCGCCAGCATCTGGCCAGTCTGGCTGCAGTCGTCGTCAATGGCTTGTTTGCCCAGCATGACGATCCCCGGCTGTTCCTTTTCGACCAGCTTGAGCAGCGCACGGGCCGCCGTCAGCGGCTGGACTGCCTGGTCGGTGACGATGTGGATCGCGCGGTTGGCGCCCATGGCGAGCCCATTGCGCAAGTGCGCCTGGCAATCGGCCGGACCAATCGTGGTGACGATCACTTCGGTCGCATGACCCTTTTCGCGCAAACGCAGCGCTTCTTCCAGGGCGATGTCGTCGAACGGGTTCGGCGAGAGCTTCACGCCCTCGATGGCCACGCCCGAACCGTCGGGTTTGACTTGTACGCGTACGTTGTAATCCACAACCCGCTTGTAGGCGACCAGAATTTTCATCGGATTTCCTGATTATTGCGACCCACTCGGGCCGAAAAGACGGGCGAGTCTAACGCCAAGGGGCTTGAGTGGGCAGTCAAGAATGTGTGGGGCAAACCCAAATTTCAGATCTTCGCCGCGCTTGGGACCACAGGGATCCCAACATGCTGCCCAATCGCCTTCTTCACGTAGTCGTGACCGCCCTGGTGGCGCTGTTGCCCTTGGCCGAGGCCCAGTCTGCACCGAAGATCTACCGGTACGACAACACGACGGCTGGCAACATTCCGCGAATTGACACGGCCAATTGTTCAGATGGCCTGATTCGGACATTCACTGTCAACGATTCGTTTACCGTTCAGAGTATTGCCGTCGGACTGAACCTGTCGCAGACCTACCGCGGGGATATCGAAGTCCAACTCTACCCGCCAGGCAACGGCAGCAGCGTGATCGTCGTCGATAACTCAAACGACGGCAATGACAACTACGACATTCTGGTCGCCAACGGATTCGACCCGGGCGACGCAGAAACTCGACGCCCAAACCTGAACGACAACGATGCCGACCCCTTGGGTGAGCCTTATTACTTGCGTCTGGTAGAAAACACCGCCATCAACTTCTACACCGGCAATGCGCAAGGCACCTGGACTTTGCGCCTCTGCGACCGTGCAGATCAGGATGACGGCGTTTTCAACCGCGCCAAACTGATCCTGACCGAAAACGCCACAGTCTCCCAGTCAACCTGTGCAAGCCGCATGACGTACAACTGGGGTGACAACGGAAACAATGCCGACTTCACGGCTGTCACGGTCAACGGCGTAACAATGACCGAGACACGCGCCACCAGTCTTGGCAATTCCGGAATCACCGGCAACCTCGTTACATCCACCGCAACGACCGGGAATCACACCGGTTATTACCAGTTCTTTGTGGACGTGCCCGACAACTCGGGAACCGAGATCGAAACCGTTGGCCAGTTGACCGAGTTCACGTTCTCAACCCCAGTCAATGACCTGACGTTCTCGATCACTGACAACGACTGGGCAAATAATGACTTCGAAGACTACACGGTGGTCGCCGCTTACGATGAAGCCGGAAATTACGTCCCTTGGGAATACACGGGCGGTGGCTCGACACAACGAGCGGGCGATGTCGTTGAGGGTGATGCTGCGTCCAGCGACACACAAACTCTCGGAAATATGGATGTCGAGTTCTCAGGTGCTGTAAAACGAGTGTTGATCGACTATCTGGTTGGCGACGATTTCGACACAGCCGATTTCCGGACGATCAAAAAACCGGCGTCACCGACTTCAGTTTCTGCGGATTCGACTACGGCGACGCACCTTCGAGTTACAACGTGGATCTTGCCGGCAACGGCCCACGCCATGTCCTGAAGAACAGGCTGCTTCGCCTCGGCGCCAACGTGCCGGACGGCGAAACCGACAGCGCCGGCAACACGAACGCCAATCTCGACGGCCCTGATGAAGACGGCATCAGTACCTGGCCGACCTATGTATCGAGCGGGATGACTTGTTCCGGTTTCACGACCTCCGCCAACCAATACTGCGCCAGCGTCAGCGTGACGAACACATCGGGCGTCGCCGCACAATTGGTCGGCTGGATCGACTTCAACGGCGATGGTGATTTCATCGATGCCGGTGAGCGCTCCCTGCCCCGCCTGCGCAACACTGGCGGTGATATTGGCGCGGATGACACGACCTTTACCACTGGCAACATCCCGACCGGCACCAGCTCCGCCACGCGCGTTCTGGTGTGGACTGGCTTCGGTGTTCCGGTGAATGCGAGCACGGCCACTTATGGACGTTTGCGACTGACCTCGGACGCTACGTTCTTCAGCGATGCGTCACCGCAACCGAACGGCCTGGCCGCCGACGGCGAAGTCGAAGACTATCTGCTGCCTGCCGGCACCCTGCCGGTGAGTTTGGCTTCAGTGCGCTCCAGCCTCGGTGTGGATGGCCTGACCATCGAATTCGCCACACTCGCCGAAGCCGGCAATCTTGGCTTCGAGATCAAGGGCGCTTCCGGGCGCAGCGTGAGCCAGCCGATTGCCGCCGCCGAACAGGGCGTCAATGGCGCCGATTACGAAGTGCGATTGCCCGCCAACGGGTTGACCGAGTTCTGGATCGAAGACATCGCGCTGGATGGACGTCGCACCTCACACGGCCCGTATGCGGTAGGCAAGTCCTATGGCACGGAAGTGAACAGCGACACCGACCGTATCGACTGGAAAGCCATTCAATCGAATCTGGACGCCGGTCTGGCACGGAACGCCAAAGCGGCTGCTCCGTCCGTGTTGCTGGGCACACAAACCGCCGGCATTCATCGCATCAGCTTTGCCGATCTCAAAACCTCGGGCTTGGGCCTCGGCGGTGGCGTGCCATCGACGAATCTCGCGCTGACCGACCAAGGCCGCGCCAAGGCCTTGTTCGTCGACGACGGTAACGATGGCGAATTTGGCCCTGGCGACTCGATCGAGTTCGTCGCAACCCTTACCGACAATCGATACAGCAACCAGAACTGGTACCAACTCAGCCTGACCGGCCGAGGCGTGGCACCGGGGCATCTGCCTGTCGTTCGTAATGTCGATTCGAAAGTGGTCCCCGGACGATTCGTGCAGGAACTGGATCGCCGGTTCAACCTGAGCATCAGTGGTGCTGCACCTTGGGTCGACGACCAGATCCTGGCTTACGACCGTCCGGTTGGCCTGACCCGCAGCTTCACGTTGCCGGCCATGGTGCCGCTGACGCCGGTATCGGCGCAGGTCACGATCATCGGCGGTACCGACCTCGCGGTCGAAGGCCCCGATCACTCCGTCGTCGCGGCGCTGAACAGCACACATCGTGTGAGCCGTCGCTTTGATGGTGTGCGCGAAGAAGTGCTGACGATCGACGTCCCCGGTGGCCTGCTGCCCGGCCAACAGGAACTATCGCTTGATGTCGCTGCCGATCTTGGCCTGCCCTTCGACCTCGTGCATTACGACCGTCTGGTCGTCAATTACCAACGCTACACCTTCGCAGTCGATGGCCGTTTCGACGCACGATTCGAGGCCGGCACGGGCTTTGCGCTGGGTGGCCTGGATGGCGCCGGCAGCATCTGGGCGATCGATGCGGACGGGAATACCTATCGCCGCGCGTTCCATGCTGGGGCGCCTTCGATGATCGGCAACCCGGCACCCGGTGTGGAACTCGAGTGGACCGCCGCACGCATCGACCGTACTGCCAAGCCCATCATCGCTTCTGCGGCCACTGCAGCAAGCGCGCCGAATGCCGACTTCCTCGTCATCGCGCACCCGTCCTTGATTGGGGCAGCTGCCGACTATGTGGCGCTGCAGACCTCCCGCGGGTTCCGCGTTGCGCTCGTCGGCACGGATGCCATCTACGCAGCCCACAGCGACTTCGAAGCCAGTGCCAACGCGATCAGCGCGTTCATTCGTGCCGCCCATGCCCAGTCGCCGCTGAAGTTCGTCACCCTGGTCGGCGCCGATAGTTACGACTACCGCAACTATCTGGGTCTCGGTTCGGTGAGTTTTGTGCCGACCCACTACGTCAAGACCAGCGCCTACATCGCTCAGACGCCTTCCGACGCGCTGTACGCCGACGTTGATGGCAACGAGGTGCCCGACTTGGCGATTGGCCGCATCCCGGCTCGCACGCCGGAAGAAATGTTGCGGATGACCCGCAAGATCCGTCTGCTTGGCGAACGCCGCCTCGATGAAGCCTTGTTCGTGGCGGGTGCCGACAACTCGGGTGCCAAGCGCTTCGGCGGCCTGTCGCTTGATTTTGCGACCGGCCTGCCGCCCCAGACCCGGACTGAGCTCGTGCAACTCGACGAATACCCGCGCAACGACGTGCGCCAGGCCGTGCTGGATGGCTTCAATCGCGGCACGGCACTGATTGCCTACACCGGCCATACCGCGCCGGGTCTTTGGGACTTCAGCGGCTTGCTGTTCGCCCAGGATGCCGCACAGATGACCAACGGTGGCGCACCCAGCCTGGTCACACAGTGGGGCTGCTGGAACAGTTACTTCGTCGATCCTTACGCTCAGGGGCTGTCGCACAACCTGCTTGCAGCCGAGGGCGGCGCCGGCACGATCTATGGCGCGACCACGCTGACCGAAGATGCCTCGCATACCCTGCTCGGCCAGTTGTTCTTCGAGGCCATCGGCGCGGGTGCCAGCACCCTTGGCGAGGCCGAACTGATCGCCAAGCGCCGGCTTGCCGAACTGCGTCCGGAAGCACGAGATGCGCTGCTCGGCATGCAGATCCTGGGTGACCCGGCCCTGCCACTTCAGGCCCAGTAATCGAACGGAATCAGTGACTTAAGCATCAACCATGAGCGCGGGCCGGTAACGGCCCGCCAGTCAGACGTTTCGCCGAACTTGCCCGAAAGAGCTGGATCGGCTATAAAGCGCGCCCCTTCCGTCAGTCCGCTGACGCCCCTCGAGTGCGGACTCCAGGGTTACGGGGAAATCCACTGAAGCGCCGGGTGTTCCCGGCGATTCCCGATCCGATTCCCGCAAACTGGCAACAGTGTCGGAGCCGATATCGCCCGGGCCATGGGCGAGATGTCGTTCCAAGAGGTGCATCATCATGGCAAGAGTCTGCCAAGTATCCGGAAAGCGCGCGCAATCCGGCAACAACGTGTCGCACGCCAACAACAAGACCAAGCGTCGTTGGCTGCCGAATCTGCACGAGCGTCGTTTCTTTGTCCCGAGCGAGAACCGCTGGGTCAAACTGAAAGTGTCCGCCCACGCCCTGCGCACCATCGACAAGAACGGCATCGACGCCGTGCTCGCCGAACTGCGCGCCCGCGGCGAAAAGGTCTAAGGAGAACA
Organism: Ahniella sp.; assembly: GCA_016712105.1. Classification (GTDB taxonomy): domain Bacteria; phylum Pseudomonadota; class Gammaproteobacteria; order Xanthomonadales; family Ahniellaceae; genus Ahniella. The sequence continues at coordinate 101,578 of JADJRU010000001.1, forward strand.
AACCATGGCATCCAAGCGCGACAAAATCCGCATGATTTCGACGGCTGGCACCGGTCACTTCTACACGACCGACAAGAACAAGAAGACCAAGCCGGAAAAGCTGGAACTGCAAAAGTACGATCCGGTCGTGCGCAAGCACGTGGCGTACAAGGAAGCCAAGATCAAGTAATTGATCTGGCATCCCAACAAAAAACCCGCCGAAAGGCGGGTTTTTTGTTTGGGCAGGGGGGGGGGCGGGGCCCCCGGCCCCGCGGGGGCCCCGGAGGGGGCCGGCCCCGGGGGGGGGGGTCCCCCGCCGCCCCCCCGCCCCCCGTGGGGGGGCGGCCCGCCCCCCGCGCGCCCCGCCGCCCCCCCCCCGGGGGGGGGCTTCGCCCCCGCCCGCCCCCCCCGCCGGGCCGGGGTTTCGCGCCCGGGGGGGTGTTTCCCCCCCCCCCGCGCCCCCGGGGGGGCCGGCCCCGCCCGCGGGGCCCCCGCCGCCGGGGGCGCCGGGCGCCCCGGGCCCCCGGCGGGGTGGGGGGCCCCCCCCCGGGGGGGGGGCCCCCCCCCGCCCCCCCGGGGCGGGGGGGGGGGGGTTTGCCTCCCCCTTTTTTTCCCCCCCCCCCCCTGGCCGCCGCCCCTTCCCGGGGGGCTTCCCCCCCCTTTTCCCCCCCCGGCCCCGCGGGGGGCCCCCCGCCGGCCCCCCGCCCCGGGGTTGCCGGGGCCGGCCCCCCCCGCCCGCCCCCCGGGGGGGGGGGGGGGGGCGCCCCCCGGGCCGGCCCCCCCGGGGCCGCCCCCCGGGGCCCCCCGGGCTTCTCGGGGTTTCCCCCCCCCCCCCCCCCGGGGGGCGGGCCCCCGGGGGCGGGCCGCCGGGCCGGGCCCCCCCCCCCGGGGCCCCCCCCGGCCGGGCTGGTCCCCCCCCCCCGGGGGCCCCGCCCCCCCCCCCTCCCCCCCCCCCCCCCCCCCCCCCCCCCCCGCCCCCCCCCCCGGGCGGTCGGGGGGGGGGGTTTGGGCCGGGTTTCCCGGCCGCCGGCCCCCCCCCCTTTCCCCCCCGCCCCCCCCCCCCCCCCCCCCCCCCCCGGGCCTCCCCCCCGCTCCCCCCCCCCCCCGCGGGGGTTCCCCCCCCCGGGGGGTTTTCCCCCCCCCGCCCCCCGCCGCCCCGTTCGGGGGGCCCCCCCCCCCCCGGCGGGGGGCCCCCCCCCGGCCCCCCCCCCCCCCCCCCCCCCCCCCGGGGTGGGGATTAGGGAGGGGGCAGGCCCCGGGGGGGGGGGGGTTTTGGGGGGGGGGGGGCCGGGCACCGGAAGTTGGGGGGGGGGGCCCGGGCCCCGGGGGGGCCCGGGGGGCCCCCCCCCGGGCGGGGGGCGCCCCCCCCCGGGGGCCCCCCCTTCGGGCGGGGCGGGGTTTTTGGCCGGGGGGGTGTTTCCTCCCCCCCCGCTGCCCCCGTTGGTGGCAACGCGGGCGGGGCCGGGGGGCCCGCGCCGCCGGGGGCGCTGGGGGGCCCGGGGCCCCGGGGGGGGTGGGGGGCGCCCCCCCCCCGGGGGGGGGGCCCCCCCCCGCCGCCCCGGGGGGGGGGGTTTGGGTGTTTCGCCCCCCCCTTCGCTCTCCCCCTTTCCCCCCGCCTGGTTGGCGCCCCCCCCCCCGGGGGGGCCCCCCCTTTTTTCCCCCGGGGCCCGGGGCGGGCCCCCCCGGCCCCCGCCGGGGTTCCCGCCTCCCCCCGGGCCGCCCCCCGGGGAGCGGGGGCCCGCTTCGGGGGGCCGCGGGCCGCGGGCCCCGTTCCCCCCCGCGGCGGGGCGGTGGAGGCCGGGCCCCCGGCGGCCGCAGGCCCCGCCCCGGCGGCCAGGATCAACTATGACTGCCAGCCTAACCCCTCCCAACCTCCCGAACATCGGGGGCTTGCAAGCTGACAAGACATGGTCGTATCGCGACTGAAGCCGCGGAGGGCTTGCAAGGTTCAGACATTGTCGCGTCGCGGCTAAAGCCGCTCCACAGGTTTGGCTCAGCCGCGCACTTTCAACTGTGGGAGCGGCGGGCGGAGCGTTTACTCGCCGCTGATGAGAAACAGCCAGTTCCGACGCCGTCCCCGCGGCGGCGCGCCCGCACCACCCCCACCCCACCCCCCCCCCCCTCAACACTCGATTACGTTGACCGCCAAACCGCCGCGTGAGGTTTCCTGTACTTGTCCTGCATGTCACGGCCAGTGTCGCGCATGGTCTTGATGACCTTGTCGAGTGACACGCGGTGTTTGCCGTCACCACGCAGCGCCATCCGCGAGGCGTTGATCGCCTTCACGGCACCCATCGCGTTGCGTTCGATACAGGGAATCTGAACCAGGCCGCCGATCGGATCGCAGGTGAGTCCGAGGTTGTGTTCCATGCCGATTTCCGCGGCATTCTCGACCTGCATGACGGTGCCACCCAGCGCCGCGGTGAGCCCACCAGCCGCCATCGAACAGGCCACCCCGACTTCACCCTGGCAGCCGACTTCGGCGCCACTGATCGAAGCATTTTCCTTGTAGAGGATGCCGATCGCTCCGGCGGTCAGCAGGAAGTCGAATATCCGCGCTTCATCGGCAACCGGACAGAAGCGGTCGAAGTAATGCAGGACCGCCGGAATGATGCCGGCTGCGCCGTTTGTCGGGGCCGTGACAACCCGGCCGCCGGCGGCATTTTCCTCGTTCACGGCGAGCGCATAGAGGTTGACCCAGTCGAGGATCGTCAACGGGTCCTTGAGTGCCGCTTCCGGCCGCACCAGCAACTCCTGCGCCATGTTCGGCGCACGACGCTGCACTTTCAGGCCACCCGGCAGCACGCCGTTCTCACGCGTCCCGCGCGCCACGCAGGCCTGCATCGCGGCCCAGAGCTGACGGAGTCCGGCATGGATCTCGGATTCGCTGCGCCACGCACGTTCGTTCTCGAACACCACCTGTGCGATGGTCTTTCCTGATTCCTTGCAGATGGCAAGCAGTTCGTCGCCGGTCGAAAAAGGATTCGCCAACTCGGTGGTATCGGCCACGATCCGGTCTTCCGCCGCTTCGTCCTGGTTGACGACAAAACCGCCACCCACCGAATAGTAGTCACGGCAAGCCAGTTCCTTGCCTTCGGCGTTATAGGCGGTAAATCGCATGCCGTTGCTGTGATACGGAAGCTTCTGGCGCTTGTTGAACGCCAGATCGTATTTTTCGTCGAAGCCGATCTCGACTTTCCCCAGCAGGCGCAGCTTTTTCTTCGCACGAATGTCGGCGAGCCGCGACTCGATGGTATCCACGTTGACCGTATCGGGCGCTTCGCCTTCAAGACCGAGGATAATGGCCTTGTCGGTACCGTGACCGCGGCCGGTATGGGCCAGCGAACCAAACAGTTCGCAGCGCACACGCGCCACTTCGTGCATGTGCTCGCGCTCTTCGATCCAGCGCGTCACGAAGCGCGCACCGGCGCGCATGGGTCCCACGGTGTGTGAACTCGACGGCCCGATGCCGATCTTGAACAGGTCGAACACTGAAACCGCCATGAACTCGCTCCCGCGATCAGTCTTTGCGCTGGCGCAGGCGGGCAGCCGATGCCTTGCGCGTGTGCAGGTTGAAGGTCGCACCCGCGACGAGCATGTGCAGTTTCATGCCGAGCAGGCAGACAGGCTGACCTTCGTCAACCTGGTCCATCGATGAAAATTCGAGCTCGGCGGCATCGACGATCGTCACGCCGCCAGAACCGCACACTTCGAGCACATTGTCCGGACCGATCATCGCCGCAGTGTCTTCATCCAGGCCGATGCCCACGGCAAACGGGTTATAGGCCAATGACGTGACCAGGCGACCGAGACGGTCGCGCTGGCGGAAATGCTGGTCGATCACGAACCGGTTCGTCAGCCCAAGGCCCGGCGCCAATCGCACGCTGCCGGCAATCGCCGAGCCACCTTCGTCACCGAAGGCAATCATGTGTTCACTCAGGAAACTGGCGCCAGCACTGGTCCCGGCCACATGGACACCGGCCGCATTCAGCAAGCGAAGGCGTTTTGCCACCGGCGTGCCGCCGATCAAGGTCGATAGCCGCAACTGGTTGCCGCCGGTGAAGAAGATGCCGGTGGCCTCGTCCAGACGCTCCAGACGTCGCTCTTCATGAGCGTCGCGGCGGGTGTCGAAGTCCATCGACTCGACCGCAGCCACACCCAGTTCCGTGAAGATCCGTTCGTATTTGGCGCCTGTATCCCTCAAACGGCTCGCGGTCGGAATGACTACGATGTTTGCGGCATCGCCACCCGAGAGCTCGACGAACCGGGACAGGATCTCGGGCCCATCGGTTTTTTCTTCAGCACCACCGATGGGAATGATCCATCCGCGATTGGCTCCCTCGAGGACTTTGCTGGGCATGATTGCTACTCAAAAATGACACAATGCGAAAAGTTAGCACGAGCAGCGATTCCGGGGGCGAACGTGCGTTTGGAACAATTGCTCCGAAATGTCACAGGACAGCCCACCCGCACGGCTTCGAACATCGACAGGAAATCGATGTTCGAGGGCCAATCAGAATCGACGATCCCATCGCCGCAAGGCGTCGTGCAGCGGCGTGAGCAACAGCATCCACGCCAGACCGATGCCCGCCGCATTGGCGAGCAGGTCGAATGGATCATTGCCTGAGCGCCATGGCAGGAACGATTGCAGCCCTTCCAGTATCAGGCCAAGCACAAACAGGAACCCAGCCGCACGCCGAAGCGCACGCGGCTGTGCGAGCAGCCATCCATGCCAGAGCATCAGCGTGAAATACGCTGCCGTGTGGTGCAGCTTGTCGGTACCCGGCACCATGTCGCCGAGGCGTTGCGCCGGCATCAGCGACAACACCACACACAACAATACGCCGGACCAGGCCATGCCGATCCACAAGCGGTGATGCCGGAAGGGATGCATCCGCCCCAGCCAGAAACTGCGGGAACTGCTCACAGGGTGCGACTCAAATCGTACGCCTGGAAGGGGTCCGGCACGTGGTCGATGCCTCGTGCAAAAGAGATGACCTTGAATCGTTCGCCCATTTCACCCGGCAAGGTCAGGCGCTTGATTTCCTGCGCGAGCCGGTATCGATCGATTTCACCCACTTGAAGTTGCTCCAGTTGAAACAGGTCGAGCAAACCCGCAGCCATCAGGAAATTCGCCTGCGAGGTGAATCCGGCCAACGGAAAGCGGACGCGTGTCGCGGCCAGCGCCAGCGCCGTAAAATCCACGCTGGCGGTGAGGTCCTGCAATCCAGGACGGTCCAGAAACTGCTCGTGCGCACGATGCCGATAAAAACTGAGCAAGGTGCCGCGATTGCGGTCGGGGCGATAGTACTCCCGTCGCGAATAACCGTAGTCGATGAACACAGCCAAGCCGGCGGACAAAGTGCCGCAGACGGCATCGAACCAATACGGCAATTGTGGCGCCACTTCAGAAACATAACCTTCCGGCAGACGATGATCCAGATCTTCCTCGATGCCGCGAATGGCACCCAGCAGCATCAGGTCGGCTTCGCGCTCGACGAACCCGAAATTGCCAGCCTCGTCGAGTGCGACGTGCAGCTCATGAGGTTCGCCGTCGCGGATGACGAACCGGTGCACCGGCAGCGCATCCAGCACCTCGTTCGCGAACAACACGCCGCGCCAGGAATCTTCGGGCGGAACATCCAGCCACTCCACCCGATCGAGCAGATGGGGCACTCGAGCCGCAAGGGTTTCCCGCTGTCGTTCGCGCAATTCGGCGCTGCGATCGAGAATCTGGTATCGCGCCGGCAACGCATCGATCTGCTCAAGTTCGGTCAGCGCTGCCGCCGCAAATGCGCCCGTGCCGGCGCCCACTTCAAGGAATACGTTGTCGTCGCTGGCCTTCAGGACCGGCGCCACGGCGCGGGCGCAGGTGCGCGCAAACAGGGTCCCGAGCTCCGGTGCCGTGACAAAGTCACCCGCTTCGCCGAACTTGGTCTTGCCGGCGCTGTAGTAACCCAGCCCGGGGGCATACAGCGCCAACTCCATGAACCGCCAGAACGGAATGGAACCTGCCGCCCGGATCTCGCCACGGATCACATCGCGCAAACGATCACTATGGGCCTGTTCGGCGGCCTCGAATTCCGGGTCGGTCTGTTTGAGCAAGTGCAAACCCATGGGTCCTCGGGAGCGTAGAGAGTCGGAATGCCTTCAAAACAAGTTCATCATGTCGTGCCGATTACGCTCGCTTTCGCAAGCATCGCGCTTCTGCTACTCAGAGCGCTGCAGGTCATTCGGAGCAAGGATACATGAGCAACCCCATTGAGCCCGTGGCGCTGGTCACGGGTGCCGCCCGCAGAGTCGGTGCGGTCATCGTTCGCCAACTGCACGCAGCCGGGTATCGAATCGCCTTGCATGTGCGCCATTCGCGCGCCGAGGGCGAAGCTCTTCAGGCCGAACTGCAGGCGCTCCGTGCCGACAGCTGCCTGCTACTGGAAGGTGACCTCGCCGATACCGCTGCCCTGCCCGACCTGGTGAGCCGCACCGTGGATCACTTTGGGCGGCTGGACGCCCTCGTCAACAATGCTTCGGCGTTTTATCCAACGCCGATTGGCGAAACCACCGAGCAACACTGGGACGATCTCTTCGCCAGCAATGCCAAGGCTCCGTTTTTCCTCGCGCAAGCGGCAGCACCGGCGTTGCGACTCAGTCGCGGCGTCATCCTCAACATCACCGACATCTATGCCGAGCGCCCGCTGCGCAACCATTGTGTCTACGTGATGGCCAAATCGGCGCTGCGCATGATGACCCTGTCGCTGGCCCGCGAACTGGCGCCGGACGTGCGCGTCAACGCGATTGCACCCGGCGCGATCCTGTGGCCCGAATCGGGCAAGGCTTATGCAGACCAGCAAACCCTGATCGACAAAACCCCTCTGCAACGTGCGGGCGAACCGGAGGATATCGCCCGAACGGCACTGTTCCTGCTGCGCGATGCGCCGTATATCACCGGCGAGGTCATCCACGTCGATGGCGGCCGCAGCCTGATCATCTGATTGAATGGAGTTGCCATGAAACGAATTGCTGCACTGGTCATGTTGTCCCTGTTGAATCCGGCACTTGCCGCCGATCGCCTGACCGATCGTGCGTTCACGACCCGCTCCGAGATCTATGCGCCCAAAGCCATGGCGGCCACGAGCCAACCGCTTGCCACGCAGATCGCCCTGCAGGTCATGCGCGATGGTGGCAATGCGGTCGACGCAGCGATCGCCGCCAATGCTGCCCTCGGTTTGATGGAACCCACCGGCAACGGCGTGGGCGGTGACCTGTTCGCCATCATCTGGGATGCCGATAGCAAAAAGTTATACGGCTACAACGGCTCCGGTCGATCACCAAAGCGGCTGACCCTGGCCGAATTCCAACGCCGCGGGCTGAAGGACATTCCGAGCCACGGGCCATTGCCGGTCACCGTGCCCGGCGCCGTGGACGGCTGGATGGCGATGCATGAGCGCTTCGGAAAAGTGTCGCGCGCCAAAGTGTTCGCCGGCGCGATCCACTATGCCGAACAGGGTTTTCCGCTGAGCGACGTGATTGCGTATTACTGGAATCTGTCGGTGCCCAAACTCGGCAAGTTCCCCGGTTTCAACGAACAGTTCACGCGGGATGGCGTGGCGCCGAAGACCGGTGAACTGTGGCGCAACCCGAACCTCGCCGAAACCTACAAGCGGATCGTCAAGGACGGGCATGACGGCTTCTATCGCGGCAAGACCGCGAAGCTGATCGCCACCTACATGAAGGAACAGGGCGGTTATCTGGACGAGGACGATCTGGCGAGTCACCGCGGTGAATGGGTCGAACCCATCAGCACGAACTACCGCGGCTACGACGTGCACGAACTGCCGCCGAACGGCCAAGGCCTTGCGGCGCTGCAGATGCTGGAACTGCTCGAGGCTTACGATTTCAGCAAGATTCCGTTCGGCAGCACCGAGCATCTGCATCTGTTCCTCGAGGCGAAAAAACTGGCGTTCGCCGATCGCGCGAAGTTCTACGCAGACCCGGCATTCGCGACCACTCCGGTCGCCGAATTGTTGTCGGCCCAGTACACCGACACCCGGCGCAAGCTGATCAGCCCGGACCGTGCCGCGCTCGCCGTTGAAGCAGGTGAACCCGCCATCCTCAATGAAGGCGACACGATCTACCTGACCACGGCGGATGCCGAGGGCAACATGGTCTCGCTGATCCAGTCCAACTTTCGCGGCATGGGCTCGGGCATGGCACCACACGGCCTCGGCTTCATCCTGCAGGATCGCGGCGAACAGTTTGTCCTGAAGGAAGGCCACGCCAACACCTATGCGCCCGGCAAACGCCCTTTCCACACCATCATTCCGGCGTTCATCACGAAGGACGGTGCGCCTCTGGTGAGCTTTGGCCTGATGGGCGGCGCCATGCAACCACAAGGCCATGCCCAGATCGTCATGAACCTCGTCGACTTCGGCATGAACCTGCAGGAAGCCGGTGATGCCCCGCGCATCCATCATGACGGCTCGACCGAACCGGCCGGTCAGAACGAACCCATGCAAGATGGCGGCATCGTCAACCTCGAACACGGCTTTGCCCCGGAAGTGATTCGCTCGCTTGCCAGGAAGGGTCATCGGATCCAATACGCCGACGGCCCCTACGGCGGTTACCAGGCGATCAAACGATTGCCGTCGGGCGTCTGGGTGGGTGCCAGTGAATCACGCAAGGATGGGCAAGCGGCGGGTTACTGAAGTCGAGAAGCCCACAAAAAACCCTTCTCCCGCGCACGGTGGCGATCAAGCTACTTCTCGCTTCATCGGTTACTCCCCCTCCGCTCGTCATCCCTGCGCACATCCCCTGCAACAGTCATCCCCGCGAAAGCGGGGATCCACTCGTTGCGACCAGCCTTGGGTCTTGTGGCACCCGAGTGGTTTCCCGCTTTCGCGGGAATGACGGACTTTTGGTGTGTGGCACGATCGTTCAGAAGCCCGATTTCGGCGGCCCCGCCGCGCGTCATCCCCGTGCCACGGCCCCTCTAACCGTCATCCCCGCGCACAGCCCCTCCAACCGTCATCCGCGCGAAAGCGGGGATCCACTCGTTGCGACCAGGTTTGAGTCTTGTGGCACCCGAGTGGTTTCCCGCTTTCGCGGGAATGACGTCCTTGATGTGTGGCACGAGCTTTCTGAATCCCGTTTTCGCCGGCCCCTACGCTCGCCATCTCTCGCAACCGACACGGCGCATTCCCTGCACCGTGATCGTCACCGCTGCACGGATCACAGGCCATTTGGCGTTTGTTCCCGGGACCCTCACGATTCCGGAGTTGCCAGGTGCCCTTATTGATCCTCGATCATTTGCCGTCCTCGGCAGTCCGTCGGATCTTCACCTTTGTCCTGCTGCTCGGCGCGATGGGTGCCGGCCACGCCGCCGACTTCTTCTGGCCAGGCGGGCCAGCCCCTTGCCACAGCACCCTGCAGGCCTGTGTGGTCGGCGTGCCGGATCACTCGCGGATTCTGATTCGCGACGGTGATGGAAGTGCTGACGGGTATTTCGTGGTCCAGCAATCCGTTGATGCCTTCGCCAAGAATCTGGAACTGACTGCCGCCCCCGGCGTAGTCGTGGACTTCGGTGCTGGCCATTCGGTCCGTTTCGACAGCACGTTGATGCTGCCGGAGATTCCGGCTTCGTTTTCGCTGGTGATTCAGGACCTCGGCTTCCTGAGCGGCTGGATCGAGATCGTCAGTGACGCCCAAAGCGCCAGCAGTTCCCGGCAATATCTTCTTGAGGGCGTTCGGATCCGGCAGACGGGATTGGATCGCTGCGGCGTTCGGTTCCGACATGGTTTCTATTACACAACTCCGCCACTCGGCACAGTCACGTTCAGCCTGCGCAACAGCCAGTTGAGCGGTCGCATTGGTGCCTGTATCAGCGGCGCCACGGGCGCATGGAACGTCAACCTGATCGGCAATCGGTTCAGGGCTACAACCGCCTTGGCCTCGGGCTTCGAAATCACACCCGAACGCGCCGGTTTTGCCAGCGGCCAGATCCGCATCACCAACAACACCATTGAGGCCGATGCTTCGGGAAACCTGGTCGCCGGCCTGCTGATCACAACCCATGCCAGTGACGGGCCACTGAAACTCGCCGACCAGGTGTTGGTGCGGAACAACCTGTTTCGCGGCATCAGTTCCCCGGGCGGAGGCAGTGCCATCGCGATCGAACCCTATGACGAGACTTTCCTGATCACCAACAACACCGTCATCGACAGCAACTTCGCGCTTGCTCTGGCGGCCGATCCCGGATTCGATGGGATCGGCACCATTCGCATCGCGAACAACATCCTGTACCGCAACGAAACTCTGTCGATCATCAGCCCGGAACTATCGGGGATCGTTTCGGTGGACCACAATCTCATCTACGGCACGACCCAGGCGCTGCGCGGCGATCTGCCTGCGAGTACGGCCGGAGAACTCAATGTGGATCCTGAGTTTCTCGCCCGGGACAACCCCCGGCCGCGTACGGGATCACCGGCGATTGATGCCGGCAGTAATGCCCTCGTCGCCGCAGATGATGTGGATCTCGATGGGAACAGCCGACGCACCGGCACTGCGGTGGATCTCGGTGCTTTCGAGACAACCGCCACACTGAGTGCACGCCACCAGGCCGATGCCGGCAACACCTTTGCGAACTACACGTGGATCGGGTCTGCGCTCGGTGCACCGGCCCCCTCTCAGCGTTTGTTCACCACGCCCATGGCAACACCCGGGCTGCCACTTCAGGAAAGCTCGCGCGGTAACGCGGGCCTGTTTTTCCTCGACGCGGAAAGGGGCTGGTCACCCTATTGGGAACATCTGGTCTCGATGGAGCCAGGCGCGGCATTCGCAGTCAGTCGCATGGACGACCGCAGCTTCCGGCATCTGACCAGTACCGGCAATATCGTGAATGGATTCCAGAGCACGATCGATCATCCGCTGCTGAACAACAATCCGTTCGCGATCGCGACGGTCAGTCATCACTACAACGGAGACTTGCCGTTTGATTCGTATCACGATCATCCGGTCGCGCTGATCTATCGGAATGATCTGGGGCGATGGGTAATCGAGAATCAGGACGCGGCACCGATGGCCTTGGGCATTGGATTCAACGTATGGGTGGCCCCGACGTTTTCGCCGAATGCCACCATTGTTGCTGCAACCGGACTTGGGCGCGTCCCGATCCGGCATCCACGACTGGATGGGAATGCCTGTGCATTGGCGCAAGTCAGTCGCCGTTTGCCGAACCCGAGCTCGCCGTTTAATCCGATGCGATACGTGCTCGACTACGTGACGGTTCCGGGCGCAACCCTGAGCGGCTACTGGTCGCTGTTGAGCCGAGGCAACGGGAGCGAACCGCCCGGCTTCCCGCTCGCTGCGTTCCCGGATGGCACGCAGTTCAATGTGCTGATTGATGGCCGCAACGCCGGTCAATGTGGCGGCACTGCACGCGAACCACTGCTTCGGTGGGTTAACTCCGGCGTTTGTACGGTGGCCGAGGGTCAGTCGGGAACCAGTACCTGCCTGTTGCGGATCGACCTCAGCGAATCAAGCGCCGAACCGGTGCTGTTGCTGACCGCCACCGAACCCGGCACCGCCTTGTCCGATATCGATTACGTGTTCGATCCAGGCACGATCCGCACCATTCCAGCCGGGTCGACACACCTGGATGTCCCGGTGCAAATTTTTGCTGACACCCAGATCGAACCGGACGAAATGTTCCAGTTGCGCGTCACGGTCTTGTCGGGTGCGGCCAACCTGCTACCGGCCGCGACCATTGTCATCGGCAATGACGACACCCAGGCTGTCGACGCCCTGTTCCGTGACGGCTTCGAGTAGAACTCGAAGGTCTTTCAGGTGACCCGCGAGAGCATGCCGCGCAACCGGAGCCCGCGGGCATAACGTGTCCCCACATCGATCCACATCAGAAATGCCGCTTCGCGCAGCAGTCGGCCGGCGCCCAGCGTGGCCAAACGATGATCATCTTCGGCGGCGACCACTTCATGATCAAGGCCGAGGTTGCGGGCCAGCAGGGCGCAACGCGCCAGGTGGTATCGGTTGCTCAGCAGAATTGCGCGCGCATGACCACGTTGCTGCAGCAATTCGCGGGCATGACGCAGGTTCTGCAGGGTATCGATGCTCTGGTCTTCCAGCGCCACGTCGAGGGCCGCCGGCAATCCGCGTTCACTGAGACGATCGAACATGAAACGGGCTTCACTGCGGTCGTGACCGGTATGTGGCATCACGATCACGCCAGATTGGCTTCGGTTGTCGCATCGTCGGTGTCTGCACGCCCGATCAGCCCGAGGTGAGCGCCCGGATCAGCTTGTCCCAGTCTTCGCGCGTCTTGCCGTCGGTTTCGCGCAGTTCGGCAATCAGCCGGCAGGCATGCAACACGGTGGTGTGATCGCGCCCCCCGAACGCATCGCCGATTTCCGGCAGCGAGTGCGTGGTGAGTTCTTTCGTCAGCGCCATCGCCATCTGCCGCGCACGCGCGAGATGCCGCGTGCGTCGTTTCGACAGCAAGTCGGCCACACGCAGCTGCGAATAGTCGGCGACCATCTTCTGGATGTTCGGAATGCTCAGCGCCCGTTCCTGCACGGTCAGCAGGTCGCGCAGTGCTTCCTGCGCAAACTCGATCGTCACCAGTCGCCCGGTGAAGTGAGCACGCGCCGACAATGTGTTGAGCGCACCTTCCAGATCGCGCACATGCGAGCGCATGCGCCGGGCAATCATGAACGCCACTTCTTCGGTGAGCTTCAGCCCTTTTTGTTCGGCCTTGCGCAACAGGATCGCCGCACGGGTTTCGAAATCCGGCGGTTCGATGGCCACCGGCAAACCCCAGCCCAGACGTGAAGTCAGGCGCGGCTCCATGTTCTCGACTTCCTTCGGATATCGATCGCAGGTCAGGATGATCTGCTGGTTCGACTCGAACAAGGCGTTGAACGTGTGGAAGAACTCTTCCTGCGTCCGGTCCTTGCCGGCGAAGAACTGGATGTCGTCGATCAGCAACGCATCGACGTTGCGATAACGCGACTTGAAGTCGTCCATGTTCTTGGCGTTCAAGGCCTTGATCATGTCGCTGACGAACTGCTCGGAACGCTGGTACAGCACCCGGAAGCCCGGACGATTGCGGCGCATCAGATTGCCGGCCGCATACATCAGGTGGGTTTTGCCGAGACCGGTGCCGCCATAAAGCAGCAGCGGGTTGGATTCGCGGCGGCCCGGGTTCATCGCCACCTGAAATGCGGCAGCGTGCCCCAGCTGGTTCGACTTGCCCTCGACGAAGTTGTCGAAGGTGTAATGGCTGTCGAGGTTACTTTCGAAGTCGTCGTGCACCACGGGCGCAGGTTCGGCGCGACCATTCGCGCGCGGTGGCGGTGGCGGCTTCGGCTTGTTCAGCGAACCGACTTCCAGGCGCACGTCGAGCGGACCCTCGGCGAGAAACGCGCCGATTTCCTGAATACGCTCGAGAAACCGCTCCCGCACGCTCTCCAGCACGAACGCATTCGGCGCCAACAGGCGCAGCACGCCGGGCTCCTCGCGAACCTGCAGGGGCTTCAACCAGGTCAGGATGTCTTGTTCACTGAACTCCGCGTCCAGACGCGAAAGACAGCGGTCCCACAGATTTTGCATGAAGGCTTCCAGACGCAGCGAACCCGCGACCGACAAAATGATCGCGGGTGGGTCAGTTTATCAGAGCGCGCCGCCGGCAGCCGCCGGGATTTGAAGCTGCGTGCAAGTCATTGATTCGTTTACTTTCGAGGCAACTCGCCCAAAACCGGCAATCAAGCCATGCCGCCATTGACGCCGATGATCTGGCCGTTGATGTACGACGCCGCATCGGAGGCCAGAAACCGAACCAGCGCAGCCACTTCTTCCGGCCGCCCGGCTCGTTGGGCCGGAATGACGTGTTTGATCTGTTCGGGCGTAAAACTGCCCTCGCTCATGCGACCTTCGATCAAACCCGGTGCGACCACATTCACCGTGATGCCGCGTGAACCCATTTCCCGCGCCAGCGACAAACACGCACCATGTAAACCCGCCTTGGCGGCGGCGTAGTTGGTCTGGCCCCGATTGCCGATTTGCGCAGCGACCGAAGAAATGGCGATCACCCGCCCAAAACGCGTGCGCGCCATCGGCAACAGCGTGGGCTGGGTCACGTGGAAAAACCCGTGCAAGGAGACATCGATGACCCGCTGCCACTGGGTGCGGCTCATGCCCGCCATCGGTGCATCGTCATGGATCCCGGCGTTGTGCACGACCACCTGGATCGGTCCTGCCTCCAGCACTGCGGCAAGTGCCGTGCTGGTTACATCACAGTCGGCCAGGTCAAAACAAACCACTTCGCCTTGCCCGCCTGCCGCCCGGATAGCGTCCAGCACGGACTGAGCCCGTGCTGGCTGGCTATTGGCGTGGACGAGCACATAGTGCCCGTCCGCCGCCAGGGCCTGACAGATCGCGGCGCCAATGTCGCCGGAACCGCCGGTGACGAGGGCGCGCCGTGAACTCACAGGTTTTCGAGCACGTGCTCGGCCGTGGAAACGCGGAATTCACCCGGCGCTTCGACGAACAGGTGCGACACCACACCATTCTTGGCGACGAGCGCAAAACGCTTGGCGCGAATGCCCATGCCGAACGCGGTGGCGTCCAACTCGAGACCAATGGACTTGGTGAACGCGCCATTGCCGTCGGCCAGCATCATGATTTCGGCCGGGGCATTCTGGTGTTTGGCCCAGGCTTCCATCACGAACGCATCGTTGACGGCCATACAAGCCACCGTGTCGACACCCTTGGCCTTCAGATCGGCCAATTTGTCGACAAAACCAGGCAAGTGCTTCGCCGAACACGTCGGCGTGAAGGCACCAGGAACCGCAAACAGCACTACGGTCTTGTTGGCGAACAGGTCGGTCGTATTGATCGCCTGCACGCCGTCCTTGAGGTAGTTGAGAACGGCCGCGGGCAGGGTGTCACCAATCTGGATGGTCATGTTCAGGCTCCTTGGGGGCCAGGGAAAAGGGCGCGAAGTGTAGTGGATGAAGGGTCAATGGGTTGTTGCGACCTGAATCTTTGCCCAAACCCTGTCTTTAGTCGGTGGGAAAGGCCTCACTCGCCCGCTTCAATGGTGGCCAGATCCGGCCTGGCGCCGGCCACATCCGGGGAATCCTGTGTTGACTGAAGTCCATGTCGTTCAGACCTTCGCCGATGGTGCAAGCGGCGGCAATTCGATTGGGGTCGTGTGCCTCGCCGACGCGTTGCGTTTTGAGCACAAACGGCGCATTGCCGAAGTTCTGGGTTTGCCGGAAACGGCGTTCATCAGCCAAGGCAATCAGGGCCTGCGCCGGCTCGAGTGTTTTTCGCCGACCGAATCAATCGCGCATTCCGGGCGTGCCGCGATCGCAGCCTTCGCACTGCTGCCGGAGCTGGGCCGGATCGACCGGGGCTGGCACCGACTCGAAACCGAACTCGGGCAACACGATGTCCTGTCGGGACTGCGCCAGGCCTGGCTCACCCAGCCTCCAGCCAAATATGCGACCGTCCTGGCCGAGTCACAGACAGCGCGGCAGGTACTGGCTGCCCTGGGTATCGAGCCGGAAGATCTGTGCGAAGGCCGACAAGCCTGGCGGGCCGACGCCGGCAGCGCGTTCCTGCTTGTCCCACTTCGTGATCGGAGTCGACTGGGTAGCCTGTGCCCCGACAACGATCAGTTGTGTGCACTCAGCCGCCGACTCGACGTCATCGGCCTCTACGTCTTTGTGGTTGCCGAACCGGGCGAGGGCGTCACGGCGAGCGCGCGATTGTTTGCACCCTTGTACGGGATCCCCGAACAGGCGGTGGTCGAGCAGGCGGCAGGAGCACTGGCCTGCACGCTGCACGGTCAGTTCGGGATGGACCTTGATGAACTGGCGATCGAACAGCGCAGTCTGGTTGCCGGCGAACAACACAGCCGCATTGCCGTTCGCCTGGAACGGCAGGACGGCCGGATCAACCGGGTTCTGGCCGGAGGCCGGGCACGATCCGTGCGCCGGCTTCAGTTCGAGGTGTGACGTGCAGTGGACCGAAAGGCTCAGACCGCGGTCGGTGATCCGCGATTGACGAAGTGATCCGACATGATCCGCGCCATCGCCGCCGTGAGTTTCTTGCCGGTCGGAATGTGCAGGAATTCGTTCGGGCCGTGAGCATTGGACTTCGGCCCCAACAATCCGGTGACCACAAACTGCGCGTCCGGGAACCGGGCCTGCAACATCCCCATGAACGGGATCGTGCCGCCCTCGCCCATCTGCGCCGATTTCGTGCCGAAATAATCTTTCGACGCGGTGTCCACGGAGTCGGCAAGCCAAGGCACGAGGCTGGGTGCCGCCCAACCGCAGGACGACTTCTCGACATCGAATTCAATCCGCGCGCCGTATGGCGGATCTTTCTCGAGGATTTCCTTGAGCCGCGCCGACGCCACGTGTGGATCCAGCGTCGGCGGCAAACGCACCGACAACTTCAACGCAGTATGCGGGCGCAACACATTGCCGGCGTCTTCCAGCGCCGGAAGCCCTTCGGCGCCGGTCACCGACAGCGTCGGCCGCCAGGTGCGGTTCAAGACCAACTCCGCCAGGTCGTCGTTCATCGGCTTGACGCCGTTCGGCCACGGAAACTTGTCGTACACATGGGTGCCCAGAATGCCGGCTGCGTCGCGCGCCTGCACTTTGCGTTCGGCCGGAATGTCGACATGCAGCACTTCGGCCTTGATGCGGCCAGTGTTGACGTCCTCGATTCGATCGAGCAGGTTGCGCACGATGCGGAAGGAACTCGGCACGATGCCGCTGGCATCACCGGAATGAACACCCTCGTCGAGCACGCGCACACGAAGTGTGCCGCCGGCCAGACCACGAAGCGAAGTGGTCAACCACAACTGGTCGTAGTTGCCGCAACCGGAATCGAGGCAGATGACCAGGGATGGCGTGCCGATCCGCGGCGCGAGGTGATTGATGTAGAACGGCGGGTCGTAGGAGCCTGACTCTTCGCAACCCTCGATGACGACCACAATGCGCGAGTGATCCAAACCGCGCTCCTGCAAGGCCATCACCGCCGTCAGCGACGCAAACGTCGCATATCCATCATCAGCGCCGCCGCGACCATACAGTTTGTCGCCGGCGATCACCGGTTTCCAGGCGCCCAGATCAACGCCCCAGCCAACCATTTCCGGCTGCTTGTCCATGTGACCGTACATCAGGATGCAGTCATCGCCCTTGCCGGGAATGTCGATGAACAACAGCGGCGTGCGACCGGGCAACTGCACTCGCTCGACACTCATGCCGGTAATCGGCTGACGACGGACCCAGTCTTCGATCTGGTCCATCGCCGTCTTCAGGTAACCGTGTTCCTGCCAGTTCGCGTCGAACGCGGGGCTCTTGGCCGGGATTTTGATGTACTCAACCAGTTCGGGAATGATCTGGCGATCCCAAATCTCGTCACAAAAAGCTAGCAGCTTGTCTTGTTGGCTCACGGGCTGAACTCCGGTTGGTGGGCCGAAGCGAGGCGGCCCCATCGTTCTCCAGTGTAGCCCGCTGGTTTCCCGGGTCGCAACGGCGGCCTGTCACGACTGGTCACACTTTGTGCCACAACGAATCGCCTCAGCGCTTCGCTGCACTCTCCAGCATGGCTTTGGCCGCAGCACGATTTTCGGCCGTCTGTTCAATCCCGCCCAGCATTCGCGCCACTTCATCCACTCGGGCTGCAGCGGTCAGCACTTCAATCTGCGTGCGGGTCTGACCGTCGACACTGGACTTGGCGACCCGCAAATGGCCATGACCGAGTGCCGCAACCTGCGGCAAATGGGTGACCGTCAAGACCTGACGTGCGCCGCCCAACTCGCGCAGCTTGCGACCAACCACTTCCGCGGTGGCACCACCGATGCCGGAGTCGACTTCGTCGAACACCATGACCGGCACTTCATCGGAACCCAGCGTGGCCACTTCGATCGCCAGGGCAATCCGCGCGAGCTCACCGCCCGACGCAACCTTGCGCAGCGGACGTTCGGGCTGCCCGGGGTTCGGACTGACCAGGAATTCCACTTCATCGATGCCCGATGGATTGGGTGTGAGATCAGCGCGTGGCGTCAGTGCGGCGACAAATCGACCGGCAATCGCCAGTTCATTGAGGATACGTGTCACGGCGGAATCAAGTTTGCGTGCGCTGCCTGCGCGCGCTGCGGCCAAAGCCTGGGCTGCGGCCTGGTACTCCTTCTGCGCCACCGCCAGCGTCGACAGCAAACGCTCCCGTTCACCGCTGGCGCCTTCGATACGCAAGAGTTCCTGCTCGACTGCTTCGGCCTTGTCGGCCAGATCCTTCGGTGCAATCCGATGTTTGCGCGCCAACTCATGGATTCGCGCCAGTTGCTGATCGAGTTTCTGGAACTGCTGGGGATCCAGATCGAGCCGGTCGCGGTAACGCGACAAGGTATCGGCGGCCTCGCTGAATTGGATGTCGGCCGCATCCAGCAATTCAAGCACCGGATTCAGCGAGTCATCGAGTGTGCCGAGTTTTTCGAGCTCACCCCTGGCATCGGCAAGCAGACTGCGCAAAGACTGACTGTCATCACCATCGATGAGCTCACCGAGTTTTGCACTGCCTTCCAGAAGCTGGCTGGCGTTGCTGGCTCGTTTGTGATCCTCGACGAGTTTCTGCAGGGCATCAGCGCTGAGTGCATCGCGTTTCAGTTCCTTCAGCTGGAACTTGAGGAACTCCACGCGATCCGGGTCGCCGCTGCCTGCGCCGTCCAGTTCCGCCAGCGCCCGTTCGATGGACTGCTGCTGACGGCAAGCACCAAGCACCCGCGCGAGCAGTTCTTCATGTTTGCCGAAACGGTCCAGCAAACGCAGTTGCTGCACTCGCTGCAACAAAGCCTGGTGTTCGTGCTGGCCATGGATTTCAACCAGCAAGGTACAGAGCTCGCGCATCTGTGTCAGCGAACACGGGCGGTCGTTGATGTACGCGCGCGAATTGCCATCGGCGCGCACGATGCGGCGCAAACGAAGTGCTTCGTCGTCGTCCAGTTCCTGCTCGACAAGCCACTGCCGGGCAGGGCTGCCAGCCGGCAACTCGAACTCGGCGTGCAGCTCAGCCCGTTCGGCACCGTGACGCACCACCCCGGCATCGGATCGGCCACCCGTCAGCAACAACAGCGCATCAACAAGCAGGGACTTGCCGGCGCCGGTTTCCCCGGTGAGCACGGTCATGCCCGCACCCAGTGGCACTTCGGCGCGATCAATGATCGCGAAGTCCTTGACGAAGATCGATTTCAGCACGACAGGCCCCGAATGGTTTGACTGGATGCGGACAATAACGCACGGGCATTACGCGCGATGGATAGCGCGCGCGAATCAATCAACGACATAAGTCGTTGATTGGCGTGAGGCAATTCCGGACGTGCACCGGACTCGCGTTGTTGGAACACAGCAGGGTGCCGATATCCAACGGCCAGTTACAGGTACTCGAGCCAGCCCAGCGGATCGGGCGTGGTGCCTTTGAACAGTCCAAAGAACTGGTCCTTCACCTTGCGCGTCAGCGGCCCCGGTTCGCCGGCGCCAATCTTCTTGCCATCCACACTCTTGATCGGCGTGATCTCGGCGGCGGTGCCGCACATGAACAGTTCGTCGCACAGGTACAGGTATTCGCGCGGCATGTCCTGCTCGACCACTTCGATGCCCATGTTACGAGCGAGAGTCATCACGGTATTGCGGGTAATGCCGTTGAGGATCGCGGCCGACACCGGCGTGGTGTACAGCTTGCCTTCGAACGCCAGGAACAGGTTCTCGCCAGCACCTTCCGACAACAGGCCGGTCGACGCCAAAGCGATACCCTCACCAAAACCGAGGCGGCGCGCTTCGCGCGCGATCAACTGGCCGGAAAGGTAATTGCCGCCGGCTTTGGCGCCGGTCGGAATGGTGTTCGGTGCCATGCGGTTCCAGCTCGACACCATCGCGTCAATGCCGGTTTCCGTCACCGCGTGACCCAGATACTCGCCCATTTCCCAGGCGGCAACGCCCACGTCGGTCGGGCAATCCGCACTCAGGCCAAAACCACCCAGACCACGAAACGCCACCGGCCGCAGATAACACTTGCCGAAGTTGTTTGCGCGGATCACGTCCTTGCAAGCCTGAGTCAACGCGGCCTGGTCAAACGGAATCGGCATGTCGTAAATATGCGCCGAGGCATAAAGCCGCTTCAGGTGTTCCTGCAGGCGAAAAATCGCCGGGCCCTTCGGCGTGTCGTAACACCGCACACCCTCGAACACGGACGAACCGTAATGAATGGCATGAGCCATGACATGGGTGGTGGCATCCGACCAGTTCTTGATCGAACCGTTGTGCCAGATCTTCTCGGGGTATTTCATCGTCATGGCCTGCTCCTGCAACGTGTTTCGGCTGGAAAAGACGACATGATATCGGTTTGCGGCCCTGTGTGTAGGCTGGCGCTGGGCAAAGCGAAGCCCAGTTGACTGCCTCACCCCGTGAGAACTGACCCATGAACGCACCATGCACGGATTCCACCGGAATCCCGTATGTAATCGCAGGCAGGGCAAAGGGGATTCTCAGCGTAATTCGGTGCAAGCGAGGTTCATGACCCCGCGTGAGGCACCGGCGTGCAGGCGCCCGTTCAGTCCATGAGTGTCTCGGGAGGAGCACTCATCGGCGGTCCTGTCCGTTCATTCGGGAATCCGCTTCCCGAATCCCACGCACATCAACCGAAAAAGGTTCCGCCACCATGAAACGTGAACACGTAGTGCCGAGCACACCCAGACCCTGGATAGCCGGCCACAAAACCCTGATGTCTTCGATCTTTGCCCTGGTCGGTTTGGCTGTCTTGCCGACCCAGGCAAACGCCTGGGTGCAATGGATCCGGTATCCCTACCCGGCGATTGATAATCCGGGCATGACGCCAACCAAGAATTGCCGCGAAGTTTATGAGTGGGGTCGATCGCGTGGGTCGGAGCGCATGGCGCCGCACGCCCCGGCTTTTCGCGTTCACTTCCAATTGCATGAACCCTACGCCACCCAGGCGTGGTTGGCCGGCGACGGCGAAGAGATTGATGGAGTCTGGACCGGCAATCCACCGGCTGGCATCAGCCGCCGCAAAGCCGGCAGCTGCTGGGCGCTCGTGCCGGCCGATCGCACCCCACTCCAGGCCGACCAGGACTTCAGCGGCGAAGTCGTCGACCATGAGTGGTTCCCGGAATTCGTGTTTCCCCGGCCGCCATCGCAACCCATCGCATTTCCGCCCCCGCCGCCACCGCCGCCGCAGTTCACCAAGGAAGAACTCGATTCCTTCACCTATACGTTCACCGGTCCGGACGGAACAAAGAGGCATTGGGTCCGCGGCTTCCGCAACGTGGACCAGATCAACGGCAATGACCTGATCGAGACCCTTCAAACGGGCTGGATCCTCTATCAGGACAAGAACATTCGCTGACAGGCACGACCGCACCAGCGTTCCAGCTTTCTGTCCTGACGGCAGAAAGCTGGAGCCTCGTTCAACGCTCAGCACCCAACATCGTCGCGTCCCGACTGCTGCCGTGCATCGCCTCCCGTTCGGCCAGCCACGCGTCGTAACGAGCAGACTGATCGGCGCGCAAATGCTTGCGGATACGCAACTCTTCGTCATCGCGAAGGGCCTGCATCTGGCCACGCAGGACGTCGGCTTCCGACTCAAGACGAACTTTCTCGGTCTCATCGTGCGCCAGCCCAGCGCGCCGGGCCGCGCGCATCACCCGGTTGTGCTCCTGGCGGATCGACGCGAATTTCTTGCGGACTTCCGCCTCGATGGCAGATATCTCGCGGGCCTGGTCGCTGTCGAGCGACAGTGAGGTTTTCAGTGGTGCATCGGCATGAGCCGAGAAGGCCGCAATGGCCAGCACGAAGGACAACACAAGGTTCTTGAGCATGAACGGACTCCCTTCTAGGTAGTGCTTCCGATGGATTCGGTTGCATCAGGGAATACGCATTCAGGAGGGCGGAACGACATTCCGTTTGCTCGGCATGTGGATGTTGACAGGGGCATGCTCCGAACTTAAGCCGATCCAAAGGGTCGAAGCCAGTATCGACCATCGGTTCGTCGATTACCCAGACCGGCACTTGAGTAGCGCGTCGCGGAATTTTTCGGAGGAATCCTGTGCCCAGAAAGTCTCACTTGTTCGTGTTCATGGCGGCAGCGCTCACTTCCGGATTTTTCACGTTCGTTACAGTGAACAGGTCATTGCTTGACGGGCGCGCAGAAGCATTGGCTCTGCGACTAGCCGGGCACAGCTCCCATGAAAAAGCGGAATTGATTGGTTTCGTGGAATCGCTGCACCGGAATCAACAGGGCTACTTCAGAAACAAATCGGACATGAAATTTCCCGTGATTGGCATGGTTCCAGAATATGGGGTTTCAATTAATGGAAACGACGCGAGACTGAGGCTCGATGGAAGAAGGGCAGAGGACGGCGTAAGCATGGAGTTCCAGTTTGACGAGGATGGACGAGTCTCCGAAGCACTCATCAGCAGAGGCGAATCCAAGGAATCCTGGCCATACTGGACCCGCGATGAACACCAATAACCTTGCCCGCGTGGAGATGCGGCGCACAGCGAGGTCTGTGCAGGCTGGCGCTGAGCGAAGCGAAGCCCAGCTTGCGTCGATCCGGCAGACGCTGAGGGTTAGTCGGAGTGTTCGAAATTGGGCTATCGAACCGATCCAGAATTAGAGCCCCCAGTACGATCGGTGAACGAAGCGCGTATTCAGAGCATCGGAGAACATCAAAGTGCGAACAGGAATTTGTGCTCTGGTCCTATTGGCCTCACTCGGTACAACGTCGTGCCGGCTCTCTGGGCCTTGCGAGGACTACGCTGAACTCGTTGAGTCAACAGTGCACCGGGAGGCACTTCAGGAATGGTCAGACAAATACATCTCCCAGCTTCAAACCGCCGACGAGGAATACCGCTCTGGAGATTTGCGTGGTCCTGGAACCTATGCGATTGATATGACATCGCGGAACATTCCTGCGCCCCC
Source organism: Ahniella sp. (assembly GCA_016712105.1). Classification (GTDB taxonomy): domain Bacteria; phylum Pseudomonadota; class Gammaproteobacteria; order Xanthomonadales; family Ahniellaceae; genus Ahniella. The sequence continues at coordinate 124,579 of JADJRU010000001.1, forward strand.
TGGACTTGCAGGCGCAGAAGTAAGGGTAATTTCCCGAAGAATCCCGCGCTTTCCAGCCCTGATCGATTCAGACAATCAGCGCGACGAAATGGACGAACAGACAAATTTCGGTGTGTTTGTCGGGCACGGAAATTGGAGAGGTATTGTGGTGAGTCATTCGAGCGATCAGCGTTCAGCTCATGCCCAGGCAAGCATGGTTGCGGGAGACGTGATCTCCGCCAGAGATCGGTCAACTGCAATTTGCCGCGAGCGGATGTGAGCGTTTGTCGCATAAGCGCAGACTTGAGGGCGGAGGCATCGCACATGAAAACACTAGATCAAGTCATCCTAATCGCGCTGGCTATTCCCTTTGTCACCAGCATCGTTTTCTGTGCGGTCAACCTGCAACTTGCGCTTGCCAGAACCAAGTACAACAAACACCTATTGATGGTATTCGGACCAATATGCTTTTTGTTCCCAGGGCTATTTGAATCCGATGGAAACAAGTACCGAAAGAGGACCATCTATAGTGCATCCGTGACGGTGATCTGCGGTCTATTGGCTTGGTCGCACTTCCTATCGCTCGCGGATAGCTGATAGGAAGCGGGGTATGCTGGGCTTCGCTTCGCTCAGCGCCAGCCTACACTGCATTGTTTTGGAGAAGGTCAACCATGAGTATCTTACGCGCCACAACAGCCCTTTTAGGGTTACTCGCTTTGTTGCTGACTGGATGCCAGGAGCCGATGCATTCCGGATTCAAGACTGAGGCGATCGAAGACGCAATTCGACAAGGATTGATTCGTGAACGCGAATTGAAAGTTGGGGCTCCGATTCTTCATGAGCTATGTGATGTCGGGTGCGAAGACCGGCCAGACCTCATCCTTGCAGCAATTCACTCTGGAGCAGACGTCAATAAAGTGCATGATCGACATACGGCACTCTTGATCTGCGTTGAAACCGCGAAACTCGATTCGACGAGGGTCTTGGTTGAGTTTGGCGCGGATACTTCCGCGCCAACTCCAACAGGGAAAAACGCTTTCGCAATTGCCTCGACATTTTCCGAAAAGAGAGCACAGGAGTTCATTGCCGTCTTGAAGACGGCAAAGTCTCAATCGCGTTAGCCCCGCATACCAGCCAGCTACTCAAAGCTGTTCATGAACATGCGATTGTCGTCATCAAGGATCATGCCTGCGCCTTGGTTGTCGGCAATCGTGGCATTGAGCGGCGTGGTCAGATTGAGCAGGACGGTTTCGTCGGGCTCGCCGGTGGTGTCGCCATTGATCGTGACATTGACGGTAGTGGTGAGTTGGCCGATGGCGATGTTGGCGGTGCCATTGTTGGCAACATAGTCGTTGTTGGCGGTCGTGGCGGTGCCGTTGGCGGTGGCGAAGGTGACGGAGACTGCCTGTGCGCTGGTCGCACTGAGCGTCAGCGTGAACGTCAGCGTACTGGTCCCGCCATTACCCTCGGTCACCACCGGATCATTGACGGAGATCGTGGGTAACACGTCGTCATTCTGGATCGTGCCGACTCCGGTGCCATCGGCGAGCGTAAACCCTGCTGTCGGATTACTGAGCAAGAGATTGAAGGTTTCGTTTGGCTCGACTGCCGTATCACCGGCAATCACGACATTGACGGTCTTGCTGCCTTCGCCGTTGGCGAAGTTCACTACGGAGTTCACGATCGCAGAGTAGTCGCTGCCGGACGTGGCAGTGACATTCTGCGTGTTGACGGTGACACTGGCCGTGCCGGTGTTGCTGCTGCGGCTGACCGTGAAGATCATGTTCTGTGAACCGGAATTACCCTCTGCCAGACTCACGTCGTTGACACTGAACGTGCCGCCTCCGCCGCCAATGGGCGGAAAACACAGCGACTGCACGTTGCCGGTCTTGACCGTGCCGAGCCGGGTCCGATGGGTGTCCGCCAACACGTTCGTCGCCGCACAACCACCGAGCAGATGGCAATAGCTCATCAGTGTGCCACGTACGTTGGCGACACCATTGACGGTCGCCGGCGCCGGGCAACTGGTCGCACCGCTGAAACACCCGAACCCGCCTTCGCCAGCAAAACACGTATCGATGGTGTTGGTGCCAGTGGGTTGGTTACCAGTCGTTCGATCCGTGCAGTGAGTATGCGCGGCACCGAAGTTGTGGCCAATTTCGTGCGCGACCACGCAGATATCATTTGCAGCGGATTGTTGCGTGAACTTGAAGACTTGCGTGAAGCTGTAGTGGCCGCCGGTGCTGTTCGTCTGGGCACACATGTTGCTGGATCCGGTCAACCAGGCAATACCGGCCGCGCAGAAATTGTCCGTGCTCTTGCCCGACAGCATCATCGCAAACGCACGTTGCACGCTGCCGCGGTTGGCTTGCCAGTAATTGCCGAATTCCTGCAATTGGGCCTGGCTCGCCGAGCAGCCTCCGGTTGACACCAAATAGGGATCTTCCATACCCGCAGCCCACAGCGTGGTGTTGCCTTGCAGGATGGTGAGGTCGAGGTCCCGCTCATAGATCACGTTCATGGCCAGAAACAAATTGGTCAGATAAGTCGTGGCGGCTGTCTGGTTGCCGCCGAATTTGCTGGCGAGAAATTCATTGTCGGTCTCGACGGCGATCGTCGCGGAATGTGAGCCCAGCTTTGCCAAGGCATGTCCTGAAGCGCCCAGGTCAGCCAGCGCCTTCGGCAGATCGTGTCCGGTTGCTGCATCCGGCGCAGACAAACTCCCATCCGCACAGGACCACTTCGGCTCGGGCTCATCCTTGCCCCGTTTCGGCAATGGCACCACGCGCAGCGATCCACTCTTCGCTGCGCGCTTTCCGTACAGCCCGGTTTCGCCGTCGGGTCCGATGAAGTAACCATGAGCTTCATCGCCCTTCGGCGAGATGGACAGTCCAAGTCGCCAGGCCCCCGCCGGCTCGGACGACAGGAAATGGCGCCAACCGGATCTCGGTACTTCGATCGGGCCCCGCCGAGTCATGAGTTCAATCCGCGCTTCAGGCGCATAGATCTCGATGCGTCGTAACCGGATGTCGAGTGATTGTTTTGCGAGAAGCTCCTGATCTGACAGGCGCACTTCATCCGCCACGGGCGCTTCGAGCAATCGTTTCAGATCGGCATCGACCAGATCGAGTCCAGCGGCCAGCGCCGCGGTGGGCACCAGCATCAACAGCAGAATTCCGACTCGACGCATGATTCGATCTCCCGGCAAGGCCTGACGTCGGCTGATTGCGGCAAAGGGTACCGCCAACCCGACCATCGATGTGATTGACCGCTGTGCGCGACGTCACAGTCCCGGCATGGCGCTTTCGTGTGCTGAATCAATTCACGCTCCGGCCGTATTGGCCTGTACATCGGCCAAGTCAGGAACAGCTGATCCAGGATCAGGTTTGTATCGTGACCGTGAGCGATGCAGCGGCGTCGCGCGCCACCTTCCAAAGACCGAGGCAACACCATGAAACGCCACTGGATCCTGCCGTTCCTTTTTGTCGCAACCGGGTCCGTTCAGGCAACCCAGACCGAGATCCGACTGGATTTCCCCGGAAGCCGAACCGAAGCGTGCAGTGTGGATGGTTCGCCAATTTCTTCTGCGCGTCTGCGTGTACAGATCCGACCGGACAGTGAAGGCGTTTATCAGCAGCAATTTCTGGGTTGTCATCTCGGAAACTGGACGACCATTGCTCCACCAACCCCCAGCGAACTCCATCACAACGCTGGTGAAGCTGGATTCGACGAGCTGATCGCGCAGATTCCCCGCGGCTATCTGAATCAGGGACCGACGGTCACGATCGCCGTGGTCAGCGTGGATGAACAAGGCCGCATCATTGACGAAGCGCGCCCGCTCGGCACACATGGCCTGTCGCTGGCCGGCAATCCTCTGTCGGTTCCGGCATTGGGTTCGTCACGGTCGGGCGTCATCGTGTTGTTCGGCGTATTGGGTCTTTTCTGGTTATGGCGCATGCGTCGCCACTCCGGGGCGCTTCTTGTGAGTGGGATCGCCCTCATGATTGGCGCGTCCCCCGTCACCGAAGCGGACTTGCGCATCGCCCCGGCCCAACTGGATTTTGCCGACGCCGCGAATGACAGCGTGAACCAATCCGCCGCCTACGACCTTCGCGCCGTCTCGGCCATTCTGGAAGATCGGATGCTGAAAGTCCGTGTTTCCTACAGCAATCTCGAACGCGCCCTGCTCGCGGACACGGATCGTATGCTGTTCATCGGCAACAGCCTGACCAGCACCAACAGCCTGCCGCAGATGTTGTCGCGAATCGCACTTCAGGCCGGCAAGACTCTGGAAGTGAAGAGCATCGTGATGAACGGGGCTTCGCTGGAAGAACACTGGTATCACAGCGCCACGCTGCGCGAGATCGAGGCCGGCAATTACCCCGTTGTCAGTTTGCAGCAGGGTCCTTCGTCACTGCCCGAGAGTCAGGATCACCTGCTGTCATGGAGCGTGCGGTTCAATGCACCGATCCGCGCGAATGGCGGACGGCCGCTGCTGTTCATGGTGTGGCCGGACTGGTCACGACTGGGGTATCTGGACGATGTCCGGAACAGCTACGAGACGGCAGCAACGATGACCGAAGGTGCGTTTGCGCCGGCCGGCATTGCCTGGCAGCGCGCCTGGGCGGATGACCCCCAGCTTGCGCTGTACGGCCCGGACGGGTTCCATCCTTCGGAACTGGGGACCTACCTTGCCGCCTTGACCCTGTTCTGCACGGTCTACCAGCAGTCCCCGGAAGGGCTCCCGGCGCAGATTCCGCGCGCCAACGGCGCTTCGACCGCACTGCCAGAGGCAACGGCTCGACTGTTGCAGCGTTCAGCCTGGACGGCCTGCCAGAATCCCGGGTTTCCGGGACGGTAGCGACCTACTTCTTGCCCGGAGCCTTCTTGGCGCGGACGTACAGCACCATCCGGTGATCCTCGAGGTCAAAACCATGCGCCTCGGCGATCGCCGCCTGGCGCTTCTCGATTTCCGGGTCGACGAACTCGATCACGCGACCGGTATCGAGGCAGACCATGTGGTCATGGTGGTCGCCGCGGTCGATCTCGAACACGGCCTGGCCGTTGTCGAAGTTGTGTTTCATGACCAGACCGGCCTGCTCGAACTGGGTCAGGACCCGGTACACGGTGGCGAGGCCAATGTCGTCATTCGCGTTCAAAAGCTCGCGGTAGACGTCTTCGGCGGTCATGTGCCGGCCGCTTGCGGTTTCCAGAATTTCCAGAATACGCATGCGCGGTAACGTAACTTTAAGGCCGGCTTTGCGTAAATCCTGCGATTCCATCGCCTGGGTACCTTCAGAGGGCTGGTCGATGGCTAGTGTATCATCCGCCCCCTTCAGCCTTTCGTGGAACCCAGAAATCATGCGTCGAATTCTTTGCCTATTCCTGGTGCTCGGCCTGAGTGCCTGCGGCGTGGTCTACAAAATGGACATCCGCCAGGGCAACCTGATCGATCAGGAAATGGTCGACCAACTCAAGCCCGGCATGACCAAGCGCCAGGTCGAACTGGTCATGGGCACGCCGCAACTGTCCTCGCCGTTTGAACAGGACCGCTGGGATTACCTCACCAGCACGAGCCTTCGTAATCAGGATGCGGTCATCAAGACACTGAGCCTGTATTTCCAGGGCGGCAATCTGGAGCGGATCGAAGGCGACTGGCAGCCAGAAGCCGAAGACGCTCTGCTGCGCGCGTCGCAGGAACTGCAGAAGAACGTGCCGGAAGACAATCGCCGCAAGATCCCGGGCCAGGGCAACGGCTGATCCCCGCGCTGATTCAGGCCGACCTGGACTTTCCGGCCGGCCGCCGCTCGGATGCACGCTTGCGGCGTGCGTCCTTCGGGTCGATCAACAAGGGCCGATAGATTTCGACCCGGTCACCCGTGGCCAACACCGTATCGAGTGCACAACGCCGGCCATGGATACCGACTCGTTCGTCGAGCGCGCCCAGATCCGGCCAGTCGGCACAAACACCGCTGGCGTTCAGGGCCTCAGCAACGGTGCTGTGCTCGGGCACTCCATCTGTTTGCGCCAGACGCGATCGGGCCAGGCCAACACCACGGTGATGTTCATCGGGCCTATCAGGCAGCTTTCGGCAAGGCGCGGGCGGCGCGAGAGAAGTCGTCGACCAGGCGATCGGCAAGGCTCTGGAACCCCAGCGCCAGCGCCGAACCCATCAAACTGCCGGCAAATTCGAAGTCCAGCATCAACGAGGTTTTGCAGCCAGCCTCGCCCAACGGCAAAAACCGCCACTCACCGCGCAACGATCTGAACGGACCCTCGACCAGGTTCAACTGGATCATTTCACCGGTCACGAACGTGTTTTCGGTGGAAAAGGCGGCCCTGAACCCCAAATAGGACAAGTCGAGCTTCGCCCGCATCCGGCCTTCCTCACGATGACCGATGCTGGCGGCCTTGCACCAACTGAACAGCCCGGGGTAACCCTCGACCTCGTTGACGAGGTCAAAGACCCGCAAAGCGGGTTGGGCAATCAGGGCGGTTCGTTCGATTCGGCTCACGGCAATGGCTATCGGTTCGGGTCAAAAGCAGCAAAAATGGTAGCGCAAGCGCGAAGGCAGGAAAAACCAGGAAGCCATGGACATCAAAAAGGACGAAAAGAAAAAGAAAGGCGCGAAGGGCGACAGCACGATCGCGCTCAACAAACGCGCCAAACACGAGTACCGCTTCGATGAACGCATCGAGGCGGGCTTGGCGTTGCTCGGCTGGGAGGTCAAATCCTGCCGTGCCGGCCGCGCCAACCTGAGTGATGGTTACGCCATCATCAAGAACGGCGAAATGTTCCTGTTCGGCGCCCAGATCATTCCGCTCAGTTCGGCATCCACCCATGTGTTCCCGGAAGAACGCCGTACACGCAAGCTGCTGCTCAAACGCGTCGAGATCGATCGGCTTGTCGGCCAGGTCGAACGCAAGGGTTACACCTTGATCCCGACCGCGATGTACTGGAAGAACAATCGCGTGAAGATCGAACTGGGTCTGGCCCAGGGCAAGAAGGAACACGACAAGCGCGACGATCTGAAGGAACGCGAGTGGGAGCGCGAAAAACAGCGGGTCATGCGCGCCAAGAACCGCGATGCCTGATCCGGCGCCCGGGACGCCCGCGTACTCGTCGCGATCGTCCACTGGAACACGCCGCACCTGCTGGAAGCCTGTCTCCATTCGCTTCGGGATCTCCCGGCCGACCGCGTGACCGTGCTGGTCATCGACAATGCCTCGGCAAGTGGTTTGCCTGCGCTGGCAAGTTTTGCCGGGCCGCCGCTGCAGATTCTGCAGTTGGCGGACAACGTCGGGTATGCCGGCGCAGCCTTTCATGCCCTGGATGTCCTGCGGGACGGCCGCTTCGACGCCTTGTGGCTTCTGAACGCGGATGTGGCAGTCGATCCGGAAACGTTCCACGCGCTCGAACACGCGGCGGCTGCCGAGCCTGAGGCGGTGATCGGGTGTGTCGTGCTGGCACACAACGGCGATCAGGTGCGAATGCCCGAGAAGTTTCTGCATGCCGATCGGCGCTGGCGGTTTGGTCGCCGCGATCGGGAAATTCCGGCGGTGTGGTTCGATGCTCCGCTGAGACCGGTCCAGGCGGTTCATGGCGCTGCCATGTGGGTGCCGCGATCGGTTTTCGAGCGGCACGGGCTGTTTGACCCATCGTTTTTTCTGTATTGCGAAGAAACGGATTACTGCCTGCGGCTGGCCAAACTCGGTGTGCCGATACGGATTGCCGGACAGTCACGCGTGCGTCATGTCGAACGCGGCAGCAGCATCAGCCAGCCGGCTGTTCAACAGATGCTGGACTACTACCGCCTACGTAACGAGTTGATCCTGTGGCGCCAGCATGCACCGTTCTGGCTGCCGTGGATCAGCGCGCAAACTGGCCGGCTTGATGGTCACGAGTGTTCGCAGACCCTCCGCTGCACCAATGCGCTGGCTCGGCTTGTTTGACGGCCTGCTTGGGCGCTCGGGGAAACGTTTTGCGCCGGAATCGGTTTGGCGGATTATGTCTACTTAGTGCTAATCCAGCCAACTCCTTGAAATTGTGATATCTATTTGATATCGTTTTTACACACACAAGGAGAGGCGTCATGAGTCGTTCCCCAATTTCCGAAAAACCGCTGAACACCCTGTCCGGCATCCCGATGATCGGGATCCTGCTGATGGCCACACTGGCCATTCCCTTCCTGTTCATCGTTCACCTGATCCCAGTGGCGATTCCGTGGACGATTGCCACTTTCTTCTGCTGGTTCGGATTCTTTATCGTGCAGCCGAACACCGCTGCAGTGATGCAGTTGTTCGGCGACTACAAGGGCACAGTGCGTGATGAGGGCCTGCGCTGGGCGAACCCGTTCCTGAGCAAGAACAACGTCTCGCTGCGTATCCGCAATTTCGAGTCGAGCAAGCTCAAGGTGAACGACCTGGAAGGGTCGCCGATCGAAATCGGCGCCATCGTGGTCTGGCAGGTCGTGGATTCCGCCGAAGCGGCGTTCTCGGTCGACAGCTACGAAAACTTCGTGCATGTCCAGTCGGAAGCGGCCTTGCGCCAATCGGCAACCAGTTATCCCTACGACATGCATGACAATCACACGATTTCACTGCGCAGCCACACGACGGAAATCGCCGAACATCTGCAGAAGGAAATCCAGGAGCGGCTGACATCCGCTGGCGTGGAGGTTCTGGAAGCGCGAATTTCGCACCTGGCCTATGCCCCGGAGATTGCCCAGGCCATGCTGCAACGCCAGCAGGCCGGCGCCATCATCGCGGCCCGCAGCAAGATCGTCGAAGGCGCAGTGAGCATGGTGCACATGGCGCTCGACCAACTGGCCGAAAAAGGTGTCGTGAAGCTCGACGAAGAGCGCAAGGCGCAGATGGTCTCGAACCTGCTCGTCGTCCTGTGTGGCGAACGCTCGACTCAGCCGATCATCAACACCGGCTCGATCTACTGATGTTTCATGCCGTTGCGGTCCCCCGACCGCAACGGCCAGGCGAGCCCCATGAGCGAAAAGAAAGCTTATCCCCTGCGCATCAACACCGCGATCCTCGACGCCATGCAACGATGGGCCGACGACGACTTGCGGAGCTTGAATGCCCAGATCGAATACGTGTTGCGCGAGGCGCTGCGGCGAAGCGGGCGCGTGAAGCCGGTGAGCGAAGAACCGGAATCACCTTGAGCGCGCTGAGCCATTTGGCGAGTTCGTGTTTGCTGCTGACGTGATCGCAAGCACAAGATTGCCGCGCCCTTCGGGCTCGCAATGACAGGAGCTTTTGCCGCGCAGCAGCCTGCGGCAGCCCCTGCCTTGCCCCATCGTGTCCGCGCCACACACAACTGCGACCAGGGCACACCGGCAGACGGTGGCATACCGGTGCTTTCCGACCACACCATCGCCATATCGACGTCATCAAACACCTGCTCAAGCTGGAACCCCTGTGGGAACAGCCACGAACCGACATGGTCTCGGCCACTGCGGAATCCGGTGCCCATCACCTCACCGAACGAAGCAATACGTTTGAGCACACGTTCGAAACCATAGGCCCTCGGTCGCGCCAGGGCTTCTTCCAGAATCATGTCGAAGTACAGTCGCGAGCCGGGCGCCGACAAGGCACGCAACTCACCGACCGTCGCACGCGCCTGAGGTTCGGGCAGATACATCAGCACACCGGCCCAAACCCACAGGGTCGGCAGTTCCCGATCGAACCCCGCATCACGCAGGGCTTTGGTCAAAGTGACTGACCGAAGTCGCAGGGCACCCATGCCAGGTGACGATCGTAATCGGCTCCTGCTGTCTGAGCGCATCGATCTGCCGGCGTTTGTCGGCCTGCGTAGCCGGCAGGTCCTCAAAACCGACCTGGCGCACGCCCGTCCGCGCGTCGCTCGGCACCAATGCGCAACGCGGAGGTATCAAGGCCCGCACCAAGGATGACGATCTGGGTTTCGGGTTCGCGATCGAGCGCTTCGCGGATCAATTGGTCGGCAACCACTTGGCGTGCGTGCAGGAACACGTCACCGCCGGGACTCACCCGCGAGACGAGCCTGCGAAGCAATCGGCGCATGCCCAGTTTCAGAAGCACAGCAGAGAATCGGGCGCGTACGGAGCCATGGCGCCAGTAGTCGAACCGTTGCGCCAGATAATCGGATTGGCGACTGGTGTTGCACGCATGAACCATCGCGCGCACGGCCGCGCAGTCATATGAAGTCCGCGAAACCATCCGCTGTGCTGCAAGGATCGAACTCATGGCGCCACTCCCGTTGGGTGATGGCTGCAGCATCCCGGCAACGGCGCCGGCCCAACACCTGCTTTCGGGGGGCAGCAATCCTGACGAAAGACAGGGTGATGGAGGGCGGCACTCGTAATTTCGCACTGTCCCTGAGTGAGCCTCTCGCGTCAGCAGTTACCGCACCCACTTCCGTCATTCCCGCACCCACTCACGTCATTCCCGCGAAAGCGGGAATCCACCAGACCGCCCGAAGCCTCACACCCCGAAGCAACGAGTGGATCCCCGCTTTCGCGGGGATGACGGTAGTGTGAGCCCCGCAGCAACGAGTGGAGCCCCGCTTTCTCGGGGATGACGGTGGTGTGAGACCGTGTCGTATGCCCTTCGAGTCGCACGTTCCCAGAGAAAGCGACGGCGACAACCCACCTCAGCCACAAAAAAAACGCCGGCACATGGCCGGCGTTTTCCATTCTGCTGATCCGCGGACCTCAGTCCGCAGCCACCGGCTTCTTGGCGCCGATGTGCTTCTCGAAGAATTCGTACATCTTCGTGTACAGCGCCACGCGGTTCTCGATCTGATAGAAACCATGACCTTCAGGCTTCACCATCTCTTCGTAATCCTTGCCAATGCCGTCGAGCGCCTTCTTCAGGCGATCGTAATGGCCAACCGGGACCCGCACGTCGTTGGAGCCATGCACGATGAACAACTCGGCCTTGATGCGGCTGACGTTGTGGACCGGCGACACCTTGCGCAGGGCTTCCAAGTCATCGCCGATGTACGCGCTGGACCACTGATTCATCATCTTCTTCTGCTCAGAACCGCCGCGATCACCATCCGAGCCGTCGCCTTGGCGGAACCAGATCATGTCGTACACGCCGACATAACCAACGCCGCACTTGTACAGATCGGGTTCCTTGATGACACCCGCCAGAGTGGCGTAACCGCCGTAGCTGCCGCCGTAAATGCAGATGCGCTCCGGATCGGCGATGCCCTGCTCGATCGCCCACTTGGTGGCGTCGGTCACGTCGTCCTGCATCAGCAGGCCCCACTGACGACGACCCTTGTCCATGAAGTCCTTGCCGCGATTGCCCGAACCGCGATAGTTCACCTGCAGCGTGGCGTAGCCACGATTCGCGAAGAACTGCGCTTCCGGGAAATACTGCCAGCGGTCATACGGGCCAAACGGACCACCATGGACGTTCACGATCAATGGCAGCTTGGTTTTCTGATCGTTCGGTCGCGTCAGCATGGCGTGCATCTTCAGGCCATCGCGCGCAGCAATCGTCACCGGCTCCATCTCGGCCAACTGGTCGGCCTTCAGTTTCGGCAGCGCCGCCGCCAGGAACTTGGCTTTCATGGTCTCGACTTCGAACAGGTAAAACTCACCCGGGTTGCGGTCCGAACGCGTGATCACGATCGCCTTCTTGCCGTCGTCGGTGTACGAAGTGACGGAGACGTCCTGGCCCTTGAAGGCAGCTTCGAGCGACTGGACGAACTTTGAATCCTGCGCCTTGCTGGTGAAGTACAAGCGCTCGCCACGACCCTTGTCGGCAAACACGCCCAGCACTTCGCCATCGTGGCCATAAATGCCGGTCGTGATATCGACTTCGTCATCGCGGTGGATCAGCTTGAGTTCCGACGAATTGAAGTCGAACGAGAACACACCCATTCGGGCGTCGGTCGCCATATCGAAGTCGGATGCAAAGTATGCGGTCTGGTTATCGGCCGAGAAGCCAATGGCCTCGAATTGCGGCTGCTGGCGCACCGACTTCACCGACACCTTGTTCCAGATGTCACCGTCGCGGGCATGAATGACCGTCTGGTGGCTGTCGATGTCCTTGCCTTCGATGAATTCGACGGCAATGCGGACTTTGCCCTTGTTGTCGGCGATCACGGAGTACGGGTTGAACAGCTCTGGCTGTTCGGAAGCCAGGAACTGCAGGTTGCCGTCATAGATGTTGAGCTTGTGGACACGGTCGACGCCGCCATCAGCCCAATGGTTCTTGGCGATCAGCACGAACTTGTCGTCGTCCGGCAGCAGGCTCAACAGGCGGTAACCGGAGCGCTGCATTTCGAAGATCTGGCGACGCTTGCTGCCGTCGATGTTGGCAGCGTACAGGTGCGCCGGACGCCCGAGATTGTCGAGGTTACCCGTCACCTTGCCGACCGACATGAGCACGCGCTCGTTGTTGCCCCAATAGAAGTTCAGGACATGCATCTGCTCGCCGAATCCGAAGCTCGAGAGAATCTTCTTATCGGCCAGGTTCATCACCGCGAGCTTAACTTCGGTGCCTTCCTCGTAAGTGAATGCGATGTTCTCGCCATCCGGCGACACCTGCATGCTCACGAATTGGCGATGATCGAAGAAATCCTTCAGGGGGATCTGTTCGCCAGCAAACACCAGGCCCGCCCAGGTCAGGGCAAGCGTGGCCAAAAGGGTTTTGATCTTCATGGTCGCTCCGGTCGGTAACATCAAGTCACATATGTTAGCCGCTCAAGGTCGATTCGGTGTGAAAGCGTGTTCGAATGCGCCCCCTCACCGCCCGACCGGAATCACATGGACTCCGGCCTCGTCGGCCCTTTCGGCGACACCACATCGGCTTCGAAGATCTGCTGGAGTTCGGCCAGGGCTTCCCGCGAACTCTGGATCATCTTCTCCTCGTCATTGCGCACCTGGAACTGCGCCTTGAGAATGGCTTCGTCGTGGGTCCGGAACTGCTCCACACGCAGCCCGGCACGGTCATCGTCCATCCCCAGCATCTGCAAGGTACGCCGTGCCATTTTCAGGCTCGAATGGAAGGTCTCGCGGGTCACCACGTCGACCTCGGCCTCCCACAGCCCGAACACATGCCGCCGGTTGCGAGCCCGCGCGATCACCTGCACATGGGGATACAGGCGCTTGACCAGTTTGGCGATCCGCACGCTCTCGTCGGCATTGTCCATGGCCAGAACAAACACTTCGGCGTGCTCAAGACGCGCCGCGCGCAAGGTTTCGGGCCGTCCGGGATCACCGTAATAGATCAAGCTGCCGAAGCGCCGCGACAAGTCGACCTGCTCGACGCTGTGCTCCAGAGCGAGGAACGGAATATTGCTGGCACGCAACACACGTCCGACGATTTGTCCGACCCGACCAAACCCCGCGATCACCACACGCGGGTTCTCATGCCCGGGCACTTCATCGAACGGCCGCTTCGATTCATGTTGAAGCCGTGAGGCCCAGCGTTCGACCACAATCACCAGAATCGGCGTGATCGCCATCGAAATCACGATACACGCCGAAAGCAGATCCCGCTCGGCATCGGGCATGACGCCGGTCTGCGACGCCAGCCCCAACAGCACGAACGCGAACTCGCCACCTTGGGCGATGACCGCAGCCAGGCGCAGACTGTCTCGTTTGGCCAGGCGCGCAAAGAACCTGCCGAGCGCGAACAGGATGCTGCCTTTCACCACAAACAGCACCAGCACGCCGAGCAGGACCCAGTCCCATTTGGTCAAGACCAGCGACCAATCCACCGACATACCGACACTCAGGAAAAACAGCCCGAGCAGCAATCCCTTGAACGGCTCCAGATGTGATTCGACCTCATGCCGGTATTCGCTGTCGGCGAGCAGGATGCCGGCCAGAAAAGCCCCCAAGGGCATCGACAGTCCGGCAAGCCCGGTGATCCACGCGGTCCCGAGGGCCACGAACAAGGTGGCCGCAGAAAACACCTCGACGCTCTTCGATTGAGCGGCCACCCGGAACAAGGGCCGCACGAGATAACGACCGAACACGATGACTGCGGCAACACTGCCGATCGCCTTGGCGAGACCCAGCCACGAGAATCCCGCGTCAGTGGTTGCCGCCGCACCCAGCAACGGGATGATCGCCAACGCGGGAATGGCGGCAAGATCCTGGAACAGCAGGATTCCCAGCGCATTGCGGCCATGCGGCTCACCGATCTGCTTGCGCTCGGCCAGCAACTGCACGCCGATCGCGGTCGATGACAGCGCCAGCGCACCGCCGGCCACGACCGACAGGCGCCAGTCCTGACCCAGTGCCAGGCCGATCAGGCTGAATACCCCGGCGGTCGAGAAGAACTGCACGGAACCGGTACCGAATACGGCTCGCCGCATCAGCCACAACCGCGCCGGCGACAGTTCCAACCCCACCAGGAACATCAGCAGCACCACACCCAGTTCGGCGACCTGCTTCTGCTGCTCGGTCTCGTCGACCAGACCCAAGGCGGTCGGGCCCAGGAGCGCGCCGGCGACCAGGTACGCCAGCACGCCGCCCAATTTCAGCCGGATGAACACCGGCACGGCCACCACCACGGCAGCCAACAGCAGCAAGGCTTGGTCCAACCAATAAGCTTCGTGCATGGGATCCTCTGATGGGCGCTTGGGTCGGCGGAGTCATTTGACGGTTGCGTCCAATCGTCCATGGGCGAGCTTGAGTTCGAGCTCGTCGCCCGACTTCACGCCCGCTGCGTTCGTCACGACCTGCCCTTCGTGCAGCACGATGGCGTAACCGCGATCAAGTGTCGCCAAGGGACTGAGTGCATGCAAGCCACCACCCAGCGAGGCCAGTCGCGAGTGCTCGCGTTGTACCTGGGTCCGCATCAGGGTCTGCATCTGCTCGTGCAGCTTCTGGCCATGCGTGCGCAAGCGTTGGATACGGAGCGCCGGTTGGGCCGCGAGCAAATTCTGCCGGGCTTGGCCGAGGCGACGCTGTGGCGAGGCCAGCACCGCGGCCGTGGCAGCCCCCAGACGGGCGCCCAATGCGTCCAACCGGGCCCGCCATTGGCGCAGTCGCTGGGAGGGATCCACCGCCCTGAGTGCTTCCCCCTGAACGTCCAATCGCAATCGGCATTGCGTAAGACGAGCGTCTTGGGCACGAATCAATCGATCGCTCAGATCGTCCAGCCGCTGTGCCAGTTCGGATTGATCCGGCACCAGCAGCTCGGCTGCCGCAGAAGGTGTGGCCGCACGCAAGTCGGCGGCCAGTTCAGCGAGTGTCAGATCCACTTCGTGACCAATCGCCGCGATGACCGGCAGCCGCGAGGAGGCGATCGCACGAACCAGGCCTTCGTCGTTGAACGCGAACAGATCTTCGATCGATCCGCCGCCGCGGGTGATGACAATCGCGTCATAACCCTGCGTGTTGGCAAAAGCCAATGCGCGGCGCAGTTGCGCCGGCGCCTCCGCACCCTGCACCAGGCTCGGCAGCAGATCGACCTTCAGCAGGGGATACCGGCGTTCAAGCACTGTGCGCACGTCATGCCAGGCGGCACCCTGCGGCGAGGTGATCACGGCAACATGCACCGGGAAACGCGGCAGGACCCGCTTGCGCTCGCCACTGAACAGCCCTTCCGCGGCGAGGCGCGCCTTCGTCTCCTCCAACTGGCGCATCAGCGCACCGAGGCCCTGAGCCTCCATGTGCTCGACCTGCAATTGCAGATCACCACGCGGTTCGTACAAGGTGACGCGCGCCCGGACCAGAACGCGGTCACCGTTGACCGGTCGCGTGCGCAGCAACTGGTTGCGGTTGCGGAACATCACGCAACGCAGTTCGGCCGAGGGGTCCTTCAACGAGAAGTACCAATGCGGCGAATTCGAGGGGCGGAAATTGCTGATTTCGCCCTCGATCCACAGCATCGGCACTTCCTGCTCAAGCAGGCTGCGCAACGTGCCGTTGAGGGCGGACGGGGTGAATACCTGGCGTTGCAGGAGAGCGTCGTCGGTCATGACGGGAAACTATCAGCTTGAGTGATAAAAACGACAATTCCGGCGTTGCCAGAATGAGGGCTCACGGGGTACCGTCGAGTTGTCCCACCCACCGGAGTCCGGGCGCTTGGAAGCGGATCTGAACCAGATCGACCCCCTGCGGCGTGTCGCCCGCGAACTGATTGAACGGGGTCGTATCCTGATTGGCAAATGGCCCGTGGTGGCCGTTGCCGAGTGGTATGAACGCCTGGAGGAACTCGGCACCCTGGCCGATCGGCGCCAGGAAACGGCGATCTTTGATGCTGCGCTGGAACTCACGGTTTACCTGAGCTCGCTGGTCGAGGGCGGTCTGGAGGCCAATGCGGTCCAGCGCGAGCGCACCGTGTCCCTGCTGCAAGCCCTGGCCGACGTCGTGGGCGAAGGTCAAGCGGGCCCGGCGCCGACCAAACAGGCACGGGCGGCATCCGGCAACCATCCGGTGGTCTACTACCTGCGTGCGGACGACCGCGAATTGCCCGGACTCAGTGCCCAGCTCGGCCACGAACGGTTTGTCGTGCGCAGTTTCAACGATGGCAATCGAGCCCTCGCAGACGGCAAGAACATGCCGCCTACCGCAATCATCGTCGATCAAGGCATGGTGGCGTGGTTGTCCCGCGTGATCGATCAGACGGAACGGCTGGCCGACGATCGCCGTCGTCCGGTCGCCATCGTCCTGTGTGACGGCGGTGACGTCCGCAACCGATTGTTTGCGCAGCGTTCGGGCGCGGAAGCGGTGCTCGAGGGAGCCGATGCGATTCGCACCGTGGCACGCCTTCAGGAACTGCTGATTGCCCAACGGCAGAACGTTGCCCGCGTGCTGATCATTGATGATGACCAGCATATGGGGCAGTTCTGCGAATCGGTCCTGTCGTTCAAGGGCATGATCAGCAAACGTACGACCTCGGCGCGCGAAGGCCTCGATGCCATCTCCGAGTTCAAACCCGACCTGGTGCTGCTCGACCTCTATCTGCCCGACATGAACGGCATCGAAGTCGCCCAGCTGATCCGCGAGCGACCCAACATGGGGCTTGTGCCCATCGTGTTCATGTCCGGCGAGGAAGACCTGGACAAACGATTCGATGCCATCCGCATGGGAGGCGACGATTTCCTCGGCAAACCGGTCAAACCCCGCCATTTGCTTGCCTCGGTGATGAGCCGGGTCAACCGCTCGCGCCTGCTGTTGGCGCAAGCGCAGCATGCCGGCTGGAGCCAGCATGTCGAAGGGCATGCCGGCAAGGTCGACCGGGCCACACTGGTGCACGACATCGAACGTGCCCGCCGCGGTGAACTCGGTGAATGTGTCGGCCTCGTCATGCTGTCTGTCGACGATGTGCCGGCGCTGTCGCGCCGCCTCGGATTCGTGCGTACTGGCGACCTGGCGCATCAGATCGGCACTGCGCTCGCGGGCGAGGCCTGGCTGAAAAGCGGCATCTGTGCACTCGGCGAGTTTTCGTTCCTGGCACTCATGCAGGTATCGAGCGAAGGTGCCCTGCGTGTTGCGTCGGAGAACATGCGCGTCCGTTTGTCCGGGCGCGGCTGGTTGTCGGCCGAAGCGCCGGTCCGGATCAGCTTCAGTCTTGGCAGCGTGCGCGCCGACAGTGGCGGACTGACCGTCGAGACCTTGTTGGCCAAAGTGGCCGAGTGCACCAAGGATGCCCAGGATCAGGGTGGCGGCCGGAGCATGCATGCGTTCGTGGCGAGTGAAACGGGCACGAGCGAGAGTACCGAGCAGAAACTCGCGCGGGCGATCCTGCGCCGACCGTTGCTGCCGGACACCACCCACTTCCAGTTCCAGCAGATTGTGCCCTTGAAGGGCCAATTGAGCGGCCAGTTCCGCACCCGGATGTTCCTGCGGGCACCGAAGACTTCGGTGACAGGGCTCATTCCGCAAACGATCTACCAGCCGATCATCGACGAGTTGCATGTAGGCCGAAACGTCAACCGCTTCCAGTTGCATGTCCTGGCGCAAATGGCCCGACGGATCATCGGGGATCTCGGCGAAGCACGGCTGTTCGTCGACATCAGTCGCGAAACCCTGTTCGAGGAGAGCTTCGCCGAATGGCTGGCAGCCGATCTCCACGGCGTGCACGTTGATGCCGACGTGCTGGCACTGGTGCTCGACATCGGCGAACTGATCGATGATCTGCCGCGCGCTTCACGGGCGCTCGAATCGGCGCAGATGAGCGGTGTGCGCCTGTGCCTGCGCGGCTTCGAGCAGTTCGGCCGCGACCAGCAGCGCCTGTGTCGACTGCCCAGTGTCTATGCCAATTTTGTGCAGTGGCCGATGGCGGGCACGCCGGCCGAAAAAGAGGCCGCGAATGAAGCGCGACGCCGATTGGTGGCGGAGTCCGTGAAGAACGGCAAGATCATCATTGCAACCGACGTGGATGACCCGATGGCCTTGGGCGAGTTGTTCCGCGAAGGCGTGCACTACGTGCTGGGGCCGGCGGTCAGCGATTGGCAGGACCGTCCGATGGTCAGTGCACAAACGCAAAAGGTTTGATCGACATCCAAACCTGCACCGGGAAACCAAAAAAGGCCAGTCGCGTACGACTGGCCTTTGAATTGGTCGGGGCGAGAGGATTCGAACCTCCGACCTCTACCTCCCGAAAGTAGCGCTCTACCAAGCTGAGCTACGCCCCGATGTGAAGGTCGGGGACTATACCGATGCAAAGGGGTCGGCGCAAGCCAACGCGCCCTTGGGTGATCTCTACGGACTGGGTGCCGGCCGCTACACTCGCAGGATGAACACACTCCTTGACCTGCTGACGCGCCGCCAATCCACCCCCAGCAAGCTGTTGTCCGAGCCCGGGCCGGATCCGGCACAACTGGACGCCCTGCTTCGTATGGCGATGCGCGTGCCCGACCATGGCAACATGACCCCGTTCCGGATCCTCGGGATCCGCGGCGACCATCGGCTTCGCCTCAGCGCCCGACTCGCCGAAGTGAGCGCGGCACGAGGCGACGACCCCGCGAAGGTCGAGAAGGACCGCAACCGCTTCAACCACGCGCCCCTGATTCTCGCGGTGATCGCACACGTGACACCTGGCCACAAGGTGCCTGAGCAGGAACAACTGTTGTCAGCCGGACTGGTTGCCTACAACCTGCTGCTCGGCGCCGAGTCCCTCGGATTTGGCGCGCAATGGCTGACGGGCTGGTCGGCCTATGACAGAGGCATTGCGGAATGGCTTCGCTTGGCCGCTCACGAGCGTGTGGTCGCCTGGGTGCATATCGGCACACGCAGCGGATCCGCCCCGGATCGACCGAGACCGGAACCCTCGAGCAAATACAGCGAGTGGCAGTCCACATGAATTCCGTCCATCTGGTCGACGCCAGCATCTACGTATTCCGCAGCTATTACTCGGTAACCCCGGAGTTTTTTGACCACGAGCAGCAACCGGTCCATGCCGTCTACGGATTCCTGAATACGCTGCTCGGGCTACTGGATGGAGCGAAGCCGACGCACATGGCGGTGTGTTTCGACGAATCCCTCGCCGGTTCGTTCCGCAACGAGATTTATCCGGCCTACAAAGCCAACCGGGACCCGGCACCGCCCGACCTGTTGCGCCAGTTCGCCTATTGCAAGCGCCTTGCGGCCGGGCTTGGGTTGTGTGTCCTGCGGGACACCAAGTACGAAGCCGACGATTTGATCGGCAGTGCTCTGGCACGTTTGCGCGACCAGGGATTCCGCGGTGTTCTGGTGACCGGCGACAAGGATCTCTCGCAACTGCTGGGCGAACACGACTATGTGGATGACCCATCCCGCCGGGAGCGCACCGACGCCCAGGGGGTCAAGCGCAAGTTCGGCGTGCGTCCAAACCAGTTTGCCGATTACCTCGCACTCACCGGAGACGCCGTCGACAATATCCCCGGAATCCGTGGGATTGGCCCGAAGACAGCGGCGACACTGCTGGGTCATTTTGGATCGCTGGACGACTTGCTCGCACGGGTCGAGGAAGTCCCTTATCTGCGCATTCGCGGCGCGAAACAATTGGGCGATACCCTGCGCGCACACCGCGAAGACGCCCTGCTCTATCGGCAACTGTCAGCCATCGCGACCGATGCGGAAGTCCCGGTGGATGAATCGGGCTATCGCGTTCAATCCGGCGTTCGCGACGTCCTCGAACCTCTGCTTGAAGAATTGCGTTTCGGCCCACTCACGCGCCGGAAAGTGCTGGCCCGCTGCGGCGATTGAAGCGTTGGTCAGGAGCCGGCCAACGCAGGCTCGCTGACCGGCGCTGCACGCCTGCGCAACCACACTTCCACGCGCCGGTTCTTCGCGCGCGCCGGCTCACCGTTGCCCGCAGTGATCGGCAATGCCGGCCCGAACCCGCGGACGTGACGGACCACAACGCCTCGTTTCACCAACTGCTGCGCAACGATGTCGGCGCGATCCGTCGAGTGTCCGATCGACACGATCGGACTGGACTCGGCGATCTCGGTGAAACCGACCAGGATCACTTCCGTGCCGGCACGTTCCGGGGCACCCAGAAACTCGGCCAGGCGATCCAGGTCCCGTGCTGCGCGGGAATCGAGAAAGGACTGTCCCGACCCGAAGCGGAAACTCAGCGAGAGTCGCTCCGCGTTGTCGACCAGCGCCATGTACTCGGTCGGCGCGTCGGCACGCGGCGAAACGGCACGACTGGTCAAAGTCATGGGTACAAACCCGACATCGGCGACCAGCTTCTGGGCTGCCTCGGATTGAACGAAAGTGATGAACGCCGACAGTTCGGGACTGCGCTCGGCACGGGTGTAGAAGTACAGGCGCCGGGCCAGGGCGTAGTCTTCGGTGGCAACGTTGAATTCGGTCGGCGCCAGCGCGGGGGCATCACCGTCGCGGATTCTCAGCGCACGATTCTGGCCGGCACCGGCCAGGCCGACGAAGCCGACAGCGTTACTGTCCACGGCGACCATTCTCGACAACTCGGTCGTCGACTCGTAGCGACTGGCTCCGGCACTGATCGCCAACTCACCCAGGACGAGGGTCTTGAAGGTATCGAACGTACCGGAGGCATCGTCGCGTGCATGCAAACGGATCGGCCCGTCGCGTCCGCCGACCTGCGACCAATTCGTCAACTTGCCGGCAAACAGGTCGCGGACTTCATCACGGGTCAATTCGCTGACCGGATTGTCTGGATGAACGATGATGGCGAGGCCATCCAGCGCCACGACCGCCTCTTGTCCGGCGCTGCGCAAATGGCGGAAGCCGGCGGTCTTGAGTTCCTCGGGTTTGGCCGGCCGTGAGGCCATCCACAAGTCACAACGGCGATCACGAAGTTCCGCAAAACCTGTGCCGGTGCCGTGGAATCGCAGCACCGCCTCAAGGTCTTGCGCTGGGCCTTTGAAACGAAGCGTCGCCTCATCGGGCGCCGTGTCACGTCGTTCGGCGAGTGACAGCCCTTGGGAACGCGCAAAGGCCTCGACGAATTTCGGCGCGAGATGTTCACCGATCGTGTTCGATCCGGTGAGACACAACCAGGGCTGCGCTTCGCCGGGCGGCTCAGGCGCAAGCGTGTCGGTCGCATAAGACTGCTGCAGCGGCAAAGTAGCCAGCAGCAGGGCAACAAGGGTACGGCGCTGAATCCATTCCATGGGCATCTCCATGGGAGCGCACGTTAAACACGGAACGTTGCCGGTCGATGGCAATCAGTTTGCAGATTCGCGCCGGCGACGCCGGAAGAACGCGCTGAGCATCTGGCTTGCGGGTTCCGCCAGAACTCCGGCAGTCACCGCGACACGATGGTTGTGCCGCGGGTCGACCAGTAGATCGAAGACCGAACCTGCGGCGCCGGTTTTCGGATCGGTGGCGGCAAACACGACGCGTTGGACACGCGCGTGAATCATGGCCATGGCGCACATCGCGCAGGGCTCAAGCGTGACGTACAGGGTGCTGCCCGGCAGCCGGTAGTTACGGGTCGCCCGTCCGGCAAGACGCAGCGCGACGATCTCCGCGTGAGCGGTCGGATCATGTTCGCTGATACACCGATTGCCGGCTTCTGCGATCAGCGCTCCGCTGCTGTCGACGAGCACAGCTCCGACCGGCACTTCACCATGTTCCAGTTCCGCTACCCGCGCCAGGTCCAGCGCGCGCTCCATCCAGGTTTCGTCAGTCGTGGCCATGTCCGACCCGGTTACGCCCAACCCAATACATGCATCAACTTGACGAGTGCGTAGGCAATGCCGCCGGTTGCCGGAATCGTCAGCACCCACGCCCACAACATTCGTTCAACCACGGTCCATCTGATCGCGTTCCAGCGCTTCGAACACCCAACACCCATGATCGCGGCCGAGATGTTGTGCGTGGTCGATACCGGAATACCGAGACTGGACGCAGTCAGGATCATCGTTGCCGAAGCCGTCTCGGCAGCGAACCCGTGGATCGGATGCAGCTTGACCATCTTGTGGCCAAGTGTCTTGATGATGCGCCAGCCGCCTGCGGCCGTACCGGCCGCCATGACGATGGCGCAAGTGAATGCGATCCAGGCCGGGATGACGAGCTCTTTCTCCTGACCGCCGATATGCAGGAACGACAGCCAACCCGGCAGGTTATCGAGTGTGCCGGCACCTTCGGCGGCGACCAGCGCCAGCGCGATGATGCCCATCGTCTTTTGCGCGTCGTTGGATCCGTGCGCAAAGCCCATCGTGGCAGCGGAAGCGATCTGCGCCTTGCCGAAAAACGCATTGATCCAGCGCGGCCGCGAGATCCAGCCGATGAAACCGGTGCTCATGTTCATCCGCGAGATCACGAAGAACAGGACCCCCATGATCGTCAGGCCCAGCAGGAATCCGGCCGCCGGTGACGTGAACATCGGCACCACGACTTTCCACAGGACGCCTTTGCCGGTGTACCAGGGGTCTGCAGACTGCGCCCAGATGATGGCCGAGAACGTGTCGACCGACCCGACGGCGGCGCCACACAGACCGCCGACGAGTGCATGCGAAGAACTGGAAGGTAATCCCCACCACCATGTGATGAGGTTCCAGATGATGCCGCCCAGCAGCGCGCAGATCAGCACTTGCGAGGTCACTTCGGCGATTCCGGTGTCGATGAGCCCCGAGGCAACGGTCTTGGCGACGGCTGTGCCCCACAGTGCCCCGATCAGATTCATGAACGCAGCCATCAAGACGGCCTGAGTCGGCGTCATGACCTTGGTCGCCACCACGGTGGCGATGGAGTTGGCGGTGTCGTGGAAGCCGTTGATGTACTCGAACACCAGCGCCGTGAGAATCACGGCGATGAGCAGAACCAGCGCGATCGTCACGGCGCCCTCAGCTGTTCTTCAGCACGATCGAGTAGACCACGTTGCCGGCATCGCGGCAGCGGTCGATGGCTTTTTCCAGGATCTCGAACATGTCCTTGCGCAGGATCAGCCTGACGGGATCCTGCTCGGACGCGACCAGTTCGCCGTAGAGTTCGAGAATGAGACGGTCGGCTTCACTTTCGATTGCCTGCAACTTGTCGTTCAGCGCCTTCATTTCCTCGAGGCGGATGCCGTTGCGCAGCTGTTTGATCATGGTGACAACCACTTCGCAGGCCTTTTCCAGCATCTGCGCCCGGGAGCCGAAATCGGAGTCACCGATCCGCGCCACGGTGAGCGTGTAGCGCTCGGCAAACTTCTCGACGACCTTCGGGATCTTGTACAGCGCGGAGGCCAGCTCTTCGATGTCCTCTCGTTCCAGGACGGTCACGAACGTGTTGACCAGCTCCTGCGAAATTCGCGCAGAGATTTCTTTCTCCTGCTGGCGGGCCAGGCGGAAATCGGCCAGCGAGCCAGTACGGCCGCTCACCCCGAGCAACGCGGTCAGCGCACGCGTACTGTTGAGCGCGGCGTCCGCGAGCTGCTCCAGCAGCGTGTAGAACTTGTCGCCTTTGCCGAAAATCGTCTGAAGGGAAAACATGGGCGGGCTCGCAACCAAAAGAAGTCAAGTTTACAAGTTTGGCACTTCCGGATTTCACTTTTGTGACGCATTGACCTCAAGAAAGCGTTTTTGTCACATTCTCGTCATTTCCAGGCGGCCGGACGAACGGACTCAGTCTCCATGCCACCCACACCGATCATCGCGCTGCCGGCAAACGCGGAATCCCCATGGCATCCCGCTCTTCGGCCACCGTCATTGGGGTCATCAGGTCCACGCCGCAGTGGCGTCCGATGAGTTTCTGCATGCCATCCCCGTGCTGGACAGCCAGCGCATTACCCAGGGCCAGCGCGGCGCGCTCGGCATCACCCTGCTCGACATAACAGCGGCCGATTTCCTCCCAGATCGACGCATCCGCCTTGAGATGCAGTGCGCGCCGCAGGTAATCCTCGGCCTTGATCCAGTGTTTTTCCTGTCGGCTCAGGCGCCCCAGCGTGAGCAGCAGTTCGGCATCGTCGGCGTGGCTTTCCAGCCAGGCCTCGGCCGTCTTCAATCGTGGTGCGAGTTTCGGGTCTTCGGGCAACAGACCGTAGGCACGAACCACCGGGCTCGACCATTCGTGTCGCAGGCAGGACTCGAGCTCGGCCGCCGCTTGCGGCACCAGATTCAGCTGAACGGCGCGCCGGGCATAGGCCGTCGCCACATCGGGCAGTCGCTTCTGGGCCAAAGGCAGGTCGGTCCACAAACCGTGCAGACTGATCGCGTCCGAAGTCTCGCGCACAGTGCGGGCCAGCGCCCGGGCTTCGAACTGGTCCATCTCGGCCGGCGGCATCTGCTTGCTGGCACGAATCCGCGCCAACAGATGCAGCCCTTCGCGCGTGCGACCACGTTCCGAGTAGGCATCGATCAGCGTACGGGCGCCAAACGCCGACAACCGGTCATCCAGCAGCAATCGACTCAGGACTTCGATGGCGGCGCCAGCCCGGCCTTCGCGAAGATCAGCGCGTGCGCGCAACTCGACGGCGAGGTGTTCCGTCTCCGGCGATTGTGCGAGTCGGGCGAGCAACTCCGATTCACGCGCCGGATCACTGCGCCGCCTCGCTGCGGCATGGGCGAGAATCAAAGCCGGCGCCTTCAGGGAACGCATGTGACTGGCGCGCATCGCCGCTTTCTCGGCTGCCGCAGGCGAACCGGATGCCAGCAGACGCAGGGCATCCAGCAAACTCTTCTGCGCACTGCGCCGACGGCGCCTGATGAGGAACAGGAACGGCGCGCGGATCAACACCACCACGAGCCAAACCAAAAGAGACCCAAGCCCCAGCGTCAGCACTGCCGACACGGCGCTGGTCTCGATGACCCAAGGGCCACGCTGGATCAGCACGTAACCCGGATCCCGCTGCAGAAACACAACCGCCATGGCGACCAGCAGCGCAACCGCCAGCAAGCCCAGCAAATGTCGGTACAGGCGCATCAGGCTTCCGGCTCGATCAAATCCGGACGTGCCGCGCATACGTTCCAACTGTTGCAGCGCCAGACCCACTTCAGGCCAGGCCACGGGTGCGTAGCCTTCCATACGGGCCAGGGCCAGCAGCACCGGGGCATCCTCATCACCCTTGAGTTCGAATCCTTCCATCACGGCATTCCGGGCACGCGTCGCCGACTGGCGAAACCGAACCAGATCACCTTCGGTCAGCGCTTCTTTTGCCAGCAGCAAGTCGAGGCCCACCACGGCGCGCAGAGCGTCTGCCTGGAGCGGCCCGACCCACGCGGCCTGTTTGGGGTCGACCTTGCGGATACGCACCAGATCGGTGAATACATGGGCGATCCGCGAGCGCCAGCTCTGCTCCTTGTCGCTATCGAGGGCAATCGGCGCGATCTCTGCTCGGGTGCGCAGTTCGGGCAAGGCATTGGCGATGGTATCGATGGCCAGGAATACTTCGGCCTCTGCCCGGCGAGGCGCTGATTTCAGCGATTCGATTTCATGCTTCAAGGTCTGGCGGACCGATGCAAAACGGGCATCGTTGAGCCGGGCGAGTTCGGCATCGGCCAATTCAAACGCCGACAGCGCGGTGTCCGGATCACGGAAAAGACGAAGCCGCTCGACCCCGGCCGCCAACAGCAACTCGGCCTGGTTCATGTGCAATTCGGCGACGTTGTCGATGCGGCGATCGCTCATGCGCTGGAGCGCATCCTCAAGCATGCCGGCGCGCTCACCGAGGCCCAGCACTTCCTCGCGCAAGCCGCGATGAATACCCTGAGTATCGGACAGCCGCTGATTCACGCCCGCCAGGTCCTGCTCGATGGTCGCCATCCGGGTGCGCAATTGTTCGACCCCGAGTTCGGCGCGCGTGCGCCCGGTTTCGTTGGCGCCCTGACGGGACTGGATCTGCCACAACCACGACAGCGCGACGATACTCGACAAGAGGGCCAGTCCTGAGACGAGCGGCAAAACGATCCGCCCGGTTACGGACGTTCGCCCCGGATGACGCGACCTTGCGGACATGGCGGACTCCCGTTCAGTGATATCCCGCATGCTATTCATTCGAACCCCCCTTGGGAAGCGCGATCATGTCGCGTACGGCAGCCAGCATATGGCCTCGCGCTGCCGATTCGGCACGATGGAGGCGTTCGAATCCCAGTTCCCGTGCCAGGTGTTCGAGTCGGGCACTGGGCACCAGAACATCGGCATCCGCGAGCGACGACCAGTCGCCTTCGAGTTGCTGACGAAACGCCAACAGGGCTTCGCCACTCGTGAACAGCAGCAACTTTCGACCGGCCGAAGACCGCAGCACCTGAATCTGTCGGGATGGCAAGGGCACCGGCTCCCGCCGGTACACTGCAATGGCCTCGGCGTCGATGCCTCGCGCCCTCAGCCCGTCGACCAGGAGCTCGCGCCCGTCTTCACCCGACACGCGCAACACCGCCTGTCCCACCCACTCGTTCCAGACTGGCATGGCCAGCACGGCCTCCGAATCGTAAGGTGATGCAGGAACCTGGGCCACTCGACCAAACTCGGCCAACACCGCGGCGGTACCGGGCCCTTGGGCGATCAAACACGAAGGCCAGCGCCAATCCCGTGCCACCGGCGCCAAGGCACGAACCCCGTTGCCGCTCGCGAAGACCAATGCCCCGGCACGTTCGAACCGATCACGAAGGCGCGCCAATCCCGCCTGCGGCCTCACCGCCAGCGAGCTGGCGCGCAAGACCGCAACCGGCAGGCGACGCAGCGCCCGGGTCAGTGGGTCATGACTGGCCCGGACTGCCACCTGAACAATCAGTGTGATCGGGCGGATCACTTCATTCTGGCGTGAACGCTTCATGGTTCGGCATGTCAAACCATAAGAGGCGTCCGGTCAAGACTTGCACCCCCCGAACCGGCCCGCCAGACTTCGGTGAATCTTTATGACCTGGAATCGATGGACACCTGTTACGCCCTCGAGAGACTGATGCTGGAAACCATTCCCCTGGCTCGTGCCATGGGGCTTCGCGTGCTTGAGTTCGATGACAACCGCTTGGCTTTGAGCGCCCCGCTCGCCGCCAATGTCAACGACAAGGGCTGTGCGTTCGGCGGCAGTCTGGTCAGCCTGATGACCCTGAGTTGCTGGGGCCTGACCATGCTCAAGCTGGACGAAGCCGGAATCAAGGCAGACGTGTTCGTGCAGGATTCGGAGATTCGTTACCTGGCCCCGGTCTGGGATGAACTGATCGCGGAAGCACACCTCGACTCCGGCCAGGACTGGCCGGGGTTCATCGCCCAACTCAAAGAGAAGGGCAAGGCCCGCGTGACCCTGCACGCCGAAGTCACCGCACTCGAAGGCGGTGGTGTGGCGTGCCGGTTCACTGGCCAATTCGTTGCAAAACGCCATGGAGCAAAAACATGAAGCGCCTGACCCGACTGCTGCTGCCAGCCCTGCTCGCCGCCCTGCTCGCCGGTTGCCCGAATTCGCGCAGCGACGAAAAAGCGCTGGAAAATACCCTCACCGCGTTTGCCAGCGAATTCCGCTGGGGTGAAGACATCGAGCGTGTGTTCGCCTATTTCGATCCGGAAGATGCCGACAAACTGCGACCGAAACCCCTGGAACTGGAGCGCTGGAAACAGTACCGGGTCATTGGCTACCGCGAGCAACCGGTGGTGTGGAACGGCGAGAATTCCGCCGCACAGCGTACCGAACTGGAGTTGGTGAACCGCCACACGCAGATCACACGCAACCTGCGACTGACTACCCTTTGGCGTTACGACGATGAAGCCGAACGCTGGTATCTCGATTCTCCACTACCGACGCTGAGCCCCTGACGCGTTTGCGGCCCCACAAAAAAGCCCCGCACAAGCGGGGCTTTTTTTCTTGCTCGACGCCCGCAATCAGCGTGGCATCAGCTCATTGATGGTCTTCGTCAGCTCGGCCTCACTGATCGGCTTCACCACATAGGCCTTGGCACCTTGACGCATGCCCCAGACCTTGTCGGTTTCCTGATCCTTCGTGGTGACCAGCACCACAGGGATGTGCGAGGTCTTTGGATCTTTCGAGATTTGCCGGGTTGCCTGGAACCCGTTGAGATTCGGCATGACCACATCCATGAGGATGAGGTCGGGCAGTTCCCGCTTGGCCACTTCGATGCCTTGCAGTCCGTCCTCGGCCGTGACGACTTCATGGCCAAGTTTTTGCACCACACGGCGCAATCCTTCGATTTGCGAAGGAGAGTCGTCAACGATCAGAATGCGTCCCATAGCGTTTCCCTGTTACTTGAATTTGAGTGGCTTGCCTGCTCAGAACTGTACCAGTGTCCGACCGAAAGAGCCGCCTGTGAGCATCCTAGCAAAAACTCCGGGCAATTCCTCCAAAGTCACCGAATGTGTACATATTTTTGCCAGATGGGCCGGTTTCCAGGCTCCGGCGAGGCGTTCCCAGATCTGCCGACGGATCGAATAGGCGGTTCCGGACGACGCCACCCCGAGCAGGGAGACCCCCCGGATAATGAACGGCATGACCGTGGTGTGGAGTTCATCGCCACCCGCGAGACCGCAGATTGCGATGTTGCCGTAGGGCTTGATGACGCGCGTCAGGCCCGACAACATCTCGCCGCCGACACTGTCGATGGCACCCGCCCAGGTTGCGGCTTCCAGGGGCCGCTGCCCCCAATGAAGCCCCTGGCGGGCCACACATTGGCGCGCCCCGAGCTGGATCAAGGCATCGAATTGATCCACCTTGGTGAACCCCGCCGTACCCAGGATCATGGCGTCGCGCAGGCTCAGCCCGTTGGGCAAGGGAATCACTTGCCGCGCGTCCAGCCTTGCATATTCGGAATACCCGCCATCCCGCGTTTCGGACAAACCCGACCCGGTGACCAGCACGGCATCACCTTCCCGGAACGCCGGATCAGCACTGGCGACCACGTGGCCGGCGACATCAATCCCGCCATTCAGCGGAAACTGACGCAGGATCTTGCCGGTGCCGGTGCCCGTCAGGGCGTCCTTGTAGTTGACGCTCGAAAACGCCGTCTGGATGACCACTTCGCCGGCCGACAACTGGTCCACGGCCATCGACTCGATGCCGGCGCGGTGCGTCTTGCCGTCCTGATGGATCCGAAAGGCGCGAAAGGATTGGGTGAAGGCATATCGGGGGATCGTCGTATCAGGAGAGTTGTTTGAGCGCGGCCGACAATTCGGCGCGGTCGCCGGCATGCAGGATCCGCGCGAGGCGCCCGCGCAATTGTTTGCGACTGAGCTTCGCGGCCGTGTCGCGGACATCGTTCAGTGCATTCAGGTGCATGGAAAATCGGTGATGCCCAACGCCAGCAGCAGGGCCGTATAACGAGGATCACCGGCGATTTCACCGCAGATACTGAGCGGGCGCTTCGCCTGACGCGCACTGTCGGCCACGAGATACAACAATCGCACGAATGCCGGATGCATCGGATCGTAGGCCTCGGAGACCTGGGCGTTGTTGCGATCGGCCGCCAGCACATACTGAGCAAGATCATTGCTGCCGATCGCAAAAAACTCGGCATGGCGCGCCAGTTCGTTGGAGATCAGTGCCGCCGCCGGCACTTCGATCATCACCCCGAGCGGCACCTGATCGGCCAGCGGTACCCGCTGATGGCGCAACTGCGCCATCGCTTCTTCGATCAGCGCACGCGCTTCCCGAACTTCCTCGATCGCGGACACCATCGGCAACAGAATCCGGATCGGCCCGAATCCGGATGTACGCAGAATCGCTCGCACCTGTTCGGTAAACAGGTGACGGCGTTGCAGGGACAGACGAATGCCGCGCAAACCCAATGCGGGATTCTCCTCTCGCGCCACTTCCAGCGGGCCGCCAAAAGCCTTGTCGGCGCCCAGATCAAGCGTACGGAACGTGACCGGCTTGCCGGCCATGGCAATCACGGCGTCCCGGTAGACCTTGAACTGTTCGTCCTCGTTCGGCAATTCGCGTTGGCGCAGGAACAGGAATTCGGTACGGAACAACCCGACGCCGGCAGCACCGTTGCGGCGCGCCTTGGCAATCGTCTCGGTGTCCTCGGCGTTCACATACAACTGCAGCGCGTGACCGTCGCGGGTCCGTGCATCCTGCACTTTCTGCTTTGCACGGCGGCGTTCTTCCTTCTCGGCATCGCGCTGGTGCGTGCGGAACCGCGACAGGTCGATCGCATCGGGATTGATCAGTGAAATGCCATGCTCGGAATCCAGCAGGACCCAATCGCCGTCATGCACGAAGTTCAGTGCCGTGCGCGCACCACACAACATCGGGATGCCAAAACTGCGCGCCAGGATGGCCGTGTGCGAATACGGACTGGAGGCAGTGGCGACCAAACCCTTGAGGCCTTGATCAACCAGAGCCGCCAGATCGGCCGGCGCAATGGTCTCGCACACCAGAATTTCGTCGATCGCATTCAGCTTGCGCTCGGGCTCGGCGCCACCACGCTGCAGTGCTGCAAAGACGCGGGCGACCACATGATCCAGATCGTCGCGGCGCGCACGCAGATAGGGATCCTCGATGGCCTCGAACGCCGCGGCCAACAAGTCGCGTTGTCGTCGCAGTGCGACCGGCGCGCGGAGCGTCTCGCGACGGATCAGCTGCACCACCGCATCGGTGAACTCCGGATCATCGAGGATCATCGCGTGCGCCTCGATGATCTCCGCCATGTCCTTCGCCAATGCACCCGACACCTTGATGGTCAGGGCATTCAGTTCCGCACGCGCCACCTTCAGCGCCTCGTCGAACCGCTTCACTTCGTTCGGAATGCCGGCATGACTGAGCGGCTCCTCCTCGATATCGAAGCTGGCCGAATAGATGACACGCGCACGACCCAGCGCCAGGCCCTTGGCGGCAAATTGCCCCTCGAACTCGACGCGCATGGCTTACTCTCCCTCGTCGAACTTGCGTTCGATCAAGTCGACCACAGCCGCCATGGCTTCATCGGCATCCTCACCATCGGTCCGCAGCCGGATCGCCGTCCCTTTCGGGGCCGCCAGCAACATCAGGCCCATGATGCTCTTCGCGTTGACTTCGCGCCCGCGGCACTGGATGAAGACGCCCGACTTGAAGCGTGACGCCAGTTGCACGAGTTTCGCCGACGCCCGCGCATGCAGGCCCAACTTGTTCGGGATGATCAGATCGTGCTCAGCCATGATCCACCACCACACCGTTGCGCGCACCGGCCGTTGCGGTGCCGACCAGTTCGTCGATGGGCTGTTCGGGATAGTTCATCACCCGAAGCAACATGGGCAGGCTCAAACCGGACACGCGGCGGATGCGACACCCGACGTTCGCCAACTTGCCGGCGAGGTTGCTTGGCGTCGCGCCGTAGAGGTCGGTCAGGACCAGCACACCCTCGCCTTGCTCAAGCTCGCGGATGGCCGCATTCGCACGCACCAGCGCGCTGTCGGTGGCTTCACCGAAACCCACTTCGACCGCCGCCGTCTTCAGTGGCAACGGGCCCAGGACACCGCGGGCCGCAGACAGCAGGCCCGGCCCGACATGCGGATGGGTCATCACCAAAACGCCTACGCTCATTCCAACTCCCGGTGAAAAGTCATCACGTGCTCCCGTTGCGTGCGGAATGCCTCGGCAAGCCGCTCGGCAATATAGACGGACCGATGTCGACCACCCGTGCAGCCAATACACACAGTGATGTAATTCCGCTGTTCGGCTTCGAAACGGGGCAACCACGTACTCAGGAACGACCGCACCTGCTCGAAGAAATTCTCGACTTCGGGCAGCGTTGCGAAATAGTCGCGGATCGCCGGATCCCGCCCGGACAGCGGTCGCAACTTCGGATCCCAATGCGGATTCGGCAGGCATCGAGCATCGAACACGTAGTCGGCGTCGCTCGGCACCCCGCGCTTGTACGCGAAGGATTCAAACAGCAGCGACATCTGCGAGCCGCTGGTCCCGAATTCGGTGGCGATCAGCCGCCGCAACTGGTGCACATTCAGATCGGACGAATCGATGACGCGATCGGCAATCGACGACAGCGGCCGCAGCAGCTTGCGCTCGAGCGCAATGGCATCGTTGAGCGCGATCCCGTCGGAGGTCAACGGGTGACGCCGGCGCGTGTCGGAAAAGCGCTTCAGCAGCACATCATCGCGCGTGTCCAGAAAAATCAGCTCGTACGCCAGGCCACGATGCGCAATCGTCGCCAGAACTTCCGGCAGCCGGTTCAGATCCTCGGCGCGATTGCGCACGTCGACGCCCACTGCCAGCCGCGGATATCGGCCAGGCTGCCCCTCGCGCACGGCATCCACAAACGCCGGCATCAGTGCCGTGGGCAGGTTGTCGACGCAGTAGTAGTCCAGGTCTTCGAGTGTCCGCAGCGCCACGGTCTTGCCACTGCCCGACAGGCCACTGAGCACGATCAGCCGTTCGCTCGGACCGGACTGGCCCGTGGTTCGCGCCTGCGGTGGCGGCGTGAAACGGAGTGGTTGGTCTACCATGGTGTTTGCCTGCGCATCTGATGGGCTTGACGGTCGATGAAGGTCTGCGCCGGATCAATGCCCTTGCTGCGCAAGATGAAACTGCGCGTGGCGGCTTCGACGAGCACGGCAAGATTTCGGCCCGGCGCCACCGGGATGATGATGCGCGGCACTTCCAGGTCCATCACGGTCTGTGTGCTGGTGACACCGGTAATCCGCGCCATGCCGTCATTCGCATGCACATCCTCCATGCGACCCAGATGCACGATCAGGCGAAGGTACTTGTTCTTCTTCACCGACGTTTCACCGAACATCTGGCGCACGTTGAGAATGCCGAGACCGCGTACTTCGAGCAGATCCTGCAGCATTTCCGGACAGGTGCCGTCGATCACGTCGGGGGCGATCAGCGTGAACTCAGGCGCGTCATCGGCCACCAGTCGGTGGCCACGCGTGATCAGCTCCAGGGCCAACTCGCTCTTTCCGGAGCCGGCGTCACCGGTGATCAACACCCCGATGGAATAGACCTCCATGAACACACCATGCAACGAGGTGTTGTTTGCCAGGGCGCGACTCAGGTGGTACTGCACAAACGTCAGGATTTCATGACCGCGTTTGCCCGACACCCAGAGCGGGGTGTTCGACTCCTCGGCCGCCTCGCGCAAGTCACTCGGCACGGTCTGATCGCGCGTGACGATGATCGCCGTCGGTGCCTTGCGGATGATCTTCGCAATGGTTTCCCAGCGCTGGCGCGAGTCGAGTTCATCGAGGTACTTGACCTCGTCGATCCCGACAATCTGCACCTTGTTCGGATAGATGATGTTGAGATACCCGGCCAACGATGGCCGACGCGCCAGATTTTCACCGGCTTCGAGCACCCGCGACTCACCCTTGAGACCGCCCGCCCACCGAAGTTTCAGGCGGTCGCTGATCTGGTCGAACAGTTCGCGTGCAGTGATCTGGCGATTCATGCCGGTCGCTCCAGCAGGGTCGATCGGATCGTGGCGGGACTCCTGGCCTCGCGCAAGGCCCTGACCGCCGACTCGTCAGACAGAAGCTCGGCAATTTCGCCAAGCAGCTCCAGGTGCTCGGTATTGGCGTGCACCGGCACGATGAGCCCAAAGTACAGGTCAACCGGCAGGCCATCCGGCGCGGCGAAGCTGACGGGGTACGGGTGCGAACAAAGGCCGCGCGGATCTCGGTCATTCCGGCAACCCGCGCATGCGGCACCGCAACCCCGTTTCCAAGCGCCGTGGCGCCGGTCTGTTCACGCGCCAACAAGGCCGCGGCCAGCGTCTGCGCCTCGGCGGCACTGTGCGCCATCAAACCGGCCAGGATAGCCAGAACTTCGCGGGCATCTGCCGCTTGGGCGTCCAGGTCGATCCGTGCTTCGCTCAGGGCTTTCTGCAATCGTTTTGCCATGTCAGCCTATTCCGTCCTGGCCGACATCAGCGAAGGACCTTGAGCACGGGGTCGATCTGGGCATGCCGGTCCAATCGATCAGCCAATCGCTCGAGCTCATCGGCGAGTTCGTCGTGGGTAGCCCCGACAATGTTCGCGTGACCCACCTT
This sequence comes from Ahniella sp., assembly GCA_016712105.1. Lineage (GTDB taxonomy): Bacteria > Pseudomonadota > Gammaproteobacteria > Xanthomonadales > Ahniellaceae > Ahniella. The sequence goes on from JADJRU010000001.1 coordinate 158,858, forward strand.
GCGGCCGGCTCGCGGCGTTTTGCCGTAATCGTGAAAGTAACCACGACGGTATTCGAGGATGGTCTCGCGGGCGGGCAGATCACCGACCCAGTTCAACATGACCGTGGGCGCCAGCAATTCGGTACTGCCCAGCGGCAAACCGACCACGGCACGCAAGTGGTTCGCGAACTGGCAGGTCATGGCCCCTTGTTGGGTCCAGTGCCCGGAGTTGTGCACCCTCGGTGCCATTTCGTTGACCAGGAATTCGCCACCGCCCAGATCAAACAGCTCGAGTGCAAACACGCCCACGTAATCGAGTTGGTGGGCCAACCGCTCCGCTGCCGCGAATGCCTTGTCGGCGAGCCCTTCAGGATCGGGCGCAGGCGCCAGGGATGCCGACAGGATGCCGCTGGCATGCCAGTTCTGTGTCAGCGGCCAGGCGCGGAATTCGCCTTGACGCGAACGCACCGCGACCACCGAGACCTCACGCTGGAACGCCACGAACGCTTCGAGGATCAGCGGCGCATGGCCAAGTTCGGCAAATGCCGGCTCGATGTCGGCCGCTGAATACAGCCGGTACTGACCCTTGCCGTCGTAACCCAACCTGCGGGTCTTGAGGACACAGGGAAAGCCGATACGCGCCGTGGCAGCGCGCAGTTCTTCGAGATGTTCAACGGCCGCAAATTCGGCGGTGCCCATCCCGAGTTCGCGGAACAGGGTTTTTTCATGCAGACGATCCTGGGCCAGCGCGAGGGCTTTCGGATTCGGAAACACCGGCAAACGTTCGGCGAGGAATCGCGCCGACTCGGCCGGCACGTTCTCGAAATCAAAGGTGGCGACATCGACTTCGGCAGCGAAGCGTTCCAGTGCGTCGCGATCGGTGTAGTCGGCCACGATCTGCGGCGCAAACTGCGCGGCACAGGCATCACGGCTGACATCGAGGATTCGGAATTGCAGGCCGAGTGGCGCACCGGCCAGCGCCATCATTCGCGCCAACTGCCCGCCGCCGAGGATGCCGACGCGCATCATGAGTCGCTCGGATCCGGCCGGCTCAGCACTTGTTCGGTCTGCAGGCGACGAAACTCGTCGACCGCCAGCGCAAATCGCGGTTCGGAGGTCCCGAGGATCGAGGTCGCCAACAGGGCCGCGTTGATCGCACCACTGGATCCGATCGCAAGGGTCCCGACCGGCACGCCGGCTGGCATCTGCACAATCGACAACAGGGAGTCGATGCCATTCAGGGATTTTGACTGCACCGGCACGCCAAGCACCGGCAGCCAGGTCTTTGCGGCGACCATCCCCGGCAAGTGTGCGGCGCCACCAGCGCCCGCAATGATCACCTTCAGGCCACGGGTGCGGGCCTCTTCGGCATACCGGAACAGCAGGTCGGGTGTCCGGTGTGCAGACACAACCCGCTGTTCGTAGGCGACCCCCAGTCGTTCGAGGGTGTCGCAGGCATGTTTCATGGTCTCCCAGTCGGACCTTGATCCCATGATCACGCCAACCAACGGGGCTTTGTGCTGTGGACTCATTGCTTGGCCATGAAAATGATGGACGGGGACGCTATCTTAACCGCACAAATCATCGGAGTTCCCCATGGCGTTGGATGCAAGATTCCTGTCCATCCTGACCTGCCCGGTCAACAAATTGCCCTTGCGCTTGGCCACCAAGGCCCAGCTTGGCTTCCTCAACCGGCACATTGCCGAGGGCCGCGTCCAGCGAAGTAATGGCCAACCAGTCACCGAACCGTGGACGGAGGCCCTGTTGCGCGAGGACGCGCAGGTGCTGTACTGCGTCGATGACGGCATCCCGGTCCTGCTGCCTGAAGAAGGCGTCGGCACCACGCAGTTCACGGATTTCCCGAAGTGACCGAAGCTGCCTTGCCGGAAGCGGACCTGATCGAGTCGGATGTGCGCCGGGCGCTTGCCGAAGACATCGGCAGTGGTGACCTGACCGCCCAACTGCTGCCGGCCGACGAAACCGCAGTGGCGCGCGTCTTGACGCGTGAGCCGGCGGTCCTGTGTGGCCAGGCTTGGGCAGAAGCCTGTTTCCGGCAACTGGATGCCTCGGTGGATGTCCGCTGGCTGTGTGCGGAAGGGGCTGATCTGGCGGCCAACACCGTGTTTCTCGAGGTCCGCGGCCCGGTGCGGGCGCTGGTCAGCGCCGAACGCTGCGCGCTGAACTTCCTGCAGACCCTGATGGCAACGGCCACGGTGGCGCGCCAGTATGCCCAGGCCGTGGCCGGCACCCAGACGCGCATTCTCGATACGCGCAAGACCCTGCCCGGACTCCGTCAAGCCCAGAAATACGCTGTTCGCGTCGGCGGGGCCAGCAATCATCGAGTCGGCCTGTTCGATGCCGTGCTGATCAAGGAAAATCATATCGCCGCAGCCGGATCAATCGCCGCAGCCATTCGGCGCGCCCGCGAATTGGCGGGGACACGTCTGGTCGAAATCGAAGTGGAGTCGCTGGCCGAACTCGATGCAGCCCTGGCCGAACGGCCCGACCGCATCATGCTCGACGAGTTTTCGCGCGAAGATCTGGTCGAGGCCGTGGCGCGAACGCGTGGCCGGGTTGCCCTCGAAGTGTCCGGCAGCATGACGTTCGAGCGGATCGCCGACGTCGCCGCGCTCGGCGTCGACTTCATTTCGGTCGGTGCCTTGACCAAACATGTTCGCGCGATCGACTTGTCGATGCGGCTGGAGCGCACGGATCGGCCGTGACCGAGAACCCTTACGCTGCCCCACGCGCCGAATTGCTGACCGAACCCGAGGCGATCGGTGCGTTGTACTCATATCTTCAGGTCGGTACAGCCGCGTTGTTGGGTGGACCCTTCGTGGCGATGTGGATGCTGCGCAGCAATTTCCTCGAGCTCCGACGCGACACGCTCGCACACGCCACATTGTGGTCGGGCCTGATCCTGAGTTGCCTCTGGTTGCTGCTGGTCATCATGTTGCCGAAGGCCATACCGGTCTTTCTGTTTCCAATGGCCCAAGGCGGCATCGCCGGTTACCTCGCTTACGAATTCCATGAAAAAGACCCGCGTCGGCCGGTCGCAGAACACCTCAGGTTGAAGAACAATGGTCTGGTTCTGGCACTGGTGCTGGCCGGAGCTGCAGCCGCGATGGTCGTGATGTTCGGGCTCCTGATGCTGCTCCTGGGAACCGGCTACTGGACGATGTCCTGACATGGATAACCCCTACCAGCCCCCCAAGGCCGAATTGAGTGAGCCACCCATGGTGGTGACCGAAGACCCGGGCGATCTGTTCCGGCCCTGGCAAACGGCAATCTGTGGCCTGTTCGGTGGTCCGTTGGCGTTGATGTACACCATCCGCAGCAACGAGTTGTGCCTGGGAGATTCCCGGCGGGCGAACCTGACGCTCTATATCGGCATTGCCCTGATCGGCATCCTGGTGCCGATCACCGGCCGGGTTTCGAATCCGTTTCTGGTTGGTCTGGAACACCTCACGATCACCGCACTCGGCGCCGTTTGGGTATGGCGTCGGCAAATGGCTCGTGCAGGTCAGCTGTTCGGCACGGAGTTGCCGGCTCACAGTTGGCCGACCCTCGTGATCGTCATCCTGGCCAGCATCGGTGCCAGCATGATCCTCGCCTGGATTGTCGGCATTGTCCTTGCGGCAACCGGGTTCTAGAAGACCGTTGAAACGCGTCCAAAGAAGCGGATTTTAACCGCCACTCGGATCAGGTCATGCCTTCCAGCCGCATCGGCCCCTCACCATCCGATCCGACATTGTGGATCGCCAAGCCGGGCTGTGGCCCCTGCAGCCGAATCCGCAACGACAGGTCGGTCCGTGAATCAGCGTGCGCCAGTGCTTCCTGATAGGTAATGCGTCCGCTCGCGTAGAGTTGGTACAGGGACTCGTCGAACGTCTGCATGCCGTGCTGCTCGCCCTGCTTCATGGCTTCGCGGACTGCAGCAATTTCGCCCTTGGCGATCAGATCCGCCACGAAGGCCGTGCCCATGAGGATCTCGACGGCCGGCACGCGCTTTTGGTTGATGCCACGCAAGAGTCGTTGTGACACCACGGCGCGGAGATTCAGCGACAGGTCGATCAGCAACTGATGATGTGCCGTCTCGGGGAAAAAATTGATGATGCGATCGAGGGTTTGATTGGCGTTGTTGGCATGCAGCGTCGACAGGCAAAGGTGGCCCGTTTCGGCATAACTGATGGCCGCCTGCATGGTTTCCCGGTCCCGGATTTCGCCGATCATGATGACGTCCGGCGCTTCGCGCATGGCGTTTTTCAGCGCGTTCGCGTAACTCATCGTATCCAGGCCGACCTCACGCTGATCGACCATGGACTTTTTGTGTTCGTGGACATACTCGATCGGTTCTTCGACCGTCAGGATATGACCAGTCCGGACACTGTTCCGGTAATCGATCATCGAGGCGAGCGTGGTCGACTTGCCGGAACCGGTCGAGCCCACCACCAGCACAAGACCGCGCGGAATCATGATCAATTCATGCAGCACCGTCGGCAAGTTCAATTCCTGCAGGGACGGAATATGGTTCGTGATGTAGCGCAGCGCCAAAGCCAGTTCACCGCGCTGCCGATACACATTCACGCGGAACCGACCGATCGTCGGCATGCCCAATGCCAGGTTCATCTCCAGCGTCGCTTCGAACTCGCGCTGCTGGTGTTCGTTCATCACGGAGTACGCCAGCTTGTGCAGCGATTCCGAGTCCAGTGGCGGCTCGGACAGAGGCAAGGTCTCACCATCGATCTTGATGTTCGGCGGTGCGCCGACAGTCAAGAACAGATCGGATGCGTTCTTGTTGGCCATCAACCGGAGATACGGCGTCAGATCGGCGCTCATCGGCAACTCCCTGAATTCTTGCCGCCATTGTGTGCCGAACCGCTGCGGTTGTCATGACTTCAGTCAAAACGAATGATTCAGACCGGCACCGCCCCGTTACACCACCGGCGGGAACCGCACCGTGAATCGTGCACCACCCAGCTCTTCCGACTGATCGATCGTCAACTCGCCGCGATAACTGCGCACGATGTCGGTGACGATCGACAGCCCAATGCCGTGACCCTGCACGCGCTCATCCCCGCGCACACCACGTTTCAGCAACTGCTCGCTCTTTTCGTCGGGAATACCCGGGCCGTTGTCTTCCACCAGCACGGTCAAACCCGGCCGTCGGGCGCCCGGCGGGCGCTGCTGGCTGATGGTCAGCAGGACACGGCCTTTGGCCCACTTGAATGCGTTTTCGAGCAGGTTGCCGAGCAGTTCGAGCAAATCACCCTGTTCACCATAAAAACGAACATCGGGTTCGATCTCGAACTCGCACAAGACACCTTGTGCGGCATAGACTTTTTCGAGACTGCTGACGATCGACTCGGCATGGGCCTCGATCGGGACCGGCGCCGAATACGTGCTGTGCCCGGATGCAGCGGCACGCGCCAACTGATAGGCGACAATCTCGTCCATGCGCCGGACCTGATCGGCCAGCACGTCCCGCTGTGCGGTCTCGAGTTCACCTGGCTCGTCCAGCGTGGAGCGAATCACTGCCAGCGGTGTCTTCAGCGAGTGCGCCAGATCACCGAGCGTGTTGCGGTAACGTGTGCGCTGCTCGCGTTCATTGCCGATCACATCGTTGATCGACCGCGTGAGAGGCTTGAGCTCCCGCGGATATCGATCCGGCAAGGCTTCCTGCTCACCACGCTCGACGCGGGCCAGGTCATTCGACACCTGCCGGAGTGGGCGCAGGCTCCACCGCAACATCAGCAACTGCACCAGAAACAGCACCAGCGCGGCGGTACCCAGATACGCCATCAACGTGGTCCGATAGACGTTGATCTGCCGACGAAGTGCCGATTCGTGCTCGGCGACATGAAACGTCAAGCGGACTTCCTTGCCATCCGGCTGTTCCCAGGCCACACCTTGGGAGAACACGTAGACGCCCCCCACGTTGCTCGCGAGTGGCCCCTCGAAACTGGTGCGGCCGGGATCCAGCGTCTGCTCGAACGGCAAGTCGCGACCCAAGGCGGACGGCGAGCGCCAACCCACCTGCTCACCACTGACGCCGGCATAGAGCCCGGACTGAGGGCGTTCGAAACGTGGCTCCGGCGCCACCTCGGGCAAGATCAGCTCACCCTTGACGGTGAGATCGGAACCCGAGAGATAACTCCAGACATAACCCTGAAGGCGATCGCGCATGGCCTGCGTCAGGCTCTTGCGGTAGGCCTGGTCAAGCGCATAACCCGTGGCACCGAGGAACGTGGCCAGCGCGATGCTGGCCGTCCACAACAGGCGGGTCTGCAGGGAGAGGGATCGCCGAGCCGCCACGGGGCGCGCCGGATTCCGCTCAGAGGTTGCGCGGAATCGCGAAGCGATAACCGCGACCGCGAACGGTCTCGATCGGCTTCAGCGCATTGTCGGGATCGAGCTTGCGACGCAGGCGCCCGACGAACACTTCCAGCACGTTCGAGTCGCGGTCGAAGTCCTGCTGGTAGATGTGCTCGGTGAGATCGGCTTTCGAAACCAGTTCGCCGGCATGCAGCATCAGGTATTCGAGCACCTTGTATTCGTAGGTGGTCAGCTCAACCGTACTGCCGGCCACCGTGACCGATTGTGCCGTGGTGTCGAGCACGATCGGGCCACATTCCAGCTGCGGCTTGCTCCAGCCCATGGACCGGCGCATCAGCGCATTCAGGCGCGCCATCAGTTCCTCGACATGAAACGGCTTGACGAGATAGTCGTCGGCACCGGTCTTGAGGCCTTCGACCTTGTCTTGCCAGCTGCCGCGGGCGGTGAGGATCAGGATCGGATACTTGCGATCGGCGGCACGCAGTTTCTTGATCAACTCCATGCCACTCAGCTTTGGCAATCCGAGATCGATCACCGCCACGTCGAACGGCATCTCGCGGCCCAGGTACAGGCCTTCTTCGCCGTCACCGGCGGTATCGACCGCATAACCTTCCCGTTTCAGCCGCGCTGCCAGGGTTTCACGAAGGGGGGCTTCATCTTCAACCAGCAGTACACGCATCAACGTTGCTCCTCGGAATGATTGGGGCTCTCGGGCTGTTCAAGTTGAACGGTCTTGACCCGGCCGTCCGGCGTCAGGACCTTGACCCTGTATACATCCTGGCCACGGTGGCGCATGCGGTCGGCAGACAGGATTTTGCCGCCATGTTGCGCCTGGACCTGCTCGACAGCCCGGTTCAAGTCGGAATCCACACGCTCCGACCCTTCCGACCGCCGGTCGATGGCGGATCGGCGCGTGTCGACCTCGCCATATCGGATCGCACGTGGATCACGGCGTTCGAATACAGGCGATCGATTGGACTGGGCCGAATCGGTTTGTCCCGGCCGCAGCCGCGGCGCAAAGCGCTCGTTGCGCTCACTGGGCAAACGCGGCACGTCGTTGCGCGGCATTCGGGGCGACGACAGAGGCGCGCCCATGCCCGGCTCGGTTTCGACCGGCTCAGCCTGTGCCCATGCCGCCGAGGTCGGCAGCAGAAGCAGAAGGATGATGATCGGGAACAGGCGCATGGTTCCGGAGTCTAACGTGGCCCCGGGGTGGGACAGTAGCCCGCAGCATGAAGGCTACTGATTGAATCCCACCTTAAGATCGATGTGAACAACCCGTGGCGACGTTGGCTCAGTTCAGGCCAATTGGCGCCGTGCTGCCGACTCGATCGCCTCAACCGTGAAGCCAAACTCCTTGTAGAGGCGCTCTGCCGGCGCCGAGGCACCAAACCGGTCGATGCCGATCACGTCGCCATCCAGACCCACGTATTTGCGCCAGAAATCACTGACACCCGCCTCGACGGCCACGCGCTTGCGGCACCAGCCCGGCAACACGCCTTCACGCCATTCCAGCGGCTGCTGGTCAAAAATCTGCGTACAGGGCATCGACACGACCCGAACGGCGATGCCGTCGGCGGCGAGTTTGCGGGCAGCATCCATGGTGATGCCCAGCTCCGAGCCGGTGGCCAGCAAAATCACGTCCGGCTTGCCGCCCGGTGCATCCAGCACAACGTAACCACCACGCGCAATGTCCTGCACCTGCTGCTCACTGCGCGCCTGATGTGCGAGGTTCTGTCGCGAGAAAATCAGGCAGCTGGGGCCATCCCGACGCTCGATCGCACATTTCCAGGCCATCGCCGACTCGACGGCATCGGCCGGGCGCCAGACCGGATTGTTCGGGATGTACCGCAAGCTGGCCAGATGTTCGATCGGCTGATGGGTCGGACCGTCTTCACCCAAGCCGATCGAATCGTGTGTGTAGACATGGATCACTGCAGCAGGGATCAATGCGCCCATGCGCACGGCGTTGCGGGCATAGTCGCTGAACACCAGGAACGTGGCGTCATAGGGCACAAAGCCGCCATGCAGCACGATTCCGTTGCAGATGGCGCTCATGCCGAATTCGCGGACGCCGAAATAGATGTAATTGCCTTCGGCGCCGGCCTTGTTGACGTCCTTCGAACCTTTCCACAAGGTGAGATTCGAATGGGCGAGGTCGGCACTGCCGCCAATCAATTCCGGCAGCAGCGGACCAAAGACTTCGAGCGCCATCTGCGAGGCCTTGCGCGAGGCCACAACCGGGCCTTCTGCCTGCAGCTTGCGCACGTAGGCCATTGCCTGTTCGGAGAAGTCGGCCGGCAGCGCGCCGGTCATCCGGCGATCGAACTCGGCGGCCAGTTCGGGGAACGCCGACTGGTAACGCGCAAACAGCGCACGCCACTCGGTTTCGAAGCGAGCGCCCTTCTCGCGGGCATTCCACGCGGCGTAGTGGTCATCCGGCACTTCGAACGGCGCATGCGGCCAGTTCAGCGCAGCGCGGGCACCGGCGATTTCATCCTTGCCGAGCGGTGCACCATGCGACGATTCCTTGCCGGCCTTTGTCGGCGCACCAAAACCGATCGTCGTCTTGCAGCAGATCAGCGTCGGCTTGTCCGGGTCGATTGCCGCCGACACCAATGCCGCCTTGACCGCCTCGGCATTGTGGCCGTCGACATCACTGATCACTTCCCAGCCGTAAGCCTCGAAGCGCTTGCGCGTGTCGTCACCGAACCAGCCGCCGACCTGACCGTCGATCGAAATGTTGTTGTCGTCATACAACGCCACCAGCTTGCCGAGTTTGAACGTGCCGGCCAGCGAGCAGACTTCGTGCGAGATGCCTTCCATCAGGCAGCCGTCACCCAGGAACACATAGGTCATGTGATCCACGACCGGGAAGCCTTCCTTGTTGAAACGGTTCGCCAGCACCTTCTCGGCCAGTGCCATACCGACCGCATTCGCCAATCCCTGACCCAGCGGGCCGGTCGTCGTCTCGATCGCCGGATGTTCGCAGCGCTCCGGATGCCCGGCCGTCTTCGAATGCCACTGTCGGAAGCGCTTCAGCTCATCCAACGGAAAGTCATAACCGGACAGATGCAGCAGGGAATACAGCAGCATCGAACCATGACCATTGGACAGCACAAAACGATCGCGATTCGACCAGGCCGGATTCGCCGGGTTGTGCCGCAGGAAATCGTTCCACAGCACCTCAGCCATGTCGGCCATGCCCATCGGCATGCCCGGATGCCCGGATTTGGCGGCCTCGACGGCATCCATCGACAGGGCGCGGATGGCGTTGGCTAGGTCACGACGTGAGGGCATGGAGAGCTCCGGGGCAAGGTCGGCAAGGGGAAGCGCCTATTGTGGCGGAACCGTTCCGAGTGCGCCAACTTGGCGACTTCATGAGCCAAAGAGTTTTCGAGCCGCATCACGTTCCCTGTGCTCGAACGCTTCCTCAAACTGATCCAACTCACGTTTGCTCATGCCAAGGGACTGGCCAACCTCTCGCCAACGTGCCGTCGCATGCTCCACGTCTTTCAGAATCTGGACTGCGCGCTCTTTCCTGATCCGGAAATACGCGGCAACACTCATCAGGGCGTCGATCGATGCGTCTGGCCCCGATTGTTCCGAAATCCAGGTTTTCAATTCTCTCGCCCGATCCGGAAATGGATTCACGTCAAAAGCCGGCGCCAAGGTCCACAGGCCACGATGCGAATGCAGGAATCCGTGGTTGTGCAAATGATCATCGACATTGGTGATCAGTATTGAAAATGCAATGCGTCGCCAGAGTTCTTCAATATCCGCTTGTGGCCGAAGTCCGAATTGCCGCAGCGCATCGACCAATTCCGTATAGGTGTGTTCTGTTCCATCCTGACTGTCGGCCCCGATCATGGTTGCCGCAGAAACGAACATGATTCGCTGGCCGTCGTCCATTCGATCGAAGCGGCGAATCAGGGCGACCTGAGTGCCATCACTGTCGACCAGCCTCGCCTCGGCCGCATCAATACCGCTGTCACGCGCCAACTTCAACGCCAGGACTTCTCCCTTGGTGACTGGACGATCGTCATGAACGCTCGGGAACTTGCCGATCGACAGACGCCCCGATTCATCCACCACCGTGCACTTTGGGCGCAACCCACCGAGAGTCGTGCCGCGCCCGCGCAGAAAGGCCAAGTCGGCGGCAGTTTCGGCATGAAGCTCAACCGCCCGCGTTGCCAATCGCAACAGGTCGAGTTCGATCAGCGGCGGCGTCGACCGGCCCGGCTTGTTTGCGATACGCAGGAATTGTTGGTGCTCATCGCGAAACCGGAGGGCACCGACTCGGCTGGCATCATCAACCGCCAAGAGAAAATCGAGGTGGTTCAGCGCCCTTGAATCAAAATCCGTCCCCAGTTCTCGCGCATGCTGCCTCTGTTTGGCGTGATCCCGCTGAATCACTTTGCGCCCCCAGCCGTCAGGCTCGGTATCGGCAATGGCCCCGTGGAATATCGATCCGTCACGCCCCGGCTGATGGAACTGCATGCCCGAAACCAATGGCAGACCAGGTTCAAGCGCGAAACGCTGCCCGGACGCCAGCCAATCCGGGTGGTACTCGAAGCACGCATTCTGGCGTGCGCCCCGAGCTTCGAACCGCAATGTACCGACCTGACAGGAATTGTTGCCAAGGAACACATCAAGCACCCGCTTCATTGCGGCTTCACCTTTGTCGGCCGCACGCGTTTCGGCAATCGGCTGCTGTCCAGCAACAAGCCTGTGCTGTCTTCCCGACTATCGGCCATGTCAGCCAAAGCGCCCGAGAAGCCAAGCGTGAACAAGACCATGGCATAGACCCCCATCGACACACTCGGATCGCCCTTCTCCACTTTCAGGTAAGTGGCTTTCGACACCCCCACGCGCTCGACCATCATTTGTACGGTCAAGGTTCGCTTGCGTCGGGCATCCCTCAGATCCGAACCAAGTTTCTCCAGACTTCGTCGCACTCGGGGAGGCAGGGTGTCGGAAACGGTTGTGCGCATGAATTTTGTCTCGTGAACTAGCCCTTAAGCTACTTAAGGTCTATATTATTAGACTTTATCGACCCAAGCGAGCCAGATGTCAAGTCTTCTCACGTCACGTCCGGCCTCGCTTGCGGAACCCATCAGAAGCTACAGATTGAGCATAAGGGCCGCGCGGCACCGTGACCCTCCGATTCACAGACTGCAGTCGTGCCGAGGCGCAGTACCGGGTGACCGTGGATGGCCAGATCCGTTCCGGCCTGATCCCACTTTCGCGGATCACGCCTGACACCGTCTGTTCGGCTTACGCTGCCGAAGGTGAAGCCGCACTCGTGAATCTGCCTTCCCCAGGATCTAGCCGATGGCAGATAGGAATGGGCGGGGCATGGCATGACGGCGCCCGACCCGGCCAGGGATTCCTCGTGGAAGTCCTGCCACAGACGAGGCAGGTGATCGCCACATGGTTCACGTTTGATGCCGGCCACTCATCGGGTGGCGGACCACAACCGCCGGCCTGGTATGCAGCGATCGGACCCATTGAGGGCAACCATGCGCGCCTGCAGGTGTTCGAGTCCGCAGGTGGCCGCCTCGATGAACTTGGTGGGACAAACCTTTCGCCAGTGGGCACACTCAACATCGAGGCGCTGGATTGCTCACGTGCGACGGCAGTGTATGCGCTGACGGTCAACGGGCTTCCGAGATCAGGAAGCATTCCGCTTGATCGGATCACTCCTGCTGCTGGGTGCCGGAAAATGATCCCTGATTGTATCCGCACAGCCCCAACGACAAGTTCCTTCAGAAGTCAGGGATTCCGTCGCAACAGGTACTCTTCATTTGTCAGAAACTTCTCGATTTCCTCTCGAAGATGTCCATCGCATTAGTGACCGCCGCTATGTACTTCGACACATTTTCGGAGTTCAGAACGAAACTGTTCTCACCATGCGCAATGCTGTTTCTAACGTTTACGAGCCGATCAATGTCCGCAGTCAGAGAGGAAAACCTCTCGAACCTGAAGCCATACATATGACACAGCTCTCTAAGTACTGAAGCCTTGAGGTTTGATTTAGTATCAATTGTCTTCTGGAATCTAATCGTGTCTTGAATCAAATCACGAAACCTATTAGTGAAATCAACCCTTTGCGCAAACGACTGCTTGCCACTGAGAAATTGATATGCATCAGCGAGACCAACAGCGACAAGCGTTGTCGGAACACCAGAGGCAGGAAGACCTAACGAATTCAAATGATCTATTAGCGTCTTTAGGGAACTAACCACAAAGCCTTCCCAGTGCGCGTACACCATTGGTATGCACATGCGACACCATAGCTCTTCCTCAACTCCCGAAGAGTTTACTTTGAACTTCGCGAACTCCCGATCTCGCCAATCATTACTAGCGAGGATTTCCGCGACAACTCTATGCACCGTTGAATATCTCCGACGCACGGTTCATTCGATTCCTGATTCGCGCGTTTGAAAACGTACTCGTGCCAATTGAAAGATACGTGTCGTCTTCAAGCAGCTTACGAATGCAACTGAATATCACCTTCTCATTGCCAGCAATATTCGCGAAGCGCTTCGGAAGTGCATACGCAATAGAATCAAAAATGTGGAGCGCGAAGTTTCCTTTGGGTCGGAATATCTTGCTTCCGTATTCTTTGACGAGTAGATGAATAAGCTCAACAAAGTACGCTTTTTCTGCTTCAAGATCGAGCGCACTATCTCCCTTTGATACCTCCTTCATAAACTCCGTCAGATATTGAGGCACGGTAGTCTTGAACTCGCCTTTCAGATGCCTGAATGCAAAGAAGCGGAGAGTCAATTCCTCCAGGAACATCTGTTCTTTCTTTGCTTCACTCAGGCTAATTAGTTCATTGAACTCCGGAACCTTCGCCACATCTCGCAGCACTCGGTTGAGGTCAACGGGGTAGGCCCTAAAGATGCAGTTTCTAATCTCTTGGTCCGAGAGGGGACTAGCACCTGTATTTAGGCGATTAAATAACTCATACCTGATGTCTTCTAGGCTATCCCATCGAACGATTTCAACCCTGCAAACTGATCTCTTAAGGGTTGTCTTGAGCTTTATGGGGATGGTCTCGTTCGTCAGCCCCTCCAATTGAGGGATCATCTCACCTTGAGTAAGTACGAGTTGTTCTTGCCAGGGAAGGTCCTTTAGCAGACCGAAGAAGCCAAAGATTGTGGATATGCGCTGGGTCCGTCAACGACCTCCATTTGCCTGTGCCATCTTCTGCGACAAAAATGGGAGGTATGGGTATTCCGAGCAGGACTGATTCAATGAACCTAGTCTGCTGAAACAGCTGCCACCTAAATACGCGCTGGTATTCCGGAGTAATGAATAGATCGCCATCTTCGAACATGCTCATCAGCTCGCCAAACGACATATCAAGTCGATCGGTTTTCAACGAGTTCCTCTTTTCGGCGACTATCTCTTCCAGACTGGTCACGACTCTCCCCTCTTCTTGCAGTTAGCGAAACGGCCGGAACCGGCTTCCCTTCGTACTACTTTTGCAGATTTTGCGCAACCAAGTTGCCACAGCGGGCATTAACAGCTCGCAAAAGTAGCGACAGCGGAGCATTGTTCAACTTCCGCGCAAACCGGATTTCGACCACAAATTGTAAGCAGCCTAGCCGGCCAGGTTGGATCAGGCTTAACCGAATCTTGTATTTGAATGCTCACTCCCGCGCTTTACGGCGCAAGGACTCTGTGATGGCTCGTAGTGATTCTTTCCCCCAAGGCATGGAAGGTCTGCAGCCGATTGAGCTAACCGGCACTTTCCATGAACCCTAGACTACGAGAATACTGTTGCCGGGAACGCGAGAACTTTGCTCTGACATATGGATGGAACGCTGGTCATTCGGTTCACCACACCGATCTCCTGTCGTGAGCGCCGTCACTATGGAAGGCTCGCCCTTGATACATTCCACTGTGTGAAATCTTATCGGATGATTGGAGCCTCTTTGTCGCGCATGTAGACAGGCTGCTTATTCACTATTTCCTCTGGGTGATGGTGGTCACAAAGACGACGTCTGCCGACGCGGTCGATTCTTCGCTCGGCACGATTCAACGATGCAACTCGACAGGGCAGAGCCGACAGACAAACCTCCGGTGCAGACCGCCGCGGCGCGTCGCTTCATCTGCATGCCGAACTCCAGGCTGTGTCTACAAACCATTCCGTAGTCTTGTCCCGACCGCCGGTTTACGTCAACTTCCAGACGGTTACCTGAAAATCAGCGACGCTAGGCTGACCCATTTGGTTGCTGCCCGATGGGCCATCGAGCAGGAGCTGATGGCTCCGCCATCGACCATGCCCGGGCATTGCTGCGTTGGTTTGCGCAATCCTAGGCACCCACTGCTCATTTGGCCTGCAATCGATCCACAACAGTCCTCAGCTCATCCGCCAACGGCGCCGTGAACGCGTACTCCTGATCCGGCAGGCTGAAAGCAAACGACTTGGCGTGCAGGAACATCCGCTTCAGGCCCCAGTGCTTGGCACCCTTGTTCGCAGCTTCGTCGCCGTACTTCTCATCGCCAAGCACCGGGTGCCCCAGGTGTTGGGCATGGACTCGGATCTGGTGGGTTCGGCCGGTTTTGATCTGGACGTCGACCAACGTGGCGCCGGGCAATCGCTCGACCACATTGAAGATGCTCAATGAATCTTTTCCGTCCTCGTCAACCATGACCATGCGCTCGCCACCGCGCAGCATGTTCTTGGCCAGTGCGACATCCACCTTCTGGCGATCGTGTTGCACCCGACCGGCAAGCAAGGCCAGATAGTGTTTTTCGATCTTGTTTTCGCGCATGACGGCTTGCAGGGCGGTGAGGCCACTGCGGCGTTTGGCCATGACCAGAACCCCCGAGGTATCGCGATCGAGCCGGTGAACGAGTTCGAAGGTTTCTTTCGGCCGCCACTGCCGGACCAGTTCGATCGCACCGAAGCTGATACCGCTGCCGCCGTGGGCGGCAATGCCCGATGGCTTGTTCAGGACCAGGAACAGCCGATCCTCGAAGATGACCCAGCCCGGCACCTGGGCCAGGAGGCCGGCGGGCGCTTGACCGGGGTCACGGTCTTCGATCTGGACCGGCGGAATCCGGACCTGATCGTCTTCTTCGAGCCGGACCTCGGGTTTGACCTTCTTGCCGTTCACCCGGACTTCGCCGGACCGGAGGATCCGGTAGATCAGGGAGCGCGGGGCGCCCTTCAGCAGATTCAGTAAAAAATTGTCGATTCGTTGACCAGCCGAGTCTTCGTCGATTTTCTCGGTTCGGACCGTCGCCGCCGGAGCAGGGGTCGCCAATGCGGCAGATTGCACGGGCGCCGACGATGTCTTCGCGGCCGGCTGGGCGAATTCGGCTGGCGGCCGGGTCGGGGCAATGAAGCCGTCCCGGACCGGGTCACCCTGGATATCCCCCGCCCGCAGCTTGAAGCCGGACGCTGAGGTGCCGGGGCCCCGGGTCTTGGCGAGCGCGGCCGTGGCTGCCTTCAGCGCCTTGGACATTTTGGGGTGAACCCCCGGCTTGCCGGGTTGGTTTGCGGATGGGGTACGGCGGTCTGGCGCGTCTTTTGCCCGCGCTTTGGCCTTGCCCTGGTTTGCCGGCTTTGCCTTCAAGTTGCTACACTCCGGTTGCTTCACGCTTTGATTGTCAAGCGCTTCAATAACTTAGGTCGGGATTGCGATCGTTCCAACGGTCCGTGGGAAGGCACAATGGCGCCGCCCGCATGCATCCTAGCAGGCCGTTGCTCGACCGCCTGTAACCAGGAGGTCAACCGACTCCCTGTACCGGCCTCAAGGTCCTGACGCATACATCCAGCGCGAAGCCCGGTGAGGATTGGTCCGGTTTACCAAGCCGCTTTGCTGTACCGCACCCAGCGACGAAAACCGCCGCCTGAAGGGAATGCTGGCCGCGCCGTGAGCGATACCCGCTCACCGCGCCGCATCAGCCCTCTCGCCGAAGCGGGCTCGCCAACGGGGGCGATAGAAGGACAACACAACATGAAACGCATGCTGATCAACGCAACTCAGCGTGAAGAGTTGCGCGTGGCCATCGTCGATGGCCAGAGCCTGTTTGATCTCGATATCGAAATTCCGTCCAAGGAACAGAAGAAATCGAACATCTACAAGGGGCGAATCACCCGCGTCGAGCCTAGCCTCGAAGCCTGTTTCGTCGAATACGGCTCCGAGCGCCACGGCTTCCTGCCACTGAAAGAAATCGGTCGCGAGTATTTCCAGCCAGGGGTTGACCACAACCGCGCCGGCATTCGCGAACTGATCAAGGAAGGCACCGAAATCATCGTTCAGGTGGACAAGGAAGAGCGCGGCAACAAGGGCGCAGCCCTGACCACGTTCATCAGCCTGGCCGGTCGCTACCTGGTCCTGATGCCGAACAACCCGCGCGCCGGCGGTGTGTCGCGGCGCATCGAGGGTGATGATCGCCAGAACCTCAAAGAGGTGATGGACGAGCTCAAGCTGCCCGACGAAATGGGCCTGATCATCCGCACGGCCGGCATGGGTCGCGAGGCCGAAGAGCTTCAGTGGGATCTGGATTATCTGCTGCTGGTCTGGAAATCGATCACCGATGCCTCGGCGAACCGCAAGGCGCCTTTCCTGATTTACCAGGAATCGAAGCTGATCATCCGTGCACTGCGCGATTATCTGCGCAACGACATCGGCGAAATTCTCGTCGACGAAGAGAGCCTGTTCGAAGACGCCCGCGAGTTCATGGCGCAAGTCATGCCCCAGAACATGCGCAAGCTCAAGCTCTACAAGGAAACCGTGCCGCTGTTCTCGCGGTTCCAGATCGAAACCCAGATCGAGAACGCGTTCGAGCGATCGGTCCGACTGCCCTCGGGCGGCTCGATCGTGATCGACCAGACCGAAGCGCTGACGTCGATCGACATCAACTCTCTCGCGCCACCAAAGGTGGCGACATCGAAGAGACCGCGCTCAACACGAATCTGGAAGCCGCCGTCGAAGTGGCCCGCCAGTTGCGTATCCGCGACATGGGCGGCCTGATCGTCATCGACTTCATCGACATGGATTCGCCGAAGCACCAGCGCGAAGTCGAAGAACGCCTGCGTGACGCACTGCGCATGGATCGTGCGCGCGTGCAGCTCGGCAAGATCTCGCGTTTCGGTTTGCTCGAGATGTCCCGTCAGCGCCTGCGTCCATCACTGGGCGAAGCCACGGCACTGGTGTGCCCGCGTTGTGAGGGCCATGGCCGCATCCGGTCGGTTGAATCGCTGTCGCTGTCGATCCTGCGTATTGCCGAAGAAGAGGCAATGAAGGAAAACACCGGACAAGTGCTGGTGCAGTGCCCGCCGATGGTCGCGAATTTCCTCCTGAACGAAAAGCGTCGCGCGATCATCGAGATCGAACAGCGCCAGGAGTCGGGCATCATCATCGTGGCCGACGACAAACTCGAAACGCCGCATTACGAAGTGCGCCGCATTCGCCAGAGCGAAGTGGCTCTGGAAACCGCGCCCAGTTACGAGCGCCTGACGCCGCTGGTGCCGATGGCTATGCCGGCGTCGACCTTGCCCGTTGTGGAAGGTGAGAAGCCGGCGGTGACACGCATTACGCCCATGGCGCCGATGCCGGCCCGGAATGAGCCGGAAGAAGAGTCGGTAGCGCCAATCGCCACGGCGATGGTTGCGGCAGCACCCGTCCCTTCCCGCGCTTTGGCGACGGCTCCTGCCGCGACGCCGTCGTCCGGGGGGTTCTGGAACTGGCTGAAGCGTTTCTTCGGTGCCGAAACCCCTGCTGCCGCAAAGCCGGTTGCAGCGGTTCCCGCGAAGACGGAACAGAAGTCGGTAGGGCAAGGGTCAGCAGAATGGCCAAGGCCGCGGTGCTCCATCCCAATCGTCCGTTGGCATCGGTGCGCAAGTCGCAGCGGCCGCCGCGGCAGAAACCTTGCCGGTAACCGGCCAAACGGCGACGCCGGTTCCATCGGATCCGAATGCCGCCAACCCGGAAGTGTTGTTGGAAGGTCAGATTGCCCCAGACGCGGCAGGCGGCGAGAACGCCGCGGCCGCGGGTGAAGGCAAACGACGTCGTGGCCGTCGCGGTGGCCGTCGACGTCGTCGTGAGCGCGGCGATGCAGCGAATGGTGCCGGAGCAGCTGCCTCGGGCCAGGACACTGATCTCGACGATGAAGAAGGCGACGCGTTTGACGAGGCGTCCGATCAACCTGCATCGGCAGCAGCAGAACCTGCCGTGGTGGCGATCGAACCTGAATCAGCGGCTTTGGTGCCAGTAGCGGATGGCGGTGAATCGGCAACGGTCAAAACGCCGCACCCTCGACGTCACCGGGAAGTTGCCGCCGCTGCGGCAGCCGTATCGGCCACAGAGGCTGTTGAAGTCGCTGCGACCGATGCGCCCGCTGTGATGGCAGAGACCGTCGTTGCGGATGCTCCCGTTCAGGAGGTTCCGGTCGCGGTGTCCGTGGTTACAGCGCCCGCTGCAGCGGATACGGCCCCTGCTCCGGCGGTTGCAGGGCCGGACGCGATCGAGGCTCCAGCATCGGCCCCGGCTAAACCCGCCCGTCTGGAACCGGTCATTGAACCCGTTCAGGTCGCCGTGACAGTGCCTGTGGTTGCTGCGGTGGTTGCTGAACCTCAAGTGGTTGCTGAACCTCAAGTGGTTCCACAGCCCCAGGTCGTTGCGGAAGTCCAAGCAGTCGCCGCCGCGGTCGAGAAGCCTTCCGTTGTGGAAGCGCCAGTTGAAGCGGTTGTCTCGGCAGTAGCTGAAGACGCAGCCGACAAACCTGCACCGACAGCCTGACCGTCGTAACGCTTGACCCATCAAGCCGGTGCCCAACAAGCACCGGCTTTTTGCTGGGCGCTGAGTGGGCTGCCTCTGAACAACCTGCCAGCCCTTCAGACCGTCTGTTCTGCTGCATGCCCCCTGTGCGAGCATGTGGGCCCGAGGAGTGACTTGAATGCGCGTCAGTAAATACATCGCAGATACGGGATTCTGCTCGCGCCGCGAGGCGGACAAATTGCTTGCGGCCCGACGGGTGACCGTGAACGGAGTCGCCGCTTCGGTGGGCACACTTTATGCAGAAGGCGACGACGTCCGCCTGGATGGCCAGGCGCTTCGTGCTCGCGCAAAGAAGGCAGGACGCGCTCATGTATACATCGCGTTCCACAAGCCGGTGGGTGTGACCTGCACGACCGAGTCGTCGGTCAAGGGCAACATCGTCGACTTCATCGGTCATGAACGGCGCATCTTTCCAATCGGGCGACTGGACAAGGATTCCGAGGGACTGATCCTGTTGACCAGCAACGGCGACATCGTCAACGAGATTCTTCGTTACGAGAACGGCCACGAAAAGGAATACCTGGTTGCCGTGAACCATGACGTGACGCCGGAGTTTACGAGGGCGATGTCACGCGGCGTGATGATCCACGGAGAAATGACCAAACCTTGCCGGACCAGCCGCATCAGCAAATTCGCGTTTCGGATCGTGTTGCAGCAAGGACTCAATCGACAGATTCGCCTGATGGCAGCCGCGTTTGGTTATCGGGTCAAACAACTGGTTCGCGTGCGGATCGACAACATCAAATTGGCACACCTCAAACCAGGGCAATGGCGCAACCTGACGGATGCGGAGTTGGCTGGTTTGATTCCCGGACGCGACGACTGGTGAATTGCCTCGAGTTCCCGTGCACCGAACTTCGCTCCGGTTCGGGTTGGTTTGTTGGACGCCCAATTCATGACCTGAAAGCCACCAGTTCGCTGATCGGACTTTTGTTGGCAGGCTCAGTGCGTTGTTGACTGGCCCGACCGGATCTCGGGACCTTGTCGGATCCTGATCGAGAACTCGGGATGGTCGGCATGGGCCTCCACCCTTTCGTTGATTCGGTGCGCCGCGCGGTACCGATCTGACGGCAAGTCAGTCTCGATCAGGTTCAACTCAAAGGCTAGATCATCGGAGTAAGCGGGCAGGAGCGTCTTGTAACTCCAGGGGATCGAACCCGGTGCGATCTCCAGCACGTGGTCCACGATGTTGCTCGTGCACGTGTTGGTCAGCGTATTGTAGAACTCCGGGTTGCTCGCTATCCCTGCGCTGCGGTTCACCATGGACGTCAGGATCGCCTTGGTCTGTTCCGGCGTTGCGCGCATTCGGTATAAAAAGACATCGTCGCGGCGATGCAGGACACGCAAGCCGATCAGGTCCCTTTCGTCGCCGAAGACGTAGGCCAGTTCATACTGTCGGAGCAGGCCCTTTAACGGCGAAAAGGTTTCTCCTTGTTCCTTGCGGATTTCCACCGAGATCGCGAGATATCGGCCATCTCGAAATCCAAAACTCAGAAAGGTATGGGCGGGCCCACGCCAATCAGCAAATGGCTCGACGATGAACCAGAGGCTCTCGACCTCGTTGAGACTGTAGCTGCGCGACTCCCAGACCACATCGAAGTCGGTGGCACTGCGGTAGTGCGCGTTGCGGACATTGCGGACGATCAACTTGCCTGTGTTGTCGATTGTTGCATCGGGCAGGCGAGCTTGGTCACTTGCCCAAGTTCGCTCATTGCTGGGTCGAAACGCGACGGTCAGCAACCCCTGCAGCGCCAGGAGGGTGGCGAGCGACCAGAAAAGTGCCCTGATGAGTCTTCGCTTTCGCGACTTCAGGGGAGCGGGCCCTCAACAATGATCATGGACAACTCCTTGCCGCCACCAAGCGATGCCTCGTGAGGCGAGTGGTGATCCCGGAAACGACAACGGGCCGCCGAAGCGACCCGTTGCCTCGATCACGTCCCGAGCGTTACGGGAACGTGACGTTACACGTCAGTGTCTGTCCTGCACCGGGCAGGATGACCGTGGCGAATTGCTGCACACCGTAGTTGTTCGGACCACAGGTGAACGTTGACGGTACGCGTGACAACGACAACTGGATGGACGACGTCGGCGCGAAGAACCGCGTGCAGGTCTGCGGTCCGTTGCAGCTGATGCCGGCAGGCAGCGAGCCAACCGTACCGGTGCCTGTGATGATGACCGTCAGCGTTGCGGCTGGGCAGCCTTCAGGCACTGCAGGACTGAACACGTCGCAGATGTTCTGCGAGGTCCAGCGGACCGTATCGTTGGCCGTGCCACCTGCGACCGTGAACGTACAGGTGCCGGTTGCACTGCCCGCTCCGCTCGTCACGTCGAAGCCAGAACCACTCGCCACTGCCTCCGTACGGCCCTGGGCATTCGTCACACCCGGCGGAGAAGTGATGGTGAGCACACCGCCGTTCGCAACACATGAGCCAGTAATCAGCACACCAGGAACCGGATTTCCAGCCGAGTCGATCAGCACGAGCGTGATCAGACGGCCACCGTCTCCGGTCACGGACTCAGGGGAAGCCGAGAGGAACAACTGTCCCGTGATGATGTCTGCGGACCCGTTGGCGGACCCATAGGAGAACTGTATCTGCGGCGGTTCACCGGTGGCAGGTTGGACTACACCACTGGTCGTGACATCAACTGTCACACAACCGTCCTCTCCCGTTGGTTCGTCAAGTATGCCCGGCCCTTCAACACCGTTTGCTCGGCCCGTGGCTGCGTTCATGTTCAGGAACTGGAAGTTCAAGAACAGGCCCTGCAGTCCGTGGCTCAAGGCATCAGCCACACACGCTGTCACCTGAGTGGTGCGGTTGCCTGGAATTTCGCCCGGGATGACCACAAGCGTCCCAGGTGCCAGGCCTGCGTACCGCAGCAACTCGACGTCCGTGACGAGTTCTGCAGAGTTGCTGACGATTTCACCCGAACCCTGAGCAAACACGGCGGCGAGCTTGCCGAGTTTGCTGACCGGGTAGTTCATCGTGACCCGCGCAACGCCATTGAAGTCAGTAAACGCGGCCGCTCCGAAGCTCGAGGTGGGTTGTCCCGTAAACGGGACCACACTACTGAAGTTGCCATCGGTAGCGCGGCCGATGATGTACGGAAAGATTGGCCCGTTGTTGACCGAAGCGCCGGTATCGTCATTGAAGTTGAAGCGGTAGGTAGTCGTCAGCGAAGTCTGGCTGTTCACGCTGGCAACAGTCCGAGCACTTTCCAAATCACGGTTTCCGTTCAATTCTTCTGCAAAAACGAGAACCGTATCTCCAGGACCGGCGCCACCACCTGCAGTGGTGAAGGCTCCGGTTGGGGCCACGAAACTGGTTCCGCCTTCCGCCGGATTACCGTCTCCGCCAGTGATGGAGAAGAAACCATCTGTCTGCGGATGATCAATCAATCCGAAGCGGATTTCGGTCCCGGGCACCACAGCTTGCCCAAATCGATCCGTCGCAATCGCAGCGACAGTCAGGCTGTAGGTGCCATCCGGATCGCCGGTGATCGTAACGCCGTCATCAGCAACCTCTACGTCAACCGAGAACGGATTGACTCTGAGAGAGTTGACATTCGGGGAGGTGATGTCGAGATCGAACAGACGACCGTCGCCAACCGTGAGGCTTTGGTTGATCGTCAGAGGATCTTGTACACCATTGTCGACGTTATTGTCGGCACGGTCCACGGTCACGCGGATTGGCACGGTGCCAGCGCGAGTTCCCGATTGGTAGGTGAACTGCGCGATTCCCGAGAAACTGCGGAACCGGACGCTACCGGACCGCTCTGTCGCACCACTTGCAGTGACGGCCGAGAGCTTTTCGGCGCCCTGGGCACCACCAACGATCTCGGCAAGCACGTTATTGAAGGCCGAAGATCCACTGACCGGATCTGCAACCAAACCGCCGGCACCATCGGTGATGACCGCCTCGAAACGCTCCGACGTGTTACCACCCGAACCGCTGATATAGACCTGCTGCTGGTCGCGCCTCAGGTCCACACTCGCCGGCAGACGCGGCGTGCCGTTTGTGATGTTGAAAGTAATTTCTGCCTGAACCGTTTCATCAGTATCCGGATCGCGAGCGGCAACCTGAATTGTCGTGGTACCGGGCTGGACCAGTGAGCGGAGGAACACCACCGAGCGACCACCATTGGTTGGCACTGGTGCAGTGACCAATCGAAGCAGGAACTCGTCGACGTCGTCCGTTTCCGGATCATCGGGAAAACAGAATCCGCCCGTATTCAGAACCGGCGTCACGGTGACATCCACTACGTTATCCCGTCCCGTCGGAAACACAGTGACGAGTTCGCCGTTGAGTCGACGCCACGTGATGGCAACTTCGCCCAGGAACGGCGAGCCAAGGAAGGGCGGGACGTTGAAGCGATTGGCAGGGAGTGTCGTGGTCGCGGCCGTCAGCGTGAGGCGAGGATCGCGAGGCGCACCAGCCACTACCGAAATGGACGTTGACGACGACGCCGTTGCGGAACCGTTCGTGCCGTCCACAGCAGTGACGGTCAGCGTAGCGGTACCCACCGTACGACTGTGGAACCTGAAGTTGACGTTGCCGCCGACAGTGGTCGACTGGACTCGCTCACCGATCACCACTGGCGCCGTAGTCGATCCACCCCGACGCCGTGAGTGACGAGACGACGCCAACCCCGGCGGGGACACCTGGACTGTCACGGTGGTTCCGTCGCGGGCAAACGACCCATTGGCATTCGTGACGCGAATGGGCACGTCGACCAGACTGAATGGCGTGGTGCTGGCGGACGCGGGGATCGCGGCCACGCTCAGTTGTGCGGGCTGATTCGCGCCGCCGTCACTGCCACCACCGCCGCAGCCAGCAAGCGCCATGGCGCCAGCTAATGCAATTACTCGGATGAGTTGCTTCATTGTCATTCTCCGAAACTTCGTGTTCTGGCAATCACGCCCGGGTTACTGCTTGTCTGCGCCGCGCTGCCGCAAGATCTTCGGTGTCACGAAGATCAGCAGTTCCGCTTTTTCGGCGCTCGATTGTTTGGTCTTGAACAGGTTACCGAGCAGCGGAAGATCACCAAGGAACGGCGTCTTCTGTAGATCTTCGCGACTCTTGAACTCGTAAACTCCGCCGAGCACCACAGTTTGGCCGTTCTCGACCAAAACAGCCGTGTTCAGTTCACGCTTGTTGATTTGCGGTACGTCACCGATCGAGGTGCTGACGAAACCGGCCACCTCGTCCTTCTTGACCGCCATATTGAGGAAGATCCGGTCGTCCTGGGTGATGGTCGGCGTGACCTTCAGCTCAAGCAGAACTTCCTTGAAGGCCACGGTCGGAATGGGCACGCCACCACCCGCAGCGGTGATCGTCACGTAACCCACTTCGTCACCTTGGCGAATCACGGCTTCACGCTGATTGGCGGTAATGACACGCGGATTGGCCACAACCTCGCCAGAACCCTCTTCCTGCAAGGCCGAGAGTTCCAGATCGAGCAAGTAGTCCGCGCCCAGGATCGACAACCCGAATCGCGGTGCCGATACGTTTGCGGGCAGGTTGACGTTCAACCGATTTCCGAGGAACGGCGAAATAATGCCGCTTCCGGCCGGACCGGGAACCGAGATCGGGAATGCCGGTCGATTGTTCAGCCGGTTGCCCAAAGCCTGGTTGATCAAGGTGTCATTGGCTTCGGCGGAACCCGATGTGGTGATGATGTTGCCGTTGTGGTCTTCGTAACCGCCACTGATTCCGAATCGTGCGCCGATTTCCTTGCCGAATATCTCATTCGCGATGACGATGCGGGATTCAATCAGCACTTGATCGACAGGGCGATCAAGCATTTGGATCAACGCCTTCAGCTCCCTGATTCGCTCTGGGATGTCCGAAATGAGCAGT
Source organism: Ahniella sp. (assembly GCA_016712105.1). GTDB lineage: Bacteria > Pseudomonadota > Gammaproteobacteria > Xanthomonadales > Ahniellaceae > Ahniella. Next base: position 183,840 of record JADJRU010000001.1, read on the forward strand.
GTATTCGTGCGGTTATCGAAAGTTACGCTGCCGCGCTTGGACAGGAAGCCCGATTCCCCGGTCGTATTGCTCTGACCGCCGCCACCGGCACCTTGGACCTGCGCCCGCTTGGCGCCGTCGGTCAGGAGCTTGGCGATTTCTTCAGCCTTGCCGTAATTGATGGCGATGTACTCGGACTCGAGCGACTGTCGGTCTTCAATCGCGATTCGCGCGTCTTCCAGCGCCTGTTCACGCTGAGCGATTTCAACTGTCGGGGCAACCCAGATCACACCCCCTTCGCGACGTTGGTCAAGCCCCTTGGCCTGGAGCACAACTGCCAGCGCCTGATCCCAGGGCGTATTCACCATGCGCAGGGTGATGTTGCCCTGCACGCTGTCGGCGACAACGATATTGAATTCGCTGATGTCGGCAATCAACTGCAGAAGCGTGCGAACCGGGATGTCCTGAAAATTGAAGGTGACTGGCGTGCCTTTGTATTCCGGTGGCGCTCCTGCCTTGCGTCGCTCGGCAGCTTCATCGGTTTCCTTGGCCTTCGCCACTTCCACGACGAACTGCTCTCCAGTCTGGTAGGCCATGTGCTCGAACGGACCGCTGGTGTTGATCACCAGGCGCGCGCCACCCGCGCGCTCTTGCGTTTCGATGGAGTTGACCAGCGTGGCGAAGTCCGTCACGTCAAGCTTCAAGGGCAGGTCATCAGCGAGCGCGACGTCGTAGAGGTCGACCACCACTTTGTTGCTGCCTTCTTTGCGAATATCCGAACCGGCACCGTCACGGTTGAAGTTGACGACAATGCGGCCTTCACCATTGCTGCCACGACGAAAATCGACCGAGTTGAGGATTGCCTTTTCGGTCCACGATTCATTCCGTGAAGCCGCTGCACTGGAGCCTGCGGTGCTAGCGTCTCCCCCGATGGTCAGAATGATCGTGTTGCCATCAATCCGGGAGTTGTGCGTTGCAGGCCGGAAGAGTTCAACCACCACCCGCGTCCGACCACCGGCTTCGACAATGGCAATCGAGTTGGCAGCGCCGCTTCCGACGTTGATTCGGCGCTCGGCGACCGCATTGTTGGTTGCGTCGAGGTCGATGGCGATGCGCGGCGGGCTCTCGGTGGCAAACACTTTGGGAGCCTGTGGCGCCTCATCGAGGACCAACTTGATGTCCGTGGTGCCATCAGGACGGCTCTCGAAGGACACGTCCTTCAAGGTACTGGCCGCCGCGGAAAGACCAAACGCCACCAGGATCAGGGCAAGTGCCGACCTGTCAACGATGGATTTGCGTACAGATTTTTGTGTGCTCATGGGATCCGCGACCTCATTCATCATCCAGGGCGATCGAAGCCGGACGTTCCATCCAGCCGCCGTTGCCATTCGAAACCAGTTCGACCAATTCCACGCGGTCTTCGTAGACGGCAGTAATCTGGCCGTCGTTCTGCCCAAGGTAGTTACCCGGCTTGAGCCGATGTACTGCACCGCTCGGATCGGTGATCAGCGCGGTCGGCGAGTTCATGGGATCGCCGATCGTGCCGACCATGTCCAAGGCGTCCAGCGGAAACCCTTCCAGTGGTTCCTTGACACGGGAATCGTCCGGACCACTGACACCATCTGTTCCTGACGGATTGTCGTCGTCGCCGAATTGCGCAAATGGATCCCGCAGGTCGTGCGCCGTATAGGCAAACGGCGGGTATTCCTTCATGGGCGGCAATGGCTCAATCGGAATGCCGCGTTCAGCCTTGATGTCGGCAATCTTCTGTTCGAGATCCCTGGTACCGGGCACGCAACCTGCAACAAGCAGTGACGTGGCCAACAGGAGCACGGGACGAACTGGCATCCGCGATGGTTTCACTTGATTCATTTCGTCCCTCCTGCCGGCGCAGCGGCGTTGGCAGCAGCGTCACCCGAGGGCACTTCCTCGTCCTCAAGATACCGATACGTCTTTACCGTCCCTTCAAGGATCAGGATGCCGCTCGGACCCACTGCGGTCTGGCGTGCCGGTTTGCCGGGCGCCTGCGCCTGAGCTGCCTGGGGCTTCAAGGACACGTCATGCATGGTCAGGATGACGACGCGCGGCAACGAGGCGACGCCGCTCACGAATGAACCAAACTGGTGATAGGTACCGGCCATACGGATCTTGATCGGCTTTTCGGCATAAAACTCTTTTGGCGCTTCGGAGCCCGGTTCGAACAACTCCGTATCGATACCCGAAGAAAGCGCCGTTTGCGAAACGTCGACAAGAAGATCGGGCATTTCCGTCTTGCTGGGCAACTGCCGGACCATTTGCCGCAGCAACTCTTCCATCTCGGCGAGTTGCTTTTTGTAGTCTTCCAGGTTGACCACTTTGCCCTGCTTGTCACGGAATGTGACCAGCAACTGCTCCTCTTCGATCATCAGGTCGTCACGTGTGTCAAACGTCTCCTTGATCTTGAACAGGTAACCAAGCAACAGCACCAGCAGGAAGATCAACACACAGGCAACGGCCTTTACCGGCATGGGCCAGTTGCCGTAGTTCTTGGCATCGAGGCTCTTGATATCCATTACTGCGCCCCTCCAGTCGTCGACGTGGATGCACCTTCGACGGTTTCGCCGTCGCTGGTTTCCTCGTCCTCGTCTTCACTCTTGCGCAAACCAACGCCCAGTTCGAATCGATATCGACCCGACTTTTCGTCGCTGATGATTTCGGACTTTCGAAAATCCGGAAGGCGCAGCCAGCCAGCAGTTTCGATGTTGCGCATGTAGGCCGAGATGCGAGCATTCGACTGAGCATTGCCAATCAGATTGAGCGCTTCGCCGCTCTGCGACATTTCCGTCAGGCGCACGCCATCCGGCAGCGTCCGCACGAGCTCGTCGAACACGTGCACCATCTGATAACGGCTGGACTGAAGCCGCTCGATGATCTCCTTGCGGCGCAGCAGTGTCTCTCTCTTTTCCTGCAAGACCTCGATTTCCTTGATCTTGACGTCCAGCGCCGAGATTTCGCGGGTCAGCAGATCCTTGCGGTTCTGGTGACCCTGGACCACCCGGTCCATCCATCCAAGCGCAACGAGGAAAGCCAAGCCACCGATGATCAACGCTCCGACCATCATTACCTGGAACTCGCGTTCCCGTTGTTTGCGCCGTTCAGCACGCCAGGGTAATAGATTGATCTTGGCCATTAGTCAAAGCTCCTCAACGCGAGCCCGCAGGCGATCATCAGGGACGGAGCGTCCTGAGCGATCGCTGGTGCCTGAACCCGATTCGAAAGGGTCATGGCGGCAAGGGGATTGGCGACTACGGTCGGCACGCCGATCTGCTCTTCGACCATTTCGGCGATGCCGATGATCGACGCACAACCGCCGGCCAGCACGATCTGGTCCACCTTGCTGTACTCGGTGCCGGCGAAGAAGAACTGCAACAGGCGACTGACCTGCTGCACCATCGCTTCCTTGAACGGCTCCAGCACTTCGATTTCATAACTTTCCGGCAAGCCGCCCTGGCGTTTGGCCATGCCGGCTTCCTCGTAGGAAAGTCCGTACCGACGCATGATTTCGTCGGTCAGTTGTTTGCCACCGAAGACCTGTTCACGCGTATAGATGCTGCGCTGGTTCTTCAGGACAATCAGGGTGGTCATGGTCGCACCGATGTCGAACACGGCGACCGTGGCATCCTTGGGCACACTCAACTGGTCGGCGACCAGCTTGAAGGCGTTTTCCATGCAGAACGCTTCGACATCCACCACTTTGGCCAGCAGGCCGCCGAGATCGAGTGCCGCCACGCGCAGGTCGACGTTCTCCGTTCGTGATGCCGCCAACATGACGTTCATCATTTCCGGATTGTCCTTCACCGGCCCCATCACCTCGAAGTCCATACTGACTTCTTCGAGCGGGTACGGGATGTATTGCTGTGCCTCACCCTGAATGGCGCCTTCCAAGTCCTCTTCGGACAGGTCGGCGGGCATCGGGATGGTCTTGGTGATCACCGCCGACCCGGCTACAGCTGCCGCCGCATGCCGCAAACGAGTGGCCGAGCGCTGGACAGCACGCTTGATCGCCTCGCCTACCGCCTCGACTTCAACGATGTTCTTTTCCACCACAGCGTTGGGCGGCAGCGGTTCTACCGCATAATGCTCGACGCGAAAGCGCCCGCCGCTCTGTGAGAGCTGGAGCAATTTGACCGCTGTCGAACTAATATCTATGCCGATCAGCGGGGGTGATTTTGTACTGAAGAGAGCCACACTTTTTCCCCTTCCCACAAACCCTTACGAGCGAAATATGCTGGACCACATTAAAACTGAATCCTAAGTGAAGCGCAACATACCCTAGGTATGGCTGCGATTTCAATAGCTTGGACGCTACTCTTGCGAAAGATTCTTCGCAAGCGCCGAATATGCCCTTCCGGACCCAAACTCGTATACTTGGCGCTTCTCCCCGTTTCCACCGACCGGTTCTCAATGTTGAAGATTCGCCGCCTGCTGCGCTGGCTGTTCTGGCTCGGCCTGACCGGGGTCCTGAGTGTCGTGCTGGCGATTGCCGGCGCGTACTACGTGCTGGCGCCAAAACTCCCGGACGTCAGTCAAATCAAGAACATACCGCTGCAAGTGCCGCTGAAGGTGTATTCACAGGACGGCAAGTTGATCGCCATCATCGGCGAGTCGCGGCGTACCCCGGTAACGATTTCGGAAGTGCCGATGCTGGTCCGCCACGCGTTCGTGTCGATCGAGGACGCCCGTTTCTATGAGCACCGCGGGATCGACCTGATGGGGATCGGTCGCGCGGTCTGGCTGATGTCCACCACCGACAACAAGCGACTCCCCGGCGGCAGCACGATCACCCAGCAGGTTGCCCGCAACTACTTTCTGAGCAACGAATACTCAATGACCCGCAAGATCTCCGAGATCTTCCTGGCCATCAAGCTGGAGCGCGAACTCAGCAAAGACGAGATCCTGGAGCTCTACCTCAACAAGATATTTTTCGGGTACCGGTCTTACGGCATCGCCGCAGCGGCGGAATTCTATTACGGCAAGACACTCGACCAACTCACTGCCAGTGAAGCGGCCATGCTGGCGTCGATCCCCAAGTTCCCGTCAAGCGGCAACCCGCTGACCAACCCCGACCGCGCCATGACGCGCCGCAATTACGTTCTGACCCGCATGGCCGAGCTCGGACATCTCTCCGAAGCCGAGTCGAAAGCCGCCATTGCCGAACCCGACCACGCCCATCCACATGAACCACCGATCGAATTGGACGCGCCTTACCTGGCCGAGATGGCTCAGGTGGTCGCGATCGAAGCTGGGTAACGACGCCCTCATCGGCGGTTACAGGCTTTTCGCCACGATCGAATCGACACATCAGGATCAGGCCAATCGGGCGGTGCGTGATCAACTGATCGCGTTTGATCGCCGGCACGGTTACCGCGGCCCCGAAGCCCGTCTGGCGCCGGAGAAATTCGCGGACGACGAGTCTCGTCGCGCCGCCATGAGCACGATGATGGTGATCCAGGGCTTGATGCCGGCCATCGTTGCCGAAGTGAATGCAGAATTTGCACTGGTCTGGCTGCAGGACGGCCAGCAGGTCAGCCTGGGACTCGACGCCGTGAAGTGGGCGCGCCCATTCATCCACGAGAGTGCAACCGGCCGGACACCCACGAAGGTGACCGATGTGATGGCCGTTGGTGATGTCGTCCGGGTGTCACTGGACGCCGAAGGCAAGTGGCGCTTCGAACAGTTGCCCAAAGCCCAGGCCGCATTGGTCGGGCTGAATCCGGAAAGTGGCGCGCTGCAGGCGCTCGTTGGTGGCTTCAGTTTCTCTCGCTCGAAGTTCAACCGGGCGATCCAGAGCACACGCCAGCCGGGATCCAGCTTCAAGCCTTTCGTCTACTCGGCTGCTTTTGACAAAGGCTTCACGCCTGCGTCGATCGTGAATGACGCCCCGCTCAGTTTTGCCGACCCGTCCTCGCCGGACGGCGGCTGGCGACCGCAAAATGACAACGAGAAGTTCAATGGGCCCATGCGGCTGCGCGAGGCCATGGTCAGTTCGCGCAACCTGGTATCGGTCCGGATTCTGGACGGCATCGGTGTCCGCTACGCGCGCGAATATGCTCAACGTTTCGGGTTTCCAGCCGAAGCGCTTCCGGAAAACCTGTCCATGGCTTTGGGCACGGCCTCGTTGGCGCCGCTGGACATGGCTCGCGGTTATGCCGTGTTCGCGAATGGTGGCTTTCGAGTGGACCCCTACTTCGTGGCGCGGATTGTCGATTCCGACGGCAAGACCGTGTTCGAGGCTCAACCGGCACTCGCCTGCCGTGCGTGCCCCGAACGTCTGCAGGGCAGCGACGGAAAACCAACCGGCAGCGCAGCCGCAGACCTGAGTGCCATGCTGGGCGCAAACCCCGCCACGCCGCCGCTGCCAACCGAACCTGCCGTTGCTGCTGAAACGCCACCTGAAACCAGCACCGGCCTCAAACTCGCACCGCGTGTGCTCGACGAGCGCACCGCATTCCTGATCCGCAGCATCCTGAACGACGTCGTCAAACGCGGCACCGGCCGATCCGCCATGGTGCTGGAGCGCCCCGACCTGTCGGGCAAGACCGGCACCACGAACGAACACCGGGACGCCTGGTTTTCGGGATTCACGACTGGCGCGGTCGGCACGGTGTGGATGGGATACGACGACTTCAAGACACTGGGCGAGGGCGAATTTGCGGCACAGACCGCGCTGCCCATCTGGATCGAGTACATGCGCACGGCACTCGCCAATGTGCCGGTGGACCCGATCACTCCACCCGAAGGCATTACCCCGGCGATGATTTCCCCGACCAGCGGGCAACTCATGGCCGAAGGTGCAGGTGGCGTCCTCGAATTCTTCAAGAACGAAGACCTGCTGCGCTTGTCGGAAGCGGGCGTCCAACAGAATGCCGACGAACATGCGGAACAGCAGACGCTCGAAATCTTCTGACCCTGAGCCGGCCTCGACCGGCCGGCGCGGACGGCAGCAGATCGCGGCCTATGCCGCACGACTGATTGCCGAAAACGGCGTGCGCGATTTCGAGGATGCCAAACGTCGCGCCGCCGAGTCCTTCGGCATCGATTCGGGTGCCGGCCTGCCCAGCAACGCCGAGATCGACACCGAATTGCGCACCTACCAGCGACTGTTCCAGTCCGACTCGCAGCCGCGAGCCCTGCGGCTTCGACGCGAGGCAGCCGGTCCCGCCATGGACTTCTTCTCCACATTCCAACCGAAACTGGTTGGCGCGGTGCTGGATGGCACGGCTGATGGCTATTCGGCGGTCTGCCTGCACCTGTTTGCGGACGATCCGCGCGAACTGGAATTTTTTCTGGATGATCGCCAAGTCCCGTTCGAATCGTTCGAACGCACGTTCCGTGATCAAGACCGCCAACCCTGGGAACTGCCCGCTTACCGGTTCGAACGTGATGGTCTGGAATTCGACCTCAGCCTGTTCTCGCTCGACGACTTGCACCACCCGCCGCTGGACCGGATCACCGGCAAACCCATGAAACGCGCGGACCGTCAGGCCGTGATGAGATTGCTCGACGCTGGCTGACCCGTGAGGGATCTGCTCAGGGGTTCCCTGACAAGGGGCTGAACAAGTCCCTCCTGGACTTACTCAGAGGTTCCCTAGGGAGGCTCTGAACAAGTCCATCCTGGACCCTTCAGGGGGCAAGTCCGGCACAGGTCGGACTTGCCTCAATCAACGACTTGCGTCGTTGATTGCGGCGCACCCTGCACGCAGGAACCTCTGAACTTGTTCAGAGGTTCCCGGAGCTCTGAACAAGTCCATCCTGGACTTCTTCGAGGCGGCAAGTCGGCACAGGTCCGGACTTGCCTCACGCCAATCAACGACTTGCGTCGTTGATTGCGGGTGCATCCTGGAGGACCTGAACTTGTTCAGAGGTTCCTAGCCGATCCGGAAACCCGGTTCTGCTTCCGCCTGCGGTTCAACCGACTCCTGAAGCTCCAACTCAACCGAATCGACAAGCGCCGCCGGGGGCCCGCGCCACAGCCAGGACTCGAGCCTCAACAGCGCATCCGGAGTCCCGATGACCAGCACTTCGACGCTGCCATCCGCGTGATTTCGCGCATGCCCCGTCAACCCGAGGGCCTGCGCTTCCGATCGGGCAAACGCCCGATACGACACCCCCTGCACCCGACCACGAACCCGGTACCGACGCCGTTCCCGCATTTGACTCGCCTCAAGGCTTCGCTGGCATCTCTGACAGCGCCGCAATGGTTCGAGTGAGGTCGGCCGACGTGATCGGTCCCAGAAACTTCTCGGCCAGCTTGCCTTCGGGATCGATCAGGTAGGTCGTGGGCAAGCCCCGCGGCACGTCGAAATCGGCCGGCGGCTGGTACACGTCAACCAGCGCAATCGGGTACGCGACCTTCCGAGCCGCAACAAAGGCCTTCAGCTCGGCGGCTTCGATTTCCTCGAATGCCAAGCCGATCACGACGACATCGTCCCGGGCCCGGTCGAACTGGTCGAAATCCGGCATTTCCTTCAAACACGGGGCGCACCAGGTCGCCCAGAAGTTCACCACGACCCACTTGCCTCGTTGCGCCGCCAGGTCGAATTCAACGCCTTCCGTGGTGGTGACCTGAAGCTTCGGCATTTCCTTGCTGGCGAATACCGACGCCGAAAGAACAAGGAACACAGCCAACAACGAACACTGCACAATGCGCATGGTGAAATCCTGAAATTGTCTGGTGATGACTATGACCGAAATCCTCGTGCTGTATTACAGCCGACATGGCGCTACGCGGGAACTGGCCCGCTGCATCGCCCGTGGTATCGACGAAACGGCTGGTGCGCAGGCACGGCTGCGAACGGTGCCAGTGTTGGTTGCGGCGAATGAAGCCTCCGTGAACCAGGCGATTCCGGACGACGGACCGCCGTATGCAACGCTCGCCGACCTGCGGGAATGCCACGGCCTTGCCCTTGGCAGCCCAACCCGCTTCGGCAACATGGCTGCTCCGCTCAAGGCATTTCTCGACGGCACCTCAAGCGAGTGGCTGGCCGGCAGCCTGATCGGCAAACCCGCCTGCGTGTTCACATCAACCGGGTCGCCGCATGGCGGCCAGGAATCAACACTGCTCAGCATGATGCTTCCACTGCTCCACCACGGCATGATCCTGCTTGGCATCCCCTACTCGGAACCGGGCCTCTACTCGACGGCCGGCGGTGGTTCACCCTATGGCGCCGGGCACCTGGCGGGTGGAGACGGGAAACGGGGGGTCGACGCCGCTGAGCAAGCTTTGGCGCGAGCGCTGGGCCGAAGACTCGCCGAAACTGCCCTGAAGCTGCGCGCATGAGCGACACCTTCACCCCTCGCCACCGATTGGCCTTGGTCCTTTTTGTGATGCTGATGGGCTGGTCGGCACTCTGGCATGGCTGGCTCGACCCGAATACGCGCCTTGGGCTCGCACAAAGCCTGCTTCTGGCGCTCAGTCCGGCGCTGATTCCCGGCCTGATGAGTTTCATCAGCGCACGCGGCATGCTTCTTGGCGCAGGATTCGCAGCCTTGCTGTTGTTCTGCCATGCCGTGATGTCCGCCTGGGCCACGCCGAATTGGCTGGCCTGGCCGCCTATTCTGTTGTCCGTTGGCACCGTGCTGGCTTTGGGCGGAAGGCAGAAGCCGCGTACTCCGGCCGGAAGCGGCTGAGTGCCCGTCCCGCTCCAACTCGCTGATGTTTGTCGTTTTGTCACTGCCAGCCTGTAAAGTTGCCGACCATGGCCAAGTCTCCCAACCTCCGCGACCCGAAGTTCTACATCAACCGCGAGCTGTCCCAGCTCGAATTCAATTTCCGCGTGCTTGCGCAAGCGCGGGATGCGAGCCTGCCCCTGCTCGAACGGCTGCGGTTCCTGTGCATTTCGGTGTCGAACGTCGATGAGTTTTTCGAAATCCGCGTTTCAGCCCTGAAGCAGCAGCTCAATTTCGCCACGGTCGGCGGGATCGGCCCGGACGGCCTGAGTGTGCTCGAAACCCTGCACCGAGTGCGCACGCGGGCGCTTGAACTGGTCGAGGCACAATACGAACTCTGGAACAAGACCATGCGCCCGCAATTGCGCAAGTCCGGTATCCGCTTTCTGATGCGCGACGAATGGAACGCCCGTCAACGGCGATGGTTGCAAACCTATTTCGAGGAGGAAATCTCGCCGGTCCTGTCGCCACTCGGTCTGGATCCCGCGCATCCGTTCCCCCGCATTCTCAACAAGAGCCTCAACGTCATCGTAGGCCTGAAAGGCAAGGATGCATTCGGCCGCGAAGGGCAATTTGCCGTGGTGCGAGCGCCCCGGTCCTTGCCTCGCGTGATCAGATTGCCGCCCGAACTCGGCGACGGCTCAGAAGACTTCGTGCTGCTGTCGGCCATCCTCGCGGAATTTGCCGAAGAACTGTTCCCCGGCATGCAAGTCAAAGGTTCGTGGCAATTCCGCGTGACCCGCGACAGCGAACTGATCGTCGACGAAGACGACGCCGAAAACCTGGCGCACGCACTCAAGGACGAACTTCGTGGCCGCGGATTTGCGCGTGCCGTGCGCCTTGAGGTGTCCGACCAGATACCGAAGACCACCCTGAAGTACCTGATGGGCAACTTTGCGGTCGATGAGGACGACGTCTATCGGGTGCACGGCCCGGTCAACCTGAACCGTGTGGTCGCCATCTACGACATGGTCGATCGCCCGGACCTCAAGTTCCCGAAGTTCGCGCCGCGCATTCAGGCCCGTATCGCCAAGAGCGCCAGCGTGTTTGATGCGATCCGCGAAGGTGATCTGTTGCTGCATCATCCCTTCGACTCGTTTGCGCCGGTGCTGGACCTGATCAAACAAGCGAGCACCGACCCCGGTGTGCTGGCGATCAAACAAACCCTGTATCGCGCAGGCATGGAATCGCCGATTGTCGGTTATCTGATCGACGCCGCCCGCAATGGCAAGGACGTCACCGTCGTCATCGAGTTGCGCGCACGTTTCGACGAAGAAGCCAACCTGAGCCTGGCCGATCGCCTGCAGGAAGCAGGCGTTCAAGTCGTGTACGGCATCGTCGGATTCAAGACGCACGCCAAGATGCTGTTGATTGTCCGTCGCGAGCCAGACCGCTTGCGCCGTTACGTGCACCTGTCGACCGGCAACTATCATGCCGGTACGGCCCGTGCCTACACCGATCTGGCACTGCTGACCTGTCATCCGGCCGTCTGCGAAGACGTGCACAAGATGTTCCAGCAAATGTCGGCGCTTGGTCCGGAGATCGAGTTGCGGCACTTGCTGATGGCCCCCTTCACGCTGCACAAGGGCCTGATCGAACGCATCGAACGCGAAACCCGCAACGCCCAGGCGGGCAAACCGGCCGCGATCAAGGCGAAGATCAATCACCTCAATGAGGTCGGCGTGATCGACAAGCTCTACCAGGCGTCGCGGGCCGGTGTCGAAATCGATCTGATCGTGCGCGGAACCTGTGCGCTGCGGCCTGGCATACCGGAGGTATCGGAACGCATCCGCGTGCGCTCCGTGGTCGGTCGGTTCCTGGAGCACAGCCGGGTCTATTGGTTCCTGAACCACGGCGCCGAGCCCGAGTTGTACTGTGCTTCCGCTGACTGGCTGGAGCGAAACCTGCTGCGCCGGATCGAAGCCTGCTTCCCGATCCTCGACCCGGAATTGCGCGCCCGGGCTCTGGATGAAGAGATCGAAAACTATCTGGCCGACAACCTGCAATCCTGGCAACTGGATGCGGAAGGGCGATACCACCGCGTCGAGCCCGGCCACGACATCATGCCGCACTCGGCACAAATGTCGTTGCTGTCGCGACACTGTTCCTGAGGCCGGCAGTGAGCACCATTCGCGATGGCGACGAACTGGCGGCAGTCGATCTTGGCTCCAACAGTTTTCACATGGTGGTCGCCCGGTACGAACACCAGCAGCTTCGGGTCATCGATCGACTTCGCGAGTCCGTGCGGCTCGCCGCAGGCTTCAGGATGACGGCACGCTGAGTGCCGACAAACGCCGACTGGCACTGGGCTGTCTGGCGCAGTTCGGCCAGCGGATCGCGCATCTGCCGGACGATCGTGTGTGGGCCGTCGGCACCAACACCGTGCGCCGCATGAAAAATCCGCGCGCGTTTCTGGTCGCGGCCGAAACGGCCCTCGGTCATCCGATCGAAATCGTTTCCGGCCGCGAAGAGGCGCGTCTGATTTATCTTGGTGCGGCCCACGGCATTGCCGACAAGGGCAAACAGCGACTGGTCATCGACATCGGCGGTGGCTCGACCGAGTTCATCATCGGCCTTGGCTTCCAGACTCTGGAGCGCGAGAGCCTGCAGATGGGATGTGTCGCAACCACCAAAGCCTGCTTTCCCGACGGCAAAATCACGACCAAGCGTTATGACGATTTCCGGCGCGGCATCGTGCTGGAAATGCAGCAATTCCTCGCCGAGTACCGCGCCCGCGGCTGGGCGGATGCCTACGGCTGCTCGGGCACGATCAAGGCCATTGCCCAGGTCGCACACGAAATGGGCTGCGCGAAGGGCGTGCTGACCCCTGCCTCGATGGCGGAAATCCGCGATGCCCTGTTGAAGGCGAAGAGCATCGACACGCTGCGCCTGCCGGGACTCAACGAAGAACGCAGACCGGTTTTGCCGGCGGCTTCCTGGTGCTTGATGCGGTGTTCGAGGGCCTGCGCCTGAAGTCCATGAACATCTGCGAAACGGCCATGCGCGAGGGTTTGTTGTACGACATGCTCGGCCGTTCCGAACATCGCGATCCGCGCATGGACACCATCGAGTCCATGTGCCTGCGTTATGGCGTCGACCGATCGCACGCCTCGCGCGTCGAATCCACCGCGCTGCGCATGTTCGACGCCGTGGCGCAGGACTGGAACTTGGACGACACCCATCGCGAATGGCTGACATTCGCCGCACGGGTGCACGAAATCGGGTTGGCGGTCGCGCACAGCCAGCATCACCACCATGCCGAATACCTGCTCGAACACTCCGACATGGCCGGATTCACGAAACGTGAGCAGGAAATGCTCGCCATTCTGGTCCGGTCCCATCGTCGCGGTTTGCCGGTAAACCGACTGAGGACCTTGAGCCTTCGGTACGCCAAGTCGGTCGAGCGACTGGTCGCGCTGCTCCGGTTGGCAGCGCTGCTGCATCGTTCCCGTATTGATTTCCGACTGCCGAAGCTGGACCTCCGTGCGATGGACAGGGGGCTGCGCCTGACCCTGCCCGGCAAGTGGCTGAGCGCCCATCCCTTGACCATGACCGACCTCGAACAGGAGATCGAACACCTGCGCGAAGCCGACTTCACGCTGGTCGTGCTGGCCGAATAGGGCCACTGGCTGCGATAATGCCGGTCTTTGCAGGTGTTTTCGCCCATGACGGCAAGAATTCTGGACGGCAAGCGGATTGCCGACGAAGTGCTCGACGAAGTCGCAAGCCGCGTCCGCGCCCGGCGCAAGGTCGGACTCAACCGCCCAGGCTTGGCCGTCGTGCTCGTCGGCAATGACCCGGCATCCAGCGTGTATGTGCGCAACAAGCGTCGCGCCTGCCAGCGCGTGGGATTCCACACGCTCGATTTCGATTTGCCGTCACAGGTATCCGGTGCCGAACTTTCCGCACTGATCGATCGTCTGAATGCCGACCCGAAAGTCCATGGCATCCTCGTGCAATTGCCCCTGCCCGCACATATCGACGCCACCGACCTGATCCAGCGGATCCGGCCGGACAAGGACGTCGACGGCTTTCATGCCGAAAACCTCGGCCGGCTGGCATTGCGGCAACCCGGCCTGCGGCCGTGTACGCCCAAAGGTGTGATGACCCTGCTGGCCCATACCGACAAACCGGTTCGGGGCCGGCATGCAGTGGTGGTCGGTGTGTCGAATCACGTCGGCCGCCCACTCGGGCTCGAATTGCTGCTTGCCGGCGCCACCGTGACTTCATGCCATCGGTTCACGCGTGATCTTCCGGGATTCGTGGCCAGTGCCGACCTGCTGGTGGTGGCCGTTGGCAAACCCGGTCTGGTGCGCGGCGACTGGGTCAAACCCGGTGCAGTGGTCATCGATGTCGGCATCAACCGACTCGAGGATGGTTCCTTGACCGGGGACGTGGAGTTTGCGCCTGCCCAGGAGCGCGCATCGTGGATCACGCCGGTACCCGGCGGAGTCGGCCCGATGACGGTCGCCACCTTGATGCAGAATACGCTCGAAGCCGCCGAACGTTCATCCAATTGAAAGCAGCGCCGCGTATGCTGCGAACCCTGGTATCGAGACGATGAGAATGTGGACCTCCCTGCCCCGCCTGACTGCGTTGATCATCGCGATCGGCCTGGTCGGTTGCGCGACTCTGGCCGAAAAAGCCGGTGACCGCCTGGCCGACAGTCTGTCTGCCGGGATCGGTAATGCCCGCGACGTCGAAACCGTGCGCTCCGGTTTGCCGGCGTATCTGCTGCTGATCGATGGTTTCATCCACACCAACCCGGACAGCGGCGGCATGCTGCTTGCCGGTGCGCGTCTGTACAGCGCTTATGCCGGCGGATTCGTCAGCGACGCGGAACGCGCACGCCGACTCGCCGACCTCGGGCTGGACTACGCCCGCCGCGGCATCTGCGTCGATCACAAGTCTTTCTGCAGTGCCCTGATCGGCAACGATTTCGCAGACTTCGAGCGCGAACTCGGCAAACTATCGGAAGATGAGTTGGGCGATCTGTACGTGCTGGCCTCCAGTTATGCAGCCTGGGTCCGTGCTGATCCCGGTGACTTTGCTCGCCTTGCGGAATTGCCGCGCATCGAAGCACTGCTCCGGCGCGTCACCGAACTCAAGCGCGATCACGACCACGGCAATGCGCTGGCCTACCTGGGCGTGATGAATTGCCTTCGACCCGAATCATTGGGCGGACGGCCGCAACTCGGGAAAACACTGCTCGCCGAAGCGTTTCAGGTATCCGGCGACAGGAACTACATGACCAAGGTACTGGAAGCGGAATTCTGCGCGCGCCTGCTGTTCGACCAGGAACGGCACGACCAGTTGCTGAACGACGTCCTGGCTGCAGACCCGGTCACCGATGATTTGACGCTGAGCAACGTCATCGCCCAGGATCGCGCCAGACAACTCATTGAATCGGGCAAGGATTATTTCTGATGAAACATTTCGCTTTGGCGATCGCCTTGAGCGTCGCCGCATGGGGCACCAACGCCGCCACCGTGTTCAAGATGGCCACCGCCGCGCCGGACGGGACCGGCTGGATGAAGGAAATGCGCGAAGCCGCGGCAAACGTGAAAACGAAGACCGAAGGCCGCGTCGAGTTCAAGTATTTCCCAGGCGGTGTGATGGGGAATGACGTCGCCGTGTTGCGCAAGATGAAACTCGGCCAGCTTCAGGGTGGTGCCTTCACGGGCGGCGAACTGTCGCAGGTTCAGGGCGATGTCCAGATCTACAGCTTGCCGTTCCTGTTCGAAACCCTCGACGAAGTGGCGCACGTGCGCCAGACCATGGATGCCGAAGTCAAGAAGCGACTGGTGGAAAAGGGCATCGTGCCGCTGGGCATCGCCGGTGGCGGTTTTGCGTACCTCATGAGCACCAAACCTCTCCGTAATCAGCACGACCTGCGGGCCACAAAAGTATGGGTGCCGCAATCCGACCGGATCGCCCAGGTGGCATTCCAGCAAAGCGAGGTCAATCCGATTCCTTTGCCGCTGGGCGACGTCTACACCTCTCTGCAGACAGGCCTGCTCGAAACCGCCGGCACCACCACCAGTGGGGCCATCGTGTTTCAGTGGCATACCAAGATGAAGCACGTGTTCGACATGCCGTTGACGTATGTGGTGGGTCTGATCGCCGTGGACAAACGTGCCTACGACAAACTGTCACCGGCTGACAAAGTGATCGTCGATGCCGAATTTTCCCAGGCGTTCCGCGACATCGAAACCGCCGGCGTCCACGACAACGAACAGGCCCGTGCGGTGCTGGTCAAGAACGGCATCCAGTTCCACCAACCGGATCCGGCCGAACGTGCGGCCTGGCTTCAAGTAGGTACCCGCACGCAGGACACCATGCGCCAAAGCGGCGAAATCAGCGCCGATCTGCTGGACCGAATCCTCAAACTGCGCGATGCCTATCGCGCCAGCAAAGCCGGCAAGCCCTGATATGGCGAAGCGCATCCTGCGCCTGCTTGAGACGGCCGAAAACGTCGTGATGGCCCTGTTGGCCATGGCGCTGATTTTCGGCGCCGCGCTCCAGGTCGGGCTGCGCCTGTTCGATTACGGCGTGATCTGGCTGGACCCCGTGCTGCGGGCGCTGGTCATGTGGATCGCCATGCTCGGTGCGCTGGCCGCGGCACGGCACGACAAACACATCAACCTGGACGCCCTGACGCGCCAACTGTCCGGAATGTCCTTGCGTGTTGCCCGGATCGGGACATTCCTGTTTGCCGCCGGCATTTCCGTCGTCCTGGCGAACGCGTCGATGGGTCTGGTCGAGTTGGATCGCGAAAGCGGCACGATGATCACCGAACACATCCCGGCTTGGTGGAGTGAAATCATCCTGCCGGTCGGCTTCTTGCTGATGGCATTACGCTTTGCCATCCGCGCGTTTGTGCTGCCCGATCCGGATGCCGCTTCGGTGCCCACTGCGGAGCCGTCGCCGTGACCTGGCTGATCGTCGCACTGATCATCGCGCTGGCCGCGTTCGGCGCACCGTTGTTTGCGCTGATTGCCGCACTGGCGCTGCTCGGCTTGCATCTGTCGGATTACGAAAGCACGGTGCTTGCCGTCGAGTTCAATCGACTCGCCGAAAGCCCGGTCCTGATCGCCATTCCGCTGTTCACGATCGCCGGTTATCTGCTGAGCGAAAGCGGCTCCCCCAAACGACTGGTGCGCGTCACCGAAGCCTTGTTCGGCTGGCTGCATGGTGGGCTGGCCGTCGTGGCGATTCTGGCCTGCGCCGTGTTCACGGCATTTACCGGCGCGTCCGGCGTCACCATCCTCGCCATCGGCGCCTTGTTGCACCCCGCACTGCGCGAAGCGCAATACAGCGAGCGGTTTTCACTCGGGTTGGTGACCACTTCCGGAAGTCTGGGTTTGTTGTTCTTCCCGGCCGTCCCGTTGATTCTTTATGGCATCGTCGTCCAGTCGCTGGGGACCACTCCCACCGCCGGCGTCGAGGACATGATCAAGGCCGGTGTGCTTCCGGGTTTGCTGATGCTGAGCGCACTCGCGGCGTACAGCATGTATGCCGCGCCGAAACGGGCACACGACCGCACATTCTCGATGCGCGAACTGACTTCAGCACTGTGGGACGCACGATACGAACTGCCGTTGCCGGTGTTTGTGCTGGGTGGTGTGTTCCTCGGCTTCTTTGCCGCATCGGAAGCGGCCGCGCTGACTGCCGCCTATGTCCTGATCGTGACCGTTGTCGTCCGTCGCGAAATCAGTCTGAAGCGCTTGCCCTCGGTGCTGCGTGAAGCCATGGAACTGGTCGGCGCCATCCTGCTGATCCTCGGCGTGTCGCTCGGGCTGACCTATGTCCTCATCGACGCCGGCGTTCCCGAGCGGATTTTCGGATTCGTCAACGAACACGTCAGCAACAAGTGGGCATTCCTGGCCCTGCTGAACGTGTTCCTCCTGGTGCTGGGCATGTTGCTCGACATCTTTTCGGCGACCGTGATCATGGCGCCGATCCTCGTGCCGATCGCGATTTCGTACGGGATCCACCCGGCGCATCTCGGCGTGATCTTCCTCGCCAACATGCAGTTGGGGTACTTCACGCCGCCAGTCGGCATGAACCTGTTCATCGCCAGCTTCCGGTTCAAGACCTCCGTGCTCACGCTGACGCGCGCGTGTGTGCCGTTTTTCTTCGTGTTGCTGGCCTGTGTGCTCATCATCACCTATTGGCCCGGCTTGTCACTCGGATTGCTCAATCACTCGCCTTGATGGCGGCGTCGATCGTGTGCAACAAGGCTTCGCGATCGGCGAGTGTGCTGCGCTGCACCCCCAGGTTCAGCGCCAGCAGGAACAGTCGGACATTGTGGCGCTGGTTCAGTCCGCGTCGCGACATGAAGGCTGCAGCCCAATCCGGCAGTGGCGCCGGTGCGGAGACCGTCGCCAATGTCTGATGCCACGACACCGGATCGAGTTCGGACCGGTGCATCAGCACCAGAATCGCGCGAGCCAGTCGCTCGGACTCACCATCGGTATAGGCGTGTTCGCCGCGCGCGGGAACCTGGCTTAGCAACGCGGCACGCAGACGCTCGAGTGCTGCACGATCATAGGCGGGGTTCAACGCCAGTTGCATGATCCAGTCGGCCCCGTGGGCCACCCCATGACGCCAGCCAAGACCCTCTTCGAAACCACGATAGTCGGTCATTCCGGCGACATACGCTTCAGCGCTGTGGAGCATTCGGTTGCGCAGCGCGTCCGGGAAATGCGGATTGATTCGGTCGGTTCGTGCCAGTTCGGACAGCAACAAGGCGGCAAACGGCTGCGCTACTCCTTCCGGATCCACCGCGGGATGTTCCAGTTGCGCCAGCAACTGCGCCGACAGGGCCTGAACCTGTGCCGACGCCAATCCCTCGGCGCGCAACCAGGTGGACATCGCTTCATAAGCGACACCATCACGAAGCTCGGGATCGGGATCGGCCAGGCAGGGCACCAACGTTTCCGCGAGACGGGCACGTTCATCGGCGTCGTCGACGACAAACTGACGCGCCTTGAGCGCGACCAGACTTGGCTTGTCCCAGCCCTCCGGCGGGCAAGCCTCTGCCACAGCCTGCCCGGAACCGGACAGCAGGAGCATCATCAAGAGAAAACGGTGGAACATGTTTAGTTCTCCGGGGTTCTCCAACCATCCTGACAGTTGCGCCCGCCCATTGGCTTTGCCGGATTTGCCGCCATTGTTATCTTTGACCACATTCTTCCGGAAACCCGTCCATGTCCCGATCCGTTCCGCTGACCCTGCATTGGGCTTTGCCCCGCTTCACTGATCTTGCCATCGACCGGATTGGCGACGAACTCGGCACCAGGCTTGAAGCGAATCGCCAGACGATTGATGCCCTCGCAAACCTCGAGAATCCGACTTTCGACACGCTTCTGCGCCCTTGGGAACAGCTGGAGGAAGACACTGGCCGTTGGTTCCAGCCGATCTCGCACCTGCACAATGTGCGCGACCAACCGGAACTCCGCGAGGCCTACGGCGATGCCATCGAACAGTTGACGGATTACGGCACATGGGTCGGTCAACACGCCGGTTTGTGTGCAGCCGTAAAGCAGGTCCGCGCCGACACATCGTTCGTCGAACTGGACACTCAGTCCCGCAAACTGGTCGACGATGCCCTGCGTGATTTTCGACTGGCGGGCGTGGATCTGCCGGAAGCCGATCGGGATCGCTATCGGGCGATTGCCACCGAGTTGTCGCGCCTCGGCACTGAATTCGAGCAGGCGGTTCTGGATGCCACCGAAGCCTGGTCACTGGATCTGGCCGAAGATGACGCCCGGCTAACTGGATTGCCGGAATCGGCACTCGCGATGTTTGCCGATGCCGCGCACGAGGTTGGCGTGTCCGGGCGCCGGATCACGCTGAAGTCACCGTCGTATCAGGCCGTCATGACCTTCGCGGAAGACCGCTCGCTGCGCGAAACGCTTTATCACGCCTATCAGACACGAGCGTCGGACCAAGGTCCGTTTGCCGGCCGATTCGACAACACCGAGCGGATGAACGGCATGCTGACGCTGCGCCAGGAAGCTGCTCGACTGCTCGGTTTCGCCAGCAGCGCACACGAATCGCTGGCCACCAAAATGGCGACCGCCCCGGAGCAGGTGCTGGGTTTCCTCAATGAACTGGCGGCCAGCGTACGCCCTCAGGCAACACATGAGCTCGATACGCTTCGTGTGTTCGCCGCTGAATCCCTGAACCTGCCGGATCTGGCGCCATGGGACGTTGCCTTTGCGTCCGAACGGCTGAAAGTGGCTCGCCACCAGTTGAGCGAAGAAGACCTGAAACCTTATTTCCCGGTGGAACCTGTCCTGGTGGGTCTGTTTCATTTGGTCGAGCCGCTGTTCGGGATAGGTATCCGCGCGCCTCAGGGCGTGGATCTCTGGCATCCCGACGTACGCTTCTTCGAGCTTTGTGACGGTGACGGCAACGCGTTCGCCGGTTTCTATCTCGACTTGTTCTCGCGAAGCGGCAAACGCGGCGGCGCCTGGATGGATGTCTGTACCGGGCGCGCCGCCACCTCCGCCGGGATCCAGGTACCGGTCGCGTTTCTCACCTGCAACGCACCGCCTCCGACCCGGACAATACCAAGCCTGTTGACCCATGACGACGTGGTCACGCTGTTCCACGAGTTCGGCCACGGACTGCATCACATGCTGACCGAAGTGGATCTGCCGAGCCTGGCCGGCATCGAGGGCGTCGAGTGGGATGCCGTGGAACTGCCCAGCCAGTTTCTCGAGAATTTTGCCTGGGACCCGAGTGTCCTGCGCGGTCTCGGACGTCACTGGCAAAGCGGTGAACCCTTGCCGGAACTGCTGATCGAGCGGCTGCTGGCAACCCGCCATTTCCAGGCGGGCCTGTTCCTCGTTCGCCAGCTGGAGTTCGCGCTGTTCGATTTCCGCCTGCATCTGGAATACCGGCCGGGGATTTCGGTGCAGGCACTTATCGAGGACGTCCGCGGAACAGTTGCCGTGCTGCAACCGCCTTCCTGGCAACGGTTCGCGCATTCCTTCACGCATATCTTTGGCGGTGGTTATGCGGCCGGGTACTACAGTTACCTCTGGGCGGAAGTGCTGTCGGCCGATGCCTACGAACGATTCACCGAGGCCGGTGCGATCGATCCGGCCTTGGGCGCACGATTCCGTCGTGAGGTGCTGGCCGTTGGTTCATCACGACCGGCAGCCGACTCGATTGCCGCGTTCCTGGGGCGTGCGCCGGACCCGAAGGCCTTGCTGCGCAGTTACGGCATGTTGGTTCACTGACTCGCCGCAATCCGCCGCAAGCGCTCCTCGCGCATGGCCAAGCCAATCTGCTCGCCTCGAAGACCCGACGCGAGCCAAGGTTCCGCAGTCACGCTGCGCGCCGCTGAAACTGCCGCGCGCATCGGTGCCGCACTCGCGTAGTCATCACTCGCTCCGGCCCGACCTGCCTTGTCGGCTGCGCAAGCCAGCAGGACATCCTCGACCGTCTCCGGCCGCCGGAACACGTCCAGGCGTTCGAGCAGTTCCAATCGTGTCCCAGGGCGCAATTCGCCGAAACGGTGGACGTTGAGGTGCTCGCGGCACACGATTTCGGCAAGACGGGCCAGGTCAGTTGGGGCGCGCAGCCGCTCATTGCATGCCTTGACCGCCGGGATGCCGGCATGTTCGTGGCCCAGGTGTTTCGGCAGAACGTCGCGTGTCGTCAATGCCTTGCCCAGATCGTGCAGGAGCACCGCATACGCCACGCGACTGTTCCCGGGCGCCAACCGGGCACTGGCCTCGAGTGTCATCTCGAGATGGACTCCGCAGTCGTATTCCGGGTGATACTCGATCCGTTGCGGGACACCGTACAGCGCATCAAGCTCCGGAAACACCACAGACAAGGCGCCGCAACGCCGGAGTACCCGGACAAACGCGGCCGGACGAGGCTCGGCGAGCGCTTGCAACAACTCGGAACAGACGCGCTCGGACACCAGATGCGCCAATTCTCCGTCGGCGACCATGTGGCGCATCAAATCCACCGTTTCCGGCGCCACCCGAAACCCCAGCGGCGCATAACGCGCGGCAAATCGGGCTACCCGCAATACGCGCACCGGATCTTCAGCGAATGCGGGTGACACGTGGCGCAACCAGCGATCGGCCAGATCGCGCTGGCCGTTGTGCGGATCGATCAGTTGGCCATTTTCGGCTTCGGCGATCGCATTGATGGTCAGGTCACGCCGCAGCAGATCCTGTTCGAGCGTCACCCCCTCATCGCTGAGCACGATGAATCCGCGGTAACCACGACCGGACTTGCGTTCGGTTCGCGCCAGTGCGTGCTCTTCCTTCGTCTGCGGGTGCAAGAACACCGGGAAGTCCTTGCCCACCGGTTGATAGCCCAAGGCTTCCATCTGTTCCGGGCGCGCGCCCACAACAACCCAGTCGCGATCCTTGACCGGGCGACCCAACAGACGATCGCGGACGGCGCCGCCGACCAGATACCGCTGAACAGTAGTCATCGTGAAATGTTTCTACAGTTCACAGAAAATTGATACTTCATGCACAAATTCCATGTTCATGTACGCAACGAGTCATTCAACACGAGCCTAGTTCATGTCGGCCCGAATCACGCCAATCTTGCTCAGCGCCATTCTCGGCAGCTTTTTGTTCTGCAGCCATGGCCAGGCTGCGGAACAAGGCCGCATCCTGGGCACGGGCGGCCTGCTCAGCGCCGAAGGTGCCGGCGGCGGCGGATTGCTGCCCTGGTCCACCCTGGCTGGCCTCAGCACGGATCCGGGCACGGATTGGCTGACGGGCGCAAGCCACGTGCAACTGGACGATTATGCGCTCACCACGGTCGCCATTGCTGGCTCCTGGAATGATCGCGCAGAATGGAGCATCGCGCGCAGCCGGCTTGAGATCGACACGGATCCGGGCCACATTGCCATTGAACAGACCATCATCGGCGGCAAGTGGCGTCTGGCCGGCGATCTGATTTACGGCGGCACGCCGCAGATCTCGGCGGGTGTACAAGCTAAATTCCTGCAGGACGACGCCCTGGCGCGTGCCTTGGGTGCAAAAAGTGATTTCGGCCTTGATTTCTATCTCGGCGCGTCCCGGCTGATTCTCGATGGACCCTTTCATCGCAACTGGCTGGTCGCCGCCAATGTTCGCGCCAGCCGCGGCAATGAACTGGGGTTTCTCGGGTTCGGCGGCGATGAATCGGACCAATACCGGCTTTCCGGCGAGGTATCGACGGCGCTGTTCCTGAACCCCAACTGGGCCATCGGCGCGGAGTTCCGGCACAAACCCGACAACCTGCACGCGATCAATGAAAGCAACTGGTGGGACGGCTTCATTGCCTGGTTCCCGAACAAGCGCGTCAATGTGGCGCTTGCCTACGTCAACGCCGGCACCATTGCCGGCAAGAATCATCAGGATGGATTGTATGTCTCGGTCAATGTCGATCTCTGAGTACGGTCTGCCGCGTTGGGCCCGTTGGACTTCAGCCGGGATGCTGGTCTGTCTGGCCATGCTGTTGAACGCCTGTGCCCATACGGCATCACGCAGCACGCTGTATCAGGACCTGGGCGGCGAACGCGGCGTCGCGCTGATGATCGACGAGATCGTCGTCGAGTTGCATGCCGACCCGAAGCTCGCCGACCTGTTTACCGAGACCGATGACGACTACTTCAAGGAACGCCTCAACGAGCAGATCTGCATGTTGACGGGCGGCGGTTGCGAGTACACCGGCCTCGACATGCCGGAAGCACACAGCGGCATGGACTTGTCGGCTGCACAGTTCAATGACTTCGTGGAAGCCTGCCGACGGGCCATGACCCGGGCCGGCGTGCAGGTCGGCAACCAGAATCGCCTGCTCGCAATTCTGGCGCCGATGCGGGCCGACGTCATACATCAGTGACATCGGGTTGAATCACTGTCTCGACAGTTGTTCGTCGAGGCTCGCGCGCAGATGTTTTTCCGCCGACACCGCATCACCCTGCCGCCAGGCGATCCTGGCCAGTCGTCGGTGGGCGATCTGCCGCAATGCCGGATCGGCGCTGCGATCCAGCAAGCCCTGATACATCGACACGGCGCTGTCGACCTTGCCCTGACGGCGATAAAGCCGCTCCAAGGCCAGCGCATCACGCGCTGCGGGAGGCAGATCCATCGCCCGTTTTGCCAGCATCAGCTTGCGGGCGTGGGCGCCACTCCGGAGTTTCTGAATGTGCTGCGGCCCCTGCACTGAGCCCGGATCGGATCGATGTGCCGAAACGTCAGTCGCCGCAAGCAAGCACAGAGATGCTGCAAACATTGACGACACCAAAAGCGAAAATCTGTTCATGGCTTCCTCCAGTGAACGGAACCGCCGAGGCACCTTGCCACCGACTTGTTCACTACAACGCAGAAGCAACCATCACGTTGACGCTCAATCGTCCCAACGGGCACCAAAACACAACCAATCGCCGTCCACTTTCTGCCAGTGACTCTCGATTTCCAGTTGCTCGCTGCGCTCCGGAAACAGGCCGGCACCGCCAAGAACGATCGCTCGCGTCACGACCGTTGCACGGTCGCCATGCAGCGCCACGGTGTCGCTGGTGCGCGTGATCGAGATGTTCTCGTTCCGCACCATCAGACCCACCAGAGTGGAATGTAATTGGCGTCGATCCAGTCCGCCGCGACCTGCCGCGAAGTCCTCGGAAACATGATCCATGAAGTCACCGGGCTGATGGGTTTCGAGAGCCAGTTCCATGGCATCGATGGCCCCGACGATGCGGACCTCATCGGGCTCGCCAGCACACGACACCACGCCCACCAGGAGCATCAGGATCAACACGCTGCGGATGAGTCGAATCATCATTGGAGTCATATCCTGATCATCGCGCTTATGACCATTCCGGGGCAAATGGGTTCCCGAGCGGACCAGTTCAGCAAGCGACCGATACCATGCGCCACCTGATGATCCCGACATCCACCACTCAGCCGGCGCTTCGCGCCGCACTCCTGATGTGTGTCAGCGCCGTGTTCTTCGCGCTGATGGCCGTCATGATCCGGTTGGCGTCCAGCGAACTGCATGCATTCCAGATCGCGTTCTTCCGCTGCTTCTTCGGCTTCATCTTCACGATCCCCCTGGTCTGGCACCACGGTCCGTCACTCTTGCGAACGGATCGATTCGGCCTGTACCTGGTGCGCTGTGGCATCGGCATCTTTTCCATGTTGTCCGGCTTCTGGGCGGTTGTTCACCTGCCTTTGGCCCAAGCAGTCGCGCTCACCTATTCAACGCCGTTGTTCGTCACCATCGGCGCGGCACTGGTGCTCCACGAAGTGGTCCGGGCGCGCCGCTGGACGGCGGTCCTCGTCGGCTTTGCCGGCGTGCTGGTCATCGTTCGACCGTTCGACATCGACATTACGTTCGCCACCTGGGTTGCACTGGCGTCGGCCGCACTCAGCGCGGCGGCTTCGATCAGCATCAAATTCCTGTCGCGCACCGAAAAGCCCGACACCATCGTGTTCTACAGCACCGCCATCTGGGTTCCGCTGGCCCTCGGCCCTGCCCTCTATGTCTGGATCACACCGACCGGCTGGACCTGGGCTTGGGTCGTCCTCGCGGGATTGTTCGGCACGCTCGGACACATGTTCTGGACCCGTGCGTACAAACTGGGCGACGCCTCTGCGTTGACGCCCATCACCTATCTGCAGTTGCCCATCGTCACCGTGTTCGCCTGGATCCTGTTCGGCGAGGTGCTCGATCGATATACGCTGATTGGCGCCTTGATTGTCTTTGCGAGCAATCTCTACATCGCCCACCGGGAAAGCCAGGTGGCCAGAAGGGCCGTCACTGACGCCGAAATCGGTGGGGATACCAGCTCATCACGCTGAATCATTTGTGCCCAGGGCATGACCTTTGGCACATCCGGTTAGAGTCGGAACGGCAGACGCTCGGACCATGTTTCGGCGTATTTTGGGGCGATGAGCTGCCAGGCGCAGATTCACGATCCCCTGCAGACCCCGTCCGGCTTTTGAAGCGAGGGAAGACCATGAGCAAGCGAATGTTTCTGGCGATCACCTTTGGATGCGCTGTCGCGCTGCAGTCGGCCACTGCCCATGCCGACCCCCGACCGGTCGAGAAACTTGAATTGGCCATCGCCGACATTCGCGCCGGACTGGATCCTGGCGGCAAATACGCCTATGTCCCGAAGATTGACCGCCGGGATATCGAGGAGCAGCTCAACATCATGGCGAGCCTGCTGCGGGGCGTCGATGCGATCGAAGACATGAACCAGCGCCGCAAGATCCGCCTGTTCAACGCACAGGAGCGGGTCAATGGACTGCTGCTTCAGGCGGAAGGCGCCCGCACGGTTTGCGAGTCGCACAAGGTGACCGGCAGCCATATGACCAGCACCGTCTGCATGACCCAAGCCGAGAAAGAAGCGGCGAAAGACACCACATCGCGCACTTGGCTCAACTATCTCAAGGGTGCGAAAGGACCTTCGGGCTGAGGCCGGAGGCACCGAGGTGATCCTTAGCCCGGATCACCTTGGAATAAAACAACCGGCCACCTCAGGACCGGGAATACATCGGAGTTCGACATGAAAATCACCTATACCTTGCTGTTCGCCATTGGACTGACCCTCGCTGGTTCCGCCGACGCCTTCATGGCCAAGCAACCGAGCCCTGCGATTCCGAAGCAATTCGCCGCCACCGAGTTCGACATCATTGCCAAGTCGATCCGTATCCAGATGGAGCCGGGCGGTCGTTTTGCCTATGTACCGAAGATCGATCGTCCGGCGATCGAAGACAACTTGAAGGAAATGAGCCGGTTGCTGGATGGCGTCGAAGTCATCGAAGAACTCGCTCATGTCGATCGCATTCGTCTCTTCAACGCTCAGGAGAAGGTCAACGGCCTGCTTTTGCAGCATGACGGTGACCGTCTGGTGTGCGAAAAGACAAAAGTCACTGGCAGTCACCGCCCGCGCACGGTCTGCATGACTTACAACGAAAAGCGCGCAGCCCGCGAGACGGTCGACCGCATGATCAACAACATGCAGCGCACCTCGATGCCGCAAGACCGATCGGGCGGCTGATGTCGTCGCCACTTCGCACAATCCTGCTGGCATCTCTGCTCGCCTGGACTTCGTCCGGCGAGCAGGCTTGGGCTGCGCGCCAGAAGGAGCTCCCGCCGGCCATTCCGCCGGCGACGGATGCCCCGCAGTTTGCCACGCTCAATCAGGCCATCCGTGATGGCCTGAACGAGGGCGGTCGGTACGCTTATGTCCCGGCCTCACAGAAACGCATTCTGCTCGATCAACTCGATCAGATCACTGCGCTGCTGGCGCTGGGCGACCCGGAAGCCCTCGACAAGGACGATCAGATCAAGTTGTACAACGCGCAGGAAAAAGTGAACGGCATCCTGTTGCAATACGACGGCAACCGGGAAATCTGCGAACGCACCCAACGCACGGGCAGCCATCGGTATGAAACCGTGTGCCGAACCTACGCCGAGAAACGCGAGGCGCAACGTGCTGCAGGACGGATCGTGGAAGAAGGCAACAAGAAGAACTTGCCCAAAGGCAATTGACCGCTCGGTTCCACGGCGCTGAAATGGGACCTTCCCAATGGAGCGCGTCTTGGAGCCTCAGTCGAATGAAATCATGTCCGGGGCGGCCGTTGTGCCGCCCCGCAATATTCGCCGCACTGTGCGCTGGATCGGCGTTGGCCTGGCTGTTGTGTTCGTCACGATCGCGGCCTTGATGTGGCATGCCGATTCGCCGCCGACACCGTTTGATCCAGTGGCCCTGAATGTCGAGCGCGCCAAGGCGCGTGGCCAGAGTGTCGTGATCGGGCAAACACTGACGCAGACCAACATCGAACTGGTCCGCACGCTGCTCGACAAGCGCGGGGGTTATCTGTCGAACGACATCCTGCCGCCGGGCGTCTTGATGGACAACATGCCGAACTGGGAGTTCGGCGTGCTGGTGCAGGTCCGGGACCTGTCTCGGTTCCTGCGCGGTGAATTCAGCAAATCACAGACCCAATCCACCGAAGATCGTGACCTCGCAGAAGCCGAACCACATTTTGCGTTCAGCAACGACCGCTGGCTGTTGCCGTCGAGCGAGAGTGAATACCGGGCCGGCATCGAGCGGACGGAAGCCTACCTGGTGCGGTTGGCCGACGAGGATCAACTGGATGCGCAGTTCTTCGCGCGATCGGACAATCTGGCGCTGTATCTCGGCGAAGTGGAACGCCGGCTCGGAAATCTTTCCAAACGGCTTTCCGAAAGTGTCGCCCGCGACGAGCAGGACTTGAGCCTCAGCCGCGACGCAAACGCCAGTCAATCGACCCCGACGCCCACCGAGCGACACCGGCAGACGCCCTGGAACGGCATCGACGATGTGTTCTATGAGGCGCGTGGCGCCAGTTATGCACAGGTCCACATCCTCAAGGCGATCGACCACGATTTTGCGCGCATCCTGGAAGACAAGAATGCGCGGATCACCCTGCAACAGGTCATCCGTGAACTCGAAGCAGCACAGGAACCAGTGCACAGCCCGTTGATCCTCAACGGCTCGCCCTATGGCTTTTTTGCGAATCACTCACTCGTACTGGCGAATTACATTTCGCGCGCGAATGCCAGCATCCGCGATTTGCGCGTAATGCTGGAACGGGGTTGAGTGATCCTTGTGCTTCGCTTTGCGAAGCACAAGGGCGAAGTGCTTGCCTAAACCCCTCCCAACCCTCCCCGAACATCGGGGAGGGCTGTGGCCAGTCCGAAACTTCGTTGTACTTCGGCTGAAGCCACGGGGAAAACGGGCGTCAAGACGTTTGTGCCGCACTCCAAATATCCGTCATTCCCGCGAAAGCGGGAAACCACTCGGGTGCCACACGACCCAAACCGGGTCGCATCGAGTGGATCCCCGCGTGCGCGGGGATGACGGTTGGAGAGGCCGTGCGCGGACATGACGAGACGAGCGGCCAGCAAACACGGGCGTCAAGACGTTTGTGCCGCACTCCAGATATCCGTCATTCCCGCGCAAGCGGGAAACCACTCGGGTGCCACACGACCCAAACCGGGTCGCATCAAGTGGATCCCCGCTTGCGCGGGGATGACGGTTGGAGAGGCCGTGCGCGGGCATGACGAGCCGAGGGGCCAGCAAACACGGGCGTCAAGACGTTTGTGCCGCACTCCAGATATCCGTCATTCCCGCGCAAGCGGAAACCACTCGGGTGCCACACGACCCAAACCGGGTCGCATCGAGCGGATCCGGGGGGGGGCGGGGAGGCTTGCGCGGGGATGACGGTTGGAGAGGCCGTGCGCGGGGATGACGAGCCGAGGGGCCAGCAAACACGGGTGTCTGAACGTTTGTGCCGCACACCAAAAATCCGTCATTCCCGCGAAAGCGGGAAACCACTCGGGTGCCACACGACCCAAGATGCAAATTTGGGGCACTTACGGCAAGAGTTTGAGCTGGCCGCGGTTCGAGGTTGAGACCGCCGCTCCTACGACACTACCCGCTGCTTGAACACGCCGATCGGAGCACCGATCTGGAATTCGGGAAACACACCGGTGAGGTTGGTGTTCGCATGGCGCTTGGACAGCGCTTCGGCGAGGACAGTCCGGTAATCGACGGTGATATTGAGATCGCCCTGGTAAAGCTGTGCGTCGCTGAGCCCCGGCCAGTCGCGATACACGACACCACCGTTGACGCCGCCGCCCATCGCGAACGTGCAGAAGCCACTGCCATGGTCGGTGCCGTTCGAAGCGTTCTGGTACGCACGCCGACCAAACTCCGTCATCGTCAACACCGTCACGTTGTCCATGCGTGCGCCGAGATCTTGCTGGAACGCAGCCATCGCACTCGCCATCTCACCGAGCAGATTCACCATCTGAGGTGCTTCGTTGTTGTGGTGGTCCCAGCCACCAATGTCGGCCGTGGCGACTTCAAGACCCAGATCGGCCTTGACCAGTTGCGCGATTTCCTTCAGCTGATTGCCGAACGTGGTGTTTGGATAAGTGGCGCCGTTTTCGACCGGATATTGCCCTGGATTCTCGGCAGCAAGTTCCTCGACCGAACCCAATGCCTGGGCGCCCGTGGCGGCCAGCAGATCGTTGGTATCGAACATGCTGGCGAGTGCACTTTCCAGCGCCGCATGCTGTTTGGATGTGGAACGCAAACCGAAATCGGACACCGTTCGCAATCCAATCACGGGCGCGGCGCCGCGCAAGGCACCCGGCAACGCGTTGCCGACCGCAACAGCCTGAAACTGGCGTCACCACCAATCACGCCAAGATGCCGGTTCAACCAACCCGTGGTGATGGATCGCGTGGACAGGGTCGCGCGTTCGATTCGGTCCTGGCAATCGAAGTGGCTGCGGCTTTCATGTTTGAAGCCGGTGGCATGCACGATCGCCAGTTTTCCGGCCTGGAACACCGGCAACAACGGCGCCATTGCCGGATGCAACCCGAAGAACCCGTCGAGATCGACTACCGCCGTGCTGCCCTGTCCTGGACGCGGCAATCCGAGTGTGGGCCGGAGCCGGTAGTAATCGGCATCGGCATACGGCACCACGGCGTTGAGACCGTCCATGCCACCTCGCTGGAAAATCACCACCAGCACATCGCGGCGACCATCCTTGTTGGCGCCAAACACGAGGCGCGGCATCCCCATCACAGCGAGTGCTGCCGCGGAAGACTTCAGAAAATCGCGTCGAGTGAAACTCATGGTCGGCCTCCAGCTCAACGATATTGGAAATATGGCGAAGCGAGCAGGCACCAGCCAATCTTCCCTCGATCACCTCGAACGCAAAATTCCAGCGCGACAGCACCGAACTCGTATTCGTCCAGTAACCCTGCACGTCCGGGTAACCGTTGGGCGCCGGCCAGTTGTAGGGGACGTGATTCAATTCGGTCAGTTGTTCGGTAAGCACACGATAGAACTGATTGCCCAGGCGCGCACCGAGGACGCGCACGACGCCGGCGATGTATTCGTTCGGCCGTTTCAGCTTGTTGTCAGCCGCGGCGCGGAATTCGGCAGACAGCAGCAGATCGCGCAATACCGACTTGATGTCGCCCTGAGTCGCCAGGAACGTTTGTGCCAGCCGATCGACCAATGCCTGGGGCGGATTGTCGGAAACGAAACGTCGGGCCAATTTGCGCGAAATGAACACCGCGGTGCTCGGGTGGGCCGCGAGCCGCTCCAGCAACAGATCACCCTCGGCTTCACCGACACCCGCGGGGTAATCCTGGCCGAGTGCGCGCTTCGCGCCGAAATCGTGATTCAGCGACCGGAACAGGAACGTGATTTCGGTGACGTTGCCGAAACTGAAGGTCCAGCCTGTCAGGAGTCGGGCCACCGCCTTGACGTCGTCTTCGGTGTAACCGCCGTCAACGCCAAGCGTGTGGAGTTCCATCAACTCGCGGGCATAGTTCTCGTTCGGACCGGTGGTGACGTTGGCGTAGTTGTCGAGGTAATACAGCATGGCCGGGCTTCTCGCGCTGGCCTTGAGCAGGTCGACGAATCTTCCGAGCGCATGCCGCCGTATGACCTCTCGATCATCGACGGTTTTGAATTGGCGGAGCGGGCCATCGACCTGCTCGATATTGAAGTGGTTGGTCCAGAAATCGACCATCACCTCGAACAACTGGCGCGGGCTGAAGATCTGGCGGAGGTAGTTGGCGGCCCGCAGTTCGGCGAGCGCCGTAAACTGCCGGCCATCCAGTCGCGAGTCGGCGATCAGTTGCTGGTTTGTCCAGGCAACGGTTGGCAAGGCGCCGCGGATCGCGTCCTCGACCGCCGAGTCGTCGAGACTCTGGTAATTGATCTGCTCGGTGACCCAACCCTCGAATCCGATCGCCGAAGCCCGCGCCAGTTCAGCCTGAGTCGGCCCGAACGTGGTGCGATTCACCAAATGAAGCAGTTCCTGGGGCAGCGGCAAGCTGCTGTCCAGTTGCTTGTCGAGACCGTGATTGAGGTCGCCAATTGCCATCGCCATGATCGTCTCCGGGTGCGAAGCGCTGTCTTGCCAATGAACGTGCTTGCCCGGAAATGGTTGACACGTCATGGCGGACTCGGGCCAGTTTTGCTACAAAGCGGCGCCTGTTTCCTTTTGGCAGGCCGCCTCGGAGGTTTACCATGCCACGTTTTTCGCGATTTGTCCCGGCCCTGGCCGTCCTTTTGTCTGCCGGTTCCGTGCACGCCGACACCCTGCTGATCGAGCGCCAGGAACGCGCTGCCGAAGTCGCCCGCCCCACCAAGGGCATGCAGATGACCCAGGTCGAACGCGAGTTCGGCGCTCCGGTCAGCAAGGGCGAGCCAGTCGGTGATCCACCCATCACGCGCTGGACTTACGCCAGTTTCAGCGTCTACTTCGAGCATTCGCACGTCATTACTTCCGTATTGAACAAGGCCTCCCAGCGCGAGCAGGGCCCCAAGCCGGCACAATGACCGGCGCTTCGGTAACGCGATTCCCCGCGGAATGGGAAGGTCAGGATGCAGTCCTGATCGCCTGGCCGCACGCCGGCACCGACTGGGTCGACAATCTGGCGGATGTCGAATCGACCTATGTGGCGCTGGTTTCGGCCATCACTCGATTCGAGCCTTGCCTCATTGTGGTGGCTGACGCTGCGCTGCATACCCATGCGAGCCGCCGCCTGCACGGTGCCGGAGTCGATCTGGCGCAGGTTCGTTTTCTGACGGCCGACTATGACGACACCTGGCTGCGGGATTCCGGCCCGGTCACGCTGCATGATGGCGACGGCTTCCGGCTGCTCGATTTCCGCTTCACGGGATGGGGCGGCAAGTTCGGCGCCAGCAAGGATGACCTGTTGATTGGCGCGTTGTGCGCACAAGGGGTTTTCGGCTCGGCTCGACACGAGCGCATCGAGTTTGCCCTGGAAGGCGGCGCCATCGAGACGGACGGCGAAGGCACCCTGCTGACGACCTATGCCTGCCTGCATCAGCGTCATCCCGAGTTGTCGCGCGAGCAACTCGCGGGCCGGCTGCGCGAAGTTCTGCACGTCGACCGGGTGTTGATCCTGGAACACGGCGCCCTGCAAGGGGACGATACCGACGCGCACATTGATACGCTGGCACGGATCAGTGACCCCGGAACGATCGTCCATCAGGCGTGTGACGACCCTTCGGATCCACATTTCGAGTCACTGTCGGCCATGGCTCAAGAACTGGCGAATCTCCGCACGCGCGACGGCAATCCCTATCGATTGATGCCGCTGCCCTGGGCGCAGCCGATCCACAACGCCGAAGGTCGCCGCCTGGCGGCGTCGTATGCCAACTATCTGGTCGTCAACGGTGGCGTGTTGCTGCCGGTCTATGGCGATCGCGCGGACGCAAAGGCGCTGGCGCAATTGCGCCTGGCGTACCCGGATCGTGAGGTCGTGCCGGTTCCGGCGCGCCCGCTGATCGAACAGAATGGCAGCCTGCATTGTGTGACGATGCAACTGCCGAAGGGAGTGTTGAATGTCGCGTAGGCTCACTGTTGCACTCGTCCAGGAACAGAATCAGGGCGAGTCCGAAGCGAATCTGGTGCGGATCGAGCAGCGGGTACGGGAAGCCCGCGCGCGCGGCGCACAACTCGTGCTGTTGCAGGAACTGCACAATGGCCCGTATTTTTGCCAGCACGAAGCCGTGCACGAATTCGATCGCGCAGAACCGATCCCGGGGCCGAGCACGGAGCGACTGTCGGCGCTGGCGAAAGCCGAGGGTGTGGTGTTGGTGTCGTCGTTGTTCGAGCGCCGTGCGGCGGGGCTGTATCACAACACGGCCGTGGTCTTTGAGCGCGATGGGTCGATCGCCGGCAAGTATCGCAAGATGCATATTCCCGACGATCCGGGCTTCCTGGAAAAGTTCTACTTCACGCCTGGCGATCTCGGCTTCATGCCGATCGAAACGTCAGTCGGCAAACTCGGCGTGCTCGTTTGCTGGGATCAGTGGTATCCGGAAGCCGCTCGATTGATGGCACTCGCTGGGGCCGACCTGCTGCTGTATCCGACTGCCATCGGCTGGGATCCGGACGATTCGGACGCCGAACGGGAACGCCAGCGTCAAGCCTGGGTCCTGTCGCAACGTGGTCACGCAGTGGCCAATGGCCTGCCGGTGCTGTCGTGCAACCGTATCGGCTTCGAACCCAGCCCCACGGGCGGCAGCGGCATTCAGTTCTGGGGCACCAGTTTTGTCGCCGGCCCGCAGGGTGAACTGCTCGCGGAAGCCGGCACCGATACGGCAGGCCTGCTGGTCACCGAAATCGACCTGGGCCGGAGTGAACACGTCCGGCGGATCTGGCCGTTCCTGCGCGATCGGCGCATTGACGCCTATGGTGATTTGCTGAAACGCTATCGCGATTGAGCGAATCGAGGTTGTCTTGTCCGAATCCGTGAATCCCGAGACTGATGCCCCCATCAGTCCAGAGCAGTTGTTGGCCGAGCAGCCGATCCGTCGAATTACCCGCGACGGGACAGAATTTGTGCTGCTTGGCACCGCCCATGTCTCGCGCCGCAGTGCCGACGCGGTCAGCGCGATGTTGGCCCGCGAATCGTTTGATGCGGTGGCGGTCGAACTGTGTCCGCATCGTGCCGAAGCGCTCCGTAATCCGGATGCCATCGCCAGCCTGAATCTGTTTCAGGTGCTGAAGGAAGGCAAGGCAGGGTTGATCGCCGCCGGCCTGGCCCTGGGGGCGTTCCAGCGGCGCCTGGCGGACCAGTACGGTATCGAACCGGGGGCCGAGATGCGCCGGGCGCTGTCCGAGGCACAAACGCGCAATCTGCCGGTCTGGCTCGTCGACCGCGATGTCGGGCTGACGTTGCGGCGGGCTCGTGCGGCTTTGGGTTTCTGGGCGAAAGCCGAGATGAGTGCAGGCCTGGTGGCCAGTCTGATCTCCACCGACGAAATTGCCGAAGAAGAGGTCGAAAAACTCAAACAGGGCGACATGCTGCAGTCGACGTTTGCGGAGTTCGCCAAACAATCGGCACCGCTGTATCGCGCGATGATCGAGGAACGCGACCAGTACATGGCGGCGCGCCTTCGCGAAGAAGCCGCCAGCGCCGGCCGACCACACAAAGTGCTGGTCGTGATCGGCGCGGGGCATCTCGCCGGATCGGCAAGCCAACTCGAATCCGCTACCCAATCTCCGGCCGAACTGCTTGCGCCGGTTACGGCAGAACCCAAACCCGGGCAAATCGGCAAGTGGATCGGCATGGGCATCACCTTGCTCGTGCTGGTCGGCTTCGTGCTGGCGTTCATGCACAGCGCCAGCCTCGGGATGGAACTGCTCGTGCAGTGGGTGTTGATCCTCGGCACCGGCGGCGCGCTGGGGGCATCATTGGCGCTGGCGCACCCGATCAGTATCTTGACCGCGTTCATCGTGTCGCCGCTCACCCCATTTCATCCGGCCCTGGCTTCGGGGATGTTTTCAGGTGCCACCGAACTCTGGCTGCGCAAACCGATCATCGGCGATTTCCATGCGCTGCGTGATGACGTACGCGAACTCAGGGGCTGGTGGCGCAACCGCGTGTCGCGTGTGTTCGTCACGTTCTTCCTGACGAATCTGGGCACGGCGCTGGCGTTTTACATCGCGACGGTCCGACTTGGTACGGCGTTCCTGCCTGACTGAACGCGGCAACACCTGGCTCCGTGCGAGCCCTGATCGCACCGTTGATGCTCTGATTCGCGCATGAAACCGAAAGCTGACATTGCGAAGACCGCGAAGCGGGCCGCGCAATGACGATGGTTTCCTGGTCGCCACCATTCCGAAGACTTTTTGATTGGTGAGCGCGGACTCAGCCCTGCCGGTCCAGAACTGAGGCACAAAAAACCCCGGGCATGCCGGGGTCCTTCTCTCATCTCATTACTGGTGATGCGGGTGGTTTGCCACCCGCAACACCATCAGATCAGAGTTTGGTTTCGTCGATGACGATCTCGACGCCACTGCGCAACTGGGCGCGGAACGCTTCCATGTCGGCGTTTGCCAAGCCGCCCTTCAACTGTTCGCGAGCTGCGTCCAGCGTAGCTTGATCCAAACCTTCGACATTACCTTCCTTGACCGAGCTCAGCTCGACCAGACCGTATCGACCATCGTCGAGTTTGACCATGCCACGCGTGGGCTTGTCGGCTGCTGCCGGCTTCGCCATCTTGAAGACTTCCTTGACCAGGGACGCGTCATGGCTGACCGATTGGCGACCCACAGCATCGGCTGCGGTCACGACGGCGCCCGTGCTGGCCGAGATTGAATCAAGTGTTTCGCCACCGAGCAGTCGCTTGAGCGCAGCATCGGCTTCTTCCTTTGCCAGCTTGTCGCCTTGTTCCTGGGTCAGCTTGGCCTGAACTTCAGCGCGCGCGTCATCAAGCGATTTCGGATTACGCGGCTTGTGTTCGGACACTCGCACAACCACATGGTGGTTCGGGGCGATTTCGATCAGGTCGCTGACAGTCCCTTCGAGCTTGCCCTCGTCGGAGAACACGAAGTCCTGCACGGCCGGGTTACCGGCAATGCCGAAGCCCATGCCCTTGCTGAATGCCGGCACTTGCTGAACCTGGCCTTCGACGGCCTTCGCGACTTCATCGAGTGAACCGACCGCGACCGAGGATGCGTCGAGCATGGCCGACTCGAGTTCGGCAAACCGTTCCTCGCGGGCGAGTTCAACCGCTTCCTGCGACAGTTGCGCACGGACTTCCTCGAACGACTGCACGGCTGCAGGACGGATCTCGCGAACCTGGATCAGGTGGAACCCTTGCGCGGTTTTCACCGGCTCGGACACCGCACCTGCTTCCAGGGAAAACAGCGCATCGGTGAATGCGGGCTCGAACAGCGCTCCTGCACTGTTGGGGATCGGCTTGTCGATGAATCCGAGGTCACCACCGGATTCTTTCGAGCCGATATCGTCGGAACTGGCGCGCGCCACATCGGCAAACGC
The DNA here is from genome assembly GCA_016712105.1 of Ahniella sp. Lineage (GTDB taxonomy): Bacteria > Pseudomonadota > Gammaproteobacteria > Xanthomonadales > Ahniellaceae > Ahniella. Next base: position 220,404 of record JADJRU010000001.1, read on the forward strand.
CTTGCCACCGCGAATCTCGGCGAGCAAAGCAGCCGCCTTGTCCTGGGCCGTCTTGACGTCTTCGGCGCTGGCGCTCTCGGCCACCTGCACGAGGATATGCGACGTCAGGCGGCCTTCGAGCGTACCGAAGCGCGAGAGCTCACGCTGATAGATTTCCTGGAGCGTGGCGTCACTCGGTGGCGCAGGCATCGGCAACAGGCCGATGTTCAACTCGACGTAATCGAGTGCCACGGTTTCTTCGTTGTTGAAATCCGCGCGATGGCTTTCGAAGTAGGCCTTGATCTGCTCTTCCTTGATGGCATCGGCAGCCAGGGCGGGACGATTCAGCAGCAGGTAACGGAAATCGCGCGACTGGTCGCGCAGCGCCACATAACGTTTGGTTTCGACATCGGTGCTGGCGGATGTCTGGTAGATGCGCGTGGGGATCAAGCCCGCCGCCAGATTGTCCCGGATGCGTGCCTCGAACTCCTGGGGCGTGTAACCGACCTGGTTGAGGATGCTTTTGTAGGCCTCTGGCGAGAACTTGTCGTTCATGTAGGCGGACGGCACCTGCTTCTTGATCTCTTCGCGCAGGCGCGCTTCCGAGACGGCCAATCCGGCAGAACCGCCGGCAGCGCTGAGCAGTCGCTCGTCGATCATGCGGTCAAGCACATTGCGCTTGAACTCGGGCGTATCGAACATGCGTGCATTGAAACTTTCACCCATCATCGACTGCATCTGCCCCAGTTGTTCCTGCAGGCGTTGGCGGTACTCGGCCTCAGTGATCTTGATGTCGCCGGCAGTGGCGATGGAATCATCGACACTGGCAACAAAGTAACTGTTGATGCCGAAGAAGGCGAAGATGAAGATCAGCGGCATCAAGATGATGAATGCGAGCTTGCTTCCGGTCTTGTCGCGAATGTTTTGCAGCATGGCGATCCCGATCGACTTGGACAACTTAGGTGTCGTGGAAAAAACAAGGGCGCCTTGCGGCGCCCTTGTGAATGGTGGCGGAGCGGACGGGGCTCGAACCCGCGACCTCCGGCGTGACAGGCCGGCATTCTAACCAACTGAACTACCACTCCATAATCTACTGGTGGGTGCTGAGGGTTTCGAACCCCCGACCCTCGCCTTGTAAGGGCGACGCTCTACCGCTGAGCTAAGCACCCTTTGGCGACCGAGTTAATTAGTTTACTGCATCCTTAAGGGCTTTGCCAGCCTTGAATGCAGGATTTTTCGAAGCCTTGATCTTGATCGTTGCGCCCGTCTGCGGGTTGCGGCCCGTACGTGCTGCACGCTTACGCACTGCGAAGGTACCAAAACCCACGATCGCAACGCTGTCGTTCGACTTCAGCGCTTTCTTGACGACCTTGATGAACGCATCCAGGGCGCGGCCGGCATCGGCCTTGCTGAGTTCTGCGTTGTCGGCAATGTGATTGACCAACTCACCTTTATTCATGTGCTACTCCCTCAGGGAATTTTGATTTCCGGAAATTGTTTCGAGTCGTGGCGCATGCGCCGAAAACTCTTTGTCTTGTTGTGTTCAATGCAGGGCGAAGACACAACAGGCGCGACTTTATACCAGTGGAAATTTGCCCGCGCAACCGACTTCCGCCGATTTTGCGATCGCCCGCAAACTCAATGTGCACGCGGGGTTTCGGCACTCCCACCATCCGAAGTTTCCAGCTTCGGCACATCCACTTTTGCGGCCGGCTCAATCGTTGCCGGTGGCCGCATCGAAAAATCCTGCAAGGCGATCTCGAGGACCTGGTCAATCCAGCGTACCGGTATGATTTTTAAGGATTCCGTGATCGTTGCCGGGACGTCGGCAAGATCTTTCTCGTTCTCGTCCGGGATCAACACGGTGGTGATCCCGCCGCGTTGCGCCGCGAGCAGTTTCTCTTTCAGACCGCCAATCGGCAGCACACGCCCGCGAAGCGTGATCTCGCCGGTCATGGCCACGTCAGCGCGCACAGGCACCTTGGCCAACGCCGAGACGATCGCCGTGCACATGGCGATACCCGCACTCGGGCCGTCCTTGGGCGTTGCGCCTTCCGGCACATGGATGTGGATGTCGGTCTTCTGGTGGAACTCCGGATCGATGCCAAAACGTTCCGCACGCGAACGCACGACCGAAAACGCGGCCTGGATCGACTCCTGCATCACGTCGCCCAGTTGACCCGTGTGGGTGAGCTTGCCCTTGCCTGGCACAACCGACGCTTCGATCGACAGCAAATCACCACCGACCTGCGTCCATGCGAGGCCCGTCACCAGGCCAATCTCGGCCTCGGCTTCCGCCCGCCCGAAACTGTGTTTGCGAACACCCAGATAACTGCCCAGTGACTCAGCATCAACCTGAACCGCCTGACCTGCCGCCGCCGGCTTCTGCGTGAGTTTCTTGACGACCTTGCGCGCAATCTTGGCGATCTCGCGGTTGAGGTTTCGCACGCCTGATTCGCGGGTGTAGTAGCGGATCATGTCCCGAATGGCGTCGGAACCGATCTGCAGTTCCGCGCTCTTCAGACCAGCGCCCTCCAATTCCTTCGGGATCAGGTATCGCTCGGCAATGGCCAGCTTTTCGTCCTCGGTATAACCGGGGATTCGGATCACTTCCATTCGGTCGAGCAGTGCCGGCGGAATATTCAGCGAGTTCGCCGTGGCAATGAACATCACTTCCGACAAGTCGAACTCGACTTCCAGATAGTGGTCGTTGAACGTGTGGTTCTGTTCGGGGTCCAGCACCTCGAGCAGTGCCGACGACGGATCACCGCGAAAATCCATCGACATCTTGTCGATTTCGTCGAGCATGATCAGCGGGTTCTTGACCTTGACCTTGGCCAGATTCTGGATCACGCGACCGGGCATCGAGCCGATGTAGGTGCGGCGATGACCACGGATCTCGGATTCATCGCGCACGCCACCGAGCGCCATGCGCACGAACTTGCGGTTCGTCGCCTTGGCGATCGATTGGCCCAGCGATGTCTTGCCGACGCCTGGCGGCCCGACCAGACAGAGAATCGGACCCTTGATCTTCTTCACCCGTTGCTGCACGGCGAGATACTCGAGGATTCGCTCCTTGACCTTTTCCAGTCCGAAGTGGTCCGCTTCCAGCACCCGCTCGGCTTCGCGCAGGTCGCTGCGCACCTTCGTGCGACGTTTCCAGGGCGAGTTCACCATCCAGTCGATGTAGTTGCGGACCACCGTGGCCTCGGCAGCCATCGGCGACATCTGCTTCAGCTTGTTGAGTTCGTTGCGTGCCTTCGTCTCGACCGCCTTGGGCATACCAGCCTTGGTGATCTTGCGCGCCAGATCCTCGATCTCGTTCGGCGACTCGTCGAGTTCGCCGAGTTCCTTCTGGATCGCCTTCATCTGCTCGTTGAGATAGTACTCGCGCTGGCTCTTTCCATCTGCGATTTGACGCGGCCACGAATGCGCTTCTCGATCTGCTGCAGGTCGATTTCGCCACTGACGAAACCGATCAGGAGCTCGAGCCGCTCGGACAGATCGACCGCTTCCAGTACACGCTGTTTGTCCTGCACGCGAATGCCGAGATGGGCAGCGATCGTGTCAGCCAGCCGGCCCGGATCTTCGATGCCCGAAAGTGTGGTCATCAGCTCCGGGGGGATCTTGCGATTCAGTTTGATGAATTGTTCGAACAGGGACAGCAGCGACTTGGTGGCCGCCTCGACTTCACGACTGGCTGCCCGCGACTCTTCGTCGACGGCGGCAAGATCGGCAGTCAGGTAGGTTTCACCCTGGTCGCTGATCTCACGGAACTGCGCACGCGAAATGCCCTCGACGAGCACTTTGATGGTGCCATCGGGCAACTTCAGCAATTGCAGCACAGTGGCGACGGTGCCAACGGCATACAGATCGCCGCCATTCGGATCATCCGTGTCGGCGCTTTTCTGCGCGATCAGCGCGATGCGCTTGTCCCCGGCCATCGCCGCTTCGAGCGCGCGCATGGACTCCTCGCGTCCGACAAACAGCGGAATTGCCATCTCCGGGAAGACCACCACGTCACGCAGTGGCAACACCGGCAGGCGGGTTTGGGTCTTGGGTGCGTCGGAACTGGTCATGATCGCTTGCTCCAATAGGTGTGGGGCCGCCCTGCAGCCAACAGGCTGCCATCCGGAGACTGGGCCGCCGTGCTCTGTGAGTCAAGTAAGGGCGCAATCAGAAATCTAAAGAGCGCCCGGTGATGTGGGTCGCGCAACGAGGATATCGTTGCGCGCCGTTCAGTCGCCGACTGCCTTGGCCGGCGCCTGGGCGTTGCTGTAGATCAGGTACGGCTCGGCGGAACCATTGATCACTGCCTCGTCGACAACGACCTTGCTGACATTCTGCAGCGAGGGCAGTTCGTACATGGTTTCGAGCAGCACGGATTCCAGGATGGTGCGCAGACCACGCGCACCCGTCTTGCGCTTGAGCGCCTTCCGGGCAATGGCGCGCAGGGCGTCCTCGCGGAACTCCAGATCGACACTTTCCATGTCGAACAGACGCTTGAACTGCTTGGTGATGGCGTTTTTCGGCTCGGCGAGAATCTTGACGAGGGCTTCCTCGTCGAGTTCATCGAGGGTTGCCACTACCGGCAGGCGCCCGACGAACTCGGGAATCAGACCGAACTTGATCAGGTCTTCCGGCTCGACCGTCTTCAGCACGTCGCCGACGCTCTGCTTCTTCTGCTTCGAGCGGATTTCAGCCGAGAAACCGATACCGGTGGATTCCGAACGTGACTGGATGACCTTCTCGAGGCCGGCAAACGCACCGCCGCAGATGAACAGGATGTTGCGGGTATCGACTTGCAGGAATTCCTGCTGCGGATGTTTGCGCCCACCCTGCGGGGGCACCGACGCCACCGTACCTTCGATGAGTTTGAGCAGCGCTTGCTGCACACCTTCACCGGACACGTCGCGCGTGATCGAAGGATTTTCGGACTTGCGCGAAATCTTGTCGATTTCGTCGATGTAGACAATACCGGTCTGTGCCTTGTCGACGTCGTAGTCGCACTTCTGCAGCAGCTTCTGAATGATGTTCTCGACGTCTTCGCCGACATAACCGGCTTCGGTCAGGGTGGTCGCATCGGCGATCGTGAACGGCACATTGAGCATCCGGGCGAAGGTTTCGGCGAGCAGGGTCTTGCCGGAGCCGGTGGGCCCGATCAGCAGGATATTGCTCTTCGCGAGTTCGATGTCTTCGCTGCGCTGGCGGGATTCCAGCCGCTTGTAATGGTTGTAGACGGCAACGGCGAGGACTTTCTTTGCGCGCCGCTGGCCGACCACGTATTGGTCGAGCGTATCCATGATCTCGCGCGGCTTGGGCAGCTTGTTGCGCGCGCCCGTTGCCTTTTCCTCGAGTTCCTCGCGGATGATGTCGTTGCACAGCTCGACGCATTCGTCGCAGATGAACACCGTCGGACCGGCGATCAGCTTGCGTACTTCGTGCTGGCTCTTGCCGCAGAACGAGCAATAAAGAACTTTGCCCGTTTCGCCGCGATTGCTTCGTTCATCCGTCATAGTCGTCCATCCAAACAGCGCCGCCGCAAGGCCGCAGGCGCAGAATAACACAGCGGCCGAAATTGGCCTGCCGTCTCGAAAGTTGAGGATTCAGCGGTAATTTTCTGTCAACCCGCGCGCAAAGTGTCGTCCTGGCGCCGTTCGAGCACCGAGTCGACCAGACCGTAATCACGCGCTTCCGTTGCGGACAGGAAGTAGTCTCGCTCGACATCGCGCTCGATTTGTTCCAGATCCTTGCCGGTGTGCATGGCCATCAACTTGTTCATGCGCGCCTTGATCGACAGGATTTCCTTGGCATGGATCGCGATATCGGGCCCCTGGCCGGAGAATCTTGCGGACGGCTGGTGGATCATCACGCGCGAATTCGGCAGGCAGAAACGTTTGCCCGGCGCACCGGCAGCCAGCAGGAAAGCGCCCATCGAGGCCGCCTGCCCGATACAGATCGTGCTCACTTCCGGCTTGATGAACTGCATGGTGTCGTAAATGGCCATGCCGGCAGTCACCGAACCACCGGGGCTGTTGATATAGAGGCTGATGTCCTTTTCGGGGTTTTCAGCTGCGAGAAACAGCAATTGGGCGACGATCACGTTGGCCATGTAGTCCTCGACCGGCCCGACCGCGAAGATCACGCGTTCCTTGAGGAGACGCGAGTAGATGTCGTAGGCGCGCTCGCCGCGCGCGGATTGCTCGACGACCATCGGCACAAGATTGAGGTTCTGGATCATGGTTGCTGCTCCTGCATGGAGTAAGGCATCTGGGGCCGAAACTATCACTAGTCAAGTCTGGCGCGCATGCGCCGTTCGTGAAGTCTTCAGCACATTTGGTTCTGAAGTTCTGCCACCCTTAAAAGAGAAACGCCGGAACTGAGTCCGGCGTTCTCCGAAAACAGACCGTCTAATCAGGCCGTCGGCTGCATCAGTTCACGGAACGTGATCTTCTGCGGCGTCGACTTTGCCTTCGCGAACACGATGTCGATGACCTGATCTTCGACGACTCGGCGACGCAGGCCAGACATCATCTGGGCGTCCTTCGTGTACATCTCGATCACTTGCTGCGGTTCTTCGTACGTGGAAGCAATCGTGGCAAGTGCTTCATTGACGCGGGCATGGTCGAGTTTGACCTCGGCCTGGCGGGCGATCGCATCAAGCAGCACGCTCGCGGCGACGCGGGCGCGGGCTGTGTCCTTGAACACTTCGGCGTCCATCGGCGCGTCTTGCTCGCGACCGGCACGCTTGGCCTGTTCCTGAGCCTGACGCAACAAGCTGTTCGCTTCGCCGGCAATCATCGTCTTCGGCAGATCCGACTGCGGGAACTTGTTGACCAATCGCTCAACCGCATGCAGCTTGTTGCGAGCGATCAGCGTGTTGTGCATCTCGCGTTCGAGGTTGGCACGCACGTCTTTCCGGAACTGCTCCACGCCACCGCTGGCAACGCCGAAGCTGGCTGCGAACGCGTCATCAAGCGCCGGCATTTCGGATGCCTGGACGCGCAGGACGGAAACCGAGAAGGTGCCCTCCTTGTTCGCCAAGGCAGGCTCACGGAATTCCGCCGGGAAGGTCACGGCGATGGTCTTTTCGTCACCCGCCTTGAGGCCGGTCAAACCTTCGTCCAGAGACTTGAACAGCGCGCCCGAGCCAATGATCGTGCCGGCGCGGTCGGTGCCTTCGGCAGGGGTACGAATGCCCTCGCCTTCAGCAAAGAATTCAAAAACAATCATGTCGCCTTCGGCGGCGGCGCGATCCACCGGCAGCCATTTGCGACGTTGCTGGCGAAGGGTATCGATCATGCGATCAACGTCTTCGGCGAGCACTTCCGACTCCAGATGCACCAGTTCGACCTCGTTGAGATCGACCGGGCCGAGTTCGGGCATGACCTCGAACGAAGCCACATACACGAATTCGTCGGCGGTCGTCGACGGATCGCGCGCGATGCTGGGCATCATGGCCGGACGCAGTTTGTGCTCGGTCACGGCCTGCTCGAAGCTGGCGCCGACGACATCGTTCAGCGCTTCGCTGCGCACTTGCGCGCCAAAACGCTGCTCGACCACCTTGGCCGGCACTTTGCCGGGGCGGAAGCCCTTGATCCGGACGGTCTGGCCGAGTTCACGCAACCTGGTCTTGACGCGATCTTCGATGCGGCTAGCCGGCATGCGAACGGTCATCTTGCGCTCAAGCGCACCCAGCTGCTCTACGGAAACTTGCATGGAAACTCCTCAACAACGGTCTGCGACACTGGGTCTAGGCCCGGCCTTGATGGCGGACCCGGCAACTGCGTTGATCGGATTGGCGGCACTGGTGCGAAAAGAGAGACTCGAACTCTCACGGGTTACCCCGCTGGAACCTAAATCCAGTGCGTCTACCAATTCCGCCATTTTCGCAGTGTGGATTGGTGGGCCGTCAGGGACTCGAACCCCGAACCAATTGATTAAGAGTCAACTGCTCTACCATTGAGCTAACGGCCCGTATTTTGACTGGGGTGGAATATGGGACTCGAACCCACGACCCTCGGAATCACAATCCGATGCTCTAACCAGCTGAGCTAATCCCACCACAATGAACTAAATCGGGTACTGCTGGAATTCCTAACTGCTGGCGCGCCCGGCAGGATTCGAACCTGCGACCACCGGCTTAGAAGGCCGGTGCTCTATCCAACTGAGCTACGGGCGCATCGCTCAGCCTTCTCACGATTGGTCGGGGTAGAGAGATTCGAACTCCCGACATCCTGCTCCCAAAGCAGGCGCGCTACCAGACTGCGCTATACCCCGGCGAAATCGTTCCCGGAACCGGCATCGTCACCAGATTTCGGCATGCTATGCCTCGACCCGGCTGGCGTCAACGACCCGAACCTCCGGCCTTACTATCGACAAAATAACCCGGGGCGCAGGGCGCCCCGGGTCGCTTTTGTACTGGCGCGCCCGGAGAGATTCGAACTCCCGACCACCAAGTTCGTAGCCTGGTACTCTATCCAACTGAGCTACGGGCGCGTAAGACGGACAAGTATGCCGACTCGGAAAGTTTACGTCAACTCTCGGAATTCGACATCCTGCATAAAAAGAAAGACCGCCCGAAGGCGGTCCAGTTCTTGCTTCAAGACGCACCGCCCGAAGGCGATTTATCTTTGACGTCAAGTTGAACCGCCCGAAAGCGGTTCAATTATTGGCGTCCCCAAGGGGATTCGAACCCCTGTTACAGCCGTGAAAGGGCCGTGTCCTGGGCCTCTAGACGATGGGGACAAATTGTTGTTTTGGTGGAGCCAGCCGGGATCGAACCGGCGACCTCTACAATGCCATTGTAGCGCTCTCCCAGCTGAGCTATGGCCCCACACCGAACGGAAATAATACGGGGTTCCCGGAGTGCTCGTCAAGCACCCGCCGGCCGCTCAACGAAAAAAAATTTCTGCGCATGGAATGCGAGCGGATCTCGGCACTCACGATCAGCAGCTGTTTGTCGGTCTTCGCAAAGCGTTCACTCGGGGCACCGGGAGTGCTTCGATCTCCTGCAGGCTCGAAACCGGAACGCAGTCGACCGCTGCCTCAAATCCCAAGTGCGGTTGCGCCGATGATTCGCACCGAGCGCGCGCAAAAGGCCTTGCAATGCAGCATTGACGCTTCCGGCGCTGCTTTCTTTCAATATTTGAGTATGGTGCAATCGGGTGACATGCCAAGGCACCGATCCGGTGCCGCGGATGTTTCAATCCGGGGCGATCCGGAGAGCGGATTTTATTCAGGCAGTCGACTGTTCGAACCTTGCGGAGCGCGTTCATGAGCGATCAGAAGTACCCGTGGCTGTCCAGTTACCCGGCAGCGGTCAAAAGCAACATCGACCTGACCCAATACGACTCGATCGTCGACGTCGTGCTCGAGGCATGCAACCAGTTCCGGCAGCGCCCCGCGTTCCTGAACATGGGCCGCGAGCTGAGCTACGACGATGTCGATCGCCTGAGCTCCAATTTTGCGTCCTACCTGCTCAACGAACTGAAGTTGAAAAAGGGCGACCGCATCGCACTGATGCTGCCGAATGTTCTTCAGTACCCCATTGCGATCTTCGGCGCGCTGCGCGCCGGGCTCACCGTCGTCAACACGAACCCCCTGTACACGGCGCGCGAACTCAAGCACCAACTGACCGACTCCGGTGCAGTCGCGATCGTGGTTCTCGACAACTTTGCATCGACCCTGGCGGACGTCATCAAGGACACGCAGGTCAAACATGTGCTGACTACGGCCGTGGGCGACTTGCTGTCGTTCCCGAAGTCACTGCTGGTCAACTTCGTCGCACGATACGTCAAGAAGATGGTTCCGGATTACCACATCCCCGGCGCCGTTCGACTGACGCGCGCGCTGTCGCTTGGCGCCCGACAGCCTGCCCCCAAAGTGCAGCTCGGACACGAAGACCTCGCCTTCCTGCAATACACCGGCGGCACGACCGGCGTGGCCAAGGGCGCCATGCTGACGCACCGGAATCTCATCGCAAACATGCTGCAGGCCGGCGACTGGATCGGTGCGAACACGCGCATGGGCGAGGAAGTGATCATCACGGCGTTGCCGCTGTATCACATCTTCGCACTGACCGCGAACTGCCTGGTGTTCATCCGGCTCGGCGGCCTCAATGTGCTGATCACGAATCCGCGCGACATGAAGGGATTCGTCAACGAACTCTCGAAGATCAAGTTCACCGCCATCACCGGCGTCAACACGCTGTTCAACGGATTGCTCAACACACCGGGCTTCGCCGAACTTGATTTCTCGAATTTGCGCCTGGCGCTGGGTGGCGGCATGGCCGTACAGCGTGCCGTTGCCGACAAATGGAAAAAAGTCACTGGCTGCGTGCTGATCGAGGCCTATGGCTTGACTGAAACCTCGCCGGCCGTGTGCATGAATCCCCTGACCCTCGTCGACTACAACGGTGCGATCGGTCTGCCAATACCTTCCACGGTCGTGTCCATCCAGGACGACTCCGGCAAGGAGCTTGCGCAAGGCGAAACCGGCGAACTCTGCGTCAAAGGTCCGCAAGTCATGCGCGGTTACTGGCAGCGCGACGAAGAGACCGCGAAGGTCATCGACGCAAATGGCTGGCTGCACACCGGCGACATCGCCTGAATGGACGAGCACGGTTATTTCTTCATCGTCGATCGCAAGAAGGACATGATCCTGGTCTCCGGGTTCAACGTCTATCCGAACGAAATCGAAGATGTGGTCGCCACCCACCCGGGCGTATTGGAGGTCGCGGCAGTCGGCGTCCCGGACGACAAGTCCGGCGAAGCGGTCAAGATCGTCATCGTGCGCAAGGACCCCAACCTCACCGCGGATGCGGTCAAGGCACATTGCCGCGAGAACCTGACTGGCTACAAGCAGCCCAAGATCGTGGAGTTCCGCGACAGCCTGCCGAAGACGAACGTCGGCAAGATCCTGCGCCGCGAATTGCGCGACGCGCCGAAGAGCTGACCGGCGGCCGAGGAGGCGCACCATGATCCGGGTCCTCCTGGTTGACGACCACGCTCTGGTGCGCACCGGCTTCCGCCTGATCCTGTCCGGGCAACTGGACATGATCGTCGTCGGAGAAGCCGAATCGGGCGAGCAAGCCCTGCAACGGGTGCGCGAGCATCAACCTGACGTCATCCTGATGGACATGCACCTGCCGGGAATCAGCGGCCTGGAGGCAACTGCCCGGATCCTGCGCCAACACCCGCAGACCCGAATCATTGCGCTGACTGCGTTGGACGCCATGCCAACGCCCCGAAAGTTTCTGGAAGCCGGTGCTGCCGGCTTTCTGACCAAAGCCTGTGCTGCCGAAGAGTTGCTTCGCGCGATCCGCAGGGTCGCCGACGGCGGCAAGTATCTGAGCCCGGAAGTGGCGCAGTCGATCGCGCTCGAATCCGTGGGTGTCCATGCCAGCCAATGTCTGGACGCACTGACCAAACGCGAAATGGAAGTGCTCATCTCGACCGCTCGCGGCGAAAACATGGCCATGATGGCCAAGCGGATGCACCTGAGCATCAAGACCATCGCCACCCACAAGTACAACACCTGCAACAAGCTTGGCCTCGAGAATGACGTGGAACTCACGCATTTCGCCATGCGCCACGGCCTGATCCCGATGCCCGCCGAAGCCCGGGGACCCGGATTGTTGTAGGAACCCTCAGCAGCGAACCTCGAACCTCGAACCACTTGTCGGCACCATCCATGCTTGCAATCGCGTCTGGTCGGTCGCGGCTCGAACCGCCCTCCTCGGACAGGACGCAAGGCTCCGCTTCTCGGGTCGGTGAATCCAGCCGCGGCCAGCGGGCTCTTGCTCGCGATACGCTCTGAATTCACTCTCATTGCGATGCCCGTTTGCGGGCCGCGGCAATCTCGTAGTTCCGACCAGGCCCGTGGCAAACAAAAGATTGCCGCAGACCGCTTCGCGGTCTTCGCAATGACCCCTTTGGGGAACTCAGGTCGCGTGGCTCATTCCCGAAAGCCTAAAGAATGCGGCGCCCAGTCCGATGCGCGACTGGGCGGCTTCAGCCGCGATGCGACGAGGTTTCGGACTGGCCACAACCCGCGCCCCGATGTTCGGGGAGGGTTGTGAGGGGCTCAGGCAAACGCTTCGCTCCAAACGGGGCGATCAGGACTCCTGCAGCGCCCGTGGGCATTCCTCGGTACATTCCACTGAAAGCGTGCATCTGGCCCACTGGGACGGCATGACAGCATCGTGTTTGCAGCAATCCCGAAAGCGAGAAAAGCCCGCGCCGTTTCCGGTCGCGGGCTTTCTGTCTTGAACCAGACCACCTGACGAATGTAGCCTGGACTATTACTCGAAACCATTCGCGAACAGGACATTGGATACCGGCACCTGCCAACCAATATCCCGGAACAGAGGAATACTCAGGTCGACATCGTCAAACAGGTTGCTGTTGATCGACGGCTCCATCAAGAGGTTCGGGAAGGCATCCACCGTGAAATGAGACACCGATGAGCCCGGCTGCACCGGGTTCGGCGCGTTCATGCGCATGTGCCGGGTAAACGGCGCGACGGCCAAGGCCTGAGTGCCGGCAAGTGTTGCGCCGAAGAACAGGTTGCCGGTGACCGTGGTGGCGCCCTGTGCACGAATATTGTTGCCGAGTGCCTGAGTGATGCCGAACGAAGGAATCGTGATCGTCGGATCGCTGCCCGCCATACCTGGCAATCCCGCGGCGTTGTTGTCGACCAAGGCTGCGATGGCGCCGGCATTCTGGGCATTCTTCACCTTGACCGTGAAGTTGCAGTTGCCCCGCACGAGCAACGCAATCTTGCCGGCAATGGCCGCACCATTGGTCAACGGCTCACAACCGTCCAATGCGCTCGTACCACCGGTATCAACACTCGCCACGATTTCGCCGCTGATCCCGGTCTGCGGTGGCAGGGGACCGAAGGCTGCGGCTTGAGCATTTTCGGTCGTGGCGATGCCCGCAGGCGCCGTGATCTGGATCTGCGGCTGCCCGCGCAGGAAATCCGGCAGGGCCGCCGTAGTGATCGGTCCCGTCCAGATGAGATTCGGATCAGAGATGGCCGAGGCCTGTCGCGTCGCATCGGATGCCATGCTCGCCCAATTCGTTCCGGTTACCGCGTCAGTCAGGAAGTTGTCCCAGATGGCAAAGAAACCGCCGTTCGGCGCGCCAGTCGACGAACTCGTGAAGGTCTGGAAACCGAGGCCGTGCGCCAATTCGTGAAATGCGACCGGCAGCAGTGGGGTGCGATTCGTCGGCGACGGGTCGGTTTCCGACAGGGTGTAATACCAGCCTGCGTTACCGTTGATACAAGTTCCGCTGTCGAGAGTCACGTTGTATTGCGACGTGATTTCGGCGGTGGCGCCATTGACGTCAGCTCCGGCAAGCTGGTTTGCCAACGCCGGCGGATACCAACGATTGGCGACCGGAGCGTTGGCGAAGTTCTGGTGGATCGTGGTCGCGCCGGCAGAACCCAACACACCGCTGGTACCACTGCAGGTGAGCGGATTGAACTGCGCATTCACGCGAATTTCGATGTTGCCCTCGAGCAGCGCACCCCATTGGTTAGCCGCTTGCTGCAGCACTGCCAGTCGCTGCGCGCCAAGCGTGGTCGCCGGATTACTCGGCAGGGCTGCGACGGCCGTCGTGTCGTTGAGGCCTTCGCCCGCACCGTCGTTGTTGACAATCGTGATCGTCACGGCGGAAGCCGGCAGGCTCGCTGCGGCGGACAGGACAAGAGCAAGGATTCTGTTGTTCATGGCGACTCCTCAGCGCTCGTCAGAATGGGTTTTCGGCTGCGGTACGGCAATGCCGTGTTCCGCGACTTCATGCGCCGTCGTACATCCCTGATGTACATGCCCGTCAGCGTCGACCGCAGCGGTAGTGGTCATCTGGAAACGCCCCTGCAGATCGACCATCTGCGAGCCGTCCGGCAGCGTGACCACGTGCAAGCCCTCGTCGTCCTGCCGAAACGCTTCGCGATCGGCAGCCTTCAAGGTCTCCGCCGGCGCATTCAGGAAATCGCGCCATCCTCTTTCCCCGAGACAACCTCATTGTTGTTGGATGATCCGGTCGCGGCATGGGCCAGCAAAGGCAGCGCGCTTCAGGCAAGCACCAGCGCGACCAGCGCAAAAGACTTTGTCATTGGAACCTCCGTTTATTCGGGTGCGCCTGATGCTACTGCGACCGCACATTTAGTGCATGTGAAACGGATCGGCTACGCGCAGGCTACCGATCCGCTTCTCCGCGGCTATTGTTTGCGATGCAGGGTCCCGGCGGCACCCGTGAGATCGGGACGCGACATGAAACGGCCCAACTCGCGCGCAAACGATCGACGGGAACCGCCGCTGCCGGATGCCTCGGCGCGTGCTTGCACATCGAAGTCGATTCCTCGATCACGCAAGGCCAGCTGCAGGGGCTTCGCCTGATTCGCCGACAAGTCCTCGAACGCCTGCTCCAGAGCCTCCAGATCTGCCCGAGGCTGACTTGCTGATCCGGCTCAGATGGTAAGCCCCTGGACGGCCTCCCAGAAGACAATCGCCGCGTACAGGGCATCGGTATGTTCTCGAAGCCGTTCTTCGCCGGTGATCGCGCCACCTTCCGTGGTGGCGACAATCTTCTTGCGCAAGGCATCCGCCGACTCGCCCAAGGCCAGCAACGCCTTGCGCTGGCGATCGGCTTCGGGCAACCCGGCGGCTTTGCTTCGCGCTTGATCACGCAAACCAACGATCCGGTCGTTCAGGCTGCTCATCCTCTCGAACAACCGCTGGACCTCGGTGGCCGCCGCATGTTGCGCCTTGCGGTCTTCGAGGCTGTAGGTCGCCTTCGGATCCATGCCGATGTGTATCTTCCGTTCGTAGACCTGGCCGTTCTTCGTCATTCGCAAGGTGTAGTCCCCCGGCAGATGGCGCAGTCCCTGTGTCGCCGCGAATGAAATGGTTGCGCCCATCGGCACTCGCGGCGGCTTGCCACGCATCGCCCAGGACACGCGGTTCATGCCGCGACGCTTGGAGGCGGGCAAGGTATCGACCAGCTTGCCCTCGGCATCGAATACTTCGAGTTTCAGCTTGCCGAACAAATGCCGGCTCTTCTGGAAGTAGTTGATGACGATGTCTCCCGAAGGATTCTCGCCGAAGAACATGGCATCACCCACGGGCCAACCACCAAAGGCTTGAATCTGCTGTATTTCTGCACGCCCCGGCACAAACGCCACTTCGCTTCCGAGCACGTCGGGACCGAGTGACCGCACCGGGGTCAGGTCGTCGATGATCCAGATTCCACGCCCATGTGTCGCCACCACCAAATCATGGTCGCGCGGATGGATCACCAGATCACGGACCGCAACCGCCGGGAAGTTGTCACCCTTGAACTCGGCCCAATGACGACCCTGATCAATCGACACGAACAGTCCAAGCTCGGTACCGAGATACAGCACGTTTGCGTTCACCGGATCCTGCTTGATCACATGTGCATACCCGCGCACGCCTTGCGCCTTCGAGGCGATCCGAGCCCAGGACTTGCCGGCATCACGCGTCATGTAGGCATGTGGCTCCATGTCTCCGAACGTGTGGCGGTCGAGCGTCACGAACGCCACATCGGCATCATGCGGGCTGGCCTCGACCCAACTGACCCAACTCGCTTTCGGAACATCCTTGATCGCACCCGCCGTGTTTCGCCAGGTATCGCCGCCGTCCACCGTGAGCTGAACGTTGCCATCGTCTGTGCCGACCCAGATCATCGACGGCCGCACCGGCGACTCGCTGATCGAATAGATCGTCGTATGCTGTTCCGCTGCCGAGTTGTCGACGGTAATGCCACCCGACTGCTCCTGCTTCTGCTTGGCTGGGTCATTCGTCGTGAGATCCGGTGAAATGCGCTCCCAGGTTTGTCCTTGGTCACGTGTCCGGAACAGGAATTGCGCCCCGATGTAGAGCGTCCCTTTCTCATTCGGCGACAGGTGCAGGGGCGCATTCCAGTTGAAGCGGAGTTTTTCGCCCGCGCGATCGGACTTGGGCTGGATATCCCGTTGCTGCAGTGTCTTGCGATGGATCCGGACGAGCGCGCCACCCTGCGACTCGAAGTACACGTAGTTCGGATCGGCCGGGTCGCTGAACACCCAGAATCCGTCACCGCCGGGGAGTGCTTCCCAGCGCGAATTGCTGATCCCGCCCGGATACTGGGAATCGCCGATCCAGCTGGTGTTGTCCTGAAGACCCCCATAGACCTGATAGGGCGACTGATCGTCGACACTGACGTGATAGAACTGCGAGATCGGCAAGTTGTGGTTCTTGTGCCAGAGCGTGCCGCCGTTCATCGACAACCATAAACCGGCATCGTCGCCGCCGAGAATGGTCTGGGTGTTGTCCGGGTCGATCCAGAGATCGTGCCAGTCGCCATGGGCACTTCCCCCGGCGCCCGTGAAGCTCTTGCCGCCATCATCCGAAACAATCAGGTTCAAATTCATCTTGAACACACGTTCGGCATTCTTTGGATCGACGACCAGGTTCGAAAAGTAGAACGGCCGCCAAACCATCGACTGGCTCCGATCGCGTTCTTCCCAGGTCGTCCCGCCGTCACTCGACCGGAACAGGGCACTGCGCGTCGATTCGACCACGGCGTAGACAATGTCGGGATTCGATGGCGCGATCTCCACTTCGATGCGACCGAATGGCTTCGGTCCGAAGCCCTTCGCGCCCAAGCCGACTTCGGTCCAGGTAGCCCCGCCATCGGCAGTTCGGAAGAGTCCGCTGCCACTTTTTGCGGTCGGTCCTTCGCCGCCGGAACGGAACGTCCAGCCCTGGCGGCGGAAGTCCCACAGCGACGCGAACAGGACGTTCGGATCCTTCGGGTCCATGCTCAGGGCACCGCAGCCGGTGGACAAGTTGGGGCCCTTCAACACCTGACTCCAGGTCTGGCCGCCATCGCTGGTCTTGAATAGCCCGCGTTCGGCACTATCGCTCCAGAGTTTGCCCGGTGCGCAGACGTAAACGGTGTTGGAGTCGGCCGGGTGGATCAGGATCCTGGTGATCCGCTCGGATTCGGAAAGCCCCATGTGCTGCCATGTTTCACCGCCATCGGCAGAACGATAGACGCCGTTGCCAATGGAAACCGAGTTTCGGGTCCAGCTCTCGCCGGTACCGACCCATACGATCTTGCGCTGCGTTGGATCAACGGTGATGGCACCGATCGATTGCACCGGTTGTTTGTCGAATACTGGCTGGAACGTCGTGGTGCCGTCCGTCGACTTCCATACGCCGCCGCTGGCCGCGCCCACATCGACCACGGTCTTGCCGTTTTCCTTGTACGCGTCGAGCGCGCTGGATGCGACCGCTCATCTGCGCCGAACCAATATTGCGAATGCCGAGCCCATTGATGGCTGATGCGTCGAATGCCGCATGAGCGGCGGCTGTCGTGCCGAGGGCCAGCAGGCCCGTAATCCAGATCTTGTTCATGGGGAAACCTCAGGATTTGGGCGAGTTGGCGGGAAAGGCGAACTGCGCCGGATCAAGCTCGACATTGACCTCGATCGTTGTCACCTCGATCTTCGCTTTCTCGTCGCTGCTCGAGCCTTTTGCGCCGGAGTCGATCGCAGTCGGGAAAAACACGCCGCCGTGCTGTTCATAGTCACCGAGGTCGGTCTCCGACTCCTGCTCACTGCCGCGCACGAACTCTTTCGATTGCACGCGGATCTCGAGAAAAAAATCCGGGTCGAAGTAGTAGGTCATCTCATTGCCGTTCTTCAGCAGCACCTTCAGTTTGTGGGCTTCGGTCCCATCCACATCTTCGGTACCCAGATACGCCACCCGATGGCCTTTGCTCGCATAGTCCACCAACGGGCCTTCGACATCGGCCCGGGTTTCCATGCTCTTGCGAATATCCTCGGGAAGCTTGTCGGGATCCTTGCGACCGCCGAACGGCGAAATCTGCCAAGCCTCCTTGCCGTCGTACGCTTGAATCTGTGTCATGCCCTGGATGCTGAATTCCTGGCGCAGCAGCGACGGACGACCGATGCGCTCGGCGTAGTCAGCCTCGAAGCCACCACCGCCGCGGAACTTGCCGGTCAGCGCTACCGACTTCAGCGCCTTGATGGCCGCCATACCGCCTCGAGCATCGATGTTCTTCCGAATGAGCTCGTCGGCATCGATCGCCTGCGCGAATGACGTCGACAACAGCAAACAGCAGCCCGCAATCAGGCGTAAACGAATCATGGTCCTCTCCCGGACAGATCACCGGCCAGAGTGCCCGGCCGCAGGACCACCACTCTAAGTCCGCCCGAAGACTGAGGCCATGGTCCACAGGTCATGATTCGGTCAACAACCTACACCCGCCTCGGTCATGCGGCATTGGACTTGGCTGTTTCATTCCTGCCCAAGAGATGACTTCCGGCAGGTCACCAAAGTGACTTCGTGCACCTCGTCGCGGATGCCGCCAGCAACGAAGCTGTCTCACACCAGCAGCCGCTGGCCCGCCGACCAGGAACCGACCATGTATGACTCCATCAAGAATATCCACGCCTTCATCGGCGCACTCGCGTTGATCACGTTTTGGTGGGCCGGGCTTGCCCGCAAGGGCACAAGCTTGCACCGATGGGTCGGCCGCACCTATCTCATCGCAATGTGCGGCATTCTGGCGACGGGTTTCCCGATGGCGTATCTCTCGGTGCAATCCGGCAGAGTCTTCATCGGCACCTTCCTGGCCTATCTGCTGCTGATCACCGCCACCGCCATGTGGCAGTCGTGGCGCGCCATTCGCGACAAGCAGGATTTCGCACGGTTCACCGGACCGGTGCACCGCATCCTGATGGTCCTGAACGGCCTCGCCGGACTCGGCGTGTTGTGGCTCGGTGTGTCGATTGGCAACACCCTGTTTGCCGGCTTTTCGATGATCGCCATCGTCACCGCGTGGCGGATGTTCATGACCGCCCGCCGTGGTCCGCAACACACTCTCTGGTGGCGTGAGGCACATATGGACTCGATGCTCGGCAACGCCGTGGCGACACACATTGCCTTCCTCAGCATCGGCCTGCCGAAAATCCTGCCCATGTTGAGTGGCCCGGCGCAACAGAACCTCGCCTGGTTTGGTCCGCTGGTGCTGGCCGTCGTAGCTCGACACTTCCTGCGCAAGAAGTTTCCCGATGGTCGCCCCCTGCAACAGACACCGACCACCCCCGCCGTTGCCGTGTCGACCTGACACCGCTGCATCAACCGCCCGGCAAAGGCATCGCAGGACCATCAAAACAAACCCCGCACAAGCGGGGTTTGTTTTTTTCATCGATCAACAACGCAGATCAGATCGAGTAGTACATCTGGTACTCAAGCGGATGCGTGGCAGCACGGAACTTGGTGACTTCCTGCATCTTCAGTTCGATGTAGCCGTCGATCATGTCGTCGGTCATCACGCCGCCTGCCTTCAGGAATTCGCGGTCCTTGTCGAGTGCTTCGAGCGCCTGATCGAGCGAGTGGCACACGGTCGGGATGTTCTTCGCTTCTTCCGGCGGCAAGTCGTACAGGTCCTTGTCCATCGGCGCACCCGGATCGATCTTGTTGCGGATACCGTCGAGGCCGGCCATCAGCAGCGCGGTGAACGTGAGGTATCCGGAGTTGACCGGATCCGGGAAACGGATCTCGATACGACGGGCCTTCGGGCTCGACACCCACGGAATGCGGCAGGACGCCGAACGGTTGCGTGCCGAGTAGGCCAGCATGACCGGAGCTTCGAAGCCTGGCACCAGTCGCTTGTAGCTGTTCGTCGTCGAGTTCGTGAACGCGTTGATCGCGCGCGCATGCTTGAAGATGCCGCCGATGTACCACAGTGCCATCTGGCTCAGGCCACCGTAGCCATCACCGGAGAACAGGTTGGAGCCGGCCTTCGCCAGGGATTGGTGCACATGCATGCCGGAACCGTTGTCGCCGACGATCGGCTTGGGCATGAACGTGACCGTTTTGCCGTGGCGATGCGCGACGTTCTTCAGCACGTATTTCATGGTCAGCAGTTCGTCGGCTTTCTTGACCAAGGTGTTGAACTTGGTGCCGATTTCGCACTGACCCGCAGTGGCGACTTCGTGGTGATGGACTTCCACGTCCATGCCGCACGCTTCGAGGATCTTGCACATTTCACCACGCAGGTCGCCGAACGAATCAACCGGCGAAACCGGGAAGTAACCACCCTTGATACCCGGACGGTGACCGGAGTTGCCGGCCTCGAAGCGCTTGTTCGAACTCCAGGCTGCCTCTTCGGATTCGATCTCGAAACTGACGGCATTCATGTTGTTCTGCCAGCGCACGCTGTCGAAGATGAAGAACTCGGGCTCCGGACCGAAGAAGGCGCTGTCGGCGATGCCGCTGGCCTTGATGAACGCTTCGGCGCGTTTGGCAGCCGAACGCGGGCAACGCGAGTACGCCTGCATCGTCGACGGCTCGAGCACATCACATACGAGGTTCAGCGTGGCATGTTCGGTGAACGGGTCGATGACGGCAGTCGACGGATCCGGCATGAGCACCATGTCGGACTCATTGATGCCCTTCCAGCCCGAAATCGACGAACCGTCGAACATCTTGCCGTCTTCGAAAAACGAGGCATCGACCTGCTTGGCCGGAAACGTGACGTGGTGCTGCAGACCGCGCATGTCTGCAAAACGGAGATCGACGAACTCGATCTCGTGGTCCTTGATCATTTTCAGAACGTTTTCACCGGACATGATGCACTCCTTTGGGGATAAAAAAGGGAACTGGCTAGGAGGTACTGCAATCGCCGTGCCAATCCGGCAAAGTCCTATTAATCAGCCACTTAGGTGATTCACCCCGATCTGGTCGACAGACTTTGCACCAAACTGGATCAGCCTTGGCGCGACGATCAGGAAATCCGCCCTTTCCTACCCCAAACTACTTTGCTGAAATGTTGCGCCCCTACCCTGAGCCCATCATGCGCAAATTCCTGTTCCGAACCCTGCCGGTCGTCGCCATCCTCGCCGGAATCGCCGTGGCCATGAATCCCGGCCCCGAGGCCCATCGTGAACAGATCAAGGCCAAGCTGGCCGAACGAAGCCAGTTCGCGAAGATCCTGCTGGTCGGACCGATCACGGCGTTTGCGTCGAATTACCACAGCATTGGCGTGGCGTCCTACACCACCGTGCAGGACAGAACGGTGTCGATCGGGGCGTTCGGGCTGGTGTTCGTGCTCGACCAGAAGGACTGACCTACCCGGATCGCCAGTGCCAAAGCTGGCACAATCGTCGACTGATCTGAAACTGGAATGCCCATGACTCAGGAACTTGCCCGGCTGTATGCCGACCATGTCAAAACCGTCTGCGCGCGCGCCACGCGTGCGCTGGAACTGGGTGGATTCGACCACCTGCTGATTCCGTCGGGGGTCCTGACCTACCGCTTTCTCGATGACCGGCCCTACCCGTTTGCGGTCAACGCACAATTCAAGGCGTGGTTGCCGCTGACGCAACATCCGGATTGCTGGATCAGTTTCACGCCGGGGCAAAAGCCGGTGCTGGTCTATTGCCAGCCCGATGATTACTGGCACATTCCGCCGGCGCCCCGAGTGGTTTCTGGGTCGAACACTTCGACCTCCGGCCGATCAGCGAACCCGCGGACGCACGCGACCATCTGCCGAAAAGCGGGCGGCTCGCCATCATCGGCGAAGCGAACGCGGCACTCGCCGGCTATGCGCCGAACAACCCCGATCCGGTGATCAACAGCCTGTACTGGGGCCGCTCGACCAAGACCCCGTATGAACTCGCCAACATGCGCCTCGCCACACGTCGCGCCGTAAAGGCTCATCGCGCCGCCGAGCAGGCGTTTCGCGCCCGCGGTTCGGAGCTCGACATCCATCGCGCTTACCTGGCCGCGTCCGGGCACAACGACTTCGACCTCCCGTACACCAACATCGTCGCGCTGAACGAACATGGCGCCACGCTGCATTATCAATACCAGAGTGCCGAAGTACCGACGGCCCATCACGCATTCCTGATCGATGCGGGTGCCGAAGTGAACGGTTATGCATCCGACATCACGCGCACCTACAGTTTCGTCGATCGTGAGTTCCAGGAACTGGTGGATGCCGTCGATGCCGCCCAGCTTGAACTCTGCAGCCAGGTCCGCACCGGCGTGTCGTATCCGGCGATCCATCTCGACACCCACCTGCGCATGGCGCGTATTCTGGCCGATCAGGGTTATGTGACCATGAGCCCGGAAGCCATGGTCGAAAGCCGCGTCACCAGCACGTTCTTCCCGCATGGCGTGGGCCATCCGCTGGGCCTGCAAGTGCACGACGTGGCCGGTTTCCAGGAATCCGAACACGGCGGCTTCATCGCTCGTCCCGATGGACATCCGTTCCTGCGTATGACCCGCACGCTGGGCGAAGATTTTGTCGTCACCATCGAACCCGGCATCTACTTCATCGACACGCTGCTCAAGAAGCTCGCAGCGACCGAACACGGGAAGTCGCTCAACTGGGCGAAGATCGAACGCATGAAAAAGTTCGGTGGCGTCCGGATTGAAGACAACGTGCGCGCCATGTCCAGCGGGCCGGAAAATCTCACGCGCGACGGGTTTGCCGAGATCGCCGCATGAGCGAACAATGGACGCGGGTTTGCACCGAAGGTGAGTTGTTGCCCGGCGAATGCCGGGTGATCGACGTCGACGGCGCGCTGGTTGCGCTCTACAACATCGATGGCCGGTACTACGCCATCGAAGATGTGTGTACGCATGATGGCGGTGAGTTGGCATCGGGAACCCGCGAGGGCTTTGTCGTCACCTGTCCGCGCCATGGCGCACAATTCGACGTGCGCAGCGGCGAAGCGCTGTGTGCGCCGGCCTATACGCCGACGGCGGTGTTTCCGGTCAAGGTCGAAGACGGCGTGGTGTGGACCCGCGACGATCGTTGGTAAGCATAGTCGCAGGCCCGCGCCTGTGTACCGAGAAGCCGTCATAACGAAGACCTCGAATCGGGCTCATCCAAAGTTCGTCATTGCGAAGACCGCGAAGCGGGCTGTGGCAATCTCGTCCTTGCCTCAGGCTCGGACGCACACACAAGATTGCCGCGCCCTTCGGGCTCGCAATGACAACCCGTTGGAGTGGGCGGCAGCGCCTGACGCTTCCCGTTCCAAACCCTCAAAGCGCCTACTCGAACCCGTCCAGCCACAATTCGGTTCCGGCGCCACGCGTGAGGGTCACGCTTGGTGCCTGCCCGGCTACAAAGCGTTCGATCTGTCCGTCCGGCCAACGCACTTCCCATAACACCGGGCGACGCGATGGCGGCAACCCGAAATGAGCGTCACTGGGACTGCCACCAAGGAAACTGCCGCCAGCCTCGACGACTCGTAACTGCCACGCGCCGGAACTGTCGCGCAGACGAACGTGACCGCCGATCGCATGCGGATTGTTGCCGGATTGTCGAAGGCGCACGGTGGTGCCGAAACCGGTTTCCGCGGCATCGTTGATGAAGAGTTTGCTGACGCCGATCGACTGATTCGTGGTTTCGCCGCTGTTTTGCACGAACACATCGATGTCGCCGTCGGCATCCAGGTCTGCACAGACGATTGCACGCCCCTGGGCGGTGTCGACAAAGCCGTGTCCCACGGCGGACTCGGCAAACACCATGCTGCCGTCATTGATGAACAGACGGGATGGGTCGGCATGGAACTCAGCGGCCTGCCCGCCGAAAAACCCGTTCACGTGCATCAAATCGAGATCACCGTCCAGATCGATGTCGCGCGCGCAGGCGCCCCAGCCCCAGCGGCCATCACGAACGCCTGAGGCGCTGCTGACCTCGGTCCAGGTTTGGCCGTCGTTGCGGTAAAGCCGATTGCCGGTGTGACCCCAGTTTCCGTCGGGATCTTCAGGACTCGGATCGGTCGGGTCGAAGATGCTGGTCACGAACCAATCCAGATCACCGTCGTTGTCGAAGTCACCCACTGCCGTGCCCATTCCGTTTTCGTCATTCGGCAGACCGACGGGCGCCATCGACGTGAATTGTCCCTGGCCATTGCCGCGCAACATGTGCGACGTGCCGAAGTCGCCGGCCCAGAGCAGATCGATGCCGGCCACACCGTCGATGTCCACCAGCGACGCGGTGAATGTGTGATCGGCCACCTGCGCCAGATTCGGGCAACATGCGGAAACACCGAGATCATCAAACCCGAACGGCACCGTTTGTCGCCAGAAGTGCCCGGGCGTTGTGCTGCCGAGGCCGGTCATGTCCATGGTCCAGTGCGACATCACGAGGTCGAGGCGATCATCCCCATCCAGCGGCGCGGCACTCACACCCCAGGTATCCCGCCTCACGCCCGCAAAGGGGTTGGGCAGGACACGACTGAACACACCGGTACCCGAGTTGAACCACAGCTCAGGTGGCGCGCCGATCGCACCGAGCAGCAGATCCAGATCCACATCACCATCCAGATCAATCAACCACGCACCATTGTGGCTGCCAGCGATCGGCAAGTGACTGGCGTCGAGGCCCGATGCGACGGTCGCATCGGTAAACAGACCCGCACCGTTGTTCTTCAGAAGCTTCGGCGCCAGGAACACGGTCGAACTGCCGAAGATGTACTGGCCACCACGCAACACGACCAGATCGATATCACCGTCACCATCAACATCGCCGCGAGCAGCGCCGCCCGCCATCATCTGCTCGCCGCCGGAGAACCCGTCACTCCAGGCAAAGACAACCCGTGCGCCGCGCGCTTGGGCCTGTTCAATGAAACTCCATGCCATCCCTTCGGCGGCCACCATCAGCATGACCCATCCGGCGATGGCCGAACAATTATTCGAAACCGTCACTGAACAGTTCCCGGAACACGACCCCGACGTCACTGAACAGGCCGTTGCCCCCGACATTTCGGCTTCCTCAACCCGAGTGCCATCCACCAGACTGAAACTGACAACCACCGGCCGCATCGGCAACACGGCGGCGCGTCCACGGGTGATCGTGTAGAGCCGATTGGCCGTTGGATCGATCACCGAAGAACCAGCAAGCACAAAACAACAAGCGGGATCTGCGGTGCCGCGTGCGTCAAGCGTGAGACTTGCGGCTGGAACGACTTCCGCTAGCCGGGCACCACCCTGTGCCGAGTCATCAACAATCCCCCAAAGTGCCTGGGTCGTCGGTTGCAGCGCCAGGGCACCCAATCGGAATCCGCCGGGCACATCCCAGCGGGTCGCGGTTCCCGCATTCATCTGTATGCCGATCAATTTCTGCGGTGCCGCTCCGCTCGTGAAGAACCAGCGGTCGTCACTGGTCCGAAACGCCGATGCGCCGAGGGATAAATCGTCAGGCAACTCGAATCCACTCCCCGGTGTCAGCGTCGACAGCACCACCGGAAACAGCACCGTGGCGCCATCCAGATTGCGCCGGGCGGCGACCAACAGTCGCGGTGTGGGCGCGGGATCGAATGCAAGGTGCGTGACCTGGAACGTCGGCAATTCGAGAATCGAGACCCAGGATGAAGCCGAGGTGTAACTCAGTTGGTTGATCCGACTACCGGTTCCCGAGGGCTCGGCGAAATACAGGCGATTCGCGCTGGTGTCGACTGCGACCGCGTTGCCGGAGATGGCGACCGGGTCCTGCGGACTCGATGTCGAGACACCAGACAAGGCCGCAATGTATTGCCCTTCCGATGTGGGCTCGGGCCCGAACACGAACACGTCGGCATGCGCCGCTCCGGCTGCGAGCAGCCAGATCAGCGCCCGGGCCGCTTGCCGGATCACCGCGTCGACTCCAGACGTGCGAGACGCTCCTCCAGAGCTTTCATTCGCAATTCCTGTGCTGCCAACTGCGCGTCCCGCTCGCGGACTTGAGCATCGAGTTCCTGGACTGCCGCGAGCGCGACACCAGCCAGATCGGACAAGGCGATCGAGTTGTCCGTTGCGCCCAGGCCAAACGCCTCGTAGAACGCTTCTGCGGTTGGACCCAAGTGGCGCTGCGCCGCGGCCGTTCCGATGTAGTTCCAGTGCACCAGTGGCAAGCCCGACAGGCGTTCCAGGATCGAGCGCCCGTCGACGGGCAGCATGTTTTCCTTGGACCATTGACTCGACAACTGCGTGATCGCTCCACGCGCGGTGACGTTGCCGTCACTGTCGACGTTGAATCGGACTTCCTCCGGCACGCCCTCGAATCCGGTGTTGTCGCCATAACGTGGATTCGTCACGCGCAACCCGCTGCTGGGTGTCCCGACGTCAAAGTCAGCATAGATGTCCATACGAGCATTGGCCGTCGAACCAAATATCGAGACCCCGTCCGGACCCAGGTCGATTCCCGAGGTCGGGGTCCCCGGTCGAATGCGGAACGCGAGACGCGAGCCGGAGGTCACATCGCGGATGAAGAAGTTCGCTTCATTGCCAGCTATGTCCCAGGTCTGGGCCGAAAACCCGCTGGCGCTCGTCTGTTCCATGCGTATCGCCGGCGTGTTGCCGGTGGTCATATGCAGATCCAAGATCGGTGATGCCGTGCGGAGACCGAGCAATCCGGTCGGCGAGATCCGCAGCGAGTCCGTGGGCGCGTCAGCCATTACGGTAAACGGGATCTTGGAATTGGTGGCATCCTCGATCGAGAACCGGTTCGAGCCCCCCGAAGCCTGATCATTGGCCACCAGGCGCCAGTCGTTCCCGGGAAACCCGCCGGCCGCAGAGGTGTCATTGAAGAAAATGCGGAGATTGTTCTCTTTCAGCATCAGAGTATCAGAGCCAAAATCCTCATTGATGACGCAATCAAATCCGAAACAACCAGACCCCTGCACAATCAGATCATCGGGAATGACCTGATCGTTCGGCTCCGGTTGAGCCCCGGTATCCGAGCTCCGAACCTCAGATGGCGGCATCGGCGAATTGGGCAAGATGGGCGCGGCAGGTGCCACCCAACCCTCAGGTCGACCGTCCAAGTCATCCGCAAACGACTGATTGGCGGACACGATACCCATCAACAACAGGGAACAGGAAAAAATTCTCATGTGACGCTTACTCCGGCATGGGCATCCTGACGATACGCCTCTGCCCCACCGCCGGCAACCGCCAGGACCGGATTGCGGTGGTTGCGCTGGGGTGCTGGTATCATGAGCGGTTTACGGTACCCGTCCATGTCGCTCCCAGGCTTCGCGTTCCAGTCCCGCCATTTCACGCACGCAAATGGCCTCAAGCAGCACTTCATTGACGAGGGCTCCGGCAGCCCCGTCCTGATGCTGCATGGCAATCCGTCCTGGAGTTATTACTACCGGCGGATGATCTCGGCGCTCCGTGACACGCATCGGTGTATCGTGCCCGACCACATCGGGATGGGCTGGTCCGACAAACCCGGTGATGATCGCTACAGCTATCGGCTGCAGCAGCGTGTCGCCGATCTGGATGCGCTGATGGATCATGTGATCCGCGATCTCGGTGCACCCGAAACCGGCTGGACGCTGATCGTGCACGACTGGGGCGGGATGATCGGTTTTGCACATGCCGTGCGCCACGCCCACCGGTTCTCGAAACTGGTCGTGCTGAACACCGGTGCGTTCACGAATCCCAAAGCCCTGAAGCTGCCGTTTACGCTCAGGCTTGGCCGGGACTCGCGTATTGGCGCGTTCCTGATCCGTGGCTTCAACGCGTTTGCGCGCGGCGCGATCCGCTACGGCACGCTGCGTCGCATGGATCCGGCCGAACGCGCTGCGCTGTTGTCGCCTTATGACTCCTGGGCGAACCGAATCAGCACCGCGCGTTTTGTGCAGGACATTCCGTTGACCGAAGCCGATCCGGGATATGCCCTGATCCGCGACACGTCCGAGCAGCTCAAGGTGTTTGCCGACACGCCGATGCAGATTCATTGGGGCCGGCATGACTTCGTGTTCGATGATGCGTTCCTGGCCGAGTGGCAACGCCGGTTCCCGAACGCCGCCACCACGGTCTACGAAGATGCCGGGCATTACGTACTGGAAGACGCACACGAGCGCATCACGCCGGCAGTACGTGCCTTTCTCGGCTGATCCGGATACTGCGCGGGCCAAGGAACTATTTCCCTCCGTACTGATCGAAGCACGTCGCCTGACGTATTCCGTGCGCTTTCACCGAGTATCGGGACGATGGACTGGCAATACCCGAACCCGGCACTCCCCCTACGGAAATTGGCGATGATCAGCATCAAGGACGTGGAAAAGACCTACCTTCAGGGTGGCAACATCATTCGCGCGCTGGCCGGAGTGACTCTGGATATTCGCGCCGGAGAGCACGTCGCGATCCTTGGCCCCTCAGGTTCCGGCAAATCAACCTTGCTCAACGTGCTGGGCGCACTGGACCATCCGGATCGGGGCAGTTACGCCTTCGAAGGCGCGGACATCAGTCGGTACTCCGACGATGAGGCATCGACACTCCGGAATGAACGGATCGGATTCGTTTTCCAGAGTTTCCACCTGCTGCCTCGACTGACCGTACTCGAGAACGTCTTGTTGCCATTGCGCTATTCGCGCACGGCACACCCCGACGCCCCGACGCGTGCTCGTGCACTGTTGACTCGTGTCGGGCTTGCCGACCGGATCGACCATCGACCCGGTGAGCTGTCCGGCGGCCAGATGCAGCGCGTCGCGATTGCGCGCGCCTTGCTGATGAATCCGCCTTTGCTGCTCGCCGATGAACCCACCGGCAACCTCGATTCCAAGAGTGCCACCGACGTACTGGCACTGCTCGACGAACTGAATCGCGAGGGTCAGACCCTGGTCATCGTCACGCACGATCATTCCGTGGCAGACCGCGCCAAGCGCCGGATCTATCTGCGGGACGGCCAGATCGAGCGGGAGGACCACTCATGAAAATGCTGCTTGCTGTAACCGTGTGCGCTGTGGCCTTCCCCCTTCTGTCCACAGCGGCGCAGCTGCGGCCGTACCTCACCACCGGCGAAGTCATCACCGAAGAAGCGCAGCAGATTGTCGTACCGCAATCGAACACCAATCCGGTCGTACTGCGCTCGCTTGTCGCCGACGGCGCGAAGGTGAAAGCCGGCGACGTGGTGTTGCGAATCGATCCGGGCGGCACGGCACAACAGGCTGAGCAATTGCGCACCCAAGTTGCCCAGGCGATTGCCAGAACCAACAAGGAAGTTGCCGATCTCGAGGTCAAGGCGATCGATGCCGAAACCGCCTGGGCGCAAGCCGACGCCATGTGGCGCAAAGCCAAGATCGACGGTGCCATTCCGCGTGCGCAACTCAGCGCCCTGGATGCCGATCGATACGCCGGAGAATTGGCGCGAACCGAACGCAACCGCGAACAGCTTCAAAAGGCGCTGGATGAAGCACGGGCTGCCGTCGATCGCAAACGCGAAGACGCGCGCCTGGAGATCCGCAAACTTGAAGTCCAGCGGATCGTTGCCGACGCGCAACTTCAAGCCTCGGAAGTCAAGGCCGAGCAGGATGGCGTGTTCATCGCCGGATTCCACCCTTGGCATGGTCGTCGTTATACGTCCGGCGAGAGCGCCCAGAGCGGCTTTGTCGCCGGGCAGGTGGTGACGCCCGGAAAACACGGCATTCGTGCCTATGCTCTCGAGAACGATCGCATGGGTTTTTCGCTCGACAAACCGGTATCCATCACGATCGATGCGTTTC
This sequence comes from Ahniella sp., assembly GCA_016712105.1. Lineage (GTDB taxonomy): Bacteria > Pseudomonadota > Gammaproteobacteria > Xanthomonadales > Ahniellaceae > Ahniella. The sequence goes on from JADJRU010000001.1 coordinate 249,936, forward strand.
CCGGGCACTGGTTCAACACCCGCATCCTGCGCATCGCCGGAGCACCCGAACAACGCAAGCCATGGGGCAACGGCCGCTACTACACGATGGCGATCGAGATTCCATCCGAGCTCAAGTTGCCGCTCAAACCCGGCATGAGTGTGCTGGCTCTGCCCGGTGCTGCCCCCGTCAAAACGGAGTCACTCGCCACCGAGGGGCGCGGTTCCCCGCTCACACTTCAGGGCGAAATCGAAGCTGCGGAGAATCAGAGTGTCGCGCCACCTGGCATCCCGAATACCTGGAACTTCAACCTGACCATGCTGGTGCCCGAGGGCACCATGGTTCAACCGGGCATGCCGGTTGCCGTGTTCGATGCCGCCGAATTGGCACCAACGATTGCGGAGAAAACCGCGCAACTGAATGAAAAGCAGCAGTTGGCGAACAAGTTGCGGCTCGACCATGCCGAAGCCGCGAAACAGGCCGACCTCAGTGTCTCGGAGGCCGAGGCGAAAGCCGAAAAGACGGTTCGCAAAGCCAGCCAGCCAGAGTCACTGATCCGTCGCGTGGATTACTCCAAGTTCGTCGTCGAACGCGAGGAAGCCCAGCAGTTGCTGGAGATCGCCCAGCGCAGGCATGCAGCCCTTGGACGCGCGAGGGATGCCGAGCGTGCGTTGACACAAGCCGAGGTCAACCAGTTGCAGGGTGAAATCAAGTCGCTCACGGAAGGCCAGCAGAAGCTGACGGTCACGGCCCAACGCGCCGGAATGGTGATTCACCAGTCCGGCTGGGATGGTGACCGGTTCACCACCGGCTCTCAGGTGTTCATCGGCCAGTCGGTGGCGACAGTGGCCGACACGGCCACGCTGCGGGTACGGGCGCAGGTTCCTGAAGCGCTGTCGTTGCGCGTCCTTCCCGGCCAGGCTGCAAGGATCGAAGTAAGCGGCAGCACCCTTCAAATGTCGGGTTCGGTCATCGAAGTAGGCCGCGCTTACCGGGCGAAATCCAACAACGAACCGATCAACATCCTCGATGTCATGCTGAAACTCGATCAGGGCAATGACAAGCTCAAACCCGGCGCCAGCGTGCGCGTGTTCCTGACGGAGTCCAAGGCATGATCCGGCAACTCGCAGTGCTCGCTGCTCTGGTGATGGTTCTCACGGCGTGTTCAGAGGAGTCGGACTCGGTCCTGACCGAATCCGTCACGAAACGTGCCTGGCGCGAAACCCTGATCGCTCAGGGCGAAGTCAAGGCAGTCGAACGAACGATCATCAAGGTACCCGGCGCCAACTGGGAACAGCGTCGCGTGATCTGGCTGCAGGCGGATGGCGCGCGCGTCGAACAGGATGCATTGCTGGCCCGATTCGATGCGCCGGAAGCACAACTCAAGTTTGACCAGGCAAGCCTGGAGCTGCTTCGTTCAGCACTCAAACAAGCCGAAACACAAGCGACCGCCGACGTGGCCAGTGCCGGACTGCAGACCGAACTGGCGCAAGTCGACACCGACCTGGCGATCTCGGCCCGGTATGCCAACGCCGATGTCGGCGCGTTTGCGCGGAACCAGATTCTCGACGCCGTGCAGGATCTCGATTTCCTGAAGGACAAGAAGGGTTTCCTTGGTTGGCGGCAAGGCCAAAGCAGCATTCGGGACGACAGTGCTCGCGCCCTGGTTGCGGCTCAGGGGAAAAGCGCCAGCCAGCAAGTCGATCGTGCGCAGCAATCACTCAGCGCACTGGAAGTTCGAGCTCCCAATGCCGGCGTATTCAAGCTCATGACGAAGTGGGACGGCACCAAACCGCAGGTCGGTGGCACTACCTGGGCGAGCGAAGAATTTGCCGAGATCCCGAATGAATCGGCAATGCGCGTCGAGTTCACGGTCCCCCAGGCCCAGGCGTCCGGACTGGCTGCCGGACTGCGCGTGGAAGTCCGTATTGCCGGCGTGAGCGGTACGCTGCCCTTGACGCTGAGCCGGGTTGGCGCCAATGCGAGCACACGCGATCGCCGCTCGCCGGTCAAATTCGTCGATCTCGAGGCGGCGATTCCCGAGGCTTTGGTCAAACAGCATGGGATCGCCGCAGGACAGGCCGTTCGGGGCGAAATCATCCTGGTTGATGATGCGGAAGTTCTGTCCGTGCCCAACCTGGCTCTCGAGCAGAAAGGCGAACAGTTTTTTGTGCGACTGGCGGAAAGCGGCGACACGCCGGTGCAGGTCACGCTCGGGCGGCGGGCGCAGGCACGCAGTGAGATCAAGACCGGACTCAAGCCCGGCGACGAAGTGGTGTTGTCGCGGAACGCTCCGGATGACAACGAGTCGGATGCCGATACGGATGACGATCAACAACGGAAGCGCAAGGCATGAATACGGCACTGTTGCGGGAAGCCGCGGAAGAACTGGGCCGTCGCAAGCTGCGGACGCTGCTCACCCTGCTCGGCATGATCTTCGGCGTGGGGGCCATCGTGGCCATGCTCGCAGTCGGCGAAGGCAGCAAGCGCGAGGCACTCAAACTGGTTGCCGAACTCGGCCTCAACAACATTCTGGTGCGTTCGAAGGAACTCGATCAGGACACGCTGAAGGAACTGCGGGCACGGACTCTGGGCCTGACGCTGGCCGATGCCCAGGCCGCCGCTTTGGTGGTGCCGGGCGCCGTGTCCGTCTCGGTGTACAAGGCGATCCAGGTGAATCAGCTCAGTGCCGGAGCCAAAGTCCGCGAGGACGCAGAGCTTCTGGCCGTGTCGAATGAATACCGCGAGCATGCCGGCCTTGAACTGACCGAAGGTCGTTGGTTCACGGATGAGGATCAGGTCAGCCAGGCACCGGTGGTCGTGCTCGGCGCGAAGATCTCGAATGAACTGTTTCCCGGCGGTGATGCCGTGGGACAATTGATCAAGGCGAACCATGTCTGGATGGAAGTTGTCGGCGTATTGGGTAGTCGTGACATCGGCAAGAACGACTTCGAAGGCGTCAAGCTCGGATTGGATGCCGAACGGTTGTTCATGCCGATCGAATCCGGCCTCGCACGTTTCCGGATCCAGGCCATGGAAGACCAGATCGATCAACTGAGTGTGCAACTCGGCGAGGGGCAGTCACCCGAAGCGGCGGCACGTGTGTTGCAGCAATTGATCAGTGACCGCCATTCGGAAGCCGATGACTTTACCTTGATTGTCCCGGCAGGCCTGTATCGGCAGCAGCAGCAGACTCAGCGTATCTTTACGGTGGTCATGAGCTCGATCGCGGCAATCTCTCTGATTGTCGGCGGCATCGGCATCATGAACATCATGCTGGCGAACGTACTGGAGCGGAAACGCGAGATTGGCCTGAAGCGCGCGATTGGTGCACGCCGTCAGGATGTGATCGATCAGTTCCTGGCCGAGTCGCTGGTGATCTCCGTGACGGGCGCGTTGGCCGGATTGTTGTTCGGCATTCTGGTTGCCTATGCGATCGCGTTCTTTGCCGGATGGTCTGTCGCGTGGTCGCCGGTGCTGACCTTGTTGGCGGTCGCGGTCTGTATCGCGGTCGGTGTGGCGTTCGGCGTTTATCCGGCGCGCAAGGCCGCGAGCCTGGATCCGATTGCCGCGCTCCGGACGGATGGATAACGGCTGCCGGCCATGTCACGAGCCCGATTGATCCTGCTGATCGCATTCAGTCTCGTCCTGGTCTACGGCGTGCTGCTGGCCAGTGGCACCGTGCCCCGCTCATCGGACGCGGCAAGAACGGCCCGGGCATCACTGACGAAGTCGCACCCACAGGCGGAAAGAATGCGTTCGCCGAGTTCGGCTTGCCGGCCGCACGGTTCCGGCCGATGCCATGGCGACGCTGCTTCGGAGGACATTCAATGGATCGAAGACGCGACGAGCCGTCATCAATCCCCTTGCGCGACGTCCTTGCATGGGCGCAACGGTTCCTATGCGGTCGTCGGCCCTCGATCCGGAAATCACCTGCACCCAAGGCGAAATGGAGTGTGTCGCCAAAGCTCGGAAACTGCGGGTCTTGCTCGCAGCCGAACTGCGCCTGCAGACGGCTGCGCTCGCCACTGCAGAGCGAGTCGTCGGTGCCGAAGAGGTCCGTGCGCCCGGACCGGAACTGATGGCGGAGTTCTTGACCGAATGGCCCGGTTCACGGGCGGTCCTGAACAACATTGCGCTCCGGTTTGTCGACGGCGACACCCTCGGCGCCGAAGCAGACCTGTGTCGGCACGTCGCTTCCTGGCGACGTTTGCGGGCGGAATCTCCGCACCTGCAGATCACGCGGCTGGCCTTGCCGATTCTCGCCGATGCCGCAGCGCTGCATGCGGAAATGCGCTCCGAACTGCCGGCCGACGCGCCCTTGGCCGAAGACTGTGAACAAGCCTTTTCGCCGCTGTCCGTCCGCGAACGCAGCCTGTGCCCGCTGATGGCGGGCGAGTTGGCACTGGCCGAACATCTGCTGACCGTGGACATGCGCGCAGCGGCACAAAGCGAACGCGACCGCTTGGGCGGGCTGGGCCAGCGTGTCGTGAATCTCGGCACACAGCCGGAACCCACGCTGGATCTTCTGGCCCTCCAAGCTCGGGGCGATCCGGTTGCCGATCCGGTCGTGACCGAACCGTCGTTTGCCGCGGCGACGAGTGGGCGTTTAACCCGGTCGGCTGCGGCGTGGTGGCCAACCTGCCCTTGCGGGCAATCGCCCTGCGTCCGCCGCTGGCCGGTCTGGATCGTCGACTGCGGCTGACTGCACTGGCTCGCCAGGGGGCAAGTTATCCGGATGAGGCGACCCGCGCCGATGGCATCCGGGCCCTGTTCGCCGATGCCGATCCGCCGCCTGATCAGATGGGGTTCGACGAGGAACACCAGACGCTTCGAGTCGACCTCCTGGAGCCGGGCGCCGCCAGCCCATGGACGATCTTCCTGCCCGGCACCTGGGGCCGGGCCCCTGACGACAAAGCCCCGTGAACCATTTGGCGCATTTCTGGCTCGCCGACGCAGATCCACTGCATCGTTTGGGGGTTGCTCTCGGTGACTTCTGGCGCGGATCGGTGCCTAGCGAGTGGCCGCAGCCCTTGCGCGAGGGACTGGCCTGGCATCGTCGGGTCGATTCGCTGACCGATTCACATACGGCCGTGGTGGAAGCGCGCAACCGCTTCGTGCCACCGTATCGACGATATGCCGGGATTTTGCTGGATATGTGGTGCGACCACGCGCTGGCTCGCGGGTTTGGCGAACGGACCGGACTCGACCTTGAACAGTTCAGCAGCACTTATCTGGCTGATCTGCGAATGGCCATGGGGCAAGTCGAGAACTGGATGCCCTGGCCCGACCATTTCCTGAAATTTGTGGCCTGGCTTGAGCGGGACGCAGTCTTGCCGGCCTATGCCGCGCCGGACACGATCGAACGAACACTGGCCGGCATCGGCCGCCGCCTGCAGCGTGACAACCCGCTGCACGAGGCCTGGCCGATTCTTGCCGATCGCGCCTCCGAACTCGACGATCTTGCCTGGATCGTGCTGCAAGACCTGGACCGAGGCCATCGTCCCGGGCGCATGACCTGATTCAACCGCGTTTTAGACAGAAACTAAGAATTTTCTGAGAGATAATCAGAAATCTACTGAAGCCTTCGAGCATCCTTTCAAGGCACACTGTTTTGGCACTGAGGAACCCGACATGATCAACATCCGATCCATTGACGAACTCGCAGAACGACTGGCCACGGTCGTCCCGCCCGGTTTTGAAGCGGCCAAGGATGATCTGGCCAAAACCTTCCGCGCCGTCCTCACCAACAATCTGGAGCGTCTGAACCTCGTCCCCCGCGACGAGTTCGATGTCCAGCGACTGGTCCTGCTGCGAACCCGCGAAAAGCTGGAATCGCTGGAGCGCCGTCTGGTGGAACTGGAGCAAAAAGCTGGCAAGGTCTGACCATTGGTGATGGGAAGGCAGCTGTCCCGCAGCCTTCCATACGGTGCTGGATCACTTGGGTTCTTCGTCCAATGGGTACCGCCGGCCGCTTTGGTGAGCGGGTCGGTGCGCCTGGCGGCGACATGGCTGCGGAACTGTTTGCCTGAAGGATCAGGCGACCTCCCCGGGTGACAGCCATTCGGCACTTCCTCGGCCGCTCCGCCCCACCGGAGCGGCCGATTTTTTCCGGCGCAAGGATGCGTGATGGTTGTCGACGCTCGATCCGAAAAAACTGGTTGGCGTGCTGCGCCTCTGTATGGGCCCGGCCGATGAGCCTTGGCGACCGTGTTGTCGCGCGCGCCGATGGGGGTACTCGCGCCCGAAGTGACGGTCGAAGTGAATCTCAGCGGCGGGCATCCCGGCTTCTCGATCGTCGGCCTGCCTGAAGCCGCAGTCCGCGAAAGCCGCGACCGCGTACGCGCGGCACTGATCAACGCCCGGTTCGAGTTTCCGCAACGGCACATCACCGTCTCGCTGGCGCCCGCCGACTTGCCGAAGGAAGGCAGCCGATTCGACTTGGCGATCGCCCTCGGCATTCTGATCGCCTCCAATCAACTACCCCGCCAGTCACTGGAGCAGTTCGAGTGTTACGGCGAACTCGGGCTGTCCGGCCGGCTGCGTGCCGTGCCCGGCCTGTTGCCCGCACTCATCCAGACGGGCCACAGCGGGCGGCGGGCGATCGTGCCCGCGGCCAATGCACAGGATGCGGCGCTGATGTCGGACATCCCGATCTTTCCGGTCGAACATTTGCTGGAGTTGTGTGCCGGTCTCAGAGGACAAGTGGCGCTCAAGGCCGCGCTGGCACCCATGGATCGGCACATCGGCACCATGCCGGAACTGGGCGAGGTCCGTGGTCAGGCGCAGGCACGACGGGCATTGGAAATCGCCGCGGCCGGACAACACAACCTGCTGATGATCGGCCCACCCGGCACCGGCAAAACCATGCTCGCGACCCGCCTGCCCGGCATCCTGCCGCCAATCAGTCGCGACGAAACCCTTGAGGTGGCCAGTATCGCCTCACTCGCCGGACTCGATCTGGGCAGCGTGCTGCACACGCGTCCGTTCCGCGCGCCGCACCATTCGGCGAGTGCCGTGGCGCTGGTCGGGGGCGGCTCGGTGCCCCGCCCGGGCGAAGTTTCGCTCGCCCATCACGGGGTATTGTTCCTCGACGAACTACCTGAATTCGAGCGCCGGGTGCTGGAGGTTCTGCGCGAACCGATGGAATCAGGCCGAATCCTCATCTCCCGCGCTGCCCGCCAGGCCGAGTTCCCGGCGCGGTTTCAACTGATTGCCGCGATGAATCCCTGCCCCTGCGGTTATGCCGGCGATCCAGGTGGCCGGTGCCGCTGCGGGCCGGATCAAGTCACGCGTTATCGCGCACGGGTGTCCGGGCCTTTGCTCGACCGGATCGATCTGCATGTCGACGTCCCGAGAGTGCCGGCCGAAATGCTGCGGCAAGCCAGCGTCGCCGAATCCAGCGACACGGTCCGCGCCCGCGTGATCAAGGCCCGCGATCGCCAGTTGGCACGGCAGGACTGCAGCAACTCACGCCTGGATGGCAGCCGGCTGACGCGGTTCTGCGGGCTCGGCGAAAGCAGCCTGCGCATGCTGGATCGTGCCGTCGAACAACTCGGCCTTTCTGCGCGGGCGCATCAGCGAATTCTCCGGGTAGCCCGCACCATCGCCGACCTGGCCGAAAGTGAGGCAGTCAGCGACGATCATCTGGTCGAAGCCATTGGCTACCGGAAACTGGACCGGCGATGAACCATCATCATCCACCGTGCGTGCGCGATTCAGGCTGGCACTGGCAGAATCACCGCCACACCTGGAGTATCCGGAATGATCCGAGTCCGAATGTTGCTGTGGCTGTCCATGTTGTCTGTCGCCCTGCCGGTCGCCGCCGGCCCGGTTCGCGACCAACTGGAGTCGTTCTCCGGAACCTCGTCACGGTCACCGCCCAGTTCAGCCAGGACAGTCTCGATGGGGATGGCCGACGGCTGGAAACGTCCAGCGGCACCCTGGCGCTTCACGCACCTCGGCAATTCCGTTGGGAATACACGGAACCGTTTCCGCAATTGATCGTGGCCGACGGTCTGAACGTCTGGATCTACGACGAAGACCTCGAACAAGTCACGGTACGTGCGCAGTCGCTTGAAGAAGCACAAAGCCCGCTGACCGTGCTGACCGACCTCGCACAACTGGACCGGGACTTCGCCGTCGGCGAATCGAACCAGAACGGTGTGCCCTGGTTGGTCCTGAAGGCAAAAGGCAAGGATCCGGCATTCAAGGAAGTCCGCATTGCGTTCGGCGAGTCCTCGCCATCCCGCATGGAACTCGTCGACCTGTTGGGGAATCAGACCGTTTGGACGTTCAGCGACTGGCAGCGCAATCCAAAGCTCGGCGCCGACACGTTTGCGTTCGAACCAGCGGATGGCGTGGAAGTGGTCGGCGAACCGCTGCAGGCGCCGAGCGCCACACCCATCCAGGACTGAATCTTGAGAGTCCGCCTGATCACGGTCAGCGAGCGCCAGCCCGAATGGGTCAACACGGCTTACGCCGATTACGCGCGGCGTCTGCCGAGACATCTGGCACCACAACTGATCGAACTGCCGTTGGCGAAACGGCGCGACGACATCACTCGTGCCAAGGCGGACGAAGGCCAGAGGATTCTGGATGCCGCACGCGACGCCACACTCGTGGCCCTCGACGAACGCGGCAAGTCACTGACCAGCCGCGAACTCGCCGGCAAGTTGCCAGGTTGGGAACAAGCCGGCCGCGATCTCGCGTTGGTCATTGGTGGCCCGGACGGACTCGACGCCTCAGTGTTGGCTGCTGCCAGCTTCAAGTGGTCACTGTCCGCGCTGACCTTGCCCCACGGCATGGTGCGCGTGGTCCTGGCCGAACAGCTTTATCGCGCGTTTGCGATCAACAGCGGGCATCCCTATCACCGCGACTGATGCGGTGGTCTCACCCAATCGATGCATCACAACGCATCGATTGGGTGAGACCACCGCTCCTTGTGCTTCGCTGCGCGAAGCACAAGGGCGAAGTGTTTGCCTAAACCCCTCCCCAACCCTCCCCGAACATCGGGGAGGGCTTGCACGGATTGGACAGCGTCGCATTCGCGGCCAAAGCCGCGGCGAAGTGCTTGCCTAAACCCCGCCCAACCCTCCCCGAACATCCGATGCGTGGGGATGACGAGCGTAGGGGGGCGTAACCGAAAAAGCGGCAAGTAGCTTGACAGCCACCGCATCAGGAGGGGCTGTGGCCAGTCCGAAACTTCGTGGCGTCGCGCCTGAAGGCGCCTTGAGGTGTCTGGCGCTTGTTGCCGGATCAGCGGTCCGACAACGCCGCCACCAATCGCCGCGGCGCATCGTCGAAGCCACCGTTCGACATGAAGACTACGTGGTCACCACGTTTCGCCAGTTCGGCAAGGCGCGCAACGAGCGTGGTTGCATCGGCACAAGTCTCGCCTCGCGGCGCCAAGTCGGCCAGCAGAACCTGATTGTCCCAAGGCAATTCCGGCTTGTGCAGGAACACAACGTGATCGGCGTCGGCAAGACTGGGCGCCAGCGCATCCTTGTGCGCGCCGAGGCGCATGGAATTGGATCGGGGTTCGAGTGCGACCAGGATTCGTTCGGCACCCACCTTGGCCCGCAAACCGGCAAGTGTCGTCGCAATGGCGGTCGGGTGATGGGCGAAGTCGTCGTAGACCGAGACACCACCCGGCGCGCCCAGGAACTCCATGCGTCGCTTGGCGCTGCGGAACGATGCCAGCGCGGCGATACTGGTCGCCGGCGCCTGCCCATATGCCGCTGCAGCGGCGATGGCGGCCAGCGCGTTCATGACATTGTGCCGGCCGGACAAGGACCAGTTTGCGATCCCGACACATTCCCCGCCACGCCAAACGCGGAATTCGCTGCCGTCGCTGGTGAGGAGCTCGGCACGCCAATCCAGGTTCTCGCCTTCGATGCCAAAACGCTCGACTGGTGTCCAGGTCCCGCGCGCAAGCACGCGCTTCAGGGCTTCGTCTTCACCGTTGACGATCAAGCGCCCCCGCCCCGGCACCGTGCGCACCAGATGATGGAACTGCGTTTCGATCGCGGCGAGCGTGTCGAAGATGTCGGCGTGATCGAACTCGAGGTTGTTCAGGATCGCGATGTCGGCGTGGTAGTGCACGAACTTGGACCGTTTGTCGAAAAACGCGGTGTCGTATTCGTCCGCTTCGATCACGAACGCGTCGCCCTCGCCCAAGCGCGCCGAGATGCCGAAGTTTTCCGGCACACCACCGACCAGGAAACCCGGTTTGTGGCCCCCTTGGTCCAGCAGGTGAGCGAGCAAACTCGTCGTGGTGGTCTTGCCATGGGTGCCCGCCACCGCAAGAACCAGGCGCTGCGCAAGCAGCCTGTTCCCCAGCCAGGCCGGACCGGACACAAACGGCAAGCCTTCATTGAGGACATGTTCGATCGCGGCGTTGCCACGGCTGATGGTGTTGCCGACGATGACCAGGTCTGGCGACGGCTGCAGGTGCGCAGGCAAATAACCCTGATGCAACCGAATGCCCAGCGCTTCGAGCTGGGTGCTCATCGGCGGGTAGACATTCTGGTCGCTGCCCTCGACTGACTCACCGAGTTCGCGCGCGAGGGCGGCAATTCCGCCCATGAACGTGCCGCAGATGCCGAGGATATGAAGGTTCATGCGTGGTTTCCGATTCGATGTGCGGCATTGTCGCAAAGCCCGAGGGCGCCAAACCGTCGGGTTGCTGACTTGCCGCGGGCAAGCGAGCGGCTTAGCCTACGAGGATGTCCTCGTCCGCCGACTCGCTGAAACTCGATGCCATTGGCCTGAAGTGCCCGCAGCCTCTGTTGCTGCTACGCACCGCCATGCGTGACCATGCGCTGACCCGGACCTTCGAGGTGGCCGCCGATGACCCGCTCGCACACGTCGACCTGGCGGCCTTCTGCGCTCGGTTCGGGCACGACTACCAGCGCAGCGCAGATGGGAGCCTGCACTGGATCAAGCGTAAGGCTTGAGCGTGTCCTGGATCCGCTGCGTGATCTCGGCGACCTGACCGACACCGTCGATTTCGACCAACCGTCCCGCGGCGCGGTAGGCAGCCACGACCGGTTCCGTCTGATCGGAGTAGATCCGCAGGCGTTCGCGCACGACATCGGGGTTGTCGTCCTTGCGTCCTTCGGCCTTGAACCGAATCTCGCAGCGGCCGACGATGATGTCGAACGGCACCGTCAGCTTGACGGCAATGTCGAGCGGCTGACCCACACTGGCCAGCAGTTCGTCGAGTGCCGCAACCTGAATGAGGTTGCGCGGGTATCCATCGAGGATGAACCCATTACGCGTGTCGTCGGCCGCGAGCCGATCGGCCAGCATGCCGAGCACGAGTTCATCGGACACCAGTTGACCTGCCTCCATCACCGACTTGGCCTTCAGGCCCAGCGGCGTGCCATTGCGGACATGCGCCCGCAACAGGTCGCCCGTCGAGATATGGGCAATCTGGTAGGTCTCCTTGATGAACGCGGCTTGGGTACCCTTACCCGAGCCGGGTGCGCCGAGAATGACAATTCGCATCGATACGTTCCAAAGGTTCGAGCCAAGGCAGGCCTTGGCGACAAAGCAAAGGCTGAAACTAACGGCATTCCTGAATCGAAGTCAATTTGCACAGGCCTCGGGCCTTGAAAGGGCCATGATTTCCAGCGAAATTCGAAGCCATTGCGCCGAAATGTAAGGGAGCAGGACCATGAGTGAAGGGAATTTGCTGTATGCGCAGTCCGGCGGCGTGACCGCCGTGATCAACACCACCGCCGCGGCGGTGATCGAAACAGCGCGGAAACAGAAGAAGATCGGGCGCGTGCTGGCTGCCAAAAACGGCATCATCGGCGTGCTGCGCGAAGAATTGATCGACACCGGTGCCGAGAGCGCCGAGGCCATCCACGCGCTGCGCCACACCCCCGGTGGCGCCTTTGGGTCCTGCCGGTTCAAACTCAAGTCGATGGACGAACACCGGCCGCAATACGAGCGGCTGATCGATGTGTTCCGCGCCCATGACATTCGCTGGTTCTTGTACAACGGCGGCAATGACTCGGCCGATACCTCGAACAAGCTCTCGCAAATCGCCGAAGCCATGGGCTATCCGCTGCGCTGCATCGGTGTACCCAAGACTGTGGACAACGATCTGGTGATCACCGACTGCTGCCCGGGTTTTGGCTCAGTCGCCAAGTACACCGCCGTGTCCATCCTCGAGGCCAGCCTCGATGTCGCGTCCATGCATGAAAGCTCGACGAAGGTCTTCATCATGGAAGTGATGGGCCGTCATGCCGGCTGGATCGCCGCTGCCGCGGGCCTGGCAGGCAACCGCGCAAACGAGGCACCGCACCTCATCCTGTTCCCGGAAGTGGTGTTCGACGAAGAGAAGTTCCTCGCCAAGGTCAAGGCGACCGTCGAATCCGTCGGCTGGTGCTCGATCGTGGTCTCCGAAGGCGTCAAGAACACCGAAGGGAAGTTCCTGTCCGAAGTCGGCACCCGTGACGCGTTCGGACATGCACAACTGGGCGGTGTGGCGCCAATGCTCGCGGATCTGGTCAAGCGCAAACTGGGCTACAAGTATCACTGGGCCTTGCCGGACTACCTGCAGCGATCGGCCCGTCACATCGCCTCGCGCACGGATTTCGAGCAAGCCTATGCGGTCGGCAAGGCTGCCGTGGAGTACGCCGTCAAAGGCATGAATGCAGTGATGCCGGTCATCAAGCGCAAATCCCAGAACCCCTATGTGTGGACCGTGGAGCCAGCGGCGCTGGCGAATATCGCCAACCACGAGAAAAAAATGCCGCCGTCGTTCATTCGTGCCGACGGTTACGGCATCACCGCAGCCGCGAGGAAGTACCTGCAGCCGCTGATCGAAGGCGAAGCACCACCGCCGTATCGACCGGATGGCTTGCCGGATTACGTCCAGCTGAAGAACAAGCTTCTGAAGCAGAAACTGCCGAAGTACGTGATCTCCGACAAATAAGGGCCACAAAAAAAATCCCCGCCAAGGCGGGGATTTTTCTTGTCGTGACGAACCGCCCGATCAGGGTCGACGTTCGAGGTAACTCAGGTCCTTCGCCTTCGGCAGCAGGTCCTTGCGCGTGGTACCGAACCACAGCAGCAGCGGACAAGCAAAGAAGATCGACGACAGGGTACCGATCACGATGCCGATCATCTGGGCTTCGGCCATGCCCTTCAGTGCGTCGCCACCGAAGAAGTACAGCGCGAGCACGGTCAGCAGTGCCACGAACGAGGTGATGACCGTACGCGACAGGGTCTGGCCGATCGACTTGTTCAACACTTCATAGGCCGTGGCCTTGTGCATGTTGCGGAAGTTCTCGCGGACACGATCGAACACCACGATGGTGTCATTGATCGAGTAACCCATCACCGACAACACGCCGGCAAAGATGTTCAGGTCGAACTCCTTGCCGGTGATCGCGAAGTAACCGACCACCACCACCACGTCATGCAAGGTGGTCAGGATGGCGGCAGCGGCGAAGCGCTTTTCGAAGCGGATCGTGATGTAGACCAGGAAGCCGAGTGCGACGAAGATGACCGCGACCAAGCCCTGCTGGGCCAGTTCGGCGCCCACCTGCGGGCCGACGAAGTCGCCGCGCAGCACACGCGCCGGGTTCGCCGACGAGTTGACCACGGCCAGCACTTCAGCACCGGTCTTGTCGGTGTTGACTTCGCTGCCTTCAACCTTCAGGCGCACCAGGATTTCGGTCGTGGACCCAAGCGACTGGACGACCGGACTCTCGATGCCGCCAGCGATGAGCTTCTTGCGGATTTCTTCAGTGTCGACCGGCTTGTCGAACTTCAGTTCGACGCCGGTACCGCCGGTGAAGTCGAGCGCGTAGTTCAGGCCACGCACCGCCATGCCGGCAACCGCAGCAACCAGAAGAGCCAACGAGATGACCAGCGCGTAACGGCGCAGGGCCATGAAGTCAAAACGAATATCGTAAGGGAACAGATTCATGACCAGTCCTCAGATCGCGAGCTTGTTGATCTTGCGACGACCGCTGTAGATCAGCGACGCGAAACCGTGGGATGCCGAAACGGCGGTGTACATCGACGTGATGATGCCGACGCAGAGTGCAACCGCGAAGCCCTTGATCGGGCCAGAGCCGAAGAAGCTCATGGCCAAGCCAGCAAGCAATGCCGTGATGTTCGCGTCCCAGATGGTGCCGGTGGCCTTTTCATAACCCGCCTGGATACTGGCCAGCGGTGATGATCCCGCTCGCAATTCCTCTCGGATACGTTCGTTGATCAGCACGTTCGCGTCGACCGACATGCCGATGGTCAGCGCCAGACCGGCAAGGCCCGGCAGTGTCAGCGTGGCGCCGAGGAAGCCCATGATGGCGATGACCAGCAACATGTTGAGCAGCAGCGCCAGGTTCGTGACGATGCCGAACATCTTGTAGTAGACGACGAAGAAGATCATCACGAACACGAACGAGAACGTGACGGCCATGACGCCGGCGCGGATGTTCGAGGCACCCAGGCTCGGACCGATGACCCGTTCCTCGACAATGGCGATCGGTGCCGAGAACGAACCGGCGCGCAGGTTCATCGCCAGATCGGTCGCTTCCTGCATCGAACCCAGGCCCGTGGTCTGGAAGGTCTTGCCGAACGGCTCCTTGACGCGTGCCGAGTTGATCACTCGCTCGCGCTTTTCGAACACCAGTTCTCTGGTGCCATCCGGCTTCTCGCGCCACTTGGCGATCGACTCGACGAACAGCACGGCCATCGGCTGGCCGACGTTGTCCTGAGTGAACGCGAACATCTTCTTGGCGCCGATGTCGTCAAGCGTGACCGACACAGCGGGGGTGCCGTCTTCGCTGATCTGGCTGGTCGCATTGATCAGTTGTTCGCCGGTGGCGATCGGACGGCGGTTCAGCAGGTACATCGAACCATCGGGATTTTCATACAGGCGGTAACCCGCTGGGACTTGCCCGGAGTTCTTGGCCTCGAAGCCCTGAACCGTGCGGTGCACCTGACGGTATTCCAGCGTGGCGGTCGAACCGATCGAGCGTTTGGCCTGTTCGACGTCCTGGACACCCGGAAGGTCGATCGCGATTCGTGACGCGCCCTGGCGCTGGATGACCGGCTCGGTCAAACCGATCGAGTTCAGACGGTTACGCAGCGTCGACAGGTTCTGGTCGATGGCGCGGGTCATGGCCGCAGCCTGCTCTTCCGGACGGATCTCGGCGACGATCGGGAAACCGGCATCGGTGGGCGGGATTTCGGTGAGCTTCAGGCCAAGGAAGTTGACCGTCAGTTCGCCAAAAGCGCGATTGCGGTCTTCGTCGGTCTTGAAGGTCATCGAGATACCCTGCGGCGACTCGGCGACGCGGGCAGACAACTTGCGATCCTTCAGCGTGGTGCGCAGGTCGGACAGGTAACGTTCGACATTCTGCTTGCGCACCTCGGAGGCATCAATTTCAGCCAGGAAGTGGACGCCACCCTGAAGGTCGAGACCGAGGGTCATCGGCTTGGCGCGAATTGCGGTCAGCCAGGACGGCACGGTGGGTGCCAGGTCAAGCGAGACGACATAGTTATCGCCCAGTTCGCGGGCCACCGCTTCGCGTGCGGCCTGCTGCTGGTCGGCTGCCACCAGGCGAGCCGTGATGCGGCCCTCGGTGCGCTCGAGCCGCTTGATCGCAAACTTGTCGCGTTCCAGCGCCAGCTTGACCTTTTCTTCGGTCGCGGCCTCGATCACCGTGCCGTTCTGGCCGGACACACGGATCGCCGGGTCCTTCTGGAACAGGTTGGGGATCGAGTAGATCAGGGACAGGACCGTCAGGATGACGATCAGGATTTTCTGCCAACGTGGAATGTCGTAGCTCATGGGCTTCGTCTCGACCGGCGGGTCAGGAGGACTTCAAGGTGCCTTTCGGCAGGACGGCAGCAACCGCATGGCGCTGAACCTTGATCTGGGTGTTCGCGGCAATCTCGACCGTGATGAAGGCATCACCGATGTCGAGCACCCGACCACCGATACCGCCGGACGTGACGATTTCATCGCCCTTGGCCAGGGCCTCGATCATGGAGCGATGTTCCTTGGCGCGCTTCATCTGCGGGCGGATGGCGACGAAGTACATCACGCCGAACATCACCAGCATCATGATCATGAACGACATCGGGCTATCACCAGGCGCAGCACCAGCCGCCTGTGCAGAGGCATCAGCAATGAAAAAACTCATGGATTGTTTCCGTATTGGGGCAGCCTTGTGGGCCAACCCGGTCAAAAGAACGGCAGATTATGCCACGCGGACCAAGGCTTGGGGGGCCGACTGGGGGTTTTCAAGCCTCCGAAGGCACCCGGGCGGCGTAAAAGGACTCGGCGAAAGCCGCGAACTCACCCCGCTCCAGGGCGCCGCGGATGCCCGCCATGAGCTCCTGGTAGTAATGCAGGTTGTGAATCGTGGCGAGCGTCGAATAGAGCATTTCCTTGCAGCGATCCAGATGCCGCAGGTAGGCGCGTGAGTAATGCCGACAGGTGTAACAGGTGCATTCGGGGTCGATCGGCGCGGTATCCAGCTCGTATCGGGCATTGCGGATCCGAACCTGCCCGAACCGTGTGAACAGGTGCCCATTCCGGGCATTTCGCGTGGGCATGACACAGTCGAACATGTCGACGCCGCGGCGCACGGCTTCGATCAGGTCTTCCGGCTTGCCAACACCCATCAGGTACCGCGGGGCGGCGTCCGGCAGGTGCGGCACGGTCTCGTCGAGGATGTGTTCGCGTTCGGGCGCCGGCTCGCCGACACTGAGCCCACCAATGGCGTAACCGTGGAACCCGAGTTCGGTCAGCACGGCCGCCGACCGTGCGCGTAATGCCGGAAACATCCCACCTTGGACAATACCGAACAGGGCATTCGGATTGCCCTCGAAGGCGCGTTTGCTGCGTTCGGCCCAGGCCAGCGACAGCTCCATGGACTTTCGCGCTTCCGGCTCGGTGGCCGGGTACGGCGTACATTCGTCGAAGATCATGACGATGTCGGAATTCAGCGCACGCTGGATGCGCATCGACTCTTCAGGCGACAGGAATACGCGCCGACCGTCGACCGGCGACGCAAAATGAACCCCTTCCGGCGTGATCTTGCGGCGCTCGGCCAGTGACCAGACCTGGAATCCACCGGAATCGGTCAGGATCGGCTTGTCCCAGCCAATGAACCCGTGCAGACCACCATGCGCCTCGATGACGTCGGTACCGGGCCGCAGCCACAGGTGGAAGGTGTTGCCCAGAATGATCTCGGCGCCCAGCTCGGCGACCTGATGTGGCGTGACTGCCTTGACCGACCCGTAGGTACCGACCGGCATGAATGCCGGCGTTTCCACGGTGCCGCGCTCGAAGCGCAGCCGACCGCGTCGCGAGGCACCCTCGCGATGGGAAATCTCGAACGTCATGCCCATGGTCAGACGCCAGCCTCGTGCGCCATCTGATCAGCGTGGTACGACGACCGCACCATCGGGCCGGACGCAACATGGCGGAAGCCCATCGCGTAGCCCTGTTCCTCGAAGAACTTGAACTCGTCCGGAGTCCAGTACTTCATGACCGGGTGGTGATGTTTGGACGGCTGCAGGTATTGCCCGATCGTGATCATGTCCACTTCGTGCGCACGCAGGTCGCGCATCGCACCGAGCACTTGGTCCTGTTCTTCACCGAGGCCGAGCATGATGCCGGACTTGGTCGGCACGCCGGGATGTTCGTCCTTGAACTGCTTGAGCAGGCGCAAGGACCAGTCGTAATCGGCACCCGGACGCACTTCGCGATACAGCTCGCGGACGGTTTCCAGGTTGTGGTTGAAGACATCGGGTGGCGTGTCGCGCATCGCTTCGAGCGCACGTTCCATGCGGCCCTTGCCGCGGAAATCAGGCGTGAGAATCTCGATCTGGATACCCGGGCTCAGGGTGCGGGTCTCGCGGATACAGGCGGCAAAGTGGGCGGCACCGCCATCGACCAGATCGTCCCGATCGACCGACGTGATGACCACGTAACGCAGCTTCATGTCGGCGATCGTGCGCGCCAGGTTGCCCGGCTCGTGGGCGTCTGGCGGCTTCGGTCGGCCATGGGCGACATCACAGAACGAACAGCGCCGCGTGCAGACTTCGCCGAGGATCATGAACGTGGCCGTGCCTTTCGAAAAGCACTCGTGGATATTCGGACACGAGGCTTCTTCGCACACGGTGACGAGTGCGTTCTGGCGCAGTTTGCTCTTGAGCTCCTGCACGGCATTCGTGCTCGGCAATCGCACACGGATCCAGTCCGGCTTGCGCAGTAGCGGCTTGCTGGCGTCAAACGTGACCGGGTTGCGCGCGATCTTGTCGGCCGCGAGTTGTTTCTCTCCGGCGACCAGCGACGACGGTGCGTCAACCAGGTTCAGCGGGATGATTTTCGGCGAGGGGTTGGCTGGCTGCTGGCTCATGGGGCGGTCGGGGGCTCTTGGACAAGCCCGAATTGCTGTTCGATGTGGGCAACCAGCACCGGTTTGACGGCGGCGAGGTCGGCGATACCCGCGCAGTCTAGCAGTTGGGTGACGGCCAGCCCTTGAAACCCGCAGGGATTGATCCGCGCGAACGGCTCCAGGTCCATGTTGATGTTGAACGCCAAACCGTGAAATGAGCAGCCGCGACGGACCCGCAGACCCAGCGCTGCGACTTTGGCGGCACCGACATAAACCCCGGGGGCACCGTCACGCCGCTCGGCGACCACGCCAAAATGAGCCATGGTGTCGATCAGCGCCTGTTCGATGCGGAACACCAGGGCTTTGACGCCAATGCCCATCCGACGCAGATCGAACAAGGGATAGGCCACGATCTGACCCGGCCCGTGGTACGTCACCTGCCCACCGCGATCGACCTGCACCACCGGAATATGCCCTGGCGCCAGCACATGCTCGGCCTTGCCGGCCTGCCCTTGCGTGAAGACCGGCTCGTGTTCGACCAGCCAGAGTTCGTCGGTAGTCTGTTCACCACGCTGGTCCGTGAAGGCCTGCATGGCGCGCCAGACCGGCTCATAGTCGCGCCGACCCAGATCGACCACCCGCACGGGGCGGGGGCTCAGAGTGTCCACTTGACTGCCGGGTGCGCCTTCAGGACTTCGTGTACACGGTCGTAATGGGCACGGTCAGGACACAGGAAGCTGATGCTGACGGCGTTGAAGTTGCCCTTGCTGGACGGTCGGGTGCGCAAGGACGCAGTCAGCGCCGTCACGCCGGCTTCGGCCAGCACAGCGGCAATCTGGGTTTCAAACGCCGCTTCGGCGTACGCGAACGCGGTCACCTCGAAGGTGCCGGGAAAGCTGAAGCCGCGGGTTTCGGTATCGGGAGGGTTCATCGGCCCATTTTGGGGGCGTCTACCCTGAGGTTCAAGGGACCGGGCATGCGACACTATGCGGATCACCCGACCGGAGCCGCCATGAAAGCCATCTCACTGTCCCGTTACCTGATTGAAGAACAACGCGCCAAGGGCAAGATTCCGGCCGACCTGCGCCTGTTGGTCGAAGTGGTCGCCCGCGCCTGCAAGTCGATTTCGGTAGCGGTCAACAAGGGCGCCCTGGGTGGCGTGCTCGGGAATGTCGGCACGGTGAACGTTCAGGGCGAGGCCCAGAAGAAGCTCGACGTGCTGTCGAATGAAATCCTGCTCGAAGCGAACGAATGGGGTGGCCATCTGGCCGCCATCGCGTCCGAAGAAATGGACGATCCGCATCCGATCCCGCACCGATACCCGAAAGGTGAATACCTGCTCGTGTTCGATCCGCTGGACGGCTCGTCGAACATCGATGTGAACGTGGCGGTCGGCACGATCTTTTCGGTGTTGCGTTGCCCGGATGGTGTCACCGAACCGGAACCCGAACATTTCCTGCAACCCGGCACACGCCAGGTCGCGGCGGGTTACTGCATTTATGGACCGAGCACGATCCTGGTCCTGACGGTCGGTGATGGCACGGTGGTGTTCACGCTCGATCGCGAACTGGGCAGTTTCATGCTGACGCAGGACAGCGTGCGGATTCCCGAAGACACACAGGAATTCGCGATCAACGCGTCGAACGCGCGCCACTGGGACGCGCCGGTGAAACGGTATGTCGACGAGTGCCTGGCCGGCAAGACGGGCCCGCGCGGCAAGGACTTCAACATGCGCTGGGTCGCCTCGATGGTGGCGGACGTACACCGCATCCTGACCCGTGGCGGCATCTTCATGTATCCGGTAGATGCCAAGTGCCGCGACAAGGGCGGCCGGTTGCGCCTGATGTACGAAGCGAACCCGATGGCGTTCATCATCGAGCAAGCTGGCGGTGCCGCGACGACCGGCCACCAGCGCATCATGGACGTGCAACCGCTGGGGCTGCACCAGCGGATTTCGGTCATCCTCGGCTCGAAGCACGAAGTGGAGCGCGTGGCGCTGTATTTCCGCGAGAACTGAAAAATCTGTCTATAGGCAATATGTTCTTCTCCCGCTTGCGGGAGAAGATGCCCGAAGGGCAGATGAGGGAAATCTGGCGACCAACCGCTCGAGCCCAGCCCCGCCCTCATCCGGTCCTGCGGACCACCTTCTCCCGTTTCACGGGAGAAGGGAATACGGAACCCCAGCTGTCAGGCCGTTCACGGATTCGGCGTACCTGTTCGCGCCACAATGCCGCGACCGGAGGACACGATGACCCGACTGATCACCTGTTTGCTGATGTTCCTGGTCGCCACACCGCTGGCGGCACAGCAAACCTTCTACGTCGCCACCAATGGGGTCGATGCCGGCGGCAACGGCACGAACGCCCAGCCCTGGGCGACAATCACGTTTGCGCTCGACAACGTCCCCGACAACAGCCTGATCCTGGTCAAACCGGGCACCTACACGGGCCGGATCCGCATCCGCGGGAATTTTGCGCAGGGTGTGACGGTACGTTCGGAAGTGCCTTATCAAGCCCGGCTCCGGGCCGCCGAAGCGGTGCTGACGATCTACAACGACAACGCCAACATCGAAGGCATCAGCATCGAGGGTTTCGACATCGCCCACACCGGCGCGGGTGCCGGTGCGCTGGTCGTGCAGATCCAGGACGGATTCAATCGCGAAACTCGGCGAATCACGCTGCGCGACAACATCCTGCACGACAGTTTCAACAACGACATCCTGAAGATCAACAACGGCGCGAGCGACATCCAGGTACTCGGCAACGTGTTCTACAACCAGACCGGATCCGACGAACACATCGACATCAACAGCGTCGACAACGTGCTGGTGGCTGGCAATGTGTTCTTCAACAACTTCGCCGCGAGTGGCCGAAGCAATCCCGGCAACACCGCAAGTTTTGTGGTCGTCAAGGATTCCAACGCCAGTGACGACGAATATCTCGGCGCACGCAACGTAGTCCTGCGCGGCAACGTTTTCCTGAATTGGGAGGGTTCGACGGGCAACGGCTTCATCCTGTTCGGCGAAGACGGCACAGCCAATTTCGAAGCGTTCGATTGTGTCGCCGAGAACAACCTTCTGATCGGCAACAGCGCCAACATGATGCGCTCTCCGCTGGGTGTCAAAGGCAGTCGGGACATCACGTTCCGGCACAACACGCTGGTTGGCAATCTACCGGCGAACGCTTTTGTCACCCGCATCAACCGCGAAGTCGATAACCCGCAGATCGAGGCCGTCCGGTTCGTCCACAATGTATTCAGTGACCCAACCGGCACGATGGCCGATTTCTCCGACACGCTGCCGGCTGATCTGTCACTCGCTCGCCCCAGCAATCTTCTGCGCAATCTCTATTGGAACAATGGACAAGCCCTGCCCTTCGACGGCACCGACGTTCTGAACATCAGCGGTGATGCCACTCGCCTGGAAGCCAACCCTTTGCTGGCCGATCCAGCGGCGATCACCACACCGCACTGGCTGCCGGGAAGCAATCAATTCAACGGCGGTTTCGCACGCATTGCCGATGCGTTCCGGAGCTTGGCCGAAACGTATGGAATCCCCTCCGCCGGCAGCCTGATGCTGGGCGCCGCAACAAACGCCAGCGACAGCCCAGGCACCGATCTGCTCGGTCGCCCGCGAACACCCGGATCAGCCGCGATCGGATGCTGCGAGCGTGATGCCGGGCAATTGTTCGGCAACGGTTTCGAATAGAAGGCTGGGCTGACGAAGGAGGCCCAACCTGCACATCACACAGCCAAGCCATTCACCATTTCCACGCGATATCGACACCAAGCATCCCATCTGGCGCTTCGTAGATCTCCGGAAGAAAGCTCCTGCCCTCCAGGTCGATCACATATTGGTCGTCGAGCAGGTTCGTGCCAAACACCGACACATCGAAGGCCTGGTTCCGCCATCCCACGCGGGCATCCAGGAGGTCGCGCTCTGGTAATGACACGAACACGCCATCCGCAGTTGTGGCTCTGGCTTCGGCCACGTGACTGAAGTGGGCTCCGACATAGAACCCGTGATCAAACCGCCAGCGACCGCCGAATCCCAAAGACCACTTCGGCGCCCCGACAAGATCGTCCTGTTCGAGGCTGGTATCCGTCTCCAGCACGCTGGCATTTGCCCAGAACTCCGCATGGATATCGGGCTGCCACAGGAACTCGGTTTCCAACCCGAGAATGGTGCTGTCGAAGACCACAACCGGACTGCCCGTTACCGTGCGGGTGCGCTGATCCCAATCATGTCGGAACACACGCGTTTCCAGTTGACTGTCCATACCGATCGGCACATGCCATGCCAACTCCAGGGTATCGATGCGCTCCACGGCACCGTTGGGCGCTGCACCGGCGAAATAGTCCGAGATGCCGAACGATTGCCGGAATGCCACGGCCAACCAGTGATCGGCGTTGGCTCGCCAGCGCAGGCTGGCATGTCCCAACACGATGCTGCGATCCGCTTCGCTCCGGCCGTTGTCGGGAAGACCCCGCTCGAGGAACAACGACACACAATCCTGGCCCTGCGGAGCACCCGGCAGCACCTGGCAGTTCTCTGCCACGAAGTTGTCGAGCCGATCGCCGATGTAACTGCGCGTGGCAATGTGCCGGGCACCCACGGAAACATCCCAGCGTTCCCCATCATCGAACCGCCATTCCGCAAAGACTTGCGGCAGTTGGTAGACGCGTTCGTTGAGGCGCTGCCAGCTGATCAACGACAACTCATCCGGATTCAACGGGCCGATGCCCAATGATTCGGAGAATTCATCCACCAGGTACTGCTGAATGTTGCTGACCTGTCGCCGCCGACTGCTGTAGGCGGTTCCGAACGACACCGCATGCTGGTCGTCGATCGACCAGTCCGCGCGCACATCGGCATAACGCATTTGTACATCCACAGGCTGGGAGCGCCGGAACTCGTTGTTGAGAAACCGGGTCACCCCTGCCGTGCTGTCGGACAATGTCCCATGGGCCGAGAGCACCAGGCCATCGGATACCACCCAGGCATAGTTGAGTGACGCCCCACTGGCGGCGATATCGGCCCCTGCCGGGCAATACTCGATACCGGCACCACACGTACCCGCGGGCGTGCGCGCACCGCCAATCTGCGCGTTGTTCAAGGCCAGCGCACTCCCGCTGAGCATGTGCGTCCCTTCCGGACTGTCCCATCCCCAGCGAATCGACACCTGGTCGTCTTCGAAGACGTCCGGCTCGCGGTCGTTGTCGAACGTTTCATCTTCCAGTTGGCCGCTGGCGGCGATAGCGGTTCGCAATCCGGGGACACCGTAGTCCCAACGCCAGCTGGCGCTTGCTCGTGGAGCGAAGTCGGAGGAAGCGAGCAGACGGGTATCGAGTGATGCCTCGTTTTCGGGTTCGGCCGTGCGCACGGCGATATGGCCTGCACCCGCACCGAAGGCCAAGCCCAGGCCTGTGCCGGCCCGAATGATCGACATCGACTCGGTCAGGTTCATGTCGAACTGGCCGAAGTAGTTCACTTCAGCCGGCAAGGGAATACCGTCGATGCTGACCAGACTGGCGCGGTAACCCACGGGCAACCGGGGTGCGGAAATACCACGGATCGAATCGGTGGCGGCCATGCTGTAGACACCGGGCGCACGCATGATGGCCGTGGTGTAGTCGCGAAGGGCTTCGTCCTCGACCCGCTCCGTGCCGAGTTCGGTTCTCGGTACGACCGGCCCACGCTCACTCGGCAGATCCGTGCCCAGTGCCGGACGCGAAGGTTCGGGCACCGGCCGGCGATCGGCATCGGCTTCGATTTCAAGGTCTTCGGACTGCAGGTCTGCCGAAGCGGTGTCGTGATAGGCAAGCAATGTGATGCTGCCGTCGGACTCTTCGCGCCAATCCAGGTCGTAGTCGACGCTGAGTGCATCCAGCATGTCGGCTGCGGGCGTGTTGTTGGCCACTTTTACCGTGTTCGCCCGGCGGGCGAGCTCCGGTGCCAGAGTGATCCGGCAGTCACTCTGATCGGCAATACGGGCAGCCACTTCCAACAGGCGTGCCTGCCCGGACGGCGCCGGGACAGCACGCTGCAAATCACAGGCTTGGGCCGCCGGCAAAACGGCCAGGATGGCCAGGACGAGCGATGTTCGGTGATGGGTTTTGGTCATGGTGTCACTAGTTATTGTAGGGCCCGATCCCGGTGCCTGCAGTCTCATGCCGGGATCGGGCTGGTCTTGCGCTCCGATTCACAACTGGCCAGGGCATCCTTGCCCGGGCCGAGCGGTTTTTACGCCGCTTGCCCATGACGACGAACCAGAAAACGGATTCCCCCAATGCCCACCATCACCTGCAACAACCATCACCCAATATCGATCAATGGACGTCCCAGTTATTGACCGGATAGTGCCCGGCTTGCCCCAAAGGCACCTCAAGGTTGGTCAGCGAGGTCGACTTGCGGATGATGAACCGGCTGAGCCCCGGCGACGCGTCCGGACGCCATACGGCCAGGTCGAACACGCCGTCGCCATCGTAGTCCCCGGGCGTCACGAAGTCGGTGGCGGACTGCCCCATAGTGATGGTTGGCACCACCCCGCCGGTGGCCAGGTCCCGCGAGGTGTGCTCAAGCTGTCCGGCGACACCACGGACCACAGTCAGGTCCGTGCGAGTGTTGCCCAGAATGTTGCCCGGCACGACCAGGTCGGTTGGCAGACCGAACGTGAACGTGTCGGTCTGCGCGGCGGACAAGCCGTCATGGATCCGGAACAGTCCATTGCCACTGCCGTCGTTTGACTGCAGCGCAAAATCGGCTTTGTCGTTGCCATTGGCATCTCGAAGTGCCATGCCAAAGCTGCCGGTGCCGGTTGGAATCGTGTGAGTCACCAGATCGCCGGTGGAGGATTGCGACACTTTCAGCACCGCACCATTGGTGCTGTTGAACACGGCCACATCGGTGACCCGGTCGCCGTCGTAGTCGGCAATCAGGTTGGCCAAATCGCCGGTCGTGCCGAGGGCAATTTCGAGCGGCCGGTCAGTCGGACGTGAAGATCTTCGGATGACAAACCGACCCAAGGGGCCCGCGCGCCAATAAGCCGGGTCGCCCAGGCCGTCGCCATCAAAGTCGCCGACCAGGAACGAGTCACCGGATCTGCCGAGAACGAAGCCGGGTTGCGCGACACCGGCAGTGGTGAAATCGTTGTGCTTCACGGTCCAGTTGACCACGCCGTTTTCATTTCGGAGCACCATGAAGTCGGCCGCACCATCACCACTCAAATCGTTCGCCGCCTTCAAGCAGCTGCCTTGGGTGTTGGACGCCAGCACCAGCGGTGCCGGAGTGCTCGCGAAGTTATTGGTCTCACCATCTTCCTGACTGGTCCGGAACAACACATCGGGCAGCGTCGACGCGCGAGTGGTGATGGTCAGGCTGGTACCCACCGCGTTCAGGGTCCCCAGATCGCCAGTCGCAGCATCCGTGACCAGCAAGATCCAGTTGCCGTTCGCTTCGGCCGCCTGCAAGCCTCCGAATGCCAGGTCGAGATGGGTCGAACAGCCGCCCACCAATGAATGAGCCTGGCCACTGGTCGTTGTTCGATACGTCAGTGCCGGAATGGGAGAAGCGGTGGCCTGGGCTTCCACCCAGATGTCCGAAGTGGCCTGATCGTCGAAGGTGTAGGTTCCGTTGAAGTCGGAATTGTCCGATCCCACAAGGCGCCGCAGCCCGATTCTGCCCATCAGTTTCAGTCGCGCAATGCCATTGGGCGATATCAACGTGGCGCTGACATCGCCGCTGTAGGGATGCGCGAGCGACACGGACACGGATACCGATTCGATCTCGCCGGTCAGGCCCTGCGCCGCAAAGAACGCCTGGACGCCAGACGAATTGTTGTCGGGAATGGCGCCACCCCCGGTCGCGGCAAATGTCGCCGCAGCAGCCCAGACTGGCATCAGGAACGTCATGGCGCCGGCGAGGCAGGCCAAGGGGGCGCAAATTCGACGGTATTCAGCAGTCATGTTCGTCTCCAGAGGTGGATATCCTGGAAAACGGGGTTTTGTCGAAAACCGGACATTTGCCGAAAAGCGTGCTCCGGCCCGCTGGTTGGCGGGTCGGCTTCGGCGTAGCATGCAGTTCTGTCCTGTTCGTGATTGAGCCATGACCACCGAAGCAAGCCCCGGCAAACCCAAGATTGTTCCGCTGCGCACGTTTGCCGGCTCGCTCGGCTTCACCGAGGGCAAACGACTGGACCTCGATGAGGTCTTGGCCAACTTGCTGAGCGACGGCCTGATTGCCGACGAAGACGCCAAGCGCACGCGGGTCGCCCGCATCAACCATCGGAACGATGTCCATCCGCTGGTGATGATTGCGAACGCGAAGCTCAACAACGCCAGCGAACCAGAAAAGCCGCTGAGCCTCGAATACCTGACCGAATGGCTCGCCGGGAAAGCGAAACATCCTTACCTGAAGATCGATCCGACCAAGGTCGATGTTGCCCGTGTCGGGCAGATCGTGTCGGCGAACTATGCGGTCCGGCATCGGATCCTGCCGCTCGGCATCGACGAAACCAGTGTGTCGATCGCTACCAGCGAACCTTACGACACACGCTGGCTCGACGATCTTCGACGCATGCTGCATCGGGAGGTCAAGCTGGTTGTCGCGAACCCGCTGGACGTCAACCGCTTTCTGATCGAGTTCTACGGCGTGACCCGCGCCGTGCGCAAGGCGAAAGACCAGAAGGATGGAGAGAAGGATGCCCGTGGCACGCTGCCCAGCCTGGAGCAATTGGTCGAATTGGGCAAATCCGGCGATTTGGCGGCCGAAGACAGCCATGTCGTCCGCATCGTCGATTGGCTTTTGCAGTATGCCTATGAACAACGCGCCAGTGATATCCACCTGGAACCCCGGCGGGATACCTCGCCAATCCGGTTTCGTATCGACGGCGTGCTGCACAAAGTGTTCGACTTGCCGACCCCGGTGATGGTGGCCGTGACAGCCCGAATCAAGATCCTGGGCCGCATGGACATCGCCGAACGCCGCCGGCCGCAGGATGGCCGAGTCAAGACTCGATCGCCGGGGGGGAGGGAAGTGGAAATGCGTCTCTCGACCATGCCGACGGCCTTCGGCGAAAAAGTGGTCATGCGCATTTTCGACCCGGACGTGGTCGTCAAGGGCTTCAAGGATCTCGGGTTCTCGCGTCATGACGAACAAGTATGGCGATCCATGATCGAACGACCGCACGGCATCGTGCTGGTCACAGGCCCAACCGGCTCCGGCAAGACCACCACGCTCTATTCCACGCTGAAGCAGATCGCCACGCCCGAGTTGAACGTCTGCACGGTCGAGGACCCGATCGAAATGATCGCGCCCGAGTTCAATCAGATGCAGGTGCAGACCAACATCGACCTGACGTTCGCCGCAGGTGTCCGTACGCTGTTGCGCCAGGATCCGGACATCATCATGGTCGGTGAAATCCGCGACCTGGCGACTGCCGAAATGGCTGTCCAGGCGTCACTGACCGGACACCTCGTCTTGTCCACGTTGCATACCAACGACTCACCATCCGCCATTACCCGCCTGTTGGATCTTGGCATCCCGCATTACCTGATCCAGAGCACGCTGAATGGCGTGATCGCCCAACGGCTCGTACGCAAGCTTTGTCCGCACTGCAAGACCGTCGGTGACATTGACGATGCGTCGTGGGCAAGTCTGGTACGCACACTGGGCCTGCCGAAACCGCATCAGGTGGCGGCGCCGAAAGGATGCAACGAATGTCGCAACACGGGATTCCTCGGCCGGATCGCCATTTACGAAATCCTGGCAATCACCGAAGAGATGCGCAGCGCGATCCAGGCCAATCTCGATCTGCCGGCGTTCCACCGCTTCTGCATGAAACAGGGCATGCGTCCCCTGCGTTATGCCGGCGCCGAATTGGTGGCGCGCGGTGTGACGACCGCGCGCGAAGTATTGGAAGCCTTGCCGTCGGAAGTGTGACGCGCCATGCCCGGCGTGCCCGCGAATCCATCACGCAAGTCACTGATTCGTCGTGAGCGAGTCCGGGCATGTGCCGGACTCGCGTCGCTGAAAGTCGCCAGGATGGCGATTTTCAACAGCCTCTTCAGGTCATCGCTTGTCGAGCACCGGCGCTTCAAAGCGCAGAACGCTGAGCTGCGTGTTTTCGCCTGTGTCCTGATTGGTTTTGGTGACCGTATAGCTGCCGTACATCCGGTCTCCGATTCGCACGGCATCTCCGCGAAGCATGAATTCTTCGGTGAACCCCTTCTCCGGATCGATGTGGTAACCGGAATCCCCGCCCAACTTGCCGGTTGAACCGTCGAACATCAGCAGCAGCCCGCGCATGGGGCCATCGACGAACAAGGGCTCGATCGGCGCCTCGGTATCCCACAGTGCTGACGTGTGAGCCGCATCGAGCTTTCCTGGCGCCAACAAAGCGATATGCCTGGATTCGTCGGACTGAGCTGCGATGACATGACGAATCGCAAAGGCTTCATCATTGAACGTGACGTCCCCGCAGACCACACCTTCGCGGATGATCTCTGGGCACAGATCGGCTTCCGCACCCGCAAACGGCGGCGGCGGAGTGCGCGTGGCATCATCGGACCCGGAACTGGACGAGACCATGACCCAACGCCCATCCACCAGTTCCATTTCGGCACTGGCCGGTTCGTTCGTGGCGCCATCGATGATGCTCAACACGGCGGTGTTACCCGACAGACTGCCGCCCTGAATCTTCGGTGACTTCGGCATCATCGCCTGCATCATCGGCAGCATGTCCTTGAACTCTTCGTCACTCATCGGCTCGGCATCTTTCCGGCTATGCGCCATGATCTGCTTCTGATCACCTTTCCGAACGGCGGCGATCAGACCCAGATACGCCTTGCCGGCATCACCACCGTCGGCAGGCAGCGGCTTTGATGCCGGCGCTTTCCAGATTTCCGCGTCGAACTGCAGATCGATGACGATCGTTGACCCGAACAGGTCGTCGTACTTGAGATAGTGGCCGCGCAAACGACCGTCTTCGATTCGAGGTGCATGAACCTTGCCCATGGTGCCGCTCGCGCCCAGACTCTGGATGCCGTCACCGTACAGATACATTTCCACGGCGCCGCCATCGGCATCGATCATGAAGGTCAGCGCGCGCGCGTCCTTCCGCCTTACGAAATCACTGGCCCAGTCGTCCGGATCGCGGCTGGCCCGCAGACCGGCAAGGTCGGTCGCCTCGGGCACCACCAGCACCTGGTAACGGGTCTCGCCGCTGACCCAACTGCGCGGAAACGCAAAGGCCTGGGTCAACTTCAATTCGGTCCGGACGGCGGCGCGGCCGCGATCGGCATCGGCCGTCTGGTCGACGATGACACGCCCCGTCGTGGCAGCGCCGGCGCAGGACGCAAACAGGAATCCCGTAGTCAGTATCCACTTCATGGCTGGTTCTCCCTTGGTTGATGGCAGTATGAACGCCGATTCCGGGAAAAGCGAACGCTTGCCGATCGGGGCCCGGGCGCGCCATGGATGGCCGCGCTGCAAGACAACAAGACGTCATCTTGCAAAGACAGACAATTGGCTACACTCGAATCCCCATAACGGAGCACATCATGGCCGCCGACCCGAAGCACGGACAAGGAACCCACCGCCCCGAATTGAGTGTCGCGAAGAACCTGTTCTTCGGCGAGATCGTCGAGGAGAACCTGTTCCCGTATCCGGAGCTGCGCGCGAAGGATCGGGAAGTGCTGGGCATGATGGTCGAGTCGATCGACGACTTCCTGAAGCCGCGCGAGAAGGCGTTCCGCGAATACGACACGAATGCACACCAACCGGACGAATACGTGCAGGCGCTGCGCGACATGGGCCTGTTCGGATTGATCATCCCCGAAGAACACGGTGGCCTGGGGCTGTCGAATGGCGGTTATGCCCGCGTGCTGGCGCAGACCTCGAGTCACGACAGCTCCACGTCCCTGACGATCGGCGCCCATTCGTCGATCGGCATGAAAGGGGTTCTGCTGTTCGGCACCGATGCGCAAAAAGCCCAATACCTGCCCCGCCTCGCCAGTGGCGAACTCATCGCGGCATTCTGCCTGACCGAATCGGGCTCGGGTTCTGATGCCGCCTCCATTCGCACGAAAGCGGTCAAGAATCCTGACGGCAGCTGGACGCTGAGCGGCGAAAAAATCTGGATCACGAATGGCGGCATCGCTGGCCTGTTCACGGTGTTCGCGAAGACCGAAGGCGCTGACGGCAAGATGAGCGCGTTCATCGTCGAAGCCGGATGGCCGGGTGTGTCCCATGGTCCGCATGAAGACAAGATGGGCATTCGTGCCTCATCGACCACGACGGTAGCGTTCAGTGATGTGCGGGTCCCGGCCGAGAACCTGCTTGGTGAGGAAGGCAAGGGCTTCAAGGTCGCCATGTCCATCCTCAACAACGGCCGCACCGGTCTGGGTGGCGGCGCGGTCGGCGGCATGAAGCAATTGATTGCGCTGAGTACCGCACAGGCCAAGGACCGAAAACAGTTCGGCCGACCGATCGCCGATTTTGGCCTCGTGCGCGAAAAGATCGCGCAGATGACCGTCGATTGTTTTGCGGCCGAAGCGGCCGTCTGGATGGTCGCGCATTACATCGACTCCGGCATGGACGACTATTCGGTCGAAGCCGCGATGAGCAAGGTGTTTGCGAGCGACGCGATCCAGCGCGCGGCTCACGAGGCCCTGCAGATTGCCGCGGGCAACGGCTTCATGAAGGAGTATCCGTACGAACGCCAGACCCGCGATTCGCGGATCCTGTCGATCTTCGAGGGCACGAACGAGATCCTGCGGCTTTATGTCGCGCTGTCGGGCCTGAAGGACGTCGGCACCCAACTGGGTGGCCTGAAGCACGCGGTCAGCGACATCTTCTCGGATCCGATCAAGGGCTTCGGTGTGCTCAGCGGGTACGCCTCCCGCCGCCTGTCGCAGCGAACCGGGTTCGGTACGGACAAGATCATTTCGCAGCTGTCGCCCACGCTCCGCAAGGCGGCCGAGGTTTATGAGAAATCGGTCGTCGAACTGGCGAATGCCTCGGATGCCGTGCTCAAGAAATACGGCAAGGGCATCGCCGACCAGCAATACGCGCTGAAGCGACTGGGCGACGTCGGCATCGACCTGTTTGTCGGCCTGTGTGCCCTGTCGCGCGCAGCGTCGCTGGAAACATCCGACAAGAAGAACGGCGCGCAGGCCTCGCGACTGGCGTGGCTGTTCGCGAAGCAGGCGCGTCGACGGATTGTGCGCAACCTCCGTCAGCTGGAGAAGAACGACGACGCCACGATGGATGAGGTCGCCGGATTCATGCTGGAGGAAGGGCGTTATCCCTGGGATGTGATTTGAGGTCAGGGCGAGGTCCCCAAACTGCGGGAGCTCCCACAGATGCCTGATTGCCGCTAAATCCCAGAGCCCCAAAGCCCTCCCCGATGTTCGGGGAGGGTTGGGAGGGGTTTAGGCAATCACTTCGCGCTTCGCAAAGCGAGGCTCCAGGAGCGGCGATTTCGTTCAATTGGTGATTGTTGAGCAAGTGAATTGTGCGCGACGCGGGGAGAACTTGATCAGTTTGATTGCCGGCATAAAAGGCGAGTTCAAGTTCGATCGGGTGCTCTGGCTGACTCTATCGACAACCATGGACAAACAATGTTCAATCTTGTCGAAGGCGCAGAGACAAGCCGTTCGCGCACATCTGATTTTCGCCCAGCAACAGGTGGACGATGAACTCGACCGTGAGCACATCAAACTGGCGCTTGAGCGTTTTGGGTCCGATTGACTCCGGGAACCCGGCCGGCCAGAAGCTTGTCAACGGCGGACAGGGATTCCTGGTGACGAGCCTGGCACTCGCTGCGCTTCTTCTCGTCAGCGGTCGCGCCACCGGCTGCATCTGGGACTTGGAAGGTACCTGGAAGTCCGATCGAGAGGCATCGATTAACTTTGCCGAGCAACGCGGCCGGTTGAAACCTGAACAATTTGAGTTGCTGTCGCAGATGTGGGGCAACATGACCGTCACCTATGACACCAACACATCGCATTTTGTTTGGCCTGACATTGAAGTTTCTGTCGCTGGCAAAAAACAACGGTTTGCAGGCTCGGAAGAGCTCAGCGCCTATTCGGTCGTGGCTTGCAACAGCGAAGTGATCGTGGTGACGGTTGATCTCAAGGCCAACGAAGAGCCCGCGGTATTAACCATGCATTTTGAGGAATACGACGGTTTCTGGGTGTACTTGGCGAAGTTCAATGTTCGCGAGTACTTCAGCCGGGTTCGCTGAGGTCGCAACTTGTGCGCTGGCCGATGAAATTACTGATCAACGAGTCCGTGGCATGAGCAAGACGGCGACAACTTCCCACGAGTTTTACTCGAACTTGTTGCTGCCTTGTATCGCCCCACCCCACCTAGTCGGCTAAGCGCTCATGCTGGCGGTACTGCGTTCAGCGCGACTGGATGCGTGCGAAAAGCAGCCCAAATTGAACGGTTGCCCCGTCATCGCTGCCTATTGCCGCTCGCTGGAGCGTCCCTCAGCGCGAGTTCCGGAAAAACACGTCGAGCCAGTTGGCGCCTGATCTTCACTGGTGACTGCGTAGTAGGTTCGATCCTTGTCAACACACATGAATTCCTGTTGTTCTGATCGCACCGTGGCAATCAAATAGGACAGTTCGAGTCCATCCATACAGAACGTCACCCGCTCGGAATAGTCTCTATCGGGAAAGAAGTGCCATTGCCCACCCAGCGCCTCGGCTGCTTTCGACAGGATCGCTCGTACGGGACGGTTCTTCATACAAATGGACAGCGGCGGATTAAATCCCGTTGTATCGGGATGCTGAACTTGATCGAGGCGAACGACAATCTTCGGCACGGGTGGCTCGCCAACACGCAGCGGAAGCTCCTCCGGCTCACCCGGAGCAACCCAGCTCCGGTAGATGTGACTGGGCATCTCATCAGTTGCCAATGCACTCAGCTCAATCTGCATGGATAACTGCTCCCCGTTCACCAGACTGGCCATGACGGCAGACCTGGAGTCAATCAGTGCTGGCGTGCCTTCACCACAGGTGATTGCCGACTGCCAGGCTTCCGGGTCCTGCGTGGTCGGCAGCCCCTTGATGGAAAACTGCCACATGTTCTTGCACGGCTTCAACCAATTCCAGACAAAGTAAGTTTCTGCGTCCGCTGAGTTCAACAAGCTCCGAGCAGCTGCGATGTATTCCATTTCAGCAGGAGGCCTCAGCGTCTTGGCAACCTGCATCATCCTGGCCCTGACCCACTCAAGACTGCCGTTTGACACCAGCATGCGGATGAATTTCCTGCCTGCGCCGGTTTCAAGCATGCGCTCCAATTCCGCAACCTCATCCGCGGTCAGATGTTCATCGACAAGCTCTTGCGCAGCGATCGTCCAGGTACCGGTCCCGTAAAACGTTTCGCGCACATGTTTGACTGCAGCGCTGGAGATCCGCTCCTTGGCATCCTTGCCCAAGGACTCCGGGAAAAAACGCCTTTCCTCCGGCTGAAACTCCAGACGAACATGTTCCTCAAACTGCGGCGCCCACGATTCGTCCAAGGCAATCGCAATTTCCCGCGCGAGTTCGGAATAGGTTCCTTCCGTTTCTGCGGGAGAGGAAGCCGGCACCTCACTGGCTGTTGCCGCCACAGAAATCATGAAGAGCCCAAGAAACATTCCAATGCGACAACAAACAGCGAGACTAGGAGTCATATTCAGTTCACTTGATCAATGGCTCAGGATAACAAATGTTGCCGGTTTCGATTCTTTCAGAGGCAACCTTCCGGATTGAATCCGGAGCGAATCCTTCTGTGCTTGAAGTGGCGAAATGACCTTTGCGCCGCCTTGTCAGGCCCCTCCGAGACGGATCGGTGATGTCGGTATCGAACCACCGCCCTAGTGCTTCGCTGTGCGAAGCACTAGGGCGAAGTGCTTGCCTAAACCCCTCCCAAACCTCCCCGAACATCTGGGAGGGGTTGCAAAGATTGGACAGCGTCGCATCGCGGCTGAAGCCGCTCCCACAGTCAATTGCTGACGACGGACTCCCAGTGGGAATCTCGCCAAACGTCAGTTCTGAAGTTTAGTGTTGAACGAAATCGAAGCAATTCTTCTCCCGCTCGCGGGAGAAGATGCCCGCAGGGCAGATGAGGGAAATCTGGCGACTCGCCAATCTGTCCATTTGGCCTTCGGCCAATTTGTGCGTCCGAAGCTTCGCGGCAATCTGGCCCTCATCCGGCCTTCGGCCACCTTCTCCCGTGAAACGGGAGAAGGAAGGGCGCCTCGCTTTTGTGCCATCCAGATTGATGCCCTGGGAGACGCTTATGGTCAGAGTATGTATCGGCTCAGATCCGGATTCCCGGCCAATTCACCGATCTCCCGATCCACCGCCGCTGCATCCATCGCGATCGTCGTACCACCTTGATCCGGCGCTGCAAACGAGATCTTGTCGAGCAGCCGTTCCAGCACCGTCGACAGTCGTCGTGCACCGATGTTTTCCTGGGACTCGTTCAACTGGAACGCCAATTCGGCGAGCCGGTCGATCGCGCTGTCCTCGAACGTCAGGGTGACGGACTCCGTCGCCAGCAAAGCCTGATACTGCTTCGTCAGCGCCGCCTGCGGTTCCTTCAGGATGCGCTTGAAGTCTTCGGTCGTCAGCGCCTTCAGTTCGACGCGAATCGGGAATCGGCCCTGCAGCTCTGGAATCAGGTCACTGGGCTTGGCGACATGGAACGCACCCGACGCAATGAACAGCACATGATCGGTTTTGATCGGGCCATATTTTGTGCTGACCGTCGAGCCTTCGACCAGCGGCAACAGGTCACGCTGCACACCTTCGCGCGACACACCGGCGCCACCCCATTCCTTGCGCTGGCAGACCTTGTCGATTTCGTCGATGAAGACGATACCGCGCTGCTCGGCGGCTTCGATTGCTGCCAGGCGCACTTCGTCTTCATTCAACAGTTTGCCGGCCTCTTCTTCGAGCAGTTGCGGGCGCGCCTTGGCGATGGTCATCTTGCGCTTCTGCGACTTGCCTCCGGAGACCTGCGAGAACATCTGCTTGAGCTGTTGCGTCATTTCCTCCATGCCAGGCGGGGCCATGATGTCGACGCCAGCATTGAACTGGAAGTCCAGTTCGATTTCGCGGTCATCCAGTTTGCCCTCACGCAGCATCTGCCGGAACTTTTCGCGGGTGCCACTGTGTTCGTCGGTGGGTTTGGCGTCTTCGCCCCATACACGAACGGCTTGCGCCCGCGGCAACAGCGCATCGAGGATCCGTTCCTCGACCTGGCGTTCGGCTTCGACACGCACGCGCACTTTCGCTTTTTCGCGCACCTCGTTGACCGCCACGTCGATCAAGTCGCGCACGATCGACTCGACGTCCTTGCCGACGTAACCGACTTCCGTGAACTTGGTGGCCTCGACTTTCACGAACGGCGCATCCGCCAGTGTGGCCAACCGCCTGGCGATTTCGGTCTTGCCGACGCCTGTTGGTCCGATCATCAGAATGTTCTTGGGCGTCACTTCATTACGCAACTCTGGCGCCAGCTGCATGCGCCGCCAGCGATTCCGCAACGCGATCGCCACAGCACGTTTGGCTTCGTGCTGACCGACGATGTGGCGGTCGAGCTCGGAGACGATTTCCCTCGGGGTCAGATTCGACATGGTTCAGGCGCCCAACGTTTCAATGGTGACTTGGTGATTGGTATAGATGCAGATGTCGCCGGCGATCTTCAGAGCGCGATCGACAATTTCGCGCGCACCCAACTCGGTGTTTTCCAGCAGCGCCTTGGCAGCGGCCTGCGCAAACGGCCCCCCCGAACCAATCGCGATCAGACCGTTCTCCGGCTCCAGAACGTCGCCACTGCCGGTGATGATCAGGGACGTATGCGCATCGGCCACAGCCAACAGCGCTTCCAAACGACCCAGACGGCGCTCGGTGCGCCAGTCCTTCGCCAGTTCCACGGCGGCGCGCGTGAGATTGCCGCCATGCCGCTCCAGCTTCGCTTCGAACAACTCGAACAAAGTGAACGCGTCGGCCGTGGCGCCGGCGAAGCCAGCGATCACGTCACCTTTACCCAGCCGACGCACCTTGCGCGCATTCGACTTCATGACGGTGTTACCTAGCGTGACCTGGCCATCCCCACCGACCGCCACCACACCATTGCGGCGGATCGAGACGATGGTGGTGCCGTAGAACGTATCGGGCTTGTGATTCATGCAGAGCTCGCAGCAGGGAATAGGGTCGGAAATTCGCGCATGCGCCTGACCGAGACCACCGAATTGGGGGCATCCGACGCATTCGCAAGGTCTGGTTAACCCCGGAATCACCTCCCACCCGTTGGCTGTCTTGACGCACCGAATGGTTCGGTGGGTCGCCACAAGGAGCACCATCATGAATCGACTGATCCTGACCCTTGCCCTGACCGCCGCTGCATTCGCGGCCACGGCCGACGACAACACCGCCAACACCGAAACCCGATCCGAAGCCGCAGCCAAGGTCGCACCAACCGGTTCGCGGATCCAGCGCCTGCCCGACATCACCGTCATCCCGGGTGCGGTGGGCCGCCATGCCGGCGCCGCCGATGCACGCGCCCGCAAGCCGCAGCAAGCCGACGAACAGGCTTTCCTCGACGGCAAGGCCTGATTGTTGGAACACCGCCCGGGTTGGGCCAACCCGGGCGGTCCGTTCGTTCGCCCGAGATCCAGCGTTTAAAGGGGAAACGAAGCGCTTTTTGCGCGGATGTGCCGATTTGCGACTGCCATGGCACCTTTTCCGCGGAATCTGCGTATCTTCGTTCAACACTGGAGACGCTCGATGAACCGATTGCCCAAACTGGCCGCGCTGGCCCTCGCTCTGTGTGCCTATGCCGGCACCGGCGCTGCGCAGGTGACCACTCCGAACCCGATCCTGTTCGTGACCCAGTTTCCGGTGCCGAACGACTTTGCGGCCATCGGCTCCGTATTCGCGAACCACCGCGCCGATGTCTCCACGGTCGGCCGTGGCGGCGACCTGTACATCCGTTATGGCAACGGCACGCTGCGCAACCTCACTCGCGAAGCTGGATTCGGTGAAGCCGGCGAATGGCAGTTGGCCAACGCGATTGCCGTGCGTGATCCAGCCGTGCACTGGTCGGGCACCAGAGCCCTGTTCAGCATGACGATCGGTGCGCCACCCGCGCAGTACCAGTACACCACCGAGTTCTGGCAGTTGTATGAGGTCACCGGCTTGGGCCTGGGCGAAACAGCAGTCATCACCAAGGTACCGAACCAGCCTGCCAACGCCCACAACGTCATGGGCACCTATGCGTCCGACGGGCAGATCATTTTTGTCTCGGATCGACCGCACAATGGTCAGCAGCATCTGTATCCGCAACATGACGAGTACGAGTCCACACCCACGCCGACCGGGCTGTGGAAGCTGAACCCGGCGAACGGTACGTTGCGCTTGCTTCAGCATTCGCCCTCCGGTTCATTCGATCCGATCATCGATAGCTTCGGGCGCGTGCTGTTCACGCGCTGGGATCACCTGCAACGTGATCAGCAGAACGAAGACCCGAACAACGAGCCCGGTACGTTCAACTACACCTCCGAAGCGCCAGGCTCCACACCCACGGCCAGCCGCGCCGAAGTGTTTCCGGAACCGCGTATTGCCGTGCAAGGCAGCGGCGTCGAAGGCTTCACGATCAACCACTTCTTCCCCTGGCAGATCCGCCAGGACGGCACCGAGGAAGAAACGCTCAACCATCTCGGTCGGCATGAACTGCACACCTACTTCAACCACAGCTTCAGTGCTGACCCGAATCTGGCCGATTTTGTCGCGGAGATCTCGGGCCGGAACAACCCGCGGGCCGCGTTCAATTTCCTTCAGCTGACGGAGAACCCTTCGCTGCCCGGTGAATACTTCGCCATCGACGCCCCCGAGTTCAACACCCATGCGGCCGGCCAGATCATCCGGATGAATGCCGGGCCCTCGGTGAATCCGGCGAATGTCATCGTCGACTACATCACGCATCCGGACACCGAAGGCACCACGCCCACGCCCAACCACAGCGGCCACTACCGCAACCCGCTGATGCTGTCGAACGGCCTTTTGATCGCGGCGCACGCCACCGCACAAGGCATGTCCGGGAACGCTGGCACCCGCGCGAATCCGGACGCGATCTACAAGTTCCGGCTGCGCACCCTATCGACCCAGGCCAACACGTTCCAGGGCGCCAATCTGGCGCTGACGACCGGGCTGTCGCGAACAGTGCGTTACTGGGATCCGGACGTGCAGGTGAATTACACCGGCGAGTTCTGGGAATTGAGTCCGGTTGAAGTGGTCGCGCGCACAGCACCCGCGGTGCCGGCACATCCGATTCCTGCCCCGGAACAGACAGCATTCACGCAACGGAATGTCTCGCCGGCAGCGTTCCAGGAATACCTGCGTCAGCAGAATCTTGCCGTGGTGGTGATGCGTGATGTGACCACACGCGACGTTCTGGATCGCCAGCAGCCGTTCAACCTGCGTGTCCCCG
This sequence comes from Ahniella sp., assembly GCA_016712105.1. GTDB lineage: Bacteria > Pseudomonadota > Gammaproteobacteria > Xanthomonadales > Ahniellaceae > Ahniella. The sequence goes on from JADJRU010000001.1 coordinate 288,780, forward strand.
CAGGCCGGCAGACCCCGTTGAATCCGACTGGCACCGTCTACGACATCGGCCACATGCAGTTTTTTCAGGGTGACCTGATCCGTGGCATTGGCGGCATGGCCAACCCCACGGCGGGCCGGCGCGTGCTCGCGCAGCATATGCATGAAGCCGCCGCCTTGGCCGGCAACGGAACCAACCCGGGCGGACCAACCGCCAGCGTCCCGATTGCCAGCGATGGCTCGGTCGCGGCCTATGTCCCGGCCGGGCGCGCCATGACCTGGCAGACCACCGCACCAAACGGCACGCCTGTCGTTCGCGAGCGGTTCTGGATTACGTTCCAGCCCGGCGAAGTGCGCGCTTGTGATGGCTGCCATGGTGTCAATGTCCAGAGCCAATCCGGCCAACCCGCGTCGCAGCAGGTGTCGCAGGCGTTCCTCGACTTGTTGCAACGCTGGAACAACGAGGTCGGGATCCTGTTCTCGAACGGGTTCGAGTAACTCCGCTTCGCGCAACAGTGGGCGATCTCCGCCCTGAGGCGGAGACTACTGGTCTCCCGTGTTAGCATCAGCCGATAGATTTGCCCGGCTTTCCCGGGCTTTTCGCCATCGAGCCGAGGCCACTTCCGGATGCTGTTGTTCCTGCGCTGCTGTGCTGCTGTTGCGGTCTTGATTTGGAGCGCCGGTCGCGTATCTGCTGCCGAAGTCTTGCCCCCCATTCTGGCGATGAGCCATCCCGAGTTCACGCTGGTCGCTGGCACCATCACAGCGATCGAAACCGACCCAGCCGCTATTCGGTTCGACATAGCGGAAACGCTCAGAGGTTCGGCTAAGGGTTCGGTTCGGCTTCTGGTCGACCGCGCGCACCTGCGTCGGCTTTCCCCGGGCAGTAAGTTTCTGGCTTTGTACACCGACATGGTCAATGCCCCGCTGAAGCCGCGAAAGTTCCTTCGTGACCCCGATCAAGCGCGACTGATGAGCTTCGACGGCGTGCCATTGACCCTGTTCCGGGACACACCCGAATGGCGCGCGCTGCTGACGCATCCCGAGCCTGCCGATTGGGCGGCATCCGCCACCTATCGAGCCGGGTTGATTGATGGTCTTGACCATCCGGATGCCGGGTGGCGCACACTCTGGGCAGCCGAGATCGCGCTGCGTGCCGGGCATTTGGCTCCGTTCAACGACCGGGAACAAAAAGCCATCCAGCAATTCGCGATGTCTCCCCTTCAATCACCCGAAGCTCGGGCCAACCTGATCCAGGTTGCCGCCGCGAACCGCGGCATCTTCGGTCAGGACTGGCTGGAGCCGACCGTTGCTGCAGTGCTCGAGACCTTGGCGTCATCCGCTGACAGCACGATGTCGCCGGCGCAACAACAACTGGCCTTGGTTGCATTGCGTATCGCCCACGAAAAACCGGGCCATGTGTCCGCTGAAACTCTGTTCGTGTGGCTGCAATCCAGCCCGATCCTCGCCGAAACGGCAGCCCTGGCGCTCCGCGCGCTGGATCCGAAACTCGAGCGACAAGGACTCGAGCGATCCCTGGCGCTGACGCTGCTGGACACCGAGACACGACATCACCTTGAACTGCACCAAAAAAGACTGGCCCAAACAACGGCCAGTGACATGAAACATTGAATCGGGAGCCGCATATGTTTTGGAATCGTGGTTGGATCAGTACCGCAGGGCTGGCGTTGGCCGCCCTGATCAGCACGACACACGCAGCCGAGTCGACAGCCAATCCGGATGGGTTGAACGTCACCGTAGCCCGGGAAGTCCATCGTGACGTGTCGCGCCCGATGCGCGACATCATTGCCGAGCTCGAACAACTGCCATCCGCTCCGCCCACCGACTATGTCGTGCCCAACCAGATTCTCGACTTCAATACGCTTTATCCGGGCCAGCAGGGAGACGGTGGGCCCACGATGGTGCAGCGGAGCCCTTCGGGTGTCCCTGCGCCGACGGTCAACGTATCGGTTGATGGTATGTCCCTGTCAAACGGTGGCGGCGGTGTTCCGCCCGACACGACCGGCGATGTGGGACCGAACCACTTTTTCCAATGGGTGAACACGAGTTGGGCTTTGTTCAACAAGACCACTGGTGCCCGAGTGTCCGGCCCAACCGCCGGCAACAGCTTTTTTGCCGGATTTGGTGGCCTGTGCCAGACCACGAACCGCGGTGACCCCCTGGTGTTGTTCGATGACATCGCCCAACGCTGGGTGGTCAGTCAGTTCGCCTTCACGGCCATCAGTACGGGCCCATTCCTGCAGTGTGTGGCCGTGTCCACCAGCTCCGATCCACTCGGCACGTACAACCGGTATTCGTTCGCTTACCCGGTGTTCAATGATTACGGCAAGATGGGCGTGTGGGTCAATTCGACTGGCAGCCAGAATGCCTATGTTTTCACCATGCACGAGTTCAACGCTTCATCGAGTTTCGTGGGCACATCGTTCGCCGCCATCGAACGTGACCGCATGCTCAACGGCCAGTCGGCCCAATTCATCCGAGCCGGCGGCATCAGTGCCTTCGGCGCGCTGCCCTTCCATCTGGAGGGCACAAATCCCATGCCCGCCAGTGCCTGCCCGATGTTCGTTCATTTCAACGGCGCGGGTACCGGCTACAACATCTGGGACTTCTGCGTGAACTGGACGAATGGCACCACATCATTCACCAACACACCGACATTCCTGCAAACCCAGCCGTTCGCATTGGGCCTGGCCGGCATCCCGCAGTTGAACTCGACGAACCGCCTGGACGATTTCGGCGGCAATTCGATGTACCTCGCCGCGGTTCGCAACTTCGGTCCTTTCGGCCCGGTCGAATCCCGCGGTGTGATCACGCACTCCGTGGATGTGGGCAGCGATCGTGCCGGTGCACGATGGGTTCAGTTCGGCTTCCGATCCGACGAAGCGTTTGCCAACACGACGAACTTGTTCGACGACGGCTTCGAAGACATCGTGGTGGTTCGTGGGCCAGCACCGCAGTTGACCAAACGGGTACTGGATGAAGGTACCTATGCGCCGGAGACCGGGACCCATCGCTGGATGGGCAGTGTCAATCTGGACGCACACGGCAACATCGGCATGGGCTACAACGCATCCGCATCCACGTTCAATCCGCAGATCAGGTTGACCGGACGCGAGCGCATCGACGCTGCCGGCAGCATGCGGGACGAACAGACCTGCACACCAGCGAGCACCGGCGCACAGACCGGCTTGTTCAGCGGCCGTGCCCGCTGGGGCGACTACTCCACGATGGGTGTCGACCCCGCGGACCAATGCACCTTCTGGTTCACCGGCGAGTACTACCCGGTCACGTCCGTCAACCAATGGAGCACGCGAGTATGTTCGTTCAAGTTCCCGGGGTGCGGCGGCGTCGACTTTGAACTCGAAGCTTTGCCTTCGGCACTTCAGGTCTGTGGAACGAGCGGTGCACCATCCGTGCAGATCCGCCTGGGTGCATTCGGCAACTTGCCGGCCAACCCGACGATTGCCGTGGGCACCCAACCCGGCGGCGTCACCAGCACCTTGTCGCACACGCGCCTGCCGCCGGGCGGCGTTTCAACCATCACCTTGAATGGTGCCCAATCGCTGACCGACGGCAACTATTCGATCACCGTGAACGGCTCCTTGTTCGGTACGAACCGCAGCCGGGCTGTTGGCATGACGGTGTCGGCTGCGCTCGCAAACACCCCGGCCCTCACATCGCCTGCAGACAACGCCGCAAACATCATCACCCGCCCCACCCTACAGTGGGCCGCCGTGCCGGGTGCCACGTCGTATGAAGTGCAGATCGCCAATGACGCCGGCTTCAATTCGATCGTCTCCAGCACGATAACCTCGTCCACCACGCTGGCTAGCCCCACACAACTGACCATCGGTGCCACTTATCATTGGCGCGTCCGCAGCAAGAACGCCTGTGGCGACAGCACGTTCTCGACCAGCCGACAGTTCACCACCAGCGCCCCGGGATCCTGCCCTGCCGGGACTTCGATCAACACCGTGTTCAGCGACGATGTGTCCGGTGACACCATCGCCTGGGTCACGCAGAACGTCTCCGGTGATGCCGGCACGATCTGGGCAAAGGTCACGCCGCCAGCCGGAACCGGCCTGGCCACCCGTGCCTGGTTTGCCGGCAACTCCGGCACCACCGGTGATCAGCGCCTGACGAGCCCGGCCATCGTATTGCCCGCCACGGTACAGTCGCCGATCCTGCTCGGCTTCGACGCCCACCATCAGTATGAAACCGACGGTGCCGCCAACTGTTGGGATGGCGGCTTCGTTGAAATCAGCACGGACGGCGGCACCACGTTCAGCCCACTCGGCAACACCCGCAACCTCGCAGACCCGTATCCAGGCACCCTCTCCTCCGGCAATCCAGCCATCGGCACCCAAGCCTGGTGTCGCCAGACCTCACCCGGCACGCCGATCCGCACCTGGTTCACGCTGGATGAGTACGCAGGTCAGACCGTGCGCTTGCGCTTCCGCTCCACCGCCGACAGCAACACGGTTGGTGATCCGCCGGCCGGCTGGGCAATCGACAACATCGCTGTGCAGGGCTGTCAGTAAGTAACCGCATGGCCCCGGATGATCGGGGCCTTCGGAAAACGAGAAGGCCGCAGCGATTGCTGCGGCCTCTTTTTTTGTTTGAGCCGGAGCACTCAAGAAGTGTTTGTGCAAGCGTGAGGAACCTGTTGCACCAGTCACGACAAGGGCCGACACGCACCAAAGCCATCAAACAGTTTGACTCACGTCAAGCGGACTCATGTAACACAAGCCTAGACTGAAGCTCGTTCAACAATCAGGCCATCGGCCAAGGAGCTTCCATGATTCGGTATGTCAGCGGCGACATTCTTCTGAGCAAGGTAAAGGCTATCGCCCACGGCGTGGCACCCAACGACGACTTTGGCCAAGGTTTGGCGCACGCACTGCGCGAGAACATGCCCGCCATGTACAAGGATTTTCGCCATTTCTGTCACACGCAGCATCCGAAAGCCGGCGGCTTGTGGAGCTGGGGTGGCGCGGAAGGTCCGCGGATGGTCGCGCTGTTCACTCAGGACGGTGCCTATGATCATGGCGCAAAACCGGGCAAGGCCAGCACGGCCAACGTCAATCACGCGCTGAAAGCGCTGGCCAAGGAAGTGCGTGATGAGAAGTGGAGCAGCATTGCGCTGCCTCGACTCGCCACCGGCGTGGGCGGTCTTGACTGGAGTGAAGTCAAACCGCTGATCGAGCATCACCTTGGCGAGCTCGGCATTCCCGTGATCGTGTACGAGACGTACCACCCGGGTATCGCAGCGGATGAGGGGCTGGCGTCGGCGGCTTAAGCAGCGGACGTTCGTAGCGTCGCACCAATCTGACGCATCCGTCAGGTCTGGCCGCAAGCATGAGATTGCCGCGCCCTTCGGGCTCGCAACGACGGCACTTTTTGGGTGCGCGTCACACGCGTTGAATTGTCATTGCGAGGAGCGCAGCGACGCGGCAATCTGCTGCTTGCTTTGGGCCTTAACGCAAGATCGAGATTGCCGCGCCCTTCGGGCTCGCAATGACGGCCCTTTCTTGTTACTCATCCCACGCGTTGAATTGTCATTGCGAGGAGCGCAGCGACGCGGCAATCTGCTGCTTGCCTTGGGCTGGTTCGCAAGATCGAGATTGCCGCGCTGTTCGGGCTCGCAACGACGGCACTTTTTGGGTGCGCGTCACACGCGTTGAATTGTCATTGCGAGGAACGCAGCGACGCGGCAATCTGCTGCTTGCTTTGGGCCTCAACGCAAGATCGAGATTGCCGCGCCCTTCGGGCTCGCAATGACGGCACTTTCTTGTTACTCATCCCACGCGTTGAATTGTCATTGCGAGGAGCGCAGCAACGCGGCAATCTGCTGCTTGCTTTGGGCCTCAACGCAAGATCGAGTTTGCCGCGCCCTTCGGGCTCGCAAGGACGGCACTTTTTGGGTGCGCGTCACACGCGTTGAATTGTCATGGCGAGGAGCGCAGCGTCGCGGCAATCCGCTGCAATCTGTTGCTTGCTTTGGGCCTCAACGCAAGATCGGGATTGCCGCGCCCTTCGGGCTCGCAATGACGGCAATTCTGGGCGCCTACTCAAATCCATTGCCGAACAACACGCCCGAAGTGTTGTTGATTCGCGCACCGAGCATCCAGGTGCTCGTTCCGAACTCCCGTTCGCCTCGTCGTAACACCGGGGCGCGGCGTTGCCGGCGATCAGGGTGGTGTTGCCCCATGAGCTCAGGTTGACGAAGTGCTGGGGTGGCGCTTGCCCCGCGCTGCAACCCACGTTGACTGGCTCGAAGCGAAATACGCTGCTGCCCTGGTCACCGAATCCTGCGTCAATCGTGTCCGGTATGCCGGCGCCATCACCCAGTTTCACCATCGCCACGTAATAACCCGCGACCGGATTCGACAGGGTGACGAGCCCCATGCCGACAATCACGCGCTGATCGTTGGCGATGGTTGCAGCCATGGTCCCGGCGAAGCCTGTGGCTTCCGATCCGATCGGGCCTGGAGGCGGCAGCGCCAGATCATCCACGTCATCACCACGGATCACCAGGAGCCTGGGGGCCGTCCCAAAGGGCGCAGCGCCCGGAGCGATCACGGGCACGACAAATCCGCCGGAGATCAAACGACCGCGTAAGTATCCGTAGTCTTGTGAGGTGGCATCCCCAATCGCGGGGAGCCCGCCCACCGACAGGTTGGCGCCGGCAAGGCGCAGCAGGCCCCAACGTTGATTGGTGCCGGATTTGATGCGCGCGAGTGCGCGGATCGATCCGTCGGTGTGCAGTCGGGCCGCATGGATTTCGCGGACCTCCCAGTTGTCGTAGGGTGCCGGCGCGTTCCAGGCGATCAGGCCGCCGCCGGCGCTGACCCGCAACATGAAGCCCATGGTGTTGTTCTGGTCCATCACCAGGGCACCCATGACCAACCACTCTCCGGTGGCGCCGGGAAACACACCACGTACACGCACACCACGCCAATCGGTGTCGCCCGTTTCCGGGTCATAAGGTGCCATCAAGGGGCTGATGTCCATCATCGCCGTCGCGCCACCGTTGAAGCCAACGTCGAGGCTGCCGGCATCCAGATCGAGCTGGGTCACCATCAACACTCGCGCACTCACCATCGGCCGCACGGTCACTGCTGCCACCAGCATCGCGTCGTCATTCGGATCGGCATTGCCGGCGCCGATACAGGTGACCGACAGGTCTTCAAGTTCGGTCACACGCGATGCCAAGGGCGCCGAAGCGATGCCGTCACCCGAGTAACTCGGGTCCAACACGCCATTCGCGTCAACCCTGGCGATCAGCCACTGCGTGGTCTCATTGCTGAACGCCACGATGCTGGCCTGGCCATTTGCGTGCGGGCAAGCCCCCACCACGCGGGCATAGGCACCGGCAGCTTCGAACAATTTAATGCCCTGTCCACCGAATTGCGGATCCAGAACCGGGGCGGCGGCCGCGAACCCGCTAAAGATCAAAAGGCAGAGGAACACATTGCGAATCATGGTCGGACTCCGGAAGGGGATACCGGGCCATACGCAATTTGGCGGAATTTTCTCCGCGGTGTTTGCCGACGTGCCGGCAATCGCCCGCCTTCGCTCCATGGCAGAACCGTGTCTTCGCGCCAATCTGCCCCTCATCCGGCCTTCGGCCACCTTCTCCCGCTTGCGGGAGCAGGCAGTTCTGCTGCACACGAACAACCTCTATGGCGTTCCTGCAGCCAAACGCACGAAGTCCAGCACCGACAGCTGCTCGGCGCGGTCATTCGGATCGATGCCTTGTGCTACCAGTTCGGCTTCGTCGACCACACCTTTGAGCGTGTTGCGCAGGGTTTTGCGGCGCATGCTGAAGGCGGCACGGACGATCTGTTCCAGACGGGCCTCGTCGAACGCTGGCAGCGCACCGGCAGCCAGTGGTGCGAGGCGGACGATCGCGGAATCAACTTTTGGCGACGGCGTGAAGGCGCCCGGCGGCACATTGAACAGGTGACTGATCGCGAACACCGACTGCAGCATCACGGTGAGTCGACCGTAGTCCTTGTTGCCGTGTCCGGCGGCCATGCGCTCGACGACTTCCTTCTGCAACATGAAGTGCATGTCGCGGATGACCGGCGCATGGTCGAGGGCATGGAACAGGATCGGCGAGGAAATGTTGTACGGCAGGTTGCCGACGAGGCGGATCGGACCACCGAGTGACTCGGCGAGCGCGGAGAAGTCGACTTTCAACACGTCCGACTCGACGATGTTGATCCGCGCGTCCTGTTGTTTCAGCCACGGGATCAGATCGCGGTCGATCTCGATGGCTGTGAGCGCATCAATCCGCTTCAGCAGCGCAAAACTCAGCGCGCCACGACCGGGCCCGATCTCGACAATCCGCTCGCCCGGGCGGGGATCGATCGCACGGACGATGTTGTCGATGACGGTCCGGTCATGCAGGAAATTCTGCCCGAAGTTCTTCTTCGCGCGATGGCCTTCGGGACCACGACTCATGAGACCTCCGCACACAGGTCGATGGCGAGGCGTGTGGCCGCGATCAGGCTGCCGGCGTCGGCGAGCCCTCGCCCGGCCAGATCCAGCGCCGTTCCGTGATCCACACTGGTCCGCACATAGGGCAAACCCAGCGTGACATTCACTGCATGGCCGAAGCCGGCGTACTTGAGCACGGGTAATCCCTGATCGTGGTACATCGCGAGGACGGCATCAAAGCCGTCCAGATATCTCGGCACCAGCGCGGTATCGGCAGGCATTGGGCCAATCAACTGCATGCCTTCGGCACGCCAAAGATCAAGCACGGGCGTGATGACGTCGATTTCTTCGCGGCCCATATGGCCACCTTCGCCTGCATGCGGGTTGAGTCCGAGCACTGCGATCCGCGGCGCGTCAATTCCGAAGCGCTCACGCAGTTCGCGATGCAGGATCGTGAGATTACAACTCAGCGCTTCACGCGTGATCGCATCGGCGACGGCGCGCAACGGCAAGTGTGTGGTCTGGAGTGCGATGCGCAGGCGGTCGGCAACGAGCATCATCACGACCGGACGACGCACCCGATTGGCGAAAAATTCGGTATGCCCGGTGAAGCGGATGCCGGCGTCGTTCAACACCGACTTCTGCACGGGTGCGGTCACGATGCCCTGAAACTCGCCGGATTCGGCGCCTGCGGCGGCTCGCGTGAGCAGCTCGACCACTGTGGCCGCATTCGCCGGATCAAGTTTCCCGGGCGTCACGGCCACCTTGTTCGGCACATCGATCAGCGTGAGGCGCCCGGCGCGATGCGCTTGCGGGACCGCCACGTTGTAATCGGCAAACGCCAGCGGCAACCCCAGTGTTGCTGCCGCGGCAGACAACTGCGCACCGTCGGCAATGGCCACCAGTTCGGCGGCCCAGTCCATCTGGGCCAATCGGACCAACAGCTCAGGCCCGATGCCAGCCGGTTCGCCCGCGGTCAACGCCAGGCGAATCATCGCCGCCTCAGCTCGCGCTCAGGCGGTTCTCGATGTAAGCCTCGCCCTTCAGCTGGCGCAGGAACGAGTCGTACTCTTCTTCGGCCTTGCGATTGACGAGTGTTTCGCGGGCTTGTGCACGGCGTGCGTCGACGCTGCGATCGACATCGCGACTGCCTTCACGCTTCAACACGTGCCAGCCGAGTTCGGTACGGAACGGTTCGGAGACATCACCGTCCTTCAACGAGCCGATGACCTGCGACACGCGGGCGCCGAACGAACCGTCCGGTGCCCAGCCCATGTCACCACCCAGATTCGCGGTCGCATCGTCTTCCGAGAATTTGCGTGCGGTCTCCTCGAAGTCCGCACCCTTCGTCAGCAGGTCACGGATTTTCTGCACGCGCTCCAGAGCCTGGTCTTCACTGACCAGTTCGCTGACTTTCACCACGATGTGACGGCTGCGGAATTCCTAATCGCCACCTTCGAGAGCCTGCTGGCCATCCGAGTATTTGATCGCGGCCGGGGCGAAATCGAGGCCACCATTCAGTTCATGACTCACCTTCGCGGCTTTTTCAGCCGAGGCTGGAACAGCACTGGTCGTGGTGTTTTCCGGAATGCCAACGAGGATGTGCGACACGCGCACTTCGCCGGTGCGCAGTTGATTGCTGGCCAGCATGATGTCGACTTCGGTGTCGCTGACCTGAACGCGCGATTGCACAAAACGCTGGCGCAGGCGCTGCACCATCATTTCTTCGCGGATGGTCTTGCGGAATTCGTCGAAGCTGACGCCATCACGCTCGATCGTCTGGCGCAGCTGCGGCACGGTGATGTTGTTCTGTGCCGCAAGGCGCGCGAGCGAATCATCGACTTCGATGTCGGTGACCCGGATGCCGGTGCCATCGGCACGGGATACCTGCACACGCTGCATGATCAGACGCTCCAGCACCTGTCGCTGCACGAGATCACGCGGCGGCAATGCAGCGGCTTGGCCGCGTGCTTCGAACTGCGCCATGACGCTGGACACCGCGCGGTCGAGTTCGCTGTTCAGAATCACGTCCTCGTCGACCACGGCAATGATGCGATCGATGTCCTCGACGCTGATCGCCTGCGCCATCAAAGGCAGCGGCAGGACAGTGGCCAGGGCCAAGGCAAGGGCTTGAAGGGTGCGCTTCATGTTGGGCATTCCGTACAGAGGTTGGGGGTGGCCTGCGCTGCGTGACTCGGCACACAGCGGGAAACCGGCACAGAGGCCGGAATTGACCGGTCGCTTGGGTTCATTGCGGATCGGGCAGGCAAGGGCTCAGCGATAACCAAGAATAGCACGGCGCAGGAAGTCCTCTGCCCGGCGACCGAGCGAGCCCAGTCCCTTGAACTCGAGTTCCACATACACGCCATTGTTCAGGTCACCTTCGATATTGCGCACATACCGCCGCGCGAGAATCCGGACGGCAATACAGCAGGTCGAGTATTCAAATCCCGCTAAACCCTCAAGAAGTTCGTCTTCGGCCAGGCTTTGGTTCAGGCGGGCGATCAGCAGCCAGTTGTCCCGAATCGGAATCGCGGTCGACACGTCGATCTGCTCGAACAGGTCGCGGCGATAGCGATAACCGACATTGACCACACCACGCTCGGCAAAGTGCCGCTGGACGTAGAAGCTGGACAGCTCCGTGCTGCTGATCGCCGGGTCGTACTGGTGTGTGCCGGCGAACGACCATTGCTCGTTGAGGTTGAGCTCCATGTCGGCAATCAGCGACGAACCCGAGTGGGTGCGCAGCGGCGTACCCGGCAGGGCGATCCGCGGGGCGTCCAGATAACGGATCTGGCCGACTGACAGGCGCAGGCGCTCGAGCCCATCGTCGTCGAGGAATCGTGTGCTCAGTGCGGTGGTGACCTGCCGGGCATCGATCTGTCGATCGGCACCGGTATAGGCGTTGTCACGGAACAGCGAGCCCCAGCCGAACGTGAACGCCTGAGTGTCGAACAGCGGCAGTTCGTCCTGATTCTCGAAGGGCACGTACAGCGCATAAATCCGTGGCTCCAGCGTCTGCGTGCTGCCCGAACCGAACCAGTTGGTCGGACGGTCGAACACAAGGCCAGCATCGAGACTGGCAATGGGCAGACCACGACTCGGGCTGCGATTGCCGGTGCGCTCCAGGTCGTAGCTGGTGTATCGGTAACCGAGCTTGGGCCGCAGGAAGCCGTAGCTGCGCTCCAGCGGCCAGATCACCGACGACGTGAGATCAATGCGGTTGCCGCCATCCACATCGGACTTGCTGAACCGGACGAACTCCGATTCCAACTGGAATTGCGGGCCACTCAGGTTGGGGCTCAGGTAGTCGAACGTGGCGCGTGGCAAACGGCGGAACGGCTCCACTTCCAGCGGCAAACGCGGATCAGTCACTTCCTGGCGATCGCCACCAATCGTGAATGTCCACGATGGTGCACGCCCCGTGAGGTAGGCGGAGGAAGGCAGCAAACTTGTTGCGACGGCGCTCAGCGAGTCGCCGAAGTCTTCGAAATAGCGATCGTCTGAGACATCGCGCAGATCGGCATTGAGGAACCAGTTCAAACCGAAACGCTGTTGGTGGCGAAAATCGAACGACGATCGGCGTTCGTTGGTCTTGTCGTCCTGATCCAGCCAACTGAATTCGAATTCGGTGCGCGAGGCCGCACCGAGGTGGCGACGCTCCGCCGCCAACATCTCGCCACGCTCCTGGATGAAGCGCGGTTTGAGCGTCGCATCGTAATGGGGCGCCAGGTTCAGGTAATAGGGAATGATGAGGTCGATCCCCGAGTCATTCGCGCTGCCGATCTGCGGGTACAGAAAGCCGGTCTTGCGCGCGTCGTCAGTCGGGAAACTGAGTCGTGGCCAGTAAAAAATCGGCACGGAACCCAGGCGCAACCGCACGTTTTCAGCGCGGCCCACCTGCTTCTCGGAATCAATTTCGATACTGGAAGCGGCCAGAGACCACGCCGGATTGGCCGGATCACAACTGGTGAACGTGGCGTTGCTCAGGGCACTGACGGTCTCCAGCACCCGGGCCTCAGCGGCACGGCCATTACCGCGGCCATCACGCATCTGAAACAGCATCTGATTCAACAAGGTGCCGTCGTCGGCCGACCACTGGCCCGATTCGGCGGTCGCCAGCAAACGATCATCCTGATACCGAAGCGGCCCGGGAAATTTCGCCTGCTCACCTTCGGTGCGGTACTCCACGCGTTCACTGCGAACTTCCTGATCGGCGCGGCGCATGATCACCGAACCTTCAGCCACGTAGTCACCGCCGTCCTTGACCTTGTAGGCGTCTGCCTCGATCCGTGTATCGGCTTCAGCGCGGGTGCCCGCGTCCGGCAGCAAGGGACTCGGCACAAACAGCGGCGCCACGCAGGATTGGCACAAGGCACCCGCGCATTCAGCTTCGGCCGAACGAGCCGATTCCGCAATCAACAGGGGGCCCAGACAGGCAAGGGCAAGCAGACGTTTTTTCATCCGCATAGATTGCCTTACCGAGTGGGGAATGCCTAGGGAGGGTCTGAATAAGTCCCTCCTGGACTTATTCAGACACGGCAAGTCCGGCACAGGTCCGGACTTGCCTCACGACAATCAACGACTTACGTCGTTGATTGCGGCGATGCATCCCTGCATTGTACGGAACTTCTGAATTATTCAGAGGTTCCCCAGATAGTCGTTTCTGGCGCTCAAATTGATCGTAACCCACTGTTTTTACGCCGAAACCACCCGATTTCGCCCCTGCCCTTTGGCTTTGTACAACGCCTTGTCGGCTGCCTGCAGCACTTCCCGGGCCAGTTTGCGCTTTTCGGTGCGGTTGGCGAGGCCGAGACTGGCAGTGACCCGCACTTCCTTCGGTTTTCCGGGTTTCCCCTGGGCATTCGGGCTACGCACGCGGATCGAGCGGGATTCCAGCGCCGCTCGCGCCGCTTCGCAGCCATCGAGCGCTTGCTCACTGCGCGCATCCAGGTACACCAGACAGAACTCCTCACCACCATACCGAAACGCCCGGCCGCCGCTGTGTTCGCCCAGGATGGCGCCGACTTCGCGCAACACCACGTCGCCGGCGGCATGGCCGTGGTTGTCGTTGAACTGCTTGAAATGATCGACATCGACCATCGCGATGGCATAAGTCCCGGACAGGCGATCCAGCGTTTCATCCAGCGCACGGCGGTTCGGCAGGCCAGTGAGGCCATCCACGAACGCCATCCGGTACGAACCGACCAGCACCAAGGTAATGGTGCTGCCGGCCGACAACACGAGCCAGAACGCGAACGCCGACGGATCACCACTGCGCAGGAAACACACCCCCAACACCAGCAGCAGGAATGCGGCAGCAGCGTCAAAGAACCCCGCTCGCATTACCCAACGAACCAACAACACTGCCGCCGCCAACCACAGCAGCAACAGGGCGCCAAGCCCGGCTCGGGATTCGGGATACACCAAGAGGCCTGCACGAACGAGCGTGCGCACGACGTGCTCGGGTGCGTACAGACTCAGCACCAGCAACAGGGCCAGCGCCACCAACCATATGACACTCCGTCGCGCCCGCCAGCGCGCTTCCGGCATCACCGCGGCCCACGCCAGCAACCAGGGGACAAACGCCAGCACGGCCTGTTGTCCGCGCAATTCGGACGGCACCGACAGGCCACCGGCCATCAGACACAACAGCACCGAGAACTGGAACAGCCGATGACGCCGGAAGCCCGCCGTCAGCAGGGCAGCACAGAGGCACAGCACCATCGGCAGCCAATCGGGCAGGATCACGTTGCTCCGCGTTCAAGATCACGGATGGTCGCTTGGATTGGCTGCACACTCAACTGTCACAATGGCAGCATGAAACCTGCCGACCGTCTCGAACTGTTTACCCGCCTGCGTGCGCTGAACCCGCACCCCAAGACGGAACTCCTCTACGACTCGCCCTTCGAGTTGCTGATTGCCGTGATGTTGTCGGCACAAGCCACGGACGTGTCGGTCAACAAGGTCACGCGGCGGTTGTTCCCGCTCGCCAATACGCCAAAGACCATGCTGGCACTCGGCGAAGACAGGGTCCGCGAGTTGATCAGCACGATCGGACTATTCAACGCGAAGGCCAAGAACGTCATGGCGACCTGCCACATTCTGGCGGAACAGCACGGCAGTGAAGTGCCGCGCACGCGGGAAGCGCTGGAGGCGCTACCCGGGGTTGGCCGCAAGACAGCGAACGTGGTGCTGAACACGGCATTCGGCGAGCCGACGATGGCTGTGGACACGCATATATTTCGGGTCGGCAACCGGCTGGGATTGGCAAAGGGCAAGACGCCGCTGGCGGTCGAGAAAGGTTTGCTGAAGGCCATTCCGGCCGAATTCCTGCGTGATGCCCATCATTGGCTGATTCTGCACGGCCGGTATACCTGCAAGGCGCTGAAGCCAAATTGCCCGGAATGCCCCGTGCGGGACCTGTGCCCGTTCAAGCAGAAAACGCCGGCGCGAGCGGCAAGCTCTTGATTTTTGGCGATATTCAACTGTTCGCCCGACTATTGCAGCGCAACATGAACACGGGCTTGAAAGATTTTCCGCGGTGCCCGGTCTACTGGCACGAATGCGGATGCGCCGGTGGTCATTCTTGCCAACGTCATATCCTTATTCTAATTTCGAGGCGACGAATCTCCGGAGTGGGCGCGTGACGCTGCTCCGGTGGTTGGGCCGAGGGCCGCGGAAGCGGCAGCGTTGGCGGGCGTTACCCCGCTTTACTTGGATCTTGGAGTCTCTCATGTCGAAGAAAGTGATCAATTCAATCTCCATCGCTGTTGGCGCCGCACTGCTGGGTTCCGTTGCCATCGCCAATGCCGGCAACGCCTTCCAGATGAATGACCTGGGCCAGGGCTACATGATCGTCGGCGAAGAAGCCCCTGCCGAAGGCAAGTGTGGTGAAGGCAAGTGCGGTGAAACCGCCAAGTCCGGCTCGACCGATGCTGCCAAGACTGAAGAAGGCAAGTGCGGCGAAGGCAAGTGCGGTGAAGGCAAGACTGACGCAGCCAAGGCCGAAGAAGGCAAGTGCGGCGAAGGCAAGTGCGGCGAGAAGAAAGCCGAAGAAGGCAAGTGTGGCGAAGGCAAGTGCGGCGAAGAGAAGAAGTAATCGCCCGGTTGCCGTGATGAGTCCCGCTCAATCATCATTGACCGGAGCAGGACTTGGCCTGCGACGGGCCCTTCTGGGCCCGTTGCAGGAAGCCGGCACCGATGCGGTCGATTTCCTCGAAGTTGCTCCGGAAAACTGGATCGGTGTAGGCGGCAACCTGGGCAAGCGGTTCCGTGCACTGACCGAGCGCTGGCCGCTGGTGTGCCACGGCTTGTCGCTGTCGATCGGCGCCCCGAGCCCGCTCGACGAAACCTTTCTTGCAAAGCTCAAACGTTTTCTTGAACTCCATCAGGTGCCGGTCTATTCCGAGCACTTGAGTTACTGCGGCGATGACGGTCACCTCTACGACCTCATGCCCATCCCGTTTACCGAAGCGGCCGTCCGCCATGTCAGCGCGCGGATCCGGCGTGTGCAGGATGTCCTCGGTCGGCGCATCGCGCTGGAGAACGTCTCGTATTACACGCCGATCGGCGCCGAGATGACCGAGCTCGACTTCATTCTGGAAGTGCTGCGCCAGGCCGACTGCGATCTGCTGCTCGATGTGAACAACATCCACGTCAACAGCGTCAATCACCGGTATGACGCGCTTGCGTTCCTGCGTGGCCTGCCGAGCGAACGCGTCGCGTATGTCCACATCGCCGGCCACTACAACGAAGCGCCAGACCTGATAGTCGACACCCACGGCGCCAACGTGGTCGCGCCCGTCTGGAAACTGCTTGACGAGGCCTATGCCTGTTTTGGCGCCAAGGCCACCTTGCTCGAGCGCGATTTCAATATTCCGCCGATGGCGGAACTGCGCTCGGAAATCGAACAGATCCGGAGTGCCCAGCGGAATGCCTCGTTGGCCACTGATCGTCCGGAAGCCTCAATGCGACAGGCCAGCTGAAGGACATGTCCGAATCGTTCCAGCAGTTGCAGTATCAGTTTGCCGCGCATCTGCGCGATCCAGTGGCCAATCCGCCGCCGCCGGGACTGGAAGATCGTCGACTGCAGATCTATCGCGATCTGTTTTTCAACAACATCGAGAACCTGCTTGGCTCGCAATTCCCGGTCATCAAGAGACTGAAGGGCGAAGCGTGGAAGCCTTTGGTCCGGCGCTTTTATGCCGAACACGAAAGTCATACCCCGATGTTTCCCGAAATCGCCCGGGAGTTCATGCGATATCTGGAAGACCGCTCCGATCGTGGTGAAGTGGATTGGCCGTTCATCCATGAGCTGGCGCATTACGAATGGGTCGAGTTGGCGGTGCTGATCGACGAAGCCGATACCGACTCGATCGACTGTGATCCCGAGGGCGATGTGGTCCTCTCCGCCCCGGTGTTTTCACCGGTGGCGTGGCTGCTGAACTATCGGTTTCCGGTGCAGCGCATCCGCGAGGATTACCTGCCTACTGAAACACCGGAGCATCCGACGTTTCTGGTGGTGGCCCGCAATCGCCAGGGCCAGGTCAATTTCACTGAATTGAATGCGCTGTCGTTCAAGCTGCTGGAACTCGTGAAAGACAATCCCGGTGTGCCCGGTCTGGAGCTCATCCAGGCCTTGCTCGAAGCACTTGGCATGGATGGCAACGCCGAGCTGATGAATTCAGCGCAGGACATGCTGCGCCGATTCCGTGCAAAAGACATTCTGCTTGGCACCATGCCTGATTGATTCGGCTTCCCAAACCACCGGGTAACGACCCGAGCCATTTTTCCGGAGCAAGCCCATGCTGTCGATGCACACACTCGTTTCTTCCTGGGATGGCCTCGTCGCAAGATTGCGTGCCGTCGGTGAAGTCTTGCCGCGCCTGATCATGCGGATCGTCATGGGCTGGGAGTTTTTTTGAGGCCGGCCGCGAAAAACTCTACGGCCAGAACTGGTTCGGTGGCATCCAGGATCAGTTTCCCTGGCCCTTCAATATCATTCCGGCCGACATCAGCTGGATCATTGCCACCTGGTTCGAACTGATTGGTGCGGTTTGTCTGTGGCTCGGTCTGGCAACTCGGTTCTTCGCGTTCCAGTTGTTGTTCCTGACGTTTGTCGCGACCGCCGCAGTGCATTGGCCGGACATGTTCTCGATGTGGAGCGACCTGCTCAAGGGCTACTCCATCAGTGACAACGGGCATGGCAACTTCAAGCTGCCGCTGCTGTTCGTGGTGATGTTGCTGCCGCTCATCTTCAATGGCCCCGGCAAGCTGAGCCTCGACTATCTGCTGGCACGCCAGTTCAAGGCCAGTCCCTGGCCGCAACCGATCAGCGACGGGTATGCCTGGGGCATGGCAGCGTTCGTGTTCGGACTGCCCTTCCTGATGCTGATGCCGATGTTCGGCGCCGCGTTGATGGCAGTCGGGTTTGGCTTGGTTGCCGGCGAGCGGTTCTTGCGCGGCTGAGGCGTTGACTCGGGACGATCGCTGGCGCATCGTCGGGCTTCCGTTTTGCAGAGTCAGGAGCCGACATGCTGCGTCAAAGTGTTCTATCGCTGGTTTTCGGCGGTTTGATCTGGAGCCCGACTGCGCAAGCGCTCGACACTGCCGGCGCGGTCAAGGCGACACCGGTGCTGCAGACCAGCGAGAGCTGGGATGGCACGGCATTGTCTTACCCCGAAGGTGAGGCAGAAATCTCGGGCATGATCGTCGAGATTGCCGTGGGCGGTGAAACCGGCTGGCATCTGCATCCCGTGCCTTCGTTCGGCATGGTGCTCGAAGGTGAGCTGGAAGTTCGCCTGCGCGATGGCAAGAGCAATCGGTTCAAGGCCGGCGACACGCTCGCCGAGGTCGTCAACACCGAACACAACGGACGTAATGTCGGTAACGTGCCACTCAAGCTGCTGGTGTTTTATGCCGGGGCGAAGGGCAAAGAACGAACGGTCAAGTCTGCGGTGCCTTGAATCTACTTCTCCCGCAAGCGGGATCACGGAGATTTGGAATCGAGGAAGTGCTCTGGTCCCCAGCGACGTCATTCCTGCGCAAGCAGGAATCCACTCGCCGCTGCTACAACTCCGTGCGGACCTCGAACAATTCGGGGAAAAACGTCAGTTCCAAGGCTTTACGCAAGAACGCCACGCCGGACGATCCGCCAGTGCCACGGCGGTAACCGATGATTCGTTCCACCGTCTTCATGTGGCGGAACCGCCATTGCTGGAACGACACTTCGACGTCAACCAACTGTTCGCACAGGTGGTACTCCTCCCAATACTGCTCGGTGTTGGAGTAGATGGCCTTGTAAATGGGCAACAAGGCATCGTGACGTTGCCACGGTGTCGAGAAATCCCGCTTCAGGATTTCTTCGGGGATCGCGTGACCACGCCTTGCCAGCCAATGCAGGAACTCATCATAAAGACTGGGCGCTTCAAGTACTGCGCGTAACTCGGCCTGATCGACAGGTTGATGACCGAACACCTTCAGCATGTCGGCATTCTTGTTGCCCAACATGAATTCGATCATTCGGTACTGCAGTGACTGGAATCCGGATGCCGGGCCCAGCACATGACGGAATTGCAGGTATTCACTCGGCGTCAGTGTTTCCAGCACGGCCCATTGTTCGAGCAGTTGTTTCTGCACCTGCTTGACGCGCGCCAGCACCTTCAGCGTGAAATCGACCCGATCTTCGCGCAGGTTGGCTAGTGCAGCTTTCATCTCGTGGATGATCAGCTTCATCCAGAGCTCGGAGACCTGATGCTGGATGATGAACAGCATCTCGTCGTGATGCGGCGGCGACGACAACGGCACTTGCGAGGAGAGCAGACGCTCCAGACCGAGATAACCGCCATAGGTCGTGCGGTCGGCGAGCTCGGTTTCGATCCCTGCTTCGAGATCACGTTTATTCTGTTCGGTCATGGCAGCACCCGTCGCCGGAAAGACAAGCTGGCGATTATGCCGCCGTTTGCCGACGAACTCTGCAGCGGGTGTTTGAATCGGTTCAATCCTCCGCCATGAGCTTTTGGACCATAGCCATCTCTTCGTCGATACCGGCGCGCTGCCCTTCGAATGTGCGCTCCACCTCAATGTCCGGGTGAATCGGCGCATCGGGCGTGTCGGCTCCAAAGCGGGTTGCCAGTAGCGGAATGTCCACGGCAACACCGGAGTTCGGCAGATTGACCCAAGCCAGTTGCCCGCCACTCAACCCGCGTCGGTTGCCCCCGGTGCTTTGTCCGACCAGCGTCGCGACACCCTTTGTCTGGGCCAACTGCGCGAACTGGAATGTGGCGGAACTGTTTTCTCCGCCGATCAACAGGAACACTTTGCCGCGGAACTGCGGTGCGATCGGTTCGAAGGTTTGTTTCCCGTGCGCCCTCGGCAGGAACTCCAGCATCCCGGCTTGTGGCCCATCGGCGATCGGACGAACCTGGCCGGTCCGATCGAAGAATCCGAAGTCCCAGGTATCGAGATATCGGGCCAGGATATAGGGCACCCGCTCGTATCGTGTAGCCGATTGATTGGATTCGAACTGGATCGGCTCATCAATCAAGTGCTGCACGATCCGCGCGCCGATGGCGCCATCACCACCTTCGTTCGCACGGATGTCGATGACCAGCGTGTGCACGTCTTGTTCCGACATGGACTTGAACGACTGGCGCAGAAACGCCTTCCAGTCGAAGTCGCTGTTCCAGAACGAGAACGTGGGCAAAGTCAGCCGTGCGGTCTGCCCCTCAACCTTGAACTGCCACGCTTCCGATTCGGGCTGGATCCCCTGATCGGCAAGCCGTGTTGCGCGTGCCTTGAGGCTGACCGCTTTGACCGATACCGTGCGCTGCTTCGCTCCGCGCTTCACTTGGACACGCCACCGACCATCGACCGGCGGGCTCAGCAGTGGCCAGGTGATGTCCATTTGGCTGTAGTCGAATCGGTCGTGGCCCAGTTGGCGCAGGCGCTTTTGGTCGCTCGCACCATCGGCGCGAAGGTAGGGCCACAACATGGTCCGGATCTGCGCCGGATTCGCGCCGTTGATCGTCAGAATCTCGTCGCCACGGCGTACGCGCCCATCGACGCTGTCCATCACCAGCAATCGGTCCGCCACCCATTGAAGACGAAACGGGAGCTTGTTCGGGGCCTCCAGCAATTTCGACTTGATCGCACCTTGCTGGTTCAACACGTTCGTCCAGGTGTGCCCACAACGAATGCCGGCCGCCAACTCACTGGCCGCCAGGTACAACGCTTCCGGTGTCCGGGCAGCCTGACCTGCGGCCTCGAACCGGGCCAGCTTGGCTTGCCACTCCGCTTCGGACTGGTACTTGGTCAGGCCAGGGTGGAGTTCCAGAAGCGCCCGTCTCAGCACTCGGACATCTTCGGCCGCCTGTTCGGGGGTCAGCGTTTCAAGGGAACGCGCCGGACTTGGCGCAATCACCAGAAGCAGGAACAGCAGAACACCAGCCAGGCATCGAATCAGGACGTTCATCATGAGGCTCCAAAGGTTCCTGAAGCTTAGGCAGCCGCGTTACCGCCTGCGTCGCAATCCTCTGGTTTTGCTGAAAAATCCATGATTTGAGACGTTCCCCCGGATCTGCGCCGCGGATCAGTCGGCCTCTTTCGGCAAGTCGGCGCGGAACTCACTTGGCGTCTTGCCGGTGAACCGCTTGAAACATCGATTGAAGCTGGCCTTCGAACTGAAGCCACACGCCAGGGCCAGATCGAGGAGCCCGGTGTCGGGCGTTCGGGCCAGCTCGGCGGCCACGGCGTCCACGCGCAGTCGGTTGATCAACTCGTTGAAGTTCATGCCGAGTCCGTCGTTGATGGCCCGCGACAGATCACTGCTGTTGGTGCCGAGTTTGCGGGCCAGGCTCGGTAGCGATAGCTCCGGATCGCGCCACCAACCGGCAGCGATCAACTTCTGTCGCCAATCCTGTGCCCGGGCAGTCCAGTCCACGGCCGGTCGAACCGATGGGGCCGGAGCCGATTCGGGTTCGGGGGCAGCCGGTTCCGCAACTGGGACATACACCGGGTAAACATGACGCGCGTGTCGATACCCTTCAGTGCCCAGGTAATAGACCAACAGGCCGAGCCAGACGTAGAACGGGAACTGCTGGAAATAGTCGAGTTTCGCCACCAGACGATCGAAGGCCACCAACCCGAGCCAGATCAGCAAGGTAAGGCCCAAGGCCAGCAGGAAGTGTCGGAGCCAGTCGAGCCGATGCTCTTCCATCTGGCTGTGCTCGCGTTCAAGCCAATCCCGATAGCGCTGCAGGTGCCGATACGAAAGCCACCAATAGACAGCGATCGACACGAACATCGACGCCAGTTCGATCGGGCCGAACCACGGTACATGCCAGTTCATGTCCCAGGCGTCCTTGAACGCCAGCGGTTGCGCAAACACCATGCAGTAATAGGCGAATTGCAACAACGTCGGGACAAAATGCCACCCCCAACCCGGCATCACCCGATCCCGCATCAGGTGATGAACGTGCAGATAGAGCAAGGGCCCGATGGCCAGCGACAGGTTCCATGGCAAGAACGACAACCAAGGATAGGCTTCGTAGAACCCGGCATAACCGATGATGTACGGCAGCAGTCGCAGCGAGATCACGATCAGCAGTGCCGACAGGAATCGGTTGGCCCAACGATTCTGCGGATTGAACCAGAGCAGGCTTGCGAACAGCAGCCCGTACATTCCGGCAACCAGCAGGGTGATGCTCATCGAACCAAAACGGATCATGCGGACCGGCGCGTCACGGAGTTCGCGGAACCATAACACCAGCGGTCAGCATGCTCGGCACGACCCCGGCCAAAAACCCCGATATGGCGCGCTGCCGCATGCCCTATACCCATCAGATCAGCCCGATTCGATGAAAGATGTTGCACTGCACCAAAACCTTTGCTAGAGTTTCGTGGTAACCCGCTCATGGTGAGCGTGGAGGGCCAAGCAATGTTTGAACAATTCAACACCAAGCTGATCGAAGTCAGCAAGCAGTTCGCCGATGCCTCCTTCAAGGCTCACGGTCTCGCCATGGAAGGTTTCGAGAAAGTCGTCAACATCCAGATCGCCACGCTGGAAGATCGCTACAACGCCAACGCCGCTTTCTTCGGCAAGGCCAGCGAAGTGCGTGGCATGGAAGCCGCCAAGACCCTTCTGCCGGAAACGATTGCACTGAACCGCGAAACCGCGGAAACCGTGATCGCCCGCTCGCAGGAAGTCATCGGCGTTGTCACGAAGACGAACGAGGCCATCACGGCCCTTTTCCGCGGCCAGATCGAAGCGGCCAACGAAAACTTCGTCAAGCCAGCTGCCCGCAAGGCTGCCAAGTAATTCACTCGACTGAAGGCGCGTGACCCGCGCCTTCACCGAGTCGGGACCGAACAGTGCCAAACGGCATGATCCGATCCCCGGTGAACTTTTCCGTTCACCGAGTTGTCAGTGAAGCGTAGGTAAGCTCACCGACATCAACGTTTGCGTGGAACGACGTTGCGCGAAGTCCTCCCTCCCCTTTGTATTGAGCGCAACGTCATTTAGAGGCCAGCGAGAAATCGCTGGCCTCGTTTTTTTGGGCGACCCAATACTGGCTGAGCTACAAGACACTGCCGGAGTTGAGCAGCACTGCACTCAGTCGATCTTGCCCCCCCCGCTGAAGCCGACCTGGATCATCGAGGCTTCGACCGGAGTCAAGAATGTGGACGAACCACATCAATGGAATCCAGACATCGACTCGATTGCCAGCTGTTCGTGGATTGAGACGCAACGAAACGGAATCCTGCCAGAGAAGGGCGCGTTTCCGTCAATCCGATCGTTGGATTCCACCGCGCCCGCCGAGTTCATATCGCATCGTGAACCACTTCTTCTTTGGCGAACCACTCTCGTACATCGTACTGATTTCCAGATGGTGCCCATCGGTTCGAACCGTGATGGCGCCGTACACTTCGACTGTTCGCTTCGACAGCTTCGCGAGTGCCTGTTCGATCTTCACTTCGATCGCGTCTCGAGTCGCTTGATCAGGTGCCTGATCAAGCTTGCGCCTGTACGCCCGAACGGTATCAACCAGTTTCGCGTTGTCCTGGATTAGCCCCGAGCGCTGCAACTCCGTACATAGAATTGCCGGTGCCACGCCCCGGGCATTTTTTCCCAGTCGACCGATCAACTCGGGCCTAGGATGCATATGGGATTCCCTGTCACCGGATGAAACGACGAATGCGGCAGGATTGACGGATCTCAGGAACTCGTCCGTCACGTCATCGGAACCGTGATGACAGGACTTCATGATCAGTGATTGAAGTCTTTCGCGCGCTCTTGCAACCCCATCGGCCAACTTCGCGGTTTCGCCAAGTCCACCGTAATGCCGCAACAGGAAATCCTCCGCCGGCGAATTCAGGTCGCCACCAAAAAACAGCGAAAAATCTCCAAGCGTCAACCGCAACAGCACCGAATGACCGTTCTTGGTCTTGCCGGGATCCATCGTCTCTCCACCAATCTCTCCGGCAAAAGCCCGCAGCGCGGGCTTGACACCATGACGCTCCACAACCGGCCCGATCACCTCGATCTTGACCTCGCCTGAATCGTCTGGCGCGAATCCGGGAACGTACCGGCGTCCATTCGAATCGATGCCGTGCTCGGAACTCAGCATGCCAAACTGGACGCCGCCGTATTGAGTTATGGCCTTCGCCAAGACGTTGAGGTATGAACCCCGCTCGACCGTGTTCGAAACCAACGCCCTCGCCTTGGCGTCGGTATCAACGATGTCGACCAGATACCCATCGTCAGTCACCGTGCCGAAGTCTCCAGTGCCCTTTCGCTCGACGATTCCATTGTGAAAGACGTTGTTGAACGAAAATCTTTTCACCCCGAACACCTGGGAAAATCCGCCGTAGTGATCCCTGTCCGGATGCGTGATCACAGCAGCATGAAACCGCATTTCCTTCTTGCTGATCTTGCCGAATCGCCAATCGAGAAAGCGCTTCATGTTGTCGGCTTGACCCGCATCGACGATGATGATCCGTTCATCGGGACCTGCCTCGGGCGACACCACGAGACAACCATCGCCCTGACCGACATCAAGAAACACGATCTCCAAGGGTCTTGTTTCAACGGCCTGAGCCTTCGGAAAGTGATACGTCTTGGCGCCCCAAGTCACCACCACGAATTTGCCGGATTCGCCGGTTACCTTGAGAAAATCACCCCACCTGACTTCACGTGCGTTCGTACCGGTTGTCGGATCAACCAGGAATTGCTTCTTCATACTGCGGCCGACGAACTTTCTCGTAAACGCTGTAACCGCCATCACATGGCCCTCCATCCGTTACAAACACTTTCGAATGGCGGCAACTCACCAGAGCATGCCGCCCGCCACCAACCTCATGTTGCGCCGAGGCGTCCAGGCTCGTTCAGGCGCAGTCATTCCCAGGAAAGATCCAGATACTCTTTTCCGCGAAGGACGGATACATGAACCCGCGCCCCCTCAACCCGCAGTGTTTCGCGTGCAAAAACTTGATCGGCAAGGATCCGCTTGAATTCCTTTCCCCGAATGACCCACCATTCCTCGCCCACCTTGCCGACGTATGACGCCACTCCGTCCGGCAGAAACACGGCATGGGGCACCCATTCGTCCATCGCGGGTCCAATGCCTTCCTTCGTCATGCCATGCAGCTTTCCGTCTTTCGACACCACCGCCAGGTAAGCACTTTCAGGCCCTGCAATCACACCCTGATTCGCAATCCCGTGAAAGTCTCCGATCGATTCGCGATTGACCAGCACGGTCCAGGCATTCTTCTTGGGATCGTGGTGGGCGAGCACCTCGCCCGTCCCGTCAGGCGAAAGTGCGTACGATATCGGACCGTCTGGAATCTCGATGTCTCCAAGCGTGGCATGCGCCAAAACTTGGCTGTCCCATCGAGACAGAATGTAGGCCCAGACGTTTCCGGAGGACGCATGGAAAACGCGACCTGGCCCACCAGGATCTGCGAGTTCGCCAACAATATCGTCGTCATGAAGGATTCGCTGAATGGGGCCCTCTGCGTCCGCGCGAGTCACATTGGCGATCCAATGGTCGCCGCCGCTGTCCACTGCAAAATCGGTGACGAGTTCCTTCGCCAGAATCACATTGTCGCGTGTAAATGTGTCCTGTCCGTTGAGCAGCCCGGAAACAAAGACATGCCCGCCAGAGACGGTAACCTTGCGAATCATGTCCCAGCCCAGTTCATGCGCAGTGCCCGGACCGTTCCTGATCAATTGAACACATCCGTCCCGCGCCACAAAAACTGCCGATGAATCCGTCTGATCGGGAACGACCATGGGCAGACTTGCATACTTGTCCGGTTGCAGCATTGCATTCCTGTACCAGCGCACGGCCCCCTGGTGCAGAGTGAATGCCAGAAAAGTCTGCCTGTCTGGAGACCAGGTCAGCACACCGGGCCCGAATTGCGATAGATGCTCGCCTTCGAGTTCATTCACCGAAGCCCCTTTGGCGAGATAGGTCTTGTCTCCGGACGTTGCGAGATACACCAGTTCTCCGTTGTGCCAACCCGCATTCCGCAAGATCCGATCGAACGGACCGGCGGCCTCCGTGGTCGTCACGAACGACCACCCCGACTCAACTTTCGTCAGTAGTGCAATTCGGTTCGACGACGCGGTTCGACCGAGGACTGTTCCCTGTATCTCGGGCAGTGTTTCCAGAACGCGTTCACTGACCACCAACTCACTGGCCGCGCCGCATGACATCATCAGGAGAGCGGTCCCGATCACTGACCGTCTGCGGTTCATGGCGCACCGTCAAGCGGTTTGGTGTCGCGATTGATCGCTTCGCCAATGAAAGACAAGGCCTTTTCATACTCCTCGATCGCCTTCTGTCGTTGGGCAAATGCATCCGCGAGCAGTGGCTTGACCAATGAGCGAACAGAGTCCTTCGCAGCGGTTTCGGCCTTCTCGGCCGCTGCGAGTGCATCTGTTGCCAGTTTGAGTGCCGCCTCCGCTGCCTTGACGGCTTCGTCGGTCGCCACAGCTTCACCTGCAGCCAGCTTGGCTGCTTCGAGTTCCCTGGTCCTGACACTCACCGATTCCCTTGCAGCCGTGACCAGAACCTTGCCGATGTCCGCAAGCATGAGATCCCGGAACGTCCGGAGCGCAACGATGGTGTCGTAAGTCAGATCCGAATTCCGCGAGTTTCTTCTTGTCAGCCAATGAGTCAGTGACACCCTTGAGCGCCGAGGACTGATGGGCACCGAGCTTCGACTTCAGATCCGCGAGTTTGTCGGCGTCCTTGATGTCCGCGTGTTCATTCCAGACCTTCTTCAATCGATCCTCTACCGAAGGACTGGTCAGGGCAGCCTTCAATTTTTCATTGGCTGTTACCCGCCCCTTCTCGAAATCGTCGCGGTACTCGGCAAACAGGCCGCCCAAGCCGCTGGACTGTGGCGTCAGACGAGTCTCGCTTTCTCGCCGCGGCGTTCCATCGTTGGTCGCCAGGCTGGCACCAAGCTCGGCACCATAATGATGCAAGGCCAAACCCTGCATGGATGCCAGCATCTTTTCGTAGTTCGACGAGAAGGATCGGGCAGTCCAGTTGCCCACATCGTCCTTCGCCAGGACATAGTTGGTCCGGCCGCCACCAGCAACCCGAACCGTATTGATGTTCTGCCAGTATTGTTTGTCGATTTTGTCCAGGAGCGACTGGTGTGGCCTTGCCCTTTCGATTGCCTCCCCCAGAATCGGCGTAGCCCGTTCATACATGTCGTTCAGCATGTTGTCCCAACTCAGCGATTGGCTCCGCTGGAGATCAGTGGATGCATAGCTGCTGCGCAGGTAGGACGAGGAAGGACGAATGTAGGTCAACCCGGCGCGATCAAGAAAGGCCTCGTCCAAGGCAGCGTCGATCTGACGCACTTGCGGCGAATTCTTCCCGTAAAACTTCAGCAACGAGGTCCGGTTCGTTTGCAGCCACGTGATCAACATGTCCATGGCGTAGGTCGTGTCAGTTCCGCACTCAGGCTTCGCATGCGTCCTGGAACAACCATCAAGCAACTCAGGAGGCATCGCAGGTGCGCGCGCGGTCATGTCCAACACCCTGAGCGCCGAGTTGCGATCCGCATCATCCTGTGCAGCATTTCCCTTCCCGACCCATTGGGTGATCGAATTTCGCCAACGATCACGAAAAGCGATCGTCGAATCCATCTTCAATGCAGAGGCCCCTTGCGAACGCAGCAACGCCAACACTCCGTCGCCATAGTCCTGCACTTGGCCAAGGTAGTTCGCTTCATCGGGAATGGCCGCCAGCCGGTCGGCGGCTTCCTTGAGTGACTTGGCCGTGTCATCACGCGCTTTCTCGGCGGTTGCCAATGCTTCCTTGGACTTCGCGAGCGTGGCCTCCTCACCTGCTCTGGCTTGTTTGACTGTGGCCAGTTTCAACTTGAGGTCGCTCTCGAATCCCGTCAACTTCCTGGGGCCGGAATGCGCCGCAATGGCTGCCAGCAGCGCCGTGAACTTGGGCACCATCTCCCTTCTCGCTTCGATGCCGGCTGACGCCTGCTCTTCGCGCGTGGCACATCCACTGGCCCGATCAAACAGCGCATTGGCGATCTTCTCGGCATTCTCCGACGTATCGGCTGTCGTGGCGACGATCTTCACCCGCTCGTCGGCAAGACACTTGGCAAACATCGGGTCCTGATAGGCCAACAGTGCATTCTGAATTGGCGACTCCAGGGCGGGGTACTTGGCCGCATTGGCCTCCTCCACCACGATCCGGTCCGCGATCGTTTTCGCTTCCTGCTTGGCGCTCGTCAGTTTCTTCTCGAGATTTGCCTTCTCGCTGGTCGCAGATTTCGAGTCTTTTGTCATCTTCTTCAGGAAATCACGCTGCTGGCCAATCAGGGCCATGGTCTGCTCGAACTCCGAATCGTCGCCCCCGGCGAAAACCGACTGGATTGCCAGCTTTCGACCCTGCTGCCGATTCATCATTGCCTGACCGTGTTCCTTGCGCGAATGCAGTTCGTTGGCCTGAACCAGAATCGAGTTGCCGACCACTTCGAGGACTCCCGCAATTTCTCCGCACGAATTGGGCCCGTCGGACCCTGAATGATCGTCTCTGCTCGTTGAAGACCCTCGGCATTCCGAGCGAACGAAAATCATGTTGTTCGACGCAAACAACATTTTTTGAGCGAAGCGGATCAAGCTCTCCGTTAACGCCTGATAAGTCAGCTGCTTGGCTCTTTCGACGTCATTCAGTTTGCCTGAATTACGCACGTCCCTCACCCATCCCGGTTGACACCGGCCCGCTTCCTTGGGCGCATCGTCATGTGCACACAAGTAGTCGGAAATCAGGGTCTCAAGCCCCTGACGTTCGGTTCTGAGTCCCGTCATCCTGAATTCGGCGCTGAAATCCTTGCGGAATGCCCGCGCGCTCTTGGCCAACTTGGGGCCGGAATCGGTTCGGGAATCGTAGAACACGAGACTTCTTTTCCATTCCGCATTTTCGGGTGAATTCCTGATCAGATCCTCATTCGTCCTTAGAAGCCACTCGGATGTCAACCTCGGACTGCACATCAGCGCAATTGCAAGCGCGGTTCCGCTTTCATATAGCCTCCCTCGCCATTCACCAATGGCGTTCGCAACCGGTGCATTGGAATCCCATTTGGCGCAATCAGACAGCGGCTTCGTGAATTCGAGTTTGTTGTGGTCAGTCATGACAACAACCAGCGCGACAATCGCCCTCAGTTGGTCGCGGGACAAAGCTTCTCCATCGAGCGAATTCTCAGGATCCCCTCTATCCGAATACGCGATAGTTCGGAGCAATTGGCGATAAAGTGACTGCGTAGAGCCCCAGGCTTTAGAAGATGCTGCTTGAGCGCTCTTAAACGTAGCATCCGTGTTCGGTTTCCTGACCTGTCTTGTCGCTTCCGAAATCAACGCGAATTTGCAGAAACTCTGATTCACGGACGAACGTTTCCCGTTCTCTTCCAGCAGAAGTTTCGAACTCGAAACCGGTCCGCATTCGGGGTAGCTGCTGCCAAGATCAGCTTGTTCAACATTCTTGAAGATTGATGGGTCCACTTTGACGACTTGCTCAAAACCCTTGTCGACGGCGCTTAGATCCTCATAAATCTTCGCTAGCGCATTTTCCGTCTCTTCCTTTACATTCTGTGCATAAGCACCATCGGGCTGGTTGTCATAGAGCGCCAACACTTCATCGAGGAGACCAGACATATCCGGGGCTCCGCTTCCCTGGCTTGTTTCCGAATCAACTCTGTCCCTCAATTCCTTCAGCAACGGCTTGGCTCCTGCAGCCATAACCGCGAGGCGCTGCATCTGAACGTGTTCCTCGTCCGCCAATGGCCCCTTGTAGACATCGACATCGACACGAAGCACCGCGCACCCGGCCAAGACAATGACCAGCGTTGACGTCAGCAGGCGCAAAGCGGCAGGTTTGCTCTGAATGACGCTCATGACGACGCCCCCGGATCCGGCGTCAGATCGACGTGCCGCTGTTTCTCGCGCAACAGGTCACTGAGCGCTTTGAACAGCTCGCTGTTCACCTCGACATTCCTGACCCGGAGTTCCGCATTGGCGACGGTGCCCAACGTTACGCCCACCGCTTCGAAGAACGCACCGGCATCGTTGCCCATGGTCATGACCAGTCGGTAGTCCTGCGGCACTTCGCGAAAACCCTCTGGGCCGAAGGCGATGAGATTGCGGCCGTCAAGAAAAGGCGAGCCGCGACCAGCGGTATCTATGCCTGCTTGCTCTTCATTGGATTTGGGAAGACTCAGCGTATCGATCAGGGAAGCTGGCACCCAGCCCGAAGAGAACTTGGCGTTGCCGAGACTGCTCTGACCATGCACCCGGATTCGATAGACCTGCGGTGGCACCTGGCTTCGAGGGTCGAACACCCCCAGATAGTAAATCTGTTCCACTTCGTTCATTGGCGTTTGACCACCAACCACCAATGCCGTAAGCGTGGATTGATAACGATTGGTGCACGCGCCCAACAGAAATGAGCACGCAAACAACAGAAAGCACCCAGCTGTTCTGACAGCCATGACTCCCTCCAAGTCCGGCCGAACTCGATGCCTGCCGGTGGAGGATAACTAGCACACTGTGACGCAAATCACAATTGCGCGATCTCCTGCTTTTCGAACCCGTATCAATGTCGACGCGATCCAGGCACACAAATCAATCAGAGCCATTTTTGCGCAGCCTGAAGCGGCTTGAGGGCACCGTTGGGATGCTCAGCAACCCTTCGGCCAACTTCCAGCCCAAGCACTGGTCCTCATGATCGTCAGGGACTGACTCGACCGGGCGTCGCAACCCGTATCCGGCAACTGGCGAATCTCGCGAGTGCCGTCACGATCCGAAAATCCTTGCCCTTGGTTCAGTGCGTGAGTACAACCGGCCCGTTTCAGCGCCACCGAGCCTTACACCCGAAGGGCCTTCACCCGTTTCGCCACCGACTTCTTGATCACATAAACCGAAGCTGGCGGCACGTTCCAGATCGTGAAGCCCGTTCTTCGCGCATGCAGCCCGAGCGCACGCATGACTTCGCGTTTCACGGGGCATGTCGGCCCATAGGTGAACTGCACCAATCGCCCTTGGGGCGAGAGCACCGCAAACGCGGCCTCCAGAATTTCCTGCTGCAGTTCTTTCGACATCGACAAGAGCCCGAGGCCGGAGACGATCACGTCCACTTCGCCTGGCGTGCAGAAATTGGCCGCCTCGACGATCCGAGGCAACTCACGCGCATCGGCACAGACGATGTTCGCCTGCGGGAATTTTGTGCGCAGGTGCATGTGCAGGGTTTCGTTCAATTCGAACACCAGCAAACGTTCGCCCGGGATGCCGTGGTCGAGCAGCGCTTCGGTGAACACACCCGTTCCGCCGCCGAGTTCGATCACGTGGCCGGACTCTTTCGGCACCTCGCGCATCATCTCGGCAGCCAGTTCCTTGCTGCTCGGTGAAATCGCGGCCGTGGTCAGCGGCGCCTTCAGCCATTGCTGAAAGAATGTCCAAGCGGTCACCGCCTGCTGTCGCCGGGCCTTCAGCGTGGCTTTGAGTTTGTCGGTCCGGATCACCATGCCTGCCATTCTTTCGTTCAGGTCGCGATCATAAGGGAAGCCACTGCCTTTGCCACCCATTGAGGCAAATCAATCACTTGGAAGGCTATATTTGAACCGGGGATTGGCATACGCTCCCCTCGCCTGTCCGCACAGCCTGGAGCCCCAGAGATGGCCAATATCCGTATCGCCCTAGCCCAGTTCGACTTCCCGGTTGGGGCCATCGATGCCAATGCCGACCGGATCCTGGCCCTGACCATGGAAGCCAAAGCAGCCGGCGCCGACTTGATCCTGTTCCCGGAGAGTGCGATTTCGGGGTATCTCGCCGAGGACCTGTTCCTGCGCCCGAGTTTCATCGCTACCTGCGAGCGGGAACTGGCGCGGATTGCGCCGTTTATCCAGGGGATCGACGCGGTGATTGGGCATCCGCTCGCCGACGGTGAGCAGTTGTTCAATGCGCTGAGCTGGATCCGCGATGGCCGTACCCTGGTGCGCTACCGCAAACAGGCGCTGCCCAATTACACGGTGTTTGACGAGAAACGCTACTTCGACGCGGGGGACCAGGCGGCAGTCGTGGAGCTCCAAGGCGTCCGATTCGGTCCGTTGATCTGCGAAGACGTCTGGGAGGAATTCCCGGCCCGTCGTGCGCTGCAGGCGGGCGCCGAGGCATTGCTGGTGATCAACGCCTCGCCGTTCGACCCGATCAATCGTGCGCGCCGGCACCAGGTGGTCGCGGCCCGCGCAAAGCACCATCAGGTGCCCATCGCGTACGTGAACATCGTCGGCGGCCAGGACGACATCGTGTTCGACGGCGGCGCGTTTGTGGCCCATCCCGATGGGACCTTGGGTGGCCCGGCACCGGCGTTCGAGGACCACCTGCTGTACGTCGACCTGAACCCGCAGGCGCGTCGATTCGAGCCGATCAATTGGCCAAAACCGGAAACCAGTGATGATGCCCGCCTGTATTCGGCGCTCGTCCGTGCCACGCGGGACTATGTCGACAAGAATGGCTTCCCGGGCGTGTTGCTGGGTTTGTCCGGCGGGGTCGATTCGGCGCTGACGCTGGCCATTGCCGCCGACGCTCTGGGCCCCAAGCGCGTCACGGCGGTGATGATGCCTTCACGGTTCACGTCCGAGTTGTCGCGACAGGAAGCGGCCGCACAAGCCGATGTGCTGGGTGTGGCCTACCACGTGGTGTCGATCGAGCAGGCCTTCACGGCCTACCGTGAAACACTGGCGCCCCTGTTCGGCAACCGCCCCCCCGACATCACCGAAGAAAACCTGCAGGCCCGGATCCGCGGCATGATCCTGATGGCGCTGTCGAACAAGTTCGGCGCCATGGTGCTGAGCACCGGCAACAAGAGCGAAATGGCCTGCGGTTATGCCACCTTGTATGGCGACATGTGCGGCGGTTTCGCCCCCCTGAAAGACGTCTACAAGACCGAAGTCTGGGATCTGTGCCGATACCGGAACACCTTGTCACCGGTCATCCCCGAGGTCGTGATCAACCGCCCGCCCTCTGCGGAACTGCGTGACAACCAGACCGACCAGGACTCCCTGCCGCCCTACGAACTGCTCGACCAGATCCTGATGCGGTACATCGAACACGACAAATCACGGGCCGAAATCATCAGTGAAGGGTTTGACGAGGCGACCGTGCAACGGGTCGTGCGAATGGTGCTGCGAAACGAGTACAAGCGCCGCCAGGCCGCACCTGGCCCCCGGATCACGCGCCGGGCTTTTGGTCGTGACCGCCGCTACCCGATCACGACCGGCTGGCGCTGACGAAGCCGACGCCACGCCATTGTTTGCAAGTTGACATGCTTCAGCCGGTCAAGAGGCATTGAGCTTTGCATGGCTTGGGTGTTCAATCCGGACAGGTTGCGCCGCCGCGGCGCATGCTCTTTCGAGCGGAGGGGTGATGAAGCCTAAACAGGCGTTGATGGCGCTGTTTCTTTTGGTCTGTACCGGTCTGCTGCACGCAGCGCCACGCGCCGGTTTTTATGCCGACTACCAAAAAGTCACCGATCCCGATTTCAAGGAATGGAATACAGCCTTCCGAAAGGAACGCGCGCTTGAGGGCATTGCCGAAGAGCTCAATTCGATGGTGCGCATTCCGAGCCCGATTGCGCTCTCACTGGAAGAATGTGGCGAAGCCAACGCTTTCTACGACCCGGAAGCCCGTCGCGTGTCCTTGTGCTACGAAATGGCCTCGGAACTCATCGATCTGTTCGGGGAAGACCGGTCCGAGGAGGAAGTGGACGATCTGGTCTCCGGCACCATGATGTTCTTCCTGGGCCACGAAGTGGGCCATGCGCTGACCGATGTCCTTGACCTGCCCATCACCGGGCGCGAAGAGGATGCCGCCGATCAGCTCGCCGTGCTGATGCTGTCCGATGGCAGCGAAGACTCTGAGCTTGCATTGATTGCCGCTGCCGAAACCTTTGCGACCTGGGCCGAAGATGCCGAAGCCGATGAAGACTCCTTTGCCGACGAACACTCCCTGGACGAACAGCGGCTCTACAACATCCTCTGCTGGTCCTACGGCCGTGATCCGGAAGCCTATGAAGACTTCGTCACCGACGGCCTGCTGCCGGAAGACCGCGCGGACGGCTGCGCCGAAGAATTCGAACGACTCGAGCGGTCCTGGAACCGCCTGCTGGAAGAACACCTCATCACCGACTCGCCGATGCGCCGCCGCAACGCAGAATCGGACGATCAAGAAGAGGCGGAAGAGGAAGAAGATCTGGAAACGGTCGGATACAAGCGCCGCTGACCTCACACCCGTTCGGCTCGTCACGACCCGGCCGGTCCGCCTTGATGGATATCCACCCCACCGCAGTGCACTCAAAGGAAACCATTCATGCAACGCTGGGTCAAACTGCCGAATGGCAACGTCGTTGATGCGAACCGCATCGTCACCATTTCGAAACCCGAGTCGTATCCCAAGATGGACGAAGAGGGCAACGACGGGATCGAGTATGCGGTCACGATCGGTCTTGGTTTTTCGCGCGACCAGCAACTGATGGTCACCGGCACCAAGGAAGACATTTCCGCGGTGATCAAGAACCTGCTCGGCGCCGGCTGAGCCCGCGCCGTTGCGGCAAGACATGGGCGCACTCCCCACGCCATTGATGACGGACCGGCGACTTAGCCAAGCGCGCACGCTGCCATGACAGGAGCCCTACCCGCGTGGAAGCGGTATTGGATGCCCTGGACAGCACTCGCGCTGGCTTTGGGCATCATCTGGCTGATGGTGCTGCGCCAATATCACCCGGGCGGCAATGCCGTGAGCTCCATGGAGCGGCTGCCCCTGCTGTTGGTGGCCGCTGTGTTCGCCGGCCTCGCCGCCTGGCGCGGCCGCGGACGAGAGCGCACGGCCTGGACGTGTTTGACACTGGCCATTGTTGCCATTCTGGCCGGCGAACTGGCATGGGCATCCCAGTTCATCAGGGGTGGCACCAATCCCGCATTCGGCTTGTCGGATGTGTTTTACCTCAGCTATTTCCCGTTGATCACGACCGGCATCCTGATGCTTCCGAAGCGCATCACCGGACGCACCGATGGCCTGCGTTTCCTGCTGGATGCCGGCATCGTCGTGGTCGGCGGCGGCATGATGGTCTGGCTGTTTGCGGTGCAACCCGCCCTGGTCCGTCATGGTGATGCCGTGGCCGGTTACGTGGCGCTGGCGTATGCCATTGGCAACCTGCTGACTGTCCTGGCAGCGGCGACCGTGCTGCTGCGGTTGCCCGTCGGCAGCGCTCGTCGCGTGTACCTCATGATCGGGTTTTCCTGCTTGCCAGCTTTTCGGGCGACATGGTTTGGGTACTTCAGCAATTGCTGCCGAACACCAGCGACATTTCAGGATGGGCGCGTTTGTTGTGGTTCGCGCAAGCCTTGTTCCTGGTGCTTGCCGGCGAATTGCATCACCGGTTCCATCCCGACTGGACCCAATCGCCCAGTCAGGCCCAGGCATCGTCACCGGCACTGCCGTATCTGGCCTTGCTGATGGGTTACGGGTTGGTCGGATGGGTTGCCTTGCGCGGTGATCTGACAGTGCTCCGGACCCTGCTCGTTGGCGGCTTGATGCTGACCCTTCTGGTGGTGATGCGTCAGGCACTGGCTCATATCGAAAGCACGCGGCATCAGCAAGAGCGAGAGCGACTCGCATCCGAGTCCAAACTCGCCAAACTGATCGAGAACGCCGCCGAGGGCATTGTCGTGTTGAATGCCAACTATCGCGTGCTGTACGCAAGCCCGGCGGTAGGCCGATTGTTGCAACTGCCGCACGATCGACTGATGAACCGTTCGATGCT
Source organism: Ahniella sp. (assembly GCA_016712105.1). Classification (GTDB taxonomy): domain Bacteria; phylum Pseudomonadota; class Gammaproteobacteria; order Xanthomonadales; family Ahniellaceae; genus Ahniella. The sequence goes on from JADJRU010000001.1 coordinate 324,580, forward strand.
CGAGTTCCTCGTGCCCGACGATGGTGAGTCACTTCGCCAATGTCTCGCCGAGCTGGGCGAGGCCACCGGCCGGGTCACGCGAAAGTTGATGCTGCGCTTGATGCCACAAGGGACGGGCCTGAGCTGGGTGGAGGCCACACTCAGTGACCGTCGTCGTGACCCGGAACTGGCCGGCATCGTGATCAACCTGCGTGACGTGACGGAACACCATCAACTCGAGGATCAGATCCGTTTCGAGGCATTACACGACGCGCTGACCCAGTTGCCGAACCGGGACTTGTTCCTGGATCGAACCACCCGGGCACTGCACGGCAGCGAGCCCGGCAGCATGGCAGTCATGGTGATCGACCTGAACCAGCTGCGCCAGATCAACGACAGTCTCGGCCACAGCTTTGGCGATCAAGCCCTGGTCATCACAGCCGATCGGCTGCGCGCCGTGTTGGGCAGCGACGGCACACTCGCGCGATTGAGCGCGGAGGATTTTGCCGTGCTGATTGAAGCGAGCCAGATCGATCACCGTGCCGACCAGATCCACGCAGCGTTTGCCGAACCATTCGTGATCGGCCAGCACCGAATGCCGGTGAGTCTGGACATCGGAGTCGCCGTGGCGCGCACCGGTGCCACAGCACAGGAACTGCTGCGTGATGCCGACACCGCCTGTACGCGCGCCAAGGAACAACCCGGCAAACGCCGTTATGAACGATTTGTCGTCGAACAACACGAACAAGCGATGGCGTGGCTGGCATTACAGTCGACCCTTCCGGAAGCACTCGCCAGCGGTCGCCTGTGTGTTTATCTCGAACCCATCGTGAGCCTGATCGACGGATTCCCGTTCGGGCTTCGTCCGCGCTTGCGCTGGACTGATCCGGCCAAGGCTGCGTTCCCGATCGAACGCGTACGCGAAGTCATTGCCAGCGGTAATGAACTGGGTCTCAAAGTGGGTGAATGGGTCATCGCCGCTGCCGAACGGGAATACGCCTCGGTCCTGCGCTTTCTGCCGGCGGCTGCGTCTCTGTCACTGCTCAGCCCGGTCGCCACGTCGCATTTGCTGACCGGCGAGTTGCCGACGCGAACGCGTGACCGCACGACCGAACTCGGCATTCCACCGGTGAATCTGTTGTTCTCGGTCACCGAGTCCAGCCTGTTCGTCGAACAAGGGGCCGGGCTGGAGCGATTGCGCGAGCTCCGCGCGGTCGGCGCCCGGCTGGCGCTTGCCGAGTTTGGTGGTCGTGGGTCCTCCCTCGCCGCGCTGCAGGAGCCGATGCTCGATGCGATCGTTCTGGCCCGCGAACTGGTCTCCCGGCTTGGTCCCCACAGTCGTGCGAACGCGTTGGTCCGCGGGGTCATTGCCGCGGCCGAATCGGTTGGTACCCGCGTCATCGCCGCGGGCGTCGAAACCGACGCCCAACAGGAGGCCTTGATCGACCAGGGCTGCCTGTACGGGATTGGCCCAGCGCTGGCCAAGCCCATGGCGGCCGAACATCTGTTGCCCTGGCTTGGCGCGCGGTTCAACGAACGGGACAGCTGAGTACCGAGCGTCCTGCCTTGTCCGGGACATCTTCTCGACATGCCCTTGGCGCCGGCCAATGTCAGAATATCAGGCTAATCAAGGAGCCTTGCCATGTTCACCGGTCTTGTCCAAACCATGGGTTGTGTCCGAGGGATCGAACCCATCGGCGGGGATGTGCGCATCCTCATCGACACCCCCGTGCACCCGGCATTCGAACGTGTTGCGTTGGGCGACAGCATCGCGCACGCGGGCGTGTGCCTGACCGTGATTTCGATCGATGGCCGCTGCCTGGGATATGACGTGTCGACGGAAACGCTGTCGCGGACGACCCTCGGCCGGTGGCAGTCCGGCAGCAAAGTGAATCTGGAGGCCTCGCTCCGTGTCGGCGATTCACTGGGCGGGCATTTGGTCAGCGGCCACGTGGATGGTGTCGGCCAGTTGCTGGAACGCCATGACGACGCACGGGCGCTGCGGATGCGGTTCTCCGTACCCGCCGCACTGGCGCCCTTGGTCGCTGAAAAGGGCTCGATCGCCATTGACGGGGTCAGCCTGACCATCAATGCCGTCGACCGCGATTCGTTCTGGGTTGCGTTGATTCCGCATACCGCCGAAGTCACCACCTTGGGCGGCCTGGTGGCCGGCGATCCGGTGAACCTGGAAGTGGACCAGATCGCGCGGTATGTAGCGCGGCTGCGCGAGTTTTCTGCGTAGCCCCCAGAACACCGCTTCGCAACAAATCGTCAAGAATACTTTCATGCTCTTGGCGGTGACCTGCCGTCACGCCAAAGTGTCTGGATGACAGAAATATTTCTCCCCTCGACGGGTGCTACGAGCCGAACCCGGCGACACATCCTGATCCGCTTCGGCGCGTTGCTGGCGACATTCGCGATGGCCACGATGGCGCACGCGCAGCAACTCGATCGTCCCGACGGCACCGAATTCCGGTATCTGACCTGGAACGTGGCACGCGAGAACTTCGTGGATCAGTCGGCCGCGATCCGCCAGGTGCTCAATGTGCTGGATGCCGATGTGATCCTGTTCGACGAACTGCCCGAACCGGTGACCGAAGAGAGTCTCGCGGCCTTTGCAGCAAGTCTCGACCATGGGCCGTATCTCAGCGTGTTGGGCAAGGGCGGCGGCAGTTACCAGCGTTCGGCCGTGCTGGCACGGACCCCGCTCACGCGTGTCGATTCGTTTGATGTCCTGAAGTACCCGACCGATGCGGCAAACCGCTGGCTCAACGGCGTCGGGCGCATGCGCGAAGTGCTTGGCCCAGAATCTCGACCTCGGCATTCCCACTGCCGCCGCGGATATCCAGATGGGTCCGGGCACGCTGATGGTGGTGGGCGTGGACCTTCAATGCTGCGGCAACAGCGCCGGCGCATGGGAGGAAGACCGTCGTCGTGTGGAGGCCAAGGCCATCCGCTCGGCAGTCGATGCGCACTGGCAACAACAGGCAGCAGTGATCGTTTCAGGTGACTTCAACAACGTCCAGGGTATGGTGCCGATCGACCTGATCAACGGTGTCGGCACCGCGCCGGCCCACCGGCAGTTGGCTCGCGCCGAAGCGTTCCATGTGGATGGCAAGACCGACTGGACCTGGGATGGCCGCGGCACGGAGTTTCCGTCCCGGGCAATGGACCATGTGCTCCACAGCGCAGCGCTCGAAGTGCTGAACGCCACGGTATTCGATACCGAACTGCTGGACGCCGAAACACGCGCGAAACTTGGGCTGGATGCCGAACTGTCGAAACAGTGTTCCGACCACCGACCGATCCTTGTCGACTTCCGGTGGCGCGACTCGCGCTGAGTTTGATCACCGTCAAGGTGACAAGTCATCGCTGGTGCTGTGATTCATGGGTGTCCAGGAGACCCACATGAACCGTGAGCACAAGTGGCCGATCGCGATACAAGGTTTGCACTGGCTGATGGCCGCATTGCTGATCGTGCAATGGGCCAGCGGCGAATGGGACGACTGGCTCGGCGTGCGCACCCATGTATCGCTGGGTTTGTTGGTCCTGATGCTGGCGGTCCTTCGACTGGTAGCGCGACTGGCGCTCAAGCATCCGCCCGCGACCCATGCGCCGACCTTGCCCGACCGGCTAGCAAGCTTCGTCCATGTACTGTTCTACGTGATCATGTTCCTGTTGCCGATCTCCGGCATCCTGTGGCGTCAGGCACGCGGCAAGGTTGTTTCGTTTTTCGACTGGTTCAACCTGCCTTCGCTCATCACCCCTGACAAGGGTTTGGCAGACTTCTGCCACGAAACACACGAAATCCTGGCGCTGGTGTTCCTGGTCCTGCTGGGTGTCCATGTCGCCGGTGCGCTCAAACGCCAATGGATCGACCGGCAGCCGATTCTCTCGCGGATGTGGCCCTGATTCGAGCGACACCCGTTCAAACTGCAAGAATCCTGATCGCACAGTTCGACACACTTCTTCGTGCATCAAACTGGGTGCTGAATTTCCGTGTTGGGTAATGACCTGCGCCATGGTCCGGAACCCCGAAACAAGCCGTCATTGCGAGGAGCGCAGCGACGCGGCAATCCTGTACTTGCCTGGAGCTTGGTTGCAAGCACTAGATTGCCGCGCCCTTCGGGCTCGCAATGACGAGTCAGCTTTTTGCCCATCCAGCTTCGGCAAATACCGGTTCGCAGCGAAAATCGCTCCTGCATTTTGAGCGTCAGTGGGTGCTGATCGGGAAGCCAGACACCCTGACGAACGGAATCCATCCCCCAGGCAAATTCCGGGCTTCCCGGGCGTTCATGCACCGAAAACGGCCGGGAATGGGCCCAACGGGTCGCCGCAATCGCCAACCGGCGCGGTTCTGACTTGTCGGCTCGACCGGAAGCGCCGACAATGGAGGACTTTTCTCGACTCCAAGGGCGGCCTCGCCATGCAATACATTTACACGATGATCGGCGTCAGCAAGACGGTGCCGCCGAAACGCGAAATCATCAAGGATATTTCGCTGTCGTTTTTCCCCGGCGCCAAGATCGGCCTGCTCGGTGTGAACGGCTCGGGTAAGTCGACCGTGCTGCGCATCATGGCCGGCGTCGACACCGACTTCAACGGCGAGTCGCGCCCGCAACCCGGCATCAAGATCGGTTACCTGGCACAGGAGCCGGATCTGAATCCGGCAAACACCGTGCGTCAGGAAGTCGAGCAGGGTCTCGGTGAAGTGTCCGAAGCCAAGGACAAACTCGAAGCCGTTTACGCGGCCTACGCCGAAGAAGACGCCGATTTCGACAAGCTGGCCGCCGAACAAGCGCGCCTCGAGGCGATCATCGCCGCAGCCGATGGCCATAACCTCGACCATCAGTTGGACATCGCCGGTGACGCGCTGAACCTGCCGCCCTGGGATGCCAAGATCGAACAGCTGTCCGGTGGCGAAAAGCGTCGCGTCGCGCTGTGCAAACTGCTGCTGTCGAAACCCGACATTCTGCTGCTGGACGAACCGACGAACCATCTGGATGCCGAATCGGTGCAATGGCTCGAACAATTCCTTGTTCGGTTCACCGGCACCGTGGTGGCAGTCACGCATGATCGCTACTTCCTCGATAACGCTGCCGAGTGGATTCTCGAACTCGATCGCGGTCGCGGCATTCCGTGGAAGGGCAACTATTCCTCATGGCTGGAACAGAAGGGCCAGCGCCTCAAGCAGGAAGAAGCGGGTGAAAGTGCACGTCAGAAGGCCATCCAGCGCGAACTCGAGTGGGCGCGCCAGAATGCGAAGGGTCGCCAGTCCAAGGGCAAGGCCCGCCTCAACCGCCTTGAGGAATTGAACGCGGTCGATTACCAGAAGCGCAACGAAACGAACGAAATCTATATCCCACCCGGCGAACGTCTGGGTGAGCTGGTCATCGAATTCAAGGGCGTGTCGAAATCGTTCGGCGATCGGATGCTCATCGACAACCTGAGCTTCACGCTCCCCCGCGCCGTGCCATCGTCGGCATCATCGGCCCGAACGGCGCCGGCAAGTCGACACTGTTCAAGCTGATCACGGGTGTCGAGAAGCCGGATACCGGCACGATTGTCATGGGCTCCAGTGTGCAGGTGGCATTCGTCGACCAGAGCCGCAGTTCGCTCAATGGCGACAACAACGTCTGGCAGGAAGTCTCGGGCGGCCGTGACATGATCACCGTCGGCAAGTACGAAACACCGTCGCGCGGCTACATCGGCCGGTTCAACTTCAAGGGCGCCGATCAGCAGAAACTCGTTGGTCAGTTGTCAGGCGGTGAACGCGGTCGACTACATCTGGCGAAGACGCTGATGCAGGGTGCCAACGTGCTGCTGCTCGACGAACCGTCGAACGACCTCGACGTCGAAACCCTGCGTGCGCTGGAAGAAGCCCTGCTCGAATTCCCCGGCTGCGCCATGGTCATCTCCCATGACCGCTGGTTCCTCGACCGGATCGCCACACACATTCTGGCGTTCGAAGGCGAGTCACACGTGGAGTTCTTCTCGGGCAACTTCCGTGAATACGAGGAAGACAAGAAGCGTCGCTTCGGCACCGATGCCGACCAACCGCATCGTCTTCGCTTCAAGGCACCGAAGGCCTGATCGGACCGACATGGACCGGACCGGACTGGCCGAGGCGCAAGCGGCGATCGAGCGCGGCGACTTCGACCAGGCCCGGGCGCTGCTGGAAGCCTTGCTCGTTGCTGCACCGAACGACGTGAATGCGCTGAATCTGCGAACCGTGCTCGCCCTGCGCGAGCGCGACTATCTGCGTGCCGGAGATGTTTCGGCGCAAGCGTTTGCGCAGCACCCGAATCACCCGACACTACGCGCCAACCGCGTGTTGTCGCTGCGCCGTCTTGCCGGGCAGCAGGGAGAAGTGGGTGATCATGATGCCGCCGCCGCGCTGCTGATCGAAGCGCTCGGGATCGATCCCGCCGATCAGGAGTCCCGGGCCATGTTGCTTGGCCAAGCCATGCGACTGGCTCAATCAATCGGCGCCCCGGCATCGCTGCAAACGAAGGTGTTGCCGGAGAAGCCGCCAACGATCAGCGTCATCACCTGCTCCATCAATGCCACGCGACGGGCACGCTTCGAAACCAGTTTGAACACCCATTTTGCCGGCCTGCCGGTGGAACTGATTGTGCTGGAGGATGCGCGCTCGCTGGCCGAGGCGTACAACCGCGGCATCGCGCGCAGTACCGGCGACCTGCTGGTGTTTTGCCACGACGACATCGAATTCGCCCGGCCGGACTTTGCTGCACGTCTGCTGGATGCCCTGAGTTCGTACGATGTCGTCGGTGTCGCCGGCTGCACCCAACTGACCGGACCCAACGCGTTGTGGAGTGGCCCGGCCAGCGGCTACTGCCAGATCGCGCATGTCGGCCCGACGGGTGAATGGCTGTCCAGCCTTTATGGTCTGGGCCCGGTGCGCGTCGAGGGTGTCCAGGCTCTGGATGGGGTTTTCATCGCCTGCCACCGACATGTCGCTGAAACACTCCGATTCGATGCCGATCGGTTCGACCATTTTCACCTGTACGACACCGATTTCAGCTGGCGCGCGTTTGCTGCCGGTTATCGCGTGGCGGTGGCACAAGACCTGTTGTTGATCCATCACTCATTGGGTGATTTCAACGAAACGTGGCAGGAACACGCCGCGCGCTTCATGACCAAATTTCCGCAGTTGCCAAGGACTCCCGCACATCCTGCGCGGGTACTCATGCAGCCCAACCGGCGCGAGTTGCTGCTGCCGACGCTCGCCTGGCTGGCCGATTGGCAAGCCCGGGCAACTGCCCTCTCTGTTTCAGGACACCGCTGACCATGCCTTTGCTGCAACTTTTGAAAGTCGATTTTTCCGTGGGTGGTCCGCTGCTCCTCCAACAGGTCGACTTCACGCTCGACGAACGCGAACGCGTCTGTGTGGTCGGACGCAACGGTGCCGGCAAAAGCACGCTGCTGCGGTTGATTGCCGGCCATGCACGCCCGGATGACGGCGAAGTGCGACTGAGCACCGGCGTGCGCGTCGCAGAACTCGTTCAGGAAGTGCCGCGTGATCTGACCGGGTCGGTGTTTGACGTGGTGGCGGCAGGACTCGGTGACATCGGCGCGCTGATCGCTGAATACCACCACCTCACTCATCCCGCCGATGGCAGTGCGGTGGACGCACAACGCCTCGGCGATGTGCAGCATCGAATCGAAGCTGAACATGGCTGGGGCCATGAGCAGCGTGTCGAAAGACTGCTCGAACGACTCGGCCTGCCGGGCGAAGCCTTGTTCGAGGAACTGTCCGGCGGCATGAAACGTCGTGTCCTGCTGGCACGTGCGGTGGTCTGTGACCCCGAAGTGCTGTTGCTCGACGAACCGACGAACCACCTCGACCTCGAGGCCATCGAAGCACTGGAGCAGCAACTCCGTGATTTCCAGGGCAGCGTGGTGTTCGTGACCCATGATCGCCGCTTCCTGCGCGCACTCGCCACACGCATCGTCGAGGTCGACCGCGGGCGGTTGACGTCCTGGCCGGGCGACTACGACAACTATCTGCGCCGCCGCGAAGAACGCGCCCATGCCGAATCCCAGGTCAACGCGCGCTTCGACAAACTGCTGGCGCAGGAAGAAGTGTGGATCCGCCAAGGCATCAAGGCGCGTCGCACGCGCAACGAAGGACGAGTGCGCGCGCTGGAGGCGATGCGTCGGGAACGCGCCGATCGTCGCGAAAAAACCGGCAAGGTCCAGATGGCCGCGTCGGAGGCAGCCGGTTCCGGACGCAAGGTGATTGAACTCGATTCGGTGTCGGCCGGTTTTGAAGGCCGCACGCTGATCAATCAGTTCAGCACGACAATCATGCGCGGCGATCGCGTTGGCATCATCGGTGCGAATGGCTCGGGCAAAACCACGCTGCTCAACATCATGCTCGGCAAACGGGCGCCGGACAGCGGCGAAGCGAAACTCGGCACCCAGTTGTCGGTAGCGTATTTCGACCAGTACCGTGCCCAGCTCGATGAGAACGCGAATGCCTGCGAAAACGTCGCCGGCGGCCAGGAGTTCGTCGAGGTCAACGGTGCCCGAAAACATGTGCTCGGATATCTCCAGGACTTCCTGTTCTCGCCCGATCGCGCCCGCGCGACGATCAGCAAACTGTCCGGCGGCGAGCGTAATCGTCTGCTGTTGGCGCGATTGTTCGCCCAACCGTCGAACCTTCTGGTGCTCGACGAACCGACCAATGATCTCGATGTCGAGACTCTGGAACTGCTAGAAGAGTTGTTGAATGCCTACACCGGCACCGTGCTGCTGGTATCACATGACCGCGACTTTCTGGATGCCGTCGTCAGCAGCACGATCGTGCTGTCCGGCAACGGTGAGGTCGAAGAATTCGTCGGTGGTTATACCGACTGGATCCGCCAGCGAACCACAAAGCTGGAGGCCGAGAAGGCTGCATCGGCTTCGGCCCGGGCACCGGTTGTCGAAGCCGCATCGGCAAACAAGAAGCGGCTGACCTACAAGGACGCGCGCGAACTCGAACAACTCCCCGGCCGAATCGAAGCGCTGGAGTCCGAACTCGCAGCACTCCAGGCACAACAGATGGAGCCATCGTTCTACCAGTCGTCGCGCGACAACATCCAGCAAGTCGGCCTGCGCATCACGACCCTCGGCACTGAGCTAGAGGCCGCCTACGCTCGCTGGCAAGAGCTGGATGCTTAGGCTGGGCTGAGCACCAGCCTGCACAGCACGAATTGGCTCCGCGCGACACTTGACGCAGCTTGCATGATCGGGGCATGTTGCCCGCGAGCCCCAATGTGAGCACGCCAGCCCATGCGATACGAAGGTGTCATCAAGACCTGGAATGACGAGCGAGGTTTTGGCTTCATCACTTCCGATCAACTCCAGGGTGATTTGTTTGTACATATCAAGGCCTTTGGAGGGTTTCGCGGGGTTCTGACACCCAACACGCGCGTGACGTTCTTGCTTGAAGATGGCCCGCAGGGAAAACGCCGCGCCACGCAGGTATTGCTGGTGCAATCCGGCGGCAGCCTCAAGCTCGAACTCAAGGGCCGTCCCGCCAGACACCCGGACACTCCGAACGTTTTGCCTGAAGCCAAACCCTTCAGACACCCGAAAGGTGCCCCGAAGAAGGGAGCCGCCCGCTGGAACGTGGGAAGCCTGTTATGGGTTCCTGCATTCATGATCGTCTATTTGGCGGTCGATACCTTGGGTGAACTGCCACCCTGGACGCTGTTGGCGTACCTCATTGCGAGTGTCGTCACCTTCGCGGCCTATGCGCTGGATAAAGCGTCGGCAAAGATCCGGGGCAGTCGCGTTCCCGAATCGACATTACATGCACTGGCGTTTTTCGGTGGCTGGCCCGGCGCGATCCTTGCGCAGGAGCTACTCCGTCACAAGTCGGTCAAGGAAGAGTTCCGAATGATGTTCTGGATCACCGTAGTCCTCAACATCAGTGCGCTGATCTGGCTCGCCAGCTCCTACAGTCCATTTGCATCCAGAATGTGATTCTTGCCCTGAACGAAGTGCGGGTCTCTTACTGGACATACGCGAAGGTCAACTTGCTTGCGAAAGCGCATGAGGCAAGTAACTTCGCTGACGCCCCGCACCAGCCTGCACTTCACCCGTCCGCACTGCGAACACTGACGACATGAAGCGCAAGTTGACCGCCGCCGAGCAAGCAGAGAAGCGCCGTCGCAAGGCGCTGCTCAAGACAATCTTCATCAACGGCCGTCAGAAGCGGGTGTTGCGCGTCACGGCTGAGATGCGACGGATCGAGATGGAGGCGTTTGCCATCGCGAATGGCAAAAAGATCGACCTCCTCCAACTGGGTTTGTACGAACACTTGCACGCGCTCGCGTTGAATCGTGACGGTTCGGAGCAAACGCCCGAGATGTCAGAATCCGAGCCTGCCTCGATGCCGTTTTGAGCCCTTGTTGCCTGTAGCTTAGACTTGGCGCAATCCCACTGGAGCAACCACAATGGAACGATCCGGTCGATGTCTGTGCGGTGCTGTCACGTTTACGTTGGCCAACGATCCCTTGATGGTCAGGATCTGCTGGTGCAGGGATTGTCAGCACCTGGCCGCGAACGGCACCGTCAACATGCTGGTGACGACCGATAGCCTGTCGGTTTCGGGATCACCCGCCGAATACACAAAGGTCGCCGCCAGCGGCAACGAGATCATCCGGCAGTTCTGCGGCACCTGTGGCACGCACCTGTTTGCCCGCGCCAACGCACGCCCGCAGTTCCGGATCGTCCGCGTCGGCAATCTGGATGACCCGTCTTCCGTGAAGCCGAGCATGAATATCTGGGCATCCAGTGCGCCGGATTGGGCATGTCTGGATAACGACCTCCAACGAGTCGAACAGCAGCCTTCGCCGCCAGCTGCACCCCCTTCCGTCCAGACTTGATCCTCCGGACAAACGAGGCCGGGTGCTCGAGTGTCGGTTCGCTCTACTTGGGAAATCCGAAAGATCCGTTCGATGCTGTTTGTCGCAGCGACGCTTCTCGCCCCCCAACTGTTTGCCGAAGCTACCTATACCTACGCCGGTCCGACGTTCGAATCTGCCTCGGCACCTTATGCAACCAGGACAACGTCACCGCTACTTTCACGATTTCACAGCCGCTGGCCGCCAACCTTGCGAACACCGACATCAGCGGCAACATCACTGCCCTGTCGTTCACCGATGACCAAGCCACGCGCACATTCGCCGACACGAACCTGTGTGAGTTCCGCGTCACCACCGACGCCGCCGGCGTCATCACGAGGCACTCGATCTGGTTGCGCCAGTCCAACACCTCTGCGACGCAGAACCAGCGACATCGAAATCCATGACCCCAGCAAAGGTGCGTCCGATCAGGTCGGATTTGGCGTCGCTGGCGCGACGGACTGCGCCGGTGTGGCCTTGGATCCATTCGCGAATTCAAGTGCAGGTACCGGCACCTGGACACCTCTGCAGTCGCAGGCACGGGCCAGACATCTATCCCACTGAATGCCGGCTGGGCGATGCTGGCGCTCTTTGGCCTGCTGATGTGGACCGCAGGTCGACGCATAACGCAGTGAAATCGAGCCGCGCCTTGTTCTGGACATGGTGTTCGGCGCCTGCCGGAACACCTTGCCACTTATCGACCGACCAGTCGCAAACCGTGGCGCTTTACCGCGCTTCGTTGCGCATAGGACAACTGCGAGTACCCGACCAGGATCCAGGTGCCATCCAGCTCCAGGTCCTTTCCGAATTTGTCGATCAAGGATTGATCGCCTCGAAACAGTCGCGTCCAATGACGCTCGATCACGATCAGGTAATGCGGAGGCTCCGGACGCACTTCAATTCGAACCCTGACCAACCAGACGGCATGGATGCCTCGATCCTCGCGGACTCGTGCTTCGAGCGTTCGGAGTGTTTCTGTTGTCGGCTGGGGCGAGTCGAGCATCTTGTTCGGGGGCACGATGCTTCGTTCCCGGATGTTTCTCTCCGAGATCCGGTCGTGCTCCTCCAAGAACCGAACATAAGGTGCCGCTTCTTCACGGCGACCGGATTGCATGAAATGTTGTACCAGCACCCCGGCAACCGGGAGCTTCGCATCGCCATCGAGCGATTCGGCCTTTGCAAACGCAGACATGGCTGCCTTCTCGTCGGCCTGCAGCAACTCGACTCCCAGATGGAACCATGCAGCAGCGTGGTCATAACGACCAACAAAGTTGCGCAAGGCCTCGATGCGAGCGGCGGGAGTCGTTTCGCTTCGATGTTCCAGTTGAAAGTGTTCCCAGGCCTGATCCACGGTCAACTCGGAACGAAGAGCCAACTCGGCTCGCCGTGCTTCGCCTTGTCGCTGTTCCAGATGTGCGTGACGCCAGGCCTCGGCATTTCGTTCACGCCACTCCTCACTGAGTGCCTGCTCCAGGCCACTGGCAAAGGGGCCGAGCCAGACGCTGGCGGCAGAGTTCCGGAACTCCGGAATGGACGGCTTTTCGCCGAGGGCTGCAAGTCGATCCTATCGTCGTGACCTGTGACACGACGCATGGGTCCTTCCAGAGACTGGCTGGACGCTGCCGTCCGCACGAAGTTGGCGATGTCACGGAAGAGCGACTTTGGCGCTTCCGGCTCCGATAGGGTGCGTTCGCCAAAACGCCCCCAGAAGGACTCTTCCAACGCGGTGCCGAGGACAGCCGAGCGACAGAGTGCACGGGCAACGACTGGTGCCCCGGTCGACCCGGCCGCAGCCTGATCGGCGACGTACTCGTGACGTCGCGCCATGACGAAGGTGTAGGCATTGAAGTATGGCGCGTACCAGGAGAGGAACTTGTTCAAGACGCCGAAATTGGCAGCCCGCTCCATTTCAGACCACATGCGCCTCAGCCGGTAGATGTATGCACCCACACGACCATGCCGGTTGGAAAAGTGACCGAATTCATGCGCGATGACCGCTTCCACTTCCTCCGGTGGCATCCCTTGCAACAGCGGCAATCCCAGGCCGAGATATCGCCGCACGAAGAACGGCCCAAGCCGGGGAATCTCTGCGGCAAACGCATTAAATTCCGGAGTGATTACGACATGGTGCATGGGCATCGATCCGGTCGCGGCGCGAACTCGTTCGATCACCTCGAACAGAGCGGGCGCTTCACGCGGCGTCACCAAAAGCCCTTCCGGCGGTGGCGTTCGTGCGAACAGCGCCTTGGCGAGCGCAAACGTCATGGCCACGGGGATCCAGATGAGCTTGATCATCACCTGAATCAGCGCGGGGGCCTTGATGACGACGAACACCGATACTGCTGCGGTCAGCAATGCCAGAACGAGCGCGCCACCCATGGCGACAAAACCCAGGACAGCCAAACCAAGAACGCTATAGAGGTAACGTTTCGGGTGCGCCTCAGCCTCGTGTTCGACGCGATCAACCAGTTCAGCGAAGCGGAGAAGGTCCATGAGGGGCGAGCTTGGGCGGCCGGAAAGCGCGCGAGTATAAACAAGAACAACGCCAGGCAAAAACGCCTGAACATGCGTATGGAGCCCCCCGAGTATCCCGCCAATTCCCGGTTATCCCGCAGGATCGCAACACGGCAAACAAACCGAGGCATGAGAAACAGGCTCGCACCCTGGCCTTGGGCCTTCCATGCGTCTGCGCGCAGCTCAGCCGCTTCTGAGCATGCTCCGCTGCCATTTGGCGCAGCGCTCTGCAATCAAGCGCGAGGCAAATTGTGGGGCTTCGCTGCGCTCAGCCCCAGCCACTCGCTTGGACCGACTTCAGGCTTCCGCGCGGAACGGGTTCAGCTGTTTCCACGTCGCACGGCGCTTCGGGAAGTCGCCGCTGAAGAACGGGTGCTGGGGATAGGTGAGCTCAAGCACTTTGCGCGCATCCGCCGACGCCTTGGTCTGGCCGAGCCGCTCGTAACTGAGCGTCATCAGCGCCAGCGCATCACCGGCCTGCGGCGCATCCTGGAACTGCTCGAGCACATACTTGGCACGGTTGGCTGCGGCCACATAGGCACCGCGGCGGTAATAGTACGAAGCAATGTTGATCTCGCCCTGGGCCAGACCGTTGCGCAAGTACACCATGCGTGTGCGGGCGTCGTTCGCGTAACCGCTTTGCGGATACTTGTCGACGAGTTCCTTGAAGTCCTGGAACGACTGGCGGATGTTGGCCAGATCGCGGCGCGTGAAGTCCTTCTCGATGAAGCGATCGAGGAATCCGGCTTCACGCTCGAAGTTGATCAGGCCACGCAGGTAGAACGCGTAGTCGATCCGCGGATGCGTGGGATACAGCTTGATGAAGCGGTTCACGGTCGACAGCGCGTCTTCGGCGCGGCGTTCCTTGTGCTGCGAATAGGCCAGCTCCAGCTGGGCCTGTTCGTGGTACTTGCCGTACGGGAACCGGGACACCAGTCGCTCGTAGAAGCGCGACGCACGGCGATACTGACCGCTGTCGAGCATGTCCTTGGACACCCGGTAGAGCTGGTCCACGGGCAGGGTTTCGGCATCATCGGCGCGCACGCGGTCACGATTACAGGCGGCAAGCATCAAGACGAGCACGAACATCAGCACTTTTCGGGTCGAAACCAACATGTAAGCCCTCTGGGCCAATAGAATCAGACCGCAATCATAACCGAGGAATTGTTAAGCCGGTTCTGAATCCGCCTTTGGGCGGCCCGGAACGGCTTGATCGCCCATGTCTTCTGCCACGCCCCCCACTGAAATCCAGCCCCAAACCCGGGTTGTCTCCGACGCCGAACACGGCCTGCGCCTCGATCAGGCCATGGCCGAACTGTTTCCGGACTATTCACGCAGCCGCCTGACCGCCTGGATCAAATCCGGGCGCGCCACGCTCGACGGCGTCGAGGGCAAGCCCAAGCAGTCGGTCACCACCGGCCAGCGCATCACGCTCATCCCGGAGCCCGAGGCGCAGACCGACGCCCTCGCCGAGTCGATCGCACTCGACGTGGTGTTCGAGGACAACCATGTGCTGGTCATCAACAAACCGGCCGGTCTGGTTGTGCATCCCGGCGCCGGCAATCCCGGCGGCACGTTGATGAATGCCCTGCTGCATCACGACCCCAAGCTGCGCGAACTGCCCCGCGCGGGCATCGTGCACCGCCTGGACAAGGAAACCTCCGGCTGTCTCGTAATCGCCAAGAACCTTCCGGCGCACACCAGCCTGGTGTCGCAGCTGGCGGAACGCGAAATCAGCCGCCGTTACCAAGCCCTGGTGTATGGCGAAATCATCGCCGGCGGCCGGATCGACAAGCCGATCGACCGAAATCCCTACGACCGCCTGCGCCAGGCAGTCCGAGAGGATGGCAAGGAAGCGGTCACCCATTATCGGGTCGCCGAGCGCCTCAAGAACTTCACTTTGCTCGAGTGCCAGCTGGAAACCGGGCGCACCCATCAGATCCGCGTGCACCTGGCGTCCATCCGCCATGGCATCGTCGGCGACCCCTTGTACGGTCTGGGCCTCAAGCTGCCGAAAGGTGCAAGCCCCGAACTGATCGCCACCTTGCGCGCCTTCAAACGGCAAGCCCTTCACGCGGCGAAGCTCGAGTTCGAGCATCCGAAGACCCACAAATTGGTCAGCGTGGAAGCGCCCTTGCCGGCTGATTTTCAGGCGCTGCTCGCGGCCATCCGCGCCGGCTGATGGAACGGGCCGGCTGGATCGAGGCAAACTGGCCGGCGGCGGCCGGCATTCGTGCCGGCGTCAGCACGCGGGCACTGCCGGGGCGCTCGGCGGGGCCCTACGCCCAGGGCAACCTGGGGGTTCATGTGGGCGACGATCCGGCAGCCGTGGCCCACAACCGCGAATTGTTGCGCGCGATGCTCAACTTGCCCGGCGAACCGATCTGGCTGGAGCAGGTCCATGGCACGACAGTGCTTTCCGTCGTCGATGCAACGACCCAGCCAGGCTCGTTCGCCGCGGACGCTTCGGTGACCCGCTGTCCGGGCGTCGTTTTGGCCGTGCAGACCGCCGACTGCTTGCCGATCCTGCTCGCGAATCGCAGCGGCACTGAAATCGCGGCGATCCATGCCGGCTGGCGCGGACTGGCCGCCGGCGTCGTCGAGGAAACGCTGGCGCAAATGACCTCGCGAGCGCATGAACTTCGCGCGTGGATCGGTCCGGCCATCGGCCCGGACGCTTTTGAAGTGGGTGACGACGTGCGCGAAGCGATGGTGTCGGGGCATGTGCGGGAGACCGCTGAAGCGATCGAACGCTGCTTTCGACCGCAGCTCAGCAAGAACCAACCGGTGCACGGGAAATGGCTGTGTGATCTGGCGCGCATCGCGCTGCTGCGCTTGCGCGCGCTGGGCGTCGACACCGTGGTGCCGAGTGGCTTGTGCAGCTACACCGACCAAGAGCACTTCTTCTCGCATCGTCGTGATCGGGTCAGCGGCCGGATGGTCAGCCTGATCTGGATGTCGGATTCCCATCCTTAGACAAACACGAACTTAACGTCGCAATTCGCACAATCCGGGTCTGGCGGGCCTTGCGTCGATGGTGATCAGTCGGCAATCACAGGGCACACAAGAGCTGCACACATGGGGTCGAATCGGAGTGACGATTCCCGGGTCGGCAAAGGCCCGCCGCTTTTTTCGCGCTTAAGGTCAACTGCCGCCGCGTGGCTTGCGGATCAATTCGCGCATCCGTGACAAGGGTACCGAAGCGATATCCTTTCCCTGTTCGCGCCGTGGCGCACCGTCAGCCGGGGCCTGCGCCTGGGCAAACACGATCTCATAGGTCGCACCCACCTGGGTCGGATCGATGCGATAGGCCTCGTAGGCGGCGATGACCTGGTTCAACGCGCGGCGGCTGGTCAGGCCACGACGACGCCCGTCATCGACATTGTGCGCCCCGATGGCCTTGAGCTCCTTCATCAGCGCCAGCGCGCTGTCGTAGCCGAGCTGGTAACGCTCGACATCGAGCATGGGGTCCTTGAACCCCTGCGCCAGCAGTGCATCACCCACATCGTGCATGTCGAGGAACACGTTCACGTGGGGTGCGTCGTCGACACTCGCCCAGGCTTCGCGCAACTCACGCAGGCTGTCCGGCCCGAAACTCGAAAACAGCAGCCAGCCACCGGGCTTCAGCACACGCCGGAACTCGGCGAACACCGGTCCCAACTGTTCGATCCATTGCAGACACAGGTTCGAGAACAGGAAATCACACGAAGCATCGGCGATCGGCAGGGCACGGACATCAGCGTTGACGCGACGAAACGGCCGCCACCAACTCTGGTGCTGGCGCGCGACACGCAACATCGGCAGTGCCAGATCCAGCGCGATCACTTCGGCTTTCGGGAAGCGCTGCTTCAGCGCCGCGCTGGCCCTGCCCGTGCCGGCGCCGAGATCCAGCACGACAGTCGGCGCCAGGGGCAGCTCTTCGGCACGCGCCAGCAATTCCTGCTCGACGACATGCTGCAGCCGTGCAGCTTGTTCATAACCGGCTGCGGCGTCGGCAAAACTGGCGGCAACCCGCCGTGGATCCAGACTCACGCGCCATCCGCCTCGCGCATCAGGGTTTCGATCGCTCGATCCACTTCGGCCGGTTGACTGATGAACGGCGCGTGCCCGGCATGATCAAGCCTCAGGAACCGCCCCCGGCAAGTCTGCGCCGCTCGCGCCATGGCTTCGTGAGACACGAGCCGATCCCGCGCTCCGGCAATCCAGTAACTCGGACAACCGATGTGCGACAGACGGTCGGTAAGGTTCGTGTGCGCGAGGATATTGAGACCGTCTTCGAGCGCATGGGTATTGGGCTCTCCACGCTCAAACACCTGTGCCTTCAGCGTACGCAGACAACTCTGGGCGTGTTCGTCATCGAGTGCTTCCAGTGCCAGAAAACGCTCGATCGTGCGGCGGTAGTTCTCGGCCAGGTCATCACGGAACTGTTCGAACAACGAGACATCGACCCCGTGCTGATCGCCAGCCCGCTTGACGAAACTCGGCGCTGCGGCAATCACCCCAAGGGCCGTCACCGATTCAGGATGTGTGCTGGCCATCTGCATGGCCACCAACCCACCGAGTGACCAGCCCACATAGGCTGCGCGCGGAAACCGCTGGTGCAAACGCTGCACCACATCCCGCAACTCGAAGCGACTTTCGTGCTCACGGCTGAACCCATGCCCCGGCATGTCGACCACATGGACACGGTAGTGCTCACGCAGACGCGGCAGGATCGGCGCAAAAATGCCGCCATGCATCGCCCAGCCATGCAGCAGGACGAGGTCCCGACCTTGGCCTACGGTATCGATATGCATGGGTGGCTCCTTGGGGTTGCAGGGCTGCATTATGCGCCAAGGCAGGTTCGATGGACACGCATGCGCACGGTCGACGGCCGTAGCCCCACCACTCGTCACCCACCACGATCCGTCACCCAACACCCGTCACCCACCGCCATCCGTCACCCACCAACCGTCATTCCTGCGAAAGCAGGAATCCACTCACTTGCGAAAGTACCCTGGGCAATGCGGCGACCAAGTGGATTGCCGCTTCCGCGGCAATGACGGAAGGTTGGGAGTTTGAAGCGATCACGGGGCATGCCGCACCGCCCATCACCGGCCACCCGTCACCCGCCATCCGTCACCCACCAACCGTCATTCCTGCGAAAGCAGGAATCCACTGGCTTGCGAAAGTACCCGGGCACTGCGGCGACCAAGTGGATTGCCGCTTCCGCGGCAATGACGGAATGTTTGGAGTTTGAGGCGATCACGGGGCATGCCCCGTCACCCACTACCCACCACCCGTCATTCCTGCGAAAGCAGGAATCCACTCATTTGCGAAAGTACCCTGGGCACTGCGGCGACCAAGTGGATTGCCGCTTCCGCGGCAATGACGGAAGGTTGGGCATGAAGCGATCACGGGGCATACCCCACCACCCACCACCCACCACCCGTCACCCGTCGCCCACTACCCACTACCCGTCATTCCTGCGAAAGCAGGAATCCACTCGATCGCGAAAGTACCTAGGGCACTGCGGCGACCTCAATGGGTTGCCGCTTTCGCGGCAATGACGGTGACTTGCGTTTTCAAGGATGAACGCCCAAAAACAAACCCCCGCATCGCTGCGGGGGTTTGTCTGGCGCGCCGATCCGATCGATCAGGCGGCTTTGTGCTCGAACTGTTCTTCTTCGGTCGAACCGTGCAGTGCACCCAGCGAGCTTTGGCCACCGGTGATGACTTCGTTGACCTTGTCGAAGTAACCCGTGCCGACTTCGCGCTGGTGCTTGCCGGCGGTGTAACCGCGCGATTCGGCACCGAACTCGGCTTCCTGGAGTTCGACGTAGGCCGCCATCTGACGGTCCTTGTAACCCGTTGCGAGGTTCCACATCGAGTAGTTCAGCGCATGGAATCCCGCCAGGGTGATGAACTGGAACTTGTAGCCGTAGCTGGCAATTTCCTTCTGGAACTTGGCGATGGTGGCGTCGTCGAGGTTCTTCTTCCAGTTGAAGCTGGGCGAGCAGTTGTAGGCCAGCATCTTGCCGGGGAACTTGGCATGAATGGCGTCGGCGAACTGTTTGGCCTGGGCCAGATCAGGAGTCGAGGTTTCGCACCAGATCAGGTCGGCATGCGGGGCGTAAGCCAGGCCGCGTGCGATGGCCTGCTCGATGCCCATGTTCGTTTCGAAGAAACCTTCGATCGTGCGCTTGCCGGTCAGGAATGGCTGGTCGGTCGGATCGACATCGGCCGTGACCAAACCTGCACCCATCGCATCGGTGCGGGCAACAATGAGCGTCGGCACGTTCGCGATATCGGCGGCAAGCCGCGCGGCGACGAGCTTCTGCACCGCTTCCTGCGTCGGCACGAGCACCTTGCCGCCCATGTGGCCGCACTTCTTCGCGCTCGCCAACTGATCTTCAAAGTGGACGCCCGAGGCGCCCGCTTCGATCATGTGTTTCATCAGTTCATAGGCATTGAGCACACCACCGAAACCGGCTTCGGCGTCGGCAACGATCGGCTGGAGCCAGTCGATGTCGTTCTTGCCTTCGGCATGATGGATCTGATCGGCACGCAGCAGCGTGTTGTTGATGCGGCGAACGACATTCGGCACCGAGTCGACGGGGTACAGGGACTGGTCCGGATACATGCTGCCGGCCGTGTTGGCATCAGCCGCCACCTGCCAACCAGACAGGTAGATGGCCTTCAGGCCAGCCTTGACCTGCTGCATGGCCTGGTTGCCGGTCATCGCACCGAGTGCGTTCACGAACGCTTCGGTATGCAGGTAGTGCCACAGTTTCTCGGCGCCGCGCTTCGCGAGCGTGTGTTCGACCGATACCGTGCCGCGGAGGCGCACCACATCTTCGGCCGAGTAGGCGCGCTTGATGCCCGCCCAGCGCGGGTTGTTTTGCCAATCCAGCTTGATCTGTTCTGCGGTCGGGAGCGTGGTCTTCATGGTCAGCCTCTTCGGGGGTGGATCAGGTTGTAAAAACCCGGGGTGTTTGGATGTGCCGGCCTCAGGCCAGGCGTTCGTAACAAGGCAAGGTCAGGAACTCGATCAGATCGGGGGCGTGGGTCCACTGCTTCAGCAGGCGCACGGCTTCGTCGAAACGAGCCGCGCCGGGCAGACCCTGCCGGTCAATCCGCTCATCGATGCTGGCGATGGCTGCGTCGAACAACGCGAAATCGAGCGACCGTCCGTCGTCCAGTTTCTGGCCACCGACATGCAGCCACTGCCAGAGTTGGGCGCGCGAAATTTCGGCCGTAGCGGCGTCTTCCATCAGGAAGTGAATCGGCACGCAGCCGAGGCCATCCAGCCAGGCAGCGATGTACCGAACGCAGACATCGATGTTGTTGAGGAAACCCTTCTCACTGATCGTGCCGGTGGCAGGTGTGATCAGCGTGTTGCGGTCCGCAACCACTTCATCGCGGGCCACATGCAGCTGATTCGCGTCCGGCATGTGTTCGTCGAAAATGGTGCGTGCCAGCCCAATCAGGCCGGGATGTGCAACCCAGGTGCCATCGTGGCCGGCGGTCACTTCACGCAACTTGTCGGCCCGGACTTTCGCCATCGCGGCTTCGTTCGCTTCCGGGTCATGGCTGATCGGGATCTGTGCCGCCATCCCGCCCATCGCCAGCGCACCGCGGCGATGGCAAGTCTTGATAAGCAGCTCCGAGTAATGCTTGAGGAACGGCGTCAGCATGGTGACCTGACTGCGTTCCGGCAAACAGCGATCGGCGTGTTTGCGGAAGGTCTTGATGTAGCTGAAGACGTAATCCCAGCGCCCGCAATTGAGGCCGGCGATCCGTGACTTCAGCGCATGCAGTATCTCGTCCATTTCGAACACGGCGGGCAAGGTTTCGATCAGCACGGTCGCTTTCATCGTGCCGATCGGCAGCACCAATCGCGTTTCGATGTAACTCATCACTTCGTCCCAGAGCTGGGCTTCGAGGTGACTCTGCATTTTCGGCAGGTAGAAATACGGGCCGCGATCTCCGGCGGCCAGTTCTCGCGCGTTGTGACTGGCAAACACCGCGAGATCGAACAGTCCGCCGCTCAGTCGTTCGCCGTCGATGAGCACGTGCTTTTCGGTCAGATGCCAACCTCGTGGCCGCACCATCAGCGTGGCCAGTCCATCGGATTTCAGCGCGTAGTGTTTGCCTTCCGGGCTGGTGAAGCGCAGTTCACCCCGCACGGCCGCCTTCAGATTCGCCTGCCCCTGGATGACGTTGGCAAAAGTCGGACTGGACGAATCTTCGAAATCGGCCATGAACACATTCGCGCCGGAATTCAGCGCGTTGATGATCATCTTCGCGTCGACCGGGCCGGTGATCTCGATCCGGCGGTCCTGCAGCCGTTTCGGCAGCGGTGCCACACGCCAGTCGCCCTCGCGGATGGCGCGGGTCTCGGGCAGGAAATCGGGCAGCTCGCCGGCATCGAAGCGGGCTTGGCGGCTGTGCCGGAGACCGAGCAATTCCATGCGGCGCGTGTTGAACCGGCGATGCAACTGGATCAACAGTTCACGCGTATCGCCATCGAGGATTTCGTCAAGTGCCGGCGCCGTGCCCTGCACGGTGAGTGCGGCAGTGAGGCTATTGGGGCGAGCGGTGGAGGCGACCATGTGGATCCTTGCGTCGTGAGTGTCTGGTTCCCGGCCCGACCCCGTTTGGGGTCGGGCCGAGCTCATTGCTGCACCGATCCGGACGGCATGGTCGGCACTGTTTGTTGTGGAACAACGCGATGAAGCCCTCCACGACCACCGCCTGACCGACCATACGCGCGAGTTCTAGATTTGACAAACCACATGTTTCAAACATGCATATTGATTTTGTTCATTACTCTGTAGGTATTTGGTTTATATGACTTAAAGGTCGAACGAACGTTCGACTCCGGCACCTGTTTGAGCACTTTTGGGAGATTTGTTGATGACTCCGGACACCCCGGAACGCCATCCGATTGATCACTTTGAGCAGGATTGGCTTGCCAGAGCCGGCTTCGCTGGGATAATCGCCGGCCCAGATTGCGAGTGCGCCGTGTTTCTTGAACGACTGCCGGAGTTCATCTCCAACCATTTCATCCTGACCAGCGCGTTCCTGCTGGTCCTGTTCCTCATCATTTCGCACGAAGTGCAGCATTTCTCGCGCAAATACAAATCGATCCAGCCAGCCGAGCTGACGCGTCTCGTGAATCGCGAGAACGCCCTGCTGGTCGATGTGTCGACTCAAAGCGAATTCGAGGCCGGCCACATCGCCGGTTCGCGACATGTGGCGATGACGCAGTTCGATCCCGAAAACAAGGAACTGGCGAAAGTCCGTGAACTGCCGGTCATCCTGGTCTGCAAGAGCGGCCAGAATTCCGCCAAGGCCTGCGAGCGACTGACCAAGGCCGGATTCGGCAAGGTCTATTGGCTGGACGGTGGCTTGTCCACGTGGGCCAGTGCCGATCTGCCGCTGATGAAGGGCAAGGCCTGAAGGATCGCTCCCGGTTTGCCGACCGTATGCAGGCAGGCAACCGGGCCACCTTGAAAAGCCGAGTCATTCGCCCAATCTGCCCGTCCGTGGAATAATCCGCGTTCTTTGTCTTCACCGCCGGATCGCCGGTCGGTGTGCTTTTCCCCAATCAATCGAGTTCCGATCATGAGCGAAAACGAAATTGCCGGCGCCAATGGCGCCGCCCCGGCGGGTGCTGTCGGCCAAGTCGCCGTCCAGAAAATTTATGTCCGTGACAGCTCCTTCGAGGTCCCGGGCGCGCCCATGATCTTCCAGGAACAGGGCCAGCCGAACATCCAGCTGAACCTGTCGCAGAAAGTGCAGAACCTGGCCGAGAGCGTGTTCGAAGTCGTTCTGACGGTGACGGTCACCTGCAAAATCGCCGACAAGACCGCGTACCTCGCAGAGGTCCAGCAGGCCGGCATTTTCACGCTGAGCGGCTTCGACCAGCAGAGCCTGCATGCCGTGATCGGCACGTTCTGCCCAAACACGCTGTTCCCGTATGCCCGTCAGGCGGTCTCCGACCTGGTCACGAATGGTGGTTTCCCGCCGTTCCTGCTGCAGCCGGTCAACTTCGAACAGCTGTACGCCGAACAGGGTCGCCGCCGCGATCCAGCCACGGCCAACGCCTGATCAAGCGATGCCGCTGAATGCCAAATTGGCGGTCCTGGGAGCTGGCTCCTGGGGTACCGCCTTGGCCATGGTGCTGGCGCGTCACGGCGTCCGCACCACGCTATGGGGCCGCGATGCGGCCGCCATGGCGGACATGGCGCGTACGCGCCGCAACAACCGTTATTTGCCGGACAGCGAGTTTCCCGAATCGCTCGCCGTCACAGCCGACTTGGCGCATGCCCTGCATGATGCCGATGACTGGCTGCTGGTCACACCCAGCCACGCGTTTCGCGAAGTGCTTGAGTTGGCGTTGGCAACGGGCTTTCGGCCCCAAGGCCTGTCCTGGGCCACCAAGGGCTTCGAACCGGGTACGGGCCGTTTTTTGCACGAAGTCGCCACCGATCTGATCGGCACCGAACTGCCGTTGGCGATCGTCACCGGGCCATCATTTGCCCGGGAAGTGGCTGCCGGCCTGCCCACCGCAGTCACCGTACATTCCGAAAATGAAAACTACGCCGACCAGGTCGCCAAACGCCTGCACGGACCGGGCTTCCGCGCTTACACCGGCAACGACGTGATCGGTGCCGAACTGGGCGGCGCGATGAAAAACGTGCTGGCGGTGGCGACCGGTGTTGCCGATGGCATGCAGCTTGGCCTCAACGCACGCGCCGGCATGATCACGCGCGGCCTGAACGAAATGATCCGGGTTTGCCACGCCTTGGGCGGCAAACCGGAAACACTGATGGGCCTGGCCGGCGTCGGCGATCTGGTGCTGACCTGCACCGGCGACCTGTCGCGAAATCGCCGGCTGGGGCTGGCACTGGGCAGGGGTGTTCCGCTGCGGCAGGCCGTCCGGGAGATCGGCCAGGTCGTCGAAAGTGTCCAGACCGCCAACGAAGTCATGCGCATCGCCCTGAAACACAATCTGGACCTGCCGATCACCGAGCAAGTCAGTCGCGTACTCAATGAAGAAATCACGCCAGCCGAAGGCCTGAAGGCGCTGATGGCACGCGAACAGAAGCCTGAGTATCCAGCTGGATTGTTCGGCGGCCCTTAACCAGCAAGCGTTCGCAGGCCGATTCGAGCAGCCTGACCACAAAAAGCGCGTACACTCCGCGCCCTCTGCTTTGGAGTCGCCCATGCGTGCCTGGATCCGCGTCCTGACCTTGCTGACCTTGCTGGCCCCGATTGGCCTGACTGCCGCCCAGGAGCCTCGTCAGGGCGTTCACGGCATGGCCCTGATCGTGTCCCCGGCCGGCCTGATTGCGTCGCATCTGCCGATGTACCACGCGCCGCATGATCTGCAGGTTGTCCTGTCGGTGAGCCCGGCTACCCGTGAAGACCGCGACTTCATCGAAACGTTGTCGGCCTCGACGCCCGAAATTCTCTACACCATTTCGCCCGAACCATTCGACCTGAACCGACTGGCACCCGAAGCCCCCGACGAACTCGAAGAATTCTGCGCAGCGATCTATCTGGGTCATTTCGAACGGGGCGGACGACAACTCAGCGAACGGGTCTGTTTTGCCGTCGAAGACACCCTGCTCTTCCGTCAACTTCAAACCGGCATGGGCAAGGATGACAAGGCCCATTGGCATGTCTTCGAGCTCGGCGGCGAACGTTATGCCGCGCACGAAATCGGTGGCGCACCGGATTTTGACCAGTGGCTTCGCCTGAGCGGCGGCCGCAAGCTCGACGCCGGACGCTTTCGTTCGATGCGTGACAATACGATTGTCGGCAGCGGCAAACTCGAGCGCGGCACCAAGCTGACGCTGGTGCGTGAGGACGGTGACAAGGTGCCCGCTCGGATCGAAGCCGTGCTGTACCGCGAAACGGCTGATCTGACGCGTTGATTCCAGAAGCTGATCCCGGCAGCGGTTCCGGCCTCAGCAGCACCCGTGACGTAGAACCCTGAGTACGTACCCGGCCACCAGGTGTGGCACCGGTTTAGAGGGCGGCTGGCATCTTGCCGATCCAGCGCGCCAATTCGGTCTTGATTCCGTGGCCGCTCTGATTCAGCCAGTCGCGTTGTTCCTCTGTTTCGGGGAAGACGTCCTGCACCCGATCCCAGAACTTCGACGAATGGTTGCGCACCCACAGATGGCACATCTCGTGGACGACCACGTATTCCAACGCCTTGGGCGGCGCCAGGATCAGCGACAGGTCCAGACTCATGTGTCCACCGGCACTGAGACTGCCCCACAGGGTTTTCATCGGGCTGAACCGGAACCCGGAGACTGACTTGCCGAGGCGCAATTCATAGTACGCAGCAATGCGCGTGGACTCGCGCCGGATTTCGCGCATCAGGAAATTGCGCATGCCACTGGCTGCAATGCCGGATGCATCCTCGCGGTCCAACGGCACGCCGATCACCAGATCACTATTGGCAATGCGGATCTTCGGAAAACTCTCGTGTTTCCAGACCACCGGCAACTGCACACCACGGAATGAAATGATGTCCTCGCGCCCCGGCACCGGCGGAGTGAGTTTCCGACCGGTGAGTTCCAGCTGCCGCAATTTTTTGGCTAGCCAATCGGCATGTTCGCGCAGAAATGCGCGAATGGTGGCCGGATGGGTGCCTTCGGGCATCGACACACGGGCACCGCCTGCACCCACCGTCAAATTGATGCGGCGGGCGCGCGGGCTGACCGTCGCCAGCACGCGAACGCGCCGGCCTTGACTGGTCTCCACCTCAAGCAACTGCTCCGCCTGCATGGTCAATCCTCGTTGGGTCCGCGGGATCCTTCCCGTCCAACAAGGGTCGGGGCGCGGAACGCCAATTCAAGCGGAATGTGACCGAGGCCGCAATGTGCCGACTGATAACCCTTCACGCCACCGGTAAGGCATTGATTTTGATCACTATCATCGGATCGTTTTGTTACTGGACAGGTTGGGCCGAGCATCGCCGCAGACCGCGGGAGCTCGAAGTTCCGGATGAACACCCCGTGTACCCGCCCTTGCGTGGACAAGAAGGCACCATGGAGCCCCTTGCGGCTGACGAAACAGGAGGAATCGGTGGCTACGTTCCAGAGAGCCTGCTACCCGTAGCGCTCGCGCAAGCCTGCAATCGAACCCTCGATCAGCCGCTTGAACACCGGCGCGTCGAGATCGGACAGTCGTTTGAAGTACAGACAGGCCTTGCCCATTTTGTGTTTGCCAAGCTTTGCCAACAAAGCCTGCTGTGTGTCGTTCTCCGCATCGACGTACACCACCAGATCCCGACCGCGGATGGCAAAACCCACCAGTGGTGCTTCGCCGCTTCGCCCGCTTTCATAGGTGTACCGGTACACGCCGAATCCGACGATGCTCGGCCCCCACATCTTGGGCGGCTGCCCCGTCATCTTTTCCAGTAAAGCGGTCAGTTCCGTACAGTCGGCGAGTTGTTGTGCATCAGCCCTGGAGGCTATGTAGTCCGCAACGCTGGCACTTGTTGCCTTGGTCTTGTTGTCTGCCATGGTCAGGCTCCGTCAGGATGTGGCCGCGAATTTAGCACTGGCTCGCAAGGGCTTCGAACCATTAAGCAGGCTCTGAAGAAGTCCATCCTGGACTTCTTCAGAGCCTGCAAGTCTGGCGCGGGTCAGGTCTCGCCTCTCGCAAATCAGCGACTTGCGTCGTTGATCGCGGCGGTGCAACCCTGCACCGCAGGAACATCTGAACTTGTTCAGAGGTTCCTTTAGTCGCTTGCAGACCAGACTATCGTGCACATCCTTTCTTTCCAATCCACACCAACGGGACTTTGGCGACGATGACCGAGTACTCGTCGGCAAATTCCTGGCCCGGAACAAATGAATCGAGTGCGCCCCCACTGTGGCTGAATTCAATGTCATTCTGATCCACCGGCTGCAGACAACCACGGAATCTGTCGTTGACATGCGCTACTGCGCCGGACATCAATGTCTTGCATTCAGGCAGTATTTGTTCATGGGGCGGCGAATAGAAGTGCCAGGGGCAGTCAACGCTGATGGAGGCCCCCTGGGATCGAAGTGATCGTTCACTGGCGGCGGCGAATTCGAAAACACCGCAGTCGAATGACCCCTTCGCGCAACTGGCAACATCCGACATCCCGAGGGCAGCACACCCGGAGACCAAGGCCAACATTGCCAACACTCCAGCCTTCCGGATCGACATGATGGCCTCCATTGATGTTCGGATTGAGCATTCCAGTCTGCTTGGTCAGTCTCACCGCCCCATCGGACTCGGAGGAAAGACAGGCTCACGGCGATGTGCTCGACCCGGATTACACTACCAACATCGTGACCGAAAGACTCAATCAAATCCGGGTTAGGGCCCGATGGCAGCCATTTCATGGTCCGGCAATCCGAATCGCCGTTCGACTGGTGTAGGGCTCACATCATTCGAGCGATTTTCTGGCCGGAATGATCCAGGCGGAGTCATGACGTTCGAATCCGATCCTGGGGTAGTATTCGGTGGCTTTCGGCGCAGCCAGCAGAATGATCTTGGCCCTCTCGCCGAGCCTTGATTGGGTGAGTCGAATCAATTCCTTGCCGATCCCCTGATGCTGATAGGCCTGATCAACGGCAAGATCCGACAGGTAGCAGCAGTATTCAAAGTCGGTGACTGATCGGGCGACTCCGATCAATGTTTCGCTGTCCCAGGCCGTACAGAGCAGATTGCCGTGCTCAAGCATCGCGTCAATGCACGCAGGGCTGTCGACAGGGCGTCGTTCCGATAGTGTGGACCGCTCGAGCAGATCGATGAAGTCGTCTCTGCTGATGGAACGGCTGTAGTCGTATCGAATTTTCATGGTGTCCATCTGCCCGGCCAAGTTTCTGGGTATTGGCTCTTGATCTTGCTGTCTCCCGCAATCAAGTGCAAGGGAGCGGCCGATGACCGACAAGTCCAGAGTAGACACGAAGGCCTCTCGCATCGGTCTGTTCCACTGCATAGTCATGCTGCAGCGCGAGCCTAGTCAGCCTTGCGAAACTCTGGGGGCAGCCGCATTCTGCTTTGGTCCCAGCGAATCTGAAGAGGCTGATCACCCCGCCACGCTCCGAAATGGCCATGCAGGTTGCGCCCATAACCATTGTTTCCGATGCGCGCGATCGGTGCTTGCCGATCAGAATTGGGAAATTCAGCAACGAACAGCCACTCATGAAGAGCGGCGCCTCCCGATGTCCGATGGGAACGACGTTCACCACCCTGTTTCCGAGTGCAGAATTCGTTGGACATGAAAGATCAAGCAGCATCTTCCCGATCCCAAGCGAATCACGAGCCTTCTTTGTAGCCTGAAGGTAATCCATTTGCAGTCCCCGATCCCGACATTGGCTTCAGACCAAAACCTGCAATCAACGGCAAACGATCACACGACCAGGTCCTCCGCCCCTGCCTTCAGCACACCAACCCCCTTTCAATCGGTTTCATCAAGACGTATTGGATTAAAACCCGGAATCTCCACGAGTGTATTCGTGCTCACCAGACTTGCCACCAGGGCTTCTCCACCTTGACAGGCTTGGCGACCTTGAGCTCAACCACTCCCCCGTTGAAGTTGATGCCCGTCAGGGCGCTTGCTTCTTGCGCCTCCTGGACGATAGCCCACGTCAGCTCACGTACCTCGATCACGACACGAAGATCGATCTCACTTGCGGTTGCTATCGCCGAGAGTGCGCTTGAGGTCCGTGCGGCGATGGTGCGCGCTCCGACTTGCCTGCAGGAAGTGTCGAGCTCCCCGATTCGCTTGCGGACTCGCAAGATCGAGGTTTCTCGGCCCAGGTAGTCGAGAAAATCCGCAACCTCCTCCATAAAAACCGGAAGGACCTCTTGGTCAATATCCTTGATGCGCCCGTCGGACATTTCCTGTTGCTCCTTTGTGTTGTGTCTTGCTGCTTGCCGAATGAATCAAGTCGCGTTGCGACCTGACGCCGACTTGAACGAATGGTCAGGGCGAGGGCGGAAGAGGAGGCGCAACAGGAGGGCTACCGACCAAACTAGTTTCAGCAAGATCTCCGCTCGGAAGGAGTCCGGCAACTTGATCTTGTACCGCTTGGCAGGATGCTTCCGTACCTTCGCAGAAAACAGTCAGACCGATACCAAGCCAAGCGTTGTTGCGTTCCCGATCCAGAAGCTGTTGGATGAACACAAGGTGTTTGGGCGCCAACTTTACCCAAATGCCGCATAGGTCTTCACCGGGCAAACAATCCCAGAATGTCTCTTTACCCTGCAGTTTGGCGAGTACTGGCTCGTCCTCCCGCCAAAAAGGCGACGCCCACCTGGATCGAGGATTTCTCTCGGCCAGCGTTTGATGCAGGTCCGCCAGACTTTCGTAACCACGATCCGTGCAGTGCCACCGAGCTTGGGCGTTGCTGATGCTGATCGAGGTCGGATCGCAATACTCGCGAAAGGCCCCTTTCGCAGCCGATGAAGATGCGGCGTCGATGGCACCAGAAAGAAACAGCAGGCTCAGCAACAAGCAACGCAAGTGGACTCTCCCGTTTTCACGACGCGGTTCTGGCTGACATGGATTTGATCTTTCTTCGTTCCTGAAGCAACTTCAAGGCGACAGCGACAACCGCGCTGCAAGACCGCCTCCAGACTCAGTGCCATCCGGCCGATGCCAAAGGTTTCGGAAATGCGGGGCTCTGAGCGGCGATTGCACGTTACAATTTTGTCGACATGAGTCCGCGGTTCTTGCCGGTGGTACTGACGGATCAGCTGGTACCTGGTTCGTTCGCCCATGCGGCGCACCATCTGGTTGGTGCTCTGGAACGTTCTGCATTCGACACGCTCTATCCCAACAACCCTACTGGTGCGACTGCATCGATATTGATCAAGGCCTGAACGCATCAGACGCTTCGGCATGTTCTCTCGACTGATCTTCTCCAGACCGGGCAAGACACTCGTACAGTGGACGAGTTGCTCGGCTACACGATTGTGGCGACCACGTTGGTGTACACCCACTCAGAACCGGAAGTGACAATATTCGGAAATCATCATGAACCAATGGTGGAACCAACAACCTGCCCTCATGACCACGGACCGTTGAACAGACACACCCGGACACTCGCCGCTCAGGAGGCATAGTTTTTCACTCGAAGCCATCCTGGAACAATACGAAAGCTCTGGATGCGACATAAACATCATACTCAGCGTTGCCATCTGCCACACCTGCCATAAAATTCGTAGCTTCAGTAACAACAAGAACATGATTCCCAGAGTCATGAATTCGTGTACCAAACGATGCTTTGTTTGCGGTCACCGACCCAGGTCCTGCCGCCAGGCTGATTGGCGAGATTGAACCATCGTGCGCGTCCCAGACAAACGCATCGGATTCGGAGCCGTTACTGTCAACGAGCCCTTCGACAAGGTTCGTGGCTTCACTATTGAACAATACCCAGCGCCCATCCGCGGAGAGGTCTTGCGGCGTCGAGTTGCCATCTCCGGACGCTGAAAGGCCCGTCCACGCACGTGAGATGAGCCTGGTTTGTCCGGCTCGATCAAAGAGGAAAACGTCTGCTGCGGAATTGGCATCAATATCCCCGACAAGATTCGATGCTTGGCTTTGAAAC
Organism: Ahniella sp.; assembly: GCA_016712105.1. GTDB lineage: Bacteria > Pseudomonadota > Gammaproteobacteria > Xanthomonadales > Ahniellaceae > Ahniella. The sequence goes on from JADJRU010000001.1 coordinate 355,589, forward strand.
AGCACTCTCTGCCCATCCGCACTCAGATCGAAGGCGGTTGCCGAACCATTTGCCGCGACAGAGGGATTGTCGAACGCAGACGAGACAAGCGTACTGGCACCGCTGGACAAGTCATGCAGGAATACATCAACAGTGGAATTCGTATCTACTGAATTGGAGACCAGATTTGTCGCGTCGCTTTGAAACAGGACGGTCCCGCCCGTGGCACTGATCTTCAAGCCATCGGAATTTCCGTTCGCAGTTCGATTGGGATTTCCTGCTTCGTGCGACACAAGCACTCGTGACGAAGCACTCAGGTCTGCAACAAAGACATCCGCGAAACCGTTGTCGTCCAATACGCCTGCACCGATCTCCGGACACCCAGTAGCAAAAAGCGCCCGATCACCATCCGAACTGATCGCATATCCTATCGAAGAGCCTATCGAAGATCCACATGCCTCAAGCGGGTTCCCACTTCTGTTCGACAACAATGTCGTGGTACCGGAGTCTCGATCGTAGAGGAAAACGTCTCCTGTGGCAGGTGCATCAATCTGGCCCTGTACCAAATCAGTCGCCTCGCTGTTAAACAGGACGCGCGAACCGTCATGACTAAGTGCTGCGCCTCTGCTTGATGCATTGGCGCCATTTGAGGGACCAATGAAGGATCGCGAAACCAGAATGTTCGTCCTGTCGGCAACATTCATCAAATACACATGAATTATGTTGGTATCCGTGCCCGTACCACCCTGAATCAGATCGGTAGCGTAACTGTCGTATAGAAGCCAGTTCCCATCACCGCTCAGCGTTTCGTTGAATGAGGGGCCATTCGCTGCCTGATTCGGAACGACAGCAGAACAGGTCAATGCGGATCGACTGGATGCCTGGAGGTTCAACAGGAAAAACTGATCGTTGGTCAGGGGATCAAAATGGCCGGCGATGACATTGTTGGCTGACGTGGAATAGATGATGGAGTTTCCATCCGGCGAGATCGACGCGCTGTAAGACGAATCGTTTACCGTGACCGCGATATTGGCGACACCCGTGGATACAGCCGAAACGGTTCCGTGCACGACATCGAATCGGAACTGATCGATCAAACCGTTCGCATCTTCACCAGACGGCAGGAGGTCACTTGCGCTACTGGAAAACAACACTGCGAGTCCGTCGCCGCTGAGCACCCCTGCCCGCGCATCACCATTGGCTGTTGAGGCTGCATTGCCTGCAGACCGTGTAACGAGTCTCGTCGCATCTGAGGACACATCAAAAACAAACAAATCAGGGCTTTCCATGCTGTCGGCAACATCGTTGATCACGTTGGTTGCGAACGTTCTGTACAGAACCGTCTGGCCGTCGTTCGACAAGCCCATGGGAACGGAACCTCCGTTGGCTGTGACGGTGACCTGACCTTCTGCCCGAGAAATCAGTTTCGCGGCTTCGGTCATTCGATCGAACAGGAACGTATCGCTGAACCCGTTCGCGTCGTTGGTCACTCCAGCAACCTGGGTTGCGGAGCTGGAGAACAACACATAGCGGCCATCAGCACTGAGTTCCGACCCGCCAGAGGATCCGTTCGGCGTGACCGACGGTGACCCCGAGGACCGAGAAACCAGATTGGATAACCCCAGTTCTGAATCGAACAGATAGACATCGAAGGAAGCATTGTCATCGACGACACCGGGAACAATGTTTGTCGCACTGGTGGTGTACAAGACGTATCGCCCATCGGAACTGAGCGCGGAACGACTGCCCTGCGCCAAGAAGGAGTCTCCATTCGCTGTGGCCACTGGATTACCGAACGCTCGAGACACTAGCCGCGTCGCGCCGGTTTTTCGGTGATGCAGAAATACGTCCAAGCCAATTGCCGCCTCGACTTGCCCTTCAACGAGATCGGAAGCGTAGCTGTTATACACAATCGCTCGGCCATCATTGGATATCGAGCCGATGCTGGATTGGGCATCGGCGGTGTGGCCCGGATTGTTCGCGCTTCGTGAGATCAGCTCCAATGACTGAGTAACCCGGTCGTACAGGAATACGTCCAGCGATCCATTGGTGTCGAGCATGTCCTCCACCAGATTGGTGCCGTTACTTTGGAATACGACATATCGACCATCATCACTCATGTCGCCGGCAAACGATGGACCATTGGATGTGGTTGTCGGTGCGCCAGACATCCGGGATACGAGACTCGTGGAGCCGGCATCTCGATCAAAAAGGAATACGTCCTCCATTGGGCCATTGGTGTCGGTGGCGCCGGCAATGATATTCGTCGCCTGACTGAAGTAAAGGACAAATCTGCCGTCAGCGCTGAGTGCCGACGGAACCGATTGAGCGTTTGCTGCAGTCAGCGGCGATCCTGACTGACGCGAAACAAGAATTGTCTGACCAGACTGGTTGTCCTTGAGGAACACATCCAGTGCGTCGTTGTGATCGTCTTGCCCTGGAAACAGATTCGTTGCCTCGGAACAGAACAGGGAATACCGCCCGTCATCCGAGATGATCTGTCGAGCTGTGGATTCCTCGTGATACCAATTCTCGTTGCCAGGCTTCTGCCCCGGTTCCCGTTGACGAGTATCCAGCCAAAACGATCAGCGCGATCTGAAACACGGACTTCATGCTCAACTCCAAGTCATTTTTTCCGGCCGGCCCTTTGGCGCAGCCCAACAAGCCTTTATTCTGCTTGTTATGCCATCAAGGTCCGCAAGATGATCTCCACCGCAGCCATCTGATCATCCAGGGCCATACTCGGTGCATGCCGATGATTGACGGCTTGTTCGGGGAGATACGGCAAGTGGATGAACCCTGCGCGCGCAGGAGCCTCCCTTTCGGCGAGCAGATGTAATGCGCGATACATGACCGCGTTGCAGACGAAACTGCCGGCACTGAGTGAGCATTCAGACGGGATCTCTGCGGCATGCAATGCTTCGTGCAATTCGCGTACGGGCAAGGTACTGAAATAGGCGGCTGGACCGTTCTTGACCAGCACCTGGTCGCGGGGCTTTTTGCCGTCGTTGTCGGCGATGCGCGCATCGGCGAGATTGATGGCGACGCGTTCAATCGAGATTCGTGAGCGATTGCCGGCTTCGCCGAGCATGAGCACGATCCCGGGACGAAGCTTGCGCAGGGCGTAGCTGAGCTGGGTCTCGGCGCGGCCGAACACGGTGGGGAGTTCGCGCGCATGAATCCGGGCGCCGAGCATTTCACGACCATCGAACTGGCTGGCAACCAGCCATGAGGGATTGACGGTCTCGCCGCCGAAGGGCGTGAAGCCGGTGATCAGGATGGGTGCGGCGAGACTCTTGTTCTTGGACGGTTTCATGCGGGTTTGGCCAGAAAGTAGATCAGCAGGATATTGACGATCAGCAGTGCGGCACCGGTGGGCGCCTGCGCCTTGATCACGGCATTACGGTCCTTGAGCTCGAGCAGGATCGCCGGCACCAGATTGAAGTTGGCGGCCATGGGCGTCATCAGCGTGCCGCAGTAACCGCTGAGCATGCCGATTGCCACCACCGGCGCTGCGGCATAACCCTGCCCCTGAATCAGCAGGGGCACAGCGATGCCGATACTCAGCACCGGGAACGCGGCAAACGCATTCCCCATGACCATCGTGAACACGGCCATGCCGAGTGCATACGCAACGACCAGCAGGAATCCCGAATCGGCCGGTACGGCGAGGCGCACCAGATCGGACACCAACACACCCAATCCGGCCTTCGCGAACACGGCACCAAGTGTGGCCAGTGCCAGCGGAAGGACAGCGGCCCAACCAAGTCGATCGAGCACTTCCACGCCCGATTCGAATCCCAGCCGCGGCGAAACGCGCCACGTGAAGCTCGTTGCCCACCAGACCAGAAGCACGCTGCATGCCAGTCCGTACAGCGTTGCCTGCGTGGCATCCAGCAGTGGCTGACCTTGCCACTGGACCGTTTTGGCGATCAGCATCAGCGCGACCGTGAGTAACGGAATCAGCAGCGCCGGGCGCAACACGGTGGTTCTCGGTTCGCTCGCTTGAACGGTCTTGATCAAGGTCTCGAGCTTGCCTTGAGGCAAAGCCGACAGGACACCGACCAACAATAGCCCGCCACCCACGACCGCCGGCGGCATCCAGTCTGCGGCCACGAACAGGATCGCGAGAACGGTCCAGAACGCGGTGCCGGCCTGGTCTCCGGCACTGAATCGTCGCCAGCCGAGTCGCAACATGACGAGCGCGATGGCGAGATAGATCGGCCACAGCACACTCATGTGGGAACCCCTACCCGTCCCAGCCGGCGCGACCACCACATCAGCCTGGAACTGTGAATCAGGAAGGCCGCCACTGCCGTGGGCAATCCATAGATGGCAATCGCAAACGGCGCCAGATCGATGCCTTGTTGCGCAAGCGTCGACTGGATCAGCAGTACCGCACCAAACGCCACGAACACGTCTTCGCCAAAAAACAGACCGATGTTGTCGGTGCCGGCAGCATGGGCGCGGATCCGGCGATACTCGTCAGGCCCAACATCGCGAAGATCTGCCGAATGGCCAGATACGGAATCAACACCCGGGCGAAACTGGGTTGACGCAAGCCGCGGATGAACCGCTCGGCATGTTCACGCAGGCCCAAGCGCTCCAGCAACGCAATCGCCGGAAGCGTGAGAATCAGGATGGCGAGAAACCGGTTGCGCGAGAACGCTTCACCGAGTGTGTTCAGGATGTCGATGAGGCTCATGCCGCCGGCGAGCCCGGAAACCAGGCCAGCCGACAACACGGTGAGCATGGGCTGCAGGCGCAGCGCCAGACCCGCGATCAGAACCAACAGTCCGAGCGCGGGCCAGAAGTCCACGACTTACTTGGCCTTGGCGTACGAGTCGCGCAAGGTACAGATGCGGTTGAACACCGGCCGGTCGGCACGATGGTCGAGGCGGTCCGCAACGAAGTAACCGAGCCGCTCGAACTGGAACCGCGATTCCGGCTCGACGGCCTTGAGGCTGCCTTCCAGGAACGCGGTCACGGTGCGAACCGACAGCGGGTTCAGATAGTCGCGGTAGCTCTTACCGTCGTGATCGTCATCCGGATCCGCGACCGTAAAGAGGCGGTCGTACAAGCGCACTTCGGCTTGCATCGCGTGTCGAGTGGAGACCCAATGAATCGTTCCCTTGATCTTGCGATCGGAACCGGTTCCACCGGGGCGCGAGGTGAGATCGAGGGTGCAACGCAGTTCGATGACGTTGCCGGCATCGTCCTTGATGACCTCTTCGCACTTCACGATGCCGACCGAGCGCAGGCGCACTTCGCCGCCCGGCACCAATCGGTGGAATCCCTTCGGCGGGACTTCCATGAAGTCTTCGCGTTCGATCACCAGTTGCGACGAGAAGCCGACCTGACGTGTGCCGCAGGATTCATCCTTCGGATGGTTCGACAGGGTCAGCAATTCGTCGTGATCGGCTGGCAGGTTCGTGATGGTCAGGCGAAGCGGGTCGATCACCGCGAGACGTCGTTCGGCCCGGACATCAAGATCATTGCGCACTTCGTTTTCGAGCAGTGAATACTCGAGTACGGATTGCTGTTTGGTCACACCGGCGTTGCGCACGAAGTTGCGCAGGGCTTCCGGTGTGTAGCCGCGACGACGGATCCCGCGCAGTGTAGGCATCCGCGCGTCGTCCCAACCGCTGACGAGACCATCGGTCACCAGCGCCAGCAACTTGCGTTTGCTCATCACCAGAAAATCGAGATTCAGACGCGAGAACTCGATCTGCCGCGACCGACCAGGCTTGAGTTCAAGGCGCGCCAACTCATCGGCGAGCTCAGGCATGGCCCACACCGGCAGCCGGTCGAGGCACCAGTCATACAGCGGGCGGTGATCTTCGAATTCGAGCGTACACAGGGAATGTGTGATGCCTTCGAATGCGTCCGACAGCGCGTGGGCGTAGTCGTACATCGGATAAATACACCAGGCGTCGCCGGTGTTCTGATGCGCCACCTTGCGGATGCGATACAGCGCCGGATCACGCAGATTGATGTTGCCCGAGCTCATGTCGATTTTCGCGCGGAGCGTCCGTGCGCCATCGTCGAATTCGCCGGCGCGCATCCGCGCGAACAGGTCGAGATTTTCGGCGATGGTGCGATCGCGGTAAGGGCTGGGTCGACCCGGCTCGGTCAAAGTGCCGCGATAGGCGCGCACTTCTTCGGCGTTGAGGTCACACACATAGGCCGCGCCATCCTGGATCAGGCGCAGCGCACAGCGATGGAACAGCTCGAAGTAATCCGAGGCATGACGCAGTTCGGCCCAGTGAAAACCGAGCCAGGTCACGTCTTCCTTGATGGCGTCGACGTATTCCTGTTCTTCCTTGGCTGGATTCGTGTCGTCGAAGCGCAGGTTGCAGCGCCCGCCGAATTCCTGGGCCAAACCGAAGTTCAGGCAGATCGACTTGGCGTGACCGATATGGAGGTAACCGTTCGGCTCCGGCGGAAACCGCGTGGCAATCGACGCGTGTTTGCCGCTGTCGAGATCGTCCATGACGATCTGGCGGATGAAATGGTTGGGCGCTGGATTTTCGCTGGACATGGGTGGCGCTGGGCGTCTTGAAGATCCGCGTAGTCTAGCAGGGTGGTGCCGAGCATCCCGAGGGAGGGCTGTGGCCAGTGCGAAAGACGGGGCTCGCCGTGCCGCACAAAACGTCCGTCATTCCCGCGAAAGCGGGAAAACGGGGCCCCAGGCCCAAACCTTCGCACAGTGGCGCTTCGCGGGGGGATGACAAGGGGAGCAACCAAAAGATCGACAAGTAGCGTGACAGCCACCGAATCGGCGAGGGCTTTCACGGTTTGGGCAACGTCGCATCGCGGCTACATCCGCTCCCACAGGGTTTGGCTGTCCGCGCTTACGCCCCAACCAGCTTGCCGTCCTGCATCCTGAGCACTTGCTGGCCACGGGCGGCGAACTCGGGGTTGTGGGTGACCTGGATGATGGTGGTGCCGGCACGGTTCAGGTCGGCCAGCAGGTCCATGATGAGCCGGCCCTGGTCGCTGTGCAGGGCACCGGTGGGTTCGTCAGCCAGCAGCAACCGGGGTGCGGCGATCAGCGCACGGGCAACCGCCACGACTTGCTGCTGGCCACCCGACAGTTGATTGGGATAGTCGTGCCGGCGAGCCCCCAGATCGAACCGCTCCAGCATGGCCTCCACGCGTGCCTTGACCTCCCGAGCCGGCACACTTCGGTAGGTCAGCGGCAGCTCGATGTTTTCCGCCACCGTCAGGTCGTCCAGCAGATGGTATTGCTGGAACACGAACGCCACCGCTTCGCGCGAGAACGCCTGGCGCTGTTTGCCGTTCAGCGCATGGAGTGCCTGCCCTTCGAACCAGTATTCACCGGTCCAGGCGTTGTCGAGCAAACCCAGCACCTGCAGCAGTGTCGACTTGCCTGAGCCCGAGGGCCCGACGATGCTCACGAACGCCCCCTTCGGGACGTCCAGCTGGATATCACGGAGCACCGGCATGCTGCCGGCACGTGTGGTGTATTGGCGTTGGATGTTCTGTAGTTTGATCATGGCTTCAATCCGACCGTAACGACTGCATCGGGGACAATCGCGCCACCCGCCAGGCCGGCAGCGCTGTCGCTCCGAGCACGGCGATCAGCAGGACCAGGCCGGTGACCAGATACGAGGACCACGGCAGGGCCCCGAGACCGAACAGCTGGGATTCCAGTAACCGCAGCACCAGCCACGAAACCAGTGCACCGAAGACGAATCCTGCGCCGGTCAGCGAGAGGGCCTCGTGGATCAGCCGGTGCGCCAGTTGTTTGGGTCGTGCGCCAATCGCCAGGCGCAGGCCAAACTCGGGCACCCGTGCACGGCCGGTCAACGTCGTCAGCGCATAGATGCCGAACGCCGCCAGAAACAGGGCACTCACCGCAAACGCAAGCAGGATCCGCGTCAGCAAGGTCGTCAGTCCGGTTTGTGCGCTGGCGTCTCCGGCCAACGAAAATTTGCGCGTCGCAGCTTCTTCTGGCGCCACTTCGGTGATGGCTTGCTCAAGTGCCTGCTGAACCTGCATCGCCGGCAGGGGGCTTGCCACCACAAAACTCACGCCGACCCAAGGCGCCTGATCAAACGGCAACCACATCTCGGCCTGGACCGCGGAACGTGGCCCGCGATTACGATGGTCCTTCATCACACCGACTACGGTCGCGGGCTTGCGCGCACCAGGCCCCAGAGGCAACAGCAACTGTTTGCCGATCGGCGATTCCGAGCCGAAGCTCTGCCGCGCCAGCGTCTCGTTGATCAGGGCAACCATCGGCGCCTGTTCGGTATCGGCGGCACTCAGGTCACGGCCCGATACCAGGGGCACATCGAGCAGATCGCGATAACCCGGAGACACCCCGCGCATCAGCGCCTGATAGGGCTCGACCTCACTGCGCCCGGCAACCATGGCATCGAGTTCGAATCGCCCGATCACCGACAGCGGCGCAGCCGTGGTGTAGGCATGTTTTTCGACACCGGGTGTCGCAGCCAGCACCTGCGCGACGGCCGGTGCATATCGACGCCATTCCGCCGGCCCGCCATCGCGGAACAGTTGCAGGATCTGGATGCCTTCGGTCCGAAAGCCCAGGCTGACTGCGCTAAGGGACAACACGCTGAGTGTGAGCGCCGCAGCAGTGATCAAGGCAACCGTCGACATGGCGATGCCGATCGCCGGCCCAAGTTTCAGCCAGCGGCTTCGAAGACCCACCTGGCCCCGCCCGCTCCGCAACACTTCGCTGGCATCAGCACGCATCCGCGCACCCAGAAGGCTGGACACGGCCACCGCAACCAGCGCGAGCGCCAGGGCAATTGCCGCCACACTCCAGTCGATCCTGATGCCTTCCCCGCGCGGCAGGATGTCTGCAAGCAACTGAGCCAGCGCCGTCGTGACGCCCTGCGTGATGATCAGCGCAACCAGCGTCGCCGCGACCGACAGCAAGAACAACTCCACGACCGTCACCGTCAGCAGGAGCCTCCGGCTCGCACCCAGCGCCAGCGCTACGGCATGTTCGCGACTGCGTGCGACCGCTCGTGCCTGCAAGGCCAGACCGGCATTTGTACAGGCGATCAGCAGCACCAGCAGCGCGACCGCAAAACAACCCCACAGCACCACGCGCGTTTCGCCAAGCAGATCTTCCAGCGCCGAACTCACGACCGGACGCCAGCCAATGTCCTCCAGACGGTACTGCTCGCGCATCCTCGCGGCCACCCGCGCGGCGGCGGCATTTGCCTGCGCCAGATCAACACCCGGCTTCAACAATCCGATGGTCGGTACATACCGTGCATTCGGATACACCGGTGAATCGGTCTTCGGCTCAAAGCGCGGGAACATCGGCAACCAGCCGTCGACGTCGGACCCGGGAAACTGAAAACTCGGCGGCAGCACACCGATCACCTCGGCATCCCCATAGGCCAAGGGCATTTTTTTGCCAATCACGTTCGGATCGCCACCAAACGAGCGTTGCCACTCGCGATGGGACAACACGATCACTCGCACATCGGCATCGAGGTCGCGTTGCTCGACCGGGCGTCCAAGCAACATGTTCGGCGAGAGGATCGGAAAGAAGTCGCCTGTGACCGTGGCGACCGTGAACTCGCGCGGCCGTTCGCCGGAAACCACTACCGTTTCGCCGCTCCAGTTGTACCTCGCGACCCGGTCGAAGACCTCGCTCTCGGTCGCCATGGCAGCGGCCTCGGCCGACGTGAGCATGGCGCTCGCGGACTGTCGCGCGTTGTGGGCGTTGAACACGACCACACGCTCTGGATCGGCATAGGGCAATCGCTCCAGCACCACGGCCTTGAGCACACTGAACATGGTGACGGCAATCGCGAGTCCGAGGCCCAGCATGCCAATCAAATTGAGGCTGAACCCGGGCTGGCGCCAAAGATGACGGAAGGCGGCACGTAATGCGTTGGTCATTTCCGGAAATCCTGTTCAGTCGTGACGGAGTGCGGTCATCGGATCCACTGCCAGGGCCCGGCGCGCGGGGACCCAGATGGCCAGCATGGCCGACAGCAGGATCGCAACCAGGACAATCAGGAACAGCCATGGGTCCAGCGTCCAGGTGTCTTCGGCATTGATGGTCATCAATCTGGACCAGGGAACGCCGAGCCCGAGGCCGATCGCCAGACCGATACCGACCCGCGTGAGCGACCCGGCGGAGATCTGTTGCATGACCCGGGCGCCACTGGCACCAATCGCACGACGAACACCGATTTCACGAGTCCGGTTCGCAACGGTTTGCGCCAGCAGGCCATAAATCCCTGCAGCGGCAAGCAACAGGCCGACCGCACCAAACAGGCCGAAGATCACCGCCAGCAGACGTTGACCGACCATCTCGGAAGCGATTGTTTCGTCGAGGCGTCGAACCCAATAGACCGGCGTATCGGCATCGACCGCACGCACCATGCCGGGCAGGCGACGAGCCAATGAGGCAACATCACCGCGTGCGCGAATGGACAGGCTATTGAATCGTGATGGGGCCTGACGCAAGGACATCAACACCGTGGGATTCGGTGAGTCGTCGATTTCCGTCAGATGCAAAGTCGGCACCACCCCGACGATTTCGATGGGTCGGGTGTCGCCATCGGCCGAGTGCAACTGTCGCCCGATCGCATCCTGACCCGGCCAATGACGGTCGACGAAGGCCTGATCGACGACCGCCACACGAACACCTTCAAGGGTGTCGGTCGCCTGGAAAAAACGACCGGATTGCAAAGAAATGCCGTATGTCTCCAGGAAGTGATCGTCGATCGCACTGAAGTGGGCATAGTGCGCGTCACCTTGCGGGTCTTCACCGTCCAGCCGATAGTCGGTGCCGACGCCGATTCCGCCCGGAAGTGATTGCGAAACGGTGGCGGCAGCGACCTCAGGATCAGCGCGCAAGGCGTCACCGAGTCGCTCGAAGAACTGCACTTGGTCGGCAGGCGTCGGAAACGCCTGCGGAAAGATCGCCACGCGACCGGTCAACACTTCGTCCGTGGCAACCTTGATGCCGAGATCCAAGGTTGCGAGTCGGTCGAGGTCGCGGTACACCGATCCGGCCCCCACCAGCAGCAAGCAAGACAAGGCCACCTGGAAGACGATCAGGATACGCCCCAGTCGCGACGTTCCAGCCGCACTGCCCTTCGCGCCATCACGCAGGCCTGCCTGGACATCACCACCCGAGGCGCGCCACGCCGGCATGATGCCCGCGAGCGCGGTGGCCAACAGCGCACTGCCAAAACCCATCAGCGCCATACGCCAATCGACACCAAAATGCATCCAGTACGGTTGCGCTTCGCCGGCTGCAGCGAACACGGACTCGACGCCCTTGCCCCCAAAGTGCGCAATCACCAGACCGATCGCGGCGGCCAGAGAGGCGAGGATGAACGACTCACAGAGAATGCCGAACAGGATACGGCCACGGCTGGCACCGATCGCAGCACGCACCGAGAGTTCCCTCGCCCGCGCCACCACCTGGGCCGCTTGCAACCCGGCAACATTCGCACAGGCCAGCAGCAATACGCCAAACCCGGTCACCAGCATGAGATTGAGGATCATGCGGGTATGACGCGAGGTATAGAGATAGTTGACCGGCAGGAACTCGACCGGATTCGGCACGCGCGTATCGCTGGGAACGCCTTTCTGTATTTCTGCCCAGACAACATTCAAGCGCTCGCGGGTGGCCAACAGATCGGTACCGGCGGCAACCCGCACCAGGACAACCGTCTCGGCCTGTTCGGCGCGCGGCGTGTTCGGATCAAACTGCGCGGCAAACCATACTTGCTGCCCGAACGGATACGAGAAGCCATCGGGCATGACCCCGACGATCGTCGCGTCGAACGCGTTGATGCGTACACGACGCCCGATGATGTCTGCGGCGCCAGCGAAGCGGTCCTGCCAGATGCGGTAAGAGATCGTCGCCACACGTGGTGCGCCCGGCCGATCGTCGTCGGGCTGAAGAGTCCGGCCGAGTAATGCCGTCACACCGAGCAGCTTGAATACGCCGCTGTTGACCAGCACGCCGTCATAACGCACCACTGTTTTCTGGTCGGCAATATTGATGGTCGCTTCCTGATACAGCGCCACCGTGGTCACCGCAGGCTCGTCCCGCAGCAGGTTCAAGGCATCGCCGGCGGCCAGTTCATCCAATTCATCCGTGTCCTCCGGGTCGAGTTCACCCAACTGGTAGACCGCCCCGTCGCCAGAGAACGGCCCGGGTTGCAGCACCAGCGTGTTGATCGCACCCAACACGAACAGCGTGGCACCGAGGCCCACGGCCAGCACAGCGACCGACAAAGCCGTGTAACCGGGCCGGGCAAGCAGCCTTTGGCAGGCTTCCCGGAATTCGATCCGGAGTGCGGAAAACATCGCTTTCATGAACATTCCTTATTCAGAGCGCAAGACGAGAATGGGGTCGACGCGTGCAGCCAGGCGCGCGGGGAGAAGGCAAGCAATCAGGCCCGTCACGGCCAGCACGATCAGCACCGCGCTGATCGTCAACGGATCAACCGCGCTGATGCCGAACAATTGGGTCCGCAGCCATTGAGTCGCCAGCAGCGCCAGGATCAGACCCAGCCCGAGGCCCAACGCAATCAGGCGGCCGCCCTGACTCAGCACCGTGGCAAACAGGTCGTTCGCACGGGCACCCATCGCCAGTCGCACACCGAACTCACCGTGGCGTTGTCCGACCAGAAAACTCAGCAGTCCGTAAAGACCAATCACCGACAACACCAGCGCCGAAGCCGCAAAGACTCCGATCAACGCCATCGGTGCACGACGGGCGCCCAGCGAATTCATGATGCGGGCGTCGAGTGTGCTGATGTCGTAAGCCGGTTGTTCGGGATCGATCTTGCGCAGTGCGTCGCGCAGCGCCGTGGCGAGTGCTTCCGATGGCAAGGCACTGCGCACGACCAGCGATCCCAGCGGGTTCGGGTCCTGCCGCATCGACAGGTAATACGTTTCCTTGCGGACACTCTGGTCCAGGTTTGCGGTCTTGACCGTACCGACGACACCGACGATGCGATACCACACCGCATCCGCATCATCTTCCTGACCACCACCGATGTACTGTCCGATCGGATCCATATCCTTGAAGTACTTGTCGGCCAGCAATTGGTCGATGACCGCAACCGGCTCGGTGTCGGCGCGATCGGTGGCTTCGAAGGTCCGCCCACGCAACAGTGGAATACGCATGGTCTGGAAAAAACCTTCGTCGGCCACGCGGATGTTTCCATGTGGCATCGGCTCGTCGGCGCCACGGGCGCGACCCTTGATGCTGTACGACGACATGCCGCCGTTGTTCGTGAACGGCAAACCACTGACCATGCCGAATTCGGTCAGGCCAGGAACCTGACGCATCTCGTCGCGGACACGATCAAAAAACGCGGCACGCTGCGCGGGTTCCGGGAATCGGTCCTGAGGCAACGCGATACTGGCAGTCCAGACCTGACTGCTGTCGAACCCGGGCGACTCTGCAAGCACGCGGGCATAACTGCGCATCAGCAGGCCGGCCGAAACCAGCAAGGCGACCGACAGGGACAATTGGGCAATCACCAGCCCGGAACGCAGGCGCGTGGTGGCGCGATTACCCAGGGCACCGCGACCCGCATCCTTGAGGCCCAACTCGTGCGAGCGGCGCATCACCGCGAGGATCGGCAGCAGTGCAATCAGCGGCGCCACGACCAGCACGGCAACCAACACGCCGATCAGGATACCTGGCGTGAACACCTTTGCCTCGAACCCGAACGGCAGGATGTCCAGCCCCAGGCCGAACATCACCTTCAAGACAAGATGGGCAATCATCAGCCCGACCACCGCAGCGATGGCAGCCGCCAGCAATGACTCCACCAAAGTCTGGCGCGCCAGTTGCCAGCTGCCTGCACCCAGTGCCGAACGCACGGCATATTCCCGCACACGCGCCACACTTGCCGCCATCATCAGGTTCGCGACATTCGCGCAGGCGATCAGCAGAACCAGCAGCGTGGACCATTGCAGCAACCGGATCGTGCCGCCCGCGTCACCCACTGCGTAATCGCGCAAACTGCGCGCGCGTCCGGTGAATCCGGCCTGATCCCAGAAGACCTTGTACTCGGCCGGCAGCCGTTCGCCCAGGCGCGAGACAATCACCGACATTGCTTGATCAGCCTGTTCGATGCTGGCGCCCGGCTTGAGCCGGGCGATCGACAGGGAGTACTCGTTTCCGCGCTCTCCATCACTCCTCTGTTGCGGCGTGAATCCGTAAGGCGTAAAGACTTCGCCGACGTATCCCGGGTAGCCCGGCACCACGAACGAGGCTGGCATCACACCGATGACGGTCCATTGTTCGCCGTTGATGCGCATCGAACTTCCAAGCACATTCGGATCACGCTGGAACAGTCGATGCCACGCCGCATCACCCAACACGATCAGGCGCTGCTGCTTCTGGGCCTCGTCATCGGTGAACGTGCGGCCGAGCACCGGCTGCACCCCCAGCGTCGAGAACAAGGACGCCGATGTCCGCGTCGACAACACACGGGATGCTTCACCGGCATGCAGCACGTTGAGCGTGTCGTAGGTATAGATGCCGATGTCCTCGAACGCCTCGATCTGGGTCTTCCGATCCAGATAGTCAGGCACCGAAGTACCGGCGAACTCGAGATCGTTCTTCGGATAGGTGTTGTAGACCATCACGAGCCGTTCGCCGCCCGGGAAAGGCAGTGGCTCCAGCAGCAGTCGCTGGAAGACCGAGAACACGGCCGTGTTGGCGCCGAGCCCGAGTGCGAGCGTCAGGATCATGGTGGTCCACAATCCGGGACGATGGCGCATTTGCTTGAAGGCGGTGCGCAGATCGGTCAGCAAGGCAAACATGGCGGTTCTCCAGGCAGACTCAGGCGGCGGTCGGACGTTTCGTGAGTCGTGCGTCTTCTTCGCGGCGCAAACGGATCAGTGTTTCTTCATCGACCACACGACCGTCGAACATGAAGATCTTGCGCTGGGCAAACTCGGCGTAACGCGGATCATGCGTGACCATGCAGATGGTCGCGCCGGCCTTGTGCAGTTCGTCGAGCAGGCTCATCACCGCTTCGCCGTTCTTGGAATCCAGGTTGCCGGTCGGTTCGTCAGCGAGCAGGATGGACGGGCGACCGACCAGGGCACGCGCCACCGCCACACGTTGCTGCTGACCACCGGACAGCTGCGAGGGATAGTGCTTGATGCGATGGGCCATGCCCACTCGCTCAAGCGCTTCCATGGTGCGCTCCCGTCGTTCGGCCTTGCCGATGCCGTCCCGATAGGTCAGCGGCAGTTCCACGTTTTCGAACACGTTGAGATCACCGATCAGGTTGAATGCCTGAAAGATGAAGCCGATTTCGAGGTTGCGGATTCGCGCGCGGTCATTGGCGCTCAGGGCTTCCACCTGGGTGCCGTTGAGGCAGTAGCTGCCGTCAGTCGGGGAATCCAGCAATCCGAGAATCGACAGCAGTGTCGACTTGCCGCAGCCGGACGGCCCGGAGATCGCCACGTACTCACCGCGGGCGATATCGAGATGGACTTTCGCGAGTGCGTGGGTTTCCACCTCGTCGGTGAAGAACACTTTCTTGATGTCACGCATCGTGATGAGTGCATTGTCCTGGGTCATGGCCTTGTCCTTGTCGTCCTTGGGTTCATTAAATGGTTTGGTGACACTCAGTCTTCGATGCTGAGCCGGTCGTATTTGTCGTAGTTGCTGGTGTCGGAGAGGACCACGAACTCGCCCTCCTTCAGGCCGGAACGCACTTCGATCTGCGTCACGCTGGCGCGGCCCAGTTCGACCGGGACGCGCAGCGCACGACCGGCCTTGCCGTCGTAACGGAACAGCGTGGTGCGGGCGTCCTGCTGGCTCTGCACCGGCCTGCTGACATACAGCACATCATCAAGGCGTTCGAGTTCGATGACGCCGTCGACGGAGAGGTCGGGACGGGCGCCGGCCGGCAGCGCACCTTCGAGGTCCACGTCGACCTGCACGGTCCCCTGGACCACGGCCGGATCAATTCGCGCAACCTTGCCGGTGATCACGCCATTGCGGGTATCCACCGAGACCTTCTGGCCGATCGTCACATCCTTGGCCTGGGTCTCGGCGATCCGCAACTCGGCCATCAGCACGTCCGGTTTGGCGACACGTGCGAGATTGGTCCCGGGCGCCAACTGCGTGCCCTCCTCCACCGGCACCTGCTGCAACACACCGGCAATGCCCGCACGAACGTTGAGGCCGTCCGCCTGACGCTCCCGAAGTTCGAACGTGTTGCGCAACTGCGCAATACGCGCACGATCGGCAGCGAGTTGGGCTTCCATCGTCTGCGCAAACTTGGCAATGCGCTCATGCTCGATATCGAGGCGCACACGCAGGCTCTTGGCGGTGAGTTCGGTGCGACGGAAGTTGATGTCGGAGATGATGCCCTTCTTGTTGAGGTCGCCTTCGGCTTCGGCTTGCAGCGCTGCCGCTTCGGCATCACCTTCGATGCTCGCCATCGTGGCCTTCTGGTCGAGGTACTGGCTTTCCAGCGTCATCCGGCGTGCCGCATAGTCGGCTTCCGCTGCCACCAGTGCTGCCTGCGCAGCGAGCATCTGATCCTTCAGCTCGGGGTTGCTGAGCGTCAGGATCACGGTATCGGCGTCAACGCGAGCGCCGGGCTTGACGACAATGCGCTCCACCCGCGCGGCCGTCTCGGCAGCAATCCAGCGGATCTCCTTCGGCACCAAGGTGCCGGGACCGCGCACTTCGCGCATCATGTCACCGCGTTTGACGGATTCGATCCACAAGGTGCTGCGCGCGACACTGGGGGCCGCTGGCTCCAGTTTCGACAGGGCGTAACCGCTGAGGCCCAACAGGGCGATACCGCCGATCATCCAGAGGATTTGGCGGCGGCGTTTCTTGATTGCGAGATCGGGGCGTTGAATGTCCATGCCGGTCTATCGCAATCGCCGTGCCAATCATCTCACTACCTGAATATATTGACTTAAATCAGATTCCGGAGCGTTTTCGGCGAGGCGCCTGTCCGGCTCCGGACGCGGCACTGTCCGGAAACGAACAGTCGTCGGTTCCGTCGTATCGCGTGAGTGCCCATTGATCAAAATCGAAGCCAGCTTTCTCCCGCAAGCGGGAGAAGAGTCTGCAAATCAAGTTCACCGAACTCGCAATCGTCATTGCGAAGACCGCGAAGCGGTCTGCGGCAATCTCGTTCTTGCCTCAAGCTTGGTCGCAAGTCGGAGATTGCCGCGCCCTTCGGGCTCGCAATGACGGCGACCGTTCAGCCGTTCGCCTGACCCAAAGCCTTCTTTGCCGAGGCAATCGCGAGTTCAATCCCGGCACCATCGACATCGAGATGCGTGACGGCCCGCACCCGGCGCGCGTCGAACGCGGTCATGCGTACACCGGATGCGAGCAGGCGCTTGCAGAATTCATGGGCATCCATACCGGCCGTCGCAGCATCCACATCGAAATAGACGAGGTTGGTTTCGACTTCCAGCGGGTCGAGTTGCAGGCCCGGCAAGGCCGCAAGCCCTTCGGCCAGCCGACGGGCATGGGCGTGGTCCTCGACCAGTCGCTCCACATGGTGATCGAGCGCATACAAGGCCGCGCCAGCGAGGATGCCGGCCTGCCGCATGGCGCCGCCGAGCCGCTGCTTGATGCGCCAGGCGCGATCGATGAACGCCTTGCTGCCGGCGAGACAAGCACCTACCGGCGCACCCAGCCCCTTGCTGAAGTCCACCCAGACCGAATCGAAATGTCGGGCATGGCGCGCGACTTCGATGCCGGTGGCGGCGGCCGCATTAAACAACCGGGCGCCGTCCATATGCGTCTTGAGGCCACGCGATTGCGCAGCTTGCGCCACGGCATCCAGGTCATCGATCGCCCAGACCGCACCACCACCCAGGTTGCAGGTCTGCTCGACCGATACCAGCGTGGCTTCGGGGCAATGGCGCCAGGCCGGCTTGATGGCCGCAGTCAACTGCGCCGCAGTGAAACGCCCGCGGTGGCCGTTGATCGCATTGATCATCACCCCGGCATTGGCGGCCGGGCCACCCGATTCATGCCAGGCGATGTGTGCGCCGGCGTCACAGATCACTTCGTCGCCGGGACGGCACCACGTGGCGATCGCAATCTGGTTGCACATGGCGCCAGACGGCGCGAACAGCGCTGCTTCCTTGCCCAGCAAGGCTGCGATCCGCTCGTTCAGCGCATTAACTGTCGGGTCTTCGAATGCCTGCTCGTCGCCGACTTCGGCGACCATCATCGCTTCGCGCATGGCGGCGGTGGGGCGGGTTTTGACGTCGCTGGCAAGATCGATCATGGCAGTCCCTCGTGGCCGGAATGGCAAACGGGGAATGTTATCAGCCCAGGGACGCAGCTCAGGGACTCGCACGAGGAGCGGGCAAAGCGGCAAAAAAGGCGCGGACACGCAGGCCATAGGGCTGTTGTGGGCCAACAGGGGGAGCCTGGGCCTGCGTGCCGCGACAGATCAGGACTGACCACTCCGAGCCCGCCTGACCTGACCCAGTATCCCGCTACCGGTGGCAGTGCGAATCCCACTTTCGGGGGGTATGCGCTTGCCGGTTCGTCGCTCGAAGCGCACACTTGCACCATCGCATTGTCCGGAGCCGTCACCATGGCCAAGGTTGCCGATCTGCTTGCCCATAAAGGCCGGGATGTCTGGCACATCGGGCCCGACGAGCCCGTGCTCGCCGCCATCCAGCAGATGGCCGACCGCAACGTCGGCGCGCTTTGTGTGGTCAAGGGCACTGAACTCGTCGGCGTCATTTCGGAGCGCGATTACGCCCGCAAGGTGGTCCTCAAGGGCCGTCACTCGGCCGAGACCATGGTCTGGGAAATCATGTCCAGCCCGGTCATCAGTGTGTCGCCCGAAGACAGTCTCACGACCTGCCAGATGCTCATGACCGAGCGCAAATTCCGGCATTTGCCGGTGCTCCTGCAGGGCGAACTCATCGGCATGTTGTCGATCGGTGATCTCGTACGCCACATCATCGAGTCCCAGCAGCAGGAAATCGACCATATGCGGCGGTACATCGCCAGCTGATTCCGGGCTGCATTCGTATGCCCCCACCGTCGGCGCCCGCCAGCGGACAAATCCCTTGCCGACTGCGCCGGGCTTGGACATGATGCCGTCCTGAGCAATGTTTGGAGGACATCATGGCTTTTGTACGAATGGGCGATCTCGACCTCGCCGGCAAACGCGTCTTGATCCGAGAGGACCTGAACGTACCGATCGAACACGGCGAAGTGGCCGCCGAGCAGCGGATTCTGGCTGCCTTGCCCACCATCCGGCTGGCGCTCGCCAAAGGGGCGGCCGTGATGGTTACCTCGCATCTGGGTCGCCCGAAGGAAGGCCAATGGGCCGCCGAGGATTCACTCGCGCCAGTGGCCCGCCGACTGGGGCAGCACCTGGGATTCGATGTACCGCTGATCCGCGACTGGATTGATGGTGGCGATGTCGCGCCCGTGCAGTTGGTGCTGCTCGAGAACTGCCGCATGAATGTCGGCGAGGGCAAGGACGACGAAGCCTTGTCTCGCAAGTACGCCGCGCTCTGCGATGTGTATGTCATGGACGCGTTCGGCACCGCACACCGCGCCCAGGCCTCCACACATGGCGCACTCCGATTCGCGGCGATCGCAGCGGCCGGCCCGCTTCTGTGCGCCGAACTCGATGCACTGGGGCAAGCCTTCGAAAAGCCCGAACGGCCGATGCTGGCGATTGTTGCCGGCTCGAAAGTCTCGACAAAACTGGCGCTGCTCGAAAGCCTGATCGAAAAAGTCGACCAGTTGATCGTGGGCGGTGGCATCGCCAATACCTTCCTCGCAGCTCTGGGCATGCCGATCGGCAAATCGCTGTATGAACCCGACCTGCTCGACACCGCCAAACGAATCCTCGCGCGTGCGGCCGCACGCGGTGCGTCGATTCCGATGCCGACCGACGTGGTGGTCGGGGACCGATTTGCCGCCGACGCAAACGCCCGCACCATTCCCGCTTCCGAGGTCGGTGCCGACGACATGATCTTCGACATCGGTCCGGAAACCGCCAAACACTATGCATCCATCATCGCTGGTGCGCGTTCGATTGTCTGGAACGGCCCGGTCGGTGTGTTTGAGTTCGATGCCTTTGCAGGCGGCACCGAAGCGGTCGCTCGCGCCATTGCGGCGTCCACGGGCTTCTCGGTGGCGGGCGGCGGCGACACACTGGCTGCGATCGAAAAGTTCGACGTTGAATCCGGCATTTCCTATATTTCCACGGGTGGCGGCGCTTTCCTCGAGTTCCTCGAAGGGAAAGAATTGCCAGCCGTCGCCGCACTGAAGGCACGCGCCCCATGAACAATCACCTGAAGGCGCCCCTGCGGCGCACGCGCATCATCGCCACACTCGGTCCGGCCACGGATGGCGAGGGCGTCCTCGAAGACCTCATTCGCGCAGGCGTTGATGTCGTCCGGCTCAACTTTTCGCACGGCGCGCCGGAGCACCATGCTCAGCGTGCAGCAGCTGTCCGCAACATCGCGCATCGACTCGGTCGCGAGGTCGGTGTCCTGGTCGACTTGCAAGGCCCGAAGATCCGCATCGAGAAATTCGCGGAAGGCAAAGTCCTGCTGAAGGCAGGCCAGGCGTTTGCGCTGGTTTGCAAGGCTGATGCCCCGCTCGGTGATATCAACCAGGTGCCGATGAGTTACCTGGGCCTGGTGAATGACGTGGTCGTCGGCGATACGCTGTTGCTGGATGACGGCCTCGTGACCATGCGCGTCGAGCGCATCGAGGACCAGACCATCCATTGCACCGTGTTGACCGATGGTGCGCTGTCGAATCGCAAGGGCCTCAATCGGCTGGGTGGCGGACTGTCCTTGGGCGCACTGACCGACCAGGATCGTGAGCACATCAAGGATGCCGCAAAGATCGACGCCGACTTCCTAGCCGTGAGCTTTTGCCGCTCGGCAGCCGACATGCATGAGGCGCGTGCGCTCGCGCTGGCCGCCGGCGCCAGACCACATCTGGTCGCCAAGATCGAACGCACCGAAGCCATCGCCGCACTCGGCGAAATCATCGACGCGTCCGATGCTGTGATGGTTGCACGCGGTGATCTGGGCGTGGAAATCGGCGACGCCGAATTGCCCGGTCTGCAGAAGAAAATCATCCGCGAGTCGCTGGCCCGCAACAAGGTGGTGATCACGGCCACGCAGATGCTGCAGTCCATGGTCGACAATCCGATCCCCACACGCGCCGAAGTACTCGACGTGGCGAATGCGGTGATCGACGGAACCGATGCCGTGATGTTGTCGCAGGAAAGTGCCTCTGGCCAGTTTCCGATCAAGGCCGTCGAATCGATGGTGCGCATTTGCCTCGGAGCCGAACGCCAGTTCGAAATGGATACCGATTTCGAGAAGGCGCCGCGTAATCTGCAGCGCGTGGATCAGGCGATCGCAATGGCCTCGATGTTCCTCGCGGAACACATCAAGGTGCGCGCCATCATCGCGCTGACCGAATCCGGCGGCACCGCGCGTTACCTCTCGCGTTTCCGCGCCCAGGTGCCGATCTTCGCGCTCTCCCGCCACGAACCCTCACGCCGGCGCATGGCGATGATGCGCGACGTAGTGCCAATCAATTTCGACAGCCGCGGTTTGCCCGGGCGACAAGCGGCAAGGGAAGCGATCAAGCACCTGTTCGGACTGGGCTTGCTCAACGATGGTGATCGTGTGCTGATCACCAGCGGTGACCACATGGAACAACACGGCGCGACGAACACGCTGCGTTTGCTCGAAGTGGGCCCAGGTGGCCAAGCTGAAGGACTCGGCACGCTGTAATGGTGAAGGCTGGGCTGAGCGAATGTACGCTGGTGCTGAGCGGAGCGTGTGTACGCTGGTGCTGAGCGTAAGCGTGTGTAGGCTGGGCTGAGCGTAAGCGAAGCCCAGCTACTTGCCTGAAGTTCCGGCAAACCGAGGGAAGCCGAGCTCTCGAATCCGAAAGAAGCGTGTGCTGCTTGCCATAAACTTTGAGGCAAGCTGGGCTTCGCTTACGCTCAGCGCCAGCCTACGCGCTTCGCTCAGCACCAGCCTACAGCCCAGCCCACAGCCTGGTTTACCCCGCCTCAACCGGCACCCGATCCGCAAGCACCCAACCCGACTTGCACGGTCCGTCATACGGTTTCGGCGTTTCAACGCCCGAGCCGAGCCCGCAGTCCTGATCTTCCGTTTGTGGATACACCACACCGGACCAGACCTCGTCTTCACTGGTATCACAGAGAAACACCACCGCACCCACGGCGATCTCATCGGTGACCGCAGCAGCTCCATCCGGTGCCGCACGAACGGCGAGACCTGTTCCGCCGGCTTCGACAACCCGAGCCATCGACAAGCAAGCATCCAGATCGGGTTGTTCGTGCGTGGCGATCCGAACCGGGCGAACCTCGTCAGCCAGCGCAGCCGAGGTGACCATCGCGGCGGTCAGAAACAGCGTGGTCGAAACGCGCGAAAACTGCTTTGGGCTCATGGGACATCCTCAAGGATGAGTCTGATGGTGCACGAAAAGTCTGCCGATGGCACCCTCAGGATTCCGTCAATCCTGCGTCAGCCGCTCCAATCGACCCTTGCGACGGACGATGTTCTGGTAGTCCCACTGAATCTCACGGGCCTTCACCAGCCACCGCGGGAGGTCGGCCTCGGGCACTTCGGCTGCAGCCTTGAAGTACACCGACGCGTCCTTGAATTTTTTGCCGATCACGTTCAGCGCGGGCTCGCCGAAATCCGCGCCACTCCAGAACATCAGCCGGATGCCGGGTTTCTGCAGGCTGTAGCCGACAATCGGATTGCCGGACAGGAACCACACCGGATGTCCGTGCCAGATCCTGTTCTCGCTGCCCGTCAGAGTCTGATCGATCACCTTCGCCAGGACATCGCAGACATCCCGGTAGCACGGCTCCTGACGGGCGTTGTAAGCCGTCGTCTCCGGATGGATCATGTGCTGAATCCCGAATGATATTTGGCGATGAATGCTTCGGCATCCATTCCCCTGCAAACCGTCACTTCACGGATCAAGGCAAGGCGCGACACGGAATGTGCCTGATGGGTGCAACAGAACGGTACCGCCATTGGCCGTGTTGATGAGTACTTCGCCCGACTCGGTCAGCCACGACGACATCGGTGCGCCGGGCAGCCCTCGCCAGGGTCTTGCCGACCATTCGCCGGATGATTGCTGTTCGACGACGTAAACCACGCCGTTATTGCTGGATAGATGAGCGAGACCGGTCAGGACAATTACCTGTTCGCCCAAGAAATAGATGTCTTCGACGTTTTTGTACTTCAGGAGTTGCGTGGCACCGTCGTCGGAGCGGAATGCCAGTTCACCGCCCCATTCTCCGCGATTACTGCCGACGATCCAGCCCTTTGCGACCCGGAGTGCAACCGTCGGCAGATACTGAACTTCCTCTTCGCGCACATTCGGATCTTCGTTTTTTGGTTGCCGCTTGCTCGGCGTATCAGAGTCAGGAACGATTTCTTGAAGCTCGTCGCTGCTGGTTTCAATTACTGAAATCGTCAGCTGCTCGAGCGCCTCCGGTGACTTTGATGCATAGAGTTTCTGATCGCGCGGGACCAGACTCTTGCCGATTGCAGGCTTCCTGCAATCAAGATGTGGCGTACCAATATGCTGAAAGGCGAAAAACTCAAACGGGAAGCTCACGGAAGGTCGACTCTCGTCGTCTTTGCGCAGTTCGATATGCTCAATCGCAGCGGCGGCTTCCATCTGAACTGGCGGATACCAATGGCTATCGGCCACGCGTCTCAGCGCCGGCAACGCTGCGAGTGCCTGCAGCCTCCCTAGGGATTGGGCGGCAATCCAGTTGATTCGCACATCAGTTGGATCATCCAGTCGTTTGATCAACGGCTCGACGGCTCCGGCGTGACCGATGAATCCGAGCGTGCGCGCAGCGGCAAGTCGAATGCGCCAGTCTTCATGATCCAACAACTTGATCACCAGTGGGCCGACATGTTCCCCTGCCGAACCGGCTTTGGCGAGATCCCGCAGCAACCATTCGTTCGGAGTAGCGGACAATTGTCCAATGAACTCGTGATCGATCGACAACGGCTCGTCAGCCATGCACAGATTTGGCAGAGCAACCACGATCAACAATCCGAGAAGCAGTCGATGGATCATGAGCAGTTTCCGTAGGCTGGCGCTGAGCGAAGCGAAGCCCAGCTACTTGAGACAATACAGCAGGAAACACGATGCTGGCCTGCCACCTAAACGCACACTTCGAGTTTCCTGATGCCTTGTTGGCCAGTAGCTGGGCTTCGCTTCGCTCAGCGCCAGCCTACAAAAAAACGGCCCGGAAATCCGGGCCGTTTTGATTCACTCGGCAACGCGAACAATCAATCGTCGAGATCGATCGCATCGCGGGTCTTGGCGCGACGACGATCGTCGGCGGCGTCGAAGTCGGCTTCGCAGCCGTCCTGACGGACCATCACACATTCCAGGTAATCCGAGCTCAGCACGAGTGCCGCGCGGATGGCCTTGCCGGCCGGGGTGTTTTTCTGCTGCGACAGGTTGCCGCCGAAGCCGCCCTTGTACAGGCCGATGCTCATGCCGCCGCTCTTCGCGTTGCCTTCGATCGTGCGCGTGAACGCGACTTCGCCGGTCGTGGCGTTGATGACACGCAGGTCCACGGCGAGGTAAGCATTCGACTTGTTGCCGCCGAGCGACACACCACCGAAGCTCAGACCGCCGCCCGTGCTGGCGGTGTCTTCTTCATAAGCGCTGACCGTGCCGGTCACCAGATACTGGGCGCCGAGCAACTTGCCGATGCGCGCACCGGTACCGCCCTGCACACGGCCGGAGGCCGCCAGATTCTGCTCCGACAGCACGCCTTCGATCTTGTTGCGCTCGAGCATGCGGAAGGCCTTCGTGGCAGCCATTTCGTTCGTCAGCATGCTGGACAGTTCCCAGCCCACGCCACCGCGCCACCAGGCAGCGCCCGATTCGTTCGTGAACTCGAGGACGGCGACCGACGGCTTGTCTTGCGCAAACACCGACGTCGACAACAGAGCGCTCACGCCGAGCGCCAAACCAAGGACCAACTTCTTCATTTCGATCTCCCATGTGAATCGCGCCCGGCGAAACCGCCAAGCCGGCCAAAAGTACACGGCACCGATGATAGCGCCAGCGAAGTTCCCCCGCGCAATGCGGGGTTTCCATTCTCTTAAACGCAAAAACGCGGGAGTTTTCGCCCAAAACGAAAATGCCCGAGTTCGGAACTCTGAACAGTTCCTGCGGTAGGAGGCAACCAACGACGCAAGTCGCGGCGTGCCGGTCGCCTGTGCCGGACCAACCGAAAAGTCCATGATGGACCCGTTCAGCCTAGGGAACCTCTGAACAAGTTCAGAGGTTCCTGCGGTGCAGGGATGCACCGCCGCAATCAACGACGCAAGTCGTTGATTGGCGTGAGGCAAATCCGGACCTGCGCCGGACTTGCCGTGTCTGGATCGGTCCAGGAGGGACTGATCCCGACCCTCCCTGGGCGGGCAGTCAGGCCCCGGGAAGCGGCAACTCAGCGCTTCGCCGATGCCCTGGCCGCCTTGACCGCGGGCACGTCCAGAATGCGGATATCGCGGATCATGCAGGGCGTGCCGTTGATGGTGATCCGGTCTTCGGGGTAGAGCCGGAAGTTGGAAGTCCGCTCGATGACCATCGGATCTTCCAGCGTGTAACGGCGACAGGACGAGTTGAAGGTGACCAGATAGGCCTGATCACGCTTGGCCCATACGATCATGTGGTGATCGTCGACCTGGTCGAAGCGGTCCATCTTGCGCTGTTCGATAAAGGCAACCGTGGCGCCTGCCATCTGCTCGTAGTCGATCCCGGCGGTCGCCGGTTCGGCGCGGACAGCGGCGGCGGCACCCAGGAGGGACAAGGTGATCGTGGCGGACAACATCAGGCGGTGCAGGCTCATGGTCGTGCTCCAGGCGGCGGGACAACCTCATTTGGCGCCAGTCAGGCTGAACGCTCGTCGAACCGCGACCCAGCCGATGCCCCCGAATTCCGGGTCGCGACAGCAACACCCTTGAAAATCAATACCTTGTCCCAACTTCGGTGCTGTTGGCAGCGGGGCATCGGAGCCGATTGACGAAAGAACACAGAATTCGTTGATCGCTTTACCCTTGACACCCCGTTTATACTGGTGGGCCGGTCAAAGCGGGCTTCCGCCGCACCCCCAACAAGACAATCGAGTTCCGCGCCGGTTTTTTGGCGCGAATGAAGTGTTTTTTCCGTTTTGTTGGTGAGTCGGGACGATGAATTGTTTTGCTGCGTTGCACGGGAGCTTATCCCCGGCGCGACGGTCCATCAGTTTCAGTATTTGAATGCGTATCCAAGGAGTCTTGCATGGCCGGTGAGTTCGAACCCCGCGACCAACAGTCGGAAATCAAGCAGCTGATCACCAAGGGCAAGGAACAGGGTTACCTGACCTACGCCGAAGTCAACGATCACCTGCCCGACGACATGGTCGATCCGGAGCAGATCGAAGACATCATCGGCATGATCAACGGCATGGGCATCGAGGTGCATGAAGTCGCGCCCGATGCCGAAACGCTGCTGCTGCAGGAAACCCCGGCCGCACAGGACGACGAAACCGCCGCCGAGGAAGCCGCCGCGGCGCTGACCTCGCTGGACACCGAGGGCGGCCGCACCACCGACCCGGTGCGCATGTACATGCGCGAAATGGGCACCGTCGAGCTGCTGACCCGCGAGGGCGAAATCGCCATCGCCAAGCGCATCGAGGAAGGCCTGGCCCAGGTGCAGGCCGCGCTGGGCAACTTCCCGTGGTCGATCGAGCTGCTGCTGGAAGAATACGAACTGCACAAGGCCGGCAAGAAGCGCCTGGCCGAGATCGTGGTCGGCTTCAGCGACCTGGAAGCCGAAAAGGCCGCCGCGGCGGCGTGGCCGAGCGGCCGGACGCCGACGCCGAGGCCGCCGAGGACGAAGACGAGACACGACCGGCGGCGACCGAGGAAGCGGGCCCGGCGAACCGGCCCGGATCCGGCCGAAGTCGCGCGCCGCATGGAGCCGCTGCGCGCCAGCTACGCCAAGTTCAAGGCTCGCACGCCAAACGGGCGGCGACGACAAGAAGGCGGTCAAGCTGCGCGACCAGATCGGAAGAGTTCCTCACCCTCAAGCTGCCGCTGTCCTGACCGACGGCCTGGTGCGCAAGCTGCGCGAGTGGTCAAGGCATGCGCACCACGAGCGCCCCATCCTGGACCTCGTCACCACAAGGGCAAGATGCCGCGCAAGGACTTCATCCTGTTCCCGGGCAACCAGACCAACCTGGGCTGGGTCGACAACGAATCGCGCAAGGCCAGAAGTGGGCGCGCACGCTCAAGTCCTGCAAGGACGCCGTCATCGCCGAGCAGGAACAACCTGATCGCGGGAAGGCCGCTGTTCCTGAACCTGGCCGACATCAAGGAAATCAGCCGCGTCATGGCTTACGGCGAAGCCAAGGCGCGCAAGGCCAAGAAGGAAATGGTCGAGGCCAACCTGCGCCTGGTGATCTCGATCGCCAAGAAGTACACCAACCGCGGCCTGCAGTTCCTCGACCTGATCCAGGAAGGCAACATCGGCCTGATGAAGGCGGTCGACAAGTTCGAATACCGCCGCGGCTACAAGTTCTCGACCTACGCCACCTGGTGGATCCGCCAGGCGATCACCCGCTCGATCGCCGACCAGGCGCGCACCATCCGCATCCCGGTGCACATGATCGAGACGATCAACAAGCTCAACCGCATCAGCCGCCAGATGCTCCAGCAGTACGGCCGCGAGGCCACGCCGGAAGAGCTGGCGAAGGAAATGGACATGCCCGAGGACAAGATCCGCAAGGTGCTCAAGATCGCGAAGGAGCCGATCTCGATGGAAACCCCGATCGGCGACGACGAGGATTCGCATCTCGGCGACTTCATCGAGGACACCAACGTCGAGTCCCCGATCGACGCCACCACCAACATCAACCTGATGGAAACCGTGCGCGACGTGCTGGCCGGGCTGACCCCGCGCGAGGCCAAGGTGCTGCGCATGCGCTTCGGCATCGACATGAACACCGACCACACCCTGGAAGAGGTCGGCAAGCAGTTCGACGTCACCCGCGAGCGCATCCGCCAGATCGAAGCCAAGGCCCTGCGCAAGCTGCGCCACCCCAGCCGCTCGGAACAGCTGCGCTCGTTCCTCGATCTGGATTGACCCGTCGAGCTGTACGCTGACACGTAGGCTGGGCTCACGAAGGAAGCCCAGCCTACGACGGCAGGATCAAGCTCACGATCAGCCCACCGCCCTCGCGATTTGCCAGGCTGATCCGGCCACCGTGTGCCTCGATGATCTCGCGCGCCAAGGCCAGACCCAAACCTGTTCCGCCCCGTTTTGTCGAGTAGAACGGCATCAGCGCCTGTGCCATGACGGTTTCACTCATGCCGGGGCCGCGGTCGAGCACATCGATTCGTACGCCATCGGCGAGTTCAATCAACTCCATCTGCACCGCCGCCGTGTCGCCACCGGCCTCCCGTGCATTCTTCAGGAGATTGATCAGCGCCTGCTCCAATTGAGTGGCATCAAACACGCCGGGTGATTTCGGCATGGCCGCAGGTCCGATAAACGATACCTGCGTCCTGAGGCCTTCAACAAACTCCGCCCACGGCACCAGCACCCGAATCGGGTTCGGCAGTTTCGCGAAAGCGGCATAACCGCGAATGAACTGATCCAGATGCTGCGCGCGTTGCCCGATCGCCTGGAACACTTCGGGCAGTCGCTCGGTCTGCTGGCGCCTGAGCAGCTCGGCACCGGAATGGCACAACGACGCAATCGGCGCGAGCGAGTTGTTCAACTCGTGGCTGATCACCCGGATCACGCGTTTCCAGACACTGACCTCCTGCCGCCGCAGCTCTTGGGTCAATTGCCGGATCAACAACAATTCGTGGGGGCGCGAGTTCAGCGCAAAGCGCTTGCGCGCCAGGTGATAGATATCTTCGGCCTCCTCGCTCCCGACGGTAAACAGCCCGTTGCCGCCCTTGTCCATGGCTTCGCGGAATGCCGGCTCGGCGCGCTCCAGCAACTCGTCCAGCATCAGGCCTTCAAGCTTGTGGCCTTGATGCAACAATCGGCGAGCGACCAGATTGGCGAACACGATCGGGTGCCGCACGGTGTCGCCGAGTTTGATTTCGGCGACCAGGACCATCGCCACCGGTGTGTGTTGCAGCATCGTATCGAGCAAGAGTTCGCGCTGGGTCAGCGCTTGCCGCTGCGCCCGCAGGGCGTCGGCGAGTTCGTTGTGGCTGTCCACCAATTCGGCGAGTTCATCGGCGCGATCAAACCGCAGGCCAAAACTGAAGTCGTTGTCGCGAAAGCTGCTGACGGTCCCGGTGAGGGCACGGAACAGGCTCAGCACCGGACCGAGCCACCACCGCACGAGCACCGTACCGAGCACCAACGCGCCAAGAATGCAGACCGAGAGAACCAACCAGGGTGCATCGGTGCGCGGCGCCCACCAGACGGCAAGGGCAATCGGCGGCACCACGGCGGCCAGCAGCAGCGCGAGCAATTGCCCGGCGATCGAGAACCGCACTTGCGGCCTATTTGCCACGGCTGATGCCGAAGCGCTCCATGCGCCGATACAAGGCCTGGCGCGACAACCCGAGCTCCTGTGCGGCCTGTGCAATCACACCATGGGCACGCTTGAGGGCAGCCTCCACACTGTCGCGATCCAGCTCAAGGTCGTCGCCGCCTGGGCGTCCGTCCAGATCACGCAGCCCCAGATCACTGGCCTGCACAGTGTCGCCCGCGGTGAGCAGCGCTGCCCGCGCACACACGTTCTTCAACTCGCGGACATTGCCCGGCCAAGAATAGGCACGCAGCGCCTGGCAGGCACCTTCCGAGAACATCTTTTCCGGGCCGAGGAAACTGCGCGCCAGCGGCAGGATGTCCCGCGGTCGCTCTGCGAGCGGCGGCAATCGCAATTCCAGCACGTTCAATCGGTAGTAGAGGTCTTCGCGGAACGTGCCGGCGCGGATCATCGCCGCCAGGTCGGCGTTGGTGGCGGAGATGACGCGCACCTTGACCTGCCGTTCGCGATTGGACCCGAGCCGCGAAAAACGACCGGTCTCCAGCACCCGAAGCAGCTTCATTTGGCCGGACGCCGGCAGGTTGCCGATCTCGTCCAGAAACAAAGTCCCGCCGTCGGCCGCTTCGAACTTGCCTTCACGCGCCTTGTTGGCCCCCGTATACGCACCGGCTTCGGCGCCGAACAGTTCGGCTTCGATCAACTCGGCCGGCAAGGCACCACAATTGACCGTCACGAACGCACCGTTGCGGACACTGGAATTGGCACGCACGATGTCGGCGATTCGTTCCTTGCCGGCGCCGTTTGGCCCGGTGATCAGAATGGGGAGATCAGAGCGGGCCACTTGTGTGGCCAGCGTGAGCACCCGTTCGCTGGCCGGATCGTCGTAGACAAAGCCGCACAGATCGAAGCGACTGGCCAGGGACTCGCGTTCGCGCCGCTCTCGACCCCGAACCTGCTGCAGTTGCCGATTCGCCTGACCCAGCTCCAGAAGATTGGCCACCGTAGCCACGAGTTTGCGGTCATCCCAGGGTTTCGCCAGATAGTCGCAGGCGCCGGCCTTGACCAACTCGACGGCACTCTGCAGCTGGGTCCAGGCCGTCATCAGGATCACCGGCAGATCCGGATGCCGGGCGCGAATGGCCCGGAACAAGGCCACACCCTCTTCCCCCGATGTGGTGTCGGCGGTGAAATTCATGTCCTGCACGACCAGGTCGATCGGCTCATTCGCCAGGACTTCGAGCCCCTTCTCGGGGCTGTCGGCATGGCGCGTGTCCCAGCCTTCGAGCGAGAACAGGAGCGCCAGCGCCTGGGCGACGCCGGCATTGTCGTCGATGACAAGAAGGGTAGACATGGGTGCGCGACCTTACAGGAGCGTCTGCGCCAGCACCTGGTCGATCGGCCGCGGCCGGGCATACAGAAAGCCCTGTCCCTGCGTACAACCCAATGCCAGCAGCGAGTCGCGCTGATCCTCGCTTTCGATGCCTTCGGCGATCACTTCGACCCCAGAGACTGGGCCAGCGACAACACTGCTTCCACGACAGCCTGCGAGCCACCCTGTTCGGAATCCGTCTGCGTGAGCCCATTCACGAATGACCGGTCGATCTTCAATGCATGGATCGGGAACTGGTGCAGATACGACAACGACGAATAGCCGGTTCCGAAATCGTCCAGCAGCGCCACGAGACCGCCATCACGCAACTCTTCGAGTTGCACCCGCGCACGCGCCGGATCATGCAGCAAGGAGCCTTCAGTGATCTCCAGCCGCAACCGCTCGGACGGCACCTGATGATGATCGACCAGCGCCATGATCTTCGAGGCCAACTGCGGATCGCGGAAATGCCGGGGCGACAGATTGATGCTGACGTAACACTCTTCCGGCAATCGCTTGAGGTCTTCGAACACGATCTCATAGAGTTCCATGTCGATCGCCTCGGCCAGGCCGACTTCCTCGGCAACACTCAGGAATTCATGCGGCGCGAGAAACCCGCGGTTGGGGTGTTTCCAGCGCAGCAGCGCCTCGAACCCGAGTTTGGATCCGTCCCGCAGATCAACGATGGGCTGGTAGAACGGATGGAACTCGCCCTTGCCGATGGCCCGGCGCAGTTCGTTTTCCAGATCCAGCAATTTCATCGCCTGCTCGAGCAGAGTTTCGTCGAATACCTCGAAACGCTTTCGGCCCCGCGACTTGGCGCGGTACATGGCAGCGTCCGCGTCACGAAGCAGTTCGTCAGGCTTCTTGTAGCGCGGGTGACTGAGCGCAATGCCGACACTTGCCGACGTGAACAGCTCCTTGCCTTCTGCATACATCGGCGTGGTGAACGTGGCGATCAGGCGGTTGGCGACGACCGCGGCGTCAGCGGCGGTGTAGACCCCGGGCAACAACACGGCGAACTCGTCACCGCCCCTCCGGGCGACCGTGTCCACTTCGCGAACACCACGACCGATTCGTTGCGCGGCTTCGACCAGCAGCGCATCGCCGATCGCGTGACCCATGCTGTCGTTGATCACCTTGAAGCGATCGAGGTCGAGGTACAACACGGCAAAACTCTGGGTGTTGTCGCGCCGGTAACGCGCCAGCGACTGTTCGAGGCGATCCATGATCAACACGCGATTCGGCAATCCGGTCAGCGCGTCGTGAAGGGCGTCGTACTTGAGTTTTTCCTCGATTCGCTCGCGTTCCTGCATCTGTCGACGCAGTTCGCTGTTGGTCTCGCCCAGTTCACGCGTCCGCTCGGCGACCCGCCGCTCAAGTTCGGCGGAAACCAGCTTGATGGAATCCTGCGCACGTCGGCGCGCCAGTGCCAGAACCATGTGATGTGCAGCAAAACGCAACAACATGAGGTCTTGCGTCTTGGTGCCGAGTTCGACGTTGAAGCCATACAACGCGGCAATGCCGATCAGGCCGTTTTCGTCGCGCAAGCCGGCGACGAGCGCATTGGTCGCCAGCGGCACGCCGCTGAGGTCCATGCCCTGCGTCAACTCATAGAGGTCTTCGCCCCGCAGCGACAAGTAGTGCCCGCGCTGCGCAAACCGGCTGATCAGCGGTTTGGTCAGGGCTCGTGTCAGACGCTGTGCCTTGAGGGCATCGTGACCGCCACTGTGCGGGAAACTGACGTCATCCCGCGCAGCGTTGAACAGGGCAACGGCCCAACCATCGCAACCCATGCCTTCGGTGATTCGGCGGTCGAGCAGGCCGAACACGTCGAGGGGGTGTTGCGACGTCGCGGTGGCTTCGGCGAGGCCGAGCCAGGATTGCAGCATAGCCAGCGCTTCCGCATTGCTGCGCGCCTGCATCGCTTGGGTTTGCGGATCGGTTGCCATCCCCTGAGTCTAACCTTTGACCTGTCCTAGTTGTACGGGTCCGCGCCGCCCGGTTTCAGAAACTGCGACGCCGGTTGTGGTCGGGAGTACCAAAAGCCTTGCCCCATCGTGCAGCCCAGCTCCCTCAGGGCATCTCGTTGCTCGGGTTGCTCGATGCCTTCGGCGATGACCTTGACCCCCAGGGACCCGGCCAGCGCAACGATGGCACGAACCACCGCAGTGTTGCCGCCCGTAGAACCGGGACGCAGGTCCTTGACAAAACTTTTGTCGATTTTCAGCGCATCCATCGGAAATTGATGGAGGTAGGACAAGGACGAATAACCCGTCCCGAAATCATCGAGCAGCGCATGCAATCCGCGATCGCGCATTTCGCTGAGTATCTTCCGGATGAGCTCCGGGTTTTCCAGCAAGGCACCCTCGGTCACTTCCACGCGAACTTGATCCGGGCGCACGCGATTGAGTTCGAGCAGCCTGAAGAAGTGCTCATGCCAATGTGCGTCGCGAAGATGGCGCGCGGAGACGTTGACGCTCACATAACGACCGTCGACCGCCAGTGCCGGGACATCACGCAAGGCCTGTTCGAACAATTGCCAGTCGATGGTCTCGGCACTGCCGTTGTCTTCGGCCACGGACAGAAACTCCGCTGGCGGCAACAGACCCCGCTGCGGATGATTCCATCGCAAGAGCGCTTCGTAACCCAGAATCGTGCCGTGTTCGATGTCGACAATCGACTGAAAGTGCGGCTCGAATTCGCCGCGTGCGATGGCTCGCCGGAGATCACCTTCCAGGGTCAGCAGGTTCAGTGCTTCCTGATGCAGCGTTTCGTCGAAGACCTCGAATCGCTGACGCCCCCGGGCCTTGGCCCGGTACATGGCGACATCGGCGTCACGCAGAAGCTCTTCCGGGGCCGAGTACCGCACCTCGCCGAGGGCGATACCGATGCTCGCCGACGTGAACAATTCCTTGCCGCTCACGCGGATCGGCTCGTTCAGGGCGCTGATCACCCGCCGGGCGACCCGGCACGTATCTTCGATCTCGGTCACTTCCTCAATCAGGATGGCGAACTCGTCGCCACCCAAACGCGCGACGGTATCCGGCTCGCGGACACATCCCTGCAGGCGGCGACTCGCCTCCTTGAGCAGTTCGTCGCCAATGAGGTGGCCGACCGAATCATTGATGACCTTGAAGCGGTCAAGATCGAGGAACAGCACTGCGAACTGCCGCTCCGGATCACGACGCATGCGATTCAGGCACTGGCTCATGCGATCGAGCAGCAACGATCGGTTCGGCAATCCGGTCAGCGCATCATGCAGCGCCTCGTGCTTGAGCCGCATCTCGATCTGCTGACGGACCTTGATCTGATCGCGCAATTGCAGGTTGCTGTCGGCCAGTTCGCGGGTTCGTTCCTCGACCCGTCGTTCGAGGTCTTCCTTCGACGCCCGAATGGCATCCTGGGCGCGCTTGCGTTCAATCGCCAGTGCGATGTGATTCGCGACGAACACCAGCACTTCCTGGTCGGTTTCGTCGTAGATCACTTCCGGCGCGTAACTCTGCACGGCCATCACCCCGAGTGGGCCGGTTTCACCGCGCAAGGGCACCCCAAGCCAACACACCGAGGGGGTGCCGACGGTTCTGGCAAAACCTTCGCGGTTCAGCCGGTCGAGTTCCTCCCGAGTGGCGAGCAGGGGTTTCTGCGAGTTCAACACATGATCGGTCAGCGTGATGCCGGTGCGCCGTGGTTCAAATCGGGCCAGCGGATCGCGCTCGTCGACCGCATACGGAAACTCGATCCAGTCGCCTTCGCGCAATGCAATGAAGAAATTCTTGGCGTCCAGCAACTCACCGACCACACCATGTACGGCCGCATAAAGCTCGTCGATGGTTTCGGACGTGCTGGTCAACTCGGCAATTCGATGAAACGCTGCCTGCAACCGTTCGCGGCGTTTGCGCACCTCGATCTGCTCGACCAGCTCGCGCGTGCGTTCGGCGACGCGCCGTTCCAACTCTTCATGCGCCTGTTTGCGCTGGACCGCCGTCAGCACATGTTGGCCGACGTACCCCAGCAGCGCCCGGTCCGTTTCGGTATATCGCACGGTCGGATCGTAACTCTGCACCACCAGTGCACCACACACTCGGCCTCCGGTCACCAACGGGATACCGAGCCAATCTTCCGAATCCGGGCCAAACTGCTCGTCGCGTGTCACACCCAGCAGAGCACGGATGACATGGGATGGCCCCATCAGGGCTTTGCCGTGCCGGATCAGCCCCATGGTCAGGCTGTTTTCCAGCTCGGCCTCGGTGAAGATCTGCTCGGGCAGGGTCGGAATCGGATCCATGCTGTCGGCGAAATAGATGAATCGAAGGGTATGGCGATCCGGGTCGTACAGACCGATGTAGAAGTTTTCGGCATAGGTGAGGTCGCCGATGATTTCGTGGATGCCCGACAACATGTCGGTCATTTCCATGTCGCCGCTCGACAGGTCGGCAATGGCGTACAGGGCACGCTGGATCCGCTCGGCGATTTCCAGCCGTTCCACCGCCAACTTGAGCCGTGATACCTGCAGCAGATCGTTGACACGGAGCCCAAGCATCTCTGCGAAGGACTCGTACTCTTCCAGGCGCCCATGCGCCACGCGCAGGCAGAGAACGGCACGGGCACCGGTGGCACTGTGGGTGACCAAAGGCAATGCGAGTTCCATGCCTTCCTGGCTGGCGCGAAGGGTCGGCCGCCCCAGGTCCCATGCCTGATGGAACACCTCGGCCGCCACCAGTGGACGTTCGCCGGACGCAGCAGGCGCAGTTTGGCGCGGCGCCGAACCGGCGCCCACCAGACCCTCGGCCCAATGCACCTGGACGTGGCTGGCGCGGAACTGTTCGGACAGCACACGAACCGCTACGTCAGCGAGCGCCTCGATGTCGGGCACGGTCAACAGGTCGACGGCCAGCGCGCGCAACTCCGCCTTCGATCGACTCGACTCCAATCGGGAACGTTCGCTCGCAGACACCAGATTGTTCACCGCTTGAGTCTGCACCCTGCAGGCCGGACAGGCAATGCCCTCCGGAACTCCGGCGATCACAATCAGGGCGAACCGGCGACCCAGGCGTGAAGGGCGAGGTCTTTTTGCTCACCGGGCAGGCGGATGAGCCGTTCAAACCGCATGCCGACTCGCTCCAGGACGGCAATCGAGGCGGCGTTGTCCGGATTCACGATGGCCAGCACCCGCGACAGTCCAAGCTGCTTTTGGCCCCAGGCCAGGACAGCCGAGGCCGCTTCAACCGCCAGGCCGCGCCCACGAAACTCGGGCAACAGGGCATATCCCAGATCGATGCCATCCAGACCGTCGCGGCGAATCAACCCGCACATGCCGGCCATGGAGTCGCTGGCCTTGTCGACCAGGACAAAAAACCCGAACCCCTGCTCGCGCATTTGAGGACGGTACTTTTGCTCGATTTGGGTCCGGGCATCGTCGATCGAGCGAACGCCGCGATCACCGATGTTGCGTAACCAGTCGGGGTCGGTCATCAGCCTGAACAGGTCAGGCGCGTACTCTGGCGAAAACTCTACGAAGCGCAGGCGCCCCGTCTCCGGGCCGACCACAACCCGATCGTTCACGCCGGCGTGAACTCGATGCTGCCGGAGGTAGGCTGCATCAGCGCGGGCGCCGCGAGGTAATGATCGACCAGCAGGAACGCGAACAGCGCCATGAGGTACAGGATGGAATAACTGAAGGTTTCCATGGCAAACCGCTCACTCGGTGGATTCAGCAAGCGGATGGCGTAATACAGGAAGCCAATGCCCAGCACGACGGCACCGCCGAGGTACAGATAGCCACTCATGCCCGTGAGCCAGGGCAGCAAGGTCACCAGGAACAGCAGGATCGTGTAGTACAGAACGTGCGCACGCGTGTACTCGACCCCATGCGTGATCGGCAGCATGGGAATGGCGGCGCGTGCGTAATCTTCGCGCCGGAAGATTGCCAACGCCCAGAAATGCGGCGGTGTCCAGATGAAGATGATCAGGAACATCAGCAGCGCATAGGGATGTACGGCGTTGTCGACGGCCGCCCAGCCAAGCACCGGCGGTGCGGCACCCGCAGCACCACCCAGCACGATGTTCTGCGGGGTCGCGCGCTTCAGGTACACCGTGTAGATGACCGCGTAACCGATCAACGCGAAGAACGTGAGTACGGCCGTGAGCACGTTGATCTGCCAGACCAGCAGCACCATGGACAGCACACCGAGCGTGACGGCGAACAGCAGCACTTGCCGACTGTTGAGTTGGCCGGTTGGCAAGGGCCGATTCGAGGTCCGCGCCATGATGGCGTCGATCCGTGCATCGAGCAGGTGATTGATCGCGGCGGCACTCGAAGACGCCAGCCAGATGCCGATGCTGGCAATCACCACGACCCGCCAGTCCGGCATGCCGGGTGTTGCGAGCAGCATGCCGACGATTGCCGTGAAGACAATCAGGGCAACAACTTTGGGCTTGGTCAGCGCAAAGTATTGCGCCGCCTTCTGGGTCAGGGCAGTCATCCGAGTAGTGTAGCGGAGGGCTCGCAGCAGGTGAGAAAGCAGCCGGCAATCGTGCGGGTCAGAGCACCAATTTGCCGATATCGCGGCGAACCGGCTTGAGTTCGGCCTGTTCGGGGAATCGCATGACGAAGTAACCACTCGGATCCACCAGACCCATTTGCAGGTCGCTGGACGGCTGCGGCAAGCCTTCGAGCAGTTCTGGCGGCAAGTCGCGCAGGTAATAGACGCCGCCGATCGAATCGAATGCCGTCACCCCCGCCGGCAGCGGGTCGAGCAGTGCGATCCGCAATTTGCCGGCACGCCGGTTCAGTGTCTCGCGGATGTTCGGCACCAGATTGAGGCGTTCGACGCAGCGCGCGTCACATTGGGCGGGGACACGCACCAGAAGGGTCCAGTACCACTCGGGCGTGGCGAACCGGAACTCGGCGCCGTCCTGCGTCCGGGCCGTTTCAGTGAGCGGCGCTGAAGGTGTCAGCACCTGGCCGTACGATCGGCGCCCTTCGGGCATGTAGCCAATCGCTGCCAACACGCCGGCAATCACCATGGGCAGCGCAAAAAGACCGACGATCATCAGCAGTTGCTGCCGACCACGACCAGGGGCTTGAGCAGTTTGGACAGTCACGACGTTTTCTTCTTCCGATGCAAGAACAGGAACAGGATGATGGCGGCGATCGCGAAGCTGAACCACTGCAATGCGTAACCCCGGTGTTTGTCGGCCGGAATTCCGGGCGGTTGCCAATTGCGGGCAAATCCGTCGGCGGGGTCGGATTTTGGCCAGAACACCTTCGGGGACAGGCTCGGAAGCCCAAGAATCGGTGCCAGGACATCTGGTTCGATACTCATCAGCACACGCGGGAAGGGCCCCTGCCCGACGCTGTCACGAATCAACCCCGGCGACGGCGGTGCTGCGATCAGACCGGTGGTGCCCAAGGATTCGGGTAATGGCGGAATGGCCGGCGGATGCCGGCGATCCGGCCAAGGCACCCAGCCCATCTGCACCAGCAGAGCCTGCCCTGAGGTCGTGACCAGCGGCACAAACACCGACACGCCGGTTCGTCCACCCTGAATCTGGTTATCAAGCAGCAGGATCTCGTCACGCCGCAGCGTGCCCTGAACCGAGGCGGCCGTGTAGGCACGGCCCGAACGCTCCGCTTCCGTGAGTACTGCCGCAAGCGGCGGCGGTGCCTGATCGGCGAGTGCAGCCGCAAAGTCACGCACGCCCTGATCTTTCTGCAATGCCCGCCCGTATTGCCAGTTACCCGCCGTGAGGAACACGGCCAGGCCAGCAATCAACAACAACCAGCTTGTCACCGAAGGTTTGCGCACCGTGCACCAATGCTGCTTGGGGCGGGCTTTATACTGCTCCTTTCATGACGAGGGAATCAAAATCATGCAAGGCCTGCAAAAATTGCTGGTGGTCGGGGTATTCCTGATCATCGTGTACAACCTCGGCGCGGCGCTTTGGTACATGTACAACAAGCAAGGCGACGAGAAACGTACCGTCAATGCTCTCACCCGCCGAATCGCCGTCTCGGTCGGCCTGATTCTCGTGATTGCCGTACTGCTCTACACCGGTGTGCTGGAGTCACATGGGATTCGGGTTGGGCGTTAGGACATCATTTCTCACGCGCTCGAGACGAATCGCCTTGTGATCCCTTCTCCCGGGCACCGGGAGAAGGTGGTCCGCAGGACCGGATGAGAGACAGATTGGCGCGAAGACAACGGTCGTCGCCAGATTTCCCTTGTAAGTTGGTTTTTGACTGGGTTTTTGGTCTTTTCTATATCAATACAGTCTCTTTTCTTGATCTTGTAAATTCCGCTTTCCTGCATCAGACCGTTTTCCCTCTGATCCTAAAAGGTCGTAGATGAGCTTGGGTCGATGCAGGTTTTTATCCCCACATCCCGAACAGTTGCCAGGGCTCGAAGCCCGCTTCCGCAAGGCCGGGAACCAGGAGATTGGAACCTATGAACACGGGAAAATGCATTGGTGTTGATGTTTCAAAGGCACGGTTGGATACATCGATGTCCGGACCAGGCCAAGAATCGAGCTTTGCGAACGGTCCAGAAGGCATTGAATCATTGACGCAAGCGTTGCTGGCACAGACACCCAAGCTGGTGGTGCTGGAGGCGACTGGCGGTCTGGAACGGGCCTTGGTCGCTGCGTTGGTGTCACAACGGCTGCCGGTCGCTGTAGTCAATCCCCGGCAAGTGCGTGACTTCGCCAAAGCGACAGGCCGCTTTGCCAAGACAGACCAGATCGACGCGAATATCTTGGCGCGCTTCGGGGAGGCCATTGAACCGGCGCAGCGTCCGATACCGGATGAAGCAGCTCAGGAGCTATCCGACCAGTTGACGCGCCGCCGGCAGTTGGTGGACATGCTCACCATGGAGAAGAATCGGCTGAAGCAGGCGCCCAACAAGGCAGTACGCCAGGATCTGAAGAAGCACATTGAGTGGCTGGAGAACCGCGTCTCTGCCAGTGAGGATGGGCTGAAGCGAGCCGTGGAGAACTCGCCGGCATGGCAAGCCAAGCGCGACCTGCTGGTTGAAGTGAAGGGCGTCGGCGATGTGACAGCCCTGACCTTGCTCGCTCAGTTGCCGGAGTTGGGCCAAATCAGTCGCAAACAAATCGCGGCATTGGTGGGCGTATCCCCGTTCAACCGAGACAGTGGCACCATGCGTGGCAAGCGCACAGTGTGGGGCGGACGTGCGTCAGTGCGCCACGTCCTGTACATGGCGACGCTGACAGCCAAGACGTGGAATCCCACGATAAAGGCGTTCCACGACCGGCTCGTGAGCAATGGCAAGTGCGCCAAAGTCGCCATAGTGGCAAGCATGCGCAAGCTACTGATCATGCTGAATGCCATGGTACGAGATGGGAAAAGATGGGACCCGCACCCCGCTCAAACCACTTGATCTGAGACACAGTTGCTCATCTGCCCTCCGGGCATCTTCTCCCGCAAGCGGGAGAAGAAAATATTGCCTATCAACAGATTTTCTCAGCCTTCGGCATCTTCTCCCGCAAGCGGGAGAAGAACATATTGCCTGAAGACAGTTTTCTCAGGCTCAGGCGTAAATGTCGCTCGCAAGCATGCGCGCTTCCATGCCGGTGGGCGTGGAGAGGCGGATGGTGCCAAGGCGCGCGAACCGTTTTGCGGCTGCGAGTGCCCGCGGGTCGTTCTCGGCGCGGAAGCTCCATTCGGCATGACGGGCCAACACGGCCAGCGCCAGGGTACGCGAGAGCGTGAACGCCAGCCCACGCGCGCCGGCAGGTAATTCATCCTTGGTTGCCGACCGCTTTTGAAGCCATTCGGCCACCGCGGTGGCCGATTCGCGGATCTGCTTCACGACACTTTCCATCTCGGGCAAGGTGATCTGCGCCGTCAAGGAGCGGATCGCCGTGAGCCAGTGCTGCAGGCCACCAACCTGTCGCAGCGCCTTCAATACATCCAGCGCCAGCACATTGGTGGTGCCTTCCCAGATCGGCAAAACTTGCGCGTCACGCAACAACGCGGGCAGCCCGGAATCTTCGCAGTAGCCGATCCCCCCGAGCGCTTCGAGGCACTCGGAGACGCCAGCCACCGCCAACTTGCCGGTGTAGAGCTTGAGCGCCGGCGTGAGCAGCCGCACCAGCGCATGCGAAGGATCGTCGGAACTGGTGTACTCGCTGCGCCCCAGTTGCTCGACCACGTAAAACGTCAGATGAAACGCGGCTTCGAGTTCAACCTGGACGTCTGCCAGGGTTTCCTGATGCAAGGGATGATCCAGCAAGGGCATACCGAACACGACACGCCGCGCCGAGTAGTCACGCGCAAGCGCCAAAGCCCGGCGCAAGGTTGCGATCGAGCACACGGCGTTCCACACCCGTGTGGTGTTGAGCAGCGGTGTGATCAGCTTGACCCCGCCTTTCATCTCGCCGACGAGTTCAGCCGGCGTTCCATTGAGCCGCAACTCGGCGGTCGGCAACTTGCGTGTCCCGAGTTTGTCTTTCAGTCGATCGACTTCGATGTTGCGCAGCCTGCCCTCGT
Source organism: Ahniella sp. (assembly GCA_016712105.1). GTDB lineage: Bacteria > Pseudomonadota > Gammaproteobacteria > Xanthomonadales > Ahniellaceae > Ahniella. The sequence continues at coordinate 397,029 of JADJRU010000001.1, forward strand.
TCTTCCAGGGTTCGACCATGAAGAGCGCCAACTGGTCGGCCCCATGGCTGTTGCCTTCCGGACGCGCGAGCAACAGCGCCATGTCTGCCACCACCGCCGATGCAAACCACTTGCGGCCAGTGAGGCGCCAGCGGCCCCGTTGATCCTGTTTCGCCACGGTCTCGATACCACTGACATCGGAGCCACCACTGGTCTCCGTCATCCATTGCCCACTGATCCAGAGGTCTTCGGCCGAACGCGACAACAGGTGCGGCACCGCCCGATCGATCAACGACGAGTTACCGGATTCCTGAAGGCAGCGCACGGCGCCGTCACTCATCGCCAACGGGCAGGTATAGAACTCGCTGGACGGGTGGTACAGATAGATCCGCGTGAACTGATGCAACCGCGCGTACTGCGCGAGCTTGGGGTCATGACCGCTGCTGACCAGGCCCCAATGCGCGGCAAACGCCTTGCCCTGTTTCCAGTGCGACGACAGGCTGATTTGATCGACCCGGTTGCCGTATGCATCGAAGTGCGTCAACTCGGGGTTGAACCGGTAATCACGCTGCACTCTGGGATCGAGGTCGGTGACGATCACGTCGCCGAGTTCCGTGAGCACCTGCTCCAGGCCAGCCAGTTGATTTGCCGGGCATACACGCTTGACCAGCGACCGCAGCATGCGGTCGTCGAGGTAGGGATTGGCGAGTACGGGTGCGGCTTGGGTAAAGGCCATCGGCAAGGTTCACTATCGGGTCGGCGGACGTTATCGGGAAGGCCAATGGCGAACAAGGCCGGGTGCAGCGAACGGGTCAGCCGCCCGCAAACCGGGTAATTCAGAATGGCTGCCGGCTGAGGTTCTGTTATCGTGTCCGAGCGATGCCCTCAAGTTTCCGCCCTCTCCCAGACGATTCACTCAGTAGGGTGATCCACGATTATCTCGTGGAAATGCTGGACGCGCGACTGGACGACACGAGCATTTGCCCCAGCGAAACCGCACGGCTGCTGGGCGAAGACTTGCGCGTCGAATGGCGCGACCTGATGCGCCCGATCCGCGAGATCGCCGCCCGGTTGGCCGAAGAAGGCCGGCTGGAAGTGGTGCAGGATGGGCAGGCCGTCAATATCCGCGATGCCCGTGGGCCTGTTCGCTTGCGTCGGAAGCCGCGACCGAATCGGCAGCAGTCCCCGACATGACCACGCGCGGCTCTCGGGCCGCGCACCAAAGTCGTCCGGAAATCAAGCCGACTTGGGTGTCGGCGCAATGTCTACGCTGCGCGATTCGCCCGCCAGCTTCAGGATGGAATGACGCAATTCACGTGACAGGATGAGCTTGGCGTCGTTCGCCATGGTGTCCAGGTCCTGGCCAAAATCGAGCTTGGCCTGGTCGTCGAGCCAGACGACCTTCTTTTCGCGCAGGGTCGAGATGAAGCCGCGGAACAGGGACTTGTCGAAGAACTCCGGTGCCGCCTGAGTGTGCAACAGCGACAACCGCTGTGCCGTGAGGTGACAGAGGTTTTCCAGTTCACTGGTGGACAGGCGTTTGGCGCCTTTTTTCACCAACAAGGCGATGGCAATGTAATACCGCTCGAACGCCTGCTGCAGGCTCGTGGCGATCACCCGCAACTGGTAGGCCTCGTCGGTCTGGCCGATCTTGCGGCGCAGGATACGACCGTCTTCTCCGTCGGCTTCCAGCAGGCCGAGGCGAATGAAGCCCTCGATGCGCTGCTGCAAGTGCTCACCGAATTCCTCTTCCGTCCAGGACAGGAACAACTCGTTCTGGATGAACGGATAGATGAACCGACCGAGACGCTCGACGCTCGCACGTTGCAAGCGCCGGTTGTTCAGGAAACAGCACGCGACCCATGCCGAACTGGCAAACAGGTGCAGCACGTTGTTGCGGAAATAGCTGAGCATGACGCCCATGTCGCCGGGCGCTTCGAGCACATCACCAAGCGGGTGCTTGACGCGTTCGATCACCTTCATCTGCTCGCCGTATTGGATGATCTCGGCAGCCGACATTTCGGTAATCGAGACCCGATCGGAATACGGCAATTCGGCCAGCAGGCGTCGGAACAGTTCGATCTGGCGGATCAGGTCGTCTTCGGCCATCGCGTGTTTCGGCGTGGCCAGCAACGCCAGGGCGAGCAGGTTGATCGGATTGACGTCGGCAGCACGGTTGATGTTGACCATGATCCGATGCGCCAGATCGACCACCGTGTCATTGAACCAGGGTTGTTTGTCCTGTTTGGCTTCTTCTCGCCAGTTCGGTACCGCGTTGTCCAGGTGTTGCGCCAGGTAGATCGGCTCGCCGAAGCTGACGCTGACCTTGCCGTACTTTTCGCGCAGCAACTTGAGCGATCGGAACAGGCCCCACAGCGATTCTTTTTCCTTGGCCTTGCCGGACAACTCGCCAATGTAGGCCTTGCCTTCCAACAGTCGCTCGTAGCCGATGTAAACCGGCTGGAAGACCACGGGCCGTTGCGACTCGCGCAGGTAACTGCGGACAGTCATCGCGAGCATGCCGGCACGCGGTTCGAGCAGGCGACCTGTGCGGCTGCGTCCGCCTTCAATGAAATACTCCAGCGACACACCGCGCTTGAACAACTGCGCCACATATTCGCTGAACACGGCCGAGTACAGCGCATTCGCGCGGAAACTGCGGCGCAGGAAGAATGCACCGCCCTTGCGCAGCAAGGAACCGACGACCGGAAGATTGAGATTCACGCCAGCCGCGATGTGCGGCGGCACGATGCCGTTCACGTACAACAGGTACGACACCAGCAGATAGTCGATGTGACTGCGGTGGCAGGGCACATAGACCACTTCATGACCAGGTGCCGCCTGTTTCAGCGTATCGAAGTTGAACGTGCGGATGCCGCCGTAGAGTTTGTTCCAGAACGGCTGCAGCAGGAACGACGCAGAGCGCACCACGGTATGCGAATAGTCCGCAGCGATTTCCCAGGCGAACGAACGCGCACGGGCTTCGGCTTGTTCCAGCTTGATGCGTTCCTTGCCTGCCGATGCCTGAATGGCCTGGCGGACGCCTTCGGCGTTGATCGCGGTGTCGATGACGGTGCGGCGATGTGACAGGTCGGGCCCGATCACCGCCGTTCGGATGCGCCGGAAGTGCGCGCGCATGACCCGACTGGCCTTGCGCACGGTGCGCTCGGTGTCCATGCCATCGTTCAGCACGTCGCGCAGACTCACCGGCGCCGAGAAATGGACGATCGTGTCGCGACCATTCAGCAGCACGCCGAGCAAACGCCGGAAGCGGCCGACCATGTTCCAGTTTTCGGCGAACAACACGCGGAACCAACCGGATTCACTGGCCGGCGCGCGACCCACAAAAATCGACACCGGCACGACATGGACGTCGAGGTTCGGATCGGCGCGCAGTGCCGCGACGATCTGCGACAGCCCGCTGGAGTGCGTGCGGTTTCGTGGCCTGCGGAACCACAGGCCGTCGCGTCGCGACAGAGCCAGCAGCGCCCGCGACTTGTGCATCAACCCGCCGGGCATCGGCATCAGTGGTGGCGGCAACAAATGCTCGCGGCAAGCTTCTTCGAGGATCACGGCATTGGAAATGCCGTAACGCTCAAGCAGATAGACCACCGGCGTCTGCCGCGCCTTGAGCAGCAGGCCGGGCTCGGGCGGCTCGGTGCGGATCTTGAGCCACGGGCGAGTCAGCGCCGCGACCACGCGCCAGAGCCACGGCGCGCGATCGGCGTGGTGGGTTACCCCGTCAAGGACCATTCGTTCGGTCGCCATGGGCCTGCGAAAGCGCTCGAGTCTCAGCTTTCAGCGGCGCTGTCTTCTTTGGCCGGCTCGGTCTTGGCGCCGGCCATTTCTGCGCGCAGCTTTTCGACCGATTCCTTGCTGTACCAGCCGCCATCCACACGCACCATGTCCGACTCGAACTCGAGCGGGGTCTGGAACATCTGGTAGGAAACCTTGACCTTCGCCGCATCACCTTCCTGCGACACAACCTCGGCTTTCATGGTGTTCATCACGTCGTCCACCGAGAACCCGTAGTTGGCCAGCAGGTCTTTGGTCGCTCGGAACCCGATATTGCCCTTGTCGAGGGCTTCTTCGAACTTGAGCGCGCGCACCTGGTCGAGCGATTCGAGCTTCATGTCGCGCGCGGCGGTGCAGACAATGCCGATGGACTTCTGCGCCAGATCAGCGTCGAGGAACTTGGCCGAACTGGCCCATGTTCCGAATGCCTGGATGCCGTCCTTCGCCTGCTTCTTCTGCGCGTCGTTCAGATCCTTGCGTTCATCGACCATCGAGCCCAGAACACCTTGGCCCATGCCAATCCACATCGGCAACTGAAGCTGCGCTTCGGACTGCAGTTCCTTGAACTTCGGTTCCAGTTCCTGCCAGAGCTTCTGTTCGGCGCCCTCGGCGGTCAACATGGTCATCGTTTCGTTGAACTTGGCGCGATCTTCCTCGGTGATCGGATCGGCCGTCATTTCTTTCGTCCACTCGGTCCGCATGTGCTCGATCATGTCGGGCGGCGCGGAACTCAGCACCAACGCCTTCAGGTCGCCTTTTTTCAGCGCATCGAGATTGGCGGTAACGGCAGCCGCCGGCGTGGTGGCTGTATGCGAGGCCGACTTGGCGGTCTGGACCTGGTCGTTGCCGTCCTGGCAGGCGCTCAAGGCCAGGCACGACAGTGCCGCGAAGGCCAGAGGTTTCAGGGTGAATCGCATGTTTGCTCTCCTTGGCGTAAACCGGTCCGGCCGGATTCTGGGGGGCGGCAATGGTGCTCAGGCCGCGCTCAATTGGCAAGAGCCGGCTGCCCGGGGCCGCCAGATCAACACAGGATTTGTTAGAAAGTCGTGAGCTGGGCGCGCGTATTGTGCGCCGGCCGGCGGCCCTGGCCGCCGTACCATACGAATCAACGACTTGCGCCGAAAAGACCGCAGCCGAAACGCTTATTCGAAGCCGTTGTTGAACAGCACAACGGAATCGGGAAAGTCAAACCGCAGCAATTGGTCCAGATTGGCGTCGGCGACGTACAACTCACCGTCGACATCTTCACCAAATCCGAACAAGCCAAAATCATTCACTTGAATCGGCGCCACCACTCCGTTCCAGGTACCGGCCGTTTCCGTGCCGATGAAGATTTCGCCAGTGCAGTAGTCGCCGTAGAAATACTTGCCGTAAGCACTCAGCGACGAGCCGCGATACCGGTAACCGCCGATCACCGAACATCGGCCGGTCGAGTTGTAGTGCAGAATCGGCAGCGTGTGGGGGGTGGTCAGGTTCGTGCAGGTTCCGGCAGTTGCGCCTCGGTTGAACGGGCCTTCACAAGGGTCCCAGCCGTAGTTCTCGCCACCAATGCTTGCGACTGGCTGGAAACTGACTTCCTCGGTCGTTCCCTGACCTACATCACCCAGATACATGTCGCCATTCAAACGGTCAAAACTGAATCGGAACGGGTTGCGCAGACCATAGGCCCAAACCTCGTCACACGGATCGGCGCCATCGATCAAAGCCGGATTCAGCTGGTCGGGCGCCTGCCGGGACTCGATAGTTTGCAACGACCGTACTGTCGGCCGCAGCCGGCAGGTCCATCGCTCCACAGAGACCTGCGGCATTGAGCTTGGTGGTCGTGCCATCGACGTCAATCCGCACCAACTTGCCGAGCAAGGCGCGCGAATCAGCGTCGCCGGCACCGAGCCCGGTGAAATTGGTGTCGACCCCACAATTCGTTCCGTTGTTGAGGCTCGCCGGATTCAGCGTCTGGGCACGATTACAGGGGTCAAAGCTACCGCCGCCGTCGCCCATCGGCACATACAACAGGCCATCCGGGCCAAACGCCAGATCGCCAGCATTGTGGTTTGCGGAGTCCTGGTCGATCCGCAAGACCACCGCACAGGACGCATGGTTCACACGATCCGGGTTGCCCGCCTCGCGCTGGAAGCGCGCCACCACGGTGTCGCCGCGGCCGTCGGTAAAGTTGATGAACAAAGTGCCGTTGCTGGCGTATTGCGGATGGAACGCCAGGCCCAACAGGCCGCGCTCGCCGCCAGTCGTGAACCCGAGTGTGCCGTTGCTGCCATCCGGAAAGGCACAGGTGGTGATCGACGCCGTTTCCAGAAACGGCGTGACATCCACCGAGTTCGGCGCACGCAGGATGCGGATCGAACCACCCTGCAGAACGAGGAACTTTCGCGCATCGCCGGCATGCCGGATCTGCACGATGTCCGGAACCCCGGTGGCGACGGTGGTCAACGTGAATGTCTGGGCGACGGTGAGGGTTGGCACCATGGCCAAGGCACTGCACAACAGGCGGCGAAACATCGGCGGCTCCAAAATGGGAAACATGCTGAAACAATTACCGCAGCATACCCCGGCACACCGTGAATCGCCCAGCAGTTCGAGAATTCCCACGAATGTCGAGACAATCAGGATAGGGGCCGATCATCGTTGATCGGACCCCTCCCACACCACCGGACAGGCGGGTCCGCATCCGGCGGTTCGAGCGATTGAGGTCAAGAGAGACGGGGAACGCCGAGCCGGTCGAAGTAGCGGATCGGCAAGGCGCGGTTGAGGCGGCGACAACCGTTGACCCACCAGCAGCGCATGTTGTGAGCAACTTTGGTGGCATCGCTGGCGCTCGCGCCCAGGGCAGTCAGTGCGTGGAAGGCGGTACGCCCCTGCTTCCACTGCTTCAGATGCATGACCCGCAGTCGATGACGCAGCCATTCGTCCAGGGCTCGGAACGTACTGGGCGCTTCCGCCAGACGGAAGTAGTGCTTCCACCCGGGTAGATACGCGCGCAGGTTCTCCACAACCTGTTCGATGCTGTGACCACCGCTGCGGCGTGTCATCTGCCGGATACGGACTTTGAAGGTGGCCAGTGCTTGGGGTGCCACGCGGCGTTTGATCTGGCCCCGCTGCCAGTAGAAGCTGAAGCCGAGGAACTTGCGCTGCGTCGCTTTGGCGACCGCGCTCTTGTGCTCGTTGACCTTCAGCTTGAGCCGACCATAGAGCTTGCGCAACCCAGCCAGTACCCGCTCGCCACTCGCGCGACTGCGTACGTACACGTTGCAGTCGTCCGCGTAACGAACAAAATGATGGCCGCGCTGTTCCAGCGCCCGATCGACTTCGTCCAGCAGCACATTGGCCAGCAACGGCGACAGTGGACCACCCTGCGGCGTCCCCTCATGGCGATCCATCACCAGTCCATTCGCCAGCATGCCCGCTTGCAGGTAGCGCCGAATCAGCTTCAGTATCCGCCGATCCGCGATGCGTCGTTCCAACCGGCTCATCAGCACATCGTGATTGACGCGGTCGAAGAACTTTTCCAAGTCCACATCCACCACGAACGTCCGCCCTGCCTGCACATGCGATTGCGCCTTCAGCACCGCCTGATGCGCGCTGCGCCCCGGACGAAAACCGTAGGAATGATCCGAAAACCCCGGATCGATCAGCGGTTGCAGCACCTGCAGCAACGATTGTTGGATCAGTCGATCCGTCACCGTTGGAATGCCCAACTCACGCTGGCTGCCATCTGGCTTCGGGATCAGCACGCGGCGCACCGGTTGTGGCCGGTATGTCCCGTTCAGAATCGCCGCCTTGATAGATGTCCAATGCGATTGCAGCAGCACCCACGTTTCGAGATCGACAGCCCGTCGCTGCCTGCACTTCCCTTGTTTGCCTTGACGCGCTTCCATGCCTTCAGCATGTTCTCTCTCGTCAGCGCCGCTTCCAGCAGCGCCGTTCCCGAGTTCGTTGGTTCAGGCTGAGCCCTCTCGGCTTCATCACCCGCAACTCGACCCGCGACTTCATCGCGTCCCGACTTTGCTGGCCCCGTTGGTCTGGGCTTCTGATGCATGGCCTCGCCGATCATCCCGACAACTCACTCTCTCGCTCGTTCGGCCCTTCGCCTTGCGGCTACTACGGCCTCTGCTGACTTCTCGCTCCGCATCGCTGCGTCGGACTTTCACCCACAAGGCGAGATCTCCCCGGGTAAGAACGCACTCCTTCACTACACGACCGCCAGATTTACGCCGCCTGATCCTTGACCACAAAAGCTTCGCGGAATCTTGACCGCTCGCCTTGATCGGCACCGCCTTCTATCCGGTTCTTGTTCATCGGCCCGCAGTTTCGCTCCACGCTTCCTCCCCACGGTCGGTCGCCCTTCCGCAGTTGCGCTTCACTTCGCTCACTGTGGTCAGCTTGCGAGAGGACTTGCACCTCCAAGAGTGCGCCCGTGCCGGGCGCACAAGAAAAGGGCCGCCGAAGCGGCCCTTCCCCAGTCCAACTGCGATCGATCAATATCGGTCGTAGCGGTCGTAGTGGTCGTAACGATCCCGGCGACGGTAGTCATCGCGGTAGCGGTCGCGGTAACCACGACCATGGCCGTAGTAGCGATCGCCCGGCAAACGATAGTAGTCACCATCGTTGTAGTAGCCGCCATTGTGGTGACCGCCGCCGTGGTAATGGCTCAGGCGGTGTGTCGGGCACCAGGGCGCACGCGGCACATAGTGGCGCGGCTGCGGATAGACCCCGTAGGCGCGGTAACCGTAACGGCCCGGGCGCACATAGTCGGGATGCAGACCGCCACCCACCGAGATGCCATAGCCGGGACCGTAGCCACCACCACCGTAGTAGCTGATCGACCAGCGGTCATGACCGGCCTCCGCACGACCCGAACTGACCAAGGCCAGGGCGAGTGCCGCCACCATTACCAAAACCAGCTTGCCAAAACCATTCATGTCCGCCTCCGATTGGGGTAGGCCTATTGTGGATTTGCAGGATGAATCGCGGCTTAAATTCGGGGGTGCCGTTTGCGGCCGTTCAGCCTGCACGAGTTGATGTGTTGTGTGGGTTCATCTTCCAACCGTTCCGACCGAGGATTTACAGTCATGGACAGCGTGTCGATCGTCCGGCAATTCTGGGCGCTGATGGCCAGCAACAACTTCGATTCCGTTGCGGCCGTGCTGCATGAGCGATTCGTTCTGGACTGGCCACAATCCGGCGAACGGATTCGCGGGGCCGCCCATTTCGCCGGCATGAATCGTGAGTATCCGGCTCATGGCCCCTGGCGGTTCGAGATCCGGCGATTGTTCGGATCGGGCGACACGGCGGTCAGCGAGGTGCAGGTGACCGATGGCGCGGTGACGGCGGTGGCCATCAGTTTCTTCCGGATCGAGGACAGCCGGATCGTGCACATCACCGAATACTGGCCCGATCCGTTCCCGGCGCCGGCTTCGCGGGCGCGCTGGGTCGAGTTGTCCTGATGCGGATCGAAGGGTTTGCGCCATTGGCCCGGGCCGACGCCCGGGTACTCGTGCTGGGCAGTATGCCCGGCCAGGCCTCACTCGACGCCGGGCGGTACTACGCCCACCCACGGAATACGTTTTGGCGAATCATGGGCGAGATCCATGGTTTTGCGCCCGACGCGCCCTATGCGACGCGCGTGACGATGCTGCTCGATGCTGGCGTGGCGCTTTGGGACGTTCTCCACACCTGCGTTCGGCCGGGCAGTCTGGACAGCCGGATCGACGCGCCAGAAGCCAATGACCTGGCCGGATTCCTGGGCGATCACCCGGCCATCCGGCGCATCGTGTTCAACGGCGCGGCCGCCGAAGCACTGTTCCGACGTCATGTCCTGCCCGAACTTGATCCTGCGGCTCAACAGATTCTCCGGCTCCGACTGCCCTCCACAAGTCCTGCCCATGCCAGCGTCGCACTGCCGGCGAAAACCGCCGCCTGGGCTGCGGCCTTCAGGCCATGAACGGAGGAATCACGGCGGGCTGCTATTCTTCCCGGCCCTACTGCCCACTGCCCGAGGTTCCTCATGGCCATTGAACTGCCCGCCCTGCCTTATGCCCGCGACGCCCTGGCGCCGCACATTTCCGCGGAAACGATCGATTTCCATTACGGCAAACATCATCAGACCTACGTGACCAATCTGAACAACCAGATCAAGGGCACGGAGTTCGAGGCCCTGAGCCTGGAAGAGATCATCCGCAAGTCCTCCGGCGGCATGTTCAACAACGCCGCACAGATCTGGAACCACACGTTCTACTGGAACTGCCTCAAGCCCAACGGCGGTGGCGAACCCACCGGCAAGCTGGCCGACGCCATCACCAAGTCGTTCGGTTCGTTCCAGGCGTTCAAGGACCAGTTCACGCAGACTGCATTGACCACGTTCGGCTCCGGTTGGGCCTGGCTGGTCCAGCGCGCCGATGGCAGCCTGGCCCTGGTCAGCACGTCGAATGCCGCCACCCCACTGACCGGCACGGATCGTGCGCTGCTCACCTGCGACGTCTGGGAACACGCGTACTACATCGACTTCCGCAACGCCCGCGCCAAGTACGTGGAAACGTTCTGGAACCTCGTGAACTGGGACTACGTCTCGGCTCAGATGGCCTGATCAACCAGGCACATCAGTGCCCATGCGCGCCGGACCGGTAACGGTCCGGCGTTTTTTTGAATCAATCCAAGGACGGAGTGTCCAATGTTGCTCAAACGTATTCTGCTTTTGTGTGTGATCGTGTCCCTGAATGCCTGCGTGAGCCTCCCGCAGAAAGCCTTCAACAAGGGCGCCCACGACATCAAGACCATCGAAGTGCTGCCGATGGCCAATACTGAAGCCCAAGTCAGTTACCCGCACCCGGGCCTCAACTTCGGCTTGATTGGTGCCACGGTTGCGCTGGCCGAACTGAACGCCAAAGGCAACACGCTCCAGAAACAACTGGATGCTGCACAGTTTGACCAGTACGAGTCATTCCGTGTGTCGTTCGACAAGGCGATGACCGAACGCGGCTACACCTTGATCTGGAGCGACCCGGTCGCTGCCGGTAAAAAGGACAAGACCAAACGCGGTGCCTGGAACCTTCGCAAGTCCGCTCAAGCGACCGATCGCGCCGATGCACAACTCGACGTGAATCTGGTGTTTTATGGTTATGCGGCGTCCGGTGCCGGCAAGAACTCGCCGTATCGACCGACCATCTCTCTGGCCGCCCAACTGTTCGATGCTTCGGGCAAAAAGAAGCTGTTCAGCGACGTCGTCATGTATCACAACATGGGTGGAATCGGGTCCAAGGCCATCACGATCGAGCCCGATCCGGCGTTTTCGTATCCGAAGTTCGACGATGTGGAAGCTGCCGGTGCATCAGTCGCTGACGGTCTGGACGCCGCCATCCGCGCGAGCGCCGAGGCCATGGCGCGCCAACTGTGAGCACGCTGCTGCGGTACACGTTGATGCTGGCGAGCACCGGCCTGGCTTTTGCCGGCTCGGCGCTGGCCGGCAAATCCGACCCGCCGCAGCCCCGTTGCGTCGAAAGCCTGTCCGAGCTGCCGCTCCTGAAGGCGCACATCAAGGGTGAACGCTCGGCAAAATCCTTGCCGTTTGCGCGCAATGCTCGTTGCCTGCGTTTCAGTGACGGCCACGAAGAACCGGTGATGGTGTATGCGGTCACCCTGCCCTCGCCCGTTCAGATCACGGTGGAAGTCGACAATCGCCGCAAGACGATTCTTGCGGCGCGTATCGAAGCACTCGACGAACACCGTGAACTCGTCGCCGCGTACCCATTCGATGCGTTCACGCGCCGCGGTGGCCATTACTCGCTCACGCTGTTCGGCAACGACCCGGATCGCCCGATCCGTTACCTGCTCGTGCGCATCGACGGCGAAGCCATCGGCCGCACCGATACGCGGATGGTCAGCAGCATGGCGTTTTTCCCCTTGCCCGGCGGCAGTTACAACCACTCCTACGAGTCACGGTTGATCAGCGAGATGGGCGACACCGGCTGGATCGAGGTCGAGCAAAGCGCCTTGACCGAGGAGTGACCCGCAATGGCGGATCACTCCCTCTTGTTTTGATGGCCGCATGAGCCGTGACCCTTCAGCGTTCAGCGTTCAGCGCCGGGGCGCGGCCAAGGTTTCGACCATCGCCCGAAGTGCGGCGAGTTCAGCGCGCAACGCGGCATTCTCTTCGTCGAGCTTGCGGTTGAGGCCCTGAATCGCGGCGAGTGCGACACCATCGGCATCGACCGTGGCGATCGACTTGCCATCGCCGGCGAGATTAAACGCCGCCTTGAAGTCTTCGGCGATCGGCCCGAGGTGCGTGCCTTCGGTGGAATCCCGATAGGTCCACGTGCCGATCGGAAGTGCGACCAGACGATCGAGGATCACCATCGGATCCACCACACCGAAGTCGGTCTTGCAGCTGACGCTGAGCACAGCGAAGCCCAGCTTGCCGCAAGGCCCGCAGTCTGAACTTCTGCGGCAAAGGCCTTGCGGCTCAAGAACTACTCGGGCTCGTCCGGAACCTGCCGAAGCGCGGCGGTAGCCTGCTCACCTGCCGTCAGCTGATCATCGAACAGCTTGTCGAACGCTTGTTGCTCGGCTTCGAGGAGACCAGCGCGTGGGTGCTGCTTCAGACTAAACCCCGCAAACAGGGTTTCCAGGCGTGAATCCGGGTCAGCGCTCCGCTTGCCCTGCCAGTCAAGGATCGACACCAACCGATCGTGGGCTTGAGCTCGCTCGCCGGCCTGCATCTGCAAGGACGCCAACCAACCAGCGCTTCGCCGCCACGCGCCATCGCCATGGTCGAACTGCCGCTTGGCAACGGCCTCAAGCTCCGAGCGCAGCTGCCCGGCCAGCACATCGAGATAAGCAAGGCCAGCCAGTGCCTGGCGCGTGAACGGCGATTCGAATGACGTCGCGCCGGGAAACACGAGGTGTGCGTCCGAATGACGAGACCGTTCAAGCGCACGACGCCAGCGATCGGCCGCGACCTCCCGGTTTCCCTGCGCAAGCGCCAATTCCGCGCCGAGCAGATATAGGTCGCGCAACTCGAACAGTGACTCCTCCCCATACTGCTGCAGGGGCATTTCCAGCCGGTCGTACAGCGCTTGTGCCTCGCCGGTTGCCTGGTTCCTCAACGCCACATCAAGCAGCCTGAGGTCCATCCACAGCGTGAATCCGCCCTGTTCGCCGAAGTGTGCGCCGATCCAATCGCGGGCGCGCCGCATCCGGTCCGGGGTCAGGGCAGCAGCGTGGCGCACGACGAAACAGGTGTAATGTGCCTGCACGGCAGGACGATCGGCCAAATCCCGCCCGGCTGAACGCAGCAGATCCAGGGCACCTCGCGAACTTGACGGTGTTGTGCTGCCGCGTCGAAGGCTTCCATACGATGCCAGTCGACGTGAGGCTGCAGGATGCTGTACTCCCGACGTTTTGCATCCGGAAATTCTTTGGCGGCTGCCAACCATGCCGGCAAAAAGCGCATCGGCTGCGAGCAGTCCCGTCGCGTAGTCGCCTTGCATGCGCGATGCATCCAGGCGCATGGTTTGCATGCCGACTCGTGTCCACGGCGGCATGGCATCGACATAGTCCCGCTCCAGAATGGCCAACTGCCGCTGCAATGGCGGCAGCATTTCGGCAAACCAGTAGGCGTGCATGAGATCAAACTCCGCCTTCACCAACTGCGCCGAACCTGGCCTGAGCTTGCGCAGCTCGGCCACTTGAAGCTCGCGCGCCCGTGCCCCCTGGGCAACCGGGCTGGCCCGCCCGAGCGTGTGGCCCAGTACGTCATACATTTCGATTCGCGCTTCCGGATAGTCCTTCAACGACGTGGCGACCCGCTCCAAACCACGAAGGGTTAGTTCCACGGCTGTTACTTCACGGCCGGTCGCCCAACGATTGGCAGCGGTGAAGGTATCGATCAGGAATTGTTTGCTCGCATGAGCCACCCGTGCCTGCTCGATCGCACGATTACGCTCACGCACTACCCAGATTCCGGAAAACAGAAGCACTGCCGCGACTCCGGCCGCCAGTGCGGCACTGAGGCGATTGCGACGGATCCACTTGGCCGACCGGTATCGCCAACTTGCCGGACGCGCCTGGATCGGCAGATTGGCGAGGTATCGGCCCAAATCATCACTGAGGCTTTGTGCCGAGGGGTAACGTCGCGCCGGGTCGCGCTCGAGCGCCTTGAGCACGATGGTGTCCAGGTCCCCATTCAATTCGCGCGGATGGAACGCCACGGTCGTCGTACTGGTCTGGCGTCGGTGAAGCCATTCGCTTGGCGCCATGGCATCGGTTTCGGTAATTGCCTGCAGCAGGCTGAGCGGATTGTCGCCCGAAACTCGATGCGGGCGATCGCCGGTGAGCAGTTCGTACAGGATGACGCCGAGCGCATAAACATCGGTGGCGGTTGTGATGGGCTCACCGCGAATCTGCTCTGGCGCGGCATAGGCGTAGGTCATGGGGGCCCGCCCGGATGTCTGGGTAAACCCGGCGTTTCCAATCAGCTTGGCGGCGCCAAAATCCAGCAGCTTGGGACAGCCATCCGATTGCGCAAGGATGTTCGCCGGCTTGAGATCGGTGCACGATCAGATTCTGGTGCGCGAACTGAACCGCATCGATCACTCTCTGGAGGAGTCGAATTCGATCCGGGACCGACTGATGTTCGTCCCGTGCGTACTGATCGAGTGGCCGACCCAGCACCCGCTCGATGGCCATCCAGGGATGCCCCTGGTCCGTACTCCCGCCATCCATCACGCGAGCGATCGCGGGATGGTCAAGCCGGGCCAGCAGCTCACGCTCGCGCTGGAAACGTTCGCGTTGCTCCAGCGAGTAGACATCCCGGATCACCTTGATGGCAGCTTCCTTGCTGAAGCTGCCGTCATCGCGCACCCCGAGGTAGACCGCGCCCATCCCGCCGCTGCCCAGCAACCCTTTGATACGGTAGGGACCAATCCGTTCGGGGAGTTGCGGCGCCAGGATCGGCAACAAGAGGTCCGGGGCGACCAGCCGATCAAGGACGTCGACCCGATCGCGCAACCCCAGCAGGCGGCACGCCTCGGCGGCCAGTGCCGGATCGGCGCATTCCGCAAGCAGTTGCTCGCGTTCGGCATCGGTCGGCAAGTCGAGGGCAGCCTCGATCAATGCTCTGATTTGCTGGTGCGATACGGGCATAGGTATGGACGTGGTCGATTCCTGATGATCAACGCAAAGCAGCGGCAAAACCGGCAACGTTCTGCCGATGAGCTTACTCCTGCCCCAATTCTCCGAGCAGGAACAGCCGCGCCACTTCCCATTGACGTCGGATGCTGCGCTCACTGCTCTGACGGGCAGCAGCGATTTCCTCGAAGGTGAACCCGCCAAAGAAGTACGCCTCGATCACTTCGGCGAGTTCCGCATCGCGCGCATGCAGTCGGGTCAATGCCGCATCAAGCGCCAGCACGTCGATGCGACCGGCGTCGGTGATCGAGATACGCTCGGTCAAATCGGTACGCACCCATTCTCCTCCGCGTTTCTGCGCCGCCAGGGCGCGCACGTGGTCGACAATGATCTGCCTCATGACCCGAGCAGCCAGGCGGAAAAAGTGCCCCCGATCGGAGAAGTTGAGCTCGGACTCCGGCACCAGCCTCAGGAACGTATCGTGTACCAAGGAGGTGGCATCCAGCGTGATTGGATTGCCTCGCAGGATGCCTCCGGCCATGCGCTTGAGCTCGGCATAAACTTGCCCGATCGCTCGCTCTGCCGCGTCACGGTCGCCGGAGCGGGCAGCGTTCAACTGTGATGTCAGATCTGGCGTGGACTGGGACAGACTGGACTCCATTGACCTTTGGCGCTTTTTGTCACAACCGACGGTAGGCCTGCCTGCCAAGGTTACTGAGATTGGTCGTCCCAGTGGTATTCCGCAGTCGGTCGGGGGCCTCCCGCAGGGCGTCTCGATCCATGCAGCACCGCCAATACTCGTGCGGGCCTTGTGTGCCGCTCGCGCGGTTGGGATGCTAGGCGCCCCTGCCGCATATCTGGATGTAGCCGATGTCCCTGTCTCGCCTGTCAATCTGCCTTGCGCTCGCCCTTGCCGCACCCGCCGGCCGGACTGCGGAAGACGCGGCTGCCCCATCGTCGCCACCCCCGACGACGGAAGTCAGTGCCGAGGACATCCGCGCGTTTGTGTCGGTCTTCCGCGCCATTCAGGAAGCCTATGTCGAACCGGTCGACGGCAAACGCCTGATGCAGTCGGCGATCCGCGGCATGCTGAACGAGCTCGACCCGCACTCGGCGTATCTTGAACCCGAGCAGATGCAGCAATGGGATGAGGACATCAGCGGGCTCTACGGCGGCCTGGGTGTCGAAGTGATCTTCATGAACGGTGCGTTGCGGGTGATTGCGGCGATCGACGATTCACCGGCGCAACGTGCCGGCATCCGCGCTGGTGATGTGATCACTGCGATCAATGGCGTGGCCGTGGATGCCCACGATTTCGACTCGGCCGATCGCCTGCGCGGCAACCCGGGCTCCCGTGTGACCGTGACGATCGATCGCGACGGCGAAGCGAACCCGCTGGAAATCAAACTCGTTCGCGAGGAAATCCGCGCACAATCGGTGCGGGCACGCTGGCTGGATTCGGGTTATGTCGTCATCCGCCTGTCGCAGTTCCAGGAATCCACACCGCAGGAATTGCGCGACCGTTGGCGCAAGCTGACGTCCGGCAAGCCGGTTTATGGTGTGGTGCTGGACTTGCGCAACAACCCGGGCGGCGTCCTCGCTGCCGCCGTCGAAGTGACCGACAGTTTTCTGGAATCGGGCCAGATCGTCAGTACCCGCGGTCGGATTCCCGATGGCGACCTGAGCTTCGATGCGAAACCCGGTGACCTGACCCAGGGCGCACCGATGGTCGTTCTGATCGATCAAGGCTCGGCATCGGCCGCCGAAATTGTCGCGGGAGCCCTGCAAGACCACCGCCGGGCCATCGTGGTCGGATATCCAAGCTTCGGCAAGGGCTCCGTGCAGAACCTGCTGCCGCTGGAATCCGGTGCGGCCGTCAAACTCACCACGGCGCGTTATTACACACCCAACAAGCGCTCGATCCAGGCGCATGGCATCGACCCGGATCTGCTGCTGGGTGATGTGCAACTGGCCCCGGCGGATCGTAGTGCGGCATTGATTGAAACCGAGGCGAGTCTGGCCGGACATCTGGAAGCAGAACTTGCCCCGACCGATGCCACCGATCGGGATCCGGAGCTCGATAGCGACTATGCCCTGAGCCAGGCGATGGCCGCCTTGAAGGCGCTCGCCTTCCAGAAGCGCGCGCCGACCGAGTGAGCGGTTCGATTCCTTCAAGGCCGGCGCTGGTGCTGAAGCTTGCCTGGCTGCGATATGGCCCGGGCAATGCGGCTGCGGTTCGGGCGGCGCACCAACAACCCGTGAGTACGACACGCAACGCCGATGAACTTGAATGGCTTTCGGCTGTGGCGGGCGCGATCCGACTGGCCGCTCGCTGGGTGCCCGGCAGCCGATGCCTCGATCGATCCCTGGCCTTGCATCATTTCGCGCACGCACGCGGTGTGCTCGCCGCCCTCAGGCTTGGCGTACGTCGATTGCCCGACGGGCAGGTGACGGCACACGCCTGGATCACGCTCGCCGGTGAACCCATCGGGGAAGATCCAGCCGCACTGAGCACCCTGTTGCCGCTCGACCCTGGCATCGACCGCGGTACCCTTCCGTTCGATTGATCCGCGGGAACCGTGCGCCGGTCCACGCAAAAAGCGGTCGATCGGCGTACGCTGTCACCCTGCAACCGATACCCCTCATGATCCGTTCAACACTTGTATCCATGCTGCTGTTGATCGCGCCGACCCTGTCGGCCGCCAATCCCGCGGACACCGTCATCGTGGACATCCACGACCGTGGTGCCTTGGGTGTCGAAGAACTGAAGGCGCAGGGCTCGGTCTTGTGGTCGGTCGAGTTCGGCAATGAATTGCTGATGGCCGTCACCCCGGAATCACGTGCGCACTGGCTGGCACGCGCCGGCACGCGCGCCGGCCCCGATCAGCTCTCGCTGGACACCCTGCGGATCCGCGACCACGCCTGTACTGACCATGAGGTCCCACCGACACTGGCCGTCGTCGGTGGGTACGAGATTCTTCGCCTTGAATCAGCCTGGCGATCGCTTCCGGATGTGCTGCATGTCATCGGACGCCAGGCTCCGCTCGACGGTGTGGTCGCGCGCGAAGTGCGCAACATGCCCGTGCGTCGCGGCGTCTAGCCGGCGGATCCGGCGATTTCGGCGATCACCTCGAAAGTCGACGGCGCACGCTGGTTCCAGGCCCTCGGGGATCTGGCGGGATTCAATCTCAACAGCTTCAGCCCACAACTGGCTTCTGCCCGCACACTCATCCTCGATCGGTTTGCCACTGCAGGCCTGGCGACCGAAGTGTTCTCGTTCACCGTGCCCGGCAGTGCCTGTAGTCCGGTCATTCCGGACGTGTCTGCCGGCAATCCGATCGGCCGCAAGACCGGCGCCAGCCTGCCGGATGAATGGATCGTCGTCGGCGCCCATTACGACGCGCGGAATGCCACACGCTGCGACGGCACGCAGGCACCTCAGCCGGGGGCAAACGACAATGCCAGTGGCTGCGCGGGCGTGATTGAACTCGCGCGGGTGTTCCAGAATGTTCGTACCGAGCGAAGCCTGGTGTTCATGTGTTTTGCCGGCGAAGAGCAAGGACTTCGGGGCAGCCAGGCCTTCGTCAATGCTTTGCTGAACAGTGGCGACATCGCCAAGGTGAAGCACATGATCAACCTCGACATGATCGGCCATGCGATCGACGACACCCTGAGTGCACGTGTGGAAACGGACGCAGCCCAGCAGAGCATTCTGCCGATCTATGCAGATCATGCGGCGACTTATGCGCCTGAACTCAACCTGATCATCTCGGCAAGTACCGCCGCCTACTCAGACCACTGGCATTTCCTGCAGCGCGGTGTGCCGGCCGCATTCACCTGGGAAAACGGTGCCGGCATCTACCCGGACTACCACCAGATCAGCGATGTGCCTGGCAACATGCAACGCGCGCAGCCACTGGCCAGCGGGATCCTGAAAATGGACGCGGCCATGATCGCCACGCTGGCCGGGGTTCACGTGTTGTTCGACGACAGCTTCGAGTAACTGCCAACAGGCGATTCGACCAACGCAGCAATGCCACTGCGACGATTGGCCTCCAGTGCCAGCGCGCGTTCGTCGGCATTTGCGAAGCGCCGGTCCCAGTCCCGCAACTTCGGCACCATCAAGGCCTGCCACAGGGGCGGCACGAGTGTCAGCACGATCGTGGTGAGATAACCGCTGACCATCATCGGCGCATCCGGTACCGGACGAAGATCCTGATAAGCCACCTCACCTTCGGCATGATGATGCGAATGGCGGGTGAGGTTGAACATCGTCCACGAACTGATGCGGCGATTGGTATTCCATGAATGTCGCGGCGCAACCGGCGCATCCGTCACCCGAACCAAGCCGTAGTGCTCCATGTAATTGACGATTTCCAGCAGGGCTTTGCCCCACAGCGCGCAACCGGCGAAATACAGTGCTCCGACCCAACCACCGATGAAGGCGGCCAGCACAAGCAACAACACGCTCATCATGTGCCCGCGCAGAAACGCGTTGCGCCAGTGCCAGACACCCAAGCCGAGGCGCGCAAGACGACTCGCCTCGATGTGATGGGCACTGACATTGCCGCGGAGCGTCGAAATCAACACGTGTGCATAGACGTTGCGCCCGCGCGGTGCCGTGGCCGGGTCGTCACGCGTCGACACGTATCGGTGATGCCCGTAGACGTGTTCGATCGAGAAGCCGGTGTCGAAGCTGAACGCGAGCAGCCAACGACCGATCACCATCGAGCGCGGATCCCACGTGCGATGCGTCAGCTCATGGGCGGCAATGGTGCCGATCATGCCGATCATCAATCCGGTCAGGAACAAGCCCGAAATGTGATGTCCGAATGAGGTGGCCGCTTTGGCCGCCAGCAAGTCATACCCGGTCCATGCACCCAAAGTGGCACCAAAACCGAATGGATCACCCGGCGCGACACTCCACACGGCCGCAAACGTGATCACCGCGACCAAGGGCAGCGCCAGCCACAACTGCAAGGTCAGGATCTGCGGCCAGCGATAGTGGGGCGTTCGGGTGTCATCACCCGACACGGCGTCGCCCAACACGTAGGCGGCGAGTACACCGAACAGGCCGATACTGATCGACATGCCACCGGCGAGCAGCGACATCAGCGCAAACACGCCAACCAGATGGAAGCCAAAATACTTCAGATAATCGAAGACACTGGCGGCCGGGCGGTCCTCTGCACCCGCGATCCTTGCAACTGGTGCGGTTGCCATCGCAGCATCGAAGCGATCGACCTTGACCCGATCCGACGGCACACCCAACGCGCGCAGTTGTTCCCGGACCGACTCGACCATCGCCGGTTGTCCACAGACATAAACTTCGTGCGAGGGCTGCAGATGTCTTGCCAGCACATCGCCGAGACGTCCGCGTGCGCCGGTCCAGTCCGAAGCCGGTGCCGACAACACGGGCACAAACCGAATCCGCCCGGCAGCAGCCTCCACCAGGGACTCGATCTCGTCGCGTTGCAACAGACCGGATTCCTGACGTGCACCGTACAGAACGGTCACATCACTCGGGAATCCACGGGCTGCATGGTCGTGCAGCATGGCCAGCAACGGTGCAATTCCGGTGCCGGTGGCGATCAACAAGGATGCGGCCGGTTGGCCGGGCCAGCCGAACGATCCCATCGGCGTCGACACGCGCACATCGGTACCCAGCAGATCCTGGGTCTCAAGCAACTGCGACAGTCGTCCCTCCGGTTGATGCCGGATCAACAGGCGCAGCACACCCGAGCCATCCGGCGCGGTCGACAGTGAATACGGTCGAACCACATCGGGCCAGCGATCAAACTGGATCTGCACATGTTGACCGGGCAGCCAATCGAACCGGCTCTGCATCTGGATACGCAGCATCGTGACGTCGTCACCACAACGCCGCTGCTCGATGACCTGGCCCATGTTTCGAGGTGTGCCATCGGGCGGCGTGACAAAGCGCACCCGGACATCCGACAACGGCTCACTCTGGCAGGCCAGCACATGCCCCGACGCCAATTGCTCGGCGGTCAGCAGGTAACTGGTGTCGGTCCGCTGGTGGACGGTGCCGGACAGGATCTGGCAGGTGCAACTGGCACACCCGCCGACACGACAGCGATTCGGAAAGTCGATGCCTTGGTCCAGCGCCGCGGCCAGGATCGTCGTGCCCGGCGCAGCGGATACGGTCTGGCCGTTCAGGTCGAGCTGGAATGGTGATT
Source organism: Ahniella sp. (assembly GCA_016712105.1). Classification (GTDB taxonomy): domain Bacteria; phylum Pseudomonadota; class Gammaproteobacteria; order Xanthomonadales; family Ahniellaceae; genus Ahniella. Next base: position 418,139 of record JADJRU010000001.1, read on the forward strand.
CGGAAAGACTTCGTGACATGATCGCCACCGCATGGATTGGATGACGGAACGATACGCCAAGGCTTGTGCATTGATGGGGTCATTTCTTGCCACTTTGCCGCAACCGGCCCACAATGCAGACCATGGCAAATTCCCGCGCGACCCGTATTCGCCCCGTTCCGACCGGCCCGTCCGGCGCTGCACTGCCAGCCTTGTACCTGCGCCAGATCGCCGACCAGTTAAGGACTGCAGAGGTATCGGTGGCCGCGTGGCTCAGCAGTTGCGGAGTTTCGGCCGCGGTGCTGGATGATGATGCGCCAGCCCTGCCCGAAGCGACGTTTCGCCAACTCGTCCGGACAGCATTGACGCTGTCCCGCGAACCCGCACTCGGTCTACTCGTTGGTGCCCGGATGCTGCCGGACAGCCATGGTCTGGTCGGTCTCGCCGCGCGCCACAGCAAGACACTCGGCGAAGCACTGGAATTGGTCGAGCATTTTCTGGGCCTGCGCACGAGCCTCGTTCAAGTGAAGATCGAACGCGGCAAGCGACAGGTCCGGCTCCGACTCATCGAACCGAGATCCCTTCGTGACCTGCAGGTGGTGGTGCTGGAGGCAGTGAGCCTGGCATTGAAGAACCTGCTGGATGCTGTGGCCATGCGAACCGACAGGATCGAGGAAGTCCGGTTTCCGTTCCCTGCACCACGCCATCATCGGCTCGCCGAACAATGGTTCGGTTGCCGGGTTCGATACGGATCTGCGTCTGCATGCCTGTGTGTGCCCATACAGGCCCTCAATGAACCACTGCGACACGGCAACGCAGAAGCCTACGCTCACAGCGTGGCTGTCTGTGCGCAGGAACTGGAGCGTCTGCACCACGAACAGAGCCTGACAGCGAGTATCCAGCGACTGTTGCTCGAACGGCATCACGGATTCCCGTCACTGACGACCTGTGCGCGACTGCTGCACCAGAGTCCACGCACGCTGCATCGGCGATTGCAGGATGAAGGCCAGACGTGGCGACAACTCGTGGATACGGCACGGCGGCATCGTGCCGTGGCGCAACTTCAATCCGGCCGGTTCACGGTTGATCAGGTCGCCGCACTGTTGGGGTATACCGATGTCGCCAACTTTCGGCGGGCGTTCAAACGATGGACCGGACAGACCCCTGGTGATTGCCGCGGCGAGGTGGTGTGGCAGAAGTGAGGTTTCCCACAATCGAAGGATTGGACGATGACCTGCACTCTGCCCCGCCCCCTCAAAACTGTCATTGCGAGGAGCGCAGCGACGCGGCAATCTCGTACTTGCCTCAAGCTTGACCGCGAGCAAGAGATTGCCGCGCCCTTCGGGCTCGCAATGGCCAGGGATATTGGTCCAGCATGGATCGACAAGGGTCTGCACCGTCACGCGCATCCGGCGTTTTTGGGAGGCATTCATTCGGCTGGGGCTTCCACCCGCACTACAATCTGATCGTCTTCCCGCGGAACCCGTCATGCGCCCGAACACTTTCACCCTGCTTCTGGTCCTCACCCTTGCGGCCGGCCCACTGGCCGCCGAAGTCATCGAAAACGTCGACTACGAGTATTACGACGTGGAACACGAACGCGGGGAACCACTGCGTTCGACGATCACGGCAGCAAGCCCCATCGAGGACGGTTTCCACGGCTACACCAAGTGGTATGTGCGCTGGCGATTCAACTGGCAATACGACTCGGACGGCACCTGCTGGATCACCACCGTCAAGGTGAATCTGGACGCCACGATCACGTTGCCGGAACTCTACACCGACGATCATCGGGCCCAGGCGCGTTTTGACGAATACATCGAAGCACTCCAGGGACACGAGGAAGGCCATCTTGCCAACGGTCGGCAAGCCGCCGATGAAGTCGAATCGGAACTCGGCGACATGGAGGCATACGACAGTTGTGGTGAACTGGAAGCAGCCGCCAATACGCTGGCAAAACAAGTGGTCGCCCGCGGGAATCGCCGTGACAAGGCCTACGACAAACGAACCGGGCATGGGCGAACCGAAGGCGCTTACCTGGATTAGTTCGCCGGACGGGCCGCACAGTTTGTCCGCTGCCCTGGTGCTAACGTGCTGCCTATCGGTGCCGGGGCGTTGAGGCCTTGGTCAAGGAGCCAGTCCATGCGTGCCATCGTTGCGTTGTTGATTGTCGCGGCGACCCAGTTGATCGCCACGTCAGGTTCCGTGCGCGCACAAGACCTCGTGGTCTACGACAACGCCCTCGCTGCGGGTTTCCAGAACTGGAGTTGGGCCACCGTCAACCTGAATGTTCAGGCGCCGAATCCGGTTCAGGCCGGTACGGCGTCGGTCAGCATGGAACCGGACAATTTCCAGGGCCTGTATTTTCATGCCAACTCAGCCATCACGACGAGCCAATACAGCGCGTTGAGGTTTTTTGTCCATGGCGGGACCACAGGCAGTCAGAACGTCGACCTGATCCTGCAATCCGGGGCCACCATCATTCATCGGCGGAGCCTTGCCAGCATCACGACCGGTGGCGCCATTCTGGCTGGCCAGTGGCGCGAAGTGGTGTTGCCGTTCACCGGCGCCGGCGCACCGAGTGGCGCATTCGACGGCATCATCATCCAGGACCAGAGCGGCGGTAATCAGGGCATCCTGTATCTCGACGAGTTCCGCCTGGTGGCAGGCAACGTACCGCCCGCCGCAGTGACGGTCACCGTGAACCTGCAAGGCACACGCCGTGCGATCAATCCCGAAGCCTATGGCGTCAATTTTGGCTCGGATGCCCAGCATGCCGACCTGCGTTACCCAACCCGGCGCTGGGGCGGCAACCGCACGAGTCGATACAACTGGGAGTTCGATGTCGACAACACTGCGAACGATTATTTCTTCCAGAACATCGCGGCCGGTAACGGCAACAACCTGCCGAATGACTCCAGCGCAAACCAGTTTGTGATCAGTACCCGGCAATCCGGCGGCGAACCGCTGATCAGTATCCCGACGATCGGCTGGGTGGCGAAGGATTCACGCGCCAAACTCTGGAGTTTTTCGGAAACGGTCTACGGCGCGCAGACACTCGATGAGTGCCGGTTCTACGCCCCGAATCCGCCGTTCTGGTGTTCCGATGATTCCGGCAACGGCCTGTGCGTGAACGGCCCGTTCTGCACGAACGGCAAGATCACTGGCAACAACCCGCTCGACACCTCCAAACTGGCGCCGCCGAGTTATGCCGCAGCCTGGGTCAGCCATTTGCGGGCACGCCATGGCACAGCGGCAAACGGCGGCGTGAAGTACTTTGCACTGGACAACGAACCGATGCTTTGGGATTCCACGCATCGGGACGTCCACCCGGCACCGGCCACGTACGATGAGGTCTGGCAACGAGGTCGCGACCGCGCAATGGCGATCAAGGCCGTGGAAACCGACGCGAAGATCTTTGGTCCGGTGACCTGGGGCTGGTGTGACTACTGGACCAGCGCCGCTGATGCCGCAGCCGGGAACTGCTTCGACGGGCCCGATCGTGATGCCCATGGTGATACGCCGTTCGTCGAGTGGTATCTGCAGCGGGTCTGTGCCGAACCCGGCCCGGGCAACGTTCGGCTCGTCGATTTCCTCGACCTGCACTATTACCCGCAGGGGGATCATGTTGCAGCGACGAACAACAACGAGCCGAACGCCGACGATCCGGACGTGGCCGTCAAACGTCTGCGTTCATTGCGTGAACTCTACGACCCGGCGTGGACGAGTGAGTCGTGGATGGCCCAGACGGCCTACCCGACTCCGAACTTCCTCCGTCGTGCGCGCGCCGCGATCGATCAGCATTGCCCCGGCATGAAGCTGGCGCTCACCGAGTACAAATGGGGCCCGGACCAAAGCCTGACCGGCGCGCTTGCGCAAGCCGAACTGCTGGCGATCTTCGGCCGCGAGGGCGTCGACTATGCCGCCCGCTGGATTGCGCCAAATGACGGCAGCCTGGCCGAACACGCGTTCCGGATGTTCCTCGACTACGACGGCAATTTCGGCCGTGTGCTGGGTGATTCGATTCCGGCCAGCAGCAACGCCGCGAACGAAGTGGGCGCCTATGCCGTCGACCAGACAAGCGGCCCCTTGTTCGTGCTGGTATTCAATCGCGACCTTGCCAACAAGGATGTGACGGTTGAACTCGGCAACGCCGGCGCACAGACCTTCACGATGTATCGATTGGGCGCGGCTGGTTATCAAACCGTCTCAAGCAGTGTTGCAGTGGCCAACAATACGATTGTGCTGCCGAACCTGCCCGCGCGCACCGCCAATCTTCTGGTCATCACCCGCAGTAGCGCCGGTTTGTTTGCCAACGGCTTCGAGTAAAGCGCTGCTGTTGCCTCGCCCAAAGTTGCCCGGTTGCTGCCAGATGCTGGAGCCCCAAGGCCCTCCCTCGATGCTTGCGCGGGGATGACGGTTGGAGGGCCGTGCGCGAGGATGACGGTTGGAGGGCCGTGGCACGGGGATGACGCGCGGTGGGGCCGGCGAAACTGGCTTCTGAACGCTCGTGCCACACACCAAAAGTCCGTCATTCCCGCGAAAGCGGGAAACCACTCGGGTGCCTCACGACCCAAACCGGGTCGCAACGAGTGGATCCCCGCTTGCGCGGGGATGACGGTTGGAGAGGCCGTGCGCGGGGATGACGGTTGGAGAGGCCGTGCGCGGGGATGACTGCTGGAGGGGCCGTGGCACGGGGATGACGCGCGGAGCGGCTTGCGAAAACGGGCTTCTGAACGCTCGTGCCACACACCAAAAGTCCGTCATTCCCGCGAAAGCGGGAAACCACTCGGGTGCCCCACGACCCAAACCGTGTCGCAACGAGTGGTTCCCCGCTTGCGCGGGGATGACGGTTGGAGAGGCCGTGCGCGAGGATGACGGTTGGAGAGGCCGTGCGCGGGGATGACGCGCGGAGGGGAGCGGGTCCGGAAGCGTATTGAGGCAACCACTTGCCAGCGAGTGAACCTGAGCGCACCATAAGCCCCTGATCACTCGGGGTTCTTGGAGGAACACGGATCATGCTGGCACCTGCCTTGGCCGGGAATTTTCGGCCTTATCCGAAACCGTGTCTGTGCGTTGATCCGGCATCCATTCCGGAAACGCGGCCATGACACTCGAACACACCTTGACCGATGAACTGGGCGCGGATCTGACCAGTGATTCGCGGCGTGTCGGTCATTTCCGTTTGCTGCGTCGGATTGGCGCCGGCGGTTTCGGCACGGTCCACGAAGCCTGGGATATGCGACTGAACCGGGCGGTTGCGCTGAAGGTCCTGCATCGCCCGGGCGCAGAAGCCCTCAATCGTTTGCTTTCCGAAGCCCGCGCATGTGCCGGACTCGATCATCGTGCGTTCGTGCATGTCCTCGAAGTATTCGATGAAGACGATCAGGTCGCGCTGGTCATGGAACTCGTTCGCGGCCATACCCTGGGTGAGCTGCTTCAGTCCGGGCCGATGCCGGTCGCCCGTGCGTTGCAACTGACGCAGCAAGTGGCGCGCGCCATGGCATCGGCGCATCGACTCGGGCGTGTCCATGGCGACCTCAAGCCAGCCAACCTCATGGTGGATCATGAAGGGCGAGTCCGCATTCTCGATTTCGGTTTGGCGCGAGAACATGGCGACCATGGAAGCACCCTGGCAGGCCACTCGGAACCCGGGGCCGGCACACTCGCGTACATGGCACCGGAACTCTTGCTCGGCGCAGCGCCGCACGCTGGAAGCGACGCCTACGCCCTCGGCATGGTGCTGGGTGAATTGCTCGCCGGCCGACGCCCCTTCGCGGCATTCGAAGGTGGCCTGCTGGCGCACGCCATCGTGCACGGCCAACAGAATGCGCAAGAAAGTCTGGACACGCTGCCCGAAGGCATCCGGACACTACTGGATGACCTGTGCCGGCGTGAACCGCAGGGGCGACTGTCCGACATGGACACGCTCACCGCCCGGATCGACGACTTGCTCGGTGAACGACGCCGCAGCACAGAGCCTGCGTTGCCGCCGGTGTTGGCCCCTGTCACTCCACCCCCGCGGCGTTTTGGCCGATGGTTCTGGATTGCGCTCCTGCTGATACCGGCGAGTCTGCTGGCGATTCGTTGGCCGATTGCCGCCTTGAGTGATCATTGGCAGTTCCAGGAACTCAAGGCCGCCGAGGCTTTGCTCGTCGACTTTGAGCAACCCGGCCATTTGGAACGGGCCATCAAGTCCCTGGAAGGTTTGCTGGAACGGCGTCCGAATCATGCTGCGGCAGCCGCCGATCTTGCGATTGCCTACTGCCTTCAGTACGCCGGTGACGCACGCGACGAAGCCTGGCTTCAACGTGCATCGGCCTCGGCTCGGATTGCGCTGGACGCCGATGATCAACTGGCCAGATCACACAGCGCCTTTGGATGGTCGGAGGAATTCCATGGTCGGCGTGACATAGCGGTGCGTAGTTTTGAACGCGCACTAGGGTTGGACCCGGGCGATCGTTATGCGCTGATCGGGCTCGCGCGCGTACAGACTCGATTGGGCGCGTATGCCAAAGCGCGCGCAGTGCTCGACGAAGCCATGCGAATGCATCCGCAGGATCGGGTCTTCGTCGATGCGCTGGGCACCTGGTTTTTCCGTCAGGCCCAATATGCCGATGCCGAGCGTATGTTCCGTCAGTCGATCGCCCTGTCACCCGACAGTGTGGCGGGTTATGCGAATCTCAACGCGGTCCTGCTGCGGCAAGGACGCAACGAGGATGCACTGGCTGTCCTGCAGCAAGGCTTGCGCGTAAGGCCGGACGGCCAGCTGTATTCCAATCTGGGCACCGTGTTGTACATGCTGGGCCGTTACAGCGACGCCGCGCAGGCGTTCGAGCGCTCGGTATCGCCGACACACGGAAGTCCGAACGACTATCTGCGCTGGGCCAATCTGGCCGATGCCCTGAGACAGATTCCCGGACGCAAGGACGACTCGCTGCGCGCCTACACCACAACGATCACCTTGTTGACGCCCATCCTTGAGCGCACACCAGACGACGTTACCTTGCTGAGTCGCGCAGCTTTGTACCGCGCCAAGCTCGACCAATGCCCGCGAGCGATGAGCGCTGCGGCGCAAGTCCGGAACAGCGCAAGCGAACAGGCCGATGTCTGGTTCCGGCTGGCACAGGCAAACGAACTGTGTAGTCACCGCGAGATCGCGATCGCAGATCTCGCCCAAGCGCGCCGGGCCGGTTACCCCCTCAATCTGATTCAAAGCGAGCCTGATCTGATCGCTTTGCGCCGGGATCCGATGTTCCAGCGCCAGGTGCTGGGACAAATTTCCGGACAACCCAATTCCCCCGTTCCTTCAGGAGCAATCGATGGCTGATTCCACCGTCACACTTCGCGTCAGCTTCGACGCTGCCCAGATCAGCAGTGCACTGGTCTGGCATGCCGTTGAAGGAGACCCCGCGCGCAGCGCGTACAAGTCGCAGGGCCGCCACGCCGGTTCATTACATTTCGAAAAGGGTGACCTGTTCGCGATCGAACTGCTCGCATATGGCGAACTGGGCCAGTTGGCAGGCATCGAGATCGTTGATGCGAGCATCATCACCCTGCCGCACACTTCATTGAGCACCGGGTCGGCACCATCGCCGTTTGCGAGCGACCATGCCGTGGTTCAGTTCGGTGACTGGTCGAAGCCCGAACTGCAGGCACAACCTGATCCGCTGCGCATCGGGTTCGAGTGTCACACCCTGTCGCCGTTGCAAGTCACCCAGGATTCGGGTCGCTGGGAGTTGTCGCTGGTGGTCACGGTGCGACTGCTGCGCACCGATAGCACTCGATCGGAACTGCGCGTGTTCGCGTTTGATCCGGAGAGCGAAGTGGGCACCGGCGGGGATCCGCCGAGGCAGAAATAGTCCGTCGGGTATGCACTTATTTGATTGATTAAATCGAAGAAACTCTTCTCCCGCTTGCGGGAGAAGATGCCGACAGGCAGATGAGGGACGCGAATGATGAAGTTAAACGCCATGTTTTTCGGCCTGGTTTCGAAGTCACTCACCCGGCCGGTGACGGGATCACGCGTCTTGGCTTCCTGCTTCACTGCAAACGCCGGGCCCTTGTCACCCACCGTGGCACCGATGGCCGTGTCGTACGTATGCTGGTGCGTCTGGAACGCATCACACTGCAGTGACCCGACGCCGTCGTACTGGCTGCCATCCGGCGCATAACGATCCGGAAGATCCGGATCGACGCCCGCGCCGTTGTCGACACCGCGCACAAACGCACCACGCAGATCCGGCAGGTTGAAGTGATCGGCATCGCCCGCGCCATAAATCGTGCCGAGCACTTTGTAGAGTTCCGGGAACGCGCGCGTCAACACACTTCGTCCGTCACAAGGCAACCAGGCCGTCGCCTCGGTCAGCAAGGGCACGCCGAGACTCTCGGAGGCCGGAGCGGCCGCGCCGTCCTCGGCACATTTCCAGGCCGTGTTCCTGGTCGTACTCAGAGACTGCAGATCGCCGGCATACAGACACACGCTGCCAATCGGCGCAGCGGGCCCTGGATACGGCATCGGCGGGGACAAGGATCCTGCTGGCATCCTGGGCATTCGGGGTGGTCGGATCATGGGATTACTCTCCTTGGAAATGTGGGCAACTCATTGCCTTCCTGCAAAACCGTGAGGGTGGTCGGCGCGAGCACCAACCAGGCCGGTCCCACACTGGGATGTGCACGCTCGCAGGCACAACGCTCCGGGCTGCGCTTGATGTCTTCCAGCAGATCGATACTCGTGCTCGTTGCCTCTGGCGCCAGCGGCACATCCATCGCTGGCGTCAGCAGTTCCTCGCCGTTCCAGATCACACCCGATGCCAGAAACAACACGATCGATCGCTCGAAGCCCGGCCGCACCGGCAACAGTACCCGTGCCGACGCGGCTTCGAGAAACGCGGTCATCTGCGCATCGCCACCGCGGACCAGGCGATGCATGGTCGGCGCTTGGTCTTCGAGCGACACCACAAAGCTGCTGCTCATCTCGCCCCACTCCAGAGCGCGTTCGAGCCAGTCCTGCAAGGCGGGCAGAAATCGTCCAACCCGCCCCGACTCACCGGTGCGTTGCAGTGCCAGCTCTACAAATGCACGTAAGCCACCACGCTTGAGTTCGCGCTGGATCGTCTGTCGGGTGCTCAGATGATTGGGCTGTTGGCGACCGGTCGTTTGATCGGCGGCCTTCAGGTACTCCGCCAATTGCCGGCGATATGCCGCCATCAGTCCTGCATAAAACGTCGCTTGCCACCGGGCACGTGCGGCGATGTCCCAATCGAGGCGGACCTCGATCGACAAGGTCAGATCATCGGGCGATGAGTCGGTCGCCGGCGCCATCGCAAATGCCCACGGCAGGCTGCTGACCTGCCCCGTCATGACCAGCTTCTGGGCCGGCGCCGCATTCGTCACCGTGCACGTTACCTGCCCGACCTGACCGGCGACACTCACGTTTTCACGCGTCGTGCTCAGCACAACTTGAGCAGAAGCCGCCGCGTATCCTTCCGGCAGTACCAAGGTGCCGCTCAGCAAGGTCGCCTCGGGGGTCACCGTGCAGGCCACAGTCAGTGTTTCAGGAGGCGGTGTCTCGAGTTGCTCCAGGCCATATTGTGCGGCCAACGCGGCATAGAACATCGGCGACTTCGGATCGGTCGAAACTTGCGTGAAGTTGGTGAGACCCATCGCTGCGGGCAACTGCGGTTCGGTCAGGCCAATCCCGGCCAGATCCAGTTCGGCAGCGATGTACGACTGCGCGGGGCGCGGCAGATGCAATTCGAGCACCAGGCGTTCGCCCAGACTTGCCACCCAACATTGATACACGGCGTTGAGCCAGCGATAGATGCCGCGCAGCGGCGTATCAGCATGGCGCCGGTCGAACGTGTGGCGCTCGGACCAGTCGCGCTGGTGGGATCGCTCCTGCGTGCGGATGCGACTGATCCTTTGTTCCAGTCGTCGTGCTGCACGCTGGGTGATCGAGCGCGCCCACTCCGTACGTGAGTTCGTTTGGCTCTCGGATGCCACTGGAGTATCGGCGGTCTCACTCCCTCCCGACGCCGCCGACGGGCCGAATGTCCAATACCCCGTTGCCACACCTTCTTGCGGCGGACCGTAGTTCACCGAGTAGTCGATCGTCGTGTTCTGATACAGGAGTTCGTTCGTCTCAGCCGCCAATTCCTGCGCGAGGCCTTCGGTTTCGGTCCGGGCATCATCACGACGATCCTGGCGATGTTCGTCGACTTCGCGATCGAACTGCCGTTCGGCCTGGATCCGCACTTTGCGCTCACCGGGCATCACGTTTTCGATGTTCGCGAGTTCGCCCGGCTCATATCGAAGCAGACATTTCCGGACGACCTGGAGTGCACCGACTGCGTAGGGTCGAATGGTCCCACCGGCTGGCTTCAGTTCAACCAAACGCTCAATCAGAGCTGATTCGGGCGGCAGCGGATAAACCTCGTCGGGCAACACCACAGTCGCGTACGCGCGTTCAGTCAGGCGCGCTGGAGGCCACAACGCTGGATCGGGCAAGGGCGGATCAAGCGGCTGGAGCGGATCGGATTCTTCAAGCGGCAAGGCCGAATCATCAGTCGCCAGACTGGCGACCAGGGCATCCAGCAAACTCGCCACAATAATCGTGCGCAGCATCAACTCAGTGGTGTGTCGGTCATATCCCGGCACCAGCATCTGCGCAAACAGGTTCTCCCATGCGCGTTCGAATTGTTCGTCGAATTCAGGCGCTTCGACGTTGGCCACCAGTTCGGCCCACGTGCAATGCAGCTGGATACAGAACCAGCCCACCAACACATCCACCGTACAGGGCACACGAGCGAGCAGTCCACGCCACAAGGGCCCGAGCTCACCCATCAGGCCAACCAGCGGATCGGCGCGCGTCACGCGCTGACCGGTATACGGCGGGTCGTCTGCGATGAACAACAAGCCCTGCGAAATCGACAGTGACCGCGCATCGGGCGCCTCACGATCAATCGCCACGAGGTTCGCATACAGGCTGTTTGCCACCGGTGTGGTCGCAGAACCGTAGTCGATGAAGTTATCGGCTCGAACACCGGCATCGATGTTTGGCCATTGCTTCAGGAACACATAGGGAAAGAGATCGTGGCTCGTGCTGTCGACTTGCGTGTCGAGCACCGGTTGAACCGGGCGATCAGGTTCAGGATCGGGCGGCGGCGGCGGGATCGGCCCGGCCGGACACAGCGGCACGTCGAGCCAGCTGCCTTCCGGTGATTGCAGCCAGGTCATCCGCAGATGGCCCTCCGAGGGGCCGTACCGAAACTCACCGGCGACCGATTCGAGCGGCGGATTCTCGGTCGTGACCGAAAAGCTCTGAACCGGATCAAACGATCCCATCGGCACCGACATGATCAACTGCCCGAGCCAGAACACGTCGACCGTGCACACGCGACCCGGCGCCGGGCAACGCCATTGCACGCGCACCTGGCCAAAATCGCGAACACCCGAGCAGTCGACGCGGGCCATGATCAGCTCACCGGGTCGGTGTAGAGAACATGATTTTCGACCGCACCACCCGGATAACTCAGGCGTCGCAGCGTCAAGGTTCCGTCACCTGTTTTCCGGGGCGGATCGTAGTCAAAACTGCCGGACAGAAACGGCCGCAGGTCATTCGGCTCGAATACGCTGAACGGCACCTCCGTCTGATCCGGGCCAAGCGCCGTATCCACAATCAGCGAACTCGCGAACTCGTTCGAATCGTTTGGGCCCGAGCCCCCTGCCAAGCTGTAGTAAAGGCGCACGGCGAATCGCCTGGGGTCGATCAGTGCCCAGGCGATATCCACGCCGGTCAGCGGGCCTGGTGTCCAGTACTGCCACTGTGGCGTGATGGCGGGCGGCGATGTGGTGTCACTCCCTTCGGCGTCGAGCTGATGGCCCTCAATGGCATCCACCTCTGCTGACTCCGACTCAGCGGATGGTGTCACGGGTACGGCGTTGCTTCTGCTGTTCCTGTTCATGGCGTACTCCAGGGTGCTCGCTCTTGACACAAAGACCTGGCGTGCCGGTGATCGGCACGCCTAGGCACATCGATCGGTCGATCAGCTCGCGGTCAGCGAGTAGCCCTTCCACATCGAGCCGGTCACGGTGATCACGCCACCTTCCAGAACTTCGGTCTGCGTCTGCGAGATCTCTTCCTGGACCAGGCGCTGGCCCTTGCGCGTGAACTGGGCCACCACGGCGACGTAGAACGAAGAGCGCACGTCTTCCATGAACAGACCACCCGGCCAGATGACCTGCGGCGGGTAGATGGCATCGCCGTTCTGCGCGATCGTCGTGAGCGCGCCGATGTTGTAGTTGTTCTGGATGCGCACTTCGTTCATCACCAGACCGTTGAAGCGCTGGTTGATGACGGCGCCGCTGGCCGAACGATCCTGCGAAGTCATGCCGTCGATCGTGAAGGCAGCGGTCGTTTCGGCAAACGGAACGCGGGCGGTTTCGCAGCTGAGGTTTTCCGGATCGTTCGGATCTGCTGAGTACTGTGCGAACACCGAGAAATCGCTCGGGATCTGGATGGTCTGCACACCGCCGACCGGCGGGGTGGCGACCTGCCAGGCACACGTGCCGAGGTTCGGCGTCAGCACCGGCATTTTGAAGATGGCCAGACGAACCACTTCGTTGGTGTTGTTGCGGAGGGTGATGATGGACATGGCGATAACTCCGGTCTTTTGAGGCAGGGCGGTGCCGGTGGGCACCGGCCGCGGGCAGGGTGCTGCGGCGACCGGTAAGAACAAGTCGCGTGCCAACCAAAGGAATGTGTCAACCATGCGGGTTTGCGCTGGTGGCGGCGGGTTCAGGCTTCGCTAGAATGGGTGGGCCGACACGTCCGACACGTCGGAATCCGATGACTTGGGAGGAACACCACATGGACCACGACCCGTGGCGGATTGACGAGACCTTGTCAGCGCCGGCGCTCCGCCGACGGCTGGCCAGACAAACCTGCGTGGGCCTTACCTTGCTGTGGCATCCGGACCGTTCCCGCATCGGTGCACAAGCTGCGTTGATCGCCAAACCCGGCGAAGTGTTCCCGCTCAATCGATTGGCGCCGATGTTCTTTGACCCGGCGGCCCGACCATCGGCCAAAGCAGGCCAGCCATTGATGGATCGTTCGGTGTCGCGAACGCCGATTGGTCTGACCCTCAACCGCGACGGTGGTGTGCTGTTGAAGTTCCCGACAGCCGTATGCTGGTTCGAAACAACGGCCGGATCGCAGCCGGTCAGGTGATGTTCGATGCGGAAGACCTGAAGCGCGGCGTGGTGCTCGAACTCGGCGATCAAGTCGTGTTGTGCCTGGGTCTCATCGCTGCCTTGCCCGAACCCGGCCCCGATCTCGGCCTGATCGGCATCGGGCCAGCCATCCAGAGCATCCGCGCGCAGATCAGACAGATTGCCCGCAGCGAATTGCCCGTGCTGATCCTCGGCGAAAGTGGCACCGGCAAGGAACTCATCGCCCGTGCGCTGCACGAACACAGCGCGCGACGTTCGCACGCACTAGTCAGCGTGAATATGGCCGCACTCAGCGAACAGCTCGCCGCCGCCGATCTGTTCGGAGCGATCAAAGGCTCCTACACCGGTGCCACCCAAGGCCGGCGCGGTCTGTTCGCCGAAGCGGACGGCGGCACCTTGTTCCTCGATGAAATCGGCGACACCCCGGCGGTGGTCCAGCCGATGTTGTTGCGCGCACTGGAAACCGGGGAATACCGCCCGGTTGGCGCCACACGCACTGAACGAAGCAGCGCCAGAATCCTGGCCGCCACCGATCGGCAATTGGGCGGCGGGTCCTTCAACGTGCCTTTGTTGCGCAGGCTCGAAGCGCTGGTCCTGAACGTGCCCCCGCTGCGCGAACGTCGCGAAGACATCGGTGTGCTCGTGCGACACCTGCTGCAGCAGGAAGAAGCGGTCGAACCCTCGTTGTTCGATGCGCGTGATCTTGCCGCAATGGCCCTGTTCGACTGGCCAGGCAATGTGCGGCAATTGGCGCATGTCGTGCGGCGGCTGTTGCTCGCCAGAAGGAGTCAGGCACCGATGTCGGTGGCGAGCATTCTGGAGGGACTGGTGGCGCCGGCTTCCAGCAGCAATGCTCGCTCGGCACCTCCAGCGGTGACTGCAGAGAAGCCAAAGTCCAAACCCTATCGAGACCCGGGCAGCGTCGATGACGAATCCTTGTGTGCAGCGCTCGCCCAACACCAATGGTGTGTCCGTGATGCCGCCGAACATCTGGGCGTATCGCGAACCTCGTTCTATGCACTGCTCGACAAGAGCAGCCTAGTCCGGCAACCGCAGCACATCCCAGCCGAAGAACTGAAACAGGTCATGCGCGATTTCCCCGATCAACTGGATCGCTGGGCAGACGTGCTGAAGACACCGAAGGAATCGTTGAAGCGGTTTGTGCGACAGCGCGGCGACTAGATCTGCCTTCTCCCGCAAGCGGGAGAAGGTGGCCGAAGGCCGGATGAGGGCGGATTCGCGACTGAATCGGATCGTCGCCAGATTGCCCTCATCTGCCCTGCGGGCATCTTCTCCCGCAAGCGGGAGAAGAACCGACTTCGCTCATTTTTGTCTATGCGGAAAGGGTTGAGAGCACATAGACGCGCTGGATGCCACTCACCAACTCTGAACTCGATAATGAATTGTCATTGCGAGGAGCGCAGCGACGCGGCAATCTCGTGCTTGCCTCAAGACTTGTCGCAAGCACGAGATTGCCGCGCCCTTCGGGCTCGCAATGACAGGAATTGTGAGCAGCGTCGCGCATCAATTTACACTGACCACTACACCCCACCCCGTCATTCCCGCGAAAGCGGGAATCCACTCGCCGCCGCTGACTGGTGGATTCCCGCTTTCGCGGGAATGACGGGCTTACTGGTGAGTCCCCTGCTTTCCGGGAATGACTGGCACAAAGCAATTCCAGCGGATCAAACCTCCTCCTCAGCAGTCATTGCGAGGAGCGCAGCGACGCGGCAATCCCGTGCTTGCTGCAGACATCGTCACAAGCATCAGACTGCCGCGCCCTTCGGGCTCGCAATGACAGATGATTGAGCGAGCAACGCATTACTGCATGCCCAGGGATAACAACCTGTCAAAGCATCAATTTGTGGAGCCGACACACTGTCCGACATGTCCCGACACGCCATGTTTCGCGCCTGAAACCACCACACCCCGCATCCCGTCAGGAATTCAGCACTGGCACCAAGTCTGCATGAAGCGACCCGCTCGCGGGCCATCCCGGCCCCGTCATGGAGATCGCCATGCCCCTCTTCCGCTTGCTGCTGCCTGTTCTGTTGATCGTCGCAACCCAATCCCAAGCCAGTTCGAGCTGCCCCGGACCTGCCCAGGCAAGGCCCGAACAAACTGCCGACGCGACCACGTCATGGGCCACCCATGCCGACGCAGCAACCGCCTGGCCCGACGCACAACCCGGCCTCGACTGGCTCGGCTCAACCGAGCTGCCCACCAGCTCACTGGCCGCAGCCCGCCCGATGACGATCTACACGATCCCGGTCGGTTCCGGAAACTGCCAGATGATGTTGTGCCCATCGGAGAACCGCATGATGATGTTTGACTGCGGATCGACGGGCGCTGGCAACCTGGGCTGGAACCGCGCCGACGTTGGCCAGTTCATCGCAGCCAACATCAACGACCAGACCGCGATCGTCGTCTCCATCAGCCACCCCGATGCCGACCACAGCAACTACCTGCCCGATGTATTGGCCGGCCGGCCCGTGCGCGCCGTACTCGTCTCCAAACATCCGAGCGACTATCCCGCTGCCGTCGTGGCATGGATGGGCCAACTCCAGCAAGACGGCACCACCATCCAATGGCGCAACGGCATCTACCGTTCCCAGGCGCCAGACCAATACTTGAGCTGCTACGCACCCGACGGCCAGGGCGGCTGGAACATCGACGTGCCTGGATTCATCGTCATGATGAACGCCGGCGCCACCGCAAACGACTCCAGCATGGTCATCGCCCAACAATACGCCGGGTTCCAATCCCTGTTCACGGGCGACATGACCGGCGCGACAGAGTTCCAGATTGACCCGAACATCCCAGTTGCGCTGGACAACACCAAGGTCATCACCGGTGCCCATCACGGCGCCATCAGCCACGGCAGCAACTCCCCCCAGTGGACCGCAGCCAATCAAGGCAAGCTCGTCATGTTCAGCTCAGGCACCAGGTTCCACCACCCGCGTTGTGCGGCCGTCGGCAACTACTTTCCCTACCTCTTCAACAATGCCGCCCAACACCAATTCCAGTGTGGCGACAACGGCCAATGGCAAACCTACAACACCCAGAATGCCGTGTACGTCACCAACAACAACGGCTTGATCCGTGTGCGCGTGAACGACCAGGGTCAGTGGGATTACCAGGCAGCGCAGAATGCGCTGGTGCACCTCAACGCCATCGAACTGCAGGCACGGGATCGCCAGCACCTGACCACGAGGCCGGCGGAACTGGATTGCTTGGGGCCGGTCAACTGACGCACACGCCCCACATCGTGGCCCGAAGCGGCGTCACAGAGGTCTGCCGCTTCGCGCCACACTGGCTGGTCATAACATCGACAGGCACTATAAGCGCGAAACTCGACAAGCCGGTTAATGTGTAGCCGTTTTACTTTAGGCGACCGACTCGGTCAGCGTCTTGAAACCGAAGAACATGGATCGCCCGAACTGGACCCCTTCCAACGATTCGCCGCGTGCCGCTGCTTTGTTGCAGGCGGCGATCTCGGCGCTTCGCATCGCAATGGCAAACAGCAACGATTTCGGCAAAGCGCCGGCTAGTGCCCGCCTGCCGAACTCAAGGGCAAATACATAGACAGAGAATTCGCTCAAGCGGCTAAGCGGCCCATTCCTTCCCAGATAACATTCATCGGAAAACGTAGCTCCGGGAATACGCTCAAGAATCGCGCGTCCGAATGCGTGTGGCACAAAGCACACCACTCGCTCGGACAGAGACAAGCTGTATCCAAGGCTCTGCAGCTTTTTCACCAATGCCGACTCCTCCAAACCATCAGCATCGCGAAACACGTCGATGGCGTCCAGAATGCGCTGCTGTTCCTCCGTCAACGTGTTATCCGTCTGCCCGGCCCACCGTGATTGAGCGATCAGGTACTGCTTTCGCATCTGCCACGAAACACCAGGCCACGACGCTGGATAGGCAGCCATGATCTTCTGAACTTCGGGCTGTTCAATTCCACCGACGCGGCAATCGACTTTGATTTGGTCGTCACGAAAATTGCCCGCAAACAAGCGAATTCCGGATGCCCCTTTGCCTCGGAGGGTTTGCTCGAGGAACTCTGACCCGCAAGAGCGAAGCAAGCAGTGTGGACAGACCTCGTGCCCATTCGCATCCATGGCTGGCTCCGCACCTGCGGGCTGAGTCACGTTGACGTCACCCAATAGAATTCGCCGCACGCCATTGCCTTCCGTCTCTTGGATGATTTCGGCACAACGCTCGGGTTCGGCTTTGAGTGCATCATTAATGACGGGCCAGTCGAAGGCGACCCACGCGTCAAATCCCAGGCGAATTGCCTGCTCTACCGAGGTCGCCTGCATGAACTGAAACTCGGTCAACACGTCCGGATAGAACGTCGAATGAGTGCAGATCGTTTGAGTGTGGGTCATCACACCCGTCGGGCCTTCGTGCGCCTCCACCAGTTTGGCAACAATGGCCACACCGTTCGCTGCCAACACGTAATCTGAATAGACCCGAACACCAACACCCGCTGCTTGAAGGGCTTGAGCGAGTATTGCCACCACGTCCGCCTCACTCACACCGGATGGACCAGGACCCGACTCGGAGGGCGTTGCGGACGAAGCCTCAGCCGCTGCGGCTCGCACCGATTGCGGCGTTTGCGCAACTTTTGGCTTAACGAACTGAAAGAGATACCGCTTGATCAACTGAAACATGATGCTTTGGCCTGCGCAACGAATCGCCATTTTAACCAACACTTCTGCCGACACCTATGGATCCCAATGCAGACGAAATCTCGCTTCGGTTTCGGAGGGCATGTCGGTAAACCGTGTGGGGCGGAATTGCCCGAAAATCGTTGCGAGCCCAATTGCTCTGGCATTGCGGCCGAAGCCGCGCACACAGATTGGGTGGTTTCGTTCCGATCCGGCCACCCAAATCCAAACCTCGATGGCACGGCTGAGTGCGCCTATTCACGAATCAAACGCACGACACACGAAAGTCCCCTTCTCCCGTTTACGGGAGAAGGTGGCCGAAGGCCGGTTGAGGGCGAGATTGGCGCGAAGAATCGGTCGTCGCCAGATTGCCCTCATCTGCCTGTCGGCATCTTCTCCCGCAAGCGGGAGAAGAATGGCATCGATTGTTTCAGTCGAAGAACCCGCGCCAGACGGGGCCCCATCAATCAATTACCCGCACCAGGCCGATACGGACTATCCACCATCCACTCCGGCCGTCGCTCAGCATCCGCAACTGCCGCAACCAACGCAAAGTAGAACCGATGAAAATCGGCCTGTGCCTGATCATCAATCGGCGTCGTCGGATCATCCTGCGGAGCGTGATAGCGGTTCTCGTACCAATCCTTGTAGGCCGCCGCCGCATGCTCATCCGAGGCATCAAACCCAAACAGAAAACTCACTGCCGGCACGCCGATCTGCACAAACGGCCAATGGTCGGTGCGGCGCATCAGATTCCGCTCAGGCTCCAGATCCGCGCGGACAGCAATGCCCAGTCCGCCAGCCACCTCACGAACTGTCTGCCCGAGTGTTGAATCCTCCAATCCCAAAGTTGTCAGAACTTTAAGCGGATACAGAGGCCGCAACTGATCCAGATTCAGCACCGCCACCGGTGTGGGTGCGGCCTCCGTCGGATGGGCGGCCAGCCAGCGCGAACCGAGCAAACCCTTCTCTTCAGCCGTAACCGCCGCGAACACCAAGGGCCGACGAAAACCGCGACCGGCGCGCGCGTCGGCGAACTCGATCAAGGTCGCCACATACGCCGCATCATCCAGCGTACCGTTGTAGAGCGAATCGCCCGCCACCGGGGTGCCGTAGCCATAACCATCGAGGTGCGCGATCAACATCACCGGCTCCTTCGCAAGGGACGGATCCGTTCCCGGCAACACAGCCAGCACATTGGCCGACGAGAAACTCCGCTCCGCTGTGACAAAACGCGCCGCGAACCGCGCAGAAAAATCGAACGAAGCCATCGGCTCACCACGCCCACCCCGAGCCAGGATCTCGGCACCGTCCCGCCCACTCGTCGAGGCAATCTCAACGAACGCCGGCGCACTCAACCGCATCGAAGGAATCGAACGGGGCCGTGGCGTGTCATCGGCAAACACCACCTGACGCGCATAAGCCAAAGGCCACCGCGGCGGCTCGATCGTAAAGGCCACATCGTCCACCCGAATCATCGCAACAGCACCCGCAGCCGTAGCAGCCTCCAGTTGCGCCGCAGCCAGGGTCTGCCCAGTCCGCCGCGTCCCAAAGCACACCACCACCGCACCGCGCACGTCGATCAAATCCGAAGCCGCGCAATATCCGCGATACACCAATGGCGCATCCAGCCGATCCACCATTCCCCAAGTCGGGGAAACCGAAATCTCGTGCAGAAACCGCAAAGCCCGCGACTCGCCACCCAAAGCGTTCACCGAAAACGAAGTGCCCTCGGAAACAACGGCCACCTCATCAAACGCAATCTGCTGAAAGAAAGACCCACCCTCCCCGGCCGGAACCAACCCAGCGCGCCGAAAACGATCCGCGGTGTACGCAGCAGCCCGGTCATAACCCGCAGAACCCGCATCCCGCCCCTCCATGTCATCGCCGGACAGCGCAACCGTAGTTGCCCACCAGGCAGACATTTCAGCATCGGGCGCCCGAGGACGACTCGCGCAGGCCGACAACAAGATCAAAGCAAGGACGAACCAGACAGATCTGATGGCATACATTCGATTGGTCCTCGATGGGCGACCCAAATTGGACTTCGTCGGCTGCGATGTCAACACATCGATGCACCAACCAACCGGCGATACAACCCCCGACTCAACACGACCATCCGCCAGATTCAGGCAGCGCATTCCGCAAACCGCCCGCGCCCCGTACAATCCCCGGTTGCGGGCCTATAGCTCAATGGTTAGAGCAGGGGACTCATAATCCCTTGGTTCCAGGTTCGAGTCCTGGTGGGCCCACCAATCGTGCGCATCACTGCATCTGTGTGTGGGAGAAAACATAGTTTGGTCGTTTTCGGGGGTACTTTGCTTTCCGTACAAGCATAGTTGTGCCGTTATGGCTCGGTCTTTGTATTCCTGACGCTTACAGTTTCATCGCATCGGTAGCCAGAGGCGTACTGTCAATCCGAAATGATTACTCTATGCTTTACGTTAGAGAGTAGATTGTTGTTTCTGCAACAGAACGTCAGTCAAGAGCTTTGCGCCGATTGCTTCCCAACACGATCGAACACCAACGCCCGCTTTCGGCCAAGGTTGCCGGAGAGGGCGTTTGAGCGTCATGTATCCTCTCCGCGTCTTCCCGTTCTCGACCATGTCCAGACTGCTGTGCTGCGCCGTCCTGCTGCTGTTGACCGGTTCCGCTCTCGCGGCGACGGTCGCGCAGGTGAACTTCACGCTCGATGCGCCCAGCCCCCACATGGTGCGGGCCATCAGCGCTTCATCTCCTGCACTCGAGCTCGAGTTTGAACGTCAGCCGGCGATCGCTCGCTTCCAGCGCGATTGGGATTCGAGCGGCCGCCAGCTGTTCCGTCACGATGCCCAGCCCGCGACCCGGTATCGCTACAGGGCCCGTGCGGCGGCGATCAACACCAACTCGGCCGGACCCTGGTCGCCCTGGCAGACGATCCGCACGCCACCCGCTAGCAGCGCGGCACCCCGGGCACCGACCGATCTTGTTGGCACCGAGGGCGACCTGGTGATCGAGTTGAGCTGGTCAGCTGAGGATCCGGACATGAATGGCTTCCTGCTGGAACGCTGCGACGCCGATGGACTATGTCAGCCGGCCGCCCTGCTGCATCCAGACCTGCGCCGCTTCCAGTTCCACACCACTCGGGCGAATGTGTTCCGGCTCGCGGCCTTCAACGAGCACGGGATCTCGGCCCAAGTCAGCACGCCGATGCTCGGTCGGGATCTGCCGATTCAGCCGGCTACCGCCACGCCACCCCGAGTCGAAGACAGTCTTGCAGCGCGTGAGATCAGCAAGCACGGCTTCAGCGACGGTTATTACTGCACCTCGCCGGCTGAATTGCTTGACGAGGGCTGGACCCTGATCGGCATCCGTGGAGAGGAAGATCTCTACCAGAACGCCGATGGCTGTGGCACCGGAGGCTGCGTGTACCACCGCTTCCAAACGATCGATGGCTGCTACCGCGCCGCGATCGGGTACGACCAGGGCGGCGTGTTGAGCACCACACCGCCGTACAGAGGCGTTAACGAAACTACCGAAGGCATCGTGATCACCAACAGTTCGGGCAGCGCCACCGACGGCCTGATCATCATCTACCGGGGGGGCGAAGAAATCGACAGCTACCGCTGGCAAACTCGTGGCGAGCCCTTCATTGACCAGTTGCCGCCCTTCCCCGAAATCGGTGACATCCAGTCTCCCGGAAATTGACAGCGGGCGCACTGCACTCGAGCGATGCTGATTAGCGCCAAACCAGTCTGATCGAAGGCAGGAGGACCTTGAGATCAGCGCGGAAGTCAGTCGCCACACCCTGGACGTATGGATGTCCTAGGCAAAGCCGTCGTGGGCATCTCGCAACATCAGGCGATGTCTCTTCTATTTGCCGAACCCGACGACCTGACCTGCCGAGCAACTCGATCTCGCGCCTCGGGAAAATGCTGATTCTTGCATCGGATACTTCCTGGATTGATGAGGTGTCCGGGACATCCTCAAGTCAACTCATTCGCATTTCAGAACTTCTGGAATGGCGCTTGTTCCGAACTTCTTGCGCCGCCCTCAAAACCATTGGAAAAAACCGCATTCCTGAAGTCCAGGCTGATGCTGTTGTCCGCGGGCTCGGTTTCATCACTGCCGGAGGCCACGGATGCAGTCAGTGTGCTGTCTTGTCCATTGAACGTGCCGTTGATGCGGACGCTGACGGATCGACCTCGCCACAGGTTGCTCAATCGGAACGGCACATAGCCGAAGACAAGGTCGATCCGCTGAACGTCGATTTTGAGCGTGCAGGTGGGAAGGCCGTTCGGGTCCTCCAGGCAACCCGTGGTGGTGGCGGCGCTGATGCTGGCGGGGAGATTGATCGTCAGCACCGGATTCATGGCGCGTGCCTGGCCTGTGTTGTCCACCACGAAATCGATTTGAATGGGATCGTTGGCGGCCGGGAATAACGGTGTTGGCGATACACCCAAACCCAGATCAACCTCGCAAAGACTGCCACCGATCAACGCCAAGCCACGGATACCGGTCGGCGGGGTGTTCACGACATCGGAAACAACACCGGTGGGTGTGTAGAAGCGAAAACTGGGGGTGGTGTTGGGTCCGTGCGCGGTGATGAAAACGCGTTGGGCGGGCAAGGGCCCAGCGCCATCCGGATCGCGCATTTGGCAAGGATCCCAATGGGCGCCAAAGGTTTCAGAAGAGGGACCGCCGGTAATGGGGATATTGCTTACTGTATGTGGTGGTACTGCTTCCACCGATTCAAACACCACCGTGCCATTCCCGGACCAGTGGTAGAACAGTTGATCCGGGTGATAGGCGATGACCTCGCCATCTGCCCCCGCACCAAGTGATCTCACCAACGTTTTGGCCGCCGTGAATTTGTCGATCGAATACAGGGTTTCGGGAACGCTGGCGCCGTCGCCTGTGACGCCGAACAGTTGGCCATCGTCGCGAAATGCAAGGGTCGCGAAGTTGTCCCCCAGATTGCCGATCTGGGTGACGACAGCGGTCGTGGGATCGATCGTCACCAGCACGCGCCCCGACACCCCACTCAATCTCGCCACGGCATACAGCGTGCCTTCCAACTCGGTGGGCTTGGCGGGCGGTACGGGAATCGGGTCTTTGGGGTGGATGGTGATGGCCGTCATGCCTGTCATGGCGAATCCAGGAAGGTCGAGCGTCTGGCCGTCCATCCACGTCAAGGTGTCTGGATCAAACGTAAAGAGCTTGAAGAAACCGAGATCGCCGAGGAAATCGGGTTGCGTGCCATAGAGTTGTGCATCCGCATGTGGCGCCGCGCACAACATCAAGCAAGAAAACAACAGGCGCTGCTTCATCTCAACCCCCTTTGTTTCGGTATCGAGTATCGGAAGTTCAAACGCCATTTATGGCGAGTCTGGCGAGTGCGAGGCGGCCGCGCAAGCGACGGATTGGGCTCGGATCGGGCGTCCTTGCGAGCGATTCTGGCGTCGCCGCGCAGTGCGGTGGGCACATTGCGTGGCCATTTCTCATCGATTGCCGACAGCCGAGCGCAGCCTTGCGGCTCATGGTGATGACTCACGAAGCTGCTGCAGGTGTCGACTTGGAAATTACCCAAAACGTGCTGGGCGTGCTCTCGCGAATTTAGGCTTGGCCCGGAGTTCTGAAATTATGTTCCCCCAAAAAATCCGGCGAACGCTCAGGGTCAGGAGAATCGGCAATTCTGCAGCCAAGCTGTCCTTTCAGGATACCCAATTGGTCGGAGACCTCTCCGGGCCCGCTGCCAGCGGGCTGATCTGATCCGGTGGGTGTCCCGTGCTCTCCGCCAGCGGGGAATTGCCAGAATGTAGCGAGTGGTTTGCTTCCTGTGATTTCCTTCGCTATGCTTTTCTCAGGCGCCCGCCCTGCTTGCACACGAGCAGAAACAGGCTCTGGTTACGTTACCCATGCTGAGTTTTCTGCTAAGCGGCGCGTTGCCGAGCAGCTCCAGATTTCCCTTCCCCTTTCTCATGTCTACGAGGCGCTAGCCTCGGCGTTTGATTTCAATTCCTACGCGGCTCTGTGCGCTGAACATGTTTTCGACATAAAAAGACGTAGTGACTTCGATCTATCTGTAGCGACGGCTTCTATCGCCCGCCGGATGGATGAACTAGGGGTCACTGACTCGCCTGGTCTGAGGGTTTCATCGGAGCTCGCCAAGATCGCCCTAGATGAAGGACTCGATGTTGTCAGCATCGACAGCGTTATCGATTGGCTCTTGGCTGATCTTTACGAGCGAGACGAGAAGCCATTTTCCGACAAAGAGCTTGACGACGATGTTGACGATGCTCTGGACGATGACGGGTCAAATGAGTCGAGCATGTCGAAATTCTTTCTTTCGAGTCTGGAGAACGCCGCGAAGCGCGGCAATCCCAAGGCCCACTATGCGCTTTCGTTACGCCAGCAATCCGATACAGAAGACGAACCCAGCGGTTGGCATTGGTATGAGAGGCAGCTGCAAGGAGAGCAGCTATCGGGAGTTGCACTCCATTGGGCGGATTCCTACCGCGCCGCCAAGGAGAAGGAAGAGGACCGGGTGCGTCATCTCCGCGAAGCAGCGCGCCTGAGGCATCCTGATGCCTGTGTGGATGCTGCCGAGGAGTTTCAGGACCCAGATTTCCTGAAGCAAGTGACTGGAGGGGACCTCCGAGACCCAGCGCGTGCTTCTGAGATTGCCTACGAACTGGGGGCGTTTGATCTGGCCAGGCAATGGTGCAAGATCGCGGCCGAGGCTGGTGACGTCGACTCGATTCGCTGGATGATTGAGGAATTCGATCAAGACAATCTGGCGCTCTGCTGGAAATGGGTCTACTTCGCCCAGCTGCTGGGTACAGACCTCACCGAAGACGACTACCGTGCGGTGAATGACGATGGCAGCGATTATGACGACGAGGTTGGCGGTCCGTGCTATCCCGAGGGAACCGAAGGAATCGAGCTTCCTCCGCTGGATGACAGTCTGGACGCGATTGCACATCGTGAGGCAGAGGCCTTGGCGGCTGCTCTGCAAATTACTGCGGGAAGCCAATAAGAAGAATGGCCCCCACGAACGGGGGCCATTTTTTGCTTTCACTTGCATAGAATCGTTGAGGCCGCACCGCGGGCATCAATGACCGCACTTGGCCAAAAGCAGACCTCATTCCTTCATTCTCGGGACAAACCTCGGGCTGCAAATCGAAGCGCCTCACGGAATAGGCATGCGTCGGCGAAACAGAAAATCCAATCCGCCCGATCTAACGATCGGCCTATCGCGCAAACGTCCGACGATAGTCCCGCGGCCCCAGGCCCGTGCGCCGCACCAGCTGCCGATGAAAATGGCCGAGGGTTGGGAAGCCGCATCGTCTTGCGACTTCCGCAATGGACCTTGAGGATTGGCGCAGCAACAGACAGGCCTCGGCGATTCGGACGTCGTTGACGTAGACGGAGAACGGCCGGCCGACTCGCCGCTGGAACGCGCGACTGAACGAGGCTGGCGCGACGCTGAGGCGCCGCGCGCCCTCGACGACAGTGAGCTGTTTCGCGAACTCGCGATGGATCCAGGTGAGAACGCGACCAAGCGGTGCGTCATCGTCCGCCGGCCGCTTGCTCGGCGCGAGCCGCACGATGTCTTCCTGCTGGGCGGCGATGCGGCCCAGCAAGGACAGCGCCCGGCCGAGGCGCTCCAGTCCCTCCGCTTTGGCTAGCGCCTGCAACTCGGTGATGACGATCGCGCGAAGTTCGCCCTCGATCACCGCTGGGCGTGCGCCTTCGTCCAACCAGTCGGACACACCACGAAGTTCGGGGAGCGCACCCAAAGCGGTCGGGAGCATCAGGTGCAGCACGCAGGCCGAGGCCGCTTCGCCCTCGCCGCGGCTCCACCAGACATGCGGCACCTGCGGCGGCACCAGCACCACATCCCCCGCCGCAAAAGGCATCACCTGGCCGTCGATGACGCGAACCCCGGCCCCCTCGCGAATCCACGTGAGTTCGAGTGCGGCATGGTGATGGTACGGCCCGTCGAAGCGGGTGCGCGCCACGTCCAGCACGTGCGCTGTGGCCATGTCGTGCGCAATGGGTTCCCTGGATGGCCGCATGGTGAGCTCCGGATGCCTGAATCGGCATAGTATCGGCCATTCCCGGCTTCGGCACCGCGTCACTCCACGGCGATCCTGTGGCGGCTCCCGACCCCGCCCATCCGATGACGCCATCGCCCGACGCTACTGCCGCCACGACTACCCCACCGCCCTGGTGGCGCGGCGCCGTGCTGTATCAGGTGTATCTGCGGAGCTTCGCTGACGGCGACGGTGATGGACTGGGTGACCTGAAGGGCCTGATCGCGCGGCTCGATCACATCGTGTCGCTCGGTGTCGATGGTCTTTGGCTTGGCCCTTTCTATCCGACGCCCGATCGCGACTTCGGTTACGACGTCAGCGACCACCGCGCCGTCGACGCACGCTTTGGCACCCTCGACGACGTCGACACGCTGCTGCGCGAGGCCCATGCCCGCGGCCTGAAGGTGATCGTCGATCAGGTGTGGAGCCACACTGCCACCGAACACCCGTGGTTCCAGGAAAGCCGCGCCTCGCGCGACAACCCCAAAGCCGACTGGTACGTGTGGGCCGACGCTCGCCCCGACGGCAGCCCACCGAACAATTGGCAGAGCTGGATGGGCGGGCCCGCGTGGCGCTGGGAGCCGCGTCGCGGCCAATACCACCTGCACAATTTCCTGCCGACGATGCCGGATCTCAACCTGCACCAACCCGAGGTCCAGGCGGCCATCCTCGAGATTGCCGATTTCTGGCTGGCGCGCGGGGTGGACGGCTTCAGGCTCGATACCGCGAATCTCTACTTCCACGATCAGCACCTGCGCGACAACCCTGCGCTACCGCCGGAACGGCGCGGCGCGAGCCCGGTGCTGATGCAGGAGCATCGCTACAACGCCGACCAGCCCGAGACGCTGCCATTCCTCGAAGCGTTGCGGCGTCGGATGGATGCGTACGGCGAGCGCATGGCGGTCGGCGAGATCGGCGGCGCGGCCTGGGACACGCGGATGGCTGAATACACCGTCGGCGATCAACGCCTGCACACGGCCTATTCCTTTGCCTTTCTCGGCCCGCGCCCCTCGCCCAATGAGATCGCCGAACGACTGCAGGCATGGACCACACGCAGCGGCTGGCCGAGCTGGGCGTTCTCGAACCACGACGTGCCGCGTGTAGCCACACGCTGGTCGAGTGCCCATGGCAAAGCCTTCGATTTCGGGCTGGGCGATGGCGATGGCAGCTCGACAACACATGTCCCGCCCGAGACGTGGATGGCCCTGCTGCTGGCGTTACGCGGCACGGTCTTCATCTACCAAGGCGAAGAACTCGGGCTTGATGAGGCGGTGGTGCCGTACGGGCAAATGAAGGACCCCTTCGGCCTGGCGCACTGGCCACTGGTCACCGGACGCGACGGTTGCCGCACCCCGATGCCCTGGTCCGCCGACGCGCCGCACGCCGGCTTCAGCACGCCAGACCCCTGGCTGCCGGTATGGCCGGCACACCTGGCCAAGGCCGTGGATCGCCAATCGACCGACGCACTCGATGCTGGCGACCACGCGCCAACTGATCCGCTTGCGTCAACAGCATCAGGCGCTTCGGGGGGCACTCGAAGTGGCGTTTGCCGACGACGAGTTGCTGCACCTCGTGCGTCGCGCTGGCGCTTCCGTAATGCACGCCGTGTTCAACCTCGGCGCCACAGCCCGGACACTCGCGATGCCCAGCGCCGATACCCGGACGCAATGGTGCAGCGGCGCCCGCACCTCGCCTACCACCCTCGACCTGCCGCCCGGTGCGGCCTGGTACGGACTTGGAGACCCCTGATGGACTGGCTCGACGAACCCGCAACGCTCAACGACACCGACCGCGCCGCTTTCGAACGCGATGGTCACGTCACCCTTCGCGGATTGCTGCCGCAGCAAGAACTGGCCGGGATCGGCCACGAGATCACCCGCCTCACCCTGCATCTCAACACCGAGCAGCGGGCGCTCGACGAGCGCGACACCTATGGCCGCGCGTTCCTGCAGGTGATGAACCTCTGGGAGAAGAGTCCGCTCATCGGGCGTTTCGTGATGGGGCGGCGGCTTGCGCGTGTCGCTGCGGAATTGCTCGGCGTGCGCGGCGTGCGCCTGTACCACGACCAGTCGCTGTACAAGGAGCCGAACGGCGGCATCACGCCGGCCCATGCCGACCAGTACTACTGGCCGCTGGCGAGCGACCGCACCGTCACTGCGTGGATTCCGTTGCAGGACGTGCCGATGGTGATGGGCCCGCTGGGTTTCTACAGCGGCAGCCAGCGCGTGGCTGAAGGGCGCGACCTCGGCATTTCAGACGCCAGCGAAGAGGACATCCCTGCGCACATGGCCGCACTCGGCCATCCTTATGTCTGCGAACCGTTCGCGCTCGGCGACGTGAGCTTCCACTTGGGCTGGACGTTCCATCGCGCCGAGCCCAACAGCTCGGATCGGCCACGCTCGGTGATGACGGTGATCTTCATGGCTGAGGACACCCACCTGCTCGATGCCCTCAACGCAATTCAGCAGAACGACCGCGACCAGTGGTGCCCGGGCGTTTCGAACGGCGCACTCGCCGACTCGCACAAGAACCCCGTGATCTGGTCCGAGGCATGACCCCAGTTCGCCTCATCGCGCTCGCTACGCTCGAAGGTTTGCCTTCGAGCTCCGAGGGCGCGCGGGAAAGCCTCACTGAACAGCTCGCCATGCTGCCTGCGCACGGCATCAGCGGCGTGCTCGCGTGGTCACACTGGTCGGCGATCCTCAGCGCGCGCCTTGTTCCGCACGCCATGGGCCGCCTCGATTCAGCCGCTGACGCCGATGCCTTGGTGGCGGCGCACGTTGATGCCGGCGTGGCCAGCACCACGTTGCATGTGGGTACCGCCTTTGACGACGACGACACACTCGACCGCTTTGCAGGTGCCCTGCTCGAGGCCTCGGCGCGCCATGACCACCCGGTGCTGGTGGAAACACATCGCGCCACCGTGACGCAGGACACGTGGCGCACACTTCGCTGGGTAAACCGTTTTCCGGACTTGCGCTTTTCGCTGGATGCCTCGCATTGGGTGCTGGCCGGAGAGCTCGACTACGGTGGCGGCTTCGCCGATCGCCTGCCGAAACTGGACCCGGTGCTGAGCCGCAGTCCGATGGTGCAAGGGCGAATCGCCAGCGGCGGTGCCATCCAGATTGCCGTGGACGACCCAGGACCGTGGCGCTCGCAGACGGCGGCGCTGTGGACTCGGGCTTTCGCACTGCGTCGCTCGATGGCGCCCGATGAGCCCATCGCGTTCTGCCCCGAGCTACTGCCGCATGTCGCCGGAGATGCGTGGTTCGGCTACGCCCCCGCAAGACGCCGCGCTGACGCCCCCTTGGGTCTCGAGGAAACCACCGACCGCTTCGCCGAAGCGCTGCGCCTTTTCGAACTGGCTGACGAATTTGCTGCCGCGATGCTGAATCGCCGAACGGAGTTGACCCCATGAGGTTTGTCCGCACGCTTCTCCTCGCCCTGCTCGCGATCGCCGCACCGGCCCAGGCGCTGCGCCCCGGCAGCGTCGACGACGTCGATCCCTTGATTGGCACGAAGGGCACGGGCCACGTGTTCCCCGGCGCGCTGGTGCCCTTCGGCATGGTGCAACCCGGGCCCGACAACGCCGATGAAGGTTGGAGCTTCAGCAGCGGCTACCAGTACGACGCGCCGCGCATCCTCGGATTCTCCAACACCCACATCAGCGGCGCGGGCATCCCGGAACTCGGCGACGTGCTGTTGATGCCGAACGGCGCGACACCGTGGACCTCGTCGACCACCACGTTCGACAGCGGCTACCGCAAGGCCACCGAAGTTGCCCGGCCCGGCTTCTACGGCGTGCGCCTGGACGACCGGGCGGTTTCGGTCGAACTGACAGCGACGGAGCGCGTCGCTCTGCAGCGCTATACCTTCGATCGTCCGGGACACGTGCAGGTGCTGGTCGATCTTCAGCACCGCCTGCGCTTCCAGCCCGGACCGCGCGTCACCGAAGCCCGTTATGCCGTCGAGCCAAACGGGCTGCGCGCCACCATACATTCCTCGAACTGGGTCGAACGCCAGGCCAGCGTCGCGTTGCGCTTCGATCACCCCATCGCCGATTGGCAGGTACTGCCGGCCCGCGACGGCGAAAAGGCCCCTCGCCTGTTGCTGGCCTTCGATCTGGGCGAAGGTCGCACGCTCGAAGCGCGCGTCGCGTTGTCCACTGTCGACGAAGACGGCGCCGCGGCGAACCTCGCCAGCGCCGATGTTCTTGAATTCGACGCCGCATGCAACGCCGCGCGTGCTGCGTGGCAAGCCCTGCTCTCGCGAGTATCGATCGACGCCCCGGCCGAACAGCGTCGGATCTTCTACTCGGCGCTGTACCGCAGCCTGATGCACCCCTCGCAGATCGCCGACGTCGATGGCCGCGTGCGGGGCCCGAAGGGCGCGGTCATTCAGGCGCCGGGCGGCGTGTACTACTCGACGATGAGCCTCTGGGACACGTTCCGCGCTTCGCATCCGCTGTTCACGCTGGTGTTACCGGAGCGCGTGCCGGGTTTGGTGAACACCCTGCTCGCGCATGAAGCGCAGATGGGCTACTTGCCGCTGTGGACAGCCTGGGGGCGAGAAACACACACGATGATCGGCAACCCTGCTCTGCCGGTGATCAGCGATGCGATCGCGAAGGGGTTTCCTGGCATCGACGCCGAGAAGGCCTTCGCGGCCATGCTCCGCACGAGTACCGCCGAGCGCCCCGACGCCCCGGCTTGGGCGCAGCGCAGTTGGGCCCTGCTCGACCGATACGGCTACCTGCCCCGTGACCTCGTGTCCGGCGAATCGGTCAGCAAGACCGCTGAGTACGGCTATGGCGATGCTGCAGTGGCCGAGGTCGCGCGCCACCTCGGCCGGCTCGACGAAGCCGAGCGCTTCCAGCGTCGCGCCTCGTCATGGAAGTCACTCTTCGATCCGGAGACTCGCACGCTGCGCGGCCGAGACAGTGCGGGCGAATGGCGCAAACCGTTCGATCCGATGGCAGCCACCAGCCCAATGAACAACCCGGGTGACTACACCGAAGCCAACGCCTGGCAATACACCGCAACACCAGCCCTGCACGCGCCGGCCGGCTTCCGCGCGCGGCTCGGCGGCCGCGCCGCACTCGAGGACTGGCTGGACACTTTCTTCGCACTGGCAATGCCTGATCCGAACAAGCATCTCGGGCAGGAGGCCATGATCGGCCAGTACGCGCACGGCAACGAGCCCAGCCACCACATCGCCTGGCTCTACGCCTGGACCGACGCGCCGACCAAGGGCGAGCGCCACGTGGCCAACATCGCACGGCGCTTCTACCGCGACGCGCCCGACGGCATCGCCGGTAACGACGACGCCGGCCAGATGAGCGCATGGTACGTGCTCGCCACACTGGGGCTTTATCCGAGCCGTCCCGGCCATGCTGAATGGACCTTCGGCGCGCCATTGGTTTCCCGAGCGCGCATCGAGGTCGGCCGAGGCGGCCCTGCTTTCGACATCACCACGGCAGATGTGGACGGCCCCAGCATCGACGATCAGGTCGTGCCACGAACGGGCGTGCCCGATGCGCGCTTGCGCCATGCGCGCCAACTCCAATTGCCCGACCGGAACCTCGCCCGATGAATGCTCGCCATGCGTGACGCCCAACGCCGCTTGTCCAACGGCTTCCTGATCCTGCTGAGCTTGCCGACCGCAGCGATCGGCTTCTGTCTCTCGTCTGCCGTGGCCTCGACGACGTGGCTGCTGAGCACGCGCTATGACCTGCATCTCGAGAACATTGCGCTGATCTGGCTGATGGGGCCACTGATGGGCCTGCTCGTGCAGCCCGTCGTCGGCTGGCTGAGCGACCGCTCGTGGTGGCTGGGCGGGCGTCGACGCCCTTACCTCATCGCCGGCGGCACGGCCGGTGCGTTGGCTACGTTCGCTCTGCTCGAACTCGACACGCTGTCTGCGGCAACCGGCTTGAGCCTGATGACCGTTGCCGTGTTCGTTGTGCTGGTGAGCGACCTCGCCACCAATGTGACCTTCAACCCAGCGCGATCCCTCGTGGCCGACCTCACACCGGAAGGCCCGCACCGCGTGCGCGGCTACGCGTGGATGCAGGTGGTGTCCGGGGTATTCGGCATCAGCGCGTACCTCGTCTCGATCGTCTTCGGAAACGAGGTGCTGCTGCTCACCACCGTCGCCGTGACGTTCATGCTGACCGTGGTGCCGGTCTTCTTTCTCGAGGAACCCCGACCGCCTGCGCCCACCGCAATCGCGCCAGAAGTCGCAGATCCTGGCGGTGTCTCGACGTTCAAGGCCCTGTGGCCGATGGCCGGCTTCGCGCTTTATGGCGCTTACGTGGCCGTGGACCGCGGCCTGCTCGACCACGCCTTGACGACCTGGGCATTACCCCTGTTCTTCGGGGTGCTCGGACTCAGCATCGCGTGGGGCGCGGCACGCGCGTGGCGTGGTCGGGTTCGACCCTCGGCGGAGCTTCGCCTGGGCACGCTGCTGCTGGCACATGGCTTCGCATGGCTGGGTGTGCAGGCGCTGTTCGTGATGTCGTTCTTCTACGTCCGCGACGTCGTCGTGGCGGGTGCACATGGCCCGCTGATGGCCGATGCCTTCTACGCGATGTGGAGCGACAGTGTGCCGGCCGCGGCCGACAGTGCCGGCCGCGTGCTCTCGGTGGGCTTCCTGCTGATGAACGTCGTCGGTGCCCTGCTGCCCGTGCTGGTACTGAAGCCGCTTTGTGAGCGCTGGGGCAAGGTCGCCGTACATCGCGCCGCAATGGGGACCATGGCGCTCGCGTTCGCGGCGATCACGCTGGCGCCGCCCACCGAGGCCTATTACTACCTCGGCATGCTCGGATGCGGCATCGGCTGGTCGTCGCTGATCTCCATCGTCTTCGCGATCTTCTCCGAGTCGGTGGACAGCCGGCAGATGGGCATGAGCATGGGGGTCTTCAATTCCAGCCTTGTGCTGCCAGCGCTCGTTGTTCCCGGGCTGGTCAGGCTGACGGAAACACTCGACCTCGACCGGGGTGTGTTCCTGCTGTTCGCCGCCAGCCTTCTGCTGTCCTTCGTGTTCTGGATGTTCGTCACTGAACACCCACCCCACCGCCCAACGGACCCGCCATGACCAACCTCGCGCGCAGACTCCAAGCTCAGGACACCCACCTAGACGGAAACTTCTCAAGGCCTCGTCTCTAACGACCTCACCCGATCCGTAGATTTTCCTGTGTTCTTGTAACTCGGTGGGTGTCCTGTAGTTCCGTCCTGTAGTTCCGGCCGCATCAGTTCATGCTTCGGGATGGGTTGGTTACAACGCGGATGTGGCTTTGGGGCCGCCGCTAGGCGTACTGGATACACCGAAAGGAATCGGGGATCAGCAAAGCCAACACGGAGAGCTGATCGGGAAAGCCTGGAACTCCGCGGGAGCCGGCGGCTTCTGATCATGGACTCGGAAAATTCCTAGCTGGATGGCTGTCCTGTGGTGTTGTCGGCCGTCCCCACCGAATCGATATCCTCAACCCAGATATATCCGTTGAAGCTCGCGGGAATCATTTCCAACTGCGCCGGCTCGGTCAGCCCCTCGTTGGATTTGTTGATTTCATGCGGCCCCATCACGATGACGCGCGCGCCGACACGCTCCATGCGGTCGATCAGCCGATTGGGCCAACCCCAGAACAGGAACTGGTAGTTGATCGGGATTGCCAAGGTGCCTTGATGGCAGCTTTTGGGGACCACTCCCGTCCAGCCATAAAGCACATATTCCTTGGTACAGGGCTTCAACCCATCACGTGTTGAAAAGATCCAGTTGTCTGGCATCAGTTCGCGCATGCGGCCCACCGGGCCATTTTCAGGGCCGCCATAGAATGCGTCACCCAGCTTTGCGCTATCGCGGCCCGATGCCTTGATGATGGCATGCAGCTGATCAGCTTCCTTTCGGTCCTTCGATTTGAAGTTAAAAATGATCGGGTGATCCGGAAGAGCCGCGAGCCCTTCCTCAACCGTGGGGATCTGCCCTACGCCCTTGCCGCGCAGCGGGAAGGTTTTTCCGCCATCGGCGCTGTAGCCGTAACCGATGTCGAGCGCTTTCAGCTCGGCCAGTGTCAGGTCGCGCGTTTCGCCTTTGCCTTCGGTGCGGCAATCGACAGCCCAATCGTGGAACAGCACCATCTTGCCGTCCTTGGTCGGTGCGACATCAACCTCGACCATGTCCGCACCGCGGTCCACGGCCATAAGCATCGACTGGATCGTGTTTTCGAACACATCATGTCGGGGCGGTCGGATAAAACGCGCGGTGCAGGTATCGCGGCCGAAGGCGGCGCGCTTGTCGTAGAGGTGATACACGCCACGATGCGCGACCAATTTGGGCGTACCTGTCGGGTTCGGGGCGAGCCAACTGGCGTTCCAAAGCGACAAGCCAACGAGCATGATGGCCAAAACAAGGCCGACGCGCTTCGTACGTTTGGAGAGCTTCATTGGTGGAACTCCGCTTTCGTTTCGGCACCATCCTGCACGATTTGGGCGATCAGCACATTAACGCGGTCATGTTTCATCTGTGAGCTCATCAAGGCGCGGCGTTCGACCGCGTCAGCGTGATCAGGAGTCGCCAATCACACGAACGATATCGATTGCCGGCAAGCTTTTCGCAAGCGCCTCGTCGGCGGCCTTGTATTTCATGACAAGTCAGGACACTCACCTGACAGGAGACTTCCCCGCCTGGCTTCAAACGCACTGATCTGATGCAGCGGGTGGCCCGCGTCCTTTCGAATGGGTGTCCGTGAATCGGTGTCTTTCAGGACACCCACTTGATCGCCCACTTGATCGGAGACTTCTCCGGGCCCGCTGCCAGCGGGCTGATCTGATCCGGTGGGTGTCCCATGCTCTCGCGCCACAAGTCTCACTCGCAGGCAAACTGCGGGCATGACGGCCTTTCTGCGTTCGGCAATGCCCTCAGTTTTCCGTTCCTGAGGATTGCGCCCTGATCGGGACTTGCAAGCTTCCGTCAGCAATCGATTGGCAGAGCAACTTTGGGACACCCACCTAGGTCGGAAATTTCTGACAGCAAACTTGGGACACCCACCTGGACGGACACTTCTGAAGGCCTCGTCGCCAACGACCTGACTCGATCCGGAGGTTGCCCTGTGTTCTTGTAACTCGGTGGGTGTCCCGTGCTCCCCCGTGCTCACCGTTTTAGCTTTGACTGGCCACGCAGCGATGCCGGGTTGATGGAAGTCAGCGCGGTCCAGTTGTTGTTGTTATCTACAACGCGTATCGTCAGTGCCTTGGCAGCAGGACATTGAGGTCGGAAATGGGCAACGCGAGGTTGGTCGGCCATGCGTTAGGGGCCGTTTTTGCTTTGGCAGTGAGCAACTCCACGGCAACGGGTCAGGCTCCAACTGGCGGGCCATACACGATCATTTCCTCGACATTTTCCCCCGGCAGGCCTGTCCAGTCGGGAGAGATAAACAGCCTGAGCGTAGTGGGGAGCCCACTCGTGCAACACAGTAGCGGGGGTGAGTACAGCCTTGCGTCAGGGTTCCTTGTCCCTCGCAATACCCCGAGTTCGAACGAATTCTCCGATGGATTCGAAGGAGTCGCCCAATGACACCGCGGTGTTTTTTTTCAGTTCTCGCCCTCGCCCTCGCATTCGCGACGCCCACCCATGCAACGGGAACGGAGTTCACTTATCAGGGCTACCTGTCGGAGTCGGGCAATCCGGCGGCGGGCACGGTAGATCTGCGTTTTTCGCTGGAGGATGGATCGTTGATGCCGATCGGAATTCCGCTGATCCGCAGCGACGTTCCCGTGACCGGAGGCGTCTTCTCCGTGTCACTGGACTTCGGGGCTGTGTTTGACGGCAGTGCGCGGCATCTGCGCATCGAGGTTCGTCCTGGCGATTCAGCAGGTGCCTATACGATCCTTGATCCACCAGTAGAAATTCTCGCAACGCCGTACGCCATGCACTCAGAAACCGCGGTAGTGGCCGGCACCGTTGCGACAAACGGGGTCGGCAGTGCGGCGATTGCAGACGGCACCGTCAACGCCAGCGATGTCGATTCGTCCACCGTGCAACGCCGGGTACTGTCCAGCTGCGCTGCCGGCTCGTCCATTCGCTCGGTAGGCGTGGTCGGCGACGTCGTCTGCGAACCGGACAATGTCGGTACGGGTGACATCACCGGGGTGTTCACGCCGGTGGGAAGCGGGCTCACGGGCGGCGCCGCAAGTGGCGATGTGTCGCTGTCCATTCCCACTGGTGGTGTCGACTCGGCCAAGATTGCCGACGGCTCGATCGGCTCGATCGACGTCAATGCTTCGCAAGTGCAGTTGCGTGTAACGCCGGCGTGCACCACGGGAATGACGATTGAAAGCATTTCGTCAACCGGCGTACCGACGTGCTCTCCTGCAATGCTGGACAGCTACTCCATCCCGATTCCGACGGCATCGCTCTCGCAATTCGCGGCGAACAACTGCCAGGCAAACTCGGGACAATCAGCGATCGCTGACGGCGCCCCGGTATTGGTGCCGGCCGGGACGTACCTGGTCACAATGCCGGCCTTGGCAAACTTCGACTTGCTCGGCGGTGATATCAACGGCTTCAATGTCACAAGTACCGCGGTCGTGCAAACAAATTTGATGCGCGACGCTACGAACAACGTGGCCTTCAGCAAGGTGACTTACGGGAGCGGAACCCCCGCCGGGTTAACCTCTTCCGAAAGCTTCGGGACGGAGCTGAACGCCACTGTATTCACGCTCGACGTTACGACGGCTATGTTTGTCAAGGTGACCGCCACGTTGGTGCGATGCGGATCGGTGTCTCAGACTTCCGGTCGTCAACTGCGTCTGGTTCGGCTGCGCTGAAGCGAATCAACGCCGGGGGAGATGTCCTTTCAGGACACCCAATTGGTCGGAGACTTCTCCGGGCCCGCTGCCAGCGGGCTGATCTGATCCGGTGGGTGTCCCATGCTCTCGCCATGCTCTCGCGCCACAAGTCTCACTCGCAGGCAAACTGCGGACATGACGGCCTTTCTGCGTTCGGCAATGCCCTCAGTTTTCATTTCCTGAGGATTGCGCCCTGATCGGGACTTGCAGGCTTCCGTCAGCAATCGATTGGCAGAGCACATCGGGCATCAGGCGCGTGATCGCTGTGTTGCCGCTGAGTCCGAAGGCACTCAGGTCATAACTCAGGTTGGCATTGACACAATCGGAAAACTCAATCGTCATGGTGCCAACCGGCGTTGTGCTGACTGGCGTTGCGCGGTTCAACTGGCCGAATCGAGCCTGATAAACGGTCAATTCGACGTGGTTGCCGAGATATTGACCCTGCGCAATGAACCACCGTTGCTCGGCGCCTGGAATGGCGCCCCCGGTCGCGCCCGATGCCGTGTCGAATACGAACCACGTGACAATCATCAACCCGGTCACGGGATCGATGTCGACGACAAATCCCTGACCTTCGATTTGCGGATTGATCCAGGCGCCCACCATGCCGTAGTTGATCGACACCGTGCGCTGACCGCGTACGGTTCGAACGGCCCATTCGACCATACGATCAAAAAGTGAAACACCCGGGCTAGCCTGCAGGGTAACGAGGTTGATGCTGCCAAAGCCGTGGCCACCACCTGCAATCGGGTAGTACTCGTAGGGCACCCCTTGTTCGGCGGCGCGCGCTGTCAGCAACTCGGACAACGCAACGGGCACGACCGTGTCACTGGTGCCATGAACGACAAAAAGTGGCGGTTCGGAAGACTCCACGTGATTCGCGGCTGCAACGGGATCGTTGCCGGGAATGATGCTGCCGCCCCATAAGTCGATCACGAAGCTGAACGGGGCAGCTTCAACACCGTAATCGTCCAGGATGTACCCCAGATGCACTGCAGTAATGGCACCGGCTGACCCGCCCAGTAGACCGATCCGAGTTGGATCAATGTTGTACTGGCTGGCGTTCGCGCGAAGCCAGTCCACCGCGGTCAGCGCATCGTCGATCGCTGCCACGGCTGCCACTCTCTGCGGCAGGTCAATGGCAGTGACTCCAGCGGTTGCCGCCTGCAAGATATTGGCAACTCGCGGACTTGGTTGTGGCTGCTCACCATCGAGGCGATAGTCGATGGAAGCGACAACGAACCCGCGCGCAGCCATCGCCCTCGCAATGGTTGCAAGATTCGCCTCGGTGCGCGATCCACCGCGAAAGCCGCCCCCATGAATGATGACGAGGACCGGGCTCGTTTCGCCGCTTGCGGAAGCCCCGATGGGTCGATACAGATCCAGCAGAAGGTTCTTCGAGCCCGGCGTGGGTGATGTGATCTGTCCTTGACCGTAACGGACGGCAACGTCGACGCTCACCTGGTACAGCGGATTCACGGACGGGAGCGCGACTTGTGCCTGGGCACTGGCCCCGATCGCGACAAGAGAGCAGATCGCGAACAAACGAGAGATCACATTCATCTAGGTTTTCCTGATTCTGGTTCGCAGGGCTCAACGCCCTTTTTTGCGGCCGACATGATGAGGCCAGAATAGAAGCAACGCGGCAAGGGCGAGTCGGTTGACAGGGCAATCGCGACACTGTTCGAGCTTCCTTTGGGTGGCCGAAGAAGTGATGTGTTGATGGCCCGCT
Source organism: Ahniella sp. (assembly GCA_016712105.1). Taxonomy (GTDB): domain Bacteria; phylum Pseudomonadota; class Gammaproteobacteria; order Xanthomonadales; family Ahniellaceae; genus Ahniella. The sequence continues at coordinate 456,681 of JADJRU010000001.1, forward strand.
TCGGTTTGCAGAACCTGAGCCAGTTGGCAGTTTCAGAAGAGCCCCGGACAAACCTGTAGACCGGTTCGCAGTACCTGGCCCGAACTCGGCCCAAGCTCAGCGTCCAATTGCACAGGCCCTGGCGCCATGATCACTCCGAACTCGGAATCAAGCTGGGGCAGCCTTGTCCATCGCCTGCGCGGGGCTGCGGTGTCGGGCCTCTTGCTTCTTTCGGCACCTCTGCAGGCACAGTCCATTTTCGAGAATGGCTTTGAAGGTGCACCGCTGCAACCTGCACCGGTAGTGACGGTGCAGCGCGATGACCGCGTGGCGACTTTGGACATGGATTACAACGCGGAGAATCCGTTCGGCCAGTTCTGGACGATGAGCGGTTCGCCCGATGATGACGCCGGATTTCTCGTGACGTGGTGGCCCGATGCTGTTTCTGCCGCCGACAAGATTCGGCTGGTGTCCGGCAACGACAGCGCCGGCAGTTGCCTGAATCCGGATCATCTCAATGCACCTTTGCTCGGCAAGGCGGCCACGTTGCCGCCGGGTGCACGCTGGCTGGTGACCGGCAATCGCCGAGTTCAGATCCAGCCGCTCGTGAATGGCGCCTTGTACCACCTGCGTGTCGAACGCATCAGCGCACGTGGCGCGATTACCAGCCATCCCGCTTTTATTGACTTCAACGGCGGCGATGGCGCGCGGGTCGCCGCGCTGCGCAGCAGCCTGACCTACTTCGATGACTTCAATGTACCGATGGGTGCTGCCGACGAGAAGCTCTGGAACAACGCCAGCGTGACCTCGACCGATCCACGGTTCAATCTGTTCTTCGTCAACGACCAGTACCACGCGCATACCTTGCAAGGCACACGAGTGGAGAACACTGGCGACAAGTCACAGACCTCGCAGCGCTTCCGCAAGAAGCTGCATATTGAAGACGGCGTTCGCCGACGGATCGTGTTCGACATGGATGCGCCGCTGAGCCCGCGTTCGGTGTGGTATCTGGATCTGAATCCCATCCCCGCCGACCTCACTGCGCACGCCAGCTTCTTCGATGAAGAAGGTGCGCTCGGCCTTCCCGCGGGGATCCTGCGATTGCGGGCGATCGGCCAGGAACTCAGTGTCAGCCTGATTGATATGCAGGGAGCGTCGCACCGCCTCGCCGCCGTGAATCTTGAGACTGTGGGCCGCCAGGTTGTCTCCAACGTTCGCCGGCAGTTTGATGTGCGTGTCGGCACGGATGGTGTGGAAGTGTTCGTCGACGGACGCAGCGTGCTGAGCACCACTTATGCACCTTATGCATTGGCGGCTGGTGACTACGAACTGCTGTGGGTCGGATTCGGCTACAACACCTCCAAGGATCAAAACCCCTATTACCTAGTGCATTGGGACAACTTCGGTTTTGATGGCCCCGTGGTCGACTCGCGCACAGTGCACAACTATGTCACGCGAATTGAAGGCACCGACTACCAGAAGTCGAACCGCAACAACAACGTCTTCCCGATGTTTACCGTCAACATCCCCGATGACTTGCGGCCCACCATTGCGGGCGCCACCGCCGAGGCCTGGCTGGTGTTCACGTATCAGATGGGCGACTACTCGACGCTGACCGTGTTACCCACAGACTTCGTCAGGGTCAATGGCGGCACACCATTGATCGTGCCGCAACCGCGCAACAACAGTGCACCGCTGAATCCCGATCTGATGGGCTGGGGCATTCCACACTGCACGCGTCAAGATCGGGGATCTGGTGCGAGACGGCACATCGCCGCTCGCGATCGGCAACAACACATTCCAGTTCAATATCGAAAACACCGGGCTGCTGAATTGCATGTCGAGCTCTTCTATCCACCCGGCGGCGCCCCCGCCTATACACCGCCATCCGCCATCCATCATTTCCCGCTGCATGCCGAGTTGCCCCGCGTAGGGCCGCCGGCGCGCTTGCAGAGCATCGAAGCCACGGAAGTGACTGATGTGCATTGGCTCGATGCCACCGTTGTGACGCGCATTCCGGTGAGCGGCTTGGTGCCGCTGAATGTCGAGGTTGGTAATCGAAGCTGGGCGGGCTGGGCGCCGCAATTGATGCATGTGCCGGTTGTCAGCACTGAAGTCTGGAGTAGCGGCGGCACGGCCGGCATCGCCAAGGTCGAAGTCTTTCTCCGCTCGGTGGGCTCTGGCACCGCGCCTGGTCAACGAGTGGTGTTGCTGCAAACCGCGCAGGATGCACCGGCGCCGCAGGGTCGTTATGCCTTGCAGTTCGACTCCGGCGCTTTTGCCAACGGCGACTACGAACTCTTTGTTCTGGCGACGACGCCTTCGGGACTGCAGAGTCATCCCAGTTATGGGGACGAGATGCATCACTTCGATGCGGGTGAGTTATCAGGTGCTTACTACCCGATTCCGATCCGGGTACAGAACTGATCGCTGTGTCTGGTGGATTCCCGCTTTCGCGGGAATGACGAAACTGAAGGCGGATTCCTTGGTTCGCTGGAATGACCGAACTGAAGGCGGATTCCCTGGTTCGCTGGCGTGACGGGACCGAAGGCGGATTCCCTGGTTCGCTGGCGTGACGGGACCGAAGGCGGATTCCCTGGTTCGCGGGAATGACGGAACTGAAGGCGGGTTCCCTGGTTCGCTGGCGTGACGGGACCGAAGGCGGATTCCGTGGTTCGCAGGAGTGACGGAACTGAAGGCGGATTCCCTGGTTCGCGGGAAAGACAAGCGCAATGGCCGATTCCTTGGTTCACGGAAAAGCATCGTCGCGCATCCATTCCAGCAAACTACAACACCCTGTCATTCCCGCGAAAGCGGGAATCCACTCGCCGCTGCACTCTGGTGGCTTCCCGCTTTAATGCCATTGCGGTCAGAGCGACCGTACGGTCAGTCAACCGCCCCGCGCTCCGGCAACGCCGAAAACGCAAACAACAGATCCACGTAAGACTTCTCGATGTCAGCCAATCCAGCCGCCTTCACACCCGGCTTGGGCGAAATCAGCATGTATTCGTCGGGTGCATGCGCGCCGGCCCCGTGACCGAGGCCGCCGAATACAAACGGCAATCCCAACGTCCGGGTGAACTGATAGAACGGCGCGCTGCCGCCAAGCCAGGGTGCCACGCGGGGTGTTGCGCCGTATTTGTTCAACACGCCGATCGCGGCCTGCACCAGCGGTGCGTCCACCGACGTGTTCGCTGCCGGATAACCCGACATCGGGCGGATCACCAGGTCTTTGAAGCCTTCGCTGTCGAGCCTTGCCCGAATCATGCGGTAAGCCTCATCAGGCTCCAAACCCGGAGGCAACCGCGCATCCATCTTGGCCGTAGCCTTGTGCGGCAGCACGGTCTTGACGCCTTCGCCGGTGTAGCCGCTCCAGATGCCGTCGACGTTGAGCGTGGGGTGATAAAGGTTGCGCACGATGGCGTCACGCCCTTCGATGCCGTCGATCCAGCGAACCACACCAAGCCCCTTCCTGGCGCTGTCGTCGTCAGCCTGGTCGGCCAGGGTGTTGATCAGCTTCTGATCGGCAATGGTCGGCGGCTGCACCGCCTCATAGAACCCGGGCACGTTGATGGTATTGCCGTCTTTGGACGTCAGCGCAGCAATGCCCTGGATCAGTCGCAAGGTCGGCGAATCGACGATCGATTTCATCGAACCATGGATGTCGCTGCGAGCGGGTCCACCCCCAATCACCGCCCACTGATTCCAGCTCAAAATAGATGATGCCCTTGACGCCCAGGTTCAGTGTCGCCTCGCCCTTCGCGTTCTGCAGGTTCATCGGGAAGAACGCGCCATCGGCTTTGCGCAGTCGATCGAGATAAGGTTCGATTACCTCCGCGAAGTTCGGCGAGCCGAGTTCTTCTTCGCCTTCGGCCACAACCACGAGGTTCACCGGCAGTTTGCCGTCGACCGCGAGGATACTCTCGACCGCATTCAGGAACGCGCGTTGCGGCCCCTTCTGGTTCGTGGCGCCGCGCGCCATCAGTACGGTGCCCGTGTCGTGTTCGACGAGCGCCCCAGCGAACGGGTCCTCGATGCGCCAGTTCGGGTCAACCGGCTGCACGTCGTACATCATGTAGACCAGCAGCGTGCGTGCAGCGCCGGCATCGTAGAAGCCGACGACGCCGGGATGTCCCTTGGTTTCCACCAACGACACCTCACCGAACTTCAGCGCACGCAGGTCGTCGGCGAGCATGTTCGCCATGTCGCGCACACCGTCGTTCTGTGCGCTGATCGAGCGTTGTTTCACCCAACGCTGTAATGCTTCGATGTGCTTGGGCAGATCGGCGTCAATACGGTCATGGATCGCCCCATGATCACCGGCATAAGGTGCGATCGCCGCGGCATCAAAGCGTTGATCGGTGCTGAAGGGCGGGATGGTCGGTGCACCGAACACTGCGGGCGCGGCCAACACGAACGAAGCCAGGAACGATTGCCAAACCAGAGCACGCTTCATGTTCTTCCTCATCGCAGGTGGTCCGGGCATCGTAGATGTTTCCTTGCCGCGAGCCTAGCGTGTCGCCTACGGCCAGCCGGACACTTCAGAGACGGCGCCAGACGTGACTGCGAGCGCTTTCGCCAGCAAATGTCCCGTCTGGCGAAAGCTGGTTGTCACCTTAGTTTTGCGCTTTTCTTTGTGGCCAGGCAACGCACCTACTCCAGGCCATCAACAAACACACCATCACTCAAGCAAGCGCGCGACCTCACGGGGTCCACATAGACGTTCATGTCCATGTCGTTCTGGAGCAGGTCGCCGTCGCCCCGCACGACCGTCCAGCGCCCGCCGTCATTCGTTGTGGGGCGATAGCGCACGAGCACGGATGAAGGCAGGTAAGTCCCTTTGAAGACGGGTGTGACGAACACGGCTGCGCAGGGCGAGTTATTGAGCAACGGATGGTCCATGATGAGGTCGAGGCTGCTGCTGTTCGCCGCTTCGGCGGTGAACGCGTAGGGCACAAGGTCGTTCGGCAGGGTCACGTCGAACATTGCCCCTTGGGGCATCGGCGCCTGATCCTGATTGAAGATGGCCCAGCGCGCGTTGAACACGTCGTACCAGATTCCGATCGGGTGATTGTTGATCACGCCGCCCAGCGGAATCGCTCGTTGCACCACCTGCGGCTTGGCGAATGGGTTGCCATTGATCGGCGCCCAGTTCAGGTAGGTGATGTGATTGCTGATGTTGGAAGCATCGGTCACATGCGAAAGCGTCTGATGGCGGTTGCTGTCCATCACGAAGAACTTGCGCGGGGGTGAGATGGATTGCTGGTTCTGGCTGAAGATCACGGTTCGAAGTGGCGCCGCCGTGGTGGTGTAGACGCCGAGGTGATTCGGCGCCCAGGCGGGCAGCGGAAACCCGTCGACCACACTTTGCACCAGCACCTCGCTGAGGGGCCGGGAGATCGAGTCAGATAGAACGGTGATGTTCGCCGTGGAATTTTCCGCAGTCGCCAGATGTGATTCTGATCCGCCGAACTGGTAGTTGAAGGCACCGATCGTGGGCAGGGAACTGGTGACGCCATCAAAATCACCGCCGGCGGGGATGGACGTCGCCAGCGCTGCATTGATCGCCGGAGAACTCGGTCGCAAGTGCAAGTCGAATGGCGAGACAAATTGAGGATCAGCGACCACCGGGTTGGCTTCCCAGAGTGGCGGCTGTGGTGTCTGGTGGTACAGATTGTTAGCCAGAGTAACCGTCGGTGCGCCGAACAGGTTGAGCGCCGCGGAGCGAATTCCCGAAAAGATATTGTTGTCGAGCTGCAGGCTGAGTGCCGGACCATTGGCGTCGACACCGGATCGACGGGATCGGAACGTGTTGTTGCGCACCCTCGCCATGATGCTCACCGCCCCGGTTTGGGCAGTGAGGCTCATGGCACTGTCACAGCCCATGAACACATTGCGATCAACATCGGTGATCAGAGCGGCGCCCGTGATCGCCTGAAAAGACAGGCACGTGGTGAGTGAGTTACGCAGATTGTCGAGGCGACTGCGCAACACCTTCGCCTGGCTGTTGCCGCGGAATACGACGCTGATGAGTGTCCCGTCCTGAACACTGATGAACTGGCTGTCCTGAATCTCGAGATTCAGGCTGGGCACCGCGGCGGTGTGCGCAATCGCAAATCCCCCCGAATAGCGGAGATTCCGGATTCGGACGGTCTTCGCGGAAGGGAATTGGGGCGTTTCCAGGCCAATACCCGGGGTAACGCCGGTATCGCCGGAGATGTCGAGGTGATTGAGCTCGATCGTGTGTTCGTCGGCCGGATCGTTGCTGCCGAGACGCAGTGAAAGCGGCGTGGCGATGAGCTGCAGGTTTTCGAGCACATTCACATTGCCCGGGCCGGCAAACGTGGACTGGATTGTGATCGTGGTGTTGCGGAAGCGCGCGCGTGCCGTACTCGCACTCTTGACGATCAACGGCTTGCCGATGAAGACGGGGGTCGTGATTTCGCCGGCACCGGAGTTGATCAGGACCGTGTCATTCACGGCTGCAGCGTTGATGCAGTCCTGCAAGGTCGTGTCGCAAGGGGCACTGCCCGGCCACGATAGGGTCGCGGCGCTGGCGGTGGAGGCAAATAGGACGGCAGAAACAAACAGCAGGAATCGCGACATGACGGGACTCTTCCAAGGGGCTCGCTGTGGGTATCGCAAGAAGCAGGAAAAACCGCGCAGTCTGGGCGAGGCACCTGATCAGGCCCTCATAATCGGCGTATCTGATTGATTTTTAACGGCCCGACCGATCGACCAAACGTGCTGGCAGGTCGACAAAAAATTCCGGGGCTTCAGCGACAATAGGCAGAATGAACCAGCCTGCCACGAACCTTCGCCAGACTCTTGAGACGCTGACTGCGCAGTTCGACTCGTTTGCACAATCCGGGCTGCCGATTCGCGACCTGTTCACCAAGCTGCATCACGAACTTCGCCACATCGCCCGACGCCATCGTGGTTCCTTGAATGCCGACTCCACGCTGAACACGACGGGGCTGGTCCATGAGGCCTATCTGAAGCTCAGCAGCGCGACGCTCGGCGACATTCAGGACCGCGCGCACTTTTTTTCCCTGGCCGCGCAGACCATGCGCCAGATCATCATCGACCGCGCCCGCCGGTCGCTGGCCAGCAAACGTGGTGAGGGCGCGGCGCATGTCCCCCTGGATGACCTTGTCTTGGCAGCCACCGATCAATCAGCGTCGGAGCAGGCAATGGCCATTCACCAGGCATTGGGTCTGCTCGAACAACACAGCCCTCGCCTGGCGGAGACGGTCACGATGCGTTTTTTCGGTGGCATGACGGAAGACGAGATTGGCGATGCACTCGACCGGGATCCTGCAACAGTCCGCCGTGATTGGGCCAAAGCCCGTGCCTGGCTGCATCGTGCCTTGTCCGATCCATCCGGTGAGCCACCGTGAGTGCCGATTATCTCGGCGATCCCGACTTCGATGAGATCGAGCAGGCGGTGGATCGACTGCTGATGCTCAAGGCGTCTGAACGCGAAGCGGCCTTGGCCGGCCTTCGGCTCACGGATCCGGCTCGCGCCGCCAAGGTGGCCCGCTGGCTTCAGGACATCGAGGCATCAGATGGGTTTCTGGAACCCAAGTCCCGTCAGCCCGGACAGCGGATCGGTGCGTGGGCACTTGTGCGCTTGCTGGGCCGTGGCGGCATGGGCGAAGTCTGGTTGGCCGAGCGCGCCGACGGGGTCTATCTCAAGTACGCCGCGATCAAGTTCTTGCGTCTGGACCGCGCCGACACGGCGCGTCGACTGATCCAGGAACGAGCGGTGCTCGCCCGATTGGAGCACCCGAACATTGCCCGGCTTCTGGATGCCGGGGAGGATGCCGAAGCCGGCGCGTATCTGATCACCGACTGGATCGACGGCCGGAATCTCGACCAATGGCTGCGGGCCGCGCGCCCTGACCTGACGCAATGCCTGGCGGTGTTTCGACCCATTGCCGAAGCCGTGTCCCATGCCCATCGACAACTGATCATCCATCGCGATATCAAGCCTGCGAATGTGATGGTCGACGCCGAGCAACGCGCGTTTCTCCTGGATTTTGGCATCGCCAGAATCCTCGAGGGCGAGGCTCACGCGATTGAAACGCGGGACCTCGCCGCTACACCACACTATGCCGCGCCCGAACAATTGCAGGGCCGAGCGGTGGACACCCGTGCCGACGTCTACGGTCTCGGCGCCCTGCTTTATCGATTGCTCACCGATCAGGACCCACTGCCCTTGAAAGGGTTGGCACTGGCGGAACTGGTGCGCACCGTCTGCGAGCAGACGCCGCTGCCACCCAGTCAACGCGCACCGGACCGGGGTATTCCTCGCGACCTCGATACGATTTGCCTCAAGGCGCTGGAGAAGGCACCTGAGCAACGTTATCAGTCCGTCGATGCGCTGTTGGCCGACCTCACTGCTTACGAACGCGGTGAACCGGTACTGGCGCGACAAGGTGGCTGGGGCTATCGGCTAGGCAAGTTTTTCTGGCGGCATCGTGTGGCTTCCAGTGCCGCTGCGCTGCTGTTGTTGGCGATCGTCGCTGGCGCCGGAACCACGTGGTGGCAAGCACGTTTGGCCGCAAAGGAATCCGAGCGCGCCAACGCGGTCAAGACATTCTTGATGGACCTGTTTGCGAGTATCGACCCGGAGCAGAGCAAAGGCGGACAAGTGTTGGCCGAAGATCTGGTGCAGGCAGGTGAGTTGCGTTTGCACCAGGCTAGCGATCTGGATCCCGAACTCCGTTACGAACTTCTGTCCATGCTCGCCCGGATGCGTCTGGACCTTCGGCAGTTCGATGCACGACTGCGCAACCAGATCGAAGCGTGCGCTCTGGCTGCCCAGAATTTTGGGACGTCGAGTGACGAGGCTGTCGTTTGCACGATAGAGCTTGCCGACAGTCAGCGTCAGATCGGACAACACGAGGCGGCAAACCAGACACTCGACCCGGTGCTGCAGACACTCGAACAAGCGCGCGCGCCGGATTTGTTGCGTCTGGCGCTGGCCTATGAAGTGCGGTTCATGATCGAGCGCGACCTGGATCACCCGGATGCCGCAGAAACCGCCATCCGCCGCAGTATCGAGCTGTCCAGGCAAGCGGAGCCCACGATCGGCACCCAGACCGCCCACTCGCTGGAGCAATATGCGGTGTTCCTGAATGCCGCCGGACGGTTCGCCGAAGCCGAGCCACTGCTGCTCGAGATCCTCGCGTTCGACCAGGCACATCCCGATGCGCGCAGCCGCAGTGAACAGATCAACAGCCGCTGGAACCTGCTGACTTACTACTGGTCGCGCGAGCGATATCAGGATGTGCTGACGGCCACCGCCAATCTGAGACGCGAAACCGAAGCCGACCTTGGTCGCAATCACTCTGCATGTTTCCGGTAACATCAATTGATCGCGAACGTTCATGCGTGACTGGGTGACTTTGAACAGGCCATCACTATTCGTGACGCCACAGCCGCCATAGAGGGCATTGACAGCTGGGCCAATGGCAACTTCCGGCAAATGCTCTGGGCTGATCAAACGTTGGACCTGAGTGCCATCGGCCGAACAGAGGACAGCCAACTGCTGGCCGAGCGCACGCTTGTGTTGACCGATGAACGCAAGCTCCCACAGGCACCGGCTTTTATCGCCTGTTACGGCGCGCTCTACAGCGCTGCGCTTGCCGGACAGGCCACACAGATGTCGCGGTGGTCAACGTGTAGCGAACGGTTCAGCGGATTAAATCAGGCCCAACAGGCTGGCTACCGAAAATTCCTGCTGCAAGCGGAGTCTTTGGCCCTCAGACAACAGCAACGCCCGCAGGAGGCCGTAGCGCGTCTGCGCGAGGCAGTGGGCAGCAACCCCGATGGCGCCTACAGCAGCCATGCCGTTCAGCGACTGCAGGCCAATCTGGCTTTCGCGATGCTGGATGCCGGCCAGGTGCCGGATGCGATCGAACTGTTGACTGACGTTCGAGCAAGCCTGATTCAACGTTTTGGTCCCGAGCACATCAGTATCAAGCAGATCGATGGCGTCCTGTCGGAGCTCCCGCCGGAGGTTAGGAGCCACTTCGACGGCGACACCCTGGCGTCTGCCGCCCGACAATTTGAGGCACGCATGGGTCGGCCGGTCGATCGACTCCGGCTTTGGTAATCGGTCGGATTTTGCGGACACCCGCGCACTCACTGAAGCGCCCTATCGCCCCGCCCTATTGAGGACACCCACCTATTCATCGCCCGGTCGGAATCTTCGGATACCCGCGCACTCACTGAGATCGCCCTATTGAGGACACCCACCTATTTGCGCCCTATTGAGGACGCCCTATTGAGGACACCCACCTATTCATCGCCCGGTCGGGACGCCCTATTGAGGACACCCACCTATTCATCGCCCGGTCGGAATCTTCGGATACCCGCGCACTCACTGAGATGACAGTCAGGAAATTGATCAGGTCCAGTCCAGCCCGCACAAGTCAGGTTTGCCCACTAGGCGAAAAGGTACATTTCAGCTGAAGGCCGGGCGAATCAGAACAGGCAAGCCAGGCCCACTCACACCCGGAAAGTCATTCGGGAGGCATCCCTGCATCGCTAGTCCGAAATACAATCCAACCGATCGTTGAATCCCGATGAACTGCGATAGTCGAGGGCGACCAGCGGCTGGCCATTCTTTGTGCCGCGCACCGACACGGACACGATCGTCCATCCGTCCGGAAAGCCGGACATCGTGGCCTCGCCGTTTCGAATTTCGAGGTCGCCGATGTCCATCAATTGGCCGCCCGGCGAGATCTTGTGGCAGCGATAGTCGCCGTCAGGAGCATCGCCCGTTGCGGCAACTTCGGACTCGTCGTCGACCGTATTCGCACTCGGGGAACGGGCGTACACGCCGAGCCCAGAGCGAGGGCGCAGTTTGTCGAGGCTCATGAGCGTATCCCAATCGCGACCATAGCCGTCGAAACTCACCGCGCACTTGCCGTCGGCATTCGGCGCTTGCAATACGGTCACCGAGTACCAGCTGATACCCCATTGGCCCTCGAGCTTTGCACCCACACGGCACAGTGGCTCTCCGGCCTGGTTTGCCGATGGTGTCGCAGTTCCTCCGGAGGGAATCTTGGTGCCAATTTTGCGCGTAGGCGACGGCGACCCAACGCCGGCCGGAGTTTTTGCTGACGGCGCCGCTTTCAATTCGCTTGGCACACATTTGAATTCGTAGGTCGTCCCAGATGTCTTGACCTGCACGACTGCGAACGGCTCAATCCCAACCGGCGCGCGGATCAAAGCGTATGATTTCGCCGACTTGACCACCTGCATTCGGCACGATCGCCGATCTGGTAGTCCTGCGCATCAACATGGGTCGCCGGCAAGAGGATGATGGCGCCGAAAAGAAGAGACAGGGACATGCGTGTCATTGATTCGGCACTCCGCGGTTTGCGTTGGTGCGGTCGATCGTACCGCAGGGCCGCGAATCGCTCGCGTCGTTGACGATTTGCCACAGTCAAGGCAGCCCCGATCGAAATTGTCGGGACACCCAGAAGGTTTGAAGGCTCTATCGCCTTATTGCCGATGCGCCCTATTGAGGACACCCATCAACTCAATCGTCAATTGGGCACCGTTCGGTTCGCGTGCTCAGGGATGAGAAACAGGGCTCAACGGAAAACTGCATACCAATCTATGTTTGTTGAGACCGGCTTCAGGCTCGAGACTTCCGGTTCAATCACTAGCACTCCAACCCGAGCACCAAACCGACTGCTTCACGCTCCCATGGGTTTCGATTTGCCATACAGCTGACATTTCGACGACATGCATCAAGGGATCGTCGCGGTCTTGCCATGCATCGTTCGTCGCGGAACGCGCCTTGCACGGCCCACACCATCCCTCTTCAGAGATCGTCGAATGAACAGATTGTTGGGCTTATTGCTGCTGACTGGTGCCTCGCTGAGCGCCGCCTCCCAGGAAAAGGACGGGGAAACACGCGAAACTGGGCGCGAGGACTCACGCACTCCCTGGGCGCTTGGCGTCGGGACGATCGTGTCAGACAGCCCCTATGCGGGCGAGCGCTCTCGAGTGATTCCGGTGCCCTTGGTCAGTTACCAGGGCGAGCGATTCTTCATTCGAGGTGTGTCGATGGGCTACCAAGTCTTCAAGGACGACGCGGTCCAACTCGACCTCCTGGGCAAAGTACCGCTTCGCCGCCTTTGAAGTGGACGACCTTGGTGGCTCTGAATTGGCCGCGAACGGCATCGACGCAAGACTGCTCGACGACCGCGATGGCGGGGTTGATCTGGGATTCGGGCTGAAGTGGACCGGCGTTGCAGGGGCGCTTGACCTTGAACTGCTCGCTGACGCGACGAACACCAGCGGAGGCCAGGAGGTCAAACTTGAGTACAGCTATCCCATCAGTGTCGGCCTGGGTCGACTGTCGCCCCTCGGCCGGCATGCGTGGATGTCCCAAGATCTGGCCAACTACACATTTGGCACCCTCGAGAGTGAAGTCGCGCGCGGGGTTGTCGACTACCGTCCTGGCTCCACCACGACATCTCAGGTCGGCCTGACGTTTGCGCATCCTTTGAGCAAACAGTGGTTCTTTGTGGGCTCACTTCGTTACTCAGCGCTTCCCGACAAGATCCGGCAGAGCCCGCTGATTGAAGACGGTGTCGACGGCGAGACATCGATGATGCTGTTCTTCTCGCGCGGATTGTGAGGCGGGTACTGATGTTGGACAACCATCTTCTATTGCCCTGAAATCCGCTGACCGTGGACACCCGCCTACCGATGAGCCACCTTCCAAACTCAGGTTTCAATGCCACGGATGCCAGAGCGGCGCTCCTGATCTCGATTTCCGGTAGGGCCGTTGACAATCAAAGACGAGCAAGCGCCTCCAGCCTGCTCAGCTGACAGACCAGACGAACGCATGGATGCCTCGCTCGCCGTCGCTGAATTCAGACGGGAGCAATCAAAACGACGCTTGAGCGTCCGTCAAGCGGGCTTTGCCAGCATCCTGGCCAACCCGATACCGATCAACCAGTGCCGTCCGAGTTCAATAGCCTTGTCGACCAGTGCTTCCACGCTTCCCAACGTGATGACTCTTCGCGCACCCACACCGCGAAGCTGCTGGTTCCATTTCCGTGGGTCGAGTTTCATCTGCTGCAGAATCGGAGGCACTGCCGCAGGAATTCTTCCCGGTTTGGCGTGATGCCATTGTCGGCCGCTGTAATCGACCAGTGCCAAATAGTCCTTGGCTTGGATCGACATCCCTTCTTGCGGCACACCGGCAATCGGCGCCAAGGCAAGCTTGGCGAGCAATGGCGAGCCCTTGAGCAGGGTAATCCGGCGTTTGATGCCGGTGTGATCGGACGACTTCAACTGGGTCGTCAGCTTGGCCCGGATCGGATTCAGGTCCGCGTAGACCATGGCCGCCAGCATTGCTCGCTCATCCAAGAGCAACTGAGATTTGTAGCGCCCCTGCCAGAACCGCCCCGTGCAATCGTCTTCGACGTTCGATCGCCGAGCGATGAAGTCATTGAGGCGCCCCATGAAAAATCCCAGGTCACGCAGGGAATCTCGACGCTGGCTGACCAGTTCCGGTGAGTTGACGATGTCCTGCACACGCAGTTCGATGGCTTTCGGGTCGCCTTTGCCTGGAAAAATCCGGCACCACCGGCGAGCCACTTCTTCGTCGGACCAGTTTCCCGCTGCCACAGCATCAAGCTTCAACACCACGTGCAGGTGGTTGCTCATGACCGCATAGGCATAGAGTGAGACCGAACATGCCTCGGCCAGCATCAACAACCGATCCTCGATCCACGCGCGCCGGTGCTCGTAGTTTTTCCCGGTCTGCGGATCATGACCGCACAGCCATGCCTTCCGGACGCATCGACTGGTGCAGTGGACATAACACGACGTATTCGGCGGGATTTGTTTTCGGCGCGCTTGGGTCATTGGGGCGGGAGCCTCTGCCTTGGTGTGCCCACATCTTTCTGGATACGCTGCCGCATTACCTCAGCCAATTCCTGAATCTTGGCTCCGATATTTCTTAGTTCAGTGGTCCTCTGGAAACTCGGGGGCCGTCAACTGTGACCAGAGGCTGCCGGGACCATTGGTTGCCCTAAACCTGCTTCTCCTAAGCCTGATTACATCTGTACCTGTGGGGTGTCCTACATATGTCCGCCTGCTTCCTATACCTGTGGGGTGTCCTACATATGTCACATCTGTCCCCCTACATCTGTCCCCTGCTTCCTATACCTGTGGGGTGTCCTACATATGTCCTGCTTCCTATACCTGTGGGGTGTCCTACATATGTCCGCTTCCTATACCTGTGGGGTGTCCTAGCATCTGTCCCCTACTATCTGTCCCACACCTGTCTCCAATCTTCCCGCCTGCGTTGCCGGGCCCGACGGCGCCATTCGAAGCGCCGTGGAGGGGCCCGGCAATGTGTTCAATTGGAGTGGCAGCAGCTTTCAGATGCCATCACGCCGGTTGATCAACGAAACGATGCGTAGGCGGCCATGACCACGCCAACGTCCATCTGCGGGTGCTTGGCTTGATATCGTTGCATCAATGCAACACCACGTTGGTCACCGCGCTCGACGGCAACGAACATGCCCGCCGCAGCCGACTCAGGTGATTTGGGATAACTCAACTCCGAATAAACATATCCGAGCAGGTACCCTGCAAACGGCGACTTGTTGGTAGCCTGGACTTTTGGCGCCAATTCACTTGCTTTCATGGCCATTCGTGGCCCGTTCGACTTCTCGTAGGCATCGGGGTTTTGCTCTCGAATCGACGCCAATTCCGCGCTGTTGCTCACCATTCGATCCAGATAGAACGCCTGGGCTTTCTGGTTGCCGCCTTCAGCCATGATGCGCAACGCGTCATCACTCATGTCTTTCGCCTGAAGCCATTCTTCTGCGGTCGGAAAGCCCTGGGCAACCATGGTCTTGAGCATCTGCGGATTGTCGAAAGAAAGCGATCCGAAATACCGCGCATTCACTGCTCGAAGGTGTCGCGCCTGCTCCGGCGATACAGTGGCCAACAACTGCTGCCAATTGGTCGCAGTGATCCGGTATTTGCCTTGGAGAAACCGATGCTGCATCGGCACAACCAACTCTGCATCCGAGGCAACCAAGTCCGACTGCAGTGCTACACCAACAGTGTCGGGTCCGCTTCGTTCGGCCGCATTGGGTTCATTGGCTAGCTCGGTGTGCAACCGTGCTTCGGGTTGATTGATCGATGAGGCTTCTGCATCGCGAAGCGTCGTGTGAAGAATCACACCGGCGCAGACGAGCGCGCCCAACACTAAGCAGCTCTTGTTAATCATCGTCATCTCAGCCTCCACAGCCGTTTTCGCGCATATCGGATGCCCAGAGAGCACAGGCACGCGCATTGACCGAATTGGTGTAGGCGGTTTGGGATGCGCCGGTATTGCTCACCGCACCATGGTACAGACCCGCGAACCCAAGACAATTGTTGTTTGCCGACGAAGCACCGCCACAAGCATTGATCATGTCCTGGCGGAACTGGAAGTCACATCCCGCTTTCGGATTCGCCGATGCCCAGCAGAGATCATGGGCGTTGCACGCAGACAGAAAGCTGACGCCAGCGAACGGCGCGTTCTGATTCCCAGAGTAGGTCGGACGCGTAACGATCTCCAGAAAGACGTCGGTGAAGACGTTCGCCAATCCGCCGGTACCACAACCATTCGGCTGCCAATTGTTTCCGATGCCAGGTGACGGAGGCGGATTCGATGCACTGCAGCCCGCCGGTTTTGCCTGCCGCAATTCCTGGCACATCTGCCCCGGATCAACCTCAACATCTTCCGGGAGCATCTGATACTCGTACATTTCCTGATAGAGGCCCTGCCCTCTTTGCTGAAGGTCGGCAAGGACACCCGCACAGGCATCACCACGGCAGAGGATGTTTCCACCGCCCACGCGACTCCCAACCACAACGACTGGCGGCAGTTGGACAACCTGCGCCAGAACGTCCGAACAGATCATTGCCGCCATGGATGCGGCAATGAACAGCAGCTTTTTTGTTTGAAACATTCTTCTTCTCCCAGTGTTTTCTTGATGATCGGCTGTTGTGTTGTCGTGCCGACTTCCAGGAAGGCTTCGATGTCTTTCCCTAGGCCAGCCCGGAGTTGCGTGCACATGTTTTTCAAGGATCACGGTCGGATCCCACGCACGAGATGTCGGCTCATGGGCGACCAACTCCTGCGTCTGGTCGCCGTTCAGTGACTCTTGAAGTGCTCCGCCAACCAGAGCGCAGGAAACAAGCCCGCCTGCGATCAGGCTCCAAGGCATCGCATCATTTGCTTGCGTGGTCAGCGTGATGAAGTACTCGCCGATCCAGACAAAAGTCGATCAATCTGCACACGAATTGGGTGTCCCTCATTTTAAGGGCGCAGCTCGACTTGATGCCGGCCCGCAGGGGAGAAGATCAGGCGAGGCATGTTCAGATGCCTCGCCTGTCTAGAAGGACATCGGTGAGCGTTTGCACGGTTCATGCACCGTCGCATCGCGGCTGAAGCCGCGGTGCGGCCAGTGTTTATGCCCGACCGGACTTCCCGTCCGACTCGGCGCCGCTACACTCCGCAGGTCGATCACGACGGCCGTTTCCGGGACGGGCTGCTTCATGACGTTAACTCGCTCCAACTCCGATTCACCGAGAACCCTTGGTTCTTGGGTTCAGTGCTGTGCGCTCTGGTGTTTGCTGACGATCGTGAGCGCAGGCTTCGCCTGTGCGGCACCCCTCACCCTGGAAGACAGCACGCTGAGTCACGACGCATGGCCCCATGTCCGCGTGTTGAGTGACCCGGATCGGACCATCGGCGCTACCGAAGCGCTCCGGCGACTGCCGGAGTTCACGCAACCGGCTTCCCCCCATTCCGGCATGGGTTTTCGTGATGACGCGATGTGGTTTCACATTCCGGTCTTCACTGCGGCCGATTCGGACGGTCGCTGGGTCATGGAAATCGACTACGCGCTGTTGAACAGGATCGAAGTCTTCCTGGCCCGCGAAGGTCAAGCCGAACCCATCGCGACCATGGGCAGCCTGTTGCCATTCCGTGATCGACCGCTGGGGTCACGCACCCGGCAGTGATGCTGGATCTGGTGCCCGGACAAACCGTGGACGTCCTGTTCCGCGTGGACACACGCAGTTCGATCATCGTGCCGGTTCAATTCCTGAAGCCCGCAGCGTTCCACTCGCGCGCCAATCACGAGTTTCTGCTGCAGGGCATCCTGATCGCAATCGGCCTTTGCCTGCTGGTCTACAGCCTCCAGCAGTGGCTCAATCTGAAAGACATTGTCTACGCCAAGTATGCGGCAGTGATTGTCTGCCACCTGCTGTTCAGCATGCATCTGTTTGGCCTGGGGGCCATCTATCTCTGGACGGACCGACCGTGGATCGAAGTCCACATGGCGGGGCTCTCCTTGTTGATGGTTTCGGCCACACTGGCGCTGTTCGTCGAGGCTGTGCTCGCCGACGATCTGCATCGGTACGAGCGTCTCGCGCTGAAAGTGCTTGCCGGGCTGCTCGTACTATTTGCGCTGGTGTTCGCGCTCGACCTGATGAACAACCGCTTGTTGGGAGTGGTCTCTGCCGTGTTCGGGCTGATGCCGGCACTGATCGGTCTTCGTGGCGCCCTCGCCCGCGTCCGGCGTGGCGACAATGTCGGCACCTATTTCATCGTCGCCTGGGCCGGTTACTTTTTGACTGGCGTGATCTTCTCACTGACCATCAACGGCCGCATCGGCGTCAATTTCTGGACGCTGCATGCACTGCAGTTCGGTGCCACGTTCGACATGCTGTTGTTCATGCGGATCGTCGTGCTGCGCACTGCTGCAGAACACCGGGTGGCGCAGATCGCCCGGCACGAACGCGACATGATGAAGTCACTTGCGAACACCGATTCGCTGACGGCACTCAAGAATCGGCGCGGACTCAATGAGGCACTCGCCACTTCGTACCGATGGCGACCAGCGATCGGTTGCTGGCGCTGTACATGCTGGATCTCGATGGTTTCAAGCCGGTCAATGACCAATTCGGTCATGACGTGGGCGACGAATTGTTGATCAGCATTGCCAGCAGACTGACTGCCGCCGTTGGTCCGCAGGATATCGTGGCGCGTGTGTGGCGACGAGTTCGTGGTCGTCCGGACCGATCTGATCAACGAAGGCAAAGCCGCAGATTTCGGGACCCGTCTGCTCGAGGTGTTCCAGGCGCCTTTCCAACACGGTTCGCACCACAGCAAGGTGGGCGTGACCATCGGTTATGTGATGGCTCCCCAGGACGGTACACAAACCGCGCTGTTGCTCAAGGCTGCCGATGCGGCGATGTATACGGGCAAGCAGCTGGGCAAAGGGGTTGTGGTGCGCGGCGAGGCGCACTGAACCTGCTCAGGGTTCGAATCCATCCCCGAAGATTCGGGCCTCGATCAATGCTGGCGTGATGATGGCGCCGCCGCTGTCCTCGAAGCACCATCCGTGAATCGTGGCTGGAAATCCCAAGGGTGCCGTGGTGGTCAGCAACACCCAGCCGTACCGGATCTCGGTTCCGGGTTCGAGACGGAAACGCACGCCCAGATACCCCGTCGCACCGGCCTGCCAGACGCTGGTGTCGCCAGTGAATGCAGCACGCGTGAACAACGACGACGGCCCGATGACCGCGCCCGATCCAAGCAGCGCATAGGTGTCGCCCGCACTGGCTACCCCGGCGCCGTTGTTCGCCGCTGAGCCCCAATAGAACTTGAGTTGATCACTCGGCACGCTGTTGGCGGAGGCATAGATGTCGATATCGAAACCGGGAACGCTGGCTTCAGTTTGGCCAGAGACCGAGTTGACCAAGTTGACGTACAGCCCTTCCGTCGTTGCGGGCACATCGAGTTCGGCGCCTGGTACACATTGTTCTGCGGCCATGGCTTGGGATGCCGCCATGGCCTGCACCAGCAACAATCCGGGCACAGAGAAGGAACAACTGGATTTCTTCAACATTGCGGTCTCTTGGGATCCATCCTGGCGGCGCAACCACTTTACCGGCTTGCGCACACTCGACGAAATCCGGGAGCCGGGCCGTGATCGGGTCGCTCCAGAAACCCGCCCCCAGAATCCATGTATTTCGTCGAGACTGCAGCACGTTTTCCTGCTCCGCGTCGCAACAGCAGCCATGGATCAAGACCCCGAGGATTCTCGCTTCGGGGAAACCTTTGATCCGATCGGAGCCATTGCGCGAACAAACAGGTGATCCAGTGAAAACCAGCCAGGTCCGCGTATCACCAGCCAAAGGAACAGCATGGCCCAGGTACCATGGGTTGGCCAGGCATCAGGATAGACGAGGCACTGGATGATCAGGGTCATTCCGAGTAATGCCAACGCAGAGAACCGTGTCGCCAGTCCGAGCACCAGAAGCAAGGGGAACAGGTGCTCCGAAATGGCAGCAAGATGTGCAGCCAGATTCGGGTCCAGGAATGGCAGTTGATACTCTTCCTGGAACAGGTACAAGGCCGAATCATTCAAGGCCCATCCTTCAACCTTGGTCTGCCCTGATTGCCAGAACAGTGCTGCCGGGAACAGTCGTGAGCCAAGCAGTAGCAATGACTCGGGAAATCGACGCAAGAGTGCGCTCGTCTTCAGGGCAAGAATCTTCATGTTGTGTGGGTCTCTTTGGGTGTCAGTGTTCAAGCGCCACAATCAGTCCATCGACGATCAGGGATGTGATCGCGCTGGCGGCGTCGAAATGGGGTCCTTTGTTTCCGTTCTGCGCAGGGCGTCGCCAAATGACCAGCCACCGGCCAGTTTGCTGACGCACCGCCGCTTCACCTTGGGTGAGCTGACGCTGCTTGACGTCCAGGTCAACTCGCCAGATCTGGACGGACTCGGCGTACCAGCCCTCTTCTCTCGGTGGATTCGCACCCGGTTGTTGGCGACACCACAGTGACCATGCCGGGTGCGGCGATTCAATGATTCGCAAGGATGGGTGCAGCCTTGGCATCGAGCTCATCAGCGTTTCGATCGGCCATGTCTGAAGCTGCCTCGCCGTCAGCGCCACCGCGTCTGTGGCGTGGTAAGCCTCACGTCGCGCCCAATCGATTCGCGCGACATCACCCAACCATGGCCAGGCGGATAGCGGCGGGAACCCTTCCAAAAAGTCCGGAAACGCTGGGCTGTACTCCTGCATTACGGGCGACCGAGGTGGATTGTCCCGGATGAATTCGGCGGCCAATGCATCGAAATAGGTGTCACCTACGGCATTCACCACAGCCGGATAAGCGGTGCGTAGCGTGTCCGTCAGCCCAATTCGCGTGGTGTGGCGATGCACCCGAAGCGCGCGTGGACCTGGGCATCGCTTGGAAAAATGCGCCAGAACCATCGGCTCCGCATCGAGCAAGGCAGACACAAATCGGAGAACAGAGCTGCGTTCATGAATCATCCCAATTGATCAATGCGTGAACTGCGCTCTGTCGGACACGGTCGATTTCTGCGGCGAGCACTGGCCAATCCGGCACGTTGTGGTCCCACTCGATCAGGGTCGGACGTGGTCCTGCACGCCTGAGCGCGTCACCGTACAGAGCCAGCACCTCCGCCGAAACAGCAGATCCATGGTCATCAATCAGAAGCTCGGTCCCATCGTCAAGCAGACGGCGGCTGTGACCCGCAAGGTGAAATTGCTCGACCGCATGGAATGGCAGCCGATCAAGATAAGCCTTTGTGTCTGACGCCATGGTTGTGGCACGACACGGCAACATTGTTGAGGTCCAACAGTAAACCGCACCCGGTGTGCTGATGCAGGCATTGAGAAATCGGCCTCGGCAATGATCACCCGGCTGCCAGATAGCTGGCCGGATTCTCGATCAACATCCGTCGTCCCAACACCGTCTGCGCCACGTCTATGTGTTCGGCAATCCGAAGGAACGCAGCGTCATCATAAGTCAGCGGCAACAGATCAGGCAGCCAGAGCCCGTCGTGGCCACTCCAGGCCAGATGTTCCGAAAACAACTGCGCAGGATGGCGTCGAAGCAACTGTCGCACTCGATCCAAATGCGAAGCATCCGGCGCTTCGGCACCGCCCAGCGACAGTCCGACCCCATGAATCGTGAGCGGCCATCGTTCGCCCAAAACCTGCAGCTGACGATGTGGGTTCCCGCCCGCGCCAAGATAGTTCTCGGCGTGGACTTCGAGAAAATCGACCGCCGCCAAGTTATCGGACATCACCGCCTCAAAATGCGCCGGCTTGAATCCGACACCGATCAACAGGGAACTCGTGAAAGACATGGCGGCGATGATTGGCAAAATCAGCGGGACTGGCCGGTCACGGCAATCGGCGAGAACGAGCCCATGCCACGCGGTGTCTCGATACTTGTGCAGGTTCCCTTGGGCACCAGCTTCCAGGCGTTACCCTGGTAGTCGGTTTTTGAGGTACCGGCACACGATGTCCCCGGGCCTGCGGCGCAGTCGTTCTGCCCGGCCAATGACACACCGAAGCACTTTTCCTTGCCTTGGTTCGAGGGCAGTTCATCGGCCGCAGCAGCCGACAGTGCGAGCGCACTGCCGAGGGCCATTGCCATAATGGTGCTGAAATCGCGTCGATTCATGTGGAAACTCCAGGAGTGGAAGTGAATGCGCGGCGGCCTCAGGGCCGCCACGCTCGTTGCCTCACAGCGAGGCTGGAGTCTTGTCCTGGATGACCGGCCAATTGGCGTTGGCCGCGGCAATGTTCCCTTTCACGTCTTCCGACCACTTTTGAACACGTCGGCATTGACGTTCAGGTAGAGCTTGCCGTCGACGACCTTGAATTGGGTCGGGTCAACATCGAGCTTCTTGCCGAGCGCGGCCCCATGGCGCAGAACCCGCCGACTGGCGCATAACTGGCAGGGTTGGCCTGGAACAACTTGAGGTTGGCAGACGATGCAAACCGGAATGTCGCGCCGTCATGGGTGGCGCTGAATTGGGCGTCACCAAGCGTCGGCTTGCCGTCGGTGAAATACGCAACCGGGTCATAGCCGTGCAGGATCACAGCGTCTTCAGTGACATTGATGGCGGCCGCAGATTCGGGATCATAGGCGTAGCTGCTTGATGGGAAGGAACCGGCGACGACCGACAGGGCCATTGCGGCGCTCAGGCCGAGGGTGCGGAAAAATGCGTTCATGAGAATCTCCATTCTGGGTTGTGTGATGGTTCGAGTGTGCAGCTGGAAAAAAAGGGGGTGCTCAGGCAGCGAGGCGCACGCCGCGCGGATGCACATGAGGGAAATCGACTGTCGTCCGGGCGATGTTGTTCAGGTAGTTGGTGAAGACATTGAGGGCGACATTGGCGACAACTTCGACCACCGCGTCGTGGCCAAAACCGGCCGCCAGAAAACGGGCAAGTTCGGCATCATCGATCTGCCCGCGTTTGGCGATCACAACCTGGGTGAACTGCAGCAATGCTTGCACTTTCGGGTCGGCGGAGCGGCCGTCGCGGGCAGCCTCAGTTCGACTTCATCGAGCTTGGCGACATGTTTGCCAAGATAGCTGTGCGCCGACAGGCAGTATTCACAGCCGTTGGCTTCAGCCGTGGTGAGCGCGATACGCTCTCGGACAGCACCGTCCAGGGCCCCGCCGGCGGTCGCGCCGCTCAGACCCAGATAGGCACCAAGACCAGCCGGGCTGTGGGCAAGAACCTTCATGAGATTCGGGACCATGCCGATCTGCTGCTTGACGGCAGCGAGCAAAGGCTGGGAGGCGGCAGGTGCCGCGTCAACGGAAGGGATAGGCAAGCGGTTCATAGGGATGTTCCTTTGTTGGAGTGGAGGACCGCCGCGGGGGCGATCTCGCCGTGCG
Organism: Ahniella sp.; assembly: GCA_016712105.1. Classification (GTDB taxonomy): domain Bacteria; phylum Pseudomonadota; class Gammaproteobacteria; order Xanthomonadales; family Ahniellaceae; genus Ahniella. Next base: position 479,443 of record JADJRU010000001.1, read on the forward strand.
TTCGGTGTCGTGCACTCTAGGCAACACGCCTCGGTAGCTGAATCACCGCGACCGACAAGGCACCCTTGCAAAAACTGGAAAGATCGCACGGTAGACTCACCCAACTCGGGAGATGAGCGAGGCAAATGGATCGGATCGAAGAGATGAGAGTGTTCGTTGCCGTTGCCGAACTCGGTGGCTTCGCAGCGGCTTCGCGCCAACTCAAGCTGTCTGCACCGACCGTGACGCGGGCGGTGGCCGCACTCGAAGAACAAATTGGCGCCGAATTGTTCGTGCGGACGACGCGCTTCGTGCGACTGACCGACAGTGGCGAACGTTATCTTCAGGATTGCCGGCGCATCATGCGCGACCTCGAGGATTCGGAGGCACAGGCTGCAGGTGCCCATCTGGCACCTCAGGGCACTCTGGTGATCGCATCGCCGATCGTGTTCGGTCAACGGTTGCTGCTGCCCTTGCTGGTCGATTTTCTGCAGCAGCACCCGGCGATCGACGCGCGCGCCCTGCTGGTGGATCGACCCGTGCAATTGGGAGAAGAAGGCATCGACTGCGCTTTTTGTATGGGTCCATTGCCCGATTCGGCGATGGTCGCTGTACCGGTTGGACACATTCGCCGGATTGTCTGCGCGAGTCCGCACTACCTTGCGGAACACGGGAACCCGGGCCGGCCGCAGGATCTCACTGAACACACGCTCGTGGTCTCCGTTGCGGATGGCCGCAGTGACCGTTGGCGATTCATCGACGGCGATCGGGAGCTGGATATCGACATCACACCACGCCTCACTGTGTCCACAAACGAAGCGGCGATCACTGCCGCACTCTCCGGTTTCGGACTGACGCGGGTGATGTCCTACCAGGTGAGCGCCGAGCTTCAGCGTGGCGATTTGTTGCGTGTCCTGCAGACCTTTGAAGCCAAACCTGTTCCCGTATCGCTTGTGAACACCGAAGGCCGACGGGGCGCTGCCAAAATTCGCAATTTCATCAGTTTTGCCACCGCGCGTCTTCGCGGCCATCCTGCTCTGGTGGGCTAACCTAGATGGATCGCATCGTAGAAATGACCGCGTTTGTGGCAGTAGCCGAAGCACAGAGTTTCAGCGCGGCTGCGAAGAAATTGGGTCTGTCGCCTCCGACCATTACCCGCAGTGTTTCGGCGCTTGAAGAACGGCTGGGCGCACGCCTGCTGATTCGCACCACACGCAGCGTTCGGCTGACTGACGCCGGCCAGCAGTTCTTCGATGACGCGAGGCGCATCCTCGGCGAAATTTCCAATGCGGAGCAGGCTGCCGCCGGCGAACAGGTGATCGCCCGCGGCGCCTTGCGCGTCACCGCGCCGGTACTGTTCGGTGAGATGTTCGTGTTGCCGCTGCTGCGGGACTTCCTGACACTCCATTCGCAACTGACGGCACAACTGATGTTGCTCGATCGGGTCGTCAACATCGTCGAGGAAGGGATCGACCTCGCGGTGCGGATCGGGCGCTTCGAGGACAGCGGCTTGCAGTCCATCGAACTCGGCAGCGTACGACGAATGCTCGTGGCAGCGCCGGCTTATCTTGCTTCCGCAGGGCACACCGATCGAACCTGCTGATCTGCGCAAGCACCGTCTGGTCATGTCGACTGGCAACAACGCCAGTCATGAGTGGAGTTTTGGAATGGACACGTCGACGACGGTTCGGGTTGAACCGGCATTGACAGTGAGCACGCTGCGAGCGGCTATTGACTGCGCGCGAGAGGGCTGGGCGATCACGCGAGTGATGTCGTATCAGGTACACGACGACCTGAAAGACGGGCGCCTGGTCGGAGTGCTGGAAGATTTCCAGTCGGCACCTCTGCCCGTATGCCTGGTGTTTCCCCACAGCCGACGGCCCTCGGCAAAATTGATGGCCTTCATTGATCTGGCGAGTGAGCGGCTGGCGACTGCGCTGGTGAAGTGAGCGCATTCTTGCCAGGCGTGTAATGGTGGGTTGCGAATTCCGAGCCTTCTGACTGGGTACGCATGGGCGGATGATTCATCCACCCCAACCAATCAGGAGTAAAACCATGAGCCTTACCCTCCACCGCTTTCCTTTGTCCGGGCACGCCCACCGAGCCGAGTTGTTGCTGTCACTGCTCGGCCTCGATGCCAATCTGGTTGATGTCGACTTGCGCAAAGGTGCGCATAAGCAGCCCGACTTCCTCAAGCTCAACCGATTCGGCCAAGTGCCGGTACTCGAAGACGGCAACCAGGTGATCGCCGATTCCAACGCCATCCTGGTCTATCTGGCAAAAAAGTACGGTGGCGAGCAGTGGCTGCCGAATGATCCGGTGTTGGCCGCGCAGGTCCAGCGCTGGCTGTCGGTCGCTGCCGGTCAGCTCGCCTCCGGGCCGGCCCGGGCGCGGCTGATCACAGTGTTCGGCGCCCCGTACAATCCGGACGAGACGATCGCTCAGGCGCACGCGTTGCTCAAGACAGTCGATGCCGAACTGCAGGGTCGCGACTGGTTGGTCGGCGAGCGAACGCCCCTCGCCGATGTGGCCGCCTATACCTATATCGCGCACGCCCCCGAGGGGAACGTCTCGCTTGATGCGTATCCGAACATTCGGGCCTGGCTCGCGCGCATTGAAGCTCTGCCGGGATTTGTCGCCATGCAGACCACCGGGTCGGACTACGCGCCTGATCATCAACCCTCAGTGGGGCGGCGGTCTTGCCGTCGCCCTGCGCTCGCGTGCCCGGGCAGACAAGGAACCCGTGATGCCCTCACTCCGCCCACCATTGCCCCCATTCACCCGCGAAACCGCCATGCAGAAAGTACGACTGGCCGAGGACGCATGGAACTCGCGTGACCCGCAACGCGTGGTGCTTGCGTATACGGTCAATACGATCTGGAGAAACCGAACAGAGTTTCCAGTCGGCCGCGAAGCCGTTCAGGCGTTTCTGGAACGCAAATGGGCGCGCGAGCGAGACTATCGGCTCATCAAGGAACTCTGGTCACACGATGGATCGCGTATGGCCGTGCGTTTTGCCTATGAATGGCAAGACGAAGCGGGCAATCGGTTTCGCTCCTATGGAAACGAGAACTGGGAATTCGACGAATTCGGCGCCATGTCTCGGCGGTATGCCAGCACCAACGACCTGCCGATTGCAGCAGCCGACCGTTTGTTCCATTGGCCTCAGGGACGTCGGCCAGATGATCATCCCGGCCTGAGCGAGTTGGGCTTGTGATCCGGCATCCAACTGACGTGCAGGCGACCCGGTACATCGACACCGATGTGGCGATCATCGGCGCCGGCACCGCCGGAATGTCCGCGTACCGGGCGGCGGTGGCACACACTTCGCGGGTGTTGTTGATCGAGCGTGGCGTTTACGGCACGACATGTGCCCGCGTTGGCTGCAGCGCCCAGCAAAGCTGCTGATCGCAGCCGCTGAAGCAGCACACGGGGTTACCGCTGCCTCCCGTTTCGGCATCAACGCTGAAACCCCGATCATTGATGGAGAGGCAGTGATGGCGAGGGTCCGCAGCGAGCGCGATCGTTTCGTCGGATTCGTTGTGGATACGGTCGAGAACTGGCCTTCCGAACACCGTCTACTGGGTGACGCGCACTTTGTGGACAACCATACCCTGCAGGTCGGCGAGACGCTTGTGCGCGCCAAACGGATTGTCATCGCCACCGGATCCCGGCCGGCGATACCCGCTGGTTGGCGCGAGGCACTGGGCAACCGGCTGATCGTGAATGACAATGTCTTCGATTGGACCGACCTGCCGCGATCACTCGCCGTCGTCGGTTCGGGTGTGGTTGGCCTGGAACTGGCGCAGGCGCTGCATCGACTGGGTGTCCGCGTCCGCCTTTATGGTCGCAGCGACCGCCTTGGCCCGCTTACCGATCCCGTTTTGCAGTCATTGGCTGCGCAAACATTCGAGCGCACGCTTCCGACAACCCTTTCCTTCAGACAGTTCGAAACTCGCCGTGATGGAAACGAAGTGCTTGTTCGTGTGACCGACCGCGATGGACACGTCAGCGAGGAGCGATTCGATGCCTTGCTGGTTGCCATCGGCAGGCAAGCGAATGTCGACACCCTCGGCTTGGCACACACAACCTTTGCCCTCGACTCATTCGGCGTGCCCATCCACAACCGTCACAGCGGACAGGTTGCAGACCACCCCGTGTTCATCGCCGGCGACGCGAACCACGATCGGCCTTTGCTCCATGAAGCAGCGGACGAAGGACGTATCGCGGGTGACAACGCAGGGCGCTTTCCTGATGTCCGGATCCGTCCGCGGCGTGCACCACTGGCTGTAGTGTTCAGTGACCCGCAGATGGCGCTCGCAGGGTCCAGTCATGCGGAACTCAAGGCAGCAGGAGTCCATTTCGAAACGGGCCGGGTGTCATTCGAAGATCAGGGGCCGCAGCCGTGTGATGGGCCGCAACCAGGGGCGCCTTGCACGTGTATGGCGAAGTGGGAACCGGGCGCTTCCCTGGGCGCCGAGATGATTGGCCCGGCAGCCGAACATCTCGGCCATCTGCTGGCGTGGTCGGCCCAACGTGGCGATACCGTCCAGACCATGCTGGACAGCCCGTTTTACCATCCAGTCGTGGAAGAGGGCCTGAGAACCGCGTTGCGCCAATTGCAGCATTCACTGAACCTGGGGCCGGTTGCGCTCGAACACTGCCTCGACTGCGGGCATGCCGCCCGATGACCACCTTGAAAAGGCGAAACCCATGATCGATGTCTACACCGCCAACACGTTCAACGGCATCAAGGTTCCCATTACTCTGGAGGAACTCGGCGTGGCATATCGGGTGACCCGCATCGACCTGAATGCACAGCAGCAGAAGCGCCCTGAGTTCCTAAGTCTGAACCCGAACGGGCGCATCCCGGTGATTGTGGATCACGATGGGCCCGACGGCATGCCGCTGAGCATTTTTCGAATCCGGTGCGATTCTCTGGTATCTGGCCGAGAAATTTGGCGGCTTGATGCCTGCCGATCCAATCGAGCGCGTTCGGGCTCGAATACACGTTTTCCAGGTGGGTGGCATCGGACCAATGTTCGGGCAGGCAGGTTGGTTTGCGCGCCAGAGCACTCCGGTGCCGGTCGCCATCGAGCGTTACCAGACAGAGTCAAACCGCCTGACTGCGGTACTCGAAACTCGCCTGCAATCCGCGCCCTGGCTGGCCGGTTCCTGTTACTCCGTGGCCGACATCATGAACTTTTCCTGGCTGCGCGAGGCACATTATGCCGGCGTGCAGATTGGGGAATACCCGGCCGTTCAGGCCTGGGTCGATCGCATCGCTGCACGTCCGGCAGTGGTGCGAGGCTTGCAGGCGATTGCCTGATCCGATCACTCCGCGAATCGGCCCATTGTTGTTCGACACGTAATGGTGGGTTGCGCTTTTCGCGACTTCTCATGAACCAGGAGGGGACCCATGATTCGCTCAACCCAAGCGTTCCCAAACCATCCAACCGAGCGGCCAGATGAACCCTTTACCGATCAATCCATCGACGCCGTTCCATGCCGGTGAACGGGCCATCCAGGAACAACTGGGCGTGGCGGAGCGTATGGCGCTGTTCGGCAGCAAAGTGGTTCGCGATTTTATGCCAGACCAGCATCGCCAGTTTTTATGCCCAACTGCCGTTTCTGGTCGCGGCAAGTGTCGACGCACGCGCAGGGTAATCCGGGCGAGCATGATTGAGGGTGAACCGGGTTTTGCGAGCAGTCCGGAGCCGACCCTGCTCGCCCTCCATTCGGTTCCGGCCGAGCACGATCCGGCCCGGTCTGGCTGGCACGCGGGCGCCGCGATCGGCCTGCTCGGCATCGAGTTGCACACGCGCCGACGCAACCGCGTGAATGGCCTGCTGCATTCAGGACCAACCGGATTGCAGTTGGAAGTCGAGCACGCTTTTGGCAATTGCCCGCAATACATCCAGGCGCGGAGCTTGCACTTTGCGTACCCACCGGGCACACAGCCGACCGGACAAATCAGCCGTGGTGAGGCGCTGGATTCGATCGCATCCGGGATGATCCGCGCTGCCGACACTTTTTTCGTGGCCAGTTATGTGGATCACGCCAGCGGCAAACGTTCGGTCGATGCATCACACCGCGCAGGCAAGGCCGGTTTTGTCAGTGTGCGCGGGAACCGTTTGAGTATTCCCGACTTCGCCGGCAACCTGCATTTCAACACGCTGGGCAACTTCGTCCTGAATCCTCGCGCCGGATTGATGTTCGTGGATTTCAGCTCAGGTGATGTCCTGCAGCTGATCGGCCGGGTCGAGCTGGATTTTGACGCTGAAGAAACGCGCTTTTTCCAGGGCGCTGAGCGCCTCTGGCATGTCGACGTCGAGCGCTGGGTGTTGCGTCGTGGGGCATTGGCGCTGCGCGGCGACATTGGGCAGATGTCGATGAATTCGGCGTTGACCGGCTCCTGGGCCGAGACCCAGTCCCGATTGCAGGCGGAACGCCTGCGCGATCAGTGGCGACCGTTCCGCGTGACGCGGATCGAGCGTGAATCAACCACGATCAAGTCGTTCTGGCTTGAACCCGCAGATGGCGAAGGACTCGGCCTATTCGAAGCAGGCCAGCACTTGCCAGTGCGCGCCACCCTGCCCGCGCAATATGCGACGGTCGAACGGACCTACACCTTGTCCGTAGCGCCCTCTGACGGCGTGTATCGGCTCAGTATCCGGAAACAGGGCCTGTACTCGGGTTTCATGTCGGATCAGGTTCGGGTTGGCGATCTCGTTGAGACACGAGCGCCACGCGGAAATTTCACGGTCGACACTCGAGAAACGCGGCCCCTGGTTCTGATCTCGGCAGGTGTCGGCATCACGCCGATGCTGGCCATGCTGCGCCATGTGGTCTATGAAGGCATTCGCAAGCGCCGAATCCGACCCACCTGGTTCATTCACGGCAGCCGCAATGAACAAGAACGTGCCTTCTTTGCAGAGGTCGCCCAACTGGCGGAATCGGCACGTGGCGCAGTGAACGTGGTGCAGGTCCTGAAAGAGCCGGGCGCAGGACTACGGGAAGGCGCGGATTTTCATGCCATGGGCCGGGTCAACCTGAAACTGCTGAAGTCGGTGTTGCCGTTCGAGGACTTCGACTTCTACCTGTGCGGACCTCAAACCTTCATGGACATCTATGCCGGACTGCGCAGTATGCGGGTACCAAACGACCGCATTTTCGCCGGAATCATTTGGTCCGGCCGGATTACTCCGCGATGACTTGCCGACCGCCCATGCGATCTCCTCAGAGCCCGTACCGGTGTTCTTTGCGACATCCGGCAAGGAAGCACGCTGGAGCCCCGGCAGCGGCAGCCTGCTGGAGCTGGCGGAGTCACGCGGCCTCAACCCCGCTTCTTCATGCAGACAGGGCATGTGCGGCCGTTGCAGCCATCCCCTGACTTCCGGAACGGTCACCTATGCCACGACGCCTTCCAGCGGCATCAATCCGGGACAGGTGTTGTTGTGTCAGGCGGTTCCTGCGCAGGGCAGCGGTCCCGTGATTCTGGATGTCTGAGTACACCGGCAACCGAATCACCAAGACATCGAATCACGTTCCAGCAAACAGGAGTATCTGATGAGCACTTTTTCCCAAATCCTCGAACCGTTCCTGCGATCGCCACATGCACCCTGTGCCGCACCTGAAGTCGACCTCTCAGGCTTGATGAGCATGTCGCTGCTTGAGTGGCTGGACGAGCAGGCACGCGAATGTCCGGCCGATATGGACTACCGAAAGTTCTGAACGGTTGTCGGACGTGATTCGCTGCGGACGCGCCAAACAGGGGAACAATGCCTCATCAACGCGGCGCAAGGAGAACGATTGAACAGGACGTTCAACTGCCTCCCCTAAAGATTCACCACGAACGATGATCTCTGACGCGCGTGCTTCGCGTATGTGCAGACAGGTCCGCACCACCGTGGATCAATCCACTCTCACCTGGAGCACACTTCATGAAGATCACGTTTGGCACTCTGATCGGCGCAGTCGCACTCTTGACCTCTGGCTCGGCACTGGCCGACACGATTGGTTCCTACGGCACCGTCGCCCAGGTCACGGTGAACGGCACCAGCTCAACTGAATACACCATGGCGCGTGGCCGACTGGTCATCGACGAAGGACAGGAGTTCTATCGCCACTACCAATGGGGCGGGACTGCCTGCAACGGCAAGAACATGAGCGCAGACGACATCGCCAACCTGCTGCTCGCGCTGAAGGAGCGACGTTCCATGACCGTGACCCCAGCCTGGATTGCCGGTGCCGGTGACACGCGATGCCTGGTCTCGTATCGCATCACTGCGATCGAAGTGGTTCAGTAAGTGTCTTGAAGTCGACGCCATCATGCCGCTGCGTGGTTGCAGCGGCAATGGCTCAAAGACAATCCCGCGACCATCCAGGAACACTTCATATCTGAACTGCGATTCGAATCCCGTGTGCCCGGATGGTCCTTCAGTGACGAAGTGAGACGAGGCAACCCAAACCTCTTCAAATCAGAAACCATGCGTGTACCGAAGGTAAGGCGTCCTGCCGTAACCGTCGAACAAGTCGAAGTTCCAGGGCAACTGCTCGACACTGAAGCTAAGCGACCCGTTCAACGGCGCCTGCTTGTCGCCCAGATTCGTTGCACCGACGGCAATTCGTCCCTTCCAGGGCGCGTTCCATTGAACTTGCACATCGTGTGTCGAGAAACCGCCCACCCTGCTTTCGGGGTTTCCCCGTGTACTGACAAGGAATTGGGTTTGCCAATGGACACGCCAGTCACCTCGCGTCCAGTCATGACTCATGCTGGCACGAAGGTCGGGCAGACCCCGACTACCCGGTCGGTCGTCACTGAAAGAATCGAACCCTGGAAAAATGCCTGATGGCAAGTAATCGCGAACATGTGTCGTACGCAGATTGCTGACGACGTTGCCGTAACGCCCCACGTCGAATTTGGCGCGTGTTGCGAGGCTGACACCTTCCATGCTTTCGCCGGGTCGAACAATAATGATGATATTGCCCGTCACCGGATCACGCGGGAACGACAAACCCGCAGGCAACGACGTAGAGAGTCCGGACGAGTCCAGAATCACGTCACTGATGCCAACCCGATACAGGGCGGCACTGAACTGCAATCGCTCGTCGAAGTCGAATGTGGCGCCCAGGCTGGTATGTCGAGACTCTTCGATGTCCGACTCACCGAGGCCGAGGGTCTGACAATTCAACGAAGGTATGATCTCGCAGAATGGGTGAACCGCAGAGTTGATCGACAACTGCCTGGCAGCAAACGACTCGCCCCAGGAACCATGGACTGTCAACCGTTCCCAAGGGCGCCACTGAACCGAAACTTTCGGCGAAAACGTCGAGCCAATGTCCGAGTAGTGGTCGACTCTGCCGGCCGCAGTGACATCAAGATTACCCAGGATCGGAAACCAACCCTCGGCATACAGCGCACGGATGCTGCGCCCATCCGATTGATTCGTAGCCGAAGCATTGGCGATCTCGCCTGATGCCAACAACGGATCGAACTGGTCGCGGTAGTCTTCATCGCGCCATGCAGCGCCCATCACAATCGTTGACTGGCCGCCCGGCAGGACAAACGGTTCGAACGATGTTGTCGCAAAGAGCTCGCGATTCTGAGTCCGCGCATTACGGCTGATCGTCGCCGAAACGGAATCGAGGACCGATGCGTCCAACTCGAATGGATTTCGAACATCGTAAGTTCCCTGGGTAATCGCCAGAACAGCCAATCGTTCCACGATGAAATTCCGACCCAACATGTAGGCTTGGTTTTCATCAATGCGCGCGCCAACTTCAAGTTCCAGCGCGTCTGCGATCCGCCCCTCAAGGGTGATACCCAGATCATATGAATTTTCGTCGGTCGAGGTATCCCGAGGACCGACCGCAGCAAAGTGGTGTTCAATGAACGCACCGCGACCATCACCCGGCACAGGATCGTTCAAGGAGTTTTCCGGAACAAAGGCGGTCAGCGTACTTGAATCATCGCGCCCGAAGGACTCGTTGCGGGCTACAGAGGCATGCAGCGTGCTCTTCCATACATCATTAATCTTGTAGTCCGCCTTGATCATCAAAGCCGACGTATCAGTCGATGCTTCATGAGCAACAACTCCCATTGAGTCAAACAGGCAGAGGCTGTCACCCGCCGGGAAATTCACGAGACGGAACAACTCGGCAGGATCGCCCGCCCCCGAATTACCGCCGGAACAGTCAAAACCAGGCATAGGCCGTGGCGACGTAACGATTCCGGTTCCGGCAGCATTTGCAACGCTGAAGTTGTTTCCGGATACAAACGGCATGTATCCGATGGCACGCGGTTGATCACGAGCGAACACGATGTCGCGCCGATTGTGCGCAACGGTTGCGACCAGGCTGCCGCGGTCACCTGTGCTCGCGTAAATGGCTTCAGCGCGCTCGAGATCCCCTCCGCGGACAGAAGGATTGCCAGCCAGCCAGGACACTTCAGCACCCTCGAACGACTTCCGGGTAACAAAGTTGACGACTCCACCGATGGCGCTCGAACCATGAATTGCCGAGGCGCCTTCGGCAAGAATCTCGATGCGTTCAATCGCACCGATCGGAATGAGATTCAGATTTGCGGCAGAGCCAGAAAACAAACCATTGGCCACACGACGACCATCCAGCAATATCAATGTTCGCGATGAACCCAATCCCAGCAGATTGACGGTGGAAGTCGGCTGTCTGGGCGAGGAGGACATCGGCCGCTGGTTACCGAAAACAGTCAGATCCAAATCACGCAAGAACTCGGCGATGGACACATCTCCCGAAGCATCGATCTCGTCACGCTCGATCACGCGCATTGCGGGTGATGTCATGGCGGCACTGCTCTTGATCCGCGTTGCAGTGGACACGTCATGGACTTCGGAATCGGAACCCGCCGTTTTAGTCGCGTTGTTTCGCGGCTCGGCATGGACAGTCGCGGAGAAGGCAAACAGCGCCCCAAGTAGAGATGCGCGCAGGATTGGGTCGGGCATGATGGCAATTTCTGTGGAAAAGGAATGGAAGGCCACGGGGCGCCAGAGAAGCGTCCGATCCGTGCGCAGTCAGGCACCAGCTCGATTACCCCCTTAAGACACCCTTAAGCGCGTGTCAGGCGTTGCCCGAACATCAACCGGGCGACTATGTTAACAGCATCCAAAGCACTCGGCTTTCTTGCCAGATCGCCGATCGAGCCATCCATGGCGAACGGCGATTGATCCCGTGTCGGGCGCAGCGATGTCGACCCGTCATGCCAAACCAGGAGGTAACGCGATCTCGAGCTGCACCCGGGTTCCGGATCCGATCGCGGATTCGACGCTCAAGTTCGCACCCAACTTGTGTGCCCTCGCCGTCATGCCGCTGACGCCGTAGTGGTTCGCGGCTCCATTGGACGGTACGAACCCCTGACCGTTGTCGACCACCGAGAACACGAACCTGTCGTCACTCCGCACTGCATGCAGTTCGATGCACCGGGCATTGGCATGTTTGACGGCGTTGCTCAGGGCTTCCTGAAGAATGCGCAAGACACCGAGCATCACTTCAGGGCTGAATCCCTGCAGATCGAGGTGTCGGTCAACGCCCCAGATCAACTGGATGCCGTTGGCGCGCAGCAAGGGCTCGATCCGGCCACGAAACGCACCGAGCGCCACGGCCAGATCGCCGCCCTGCTGGCTCAATGAATCCAGAACCAGGCGCATGTCGACCAGCCCAGCGCGCACCGCCTCGATGATCTGCGTGCGGCCGACGTTGGCGTCGTTTGCCAGATACACAAGCGCCGTCAGTTGCCCGGCGACTCCGTCGTGCATGTCCTGCATGATGCGCTGCCGTTCCAGCGCCAGGGCGTGCTCCCGGTCGGCGACTTTCAGCTTGGCGTAGTTCTCGGCGAGTTCCTCCTCGCGTGCTTGCACGGTTGCTGCCAGCTCCTCGGAATAACGGGCCATGCGTGCTTGATTCGCCAACACTCGGCGTCCAAGCTCCAGGCAGAAGGCAATTGAAATTCCGATACCGGATATCGGATACAGGGCAAACGCCATGGGTCCGAGCGTCCCGCGGACGGCGTCATGCACACCGCAAATTGCGGGCAACAAGGCCGCGGCCAGAGTCCATTGCGCCATCAGGCTGTCGCGTTGACGATCCAGATAGCCGTATAACCGAAACACGACATACGGCAGGATCAGCATGGCACTCCACTTGACCGCATAGTGCGGCAGGGCAATGCGCCAGTAGCCATCCAGATCGGGCCAGAAACTGGCTCCGAGCGACAACAAGGTACCCAACACAAAATAGGTGATGGCCGATCGGGTCAGCCATCGGGGTGGCGACTCGAGAATCGAGACCACAAACAGCAGCGAGAACGTGATGATGCCGAACAGGGACACGTACAGGGCAGCAAAACGCAGCGCGGTCGAGACGATCCAGTCCGGGACCAGATGCCAGAGCGCGATCGTCAGCCAGAACGGCGACACCGCCGCGAACCAGAGCAGGACTCGTTCCCTGGACCCACGCAGGATCATCACCAACGCGAACAGGAGGGCCGCCAGCTGGAGCCAGAATGAACCCTGCACCAGATCGTCGGTGAGCCAGCTCATGTTCCGCAAAGGCGCTTCGAGCTCGGCGTAGTTGCCCAGATAGAACGACATCACACTGCCGGTGCCGCGCCGTTCGATGGTGAGTAGCCAGGCCACCTCATTGTCGCCTTGCCGCAGCAGCTCAACGGGCAGACGGATCAATCGCCCGTCGTATCGATAGACACTGGGCGGATCTGCCACACGACCCTTCATTTCAATCAGCGAGCCGTTCAGATACAACGCAATGTTGGCGTCGATGAAAGGAAAGTACAGCGCCGGATCGGCGAGATCGCCATGCTGATACTGAAAGCGATAACGCCATGCCGTGTAGGGCGTGGTGCAGCGGATCCTGCAGACTTTGAGCGGCAGTTCGAAGGGTTTCCACGCAAGGGGCTCTTCGTCATGCCATTGACCCAGGTCCGCCGGAAGTTCAGCGGGACGCGCTTCAATCCGGGTGATGGCAGGCAAATTGGGGCGCGTGCCCCGCTCCAACCACGTGACGACCGACAGAAAGACGGACGCCAACAGAAAAGTAGGCAAAAGCGCCCGCAACAGGCTCACTGTCTCAGCCACCCTGCCTGCACTGCCTCGAACACCGCCTGCGATCGCGACGTGACAGCCAGTTTCGCGTAGATCTGCTTCACGTGATGATTGACGGTGTGCTTGGAAATTTCGAGCATCGTGGCGGTTTCGTCATAGCTGAAACCCCGTGCCAGCGCCATGAGCACCTCGCGCTCGCGCGCGGTCAGATTCATCAGCGCATGTTCGGCACTGCTCGCCGACGATGCCGCGGCTTCGTTGCGGCGAATCTTGCGCAGCAAATGACCCGCAACTGCAGGGTCCAGAGGCGCGCCACCCGCCAGCACCTGAGAGATCGCCAAGCGCATTTCGTCGACCGATGCATCCTTGAGCAGGTAACCGGCAGCGCCGAGCTCAATGGCTGCCAGCACACTTTGCTCATCACCCAGCACTGTGAACACGATGACACTGACCTTGCGTGCGCTGAACTCCTCGATCAAGTCCAGTCCATTGCCATCCGGGAGACCCAGATCCAGCAGCAACACGTCACATGGATTGATTTCGTGAGCTCTTGCCGCACGCAGGCTGTCCGCCTCCCACGCCCAGATCCAGTCACCGGCTTGTTCGATGACGCGCCGAACACCAAGCCGCAGCAGCGGCTTGTCTTCCACCATGGCAATCCGGACCGGCGTGCCGATGCGTTGATCATTTTCCATGGTGCTCACTCTAGTCTCGAACGGTACGCCTGTCGACGCGCCTGCTGATTCAGGCGCGTCGATCGAACCGGAAGACCGCCACATTCTGGTTTATTCGAAGCCGTTTCGGAACATGAACTCGACGACACGCACATCACCGGGATTGGCATTGGCACGCATGCGTCGCCAAGGGCCGCGACGGGGATTGGCCGGCGCGGTGGTGCCCGACTGGGTCACCGAGAAGGGTGCATACAGGGCGCGGGCACGCCACGCGTAGACGCGATTGAGCGCGAGGCCGCTGGCAATGCTGGCGACCACGGCACCATTTGCCGTTGCCGTGGTATCCACCCAGTTCGGCGTGATGAACTTCTGGCAACTCCCGTGACCGAATGCGACGCCTGCGGGACAAGCCTCCAGTTCGAGCTTGCTTCGCTCCCGACCCAGTGTGCTGATGTTGGTCATCGCAACCGTGAAGCCACTGGCATTCTGTGACCGACCCCAGAAGTCGATCGGTCCGGTCGCCAATCCGCTGAACTGCTGTGGCAGAACCGCCTTGCCGACACTGTTGCTCAGGTAGACGGAAACAGCACCCTCGTCTGTCGAGACACCGCCGTCGAAGCTTGGGGCACCCACGATCGGATCGGCGAACCCATCGCCGTTGACGTCGGCAAGCGCGACACTGAATCCCTGACGGGTCGCCAACTGCGACTGAGCCATGCGTACCGAGTGCGTAATCGTCAGTCCGGAAGGGCGACCGAGATACAGGAAAACCGCGCCTTCATTGTTGCTGCCGACCACATCGAATTCCGGGGCACCAACCAGGACGTCCGAGAAGCCGTCGCCATTCACGTCACCCGCACCGGCAACCGATGTCCCGAAACCTGAGTCGATCTGGTCAACCTCCAGTGTAGTGTCCGCGGTGGTCGGGAAGGCGCCGGCCGTCCCCTTGAAGATGAAGACACGCCCTTCATTGAGTTGGCCATTGTCGAACTCGTTGGCGCCCACGATCAGGTCCGAGAATCCGTCGCCATTGATGTCGCCGGCGCTGGCAAGCCCGCTGCCCATGCGGCCGTCCGTTTGGCCACTCAGGAGATTCGCATCAGGCGTGGTGTCGAAGCTGGCACCGCCGAAGAACACGCGGACCAAACCACCGTTGCTGGCACCACTGGCGTCGAAGCCGATGGCACCGCCGGCAATGTCGGCGAAACCGTCGCCATTAAGATCCCCTGCGCCAGCCACAGTCCAGCCCAGAAAGGCACTGGCCTGGCCTCCGACGAGAACCGCGTCTGCGGTGGCATCGACTATGGCGCCACCGAGATACAGGTACATCGCACCCTCATTACTCAGCGTGGCGTCAAAATTCGGGGCACCCACCAGAATGTCGCCGAAGCCGTCGCCGTTGATGTCACCGGCGTAAGCCACGCTGTGCCCGAAGTTTGCGCCGCTCTGATTGACCTCCATGATGACGTCCGCTTGCGTGTTGAAAGCCCCGGCACCGCCAAAGTAGATCGATACCGCGCCTTCCAGGCTACTGCCGTTGCTGTATTCCGGTGCACCAACGATCACGTCACCAAAACCGTCCGCATTGACATCGCCCACCGCCACCGCACCACCTGCGCGCATGTCGGTCAGTGTGCCGTCCAACTGCGCATCAGCCACGGTGTTGAAGCCGGCAGCGCCCCCGAGAAACAGGGAGACCCGGCCGCTGTTCTGCCCGCCGCTGCCATCGTACCCAAAGGCACCGCTCACCAGGTCTGCGTAGCCGTCGCCGTTGACGTCACCGGTCGCCACACTATGTCCAAGTTGCCCGCTGCCCTGACCGGAATCGGCGCGCGCATCGGCCACACCGTTATCGATGATCGTGCCGCCGAAATAGACCAGCGCGCGCCCCTCGTTGGTGAAGCTGCGGTGAAATCCGGCATGCCGGTGATGAGGTCGGTATATCCGTCACCGTTGAAGTCTCCGCCTGACAGCGAAAAGCCAAGGCGCGCCGGTTGCGACAGACCGGTATCGAACTGCTTGTAGGCGGTTGTACTGATGCCACTGCCAGCACCGAGATAAACGAAGACTTGACCGGAATCGGTGCTGAACCCGTCAAACAGGGCGGCACCCACCGCGATGTCCCCAAATCCGTCTGCATTGATGTCACCGAGGCTGGCCAACCCGCTGCCCATGGCGGCGGCCGCCTGATTTCCTTCGAGTGTGGCGTCCACCCCGTTGTTGACGGTGCTGCCGCCATAGAAAACGAACGCACCGCCTTCGTCTGCTTGACCGTTGTCATAGCGCAAGGACCCGATGATCACGTCGCTGAAGCCATCGCCGTTGACATCGCCGGCGCTGCCGACCTGAGTACCAAGTTCCGCATCCGCCTGGTTGATCTCGAATTGCGCGTCAACAACGGTACTGAACGCACCAGCGCCACCAAAGTACAGGAATGCGGCACCTTCATTGGCTTGTCCGTTCGCGAAAAACGGCGACCCGATGACGATGTCGGCAAAGCCGTCGCCGTTGACGTCTCCAGCACCGGCCACCGAACTGCCCAGACGCACCCCACCGACAGTCGATTGCAGATTGGCATCCACCGTGGTGTTGAACGCACCAGCACCGCCGAAGTACAGCAGTGCCGCACCGGTGTTGGTTGCTGCGCCGTCGAAACCGCTTGAGCCGACCAGTACGTCGGCGAACCCGTCACCATTGACGTCCCCCGCGCCCGCCACACTGACGCCAAAGAAGGCACTGGCTTGATTCAGGCCGAGGGTGGCGTCGGGTGTGGTGTCGAAAGCACCACTGCCACCAAAGTAGAGGAAAGCGCGGCCGTCGTCGGCGCCCGACGCATCGAACAAGGGTGCACCGACGATCAAATCGTCGAAGCCGTCACCGTTGACGTCGCCGGCACTGGCAACCGTGGCGCCAAAGCGGGCGTTGGCCTGGTTCACCTCCAGGATCGCGTCGGCGCTCGGTTCGACGCCGTTGCCGAATCCGAAGTAGATCATCACAGCGCCTTCGCTGGTTTCGCCGTTGCTGTACCCGACAACGCCGACAGCCATGTCCTGGATGCCGTCGCCATTCAGATCACCAGCATTGGCAACACTGAAGCCTGTCTGGAGGTTGAGCGCACTTGGCCCCAATGAACCATCGGGCAGCGCGCTTGCCAACGTAGCCTGCGCCTGTGGTGCATGGACTGAAACGGAGATGATGCCGAGCAACAATAAGGCATTTAGAGCACTGGAACGAAGCATGGATTTCACCTGGGGAGCGGAGGCATCCGCAGCATCGGAAGCCACCACGGCCTCGACCTGCTTTTGCGCAAGTGAAGTCTTGGGGTTTGTCATCCCAGGTTGTATCGCTTGTTCTAGGGACGCGAACCGGTTGACGGGCTCGGGCGCGCCGTGGTGAGCGCTGTCAATGAGTTCGAAAGGCCCGATCCGTCACTCAGGTATCTGCAGGAGTGTGTGGCACAACCGGCGAAGTCCGGGAGCAGGTTGGCCATTTCGCAGCCATAGCAGTGCCCTGATGATCGGAGCGTGGCAACGAGATGGCAGAGATCCACTCGTTGAGCAGGAGCCTGGTGGCACTCAGGAGAGCGGGTGGATTCCCGCTTTCGCGGGAATGACGGCATCTTTGCGGCGCTGCATTTCCTGAAAGCGTCTGGGTGTCTGGCGCAATTCCCCACCACACGTCATCCCCGCGAAGGCGGGGATCCACTCGTTGCGGGCGTGTGTCAGTCACTCAGCAGAACAAGTAGTGTCCCAGTTTGATTTTGGAGACCGCATGAACAGAGACACGCGGCTCCTTCAGGGGCCAATCGCCTTCTGCACTTTCTCGACCTTCGTTGGTCGAAGCCTTGTTGGGGTGAAACCAGCGAGCCAAGCCGACATCGCGCTCCGCGTCAGTGCGGTGGCGAACAAGCCATTCAGTGGCGGCTTGATCATGATGAAACTCCGGGGGCTTGCTCAGCCTGCGGAATAAGCGCCCGGATTGGTCCATATTGTGCTGGATGCCTGAGCGCCCCCGGATTCACCCCGTCTGCCCGCCCGGTAGCGTAAAGTTCGCGGCAAGAACTTCGAGTCAGCACATGAAACGCCACAAACTGCTTATCACCCTGGCCTGCCTGATTCTGGTGGCTTTGGGCTGGTGGATGGCGCAATGGTGGCGCGGACCGGCATTTGCCGGCTACGAGGTGGTGTCACGGCCGCTGGTTCAGACAGTCGTGGCGACCGGTCGAGTGGTGTCGGTTTCGCGTGCACAGGTTGGCAGCTCGATCACCGGCGTTGTTGTCGAGCGAATGGTGAAGGAAGGTGATTCGGTGCAGCCGGGCGACATTCTGGCGGTGCTGCGCGCAGACGATCTGGAATCGGCGGTGCGCGAGGCGGAAGCCGCGCTGGCGCAATTGCAGCAGTCGACTCGCCCGCAGGCCCAGGCATCCCTGCGCGAAGCCGAAGCGCGTCTGGTGCAAGCCAGTCGCGAGGCGACGCGGCGTCGCGATCTGTTCGGACGGCAACTGATTGCACGTGAGGCCATGGAACAAGCCATTCAGGACGAAACCATTGCACGCGCAGCGGCCGAACAGGCCCGACTCGCTGCAAGTTCCTTGGCGGCCGGGCATCCCAATGAAGCTGCGGCACTCGCGCGTGTGACGACGGCGCGGGCACAGCTCGCGAAGACCACGATCCGGGCCGAAGTCGCCGGTGTCGTACTGACCCGAAACGTTGAACCCGGGGACCTGGTGCAACCAGGGCGGGTACTGTTCGACATCGCGCGAGCCGGTGATACCGAAGTGCTGGTGCCGCTGGACGAGAAGAACCTTGAAGTGCTGGCGATGGGCCAGCCGGCACAATGTATTGCCGATGCCTATCCGTCGCGACCGTTCCCAGCCAAGGTGACGTTCATTGCACCTAGCGTGGATCCGCAACGTGGTTCGGTCGACATCCGACTGACCGTTGCTCCGGTTCCGGAATTCCTGCGCCAGGACATGACGGTATCGGTGAACGTGGAAACCGGCCGGCGTGATCGGGCGATCGTGGTGCCGAACGATGCACTGGGTGCGATCGAGCGTGATCAGGCCCAGGTGTGGCTGGTGGTCGACGGACGCGCCACGCGTCGCCCGGTGACATTGGGATTACGTGGACTGGCAATGACCGAGATCACGGCCGGACTGAAAGCTGGCGACTGGATCGTGGCCGATGCCGAGGCGACGCTTGTCGAAGGCAGTCGTGCGCGAGTGCTGGCCAGTGACTTGCCGATGGCGACGGCCGATGCCGCCACGCGCAAGGAACTGCCGGCCAAGTTCAACTGACGCCGATGTGGATTCAATGGACCATCGCCACCAAGTTCCTGCGTGAAGGAAAAACGCAGAGCACGCTGATTCTTGTCGGCATTGCCGTGGGTGTAGCCGTGATCGTGTTCCTGACGGCGCTGATTACTGGCCTGCAGGGCAACATCATCAACCGGACGCTGGGCACACAGGCGCACATCAAGGTGCAGCCGACCGAGGAAGCCAACCGCGTCCTGGCGCCGGCCGATGGCAGTGTGCAGCTGGTGCTGGAGAACAAACGCGCCCAGCGCCTGCGCTCGATCAACAACTGGCAGCAGGTACGGGACACACTCGATACCTTGCCACGCGTCACTGCCGTATCCCCGGTCATTTCCGGGCCCGCGTTCGCGCGGCGGGGTGAGGCTTTGGAGTCGGTGGCATTGGTGGGAATCGACGCAGCTCGTTATCAGCGCATCATTCCGATCCAGGACGACATTGTCGCCGGCGTGTTCCGGATCGGCGCAGGTGACGCGGTCATCGGCAAACAACTCGCCATCGAGCTTGGCATCGGCGTCGGCGACAAGGTGCGTATCGACGGCGGCCAGGGCCGCGAGAGTGTCGTCAATGTTGCAGGCATTTTTGAACTGGGTGTGCGCGAACTGGATGCCCGTTATGTGTACCTCGACATGAAGCAGGCGCAGTCGCTGCTCAACCTGCCGGGCGCGGCAACCATCATCGACGTCACCGTCGACGACATTTTCGCTGCGAAGGACGTGTCGGCGCGGATTGCGCGCCTGACCGGATTGAAGTCTGAAAGCTGGATGGAAACCAACGCGCAACTGATGAACGCGCTGCGATCGCAGAGCTTGTCCACGCAGATGATCAGTGTATTCGTGGCATTGAGTGTGGCGCTGGGAATCGCCAGTGTACTGTCGGTCAGTGTGGTTCAGCGCACGCGCGAGATTGGCATTCTACGCGCCATGGGCACCACCCGGCAGCAGATGCTGCAGGTGTTTCTGGTGCAAGGCGCAATCTTCGGTCTGGCGGGCTCACTTCTGGGCGGTCTGGCGGGATATGGCCTGGTCTGGGCGTTCAACACTTTCGGTCCAAAGCTCTTCTATATCCCGGTGGAGCCATGGCTCCCGGTGGTCGCTGCATTGATCGCCACGGTCACTGGCGTGGTGTCTGCGGCCGTGCCGGCGCGCGGGGCGGCGAAGCTTGATCCGGTGGAGGCGATCCGCCATGCCTGAGTTGGATGCAAGCCAGGAGGTTATGCGCCTTGCAGGCCTGAAGAAGAGCTACAACGTCGGCAAGCCGACCGAAGTGGAGGTACTTCATGGGCTGGATCTGCGGCTGGTTCGCCGTGACTTTGCCGCGCTCGTCGGCACTTCCGGTTCCGGCAAGAGCACACTGCTGAATGTGATCGGTTTGCTTGATCAACCGACGTCCGGGGAGCTCTTCCTGCTGGGTGAAGCCACCAGCGGCATGGACGATGCACGACGCACGTCGCTGCGCGGCAGCTCCATCGGCTTCGTGTTCCAGTTCCACCATCTCATCCAGGCGTTCACGACACTCGAAAATGTCTTGATGCCCTTGATGGTGGCAACCGGCAAGCCCACGCGCGAGCAGATTGATCGTGGCCGGGGTCTGTTGGCGGAAGTGGGTTTGGCCGGTCTTGAGCAACGGTATCCGGATCAATTGTCTGGTGGTCAGCAACAACGGGTCGCGGTAGCGCGTGCCCTGGTCACGCGCCCCGCCTTGTTGCTGGCTGATGAACCGACCGGCAACCTGGACAGTAAGTCAGCCGCTGAAGTCTTCACGCTGTTCCGCAAGTTCAACCGCGAGTTCGGTTGCGCCGTCCTGCTGGTCACGCATGACTCGCGCATGTCCGAGCAGTGTGATCGCACGGTGACGTTGGTCGATGGCAACATTGCAAGGGACCTTTCGCATTCAGCTGCCGTGAACCAGGACAAGACGGTTCCTGGCTGACCTCTTGGCGCTAGCCAGGTGACCGGCCGCGCCCCCGATACGGGTCAATCGCTCGTGATCAGATGCAGATTAACGCACGGCGGGAATCACGTGACTGCCCACAAGATTCGACAGGGCGAACCAGGTCTTGAAGTCACCGTAGTTGCCGCCGGCGATCATGACAACGAGTTCGACCTCGGGCACCACGATGATGAACTGCCCACCGTTGCCTTCGGCTGCATAGGACCGGAACACCTGAGTGCCGACCTGGATGTCGCGCAGATGCCAGGCATAGCCGTAGCCATGCGCGGCATCAAACTCCGCATGGCGTTTCGTCGAGTCGGCGACCCATTGGGCAGGGACGACACGCTTGCCTCGCCATCGACCCCGATCAAGATACAGCTGTCCCAATTTGAGGGCATCTCGCGGGCGCAAGTAGATGCCCCCAGCGGCGTATCCCTTTCCGTCCGGCATCAGGTTCATGTGGTAACGCTTGATCCCAAGTGGCTTCGCGAGTTCACTGTCGAAGAACTCGTAGAGTGTCTGCCGGCTTTGCTGCGCGATGATGCCGCCAAGCAAGTTGATTCCTGCCGAGCAATACACGGACTGCTTGCCTCCGGGCTCACGTGCGACGGGCAGATCCAAGGTGTAACGATACCAATCGGGTTGTTTGCGATTGGACTGCATCACGTCTTCGTTTCCCGGCGAGGCCTCGTTGTTGTCGTCACAGTCCAGCCCCGAGGTCATCGTCAGCAAGTGCTCCACCGTGATCCGCGATTTGGCGGGATCAGGATTGTCCATGGCGAACAGGGTTTGAATTGGCGTATCGGGATGGAATGCGCCGGTGCGGGATTGTGTGATGCCAAGCAGGATGGATGTCAGGGATTTTCCGGCAGAGCGCGTATCGTGCAACCGATCACGATCATGGCCGTAGAGGTATTGCTCGAAGACCAACTTGCCACGCCTCGCAACAAGAACTGCATGCGGATAGGGTGCGGCCAGACCGTCGGGTGCATTCGCCCGCAAACCATCGGCGAGTGCCTGCAGGATCTTGCTGTCCATGCCGACCGCTTCAGGCTTCGCGGTCTCCCATCCATCCTGGGTGGGCAACGGCACTCCGATCGGTGCAGCCGCTTCGGAGCCACTGGCGGGCAGGACACCCGGCATCGTCTCGACACCTTCGCGCGAAAACTCGAACGTGCCGACACCCTGAAACTCCATGGAGAGCCGCCGTGTCTCGGGATCGAAGCGCCCTCGCAGCACATCGCCTTCCCGGTTCTTGTTGATGTAGGACACCCGATCGCCATCAAGCTCGATGAGCATGGGCCGCCGCAAGCCAAAGTTGAATTCCGGGTTGCGCATGAAAGCGGTCAGCGCACCGCCTTCGGCACGCTCGATCTTCATGAACAGGGTGATGCGATCAGCCAGAGGCTGGATCTCGCCCACCCAGACATCCTTGGAGGCAAGCGTCAATGTCGCAGGCGTGGCGTACGCGCTGTTCAAGGTCACACCCGGAGGCTGGATCCAGAATCCTCCGATGTTGCCGTCCGGCTGCACGGCACCATGGAAAACACCGCGATCTCCCGGCACCTCAAGCCTGACCCTCGAGCCGTCTCGAATCACTGGCATGTCAAACCCATTGATGCCGGCCCGCCAGTCCGCACCACGACCGTCCAACGTCAATCTGCCCTGAACCGCAGGACCATAAGTCGATTGGTGTGCCCACCACCCTGGCAATTGATCGATCCTCGAAGAATTGCCCGTCTGGTCTACGTTCTGTTCCGCGGCGCCGGCGATTCCCATCGCCAGCAGCCACAACGCCATCATCCTTGTCACGCTGTACATCGGTCCGTCCTCCATAAAGGTCACATGGACATGCTGCCTGATCGGTGGCTTCGCGTCTTGTATGCAACAAACCTGCCCCACCCCCTATGGAGGGTCTGAACAAGCCCCTCCTGGACTTATTCAGACACGGCACCTCTGAATTATTCAGAGGTTCCCTATTGCCGGGCAGCTCGATAGGCGCTGGGTGAGACACCATAGGCCCTGCCGAAACTGCGGCTGAAGTGCGCCTGATCGGAAAAGCCGCAGGACAAGGCGATGTCGGTGAGACTGAGGCGCTTGTTCGCCAGCAGCGCCGCGGATTGGGTGAGGCGACAACGGCGCAGGTAGTCGCCAGGCGTGCAGCGAAAATGGCGTCGAAACGCGCGCGTCAGATGCACACTGTGAACCCCCGCCGCACCAGCCAATGCTTGCAATTCCAAGGGATCACCACAAGCATCGTGGAGCAACTCGCGAATGCGCAGAAGCCACGGCGGCGGGAGCCTGGATTCGGGCTCAAGCCTGGCCGCCGAGGACAGCAACTCGGCGCACCACGACTCGAAGCTCAGCAGAGGATGTTCCGACCGACTGGTCAAGGCTGCGGCAATGTGTAGGGCCGCGCACAGACTGTCTCCGCCAAGAATGCACGCGTCATCGGGCAGCCGCGCCGCAAACGCAAAAAGCGCGTAGTGCGGTCGGGGCAATCGATACTGTGACGAACCGGCCGCCAGCCCCTGAAAACGGTCGCGATGACAGGTTCCTGGCGGGTTGTAGATCAATGTCGGGTCCGTGCACACCGAAGCGGCGCCGCGCGCCGAGGTGATGTATCGCCCTTCCAGCAACAGGACAAGGTGCGCATCGGCATGGGTGTGGGTATGAACATCATGCTCCGGGACGGTAGGCCTGAGTGCCGCAAGCTCGAAGCCAGGCACGGACCGTCGACCCGAGGCCGCACCGAGAAACTGCCCATGTTGAAACACCGGATGAGGTTGGGTTGAAGCCATGATTCAGCCTAGCGGCAGCATGCGCGCAAGACCAATGCCTATGGTCAGGGCACTGCGAAGCACAGTTATTGACCTGCCTCCGACCCGGTTGGCCGGGCTCCGTTTGCACTCAACGCCAGCCTACACTTGGCCCTCGGCGGTTTGTATAGTCGCGACATGATGCGATGGTTATGGATGGGACTTGTCTGCACGGTACTGGCTGCGTGTGCAAGTGCGCCGGTGTCGAAGCCGATCGAACGCACGCCGGAAGAGGTGCGGGCGCAGCTGGAATTTCTGATTCCGGCACGAGTTGAAGACCGCCGACTCTGGGCTTCGGACATTCAAACTTCTTTCGCGTACCTGAAACTTCCGCCGAGCACCGACAACCTCTGCGCGACCCTGGCGGTGATCGAGCAGGAAACAGGTTATCGGGCAAACCCAGAGGTACCGGGCTTGCCGGGCATCGCACGGCTCGAAATCGATCGCCGGGCAGCCAGCCTGAAGATCCCCAGATTCGCTGTGGATGCCGCACTGCTGTTGCCCGCCGGCGATGGGCAAAGCTTTGGTGATCGCCTGACGGCATTACGCACCGAAAAGGACATTAGCGATCTGTTCGAGGAATTGATTGCCCGGGTGCCATTGGGACAAAAGCTGTTCGCTCAGGCAAACCCGGTTCGAACGGGCGGATCGATGCAGGTGGCGATTGCGTTCTCCGAGGACTTCGCCAAGCGACACGGATATCCCTATGACAACGCACAGTCGATCCGGGATGAGATCTTTACGCGCCGCGGTGGGCTGTATTTTGGCATCGCCCATTTGCTGAAGTATCCGAACTCCTACGATCGCCACATCTATCGTTATGCCGACTTCAACGCGGGCTGGTATGCGAGTCGCAACGCGGCGTTCCAACGCGCGGTCAGCGCACTGGCCGGGCGCAAACTCATCCCGGACGGCGACTTGCGGATTCCCGATTCATCACTGTTCCGCGAGCATCGTGAAGGCGAGACCGAAAGGCCGTGCTTGCACTGGCATCGAAGCTCGCGATCGATGAAGCGCAGATCCGTCGTGATTTGTCGCTTGAAGATTCCTTCGAGTTCGAGGAAACGCCGACCTGGCGCGCGGTGTTCAATCTGGCGGACGCACGGAGTGGAAACACGCTTCCGCGCGCCGCGATTCCCCAGATCACGCTGAAGAGCCCCAAGATCACGCGAACTCTGACTACCGAGTGGTTCGCGAACCGGGTGCAGACCCGTTATCAACAGTGCATCAATCGGGCGTATGCCGATCCGGAGTGATCGTTCGGCATACGCCCTGACAAGGTTTTCGAATCAGCGCGCCACCTTCGCAGGCTTCGCTTGGTTCAGACGCTCCAGCAACGCAGGCGCCGCCAGGTAACCACCCAACTGACGCCCATCATCGGCATACATGGCTGGTGTGCCGAACGCACCGACACCGAGCTTCAGGCCAATCTGGAAATCGTCCGCAATCGGATTGGCGCACATCTTGTGTTCGATGGGCTTGCCGGCCTTCGCGTCCGTCAGTGCGAGCTTGCGGTCAGTTGCGCACCAGACAGATACCGCCTTGTTGTACGCGTCCGACTGCAAGCCATTCCTTGGGAAAAACAGGTAGTCCACCGAGATTCCGAGATCGTTGATCTGCGCGACTTCCTGGTGCAGTTTCCGACAGTAACCACAGTCGATGTCGGTGAAGATGGTGACGTGGTGTTTCTCGTTCTTCGCGGGGAAGCTGATGGTTTTGGTCTTGTCGATTCCTGCCAGTGTTTTGGCGCGGTGTGCCGCCTTGCTCTGTTCGGTGAGGTCGACGCGCCGGGTGATGTCGAACAGCGCGCCCTGGAACAGATGTTTCCCGTCATTACTGACATACAGGATGTTGTTGTCGACCGTGACCTCCTGGAAGCCGGCTACGGCCGACGGTTTGATCTGTTCGATGTTGGCTTGTGGCACCAGCGCACGAATGGCTTCGCGCACTGCATCGTCATTCGCGTGGACAGCTCCGCCCGTCGCGCTGGCCAGTGCCAGCACGGTTGCAACAAGACGCATGGGATTCTCCTGATCGTGCCGGGATTGGCGAAGTAGAGAGCTCCTGACCGCGTGAAAGTTCCGTGGGGCTCAATGCCGTCATTGCGAGTTCCCACTCGCTGTCATTGCGAGGCCCGCTTGCGGGCCGCGGCAATCTCGGGCTTGCGATGGTGCGTGAGGCAAGTACGAGATTGCCGCGTCGCTGCGCTCCTCGCAATGACAGTTCTGAGGATTCAGGACGCACCAAGGCAAGAGGCGCAAGTTTCCTGACCAGATCCGACCTCACACATTCTTGCCGTCAACCCATTACGCTTCGCTGCGTTGTCGGCCTGATGTTCAACCGGAACCGCCCATGCGCATCGTCCTTTTCCTGCTCTTGCTGGTAATCACTGCAGTCGGCATCGCTGCCCCACCGTCGGCCGGCATTTATGCCGATCGAAGCCGCGACGGGCATGGCCTGGATCTGCAGATCGTCGGCAATCGTGTGGTCGGCATTTTCCTGACGTTCGAGGACGACGGTCAGCCATATTGGTATCTCGTCGACGGGCCCTGGAATGGCGAGGGTGGCGAACTTGAAATCATCGAGTTCCGTTACGCCGCGGGCGCAACGCCTGCGACAACCATCGCGGCGCGTTACCCGGGTGCCCGGATGACGCGCGTGGCCAGCGCCGATCAATGTGGCGCTGGAGACGCTAGACCGGGCGCCACCGCCTTGTATGACTTCCGGTTCAACATCGCAGGCGAGGACTTTCGTTGGTGTATGGAGCTGATCGTGCCGTCCAGTCTGGCACCCGAGTCGGCGTTGTCGGGCAGTTGGTATCCCGGCGAGGCTGACAGCGGCTGGGGCTTGATCAGTTATCTGTATGGCGAACCCGGCGCGGTCCAGTCCTTTCATTCGCTTTATGTTTACGACGCCACGGGCCGACCACGTTGGTCCTATGCAAACGAGTCTTCGCCAGACACTTCGTTCGCGCTGGACTTCAAGTTCCCGCGGGGTTATTGCCGCACCTGCCCCAGCGTTCCCCTTACGGCGCAATCCGCCGGCACGGCAAACATCGTGCTGGTCACCCCGAGGACAGACACCGCACATAACAAAGTCACGCTGGCGCTGAACTACCCCTATGGTGCAGGCGGTCGTTTTGATCGGGCCGAACGCACCTTGTTGCCGATCACGGTGCTGCCGAAGCCGCCACTGGTCGCAGCAACCCGTGAAGGACTGGTGCGCGGCACTGCACTCGGCACCAATGGTGCGAAGTTCCTCGGTGTGCCGTACGTGACGCCGCCTACAGGCAACCTGCGCTGGCGCGCACCTCAGTCGGCAACTCCGCGCGTTCAGCCATTCCAGGCAAATATGTTCAGCCCTGCCTGTCCGCAGAACGCGACGAGTGACGGTATCTACGGCAGCGTGCTCGGTGTTCGAAGCGAGAACTGCCTGTACCTCAACGTGTGGACACCCGAATTGCGCGAAGGCGCACTGAAGCCAGTGATGGTCTGGATCCACGGCGGTGGCTTGGTTCAAGGGTCTTCAGGTGAAACCCGACCGGATGGCGTACCGGTTTACGACGGCGCCCGACTCGCCGACGACGGGGTCGTTGCGGTGTCGATCAACTATCGCCTGGGCCCACTCGGTTACCTGGCCATGCGCGATTTTGCCGGTGAATCACCGGATCACCCAACCGCTGGAAACTACGGTTTGCTCGACCAGATCGCTGCACTGCGCTGGGTCCGGGACAACATCGCCGCCTTTGGTGGCGACCCCTCGCGTGTGACGATCTTCGGAGAATCAGCCGGCGGGGTGTCGACCTGCGCCCTGTTGGCCAGCCCTCTGGCGCGTGGCCTGTTCCATCGCGCCATCATGCAAAGTGGCGGCTGCCAGCGAGCGATTCCTTCCCTCGAAACCGCACCCGCCGGACAAGAGGCTGCCTACACACAAGGCGCTCGGATCACGAGTACGGCAGGATGCTCCGGCCAAGCCGACCCCAAGACGTGTATGCGCTCCCTCAGCTGGGAAAACCTGATTGCCCTGGCACAGCCGACGGTTGGATTTGGACGCCCAGGCGACAAGTTCGGTCTGATTCAGGACAGTTTTTCGCTCATCGAGCCACCGGGTTTGGCGATCGCAGCGGGTCGCGCTGCGCCGGTGCCGCTCATTGCCGGCATCAATGCCGATGAGCTCACCGCACTACTGCCGGCAAGCGCCCGGCCGGCCACGGTTGCCGCTTATGAAGCGCTGATTTTGCAGACGTTTCCATCGATCGGCGCACTGGTGCTGCAGCAATACCCGGCCTCGGCTTATCCGGAACCCTGGTATGCCTACACCGATCTGCTCGACGACCTGCAGTTTGCCTGCCCCAACGCGGCCTTTACGCGCAACTTCGCGAACGCCAACAATCCGACCTGGCGATACGTCTACACGCACGTGTTTGCGAATGCGAGCTCGGTCTACGGTGCATTCCACGGTGCCGACATCGCTTTTGTCTTCGGACCAACGGCATCGGCCACAGCGGCCGAGGCTGATCTGGCCGCCCAGATGCAAAGGCAATGGACACAGTTCGCTGCGACCGGAGATCCGAACGCTGCCGGGCTGCCGAACTGGCCACGGCGTCTGGGAGGCGATGACGTCGCGATCGAATTCGACGATGTGTCGCGCGGATTGATCCGGGACTATCGAAAGCCTTACTGTGATTTCTGGTCACGTTACATCGTGTTCTAAGGTGGAACTCCGGTTGTCCTGTAGCGATGCGCAGCACGCGCCGCTATCGTGCGCTCAGTCTCGCACATCAACACGGCCATGACCCCGATTGTCACCCCATTCTTCCACAAGCCAAGCTGCACCTGGACCTACCTGGTGCAGGCCGCTGGCTCGAATTTGGCCGTACTCATCGATCCCGTTCTGGACTTCGATTCCAGATCCGGACGGACCGGGACACAAAGCGCGCAGGAAGTGTTGGCCGTAGTTCAAGCCAAACAACTCGAAATATCCTGGATCCTGGAAACCCACGCACATGCCGATCACCTGAGTGCGGCGCATTGGCTCCGACCGCAGTTGCCAGGCAGTCGAGTTGCGATCGGCCAGGGTATCCAGTCGGTGCAGAAGACATTCCGCAAGATTTTCAATCTGGGTGAACACTTCCCCGTTGATGGCTCGCAGTTCGACCATCTCTTCGTCGATGGTGAACGGGTACCGTTTGCCGACGACACGATCCAGGTGATTGCCACCCCCTGGCCACACGCAGGACAGCATCAGTTACCTGATTGGTGATGCATTGTTTGTCGGCGATAGCTTGTTCATGCCCGATGGCGGCACGGCGCGATGTGACTTTCCGGGTGGCAGCGCGAGCGTGTTGTTCCGGTCCATCCTGGGCTTGTACGCCCTGCCCGAGTCGACCCGCGTGTTTGTCTGCCACGACTATGCACCGGGCGGACGCGAGTACCGTTGCGAGACCACGATCGGCGCACAGAAGACCGGCAACATCCATGTCCGGGATGGCGTCAGCGAAGCGGAATTCGTGCGGATCCGGGAAACACGGGACGCCACCCTCGACATGCCGGCCTTGTTGCTCCCT
The DNA here is from genome assembly GCA_016712105.1 of Ahniella sp. Taxonomy (GTDB): domain Bacteria; phylum Pseudomonadota; class Gammaproteobacteria; order Xanthomonadales; family Ahniellaceae; genus Ahniella. Next base: position 508,821 of record JADJRU010000001.1, read on the forward strand.
TCCGTACAAGTGAACCTGCGCGCCGGCGCCATGCCCGAGCCGGAATCCAATGGCGTGTCCTACCTGAAGCTTCCGATCAACCAGTTCTGAACGGGTGGTGCATTCCGATCGACGTGTTCGATCGCCGTGTTTGCGCATGGGTGGCGACGGAGCTGCACCATTCGAAAATGTCTCGGCGTCATTGCGAGGAGCGCAGCGACGCGGCAATCTCCGCCTTGCCTCAGTCACAACCGCAAGCAAGAGATTGCCACGCCCTTCGGGCTCGCAATGACAGCATTTTGGGCCGTCCGACACTCGCTTCAAGCTGTCATTGCGAGGAGCGCAGCGACGCGGCAATCTCCGCCTTGCCTCAGTCACAGCCGCAAGCGAGATTGCCCGCCCCTTCGGGGCTCGCAATGACAGTGAATTGGGTATGGAGCGAGGCTGGGCCATTTCGACACGAATGACAGTTTGGCCCAGCAAAATCCGCTGGTGATTCTGAAGGGGCAATCTTGCCCGTCGGAGCCACCCATGTCGTACCTTGAATCGATCCACCTCCCGGTTCGGCGAACCGCCTCGATGAGTACGCTACTGACCCTGCTGTGGTCCATGGCCCTCGGCATCTGTGCATGGCCTGCCCGGGAAGCCGTGGCGCAGGACCTTCAGGTCACCGTGCTGCAATCCCCGGTTTCCGGATGCACCCTGAGCAACCAGGAAGTCATCCGGTTCGTGATCTACAACCACGGCCCGACACTCGCTGGCGGCTCGGTCTTCTCCGTCAACTACCGGATCAACGGCGGCCCCTTGCAGGAAGAAGGGTTGATGATCGGCAACCCGCTTCGTGCGAACAGCATCCTGACTTACACGATGATGGCCCGGCCGGACCTGTCGGCACCGGGCGACTATGAGCTCGACGTGGGTGTTGTGCTGCCGGCCGATCCAAACCCGTTCAACAACACTTTATCCGGAATGGTTCGGCATGTCGAAATGCCCGTGCCGGGAACGGTCATGCCGGTGATACCCGTTGCCGACAGCGGGGAGCTCTTGCTCTCCGGCGAATGGGGCGATGTGACGTCCTGGCAACAGTCCACCGATGGTCACCGCTGGCGGACACTCGCCAACACGACCTCCATGCAGTTTTACGACCGTCTTGCCGAACCAACGCAGTTTCGTGCGGTGGTTGCCAGACCGCCGTGCGCCGAGGTGATGTCGACTCCGGCGACGGTTTTCCCTGTTCATCTGTTCCGAGGAGATTTTGAATGAAATGGCGATTCGCAGAAATGTTCGGCGCGGTGCTTGGCTGTGTTCTCGCCTTGTCCGTGTCCCCGGTTGTGGCGCAGGATCTGGAGATGCTGGCCTTGTCGGCACCTCAATCCGGCTGCAATCTCGGCTCGAATGAAGCAGTACGAGTCCGTTTGCTCAATCACGGACCGACCTTGCCGGCCGGCACAAGTTTCCTGATCCTGTACACGGTGTCGAACGGCAGTCCGGCTTCGAACGACCTGGTCACCTTGACCGAGCCCTTGCTCACGAACAACAGCATCGAGCTCCAGTTCTCCGCCCCGGCGAATCTTTCGGCTCCCGGAAGTTATACGTCGTGGGTGACATCAACACCTCGAACAATACGATCCATGCGACCGTGGTGGTGAACAGCGCGTTGTCCGCAGGCGGCACGATCAGCGCCGTAACAGACGGCTCGTCCGGCACCCTGACCTTGAACGATCACACTGGTTCCGTGCTGCGCTGGGAAGAATCTCCGGACAATCAGCGCTGGTTTGTCCTGGGCAACCAGGGTAATGCGTTGACGTACATAGGCCTGAACGAAACCACCTCGTTTCGCGCTCGCGTCAAGAACGGAAGCTGCCCTGAGGTGTTGTCAGAGCCGATCCAGATGACGCCCTGAACAGGGTGCGCAAGCCGGGCCATGGCATTACGCTATGCGCCTCGGTTTGATCGTCTCGCACCCTCATCAGGAACCGCTTCATGACCCTCCATCGCCGCATCGCCCTTGCTCTCTGCCTCGTGTCCGCTTCACCGTTTGCGTTCGCACAGATGTCCGACGGAACCATTCCGGAGGCCGCCAGCCAAAAGGCCGATGCGGCAATGGACGAATACGGCAAGACCTTGCGCGAGACCCTGATGGCCAAGATCGCGAGTGATGGCCTGGTCGCTGCGATGGCGTTCTGCAGCAACGAAGCTGCAGGGATTGCCACGGAGATCGGCCAGAAACACGGCGTGCGTATCGGCCGCACCAGCCATCGTGCGCGGAATCCGGCGAATCTTCCCGATCACTGGAAGCGCGAAGCGCTGGAACGCTTTTCGCTCTCCGTAGCCCAGGGCAAGGATCCAGCGACGCTCCGATACGGCGACATGGCGCTCGGGCGTGCTCAGATTGCCCGAGGCATTGCGGTTGATGCGGCCTGCCTCGCTTGCCACGGTGCCAAGGAGTCCATGTCACCGGAAGTGGTACAGGAACTGGCAAAGATGTATCCGCAGGATCTGGCCACCGGGTTCAAGGCCGGTGACTTGCGCGGATTGATGTGGGTGGAAATCGACGGGACACCGCCGGTGCCGGTTGCGCCACAGTAATGCGGCGAGGCTCAAAGTCGCGTTGATTCCACATCAGGGCCGTCGGGCGTTTCGTTCGGGCTAATGCGCAGCAAGCCAGACGTCGCCATTCGCGAATGGATAACCACCTGCGCGATGGTCTGGCACACCCCAGAGCCGTCGTTGCGAGGAGCGCAGCGACGCGGCAATCTCGTTCTTGCCTCAAACTCGAACGAAAGCACGATTTGGCGCCACGATGCCTCCGTGTTAAGTTGTAACGCATGATCAAAGTGCTCCGCTCCATCAGCTTGCTGCTGTTGTGCTGCGCGCCTTTCGCTCAGGCCACGAGCGATCGCGCCAGTGCGTGTGTCAGGCATGGATGTCGAAAGTGGGTCGGCTGTCTCCAGGAACGATCGATTCGGTGCGCATTTCGCCGTGTCTGGAACAGAACCTGCAGATGATCATCGAGGCCGAGCGACGGCTCGATGCATATTTGATGCACACCTACGGACAATCCCCCGGATCAACTTCATCTGCAGCCGCGGAAGACCTGCTTTCGGTACTGCATGTCGGCACGAACTGGCCGGATGTCAGCTTATCGAATATGGAGGAACGGATCGGAGTCGGACCCAGTACCGTGGACGAACTGAATCGAATGCGGGAGAAGCTCAACCGAGATCGTCTTGTGGTTGCATTGCGGCTCGCACTCTTGTCGGGTGAACGAGATCTGGCGCTCACCTTGCTCGACGACCTGCAGGGTCAAACAAACGCCCACAATGGAGCGGATACGTGGGATCTCGGTGATCTTTCGCTCGACCGGATGAACGAGATTCGACGAATTCTGTCAGGCGAACAAGGAACGACGCTGATCTGCCCATCTCTGCGCCACTTTCTCCATGGCTGGACACATCGATCAATACTTTGAATGCGCGGGCACGCGAAGATTTCCCACGCGAGAACTGGACCGTGATTTGCCGTCCGAAATAGACGCCTATCTTTCGGTTGGGCAATCCGAGTATGCCTTGCGCCGCTATTTGGAGAAGAATTGGATCAGCAGCCTGGGTGACGGCGGTCTTCCCGATCGTTTGCGCGAGATCGCCGAATATGCGTACGGCAAAGCTCGTGCCGACAGTGAGTTCGAAGCGGCGCTGAAATCCCTTCGTACCGATCAGGGGCCAGAAGGGCCAAGCATCGAGATCCACCTGTTCGGCCAATGGCTTCCGATTCCGGTGCCCGTGGTCTGGCGCGACGATGCCGACCTGAAGTCTGCCGAGGACATCCGCGACGCCGAGCCGCCAGTGCGGGTTGTTGCCGGCTTCGACATCAATCTTGAAGACATTGCCGAATCACTCCGAAGCGACTGGGATTCACAGGATATCAACCAGAGCATCGGCGGCTTCGAGCGACGGATCGGCACTTGTGCTCCAGAGTTCAATACGCAGGCTTATCAAAAGTATCGGATCGGTTCAAAAGACGACACGGCGCTGAATTGCCCAAAGACCACGTCATTCGATTTGATCCGCATTGCCCTCGGCCAGAGTTCAGTCGATAGACGAGTCAAGGCTCCGCCCGACCTGGCGGTTCGATCCGATACCGTGCCGATTGCCTGATCGGCCACGACTGTCCATGCCGATGCAGGCCCGATGCTGGCCTGCCAATCGAATGAATCCCATCCGGTCTTCCAGCCGACCTGCAGGGGCAACCGAGCCGGTCGAATCAGATCAGGGGCAATCGCCAAATAGGCTCGTGATTTGACCGCCGTTCACACGGTGGATTCGGAACTATGGGCCCGGCCGGAAACAGATCGTTAACGGGCCGATATCTATCGTCATTTGGCAGTACTCGACATGACTACTGCCTCGGAGTGATCACATTCATAGAGAACTATAAAAATGAAAAATCTCAAGTATCTGGCCGGCACATTGCTCGGCTTGAGTTCGCTGGCGCAAGCCGGTGATCTCGTGTTGAATCTCGGCGGTTCCAACAGCTACCGCATCCCGCTCAGCAGTTCCACGAGCATCAACGTCAGTCCGGTAACCGGTGATGTAACAGCCAAGCCACTGATTACATCCGGTAGCGCGGGGACGGATGGTGCCCCAATGAATTGGATGCTCCCCCACCTCCGGTCTTTACTACGCCACTCTCGGCCACTGTCACGAATCTCCCCCTTGGCGGAGGTTCGACGTCCTTGAGCTGGTCCGTGATCGGCACGCCCACACCCGTTTGCACGACGTCGGGGACATTGTTTCCCGCAGGCGTGAGCAGTGTCGCGGGCTGGAACACGGTGATGCCGAACTCCAGTACCGGCACCATATTGACGCTGACCTTACCCGGCACTTATGACTTCCGTCTGACCTGCACCAATTCTTCGGGTACTGCTGCACGCACCGTCTCCGTCACTGTCCCAGATATAGACGCTGTGCTCTGCGAGAATTCAGGCCCGCCGGCCGGCATGACAAAAATGAACTCATTCGTGAACACGGCCAACACCCGCGCGGCCGGCAATCAGGAATGGCCCATTGGTACCACACTGAACACGAATCGCTGGAAGCCGGATCCGACCAGTCCTCCGAACAGCGCCTCACCCTCGCGCTCTTTGCTCGGTCGATGGGGTTATGTCACCGGCGATACTGCCGTCATCCCGTTCCCGAGTTCTCAGTTCCTTGCGTTCGACTTCAATACGACGGGCGCCTCAATCACCCGAGCCGGCTCAGTCAACTGGGAACAACCAGGCGAAAACGCGGCGCCCGTCTTCGCGACAATTTCTCCGTGTCCTGGCGACCCCAATCCGCAAGACACGAGATGCAAGAGCCTTACAGCGGCGCATCCGGGCTCGGCTGGACATTGGGAACGACACCTCAGTCTTGGTGCCCGCTTACGCGTGGCACGAGGTACTACCTGAATGTGTTCTTCCGTCGTCCGGATCAGCTCGATGTGACGGACTGCGCAACGGGAACATGTTGGTGGTTGGTCACTCAAAGTTGCCAACAGGATTGTGAGGCCGATCCACCCTCGAAATGAAGCGCACCAGTTACCCGGAACCGCCCTGGTTCCGGGTCACGTGCCAGCGTCACTCGTGCCGAAGCGCCTCGATCGGATCCAGCGAAGCGGTTTTCGACGCGGGCATGATGCCGAACACGACACCGACCAGCGCCGAGAATCATGCTGCGGCCATGACCACCCACAAGGGCACGGTGGCCGGCGGGAAGTTCGGGATCAGAGACGCGACGCACATCCCGATTGCAAAACCAGGAACGATGCTGATCACCGTGCGCGAGCAATCACACGAGTTCCGCCGCCAACTCCTTGCCTCCTTGGTTGCAGACGGCAGGAAGTGAGGTCGCTGAATGCTTGCAGAGCTTTGGCGAACTGCGCGAAATCAAGGTTGATCGGACCACCGTTTTTTGGCAGCCGCACTGATCAGATTCGCAGCGTCGCCTGGGCGTAGATCCGGAGTGTCCGTTGGCCCCCAGTTCTCTCAATCGTTCGGCGCATCGATCTGCACACTCGGGGGCACAGTTCGCTGGACGCGGATCTGTCGTTGTTCGATTTCGCCGTTGTCGAAGCGCACTTCGATGTCGATCAGATTTTCGCCTGGTTCCAGAGCGACTTCTTCATTGACGTGGTATCGATAGCCAGCTGGTTTGGTCGACCGGTCCAGTTCGATCAGTGCGTCCCTACCGTCAATGACGACATCGTCGACCAGTTCGCCGTCGTCGAGTGCGCGCAGTCTTACTTCGATGGTTCCCTCGGACAACACAGCATCCGCCGCCGGAGACAGGACTTCGATCTCGCGACGGCGTTGGATGTCGACACTGAAACAGCGCTCTGCACTGGCGTACAGTGTGGCCGTATTACGAACCTCGACGCTGAAGCAGTGGTTTCTGCCCGCCGACTCCGGAATGAGGTGGCTCAGCGTATAGGTGCCATCGGCGTTCTGTTCGAGTTGCGGCTCGACGTCATCGTCCATGTCCACGCCCATCCGGTAATTCAGCAAAGGACTACTGCCGATGTCGAAATGGACGCGGACTTGTTTGGGTGTTCCGTGCAGCAGCACGACGTTGTCGGGGTCCGGCTCCACCGACAGGAACCGGGGGGCTCCACCGACCTGAAATTGCCCGAATGGTTTGCCAAGCCCGGCGTTACCCGCAAGATCGGATACTTCCGCGTCGATGAAATAGACGTCTTCCGCAAGCGGTTCCGGTGGGACAAACGTGATTTCCGAACTGGTCACGATGGACTGATCCGTGACATCCGTCGAATCCACATACAGTCCGCCCCTGATGAAAAGGCGCGTGCGCGATCCATCGATGCCCAAGCCGATGTCGGAAAAAACGACTTTGATCGTGGGTCGAGCACCGGCAGGCAGCGTGATGTCATAGGGAGCAATGGTCACTGCGGGCGCTGTGGCGGTCCGAAAGTTCCAGTGAACGGACTCATCCGCAACCTGCACCTGAACCCTTTGCCGGCCTTCCGGAAACGGCTGAGCGGGTACGAAACGGGCGCGGAATGCGTCGATCTCCGCATTCGCTGTCACATCGATGTCGTTCACGAACACGCGAACTGTTGCCGGGTCGACGGCTCCGGGCACAAACTGGACCGAAATTTCCGGCAATGAATCGGCCCCCAATGAGTCGGCGTCGGTAGGCCGGGCCGTCTCGATGCGAATGGGATCTGCCGACTCGCCTTCCTCGGCGCGCGATCGATAGAGGAACTCGTCAATGCCAGACGCACCAGGCGGTTCAGATGGGGATACAACATCGTTGGAGGCCTTCGCGAATCCGGAACCGCAAGCCAGAGCGGCACCCGCAAGCAAGGCAACCAAAAAGAAGGTGTGCTGCTTCAATGCGCGCATGATGTTCCCGTTCTTGAGTGATCCGAGCGCCCCATGGCGTTCCGGCAGGCAGTTTAGGGCGCCGGAGCATCGCGTCAAGAAATGTGCAGCGGGAACAAGACGTTGGATCAAATTCCAGCGGCAACTCACTTGATCAGAAGTCTTGGGCGCCAATGCGGGAACAACTTCCATGCACCAATGCCCCGGAACGGCCGCAGGTTCCGGGGCTTTGCCATCAGGTTCCGATGTTCATGGCACCGTCACTCGTACCGAAGCGCCTCGATCGGATCCAGCGAAGCGGCTTTCGACGCGGGCATGATGCCGAACACGACACCGACCAGCGCCGAGAATCCTGCTGCGGCCATGACCACCCACAAGGGCACGGTGGCCGGTGGGAAGTTCGGGATCAGGGACGCGACGCCCATACCGATCGCAAACCCGAGCACGATGCCGATCAACCCACCGAGCAACGCCAGCAGGCCAGCCTCGAGCAGGAATTGAATCAGGATATCCCGGCGGGTAGCGCCCAGCGCCTTGAGAATGCCGATTTCGCGCGTGCGCTCGGTGACGGACACCAACATGATGTTCATGATGCCGATGCCGCCAACCAGCAGCGAAATGCTGACGATACCGCCCAGCACGGCGGTGGCCATCGTGGTTATCTGGCTGAACTGCTTGACGACGGAATCGGCCGCTTCGACCTTGAAGTCGTCGTCCTTCCCGGGCTTGATGTCACGCGACTCCCGGATCGCACGTTTGACCCGGGTGCGCACCTCTTCGACTTCTTCCAACTTCGGCACGGTGAACGACACCGAGAGAAATGGCTCCTGGTTGTGGCCCATCATCGCGCGGCCGACATCGAACGGAATGATCACGTAGTTGTCCTGGCTGAAGCCCAGGATTTCGCCGCGTTTCTCCATGATGCCTACGACCTTGAACCACTCCTTGCCGAGGCTGAAGTATTCGCCGACCGGGTTCTCCGGCATCTTCAAGTCGTCGCGCAACTGGGTGCCGATCACCGCCACACGGCGATGGCTGCGGTCGTCGCTCTCGACGATGAAGCGTCCGAACTCCGGATAACGCGCGCGGACTGCCTGGAATTCTGCCGTCGTGGCAAACACGTCCGGCGTCGTCGTACGGCCCTTGTAACTCGCGCCACCGGCTTGCACCTGCATCATCGGCGCGACGGCGCCGACACCCGGCACACGATGGCGCAATGCCTCGACGTCCTTGAAGCGGATGTTGTTGATCTTGCCAGTGCGGAAATTCTCGTTGTTGTTTTCGGCGCGCAGCGTGAGCGTGCCCCGCCGATGTCGGCAAACTGCGCCTTGATCAATTCGGAGAATCCCTGCACGAGGGACACCACCGCGATCACCGAGGCGGTGCCGATCAGGATGCCGAGTGTCGTCAGAAAGCTGCGCAGGCGATGCGCCATCAAACTCGTCAGTGCGGCGCGCAAGGCTTCGAGAAAGAGGTTCATGCCGACACCGCCGAAGGATTGGGCTTACCGGTGTCCTGCACGATCCGGCCGTCACTCACGCGGATCGTCCGCTGGCAATGTGCGGCGATGCCTGGCTCATGTGTGACGACCACGACTGTCTGGCCCTGCCGATGTAATTCGTCGAACAAAGCCATGATCTCGGCCGAGGTCTTCGAATCGAGATTACCCGTAGGTTCGTCGGCGAGCAGGATCGACGGTTTGCCGACCAACGCGCGCGCGACCGCCACCCGCTGCCGCTGGCCACCCGACAACTGATTGGGGCGGTGACCAAGACGATCACCCAGACCCACCTGCCGTAGCGCCTCCGTTGCCAGACGCACGCGTTCTGCGCTTGGCACACCACGATAGACCAGTGGCTGCATCACGTTCTGCAGCACCGTCATTCTGGGGAGCAGATGAAAACTCTGAAACACGAAGCCGATCTCCTGATTGCGGACACGCGCCAGTTCGTTGTCGTTCATCGTGGACGTATCGCGCCCATTGAGCACGTAACGGCCTTCCGATGGCGTGTCCAGACAGCCGATGAGGTTCATCAACGTGGACTTGCCGGAACCGGAAGGGCCCGTCAGCGCCACATATTCGTTCCGGCCTACGTGCAAGTCCACGCCATTCAGCGCGAGGATCTCCTCCTCGCCCATCATGTAACGCTTGACGATGTTCGAGAGCTCGATCATTCCGCTTCGTCCCCGCCCTCATCCCCCGCGTCAGAGGACTTTCCAGCCTTGCCCTTTGTTTCGCCTTTCATTTCGGTCAGGGGATCACCCTGCTTCAGCTGGCGCAGGGCCTTGGCCGGCCCGGTGATGACTTTGTCGCCCGGCTTCAGTCCCTTCGTTACTTCGTCCCAACGATCATCGGAAATGCCGGTCTCGATCTCGGCCTTGTGGGCGCGACCATCCCGCCACAACCAGACATGGCGCTTGAGCTTCTGGTCCTCGCCGGATTCACTGATCACGGCTTCCACCGGGATGGCCAGACGTTTGGTGCCGTCGCTGAGGAAGATATCCGTGCGCGCACTCATGCCCGAGCGCAACTGCACATCATCCGGCGCGTCGAGAAGCACGGTGACCTTATAGGCCCGGCCCTGCAATTCCACGGTCGGCGCGAGCGCGATCTGCTCGACCCGTCCCTTGATCGCACGATCAGGATAGGCCGCCGGATAAACATTGGCGTGTTGCCCGATGACGATATTGGCGATATCGGCCTCATCGACCTTGAGCTCGGCCTGGATCGCCGAGGTATCGGCAATCTTCATCAACTGGGCGCCTGCCAAGGCCATCGTCGACGGAATGGCCGTTTCGCCAACCTTGATCGGCAACGCCACGACGGTGCCGCTGATCGGCGCCAGGATGTCGGTCTTGGCCATCTGCTCGCGCGCTTCCCTGAGCACAGCCTCGGCACCACGCAGCGCTTCCTCGCTGCTCTTCAACTCGACGCGTGCCAGTTCGAGCAGATTACGGTCTTCGTCGAAACGGCTTTGATCGATCATCCTGGCCGCAATCAGCTTGCTGCTGCGCTCGAACTGTTTTTCGCGCAAGTTCAGCGCCACGCGCTGACGCTCGATGCTGATCACGCTCTGTCGCCGACTCGCCTCTTCACGCTCGATCGCGTTGAGATACGTTTCCGGATCCAGGGACAGCAGAACCTGCCCCTTTGTCACTGCGTCACCTTCCTTGACCGAGATCGAACGGACCTTGGCAATCAGCTCCGAGGTGAGGTTCACCTCGTTGCGATAGGCGAGTGTCCCCGAAGCCAGGCTGGTGGGCCTGATCTCTTGTTGCTCAGCGGTGACCAACTTGACCTCGATGCCGGTTTCGCCACGCATCTTCTTGATGGCGATGGGGCCGATCACGATCAGCAACACGACGCCCAGCACCAGCCACTTCTTCTTGGAATTCATTCGCGCTTCTCGATCGGGGATAGGGTGGATCAAGACTTCAGGACTGCCCAGGCAGCCATACAACCGAAGATGAAGAGGGTCGGGATGAGCGCCACAGTGAATGCCTGACCCCAGCCGCCGCGACTCCAGGTACGCCAACCGATCGCTGCCACCACCACACTCCACAACGAGAGCAGGTTGAAATTCTTGGCGAACGAGCTCCAAGCGTGGTCAGAGGGCAGCTGCACGATCAAAGGATCGACGTTGGTCAGCATCAGCGACTCGAGCGCAGTCTGCGGCGCCATCATGATGATGCCGACGATGGCGACCACCAGCGAGAGCATGGACGGCACACCCGACCACGCGACCAGGCTCACGGAATGTTTGTACGACACGCCGGCCCCTGTGACCTTGCCGGCAACGAAGTAATAGAGCGCCATCACCAGCGTGACGATCACGATCATGATCGGCCCCATGACGGCACTGATGATGCCGATCACTGATGCCGAGGGCATCATCTTCCTGGCTTGTTCGATCTCGGCCGCAGACATCTCCGAGCCACTCATCGCGAGCTGGTGGCTGGTGAACCATTCCGTGTCGACCTTGTTGAAATACAGCAGGCTCATCACCACGGTCAGCGCCATCATCAGCGCCAGTGGCAACAGAAACGTGGGCTTTTCCTTCAAATCGGCGAACGCTTTGCCCGGCTCGACAAAAATATTGATCAGGTTACTCATGGCCTACTCCTATTCCCAAGTGTGAAAGTTCGACGATCTGACTCAATGTCCAGTGTCGCACAGGGTGGCTCCTCGGCCGGGTACCCACAAGTGACGCCCGGCACATGCCGGTATGGCAGTTGTCATGTCCAACGCCCTGAGTGCTCCGCGATCGCGCGGTCGAATGAACTGGCTGTGGCACGGCGACTGCACAGTCTAGTCGCTGTCTTCGTCGTCCTGCTGAGTTGCTGCCTCAGCGCTTCTCAGCATCGCCGCAAGCGCTTCGTCCAGGCTCAAACACGCCGGACTCTTTCGTGTCATCGGCAACAGGTCCTGAGCATAGAAGGATTCAAAGTCGTCCTGATGGAAACCCGTAATGCCGAAGCGTCCTTGTGTATCGAAATACAGATAGTCGAATGCCTCGCCATCGCCCGACGTATGCCAACCGATCACACTGTAGTTCTGATTCAACACGAGCACTTCGGCTTCGGTCAGCCCCTCGCCACTCGCAGGGTCAAACTCCATGCGATGACCACCCCAAGACAGGATGATCATGTCGACCAGACCGATCGACCGGATGCAATTCCAGCCGGTGGCGCCGGACTGCGCCTTGGCGACCAACTCGGGCGCTGCATGAATCACCAGATCAGACAGGTAACCGCCGCCGTCGAAGGAGCCCTCCTTCAAATAGAAGTCCACCAGAGAATTCGGCATCGGCGTGCCCGACAACCGCCGCAAGCTGTCTATCGATGCAAGCGTTGCCGCCTGACCAAAACGAGCGAAGCGCGCGTATCTCGCCATATAGGCGTCGTAGGTGTCGGAGTCGTCACCTTGTTCCAAGAGGTAGCGATAGTAGTCATCGCGTACTTGGCGCTCCAATGTATTGACGCGATCCATGGTCGAGACGAACAGCATGTGTGTGGCATGGTTCATCGAAGACGACTCCGAACTCACAGGCGGAAGGAATGGCAGCCCAAGACCTGAAGCATCGTTACTCTGCATTACCAACAGACCTCGTTCGGAAGCCGCAAGACTGATGATGAACGGAACGCGTTTGCGTGTCACCTGACAAACCGTTGAGCATCATTTTGACCCAGGCGTCACGCTGCACCCGCGGCTTGATGTCCAAGCAGGAGGTACTCGGCGAGCTTCCTGCTCTTGATGTCCGCTTCCGTTCTGAGCTTCAAATGACGCCGACCCTTTCCTGATCCTTCAAGGTGACCAAATTTGCCTGCGAGTCCTGGCTCCGTTGACCCAGGCAACTCGGAACGGACACATGTCCCGGTCTTGAAAACGCCACAGAACTGCACCCCAGAAGTCGAACAGGATCCACCGTCGGACCTGCTCAAGTCGAATGAAAATCGGCGGCCTCGTCTCAGTGAGCTGGAGTCATCGAACGGACCCCACGGTACGGCACATGACCGTATAGGTAAGCACGCCGACTCATCGCTCAACCAGCATCCATGACTTGAGCCCTTTTGCGATGACTTTCATCGGGACCTTCCGATCGTTGCAGGACAGGTTTGATTGGCAGATGGAACCAGACTTTTGAATGGTTGCTCTCCCGAAGTGCCGATGGTCGTTGCCCGCCTTCTTCGTGTAGTCGATCTTCACAACCCTGATCCATTGCGTGCGCCATTGAGATCGTTTGCAGCCTGAACTGCCTGCATCAGGGCAACCGACTGCGGGCCCAGACGACAACCGAAACGATTCACTCAGAAGCAGCCAATCTGCTCAGGCAGCCCCAGATCGGACCTGTGCGCCTGCTTGAACATCGCTGCAGCTCAGGGGATGCTGAACAGTCAGGGTCTGCGTGGCGCGAATACGCACTCGGATGCAAACGCCCAGACCTGGTCAATCGGCCGCACATCGCCCAGCGGGACCCCTCGCTCGTCGCACCAACTCTCGACTTGAGCCACGTCTCGAAACATCAGCATGACGGAGCAGGTGTAGATCACGTTGTCCCAGGCTTTTTGCATGGGAATCGGGAAGTGCACAACGAAGTTCGTGTCGATCAACTTGCCATTCCGAATCTTGATATTGACCGCGTCACCGATACCGCCAAGTCGCGTCTCGATCTGCGCTGGGCGGCCAGCCAGATGGGCTTGTCCCGTGACACCACGCGCAGTTCCCCACCACTTCTTGCCGTGAGCACGCGCCAGACAAGTCGCCCGGGCAGACGAACGGATAGGCTACCCAGACCTCATCGGTCCTGGGATGTGAACACAGTGACGTCCGACAGTGCCCCATGCCGGTCGCACCTCATCGGCGCTGCGACAAGCTTCGACGAAAGCTCTTCGATCCTTAGTGGGCGCCGCGTCTCCGGAAACAACGGAGGATCGCTGATGCAGGCTGGCGTTGCGGCCATAAACCTTCGTGTTGTATCGGCCTTGTCTCAGGGTCATCGCAAGTACGAGATTGCCGCGCCCTTCGGGCTCGCAATGACGGAATCTTGAATATGGCGGTGGAAGAATCGCGACTCAAGACTCGGGTCCTTCATTGAAAATCAGACTTCCCGGTGTTTGACAGTGCTGTCAGGCTGAACCTGGCGGCGGCATCGCGGCCAGATGCTGCTCCAGCGTATCTCCATGGCCCTGGATAGTCGCGACCATTGGGACATCCGCCTTCGCAAAGACAAGGATCCAGCCGGGCGACCAACGCTGAGTCATGGTGAATCGACATCGGCGAGAATCCGATGCCGGAGTTGGTAGCAGACAATCTCCGTGCCCTGGCAAAAAGGCTCGGGTTCGCGGTTGGGATAGGATGAGTTTTTGTCCACAAGGGGACACCATGCTCTACCGCACCATCGCGCTGCTTCTGTCATTCGCCATGCCCGTGTTCGCCCAAGCGGACACAACGTCCAGGACGGCCATCGTTGACGATCCCGAGGTCCAGGCAGCCACGCGGTTGTTCAGCGCCTGGCTGGAAGGCCAGATGGCCTATCGCGGCCTGCCTGGCGTGGCGGTGGGGGTGGTGCACGATCAGGAGTTGGTGTGGTCAAAAGGCTTCGGATTTGCGGATGTAGCATCGAAGAAGCCGATGACCGCCGATACACGTTTTCGCATTGCGTCCAACTCGAAGCTGTTCGCCGCGATCGCCATCCTGCAACTGCGGGAGGCCGGCAAACTTCGACTCGACGATCCGGTGCAACAGCACCTGCCTTGGTTCACGGTGAAGCCAGCGGGACCGGATGATGGTCCGATCACGATCGAGCAACTGCTGTCGCACTCATCCGGTCTGCCGCGTGAGGCCACTGATCACTGGTCCAGCTACGATTTTCCGACCGAAGCCGAGATCCAGGAACTGATGCCCGATCGCCAGGCCGCGTTTCCGCCACAGACACGCTGGAAATATTCCAACCTGGCATTTGCCGTGGCGGGGCTGGTGGTCGAAAAGATCAGCGGCCAGCGCTGGGCCGATTATGTGGAAGCCAACATCATCGCGCCCCTGGAGATGACCGCCACCAGTATCGACAAACCCGATCCCGGCCTCGCCACGCCTTATGGCATCCGAACACCCCAGGGCACGCGCCGGATCATGCCCTTTATTGACGCAAAGGGCATGGCAGCGGCAACGGGCATGACGTCCAACGTGACCGATCTCGCCAAGTTCATTTCCGCCCAATTCCGTGGCGGCCCGAAGGGTGGCACAAACGTCTTGTCAGCCGGTTCCTGGCGTGAGGCACTTCGCGTGCGTTCGGTCGACGAGCACTGGCTCAAGGGCTCGGGCCTCGGCTTTGACCATGTGCGTGTAAAGGACCGCACCTACGTCGGTCACGGTGGCGGGTATTCCGGCAACACCACCATGACCCGCGTGCAGTTGGACGACAGGGTAGGGGTCGTGGTGTTGACGAACACGAATGACTCGGAGCCTGGCAACATCGCCGATCAGTTGCTCGCGACTGTAGGCGCCGCCGTGGCCAAGGCTGCGAAACCGGAGACTACGCCACTGTGGGACGACGCCTGGGCACGCTTTGCCGGGCTCTATCGAGGCAACTACGAAGACGGCATCACACAGGTGGTCTTGCTCAACAACCAACTGGCACTGCTGCCGGCGGGCACGGGTCCGGCCGAGACCGAAACCTTCCTCGAAGCGCTGGGAGACGGCCGATTCAAACTGGTGGCGCCAACTGGCGGCGACGAGATCGGCGAGATCGTCCGATTCGAAGAGACGCCCTGGCAAACCGATGCGAATGGTGATTGGCGATTATTGGGCGGATCGAGTCGATCATTTCTGAGTTGGTATCGTTCATGCGCGGCCGGAATGAGTGTGACGGGCGAGGCCGTCACACTCGGGCACCTTGTCTTGCATCAGGTTTCAGTTGGTCACCTGGCACGCAAGATAAAGGTGTCCATTGCCGACTTCGATCTGCGCCCGGTCACGTGAACCAGCAAGACTCAGAACGTATGGATCAATGGGGCTCGACCTTCGAGTTCCTCCAACCATCGATCTCCGAGGGCATCGACGCCGCCGTCGAACTCTGTCGCCAGGATACTGAGCGTATACACTGAGTTGCATGGCGTCCGACGCTGCGCCTGCAGTAACGTTCCAAGCGCTTTTCGCCCCGGAGCATCGCGCATCAACGACGCCACAAAGGCCATGGCCCCTGCATAGTTGGCGTGTTTGTCGCCTGCATAGAATTCGTCGTGATCGGAGTGGACAAGGCGAGTCAGCTCATGCAGTACATCTCCTCGTGGTTGGCCACGGCCCAATTGCCGACGAAGTGGCGCCAGATCCACCTGACCACCCATCCCTGAGACGCCGAAGGCTTCGAAGTATTCAGCCATGCCCTCGTTGACGGCCCGCGGCAAATTGCCCACCCATTCGTGAACGAGCGCATGGGTCACCTCATGGCGCAGCACAGCCATGGTCCGATCCGGATGCGCATCCGCGCGAACCACAATCAACCGCTGCTCCCTGAGGTAGACACCACTGGCACTCGGCGATGTGGGCGCCCAGGCCCGGAACAGATCGTCGCTCCCGACGATCACCGCGCGGATCTCGAGTACGCCGTCGGTGACCACACCCAGTTGATTCCTCATCACCTTCGAGATGCCCACAGCATCCGCCATAGCCGCAGAAAGCGCATGCGGCGGCAGACTGGTGCCGTCGGTGGCGATCGTGATGTCAAAGGCTCTTTCAACATCAAGGTCCACTCGTTCAGGATCGGCTATATCGTTTGGCCGGCGGTCAGACCAGCTCGGCACATTTGACGCGTCTTTCCAGTGATAGATCGAGACATTGTCGGGTACCGCCACAGTGCGCTGGGCAAGGCAAAGTGTTGACTCACCTCGGTCTTCAGCCGCTGGTGACGATTTGCCGATGACTGCGAAACAGGTCGCGGCCGATGCTCGGAGGTTGCTCCCTCCTTTGCCGGCCACAATAGCTCGGGTGAGATCAAGTAGAACAGGGCGCCATGCGCCGCTGCGACCAAAGGCCCCCGGCCACCATGCGCCATCGGCCCATGCTGGATTCGGCCCGCTTGTGATGAGGTCGCACGATTCCTGACTCCGAGACCGACTACCCAATCACCTTCCGCCGAACTGGCGCGACGAGGAATCTTCCGATCAAATGATTTCAACAGTCGGACATTGCGGCCGACAACTATTCGTTGGGCGGTGAAGTGGAAAAGCTTGAGCGGCAGTTCGCCGAGCTTCTGGGCAAGGAAGCGGCGATGTTTGTCCCGACTGGCACACTCGCGAATCATTTGGCAATCCGCACGCTGGCGGGCAACAGGCGCCGCGTGCTCGTTCAAGCCGAAAGCCATCTGTACAACGACAGCGGTGATGGCGCTTCCACACTGAGCGGCTTGAACCTGGTGCCTTTGGCTGCGGGCAGAACATCGATGGAACTCGATGAAGTGAAGTCCTGGGTCGAGCGCACACGGGGCACCTGCAGGATGTCGGCGTGATCTCTGATCGAGTCACATCGGAAGTGGGCCGCATCTGGATGGTGCGCGTCGTTCATCTGCGTTGGGGGGGCGCTCGCCGTGCATGTGTCGTTGTGGCATCCCGTCGATGCTGCGCCGTCCGTCATGCGCCGGTCGGCCTGTTCGCGCCACTCACGAGAACGACTACCTCGCGCATGGCAGGCGGCCGCCGCGGGGCGCGCGCGCCCCCGGGGGCGTCCCGGGCCGCCGGCCCCCCCGGGGCCCCCCGGGGCTTTCTTGGGACCGGGGGGGGGGGGCGGGGGGGGGGGGGGGGGGGGGGGGGGGGGGGGACCTGCCACCGCGCGTGGATTCGGGGTGAGTTGCTTTGAGGCCTGCGGCGTCCCGTCTCCGAACTCGCGAGCACCTTTCTGGAAGCTTCGTCAGCTTGACGGCAATCCTGCCCGGGAACATCTCCGACTCGATATTGCCACGCGAATTTGGTCTACTGGGCACCCTTTGCCGTGGAGTGTTCCATGATTGCCCGGATTTTCGTGATTTCCGCCCTGGCCTTTCTGTCGGCCTGCTCCAGCATGCCACGACAGGGGACGGCGCCGTCGATCGTCGACGAAGTGAAAGACCTCAACGCCATCACGACCGCGCTGGAGGCAGCCAAGGGCAAGAAGACGCTGCTGGTGCTCGACATCGACGACACCTTGCTGACTTCGGCCGTGTTCTTTGGCAGTGACGCCTGGTACGAATGGGACAAAACGCTGCCGGAAGATCAAAGGGTTTCCTGCAAGTTCGATCTGATTGCGATGAACTTCGAGGCGGGCACGCAGGTGCTCACCCAGCCTGATGCCCCTGCGCTGGTGAATGGTCTGACGGTGGATCGCCTGATGCTGACCTCGCGCGGTGCGAATTATCGAGGCGGCACGATCCGCGAACTCAAACAGTTCGGTTATCAGTTGCCGGTCTCCACTAGGCAAACCCGCACGCGGTTCGATGTGGACGTGGACAGATCCCACTTCGGACCGGTCGATACCAGTCAGTTATGACCAGGGTGTGTTCATGACCACCGGCGCAAACAAGGGACTGGTACTGCTCGATCTGCTTGAGGAACGGGGCCTGAAGTACGAGCACATCATCCTGGCCGACGACGGCCGCAAGAACATCGACAACATGAAAGCGGCGTTGGCCGATGCCGGCATTTCGTATCATGGCCTGTGGTACACGCTGATCGACAAGAATGTCAGCCCCGAAGAAGCGAAACAGGGCGCCGAGGGCTGGGCAGCCTGGAAGACGCTGCTGCAAACCGTTTATCCCGATCGATGGACGCGTTTCGAAGCCAAACAGTGTTTCAACTGACGCGATGAAATACCTGCACACCATGGTTCGTGTCGCCGACCTTGAGGCGTCGCTCCGTTTCTATCGCGACGCACTCGGGCTGACTGTCGTCCGCCAGAAGGAATACCCGCAAGGCCGCTTCACTCTGGTGTATCTGGCGGCCCCTGGCGACGAAGAAGCTCAGATTGAGTTGACCTACAACTGGGACATCGAAGACTACGGCAGCGCCCGCAACTTCGGGCATGTGGCTTATGCGGTTGATGACATTTATGCGCTGTGTGGACGCTTGATGGCACACGGCGTGACGATCAACCGGCCGCCGCGGGACGGCCGCATGGCCTTCGTGCGATCACCGGATCAGATTTCGATTGAGCTGTTGCAGGCCGGGGAACCCTTGCCACCCACTGAGCCTTGGTTGTCGATGCCGAACACTGGCGTTTGGTGAGGGTTCCCTCGCTTGTTTCGGACCGATCAGTGCCTGTTTTGGCGATGATTGGCGTGATGCGGCAATCTCCTGCTTTCCCCAAGCTTCGTCGCAAGTAAGAGATTGCCGCGCCCTACGGGCTCGCAATGACAGTCGTTTTAAGCATTCGCGATGTCCGCATGAGCGGTCATTGCGAGAGGAGTGCAGCGACGCGGCAATCTCGTGTTTGCCTCGCAGTTTGTCGCAAGCAGCAGATTGCCGCGCCCTTCGGGCTCGCAATGACAGTCGTTTTGAGCACTCGCGATGTCCGCCCTTGCCGTCATTGCGAGGAGCGCAGCGATGCGGCAATCTCGTATTTGCCTCGCAGTTCGTCGCAAGCAGCAGATTGCCGCGCCCTTCGGGCTCGGAATGACAGTCGTTTTGAGCACTCGCGATGTCCGCCCTTGCCGTCATTGCGAGGAGCGCAGCGACGCGGCAATCTCGTGTAGGCCTCGCAGTTTGTCGCAAGCAGCAGATTGCCGCGCCCCTCGGGCCCGCAATGACGGCTGAAGATCAACCCTCAGCCAGCCACTCCGACAGTTCCCGCGTGCGCCGATCAGCGTGCGAGGTCTTGCAACCCAGGTACATCAGCGTGCGAATAGAACCGCTTTGGTGCATGGTGTGCACCGCCTGACAGTCCTGTTCACGGTAGTCGACCCAGGTTCTCTGCGCGGTTCGAAGTTGCGCCTTGGCGGCTGCGGCATCCGGCTCGTCGGCGAGTTCGTCGAGGTAGCCCATCACTTGCTTCCACACACGATTGAGTTCGGCTTCGGTTTTATCGAATTCCTGCTGCGCGCAGTCGTTGATTTCCAGCGTGGTCACCGGGTCGTCGCAGGACGCCCGCACGTTCATGGGCAATACGGCAACCAGAAGCATGATCGACATCAATGTGCATCGTGAAACAGAAGCGCTGCTGAACATGTTTCCTCCTCAAGCGGTTTCTTTGGGTTGCATTCGAATCGGCTCGCATCGTTCGCGCGCCGCAGAATCTGGGAATCTGCTTAAAGCCGGTGTTCGGCGATCCGCCATGAGCGCCGATTGTGCCGCATCCATGCCATCAGTCATGAAACTTTGGCGCACCAAGGAGCATCTCTGACAAGAGTCATGTGCCGAAGTTGTCTTTCGGCACATGTGCTCAGGATTCAATTCGGCACAATGCACAGGCCATTCAGGAGGTGGCTCATGAAACGACTAATTCAAGGAATGATGGTGGCTTCGGCGCTGGCGGCAGCTGGCTTGGCGATGTCGGGTTCGGCACTGGCGGACGAAAAGTCCGCGAAGATTGAATCGGTGCCGCATCAGTTGGCAGGCTCGGAAGCCTTTCTGAGGTATCACCCGGATCTGCGCTGGCGACGTGATGGGGTAAAGAGCTTCGACGCAGGTCGCTTCGACGAAGCGCTTGCCCAGCTGAAGCGCGCAGCCCGTTATGGCGACAAGCCGTCGCAGGGTCTGGTCGCCGAGATGTACTGGAAGGGCACTGGTGTCGAACAGGATCGCGCATTGGCCTATGCGTGGATGGACCTTGCTGCACAGCGCAACTACAAGACATTCACCGCGATGCGCGAGTTGTACTGGAGCGGCCTCAATGCCGACGAACAGAAGCGTGCGTTGGCGGCAGGCAAGGAGATTTATGCCGAGTATGGTGACGACGTCGCCGAGCCACGCATGAATGCCATGCTGCGCAAAGCGAAGCGCGACGTGACGGGTTCACGCGTCGGATTCACCGGCAACCTCAGGATGCAGGTTCGTACGGAAAACGGCGAGTTCACCGAGATCACGGGTGACAAGTACTACAAGGAACAGTATTGGGAGCCGGAACTCTACGCCCAGTGGAAGGACGAGTTCTTCGAGAATCCGTTTGGTGGCACGGTTGACGTAGGTGAGCTTCGTCGGACCGAAGAGGGCAAGACCGCAACGGATACCGAAGAATCGCGTTGATTGTCGTAACGGATCGCGACGACTGCGTTGCGACCTGAACCCCAGACCCGGCGACCCGCCGGAATCGTGAAGCCCCGCTCCCGCGGGCTTCTTTTTTGGCTCGGTTTGGGTGCATTTCCGTCGGCCCGCAGCCCCTACACAAGCCGGTTGGCTTGTCACCTCGGTGGATTCGGGCTAGCCTGTACGGTCTTGGCGACCTCGCGCCGCCCGCTCAGGGAAAACACCATGATTTACAAACACGTAGCCATCGCCAGCGTCGCCCATGTGGAAGCGCCGATCCGTTTGACCTCGGCCGAAATCATGGAGCGCTTGCAGCCTACGCTGGACCGGCTTGGCATCCGCGACAATCTGCTCGAGGAAGTCGCCGGCATCTACGAGCGCCGCATCTGGGACGGCCCGGTCATGCCCTCCGATGCCGCCACGATGGCTGCCCAGCGCGCCCTGGCAGAATGTGGCATCCCGCACGAGAACATCGGCATCCTGATCAACACTTCGGTATGCCGCGATTATCTGGAGCCGAGTACGGCTTCGATCATCCACGGCAACCTCGGTCTGGCCGATACCTGCCAGAACTTCGATGTGGGTAATGCCTGCCTCGCGTTCCTGAACGGCATGGACATCGCGGCGCGGATGATCGAACGCGGCGAAATCGAGTACGCGCTGATTGTCGATGGCGAAACCTCGAACGAAATCACTGAACGGACGATCCAGCGACTGCTGGAGCCGGACGTCACCGCCGAACAGTTCCGCAACGAATTCGCGTCGCTGACGCTGGGCTCCGGCGGCGCCGCGATGGTGCTGGCGCGCGCCGAACTGTACCCCGATGGCCACCGGTTCATCGGCAGCGTCACGCGTGCAGCGACAAATTTCTCGCATCTGTGCCGCGGCAATTTCGACCGCATGGTCACCGACACGCGCACGCTGCTGGTCGAAGGCCTGAAGCTCGCTGCCAAGACGTTCCAGGCCGCTCGTGCGGCGCTGGGCTGGGCAGTTGAGGAACTCGACGAGTTTGCCATCCACCAGATCAGCAAGGTGCACACCTCGGCGATCTGCGATCTGCTCGGCATCGATCCGAAGAAGGTGCTGTATGTGTTTCCGGAGTTCGGGAACATCGGTCCGGCATCGGTGCCGATCGCACTGAGCAAGCTCAAGCAGGCCGGTCGGTTGCAGAAGGGCAAGCGCATCGCGCTGCTCGGCATCGGCTCGGGCCTGAACTGCTCGATGGCGGAAGTGGTCTGGTAAACAACCGGAGATCAGGACGACATGGAAATCATCAACGAAATCAAGCAGACGGTCGAATCACACCCGATCGTGCTGTTCATGAAAGGCACCCCGCAGTTTCCGATGTGCGGCTTTTCGTCGCGTACATCTCAGGCACTCAAGGCCGTTGGCGCCGAGTTCCACTCGGTCAACGTACTGGAGCACCCGGAAATTCGTGCCAACCTGCCGCGTTTTTCGAACTGGCCGACGTTCCCGCAGTTGTTCATCAACGGCGAACTGATTGGCGGTTGCGACATCACCATCGAGTTGTATGAAAAGGGCGAACTGGCCCAGATGGTGCGCGAGGCGAAGTCGGCTTGAGCGAGGCGGCTGCCCCCGTGCGGCCCTGGACGGGCCGTGTGGTGCTGGTGACTGGCCCCACGGGCGGTCTCGGCGGCGCGTTTGCCCGCGCGGCTGCGCGTCGTGGCGCCACGCTGGTGCTGGCCGGTCGACACATGCGTCAGGTCGAAAGGCTGCTCGATGAAGTCATCGAACTGGGCGGTACCGATTCGGCGATCTATCCGATCAATTTCGAGGGCGCCAGCCCGCTCGACTATGAGCAGTTGGCGGCCACCGTCGAACGCGAATGTGGTCGACTGGATGTGCTGGTGCATGCCGCCGCGCAGTTCGAAGGGCTGATCAGCATCGAGGAAATCGGTGCGGAGTCCTGGTTGAAGCCGTTTCAGGTCAATTGCCATGCTGCGCAGTGGCTGACCCAAACCACCCTGTCGATGTTGTTGGCCTCCAAGGGTCAGATCGTGTTTCCGCTGGAAGACGAAGAGCGGATCCAGCGACCCTTCTGGAACGCCTATGGTGCCTCGAAGGCAGCACTGGCGACGATGGCGCGGCACTATGCCGAAGAACTGGAAAGCCGGTCCGTGCGGGTTCACGAATTCCGACCAGGCCCGATGCGCACCGCCCTGCGGGCCAAGGCTTACTTCGGTGAGGACAGCAACACCGTGCCGCTCGCAGACAGCAAATTGCCGCCCTTGTTTGCGGCTATGGACGCGCACTGGGCTCGTTGAGCGAGCTCACGCAATTGCGGTCACCGCCAATTGCCGCGGCGTTGAAGTGACCCTTCTCCCGCGAACGTGAGCGTTCTATTGAAGAAGATCGAAGGGATCCTTCTCCCGCGCGCGCGCGCGAAGTTCAACGTTGAACGTCCCTGCCAGGCGATCCGGTGTCCCTGAAATCGAGCCCAGATCAGTTCCCACGAACACAGCGCGTAGTCAGACGACGCGACCGTACACACCCACCTCGTCATTCCCGCGAAAGCGGGAATCCACCTGCGGGCATTGGGTCCGACCTAGTCGCACTTGAGTGGATTCCCGCTTTCGCGGGGATGACGGCAGAGGGTTCGAGGTGACACGGCACTTAAGTCCGGCCCGGAGGCTTTCCCGGAAAGCGGAACCACTCGCGGGCGTTGGGGTTGCGACGCGACCGGCGCGAGCGAATCCAGTCCGACCGCTTGAGTGGATTTCCGCTTTGCGGGAATGATGGCAGAGGGTCGAGGTGACACGACACTTCAGCGCTCAACGCCTCAGCGATCCGGTGTCCAAATCGGGCCCAGATCAGTTCCACGCAGGTGCGCGGCCTCACAGAACAACAGGACAACACTTCAGCCCCTCCGACCAACGGGCGGGCGTTGGGTCCGACCCTTCGCGCCAGTCTGGCCCTCATCGGTCCTGCGGACCACCTTCTCGCCCAAACCTTCGCCAGACTTTCCCTCATCCGGCCTTCGGCCACCTTCTCCCGTTTCACGGGAGAAGGCGCTTCCGCCAATCTGCTTGCGCCAGAAAATCGCTGCAAGTTACCCACAAAAAAACGGCCGGGTTGCCCCGGCCGTTTATGTTCTTGCTGGTTTTCGCAACCGATCAGAAGCGGTAGCGGAAGCCCAGTGCAACAGCCCAGCGGGATTCTGCGGTGCGGTCACGACGACCGAACTGCTCTGGGTTGATGAAGTCGTACACGTAACGGCCGGTGGCCGGGTCGATACCTGCGAAGTTGGCAAAGCTGCGGGCCTGGGCGCCATTCGACTGGAAGAACACTTCGTCGATTTGTCCCCAATCCTTGTTCAGCATGTTGCCGATGTTCAGCACGTCGATCCAGACTTCAGCCTTGTGATCGAACCACAGCGGGATTTCCTGGCTCAGACGGATGTCGAAGCTGTTCGTCCACGGCGAGTAGTGGCTGTTGCGCGGAATGACCTGACCGGCGTACTGGTCGAGACCCTGCGAGTTGATGTAGTCGAAGAATGCAGCTTCTTCGGCAGCGCGGGCGTTGGCATCGGCACCGACGAACAGCACGTCGCCTGGGGCGAGCGGGATGTACATCAGGTCGTTGCCGGCGAGGCCGTCACCGTTGGCGTCGTTGTTGAACGTCCATGCGTAAGGCTTGCCCTTGCGCACTTCATAGAACACCGAGAACTCTGTGGTGTTTTCGCCAAACAGCGTCCAGCGCTTGTTGAAAGCACCGTTGAGGCGGTCGCCCACCACGTACGGCGAACGCGAAGAGACTTCTTCGTTCGGGTTGATGATCGCGCGGCTGGCCCAGTTGGAGATCGCACGGCTGGAGGTCAGACCGTTGACTTCCGTGGCGTCAGCATGGGTGAGGGCAATCTGCGCGCTCCAGGTCTCGTCCTCGCGGAACGGCTTCTGCAGCGACAGGGTGTAGCTCTCGCCATTGCCCTTGCCGGTGTTCTTGGCAAGCAGCACTTCGCGGAAGGCCTGGTTGGCACCGGCGCGGGCATTGCTGGCTGCACCGAAGAAGCCCGAGGAGGCGGTGTATTGGCTCGGGTTGGTGTTGGCCCAGTACAGGCTACGACCGTCCTGACCCAAACGACCGACGCGGCCGAGGTTCAGGTGTTCGTAATAGATACCGTCTTCGACCTGCGTGAAGATCGCTTCGATACCGGCAATCATGCCCATCCACGGCAGTTCGTGTTCGAAGGCGAGGTTGCCCTTCCACACGGACGGCTGCTTCAGGCCCTCGTCGAGCAGATCGACGTCTGCGCGCGCGGTACCGAAGATCGGCTGGTTGTCCGGATCAGCCGAGAACTGGCGACCGGCCGGCGGAGCCGTGGACGGGCAGTTCGTCGTGGAACCGGAGAAGCCGCAACCGAAGATCGAGATCGTACGGCCGTTGTTCGTGAACGGATTGGCCAGCCACACGTTGGCTGCCGAACCCTGGAACAGGCCGAAACCACCACGGACCTGCATCGGGCGATCGCTGTCGAACGTGTAGTTGAAGCCCAAACGCGGCTGGACAATGGCGTCTTCGCTCTGATTCAGGTTGTTCGGACGACCGAAGACAGTCTGGAACGCCGGGTTGAACTGTGCCGTGTCATCCGTGCTCGGACGGTCGACGCGGAAGCCGTACATCAGGTTCAGGTTGTAGTTGACAGCCCAGGTGTCCTGCGCGAAGAAGCCCCAGTTTTCGAGAGCGAGTTCTGCAGCGGCGTCATCGACATTACCCGACGTCGGCACGCGCACCACGTATTCGCGGTAGATGCCGTTGCGGAAGTTGGTCGTACTGCCGAAGCGGTACTGACCGTAGTTCGATTCCAGGAACAGGTTGTAGATGTCGTTCTGTTCCCAGTCGAAGCCGAGCTTCACGGTGTGGTCGCCGAAGTACATGTTGCCGCCGAAGTAGGCGTTCAACGTTTCGGTGTTCAGCACGTTCTGGTGACGGAACTGCTCGGTACCAAAGCGGAAGCTCTGCGAACCGAAGTCGACCTGAACCTGTGGCTGACGCGCAAACGTGATCGGCACCGAGGCGTAGTCGCGGTAGCTGACGCGCGCTTCGGTCGAGAACCAGTCGTTCCAGTCGCTGAACAGTTCGAGCACGGCGTTGTCGAATTCCTTCTCCTGCGAGTACCAGTGACTGGACAGGGAGAAGAAGTTGACGCCGAAACCGGGCTGGATGAACTGGCTCTGGTCGGTCGTCGAGTAACGGAACGCGGCGCGCTGCGTATCGCTGATGTTCCAGTCCAAACGCACGAGGGCGGAGTCGACCTTGGTGTCGGCGCCAGCTGCGAACAGCGTGCCCGGTTCCATGCCGTAGCCTTCGGCGATGCCGATGACTTCGTTGACCTGTGCGGTGGTGATGCCACCGGTCGCGCGGTTCAGCGGCGTCGAGCCGTAATCGGCGGACGGAGCCTTGATGCGCGAAGAGTCGACGTTGATGAAGAAGAACAGGGTGTCTTCGATGATCGGACCACCGATCGTGGCACCGGCTGCATAATCTTCGGTGAAGCCGGTGAAGGCCACGCCGCGATCGTCGGTTTCACGGACCATGTCGTCGTTACGGTAGTTGCCGTAGACGGAACCATGGAACTCGTTCGTGCCCGACTTGGTCACGGCGTTGATGTTCGCGCCGGTGTAACCACGCTGGTTCACGTCGTAGTTGGTGACGTTGATCTGCACGGATTCGATGGCATCCAGCGACACCGGCTGACGCGCGGTCGGCAGGTTGTTCGATTCCAGGCCGAACGTGTCGTTCGTCGAAACCGAGTCGATGGTGATCGAGTTGAAGCGAGTGTTCTGGCCGAGGGCCGAGATTTCGCCGCGTTCCTTGTCGGTCTGCGAGATACGCGGATCGAGACGGGCGTAATCCTGGAGGTCACGATTGATCGAAGGCAGTGCTTCGATGGTGTCGCGATCGATGGACGTGCCGGCACCCATGGCTTCGGAATTGAAGACGCTGTTGGACGCGCTGGCAACGACTTCAACGGTGGCCAGATCGGTGGCTTCGTCGATCAGGCTGAGGTTGACCGTGGTGGTCTCGCCGAGCAGCAGATAGAGGTCGCTCTTCGTGGCATTGTTCTTGCCTGCGGAGGTAGCGGTTACCGTGTAGGGACCGCCAACGCGAAGACCGGACGCCGAGAAGCGACCTTCTTCATTCGTCGTAGCCGCCTTGCGCGTGCCCGAAGGGCCGTGCTGGATGTCCACTGCAACGCCCGCAACCGGGGCTCCCGTTTCATCGACGATACGGCCCGAGATTGCGGAAGACGTGTTCTGCGCGAACGCAGGCATCACCGCAAACAGGGACAGCATCAACCACAGTGCGAATTGCAGAGCTACTCGCTGGTTCATGTTTCACCTTCATTAGTTTAAGGAAATCTCTCCCGACCTACGCAACAGCCACTCGGACAAGACGGACGGGGTTAAACGGAAGTTTAACAGTGCCATATGACGGTTTGGAAACGAATTCGTTCGGTTTGGGCCCGGAATGTGAAGGCTTGTGTCTGGAAATCGGCCGGATTCGGGGCTAAGGCGCGCGTGATTGCCTTGCCGGGCCGGGATCAACTGGCCAGAATCTCAGCTTTGCTGGAGACACCCATGGCCCGCACCATCATCAATACCCCGGAAGCACCCGCCGCGATCGGCACCTATTCTCAGGCCGTGCTGGTTGGACGGACCATTTATCTGTCCGGACAGATCCCGCTGGTGCCAGCCACCGGCGAGTTGATCACCGGTGACATCGACCCCCAGATCCGCCGCGTGTTCGACAATCTGCAGGCACTCTGCCGTGCTGGCGGCGGCGAATTGAAGAACATCGTCAAGCTCAACGTGTTCCTGACCGACCTCAAGCACTTTCCCGAGGTGAACCGGATCATGGCCGAGTACTTCCAGCAGCCGTACCCGGCTCGTGCCGCGATCGGCGTGGCGGCCTTGCCGCGCGGCGCGGAAGTGGAGATGGATGCGATTGTCGTGCTGGACTGACATGCGGCAGGCCTGCGGTGATGCCTGCATGACCCTGCCTCGCCGCCCGTGTTGCCCATCGTCTGTCACCGGGATGCCCGCGAAGCAGGCTGTGGCAATCCCGCGATTGCATCTGACCTCGCCGCAAGCAAGAGATTGCCGCGCCCTTCGGGCTCGCAATGACGGCGTTTCGGCGCGCCCGTCGCCCGCTCTTTGCTGTCATTGCGAGGAGCCGCTTGCCTCGGGACACAAAGAAGATGCCCCCCTTCGGGCTCAAGACAGCGTTGCCCCGCTCTTGCTGTCTTGCGGCGACGCGGCAATCCCGTTCTTGCCTCAGACACACCCGCAAGCAAGAGATTGCCGCGCCCTTCGGGCTCGCAATGACAGCGTTTCGGCGCGCCCGTCGCCCGCTCTTTGCTGTCATTGCGAGGAGCGCAGCGACGCGGCAATCCCGTTCTTGCCTCGGACACACCCGCAAGCAAGAGATTGCCGTGCCCTTCGGGCTCGCGATGACGGACTGCCCGGGCGACAACGCCCTCTGCGGTTGAACGCTTCGATCCGTTCCATGCCATGAGCCCGAACATCGCCAATACGCCTGTCACGATCCTCAAGGGCGTAGGTCCGGCGGTCCAGGAGACCTTGGCCCGGCTTTCGCTCTTCACGCTGTCGGATCTCTGGTTCCACTTGCCGCTCCGCTTCGAGGACCGCACGCGCATTACGCCGATCGCCGGCCTGATCGCCGGCCAGACTGCACAGGTCGAAGGCCTCGTCCAGGCAGTCGAGCGCGGTTTCCGGTTCCGGCCGCAACTCCGCGTGGCGATCGAGGACGACAGTGTCGGCACCTTGATGCTGCGGTTCATCCATTTCCGCGCGCAACAGGCCACGGCGTTCGAGGTCGGAGCGCGCTTTCGCGTTTTTGGTGAAGTGCGCTGGGGCAAGGATGGCCTGGAGATGGTGCATCCGAGTTATTCGCGGGTCGTCGCCGATGCGCCGTTGTCGGACGCCCTCACGCCGATCTATCCGATCACCGAAGGCCTGGGCCAACGCACCCTGCAAAGGCTGATTGCCGAAGCCTTGAAGCGGCTGCCGGATACCGACGACTTCGATCTGATTCCGCGGTCGTTGCGCGAACAGCTTGCCCTGCCGGGATTACGCGAAAGCCTGATTGCCGTGCACCAACCCCAGGCCGACACCGACGTCGAGGCGCTGCTCGCCCAGCAACACCCGGCGCAACGTCGACTCGGCTTTGATGAACTGCTTGCGCACCAGTTGAGTCTGCGCCGCATTCGCCGATTGACCCAACAGCAGCCCGCAACCCGCATCCCCGTCGGCGCTCATCGTGAGGCGCTGCTCGACAACCTGCCCTTCCGTCTGACCGGTGCCCAACTCCGGGTGCTCACCGAGATCGACCAGGACCTCCAGCGCGGCATGCCGATGATGCGGCTCGTGCAAGGCGACGTGGGATCAGGCAAAACGGTCGTCGCTGCAATCGCCGCGTGTTCGGCGGCCGGCGCCGGCGTGCAGACTGCGATTCTGGCGCCAACCGAGTTGCTCGCCGAACAGCACTTTCGGAATGTATCGCATTGGCTCGGCACCCTCGGTTTGAAGGTGGTTCACCTGTCCGGCAAGGTGAAAGGCAAGGCACGCGAGAAGGTGCTGGCCGAAATTGCCGATCGTGCCGATGTGGTCGTGGGCACTCACGCGCTGATCGAAGAGCAGGTGCGCTTCCGCGCACTGGCCCTGATCGTCATCGACGAGCAGCATCGCTTCGGTGTGCACCAGCGCCTCGCGCTGCGCAACAAGGGTGTCGGCAACACCGTGCCGCATCAGTTGGTCATGACTGCCACACCCATTCCCCGCACTTTGGCGATGTCGCTGTATGCCGATCTTGATGTGTCGGCGATTGACGAACTGCCGCCTGGCCGCACGCCGGTTGCGACCAAGGTGTTGAGCAATACCCGACGCGAGGAAGTGATCGAACGGATTCGTGCAGCTTGCGCCGAAGGGCGCCAGGCTTATTGGGTCTGTCCACTGATTGAGGAATCCGAACAACTGGAAGCGCAGGCCGCCGAGGCCACGTTCAAGTTGCTTGAAGCGGCCTTGCCGCAAGTCCCGATTGGCTTGTTGCACGGCCGGATGGGCAGCAAGGACAAACGTGCCGTGATGGATGCCTTTCAGTCCGGAGCATTACGCCTGCTGGTGGCCACCACCGTCATTGAAGTCGGGGTCGATGTACCGAACGCGAGCCTGATGATCATCGAGAACGCCGAGCGCATGGGCTTGTCGCAATTACACCAGCTGCGTGGCCGCGTCGGCCGCGGGCGGATTGCGTCGAGTTGTGTGTTGCTTTACCAGTCGCCGCTCGGTGCGGTCGCGAAGGAACGACTGAATGTGCTGCGGGAAACAGAAGACGGGTTCAAGATTGCCGAGCGGGACCTCGCGCTGCGTGGCCCGGGCGAACTGCTCGGCACCCGCCAGACCGGTGACCTGGCCTTCCGGATCGCCAACCTGTCGCTGCACGCCGAAGAGTTGCCCCGCATCAGTGCAGCCGCGGACTGGATGCTCGAGCATGCACCCGAGGCAGCAGACCAGTTGATGCAACGCTGGATCGGCGCCCAAGCCCGCTTCGCTGACGCCTGATCGAACCCCGGGCACAGTCGTTG
The DNA here is from genome assembly GCA_016712105.1 of Ahniella sp. Taxonomy (GTDB): domain Bacteria; phylum Pseudomonadota; class Gammaproteobacteria; order Xanthomonadales; family Ahniellaceae; genus Ahniella. The sequence continues at coordinate 539,513 of JADJRU010000001.1, forward strand.
CGCCCGGGGCAGGACCTGCGATCAGAACTTCAGGACTGCGACCACACCGATCAGGAAGGGATCGACGTTCGCCGTGCCCACGCCAGCCCCGTCAACCGCCACATCGGTATCCATATCGATGTAACGCGCTTCGGCGCGCAGCGCGAATTGTTCGGTCACGTCGAACTGAAGGCCGGCCAGAGCAGCCAGCCCGGTCGAGTTGTCGAGTGTCGTGTCGGTGCCGGCAATCGGGCCGAACTCATCTTCGTCGGAGAACGTGGTCTGGTTGAAGCCCAGTCCGACATAGGGACGGAACGTGTCACCCGAGAACGTGTACTTGCCGGACACCGTCAGCGGGCTGTGCGTGATGTCGAGCGACTTGGCGCCATTGAGGCTGACCTCGTGGTCGAACCCGAAGCCGTACTGAACTTCGACGCTCCAGTTGTCGTTGAACGCATACTCACCAGCCAGCGTGAAGTTGGTTTCACTGTTGACCGACACATCCAGTGCACCACCGGCAAGCGAACCATTGTCGGATTTCGGATTGAGATTGTAGGCGCCGACCGACAGCGCAAAGCCTTCGGCGGAAGCGGAAAGCGGGATGGTGAACAGGGCAGCGACAGCGAGCAGACGAAGGCGATTCATGGGGTTCTCCTCAAGTGATTGTTGGACGCCCTCGGCGGGGCGGCAGGTAGGAGAACCCATCACTTGCAAAGCACGTGCGAACCGGGTGCCTTCGAGACAATCACGTTTGCAAAGACGTCGCTCACGGACGCGAAGGAATCATCAACCCCATGTCGACCCAAAGAGAAACCCCGGCTTGCGCCGGGGTTGCTGTTCCTGCACTGACCGAATCAATCAGGGCGTGATCGACCAGCTATTGATGTACCCGGTGTCGCCGGCTCCAGCATCCTGGACTCGCAGTTTCCAGGTGCCGTTGATGGCCTCGGTCGACAGGTTCAGCGTAACCGTCTTGACGATGTTGTCGGTGCCGGCACCCGTCCGGTTGTGAATGTTGTAGAGCGAACCATCCGGTGCCACGAGATCCACTTTCAGGTCACCCTGATAGGTGTGCACGATGTTGACCGACACCGAAGCGGTCGTACGTGCGTTGCCCGTGCGCCCGCTGATGACGATCGGTGAATCCACGGTGGCATTGTCGGCAATCGTGTAGTCGGCGGTATTGCTGTACGACTGCAAGCCGGTACCGAAGCTGCCGGTGAGCGTAATGCCAGAGAACGCCGAGTAGGCACGCAACATCACATAGTAGGTGCCAGCCTGCGCCGTGGCGATGTTGCAGGTCTCGTTGTTGCCCGACTGGTACGGACGGCAGTCATACGTGGTGGTGGTCGGTACTGCGCCGAAGCGCACATACATGTCGGCATCACCGGTGCCGCCGCTCGACACGAACTTGAGACCCGTTGCGCCGGACGGAACAGTCATGGTGTAGGTGATGCTGCCACCCGCCGTGGCGACGGCAACATTACTGACCGGTACGTTGTTGCTGAGGATCAACGCTGTGCCGCTCGACACCGTGACTGCCTGGGTGCGAGTGTTGGTGGCACCGGAATTGTCGGTGGCCGTCAGGCTGACGTTGTACGTGCCTGCGGCAGCGAAGGTCTTGCTCGGGCTTGTGGCCGTCGAGGTGGTGCCGTCACCGAAGTTCCAGCTGCGCGATGCGATCGTGCCATCGACGTCAGTCGAACTGTCGGTGAACGTGGCGGTCAGACCCGACGTGGTGAACGTGAAGTTCGCCGTTGGTGCCTGATTGACCGGCGTCCCGCCACCCGTGTCGCCCACCGGCACGACGTTGTTGAAGTACGTCGCCACCTGCGGCCAGATCTTCGAGATGTGCGCACCGGAGTTGTTGCAGCCACCCAGGTGATGCAGCGCGATGACCTTGTTGCTGGAACGCGCGATGACCGGCGAGCCGGAGCTGCCACCTTCGGTGTCGCACTTGTAGCCGGCATCGGTGTTGGTGCCGCTGCCATTCTGGACTGCCGTGTCGATGATGCAACGACCGCCGCTGCGGTGATCACTGACCACACCGAGTTCCTTCAGGCGACCACCCGGATGCTGGGCAATGAAGATTTCTTCGCCCTGCACCGGCAGGCGGTTCTCGAGGCCGAAGTATCCGAAGCTGGCGAGGTTCGCGAAGTTGTTGACGGTGAACAGGGTGTAGTCGAGCGTCGTGTCGGTCTTGAGCATGCTCGCGCCGGTGACCTTCGTGGTCGCCGCGCTGGTCGTGCCGCCGCAGGTACTCGCCTGGTAGTTGAACCACACTTCCGATGCGGCCACCGCAGACTGGGTGGCGAAACAATGGTTGTTCGTGAACATGTGATTGTTCGCGCCGACGCGCCAGGCCGTACACAGGCCGCCGCCGCTCATCACCAGACGGGCGACCGGACGCGAACGATCGAACGCGGTGGCGTCGGTACTCTGGTAACAGGCCACGCCGCGTTTGTCGTCGACGCCGCAGATGGCCTTGATGCCCTGATCGTCGCCGAGCAAACCGTCCTGCATGAGGCTGCCGATCATCGCTTCGGGATAACCCTCGAGGTATCGCGATACGCGCACACCGTGGACGGACGTCCATGGCTCACGTGCCTTTCCAACGATGCGCAGGTGCGCGACCGGGCCCGACACCGACATCGCCGAGAAACTGAAGCGTCCGTCCTGACCGAGTTCGGGATCAACCGTGTGGCCATCGCGTGATTTGTTGCTGTACCGATAGACCTCGGTGCCGGCGTCATTGAAGACTTCCAGCGTGAGTCCTGATGGGAGATTGAAGTAGTCGAAATGAACCTTGACGAAGCTGGCATCGAAGGTGCGGATCTCGGCAGTCTGGATGCCGCCGCGATTGGCCTTGGCCGCATCAAACCCCAGATCGACGTTACGCAGTTCGGCCACTTTTGGCAGCGCTTCATGCAGCGGCCGGTTAACACCCATCGGATCTTTCGCGGCCAGTGCGGCACCACTCAGGCCCAGCGCCAACAGCGCCAGGGCAGTCTGCTTCAGAACTCGGTTCGACATGGTCTCTCTCCCAAAAGATCGTGGATTGTTTTTTTGTAATCCGGGTTCGTGCGGTTCTTTGACCGCATCAACCTGTCGCCGCGACATTTGATGGAGGCGAGACAGGACCCGGGGTGCCTTGCGTAGCCCGATGCAAGGCGCGGCGGACCGTATCACCGTTTGTTACAAAAGGTGTTGTGCGTTGCGGAAGGGCTTGACCCGTCAATCCAGACGGACCACGCGCTGGACGCGAACCCCGCGCCAGCGCGCCAGTTCCGGGTACACCGCTTGCGGATCGGGTGGCCCGATCGCCAAGGCCACATGACCCGCGGAGAAGCCGAGATCCTGGCCCGCATCGAAACTCTGCCAGCGACCTTCGACATACGCCTGCACCCAGGCATGCGGTTGCAGCATCGCACGCTGTGATCGGCGCTCGGTGCTGTACACCCATCCGGGAACCACCCGCGCCGGAATGCCTGCCGCACGCGCGAGGGCGGCGAGCAAGACGGCATGTTCGGAGCAGTTGCCTTGGCGACTGGCGAGCGCATGACTGGCGCTGGCGTACCCGAGTTCATCGGTGTCGCTCCAGAGATGGCGCTTCACGAAGCGGGTCATCGCCTGCAGTGTTTTCAGGTCATCACCACGAGCCAGTTGTTCGGCTTGAGCCTGGATCGCCGGATGGTCCGAATCGATGAACCTGTCCGAGGCCAGCCAGGCCGGATCGGCGACTGGCTCGGGGTCATTGCGGCAGTCACGGCAAACGACGACGGCCAGCACCCCGTCGCGCAGACGGAAGCGCTGTTCGGCAGAGGCAGCCATACCAATCGGCCCCGGCACCTGGTCGAATTCGAAGCCCAGTTTTCCGCGTAGCGCCTGTTCGTCGAGTACGACCGGCAATTCGATTGACGAGACGGCCAACGGATCCAGTGTCGACCGTCGACGTCGTGCCTGATCTGCAGGGCACGGACTCATGTCGAAATCCAACTCGAACAATCGAACCCGCGCCGGGCGAAGCCGATCACCGTCGACGCGGAACACGCGTCGTCGTTCGGCATCTGCCACGTCATCATCTTGCCGCAACAGCGAGATCGGCTCGAGACTCAACGGGTCGAACCACGTGATGGAATGCCCATTTGGCGGGCAAGTCAGCATCGGAGCGGCATTCGGCAGAATGCTCGTTTCGAGGTGCGTCTGGGCTCCCTGCTCGGACGTCCAGGTGAAGTCACCGTTGTGCCGAACGCCTCGGATCCGTTCGGTCACACGACCGGAGTGCAGCGTCCGGGCCACCGACACCAAACCCTCGGTGTCGCTGGTCATTGCGGTTTCCACGCGCAAGTCACCTTCGGCCCGGGCGCCCCGCACGAACAAGACAAACTGCTCGTGGTCGATACGACGATCGGACTGTTGCTCGACGCGAAATTCCGCATAACCGAGTGGTCGGCCACCCTGAGACAGGCACCAGGTTTCTGCCGCTTGAAGCGGCGGCAGGCAGAGTCCACACCACACCATCAAGAAAAGTATGCGCATACCGATTGAACGGTGCGCAGTCGGGATTGGGGTTATTCGTCGACGGATTCGGCGATCGGCGTGGCGGGCGCCACGATCGGCCTGGGTTCGATTTCTTTTGGCACCAGGAGTTCGCCGGCAAGCGGCAGTTCCAGCGGCACCGCCAGGATGGCCAGCAGCTGTTCGCGCCGACTCTCGAAGACACGCGTCAGCATCGTGGCATCGCGGATCGGCGTAAGTTTGCGGGAACGCAGGCTGCGCGCCAGGGACTCATTCGACAGCACACGGCGCAGGCGCGCCACGCTGGCCGGCGCTTGTTCGGTGCGCTCGACCAGATACACCGGCGCAGCCAGCAGATACTCACCCCGACGGACCGCCACGCGCGTCGGCGCGACCCCTTCCAGTTTCAGCATCTTGATCTGTTTGTTGGCGTGAACATTCGACAAGGCCGACACGGCAATCGCATGGCGATCCAAAGCGACCGCCGCTTCCAGCGACACCGTGTTCAGGTACCAGCGACCCGCGGCGACCGGGACATGGCCAAACCCGAACAAGGCACGACGCAATTCGAATTCGACGCCGTCCAACGGACCTGCAACCGAGTACAGGTTGATCGGCGCATCGGCACCACCCAACTCGCGCCAGTTCTTGATCTTGCCGGCATACACATCGCGCAGTTGGCGCAAGCCGATGGATTGCACCGGATTGGCTGGATGCGTGATCAGCACCAGACCATCCCAGGCGATCGGCGTGAACGTGAGCGCCAGTTCCTCGGCACGAAGCTTGTGGACACCCCGCGCGACCAGCGCTGCGTCCGACTCGCCCTTGAAGACTCGGTCGATGGCAGCGATCGTGGCGTAATCACCCAAGGTCAGGGCGCCGCCACCGTCCCCGGCATAACCGCTTTCGGCGAGGTCGCCCATGGCCCGGCGGGCCGCGGCGTCCGTGGCGATGTGCTGGGCCGCTGCAGGCAACGTCTGCATCCCAGTGAGCACCACAAACAACAACGCCACGACGGCACGGGTGCGCATCATGGCGTTGATTGGGAACATGACTGAGGGGCGGCCGGAGCCGCCCAAGGGACTCAACGGAACTTGAACATGCTGCCGCGATCGCCGCCACCGCTGTAGCGGTCACGGTCGCGACGACGACGCATACGGTCCTGCAGTTCCTGGCGACGGTCTTCCATCCATTCGGCGCGACCCAGCGTCGCCGGATCGAGGCCACGTTCAACGGCTTCGTCCTTCCGGAACGCGGTGAAATCCATGTATGACTCGAGCTCGTGCTTCATTTCGCGCACGCACAACTCGATCATGATGGCGTCGTCGAGGTAACCGACGACCGGCACGTGGTCCGGGATCACGTCCTTCGGATCGGCAAAATAGGTCAGTGCCGTCAGGACACGCGCCTTGTCTTCGTCCGGCAGGGCCCAGCCTTCATCGTGCACCATGTTGATCAGGTGCTCCAGCTTGGACAGTCGCTCAGTGATGAATTCCGGCGCGTGGGTCCCTTCGGCGTCGACGAGCAGCTTGTGCGCGGCGTCGGTGATCTCGCGCGAGGACTTGGAACCAGCGGTTTCCTGGGCTCGCTTCAGGACTTCCTGAAAATGATCCAGGTCGTTGTCGGAAAGCTCGATATTGATCGACAAACCCATGATGGCCTCACCTTGCGCAAATAGAGCCGCCAATTTATTGAAGCGGGCCGGATAAGGCAAGTCGAAATCGACGGCTGGGCACTGAAAGAGCCTCCGAGGGCATGACCAAAGACCTATAGCCCCTTTTGGCACTAAACCCTGGGCCACCGTCCGACATCCAATCGCCAAACCCCGATCGTGGGGCTCATGGAGACGAATCATGCTACGGATGAGTGGAATGGGGCTGGCAGTTGCCTTGGCCCTGGCTGGCGGGAACGTGATGGCCGGCAGTTGCAACATGGACTTCGACAGCAGCTACGCGCTGAAACTTGACCACGGCGACCTGGAATTCACGCGCAAGGCCGACGGCGGCGCACAGAATGTCCGGATCGAAGGTAACCGGGTTTATGTCGACGGCCGGGAACTGGCGCTGACGACCGAACAGAAGGCTCGGGTCGAAGAGTTCTCGCAGAACGTCGGGACACTCGCCAAAGACGCGGTGCAGATCGGCCTTGAAGGCGTCGACATTGCCTATGTGGCGGTCAGCGAAGTCGCGAAGATGTTCAAGGAAGACCCGTCGGAGCGCGAAGCGCTGGAAACCAAGCTGGCGCGCTCGCGAGCCGAAGTACGCCAACAGATCGGCGCATTCGCCGACGCCGGCAATTTCAGCGAAGCCGAATTTGAACGCCTGGTCGAAAACAACGTCGAACAGGTGGTCGGCGACCTGGTTGGCGTGGTCGTCGGCGAAATCGTCGGCGAAGCGATCAGCATCGCGCTGTCCGGCGACGAGCAGAAAGCGAAGGAACTGGAAGCCCGCGCCGAAGCCCTCGAGAAGACCATCGAGGAACAGGTCGAATCGCGCGCCAAAGCACTGGAAGCCAAGGCCGATGCCCTGTGCGAACGTGCCCGCCTGCTCGGTGACCTCGACAATGCGATGGCCTTGAAGACCAGCGACGGCCAGCAGATCGATCTGCTGCACTGATTGGCGATGCAGCACGCAACACACGACGACCCGCTTCGGCGGGTCGTCGTTTTTATGCCGACGCAAAGTGTTTCAGCCGATATGCCATATCGGCCCATGTAGCGTCTGATCGAGCCGGTATGCTCGTGTGCCTGCCGCATGCATCAGTCATGGCCGAAGCTCCGTCCCGTCACATCCAGCATCCGGTTGCGCTCGCCGCCCTGCTCTCGCTGCTGGCGATGTTCGGGCCGTTCACGATCGACGCGTTTTTCCCGGCGTTCTCCGCGGTTGCCGCGGATCTCGATGCAAACCAGGTGGAGATGCAGCAGACGATCAGCCTGTACCTGATCGGCTATGCATTGATGGCGCTGGTGCATGGCCCGCTGTCGGACCGGTTCGGTCGTCGCCCGGTGATCCTGTTTGGCGTGGTGGCGTATGCCTTGGCGTCACTGGGCTGCGCGTTGTCGGCCAGCATCGAATCGTTGTGGTTGTTCCGTTTCTGCAGGGCTGCACGACGGGCGCCGGGCTCATCGTCGGACGTGCGATCGTGCGTGACCTGTATCAGGGCGCGGATGCCCAGCGGATTCTGGCGCTCACCTCGATGTTCTTCGGTATCGCCCCCGCCGTGGCACCCGCGATTGGTGCGGCCGTGTTCGATATCGCCGGCTGGCAGGCCGTGTTCTACATGCTGGTGCTGTATGGGCTGGGCTTGTGGTTGTTGTGTTCCCTGGTGCTGCCGGAGTCGCACCCGCCGGAACGGCGCGTGCGGCTGAGTCCGGCCTCGCTGTTGAGGACCTATCAGCACATTGCGCGTGATCGTGCGTTTGTCTGGCTGGTCACGGCCTCGGGTCTCAATTTTGCGGCGACGTTCTTGTACATCGCGTCAGCACCCGTGTTCATCGAGCAGCATCTGGGCCTTGGCATCCACGGCTACCCGTGGTTCTTCATTCCGATGATCACCGGCATGACTCTGGGTGCCGCTGCGTCAGCGCGGATGGCGGGACGTCGATCACCGCGCGCGTCAGTCGAGATCGGCTACAAGATCATGGCTGTCGCCATCGTGATCAACCTGGCTTATACGCTGTTGCACCCAGTGCCGACTGCACCGTGGGCGGTGCTGCCGATCGCGCTCTACGGCATGGGCTCGTCGATGGCCCAGCCGGCCTTGAATCTGGCGATGCTCGATCGGCATGCCTCGCACCGCGGCTCAGCCGCGTCGGTACAAGGATTCCTCTGGAGTGTGCTGCTTGCCGTGGTGTCCGGCGTGATCGCTGCCTGGGCGAGTCAGACGACGCTGATGCTTGCCATCGGGGCCTTGTGTTTCTTTGTGTTCGCCTGGCTGAGTTATCGCATGGGCGCCCATGTCGTCAGTTCCGACACCCAGGTCAAGGTCGTTCCAGATCTGGATGAGCCCTGAGGCCAAACGTTTCTTTGATCGGGTTACCTTTAGGCACGAGCCACAGCCGCTCTCGACAAACATGACTCAAGTTCGTGATTCCAAAGATGGCGTTGGTATGCGGCTTGCTGATCAAACAATCGAAAAAATTCTTCTCCCGCCTGCGGGAGAAGATGCCGACAGGCAGATGAGGGGAATCTGGCGACAGGCCAATTCCGTCGCCGATCTGGCATCCAGCCATCGGCGACGGTCTCCGGCCACACTTTCGCGCCAATCTGGCCCTCATCCGGCCTTCGGCCACCTTCTCCCGTGAACGGGAGAAGGGGTTACGGTGGCATCCAGTTTCATGTGCAAGCAAGCACATCGAACTCTGCGTCATCCGCGATGACCATCACGCCCAACGATGCGACGCTTTTTCCATTCCCCGCATCCTTAACCTTGCCTGCCAATGACGGCAGCTTCCAACAGAGGGATCGCCCATGAACATTCTTACCTTCCCGCAACTGCGCCTGCTCGCCGCCACTGCCTTGTTGGCAGCACTTGGCATGGGCTCGGCGATGGCTGACGAGACACCAGTGAACAAGACCAAGCTCAAGTTCAAGCACGGCGAGCAGGTCGAGACCATCAGTTTTGAAGGCCAACTGACGGTCGGCCAGTCGATCGGGCTGTACAGCGAAGCCGGCACGCCGGTGACCGTGCGCCGCACCGAACAAGGGCTCAAGGTCGAGTTTCCCGACCGCAGCCACGACGTGCCGTATCCTGAAGATGATGTCGCTGGCGGTGACGGCGAACGCAACATCGTGATCATCAAGAAGGAAAGCCACGGCGAAGTCGGTGATCTGCAGATCAACGGCATTTCCTCCGATCCGGAAGTCCAGGCCGAGATCGACGCCGCGCTGGCCGCAGAAGGTGGCGACGGCAAGGTCCGCAAAATCATCATCAAGCACGTCGAAGATCACGAAACGACCGACGGCCACAACGTCGATTGACGATCGATGGGCAACCGGGGGTGTGCCGGAGTCTGAACGGCCGCCCCGGGTTGTCGATGGGTCCCGTGCAGGCTCCGGTTCCGCAGCCTGCTAAACTCGACGGTATGTCGAAACTCCTGCACCACGCGCTAGGCGTCCTGCTCTCGGCGCGCTTCTTCCTGCCTGCGGTCGCCTTGGGCGCGCTGGGCGTTTACGTGGACCATCCTGCGGTCCTGGCGTTGCTGCTTGCCGTGCAGGTTCTGTTTGCGGCTGCGGCCACGCGTGCGCTCGGTTATGAGCTCGAAGAAAGCCTGCTGACCCTGGTGCTGCGCCGGGGCACGGTGCTGTTGGTCTGGCTGACCGGATTGACCCTGCTGGTGGCGTTTCTGGTCGGCTGGCCGTTGATGCAACTGTTGGCACACGGCGGTCTGGTCTGGGCACTCGTGCTGTCGGTCGGGCTGCTGCTGTGCCTGTTCATCCAACTCCGCAGCTGGCCGGTCTTCGGCCTTGCCCTGCTGTGGGACGACGCTTACCCCGAACATGATCTGGTGTCATGGGTCGGTACGGCATTACGTCGAACGGCCGCATTCGGCGCTCATTTGACTGCCGGGCCGCACGCACTCAGTGGCGCCTGGCTGACCGTCGCGTTTGCACAATCCTTGCTGGCTGCCGGCGCTCTGCTGCTGGCCGGCATCGGTGACGTCCTGCCGAGTGAATTCCGGACACTCGGGCTGTGGCTTTACTTGCTGGGCCTGAGCCCGCTGGCACAAGTGCTCACGTTGTGGTGCGTCGAACGACTGCTGATCAGCGAGGAAGAGGAAGACATCGAGCCCGAACCCCCCGAGCCGGAGCGCGTCGTGGCGCCTGCTTCCGGGCCGGTCCAATCCGGTTTTGCGCTGACTGGCATGTCGGCGGAAATGGCTGCCATCGAGGCCATGCTGCCCGAACCGGGTGGCAGCCAGAACGCCGCCTTGCTGAACGCAGCCGCGAGTGGCGAAGTCGATCTCGCATTACGTTTGCTCGCCGAGGGGGCCGATCCGAACTCGGAGCCTGGCCCGAATGATCGCGACCAACGCACCGCATTGATGTGCGCGTCCTTGAACCCGGACTTGCGCCTGCTGCGCGAGTTGATCGCCCGCGGCGCGTCGGTCAATCGGCATCAGCACGGGATCAGCGCGCTGCTGCTCGCCTGTCGTGACTCGGTGATGGGCCGCGCCGAAGCGGTGATCACCTTGCTCGCCAATGGCGCCAACGTTCGTCAGCACGACAGTGAAGGCCACTCGGCCTTGCACTATGCCGCCCACACCACCGATCCGACCGTGGCCGCCGCACTGCTTGATGCCGGCGCCGAGATCGAATGGGTCAACCGTGATGGCTACACGGCCTTGTCGGTCGCCGCCCGCGCCGGCAACGAAGCGCTCGTCAAATTGCTGCTCGAACGTGGTGCCCGCACGGATCCCGAACGCGGCGTGCCGGCCTTGATCGCCGCTGCCAGCGCACAGGACGACGTGGCGCCGATCGTGAAGCGCCTACTGAAAGCCAAAGCGCGGATCGATGCGCGCGATCGCCTGGGCCGCACGGCCTTACATGCGGCAGCGTTACATGGCCACGGAGAGGTCAGTGAATTGTTGCTGGCCGCCGGTATCGAACTCGATGCACGGGACAGCCATGGCGTGACCGCGCTGATGGAGGCCTCGCGCGCGGGTGCCAACCGCGTCCTGTCGCGAATGGTCTTCCGCAAGCCCAATGCGAACCATGTGGATGCCGTCGGCCGGACTGCATTACATCTCGCGTGTCAGTCGCGACAGTCCACGCTTGAAACCATCAATTGCCTGCTGGCGATGGGCGTGGTGACCGACCTTCGCACACGCGAAGGCAAGCGGGCCGTGGACTTTGCCGCCCAACACGGCCGCTACGACTTCGTGGCCGCGATCGATCCGGATTTCACGCTGCCCAACGCGATCCGCGAAGGCCAGGAACTGCCGGAAGAATCGACGGTTGCCGAAGACCATGCGAAGGAACGACTGCGGCTGCTGGCGGAAGCACTGCGCACCGGTCGCATCGTGGTCGCACGCGAACTACTGGGGATCCAGCCAGCGCTGGGCACGGACGTCCTCTGGCAACTCGCCGAGGGCGTCCTGAAGATCGATAGCACCAGCGCGATGGACTGCCTGCTGCAGGGCGGTTTGCCGCTGGAATGGCAAGGGCAGAGTCTGCTGGCGCGTGCGGTCGCGCATCAACCACCGGCCACCTGCGTTGCTGAAGCACTTCTGGATCGGGGTGCGCCGGCCGGCGGACGCTGCCTCGGCTTGTTGCTGGCCAACCTCGAAGCCGCCCATGCCGCACCGGATCGACTGGAAGCACTGGCGATCCGTTTGTTCGCTGCGGGCGCCGATCCGTTCGGCCCGGTCAACGGACGCTGTCCACTGCATCAGGCCTGCACCTACGATCTTGGTGTGCTGGCTCTGCAATTGCTCGAACGCGGCGTCGACCCGAATGGCCGCGATGGGGACGGCTGTACTCCGCTAGCTCGACTCGGCCGACGCGATGGACTGGCTCTGGCCCAGGCATTGTTGGTGCTGGGCGCCAACCCGGAAATTCCAGGCCGGGATGGTCGAACCCCCTTGGGTCTTGCCTTGCTGCAAAAGCGAAAGACGCTGTCCCCATGGCTGCATTGGCCGGAGTGGCCGCTGCCGAATCGCCCGCTGCGTGATGCCGATCTGGTTGATGCGGCCAAACTGGGTGACCGCGAAGCGGTTCGCAAACTCGCCGAACTCGGCCTCAGTATCAATGCCCGCGACGCGCAAGGATGCACCGCTCTGCTGCGTGCCGCTGGCGGCGGACACACGGATTTGCTGGAGTTGCTGTTGTCTCTTGGCGCGGATCCATCGCTGTCGGCACAAAACGGCGCAACGCCATTGGGTGCGGCCATCACTGCGCGCCGCGACGGGTTGGTCGAACGACTGCTGAAAGCGGGCGTTCCCGTAGACCAACCGGTGCAGGATGGCATGAGCCCATTGATGCTCGCCGCGGCGATGGGCGCCACCGATCTGGTCGATCAATTGCTGCTGGCCGGTGCCGACACCACCCGTTCCGACCGGTTCGGCAACACCGCGCTGCATGCGCTGGCACTGCTCGCCTGGGATGCCTATGAGGCGGAACCGGCGAAGTCGCTGCTCGGCAAGTTGATCGAACGGGGCTGCCCGGTGAACGCACGCAATGACGACGGCCAAAACCCCTTGCTGCTGCTGCTCGGTGCCCGGTCGCAAGCGGGCCAGCCGGTGCCGAACCGACAACTGCTGAGCCTGGTCGACATGATGCTGGCGCGCGGCGCCGATCTGGACTGTCAGGACCGTCGAGGTATATCCGTGCTGCACGCAGCGGCGATGCACGGCAGCATCGAACTGGTCGAGCGGTTGTTGCAGGCCGGCGCCGACACGCGCCAGCGCGACACCCTGGGACGCAGCGCTTATGACGTCGCCGTGTTGCTGGGCTTCGTCGATGTGGCGCAGAGACTGAAGCGCGATTGATGGACACAAGGCCGCAGGTCGCGCTTGTCACCGAGCGCCACGTGCGTGTCCGCGTCGGCGAGCGGATCGACGCCGATCTGAATGCCCGGGTCCATTCACTGGATGCCTGGCTCCAGTCGCTGGACTTGCCCGACCGTGTGGCGCAGTGGCCGGCCTATGCCGAGTTGCTGATTGAATTCCGACCAGGTTTGGCCGTTGCGGCTTTACCGTCCGTCCAGCAAGCCGTGGCGACCTGGCTTTCCGAACACTCCGGACCGGTTTGTGCAGCGTCTGGGCCGTGTTTCGAGATCCCCGTCTCCATGTCGGCCTTGGACGGTCCCGATCTGATCGAATGCGCGGCGCACTGCGGCTTGAGTCCCGAGGTGTGGCGCGATCGTTTTCTCGCTTCATCGTTCCAGGTCGCCCTGATCGGATTCCAGCCCGGATTTCCGTACCTGCTCGGCCTTGATCCAACACTTGCCGTGCCGCGGCGCGCCACCCCGAGGCGCTCCGTACCGGCGGGTTCCGTGGCGATTGCCGGCGCCCAGGCAGGCATTTATCCAGCCGAATCGCCGGGCGGTTGGCAATTGGTCGGGCGGACCACGATCCGATTGTTTGACCCATCGCGTGAGCCGGCCTGTTTGCTGCAGCCCGGCCAATCCGTCCGCTTTGTGACGGTGGCCCCATGAGACTTCTGATCGAACGCGCCGGACTGCTGTGTTCGGTGCAAGGTCAACCCCGAGTCGGCTTCGAACGGATCGGTGTGCCACGAGGCGGGCCGATGGATCCCGTGGCTTGGCAGGTCCTCAACGTGCTGCTGGGTCAGTCGCCTGGCCATCCGGTACTGGAGTTGGCAGGCGGCCATTTGCGGATCCAACTGGATGGTGATGCCAATCTGGCGGTGCTCGGACGAGGTTATGAGCTGTCGATCGATGGGCAGCCCCACTCAACCGGCATGGTGCTGTCTGTTTGCAGCGGGCAACGAATGGATCTGCGAGCGGCTCAGCCAGCCGGTTTTGCCTATGTGGGTGTTGCCGGCGATTGGACGCTGCCACCGGTGCTCGGCTCGACCAGCACGGATCTGCGAAACGGACTCGGCGGAATCGGTGGTCGGGTTTTGAGTGTCGGCGACCAGATCCACATCGATGCCGCGGCACCAAGGCCCCGGTCAACACGCGGCATACGCTGGCCAATGGAACCGGGCTCTTCCGGAACCTGGCATCTGATCGTCCATGAGCCGGCACTTGCCGCCCCATTGTTGACTGGCGTCTGCCGCGTGGGGCGCGACAGCAATCGTCAGGCCCTGTTGCTCGATCCGGAGCGGCCCGTGCGCCACGACCAGCAACAGCGCATCTCCGCACCGCAGTGGCCAGGCGCCATCCAGTCGTTGCCGGACGGCCGGTTCGCCCTGCTCGGCCCGGAGGCCCAGACGGTCGGTGGTTATCCACTGGTCGCCAGTCTGATTTCAGCTGAGCTGCCCATGCTGGGCCGATGTGGCCCGGGGGCCTCGCTGAGGTTCGCTGCGGTCGAGTTGGCCGAAGCAGCGCTGCGATCCCGCGACCACGAACTTGCCCTCGCGGCATGGCTGAAGCACATTGCCGCACAGATTGAGGCCACACCATGAACCGCTTCGAAATTAATGCCGATCTGGGCGAACACGAAGACGGCGGCGCCGTCGATGCCGAACTGATGCCGTGGATCCAGCGCGCGAACATCGCCTGCGGTGGCCATGCCGTCAGCGACACCAGCATGCGCCTCGCACTGACCCTGGCGAAACAACACCACGTGCTCGTCGGTGCCCACCCTTCGTATCCTGATCGTGAGGGCTTCGGGCGCACGGAACTCGGTTTGCCGCTGAACGTGATCATCGATGCCGTCCGGGTTCAGATTCTGCGGCTGCTGCAGCTTGCCGCGGAACTCGGTGTTCGTGTCGACCACGTCAAACCGCATGGTGCGCTCTACAACCGCGCAGCAAAGGAACCACCGCTCGCTGAAGCACTGGTGGCAGAGATCCAATCGATTGACCCGGAACTGGCCTTGCTGGGCCTGGCAGACAGCGCCATGGCCGCAGCCGCCCGTAAGGCCAACCTGCGCTTCATCGCCGAGGCGTTCATCGACCGTGCCTACGAACCAACCGGCCTGTTGCGCCCCCGTGGCTTACCCGGCGCGGTCCTGAATCTCGAACAGGCGCGCGCCCAGGCCGAGTCGTTGCGCCAGGGCGAAGTCACCTGCGCAGACGGCAGTCACCGGGTGCTCCGGGCTCAGTCCTTCTGTGTCCACGGCGACGGCCGGGAAGCAGCAGTCTTGCTCGCGTCCCTGACCCCAAGCGCCGAAAACATTGACAACCCGACAACGGGCAGATAGTTTACGCGGCCTTCCGGGGATTCCCGGTGGACCACTTGCCCAGGTGGCGGAATTGGTAGACGCACTAGTTTCAGGTACTAGCGGGTAACACCGTGGAGGTTCGAGTCCTCTTCTGGGCACCAGATACTGAAATAAAGAACCCGCCCTGGTGCGGGTTTTTTGTTGCGTTCATTCTGGATGCGCGGACCTAGTCGCGGACTTGGCGCCCGGACTCGACCCACTTCCAGACCACACCGTCTTCGCTATGGTCGATCGCGCCCACGTTCCGGAAACCCAGCTTGCGCAGAATCGTTGTGGACGGGCCTTCCTCGGGAAGCGTGTGCGCAATAAAACTTGCGCCAGCCTGCTCGGCCGCTTCTCGACACAGCCGCAAGAGTTCAGTGGCCATCCTTGTAGCCACGCCGCGCCCCTCGCATCCGGGAAACGCGAAGTAGGCAATCTCCGCCTCACCTTCGACCAGCGGGCCAGCAAATCCGCAACTTCCGACGACCCGGCCGTCTTCAACGGCCAGATAACCGATCCACGGCTCCACATATCCACGGCGTGCGTACAGCGAGATCGTTGCATCGATGACCTCGGCAGCCACTTCTGAATTGTCCTCCGCGAACACCGGCTGCACGGGGGCATTGCTGATCGGGACCAAAAGCATAAAGATCTCCAAATCAAAAAATGGACCAGCGCACTCACTCGAAACCGTCACGAAACACCGTTGCACCGCTTGTGCCCACCGTCAACGCCGCAAACCATTCGTCAAAGGTGAGATCGTTGAACACGGTGAGGTTCTGCAATCGCGTCAACTCGGCCTGAGCGGCCGCGCGCAGCGCCGGTGACCCGCGATCGCGCCAGCCCTCGAACACTCGTCGGGCCTGAATCAGCATCTCCGGCGTCATGCGTACCTGATCACCCTGCCCGGCAACAAACGCCGCCAACCCTTGCCTGAAATCGGCCAGCGTACGGATCCGCTGCGCCAGTTCGCGTGGATCCTTGAGGGTCAGCAAAACGATCTCGTTGCCGTGTTCCGCCCACAATCCAAGATAGTAACGGCCTGCGTCCGTGGTGTTGAAGCGCGTGCGCAAGGCCGCGAACAGATCAGCACCGACGCCACTCGGCGCAGATGGCTCCGAGTTTCTCACCGGCACAATGCGACATTCATCCAGCGGCGTCTGGCCGGCATTCTCCTGACCCGGGCACTGGCAGGCAAAGCTCGATCCGAATCGTTGCACCGGCGGCAAAGGCAGGTAGACCTCCTGACCTTGGTCATCGGCCTCCGAACGGCGTCGCGCAAGATTGAGGCCTGGGGACGAACCCCCTTGCAACACGAACACCCGATCGCCCAACGCGGCATCCACCGATACCGCAGCACCCGTCGCTGGCGGCACGAAGCCGGTGAACTGCTGCGTACGCCAAGGCAGAACACTCGGCGAGAAACCGATTCGCCGCTGTGCAAAGTAAAGGTTGGATCCGGACACTGTGCCGCCCTCGATCACGAATGCGACACGGGCGAGCTCCGGATTTTCATTCTTCAGGCCGAGATCCAATGCGACATAACTGGCCTGCGGTGCTACACCACGCAGCACTTCATCAACCATCTGCTGATCACGCTGGAAGCGATAACGAAGGCCAGTCTCGGTACCGCTTCGTACGCTGTAGGCCAATACCGGCAATCCGTTGAGATCCGTAGTCAAGGCATGCCGTTCTCCAGTGACGATATCCGGGCGTGACACGGTGGTTGAAACAGACCCACCGTCAGGACGAATGTGACGCAGCCGAAGATCACCGCTTCCGGCTGCGAAATGACTGACGTAGACATCACCGCTGGCAGGAACGACCGCGAGTCGCGCATGTGCCTGGGACAGATCGGACGACTGCGCATCGATCACCTCGATACCGCCCGGCTGCGGGCCATAACGCGTCAACAGGAGCTGATTGAAGCCATCCAGATTGGCATGCACGATGTAACGCTGACCGGCATCGTCCACTGCAAGGCTCGGCTCGCGCCCCGAGCCTGCCGCGACGGTCGGGTCGACATAGGCCGACTGCCAATTGCCGGCGCCGATCCGTTCGATGGTCTGCAATCGTCGGTTACCGGTATGGAAAAACGCGATGATCAGCGTTGCCGAAGCAGCGTTGTCACCGGCGTGATACGCGAGCGACGCTTCGTTTGTTGGCGGCAGCAAATTGGTTGGCACATCCGTCACCACGAAGCCGTTGTCGGATTCCGACCATGTCGCCCATTGCAGCGCAGCAGCTCCGCGCAACAACAGCACGGGAGAGCCGTCGGAGTCGTTGACGCGCGACAACACCGGACCGGCCGAAGTGATGGCCTGCTGCTGCAGGGTCCAATGCGCACCCTGCACGTGCAGCATCGGATCACGATGACCATCCAGATCGAGACTCAACAGATACCGGCGCGAATCGCGCAACAGAAGACCCTGAATCTTTCCGCCAACCTGCTGCTGTGATTCGAGCGGGGCGGAGAAACCCGACGCCGGCAAGGCTGTCAATTGTGATTCGCCAACGTTGTCGAAGGCCAGCCAGGCATCCAGTGATCCATTCTCCTGGTTCGGCAGACATAGTGGAGCTGGTCACCGTCCACATTCACGGCTGCCACACCGATGCCCTCAGTGCCCCGACAGTGGATCGCGATGGTCTCGCGTACGCCGGCAAACATCGGCGCCGCAATCACTTGCCAACTGTTTCCCGACCACTCACGCAATTGCACCTGCCCATTCGCAACAAACCCAACAGCAGTCGACCTGATGAACTCATCGCGACCGCCGGTGGGCCAGGAGATTGTGCCGCTGCCACGATCTCCTGGTTTTGCCAGACGCCGGCAGGTGTGCGCATGGCATGCCAGATCCTGGGGGTCGTCGCGTCCTTCCAGATCGCATGCAAGGTGCCATCCGGGGCAGCTTCCAGTTGCATACCCTGAGCAGGCGTACCCGCCATCACGAGTTCGATCAGAATCGTCGGCACCACTCCGGAAAATTGCACCCGAGCCAGGCGGACCGCATCATCGGCCGCTCCGACGCCTGCCGCATCAAAATAGAACGCGTTGAACACGGGCCTCGGCGCCGCACGCTCACTGAGTGCCACAGCCAGATGGCCACTTTGTTCAACCGCTTCGGTGCTGACACCCAGGTCTGCCAATTGGAGGCTTCGCCAGACCACCCCATCAAAACGGCGATAGACGAGCGAACGCTGTCGGGCACCGCCCTCCTGGGCCATGGATTCGATCGCGGCCAGGTGCGCACGTTCATGACGATCGAGATCGAAATCGAGTGCATCCTGGACCCGACCGTCAACCGGAATGGTCTCGATGGCGTAACGTGTTTCGATCGGATTCGGCGGCTCCAGGGCATGCGCAGGCGCACTCTGAGCCAGGACCAGTCCGGTCAACAGGACGCTGAATGCGACTTGGCCGCAGCCACGGATCAATTCCGGAAGATTCATGATCGACACCCGTTCAAGGCGCACAAAGACTGTGCAGGGGAATGGCATGCCGCGCACCGTCGCTCATCTTGAGCATGAGCGTGGCGTGGAAGGTTCGAGCTCCGCCGTTGCAGGCCGAGGGGCGCGCCTGGATGGCCAGTACGATCGGCGCAGCGACCGCCAGCACCGCCGGTGTGGCCGGCGCCCCTGCCAACCGGAACACGGACGCATCCACGCCTTCGATCTGCAGACTGGCCAACACACCATCCTGTTCGCCGACATTGTTGATCAACAAATTCTGTTGCCACACGCCATGGCGCTCGTCGTTTGTGGTCAACGAGATCGCGCGAGGCAGAACATCGATCAGGGCCGTACCGATACTCTCCAGGCGCACCGGCAGGACGATCTGCGGCAGGGCCGAGCCACTACTGGCACGTGATGCCCGAACCCGCAGTTGCGCTTGGCGCAGACCCAGATTCCTCGGTTGCGCGAGTACCGCAACCTGCAGAGCGACTCCGGGTTCCAGACGGATCGGCAGACTCGTCCTGTCCCGTGCCCGATAAGCCTCGCGCATCAGCAAACGCGGGGGCCATTCGTGGATGGCTGCGGGCCCATGTTGCCGTGTCGATTCGGCGCGCGCGGCCGCAACGTAGTCGAAGTCGCCGGACGAATCGATCAAGACGCCCCCGAGCATCCGGAGTGACTGCCCGTACAACTCGAATTCGGTGGCCGCCAATACCGGCTGCAGCACACCCAACCGGCTCTTCTGCTGCACATCGAATCGGAGCAAGGGCTGCCGTGCAAAATCTTCACCGAGCATGACGCCATCAATCCGGTTCACGCCATCAAGGCTGAGTGCATCCACTGGCATCGGAACCGGTGCGGGCTGATCCAGGACCAACCAGTCGAACTCGGTGTTTGCCGGGTCGGCTTGTGGCCAATCCAGAATGGCGATGTCCTGGATGAGCACGGGTTCGTTACCCTCATTCCGCAACCACGTGGTCAGATGTTTGGACTCGGTGCCGGCCGGAATGCGACCAAAATCAAACGCACTGTGATCGGCCCGCAGCGCCGCGCCGCTTGGTGTTCGGGCGATCAGGTCGAACTCGATCTGGACATCGACGTCCGTTGGCAGCCCCGGAGCGGACTGCAGCTCCCATCGTAATGGCGCGGTCTGTGGCAAACCTCGCGCCGTGTCGAGCAGCAGGTGGTCATAGGTGGGCGTCACATCCGGTGCAAACGGTTGCGCGCGGTTATCTCGGCAACTCGCCTGATCGAGGTTGTAGATCGCACCGGAGGGCTGGGCGTTGGCGCGACACCGGTAACGACAGCTTTCGGTGTCCGTGACCAGACACAGATCGGCGTTGACCGGCAGTGGATGTGCTGCCCCTTGGCGCCGAAGCTTGATCTTCGCACGCGGGACATAAAGACTTGCGCTGAAGTTTTCTTCCCAACGCGCCTGGCTGTCGTTGAATCGTGTGGGGGTTTGCCATGACCAGCGCTCGGTGGATCCGACGCGCTCGCGCAGCATCGATCGGCGCACCGTGCGCAGGCGATCGACGATCATCAGATGGGGGCCGATTCGGCTGCTCGAAGAGCGCCACAGGTCACTGCTGATCTCGAGATGCGTGTCGCGATCGGGACGCCAGAAGCCACGACGCGTGCAGGCGGGGAAGAAACCCTCGGCCGGCATGGGCGACACCGCATCGTTGGCACTGAATCGGATACCGACCGGGCGCACGATGCCACTCAGGCAAACACCATCCGGGTTCGACGACACATCCGGAGCGTCGTGCACAAAGCGGGTCAAATGTGTTGTGTACGCCTTGATTTCATTCAGATTGCACGAATAGCCCTCGGCGCCATCGTTGCGCCGCGGTGTTACACAACGCATGACCAGAGGCTCGTCCGGTAACCAGCCGTCGATTTCCGCTTCCGTCAGGGCATTCGTTTGAGACTGCGCATACACAGGGTTGGGCTGTTCGTCCGATGCACCACGCCAGCCCACCACGTCTGCACGAAGGAACTCACGTGTCACCGGCTGACTGAAGGTGCAGGTCCCGATTGTCCGTTCCGACGCAGGAGACGACGGACCATCCTCGGGCTCCGCAAACGTCCAGTTCTGCTCCCAGTTCAGTTCGACCCGATCGCCGATGTCGTATCGACTGTCATGCCCCAACCAAAGGCAGTCGCTCTGGATCAGATTGCTGGTGCGTCCATCCAGTTCGGCATTACCAGACACGGGATAGACCGGGCTGATCAGTTGCCCGTTGTCGATGCGGTATGGCCCGACCGTCTGGTCCTGGCTCAACTGCGGCGTATCCAGCGCCAGACCATCGAGTCGAAGCCGTTCATTGAACTCGCTGCTGATCGGCACCTGTCGTGAGGGAATGTGGCAACCGCCCAACAACAATATGGCCACGCTTGAACACAATCGAATGAAAGACATGAACACTCGCTCCGGTTGAGAATTTCCAGACAGAACGAAGCCAGAGTGAAACTTTTCTCACCGGATCTCTCATGGTGACGACGCCTCGAAGCCATCAGTGAACAACTGGCCTCCATCGAGGACCGCTTTGTGGCGCATCAGTGCGCTGAATTTCGGCGCGGTGGCTTCGGCTTGACCGGCAAACTCCTTGGCGCCCCATGAGCCGTACTGCGGATGATTCAGCTGCAGACCTGCAAAGTGGACAAACAAGCCGCCCGATTCAGCGCGCCACGCCGCCAGGTAGTCATCGTACAGATCACCCATGCGTGGATCGCGGTTCGCCTGCATGTAGAGATTCTGGATGCTCCGGTACGGTTGGCACGCAGGCGGGTTGTTCCAGTCGTTGCAGGACGTGCCGAGCTGCGAATACGGCGTGAGATGTTGCCCGCCTTCATAGGCGACAAGCGCCACACCATATTGATCGGCCACGACTCGATTGGCCTGCATCACTGATCGGGCTTGGGCCAGTGCAGTGTTGCCGCCCGCCAAGGCACCGGAAGCGAATTCGTCGAACACCGCGTCGAGCCCACCATCAGGTTGCTGGGTCCAGCCCTGCAAGGCCAAAAAATGGCTGCCGATGGCATCACTCAGGTATCCGCCAAAATACGGCGCGGAAGCCACGGCATGGATGTTTGCGGCGCAGTGTTCGACACCATCCGAGGCGACATACAAAGGACAAGCCAGTGCCTGGGCGGCCGGAAAATCCCAAGGCCCGCCAGGCATGACACAGCGGATCCGGTTCGCCTGTTGTCCCCAAACCTCGCGCCAGATCCGGCACACCTGTTGTGTCCGCATGCCGACGTAGTTCATTCGCTTCGTGAAACTGCTGACACCGGGATACTGTGCCGTCGGCCATTTCGCCTCAGCCCATTGGTCAATGCGCTGCCCGGCGTATCCATAGGGTGGTGCACCATTCCAGACTTCGTTGTGCCACTCGAGGTAAATCACCCTCGATCCGGGCGTTCGCTGCAACGCCAATTCAGCAAGCCCCTGGACGAACGTATCGTCGGCCCAGAAGTGCAGGTTCATCCAGAGGTCGACGTCGAGCACGTCGGCCAGTTCGAACAGAAGTTCGTAAGGCGGTGGACCATCCTGCCAACCGCTTGCCCACTGGGCATCATCGAGTCGACTGCGCTCGGACCAGAGAATCGACTGTTGCGGTGCGCCCAGATTGTCGGCATTGAGGTACCCATCGGCAATGCCGAGGAACTGCATGAATCTCAACGTGCCGTAAGGGCGCATTTCGCGAAGGAACATCGGATGAAACCGCTGACTTGCAGCGATCTGCTCGAACGCCTGATAGGTTCCCGACGCGCACTGTGTCGCATTCTGCGCAAAGCTGAAGGGGTCATTGCCACATCGACCACCCGGAGCGATGACGCGCAGATTACGCAGGTGATTCGTCGGATTGATGTTGGCAATCCGGATCTGCAACAACGCGTTCTGGGTCGGCGTGATGCGGATCACGTCGCGCCCCGGGCTTCGCGAGATGACCTGCACGAAGGGTTGCAGGCCATAGTCGACGCTGGCCTCGCCTTCATACAGAACCGTCCAATCGCCAGCCGGCACACGCTCGCTGCCGCCATTGAACAGCACCGCGCCAATATGCGTGAACCGACGATCCGGATGATTGCCGAACGAGATTACCCAACCGTTCGGGTCACGCACCAGTTGCGACTGTTCGCCGGTGTTCCAGTTTCCCGACGGCGCATTCGCAGGCGGCGTGCAGAAATCGCACTGGGTCAACCAATAGGCAGATGCTGGAAAAGGATTCACCAGCCACCACGCCTCGGGCGTTGCGATCTTCGGAACGTTCGTGCCGAGTTGGCTCCTGCCCGGTGACTGGTTGCCTGCGCCAGCATGGCCGATCAACAGCACGAACACACAACATGAAAACAGGATCCACTGCATGAAGTGGCGAAAGCCGATTCGGAAAGTCATCGTTGTCTCGCCTCAGTCACCGACGTAGTAGTCGTAGGTCTTGCCGTTGATGGTCGTGCTGTGTGACATCGAGCCATCGCTACCGATCCAGGTGGAGCCCTTGTTGTCACCACTGCCCCAGGTGCGATAGATCGAGTCGGCATTCGCACTCGTCGCGGCGGTACTTCGGGCAATCACCCAGATATTGAAGCTGGGCGGATACCCTTCCACACCCGCGTTACCCCAGGCATCCATGGACCAGCGGCCACGCTGCACCGGAATGCCGATGGCCTGTAATGCACGGACGTCGCTGTCGGCCAGCTCGCGACCATTGATGAACACGCCGGTGTTGCCGCCACTGGCATCGGCCTGGAGGGGGCCAGGAAGACTCAGGCCCGGTGTCGTGAATCCGGCTGTTCCGTGGCCGATATACCCCCACGCACCGGTCAATGTGTCGTACCAGTATTGACCAGGCGGCAGAACCTGCCCGGTACGTCCTTCAAGCCTCTTGAGCATCGCTTGGTCGAGCTCCGTGCCGTTGATCAAGACTTGAGTGGCGTCCGAATGAGACTCGGATCGAACGGGTGAAGATTCGAGTGCGCAGGACAGCAGCACGGGCAACAACATCGTGTTGAACCATTTCATGGATGACCTCTTTCGACAGCCTCGCAGACGCCGAATCGGAGCCTTGTGGCTCGGACGGCGTGCGCTCCGTCGCGGCACAAGCGACGATCGGAGCTACATCGAATCAGAACGAACCCGGAGCGGAATATTTCTCACGTGGCCGGATCACCGATTCAGCGATGGGTCTGTGGCAAGCTCGCGCTTGCGCGCAACTTGAGGCAAGAAGGAGATTGCCGCGTCGTAAGCGCTCCTCGCAATGACGGCACATTCGACTTCTGGCGCGATGCTCAGTGACTGAGTTTTCTGGTTCAGAATCGATGCCTTGCGGCATGTTTGGTGAACGCAGGACGTGGAGTCGCTATTCGTAAACCTGGAACGCGGCCCAGTAGAAAGGATGTAGTGCTTCTGCGGGCAGAGTGCCCGGATCCCACCACCGTGCCAGCGAACTTCGGTTGCGGGCGACGCGGGCCTCGGCGAGCCATTGGCGTTGCGCAGCGGCCAACGCATCGGCGGGTGATTGACCGTCTGCGCGCGCACGATGGAAGGACATCATCAGTTCTGCTGTGGCGCCGTCGTGCACCGGCCAAAGCGTGGCGAGCACGCTGTCTGCGCCAGCCTTGTGCAACGCACTCACCAACCCCTGCAGTCCATCCCCGCCGAGATCGGCGCCCCGTGCACTGGCGCATGCGGACAGGACAACCAAACGCGCCCGAAGCTTCAGTTCATTGGCGATTTCTTCCGCGGTGAGCGAACCGTCGTCCTGAGTCTTTGCCGGCGACGAACCCGGCGCCAGTCGCAACAGTGATGCCATCGGCCGCCGGAGGTTGCTTTGTGCATGCACTGCAAAATGCAGGACCGCCGCTTTCGGCGCGAGAGAACGGACCCGCTGCTCGTGTGCGTCGAGGCCAAGCCAGACCTGGCTTTGTTCCGGATACAGCGCAACCAACCCACTCAGCTCGCGTCGGGCACCAGGCAGGCTGTCAGCCTGATCCGCGGTACTGGTCGGGTCACCGAATCCCACCACTGCTTCGGCCATGTCCTGACTCGACCGCCGTGCAAGCGGGCTCCAGATGCGAACGTGTTTTCGCTCGACCAACCATGCTTCACCGTCGAAGAGTGCGGACCATGGCATGTGGTGCAACGGGCCATCGTTCTTGATCAACCAGTTCTCGGTTGCTGCGGGCGAGTGCGCTGGGTCGCCATCAAGCTCAGACCAGAGCGGCACGAGGAGTTGATCGAACAACTTGCGGCTCTGCTCCTGCAGCGCCAGCGCATCCATTTGGGCACTGCCAAGCAGCAGGAGCAGGCGATCCACATCATGCCCCAACTGCGCGCGCGACTGCGGCAATGTGATCACGCGCCAGGATTCCTGGCGGACACGCACCAGCACGAGCGTTTGTTTGGGGCCTACAAGGAACGACAGTTGGGCCGAATCGTCCGTGGGCGCGAGCGTTGCCGTGTCCAGCTTTGACCAGTCGACATTACTCTGCCGGGCCAACTGTTGAAGGGCTTGGCGCCGATAGCGGGATTCCCACTGCAACAGGAGATCGACGGATCCGGCAGCAGACAACAGCGCAAACAGCTCGTGGTAACAGTCCTGGAATTGGGCTGCCCAGCGTGCCGCAACTTCTTCATTGCCACCGAGTTCCGCACGATGTGCTTCGATCAGGCCCAGGGACTGTTCATAGACGCCAACTGCCTCGCTCCCCCGGCCCAACGCGACCAGTGCACGGGCACGTGCGATCCCTGCCTCCGCTGGCAGCAAACCTGCACCGGAGGTCTCACTCAGACCGCTACTGGCAAGTTGGGCGTAACGCAGCGCATCGTCATGCCGATTCAAGGCGAGACTGGCCTGCGCGGCACCCAACAAGGATTGCCAACGGTTCACGCCCGGCTCGTTTCCATAAGCGTCCGAAGCTTCAAGTGAATGCTCCAGCGCGGCAGACCAGTCGTTCTCGGCCAGCGCAAGATTGGCGCGATAGAGCATGAGATCACTGCGCAGCCGGGTGTCAGCCAACAGGTTCGGATCACGCAGCTTCTGATCGAGCGCCAACATGCCTGCCCTGGCCGCAGGGAACATCCGCTGACGAACCTTCAGGTCGGCCAACTGCAGTTCCAGCGACAGTGTTTCGTAACTGTCTGGCGCCCGCGATCGAGCATGATCACGCGCCTGAACCAGCAAGGGCTCGGCGGCATCGTATTCGGTGCGCCGAAGGTAGACCTCGGCCAGCGCCGCACGCGCCTGACCCAACTCCAGGCTGTGCGGCGCCGCCGACTGGAATGCCGCATGGGCGGTTCTTGCGTAGCGCTCGGCATCCGCATATCGGCGACTTTCGAGGGCATGCAGATGCGCGTTGAACGCGAGCCTGCCGAGCAAGGCGCTGTCCGGCGCCACGCGTTCGGTCAACTGAAGGGCGTCAGCGAAAATGCGGTCGGCCTCGTTTGCACCATCCAGGCCCCGACGCTGCATCGCTTGCAGCGTTGCCTGGCGCTGCAACAACAATGCGCGTTCGGTTCCCTGAGTCGCGAGCCGATCGATTGGCACCGATGCGTCGCGCAGATCGTTCGCGGCATCGTCCACCCGTCCTTCGCGCAGAGCCAGGAACGCCCGCAGCAAAAGCAGCTCGGCATCACGCAGGCACTGACACGAGAAAGCCATGGCCAGCTTCAGCGTGGCTGCCGCTTCGACGTTCTGGCGATTGAGCAGTTGCCATTGAGCGAACATGCGCAGGGCTTCCATTCGCTGCATGTCCGAAGACTTGGGTTGCGTGTCCAGATTTTGCACCGCGGCTTGGGCCGCTCGAAGTCCACGAGTCCGATCGGGATCCAGATTCTTCTCGAACGCTTCGGCGGCACCCAGCCAGAGCCAATACGCAAGCTCGGGGTGCGCGGTTGCTGCAGCGGCAAACGTTTGCTCGGCCTCGTCGAAACGTGCGGCATCGGCGTGCGCCCAGCCTTGTGCATAGGCCCATTCGGCCGAACCCGGCAAAGCGGCATCACCCGTGGGTTCAAGGCGCAGATCCCAGCGTCCGATCGGCAGGATCAGTTTGGCCCGCGTCCCGGCACGGACCCGGAACAAGGCATCCGGCACAACTGACGATGCCGTGAGTTGTAATGTCAGCAGATCGAAGATTCCGAACGGCTTTCCAGGTGTGGTCTCCAGCAAGTCTCCGGGCTGAAGATCGATGTTGCGGATGGCTGCGGCCGGCGGCACTTTGGCAACCCGGACGGCGGCCTGTGAAAACAGGGGCAGCAGAAGCAGAAGCAGGACCGACAGCCAGCACCGTGCCGTAGTGACCGATCCGCGTTCACAGGATCTGCCGGCAACAGTCACGGTTACTGGACCTCGAACGAGTGACTGCTGTCCTGCTGCCCGTCGGGATCCACGACTCGCCAGACATGGAAGCCTGTTCCGATCCGTGCCCGCTCGGCATCCGAAAGCACCACGTGACAGTCCACGACCTGCTTCTCCAGCACCACTTCGGCCGTGTGGTCGAGCAGTTGCCAACGCTGGTCGACCTGACCGGGTTTGCATGGCCATCGAAACTGCGTCGGCGGCTTTTCCAGCGTGACTCGATCCGCAGGCTCCAGCATCGGATCCGACGTCACACGCAGTCGATCATCCGGGGGTGTCGGCCGGATCAGAACGACCGTCACCAGCAGTGCCGCAGCCAGTCCGACGCCGGAAGCCAACCACCGCTTGAATCGCGGCGCTGCCACCGCCGGCAGGGACACCACGTTCGATTTCCCGGGCGGCACTGCTTCCCTGGATGCCTGCAAGTCGGACACGAACGAGTCGGCCCACTGCGTGGTTTCGACGACATCACGGAATGCCGACAGGCAGTCCTGGCAATGCGAGATCCGCGCGATGACCTGGGCTGCGAGCGCTTCGTCCAGATCGCCGGCCGCGAGGTCGATCAACTGTCCGGTGTCCACGTGTGATCCGGCGCAGGCGCCTGTTGGCGCCAACGACAGCAGGGGCTCGAGGGCGGGATCCAGCTTATTCATCGTTGGCTGGCCGGAGCATTGCAGACACTCGAACACGCAAGTCTTCGGCACCTCGATAAGCAAGATTGCGCACGGTGGCTTCAGTCATCTTCAGCATGTTGGCAATCTCCTTGGTGTTGAAGCCCAGCAACAACATTCTGGTGGGCGCCTGCCGGCGCTCCGGAAGTTCCGAGATGGCCTGATGCAGCACACGCTCACGCTCGCGTGTTTCCTGAACCCGGTCCGGCGATTGCACCGCGGCGACCATCAGTTCGCCGCTTTCGGGCAAATCAGCGAGTGCGACCTCCTGCCGGGCCTGGACCCGTCTAAATGTGTCGATCACCACCGAAACCACCATCTTGCGCAGATAGGACGAGTCGAGAGTGGGATTATTCTCACTCTGGAGCATTTGCCAGATTTTCAGGCGCACATCCTGCAGCAGTTCGTCGACCGACAGACTGCTGTCCCGCGCCTTCTGCAGGATCATTCGCCGCAATTCCGGCTCATGGCGGGCCATCAGCTGCGCAAACTGCTCGTTGGACCATCCATTGCCTGACTTCATGAATCGATTATGCCAGACCGTTTTGTGTTGAAGCCGGTGAGAAAAAAAGCGCGTTCGGCACGTTAGGTGCAATACGCCCTTTGCAATCAACGTGCCAACATCGCCATGACATTGAACCTTTGCCGACCAGTCGTATCCTTCCTGTTGTTGCTTCCGCTCATCGGCGAGGCGCAATCAAGCCTGTTCACGAACACCTTCGAAACACCGACGTCCGAGCCGATCGACTGGCTGGGTGACGAGTTCGAGGATGCGCGATCACTGGGCCAGTTCGAACAGATCTGGCAGCGTGAGCATTGGCCATTCGACTCGCTCGATGTGCGCTCGATCAATCAGGGCGTACCAGGTCACCTGCTGCTGATTCCGCGCAGTTCCGGCTGGTGGGAAGACTATCGGGCCGAGCTCACCTACAAGGAGCTGAGCGGGAACTTCGTAGCGACCACGCTGGTGCGCCCGCGCAATCGTGTGGGACAGAACCCGGGCGCGTCTGCACCGGGCAGCTCTCAGGGCGGTCAACCGGAAACCGAATATTCGCTGGGCGGCCTGATGGTGCGTGCGCCGCGACGCAACGTGGAGCAGGACAACGCACAGTGGCAACGCGGTCATGAGGCATACATTTTTCTCTCGATGGGCGCCGCCGATCTGCCCGGGCGATTCCAGTTCGAAGACAAGACCACCCGCGCGAATCCGTTCCCCCCGAATCCGAGCCAATCAACACGATTGATCACCGACGCGGCAGCCCAGACCGATGCCGCACATCTGCGCCTCATCAGGATCGGTCCTCATATGCTGCTGCTGTTCCAGGAGCTGTCGTCCCAGGCGGCGCCCCAACCATGGCGGGTGCTGAGACGATTCTTCCGGCCCGATTTGCCGGAGCGAGTGCAGTTGGGATTTGTCGCCTATACCGATTGGGCCACCATGCGCTGGTGCAGTTATGAGCACCATAATCGGAACGTGCTGACTCAGTCCTGCGACAACCCGCCGCAACCGGCAGACCCGGATCTGGCCGTGAGCTTCGATTTCTTCCGACTGGAGCGACCCGACCTGACAGCACCCGAGCTGATGCTGGACTGGAGCAACCCGGGTGTCATCAGCGACACTCGGATCCTGACTTCTTTCGGTTTTGCGCCATGAAGAACCATCGCCCGACGGATCGGATTTGCTGGCTCATTCAGGGCCTGATGCTGTTGGTGTCCTGCAACGCTTTTTCGGCGTGGCCACCTTCGGTTCCTGAGAGTGTCTGGGTCGACGTGCCCAATGTTTCGGACTACGCCCGGACGAACGAGTTGGTCAGTGCCTCGATTCCGGTACCCAGGTCACACCAGCTATTGGCCATCTCGGGTGTGCGCGTCATCGATGAAGCGATGCAGGGGTTGCCGACCAGTGCGCGGGTTCTGGCCCGATGGCAGGCGGATGCAGCAGACATCCAGGCACCCATCAAGTGGATGCTGGTTCGGTTTCCGGCGAGTGTGCCGGCTCAAGCGACGCGTCGCTTCCGAATCGTGTTCGACGGCACGACGCCGAACCCGGTGCCGACTCAAGCCATCGTTCGCACTGAAACCACAACCGAGATCGAGATCGACACCGGCCCGGCATCTTTTGCCGTCAGCAAGAACTCCGGCCAGTTGTTGCGGGCGGCTTTGTCCAACGCCACGTTGATGGTGTCGGGCAGCGTCGTTCGGGCCAACATCGATGGTCTGAACAGCGGCAACACCACCGTGCGGCGAGTGTCTTTCGAGCAATTGGATCCTCTGGTGGCCGTGTTGGTTGTTGAATACACATTCGATCACCCCGCTGTCGGTGGGGGCGCCATCAGCGGCGGCCGGAGAATGATCTTCTCCGCAGGCAGCGGCAGTGTCTCGGTGCGCGAGTGGATCGACTGGGAGGGCGCCGAGTGCAGCCTGGGCATGATCGTGTGTAACAACGTGCCGCACGCTCGACGTCTGGATCGTTGGGAATTGGACCTGATGACACCCAGCTTGCTGTCGCCGACGTATGCCTATCAGGCCAATACAACAGCGGGTCTTCAGGCCAGCCAGAGTGTGCCTGCGAGTGGCGTCAGCTTGCACCAGGTTCGCCGCGCCGATCGGCTGGCTGCCCAGCGTTTCGAATTGCGCACTGGCGCCGTTGTGCTGGCGAACGGCACGCGGGCCGATGCGCCGAGCCTCATGATTCGTCATGCGGCCGGCACCCTTGCCATCAGCCTTGAAAACATGGCCGACTACGAACCGCAGTCGCTCGGGTTCGACGGAACCGCGGCGCAGGTCTCGTTTGCCGACAACTCGGTGTGGCTCGGCCATTACCAAGGCAGCAGCGCCAGCTATCGATTCGGCGTCTACCCGCCCGCAACGAGCACGACCAACATTCTGGCCGACCAGCTCGGCACATTACAAAGCCCTTTGCTCGGCCTGCCCGAGCGCACATGGTTGGGCGCCAGTGGGGCGGTGGATGAGTTTCCAGTGGAGCCGGCAAGTCGTGATCCGCTGATTGCGCGGTTTGACGAGGAGCTTTTGCAGACCATGGCATCCACAGTCGATCAGCGCCACCAGAAAGGCCTGATGGGCTTGCAGACCTTTGGTCTGTATCCGCGCTACTGGGGCAATCCGGTGTTGTCCGACGAGATTGATTGCGGCTTCGATCCGACACCCGCACAGGCCTGGGACAACACGTACTGGTGTGCCACCTGGACCGATTATCACAACACGACCGCCATCGCGAATGTCGCCGCATGGCGCCTGCGCGATCCAAGGTGGATCCACTCGATCAGTACGCCCGCGGCATTACGCAGTCTGCATACGCAGATGCTGCGCTGCAGTCCGACAACCCGTTTTTCTATTGTGGTCAGTTCCCTTCCGGCTATGGCGGATACCGCGCCGACTTCAACAGTTCGCACCAGTACATCGAGAATCTGCTTGCCTACTATTGGCGCACTGGCGACAGCACCGTGCCCGAACGGCTGCGCCAAGGCGCCAGGAATTTCCGCGGTTACCTGTGCCCCAGCCGCGGCGGCTTGTCACCCGGCGCCGTCTGCAGCCCGAACGACCCGATCAGCGATCCCTTTGCCAACCTCAACGATCGGGTCGCGAATCAGTTCTACGAGATGTTCCACTTTCTCGGCACGACGATCGACGCAAGTTTTCTGGATGACTGGCAAAGCAACACGGCACGCAGCCTGACCCAGAACTTTGCGCTGAGTCGTGCGCCGTCGACCGGTCAGTTGCTTGGTTTCCTGGAGCCCTCAGGTCAAGGAGACCTCAGCATCATCACCGGCCCTGGGCGATATCAGTCGACGCAGCTCTGGATGGCTGCCCTGTACGACTTCAATCAACTTCATCGGCTCGAGGTTGCAACCGGGAACGAGGCCCTTGGCGTCCCCGCGATCACACCGTCGGAAGCCATCGGATCATTTGCTCGCAGCCTTCGGCAGATTGCCGAGACACCACCCGGTAATGGCACAGCCGGGGGGATCTGGCCGAACTCGGTCAATTTCGCGTTCTCTGGCAATCGGGTGGGCGGCGATCTGACTGAACTCACCCCAGGGTGGAGCCCGGGTCCCATGCCGATGCCCTGTCTGGATTCCTGCTTGTATCCCGAAGGCAAGGCGATTCTGTCGGCAACTCTGATGCGCGCCGCGAATGCAAACGCTGATCCTGCACTGCGGTCACTCGGACTCGCACTGATGGATCAAGCACTGGATGAGCTGACGCCCGTTCCCACCCCGCTGGGCAAATCGCAGGGAGAGTACCTCGGTCGCCTGTCGTCAGGACTGGCCTATGTCGTCAGTGACGGGTTTGCGGACGGGTTCGAGTAGCCGGTGCAGATCAATGCACCCATTGCCCGCCGCGTTTCCTGCGGATGAGCTTCGGCGCGTCAGCGAATGATTCATCTTGTCCGGGACGGAAGTCGCGCCAGTACTGCTGGATGTCTGCGACGGCAGCCGCCACGCCGTTCAGCGCGGCGTCGTAATCGGGCTCGCTCATCGGTTCGAGCATATGCGTCAACGGATGCTCTGGTGCGCCGGACTCTTCCTGGGCTTCTGTTTCGGCCACCTCGCCTGCAGGCGGTTCATGCAGGGGCTGCTCTCCCGGCAGCAACTCTTCATCGCTGGTTTCTTCGGCATCTTCGACGTCGATATCCAGCACACCCTCTTCGGCCGACAGGCGAATGATCGGGTCCATGAGTTCGATCAACCGGGGATCGCTGCCAAGCCGGGTGCCCCAGATTTCCGAGCGCAGATCAATGCCCGCGGCAAATCCTTCGCACCAACCTTTCGGGCTCAGACGAGTGCCGCCTTCCTCGACATCGGTCTCGGCGTAGATGGGCTGGTACGTG
Organism: Ahniella sp.; assembly: GCA_016712105.1. GTDB lineage: Bacteria > Pseudomonadota > Gammaproteobacteria > Xanthomonadales > Ahniellaceae > Ahniella. The sequence continues at coordinate 572,183 of JADJRU010000001.1, forward strand.
AAGGCTTCCAGCTCCTGAACGACGCTGTTGTACAGGCGCACGATCAACGCGAGGACTCGGTTTGCCAGATCGGCATCACCGAACCCCTCCTCATCTTCGATCAACAGCGGCAGCCATTCCGACGCAGCGACCGGCTCGGGCGCGACGACCACAGCCGTCAGCAAGCCGTGTGCCGCGTCGAGTCCAAACTGGTACGGCCCCGGATTGTTGGCAAAGTATTCGTTGAGCTCTTCGAGCTCCTCGTCCGTCAATCCATACGGCGGGGTGTCCGTCATAGTTCCAGCCAAACCGGGGCGTGATCACTCGGCTTATCCCATTTGCGGGGTTCGCGGTCGATGCCGACGCGCTTGAGTCGCGCACGGACGCTGTCGCTGACCAGCAACAGGTCGATGCGCAAACCCATGTTGCGGCGGAATGCCGCCTGACGGTAATCCCACCAGGAAAACGCGCCGCCGTTGCCTTCCAGTTCGCGATACGAATCGAACAGACCGAGATCGAGCAAACGACGGAATGCCGCCCGTTCAGGTGTTGAACACAGCACCGACTCATGCCATGCCTCGGGATCATGGACATCCCGATCATCGGGAGCGATGTTGAAGTCACCGAGCACAACGAGGTCTGGATAACGGACGATCTCTTCTGCGAGCCAACCGTGCAGTGCGTCCAACCACGCCAGCTTGTACTGGAACTTTTCGGAGCCGACCTCCTGACCGTTGACGACATACAGGTCGATCACGCGCAAGCCATCAATGGTGGCGGCCATCACACGCTTCTGTTCGTCGACGAACCCTGGAATGGCGTAGACCGGATTCTGCAGTTCGGTGCGCGCGAGCAGCGCCGTGCCGTTGTAGGTTTTCTGGCCGTTCGCAAGCGTGTGGTAGCCCAGGTCGGCGAATACTTTTGTCGGAAACGACGCGGTCTCCATCTTCAGTTCCTGCAAGCCGACAATGTCCGGTTTGGCTTCTTCGAGCCAAGCCAGTACATGCTCCATTCGCGCCTTCAGCGAGTTGACGTTCCACGATGCGATTTTCATGGGCCGATGTTAACGCCGAAGCGCGGGATGCTGAAACGTCCGGCGATGGCATTTCTCTCGTCGACTCGTCTGTTCGTTTCGCCTGTTAAACTGGGTCATCCATCATTCGGGGATTCTCATGCTCGACCTCAGCACCGTCACGCACAGCGATTTCGAAGCGGTCCTTCAGACCATGTTCCAGTTCCCGAATGGTGATGGCCTGCAGCTCATCGGTGTCAACAAGTTACCCTCGCCTTCGCCGCGTCAGCAGGCGTTTTCGTTGTTGTTCGCCCATCCGACGCTGGTGTTGCCACAGTCGATCCAGGCCCTGAGTCACGCGCAAATGGGCGAACTCCAGGTTTTTCTGGTGCCGATTCAGCCGGATGGCCGGGGCAGGCTTTACGAGGCCGTGTTCAACTGATCGGCCAGGATTCGCCACAGCGATCCGGCGACCACGTCCCACTGGAACAACGGCGATCGGGCTCGGTCCAGCGCAGCTTGTGACAGGTGCCGATACTGATCCGGTGACTCCAATGTTCTTGCCAGTCCGTCCGCCACTTGTTCTGCCGTGACTGCCGACATCTGAAGCGGCGAAAAAGCCTGCGGTTCCCCACGAACGGGGCCGATCCGGACCGCGGCATCACCCCATAGTTCGGCCAAGGCCGGGTGGTCGGGCACCAACTGTGTCACCCCGCAGGCCGCGTGCTCGAAACTGACGAGGCCAAAGCCTTCGCCCATGCTGGTGTTGATGCCGATCGCGCAGGCGTTGTAGAGCTCCGCGAGCGCCTGCGTCGGTCAGCGGACCTGATGTGGGAGGCCACCACAGGACATGTGACTGCAGATTCAAGTCATCGATTCGCGCCCGCAACACTTCGGCCAGCCCGTCGTGGGCAATGGCCTGATGCAGGCAAAGTTTGATCGGATGATCGGCCTGCCTGGCGTAGGCCGCAAATCCTTCGATGGTTCGGTCGATCCGTTTGCGCGGATCGGCGCGGCTGGCGTTCAACACCACCACCGTCGGCTCGGCAAGACCGAAGTACTCTTTCGCCCGATCAGCGCGGGCTTCGATCGTCAACGCGGTTCGAGGCTGGAACATAGCCGTGTCGACGCCGTGCCCGACGACAGCCACCGGCACTTGCTGACCCTGTTCGGCTAGGCGACTACGCAAACCTTGTGCGGCGTGGTGCGTGAACGTGGCGAGACTGCTGAAGGCTCGGAGATCCGGAAGCTGCAGACCGTCGGGAAAATCACCGTCCAGGGGCAGGTAACCCAGCATCGGGACCTTGCCCCGGATCGGACCCAACACGCGTGCGTAGTGTTCGAGATACCAGATGTCGTTGAGCACCAACACGGCATCGGGCCGCCACTCCGACCAGGCGTCACGGATCAGATAGGCGCCGACCGGATCACCACGACCCATCGCGACCGGCACCAGTGTGGCGCCGTTCGCGAGGACATGGGTGTCACTGGTCGCCCCGATACCGACCCAAGTGATGCGCGCGTGCTTCTGCAGACGCGCGATCACTTCGTTCAAGACCCGAGTGAAGCCGGTGCCGTTGCGGCACCAGCCCGCCACGACGATGTGCGGTCGTGCCCCCTCGTCCGAACTCACGCGTCGCTCAGATCCACCGGGGTGTACAGCACACCCGAGGGCGTCTGGATCGGCATCAGCTGCACGGTGAGGATCGGACCCAGCTGCGGGCCTGCAACCTGGCTCGCTTCGAACCCGGAATATTGCCGTTGCCGAGGACTCCGACCAGTGCATACCCGTAGGTGCCCAACGAACCGCAATTGAACTGTACGGCGAGTTGTTCAATGCGCCGAAGTTGGGCACCGGCACCGTTGACATCGAGGAATGCGAACAGTGCGCCTTGGGGTTGATTGTTCAAGCCGATGCTCAGCGTTGCGACCACGAGGATGTGATTCGAATCGTTGTACTGGCTGATCGGCGGCACCTGATCGGGTGCAGTCTGAAGCGCGTTGTAGACCACGTTGAGATTTGTCCGAGCAATGACGACAAACCAGAAGCTTGGACTATTCGTCGGCGCTTGCTGATTGAGGATCGTATTGCCGATGCCGATCATCGCGTAAGACGTATTGGAGCTGCTCCATTGGCAACTGACAACCGACAGCGCGGTATTAGCGGGTGTACTCATATTGTGCCTCCAAGTGTGGTGCCGGCAAGAAGCCGGACAGTCGCCGCAAACCCCGGAGTTGCGGCGGTTTCTGCGGATTCCGGCGGCTACCCGGACGGAAAGCGCATGAAGTGGTACACGCCGCGGTCTTCGAGCATCTCGAAGCCACGACGCAGATAGAAGTCCCGTGCTGGATTGTCACGCTCTACGTGCAGCGTGATCGATACGCCCTGTTTGCCCGCAATGGCACACAAGGCACTGATCAACACGCGCCCGATGCCGCGCCGGCGCGACGACTCGAACAGCATGATGTCCATCAGGCGATATTCGCTGGGCGATCGGTACAGATACAAGCGACCAATGACAACGCCCTCCTGCACCAGCACGAGAAAACGCGCTCCGGCATAGTGGGCTTGGTAGTGTGCAGCCTGCAGTCGATACTGCTCGGCCAGGAAGTCCTGCTTGACGTTTTCCGGCCACGGTGCCTGGGCGAGTTCCTCGGCGCGGAACTCGGCATACAGACGCACAAGGGGTTCCTTGTCATCAGCCTGTTCGTCGCGAAGCAGGATCTGAGGCTGTGCCTCGGTCAAAACACGCTGCAGGTGCTGAACGGCTTCCGTCAGCTCCTGCTGCGCTTCGTTGACCCCAAGGACAACAGACATGGATCAGGCCGCTTGGATGTCCAGACGAATGGCCGCGATGATGGCCGGGTCGGACTCGTTCATGACCGTGTTGCCCTGATTGTGCAGCACGATCAGATGACTGCCCGGCTTCAGGCGACCGAAGCCGCCCTGGCTCAGCAGACATTGGGCACTTCCGGCCGAGGCCGTGTCGCCCGTCGCAGACACTTCGGCATCGATCGCCAGCAGTCGTTCGGCTTCCGCGTTCAGCCGGAGCGAGCTGCTACGCCCGCCCCGGGGTGAACTGGACGCCAACTCGAACGCGTTCTGACCTTCGTCACCCGCAAACCACAGACGGAATCGCACACTGGCTTCCGGTTGTGCATCAATCTGCGCAACACGGATGTTCACTGGTCCGCGAGCTTCGGCAATGCCGGTGCCCGGTCCGAAACATCCGTTCTCATCAGAGCACAACACACTGATGGAGACGGCAGGTGACAAGGCCGATTGAGCGACCGATGAAGACGCAAAGCCGATCGCCGGAAGGGCCAGTGCCGCCATGGACGTGGATGACTGCAGGAAAGAACGACGCTGCATGGAGAACTCCTAGGTGCGTGGCGGGAAGACGCCTTGCAAGGCGATACAGTAGTAGAACGTCAGGTACGGCATCATGTTGTTGTGCGGCTGATCACCACCCGCTGGCGTCAGCGCTTCCGGGGCCATGGACGGGCCGGCAGGCGGTGGCGGCGCAAAGATGTTGTTGCCGATGCCGACGTAGTTGTTGCCGGCATTGCGCGAGTTGCCATCTTCCTGCGAGATGCGGACTGTGTGGCTGTGCGACGGAATTTCCGACTCCAGCAAAGTCACCGTCTCGGAGCCACCGGTTTCACCGAGGTCGTGCAGGCTCAACCCCGGGCCTTGCCCTGGGTGCATGACCGCACGACCCTGAATGTCCGGCAGCGCGAAGTTGGACTTGCCGTTGCCACCATAGGTCGTGCCCAACAAGGAGAACAATGCCGTGTTCTGCGACAGCGGCAACAGCTGCCCGTCGCACCAGGCCCAACCACGCGGTGCGAAGTTGAACGGGAAAATTCGAATTTCTGCGACAAAAGGATCTGCCATGTCGGGCTCCTCAAGTTGGCGACGGGAAGATCCCGTACAACGAAATGATGTAATTGACGCACAGATAGGGCTGGAAGTTGGTGTGTGGCTGCGAGCCACCCACTGCCGATACCGCCTGCGGACTGAGATTTACCGGGGTAATGTCTTCCAGATAAAGATCCTGCAGCGCGGTCGCAAAGACGCCATTTCCGGGAGACGTGCTGTTGCCAGTACCGGTCGAGGCCAGCATGACGTGCGCGTGTGCCGGGATCTGGTTGACCGTCAGCGTGATTTCTTCGGCACCACCCGTCTCGGCAAGGACGAAGCCATTGCCTTGATGCAAGGGAATGCGCCCTCGCTGGTCCGGAAGTGCAAATGTGCTCTCGCCATCGCCGCCGTAAGTCGTACCGATCAATTGGAACAGGGTTTCATATTCGGAAATCGGCAGGAGTTGTCCCTCACAGAACATCCAGCCGGCCGGTGCGAAGTTGCCCGCGAACATGCGGATTTCACCCACATAAGGTTGTGCCATGGTCGGGCCCTCAGGTAGCAGACGGGAAGATGCCCTGGAGCGCGATACCGAAGCTCAAGGTCAGAAAGGGTTGCATGTTCAAGTGCGCCTGCGAGCCACCGGTATTCGTGACCATGCCTGCGGCCATCGGCACCAGAGCCGTAGCGGGGCCGAAGCTGTTTGCACCCGTATTGCCAATCAGGGTGTTGGTCGGCGTCTGTCCACCGTTGACGTTCGTGACCTGGGCCACATGCACATGCGTGGCAGCTCGGCGATGCTCAGGGTATGCGCCTGCTCACCTCCACGCTCGCCGAGCGTGTGACTGCTGCCCACGTGAATCGGGGTCCGTCCCATCAGATTGGGCAACCCGAAATTCACGCGACCATCGCCGCCAAACGTCGTGCCTAACAATGAAAACAAGGCCTGGTTCTGATTGATCGGCAGCAATTGCCCGTTCGCCAACGCCCACCCTCGAGGCGCGAAAGCGAAACTGAAAATACGTAATTCTGAAAGGAACGGCTCAGCCATGGTGTGTTCTCCAGGGTAGCGTGATGGGGAAATCCCTGAGGGCCGAAGCCCTCAGATTGGGGGTGGGGAACATGTCACGTTGAACTGCGGTGCGCCGCCGGAAATGATGACGTTGGCGTTCGGGATGCCATTGCCGCTGGCCACCTGGTTCGCATTGTTCTGTTCGACGTTGAGCACGCCGGTTTCGTTGAGCTCGATCGTGCCCGAGCCGCCACCGATCGTGTTGCCGGTCATGTCGAGGCACGAGGTCGTCACCGCACCAGCGTCTCGCGGACGCACCAGGATTTCGTCAGCGGCGGCGTTCTGGTTCGTGAAGGTGTTGCCGGTGACCGTCGAGTGCATCGTCAGGTTGCCGGGCGTGGCATTGTCGATATTGTTCTCGAGATTCACCAGATCCACCGCTGAAGTTGCCGGTGATCACGTTGTTCAGGATGTGCGTATTGAATGTACGCGTCACTTCGCCGCGCGTCTGGATATCCAGCGCTTCACGGATGCCGCCGACCTGACCGACGAAGCCGCCGAGTTGGCCCATACTGTTGTTGCGCACGATCAGCTCGGAGTTGCCGGTGTCTTCGCGCAGGTCGACGAAGATCGCCTCCCGATCGATCAGTCGGTTGATCGTGTTGCCGTCATGGATGATGTCCACTGCGCCGTTCTCGCCATTCACGTCGAGGTCCGGCTCGGCGATGATGCCAATACCACGGCGATCACCGTTGCCAAAGGCGGCGGTGCCGATCGTGTTGTTCAACACCGTACCATTCAGCGCACCACCGGTGGTCTGGGTCAGCAGGATTTCGCTGTTGCCGCCGGCAATACCCTTGATCAGGTCGAACAACTGGTTGCCGCTGATCGTCGTGTTGACCGTCGCCTGGTCGTCGGCAGTCACCACCGCAAGACCGCCCTGGCCGTCTGTTGGGCTCGCATTGCTGAACGTGTTCCCTGTGACCGTGGACGTGACGGTGTGCACGCCGGTTTCGGAGTCACCGGCGTTGATCTGCAGCGCCAGCGCCACGAGGTCGGTGAACAGGTTGTTCGTGACCGTTACGCCCATCGGCGAGGTCCCGCGTGCACTCGTGAAGATGAACGATGAGGTGCCATCGGAATCCGAGAACACGTTGTTGTTCAAGGTCAGCGAGGTCAGGGCCGTGTTCGTGTTGATCACGTTCATGCCGTTGCGGTTCGTGCCACCGGCAGCACCGACTTTACCGAGGTTGGTCAGCGTGCTTGCTTGCAGCAGGTTCGTGCCGGCCAGATTCGTGGCGTCGATTGCACCGGCTTGATCACCATTGTTCGCGCCGATGTTCGTCACGCGGATGTTCGTCAGCGTAATGATCCGCGTGTCGGTCAGCACGATGGCGTCACCGGTGGTATTCTGGATCGTGCCACCAGAATTGTTGCCACCCTGTGTCGTGTTGCCGTTACCGGTCACCGTCAGACCGCCGAGCGCGCCGGTGTTGTTCAACACGATGCCGTTCAGGGCGCCATTCGCGCTGATGCTCTGGAACGTGAGGCCGCCCGCACCGATGGTTGTACCCACTACGTTCAACGCCGTACCGGTGGTGCTGGTGAGTGTGTTGCCCGCACCCGTCACGGTCACGCTCGTCGCACCACCCGTGGCCGTGAAGCCTGCGCCCGATGTCGTGGTGATACCGAGATTCCCGCCGGTGAATGCGATCGAGGCACCTGCATTGCTGGCCAATGACACACCGGGGTTGGTTCCCGTCGACAATGTATTGCTGGCGCCCGAGAACGTGTAGGTACCGGAGGTTCGGGTCGCTACGTCAAGGCCCGTGCACGACGTGTTGCATGTCAGGTTGCCGGATAGCGTCAGCGTGCCGCCACCAGCACCCGTCACGCTGACGAGTTTGCCGGCAGTGGTCTTGCTCATGAACCCGCCGTAGCTGACCGTACCAATGCCACCCGTAACCACGAATGCCGGACCCGCCGTGCCCGTGATCCCGCCGCCCGATCCAATCAGGATGTTGCCGGACACGTTGTTCAGGTTGATGCCCTGAGTTGGACTGCCCGTCACGGCAACCGTATTGAAGTTGCCATTCCAATTGGATGCATTCGAGGAGACGATGCCTGGACCGGCCGCAGTCGAGATCGCCGAAGTCGCGGATGTCGCCAGACCACCGGTTGAGTTGTTGTAGGTCAGGCCGGTGCCATTGACGATCGTCAACAACAACTCACCCATACTGACCGGGCCGGTACTGTTGTTGATGACGACACCGTTACCGGCGGTGACTGCCTTGTTGACCAACACGTTCGCGAAGCTCAGCGTGCTGGTGTTGCCATCGATTGACACGCCAATGCCGGTGACGTTGGTGATGTTCGTCGCACCGGAGGCAGTGACCGCACCGCCACCGACTGCGTGCAGGAAGCCCACGCCACCGCAGCCGTTCAAGGTCAGCGTGCCGAAGTTCCGTGCACCTGCGGAATTGTTCTGCAGGCTCACACAATCCGTGCCAGCGCCCACAGTCGTATTGCCGAAGTTCACGGTACCGGTCGTCGTGCCCACCAGGATGCCCTGGGTCGTCGAGCCTCCGATCTGTTGCTGCCCAGATTCAGCGTTCCGATGATTCCTGCCAGGTTGATGCCTTGCGTGCCGCTCGACGTGGACGTGACGCTGGTGAAGCCTGTACCCAAGATCGTGCCGGTGGCGAGATTCAGTGCGCGGCCCGTGCCGGACAGGCTGACCTCATCGACAGTCAGCGTGCCGAAGTTCGTGCCCGCGAGATCGGTTCCGGTGGCGCCGGAATCACTGATCGAGAAACCGCGGAGCGTGCCGCCAGTCCCGAGCGTCAGGCACGTGACATTGGTGCAGGTAAACACCGGCGCCGCACCGTTGAGCGCGTCGTAGGGCGCGAAGCTGCTGCCGGCGACAGGGGTGACACGTGAAGCGACCAGTGCGGAAAGCGTGGACGTGGAACCGTTGCCGATCACCAGTTCGGTGTTCTCCAGCGTATTCGCCACACCCGCGTAGGTGCCGCTGTCAATGAAGATCACGTCGTTTACGGTATCGGCAGCCGTCACCGAAGCCAGCGTCGCTGCCGGACAAGCCTGCGTACCCTCGTTGGTGCCACTGCAAACCGTGGTACCCGGCGTGCTGTCGACGAACCACAGGAACTCTTCGGCTTCGAACGTCAGCGTGACTTGTGCCGTGTCGCCGCCGCTCAATTGATAGAAGAACGTGACCGTGCCATCGCCGTTGTCGTCGGCTGCATCCGGATACGCGGTGAACGTGCCATCGGCATTCATGATGATCCGAGCGCCTGCACCGCCGGCAGTGATGATTCGTCCCGTTCGGCACGGTGTCGTTGGCGGTGGCCAGTGTCGGGCCGAAGCCGGTGATCGTTTCCGCTCCGAGGACGTCGTTGCCGGTCACGCCTGCTGGCGTGAGGTACGTCAGATGCGGCGTGATCGTGTAGGCGTCGTCAACCGCGACACCCGAGAACCCGATGGTTGCCGTGACGTCAGCGAGCATGTTGTTCGGCGGATCACCCAGATCCGAATCGGTGATGCCGGCAGCGCGCACGCTCAGCACACAAGTCTGGCCAGCGACAGTGGCATCAAGCGGGTCGATGACCACAACGGTGGCCGGCGAGGCGGTAGGCACCGTGAAGTTTGCGGGTGACCCGGCCGGGCATTCGAAATCGAAGCTGGTATTCGCCGCATTCGCCGTGTTGTCGAAGTTCACGGATTCGCTGAAATTGACCGT
>JADJRU010000002.1:0-232500 GCA_016712105.1 Ahniella sp.
CGGGCAATCAGGAAGAACGCCGCATCGGTACGGGCGTCTGCCGCGGCTTTCACACGATCGACCATTTCTTCGGTGCTGACGATTTCCTTGCCGGGGCGGTGCCCGCAGCGTTTCGCGCCGACCTGGTCTTCCAGATGACAGGCCGCGGCACCGGCCTTGATCAGTGACTTGACCGTTCGCGCCATGTTGAACGCACTCGGGCCGAAGCCCGTGTCGATGTCGACCAGCAGGGGCAGATCGCAGACATCGGTGATCCGCCGGCAATCGATCAGCACATCGTCCATGGTGTTGATGCCCAGATCAGGCATACCCAATGAGCCGGCGGCCACACCCCCACCGGACAAATAGATTGCCCGGAAGCCGGCGCGCTTCGCGAGCAGTGCGTGATTGGCGTTGATCGTGCCGACGATCTGCAATGGGGTTTCTTCGGCCAGGGCCGAACGGAAACGCGCTCCTGCGCTTGTGATCATGGTGTCCCCCTCTGTTGTTTCAACGCCGTATCCGGCGGTTCAAACGCCGTCTGGCGTTTCTCAACGGCGCGCTAGGTCCGTCTTTCGCCAGCTGCCTGATCCGGGTCGTACCCAGACGACATCGTCGTCGACGATCGTCACCGACGGCCTGGACGTTCAGCGCATCGGCGACCTTGCGGCCGGTGGCGGTCTCTTCGATATCCAGCACCTTGAACGGCACCTTCGCGGCACGAAGATCGTTTCGAAGGGTCTTGCAATAACCACACCAACTGGCACTGAGCATCACGACCTTGTGTCCACGCAATTGGCTGCGCACTTCGGCCGGTACCTTGTCGCCGTCCGCGCGCTGGCCACTCCGCGGCAGGAAGATCGCGACGACCACCGCAATGACCAACGCGATCAGAATAGCTCTTGCCATGTCTCACTCCATTCTGCACTACCCTTGCCGTACCATCAGAGCCCGCTGGAGCGGGCTCTGTGACACAAGCAGATCAGGCACTCAGCATCGACGCGACACCGGCCTGCTCTTCCTGCAGCTCGCCGAGGGTCTTGTCCATCATCGTGCGCGAATAATCATCGACCGGCAGGTCGCGGATCATGCTGTATTCGCCATTGGCGCAGGTCACCGGGAAGCCGTACATCACGTCGGCCGGGATACCGTAGCTGCCGTCGGATGGGATACCCATGGTCACCCACTTGCCGTTGGTGCCCAGTGCCCAGTCGCGCATATGGTCGATGGCTGCATTGGCCGCCGAGGCCGCCGACGACAAACCGCGCGCTTCGATGATCGCAGCGCCGCGTTTGCCGACCTTCGGAATGAAGGTTTCGCGGTTCCAGGTTTCGTCATTGATGCGGTCTTTCAGCGAGCCGCCACCGACCGTCGCAAAACGGTAGTCCGGATACATGGTCGGCGAGTGGTTGCCCCACACGACGAGCTTTTCGATGTCGGCGACCGGCACGGATGCCTTGGCGGCCAACTGGCTCAGCGCACGGTTGTGGTCCAGGCGCAGCATCGCGGTGAAGTTCTTCTTCGGCAGACTTGGTGCCGACTTCATCGCAATGTAGGCGTTCGTGTTGGCTGGATTGCCGACCACGAGCACGCGGATGTCACGGCTGGCGGCTTCGTCGAGTGCACGGCCCTGTTCGATGAAGATTTTTGCATTTTCCATCAGCAGATCCCTTGCGCTCCATGCCCGAGGGCCGCGCGGACGCGCGCCGACCAGCAGGGCGTAGTCGGCATCCTTGAAGGCTTCCTTCGGGTCGGACGTGCCGACCATGCCGGCCAGCAAGGGGAACGCACAATCTTCGAGTTCCATCATGCAACCCTTCAGGGCTGCCTGTGCCTTCTCCATCGGCAGTTCCAGCATCTGCAGGATGACCGGTTGATCCGGGCCCAGCATTTCGCCGGCGGCGATGCGATAGATCAGCGAATAACCGATTTGGCCGGCGGCGCCGGTGACTGCTACACGGACGGGCTTTTTCATGGTGATGGGTCCTTGTCGATTGTTTGGATCTTGAGCCGCGGCGATTCTTGCCGAGGCATCATTGTTTGGCCAGTCTGATGATGCGATCCGGCTGGTAGCCGTAGAGGATCTCGTCACCGACGATGGTCACCGGCACGGTGCGGCCGCCACCCAGACGCGCACGCGCCTGACTGCCGACTTCGCTCTGCTCGGTATCCCATTCGCGATAACTCACGCCTGCCGCATCCAGGTCGGCGCGCAGTTTCTTGCAGTAACCGCACCAGGTGGTGGACAACAGCACCACCCGCTCGGAGCCGATCAGGATTCGCAGCCCTTCCGGCACACGCTGCTCGCGCGCGCAGGCCGACGACGCCAGCATCACCAGCGTCATGACCAACACCCAGCGCAGCCAGGACTGCATCAAGCAAGCTCGGCGAAGAAATCGACGATCCGCTGCATGCCGTCGGGCAACTGGAGCACTCGGACAGGTGTAGCTGATGCGGATCGCACGCGGTTCGCCGAACGCCGAACCCGGCACACAGGCCACGCCCTTCGCATCCAGCAGCACGCTGCAGAAATCGACATCGTTGGCAATCAAACGACCCTGGTGCGATCGGCCGAAGGCGACCGAGATATCCGGGAACACGTAGAACGCACCCTGCGGCTTCGGACAGATCACGCCCGGGCACTTGGCCAAAGCCGCCATGACCAGGTCGCGCTTCGCTTCGAATTCCTTGTTCTTCTGGATCGGAACGTCCTGCGGACCAGCCAGCGCAGCGACGGCTGCAGCATTGACGACTTCCGGCACGTTCGTGATGTGGTTGGAGTTCAGTGTGACGATGGCTTGCGCCACTTCAACCGGACCTGCCACGAAGCCCATGCGCCAGCCCGGCATGCCATAGGTTTTCGACAGCGAATCGATCAGGATCACACGGTCCTTCAGTTCCGGGCGTGCCTTGACCAGATGGGCGTAACCGAGCCCGTCGAAGATCATGCGGTTGTAGATGTCGTCCGAAATCACCCAGATCTTGTGCTTGACCAGCACGTCGGCGAGCGCCCGCACTTCTTCATGTGTGTAGACCATACCCGTCGGGTTCGACGGGTTATTGAACATCAGCACCTTGGTTTCCGGACCGATCGCCGCTTCGAGTTGCGCAGCCGTGAGCTTGTAGTCCTGGTCGGCGCTGCAATGGAGCAGCTTCGAGCGCGCACCCAGAATGTCGGCGATGTCGAGATAACTGGTCCAATACGGCGTCGGGATCAGAATTTCGTCCCCTTCGTTCAACAGCGCGTACATGACGTTGAACAACACCTGCTTGGCACCGATGCCAGTCGCCAGGTGCTTGCGCTCGTAGCCCTCGAAACCGCCCTCCTTCAGATGTTTCAGGAAGGCATCCAGCAGCGCATCAGGGCCGCGGTTCGAACCGTAGCTGCCGCTGTCCTTGGTCAGGGATTCGCGAGCCGCGGCGTAGACGTGTTCGCCGGGCAGGAAATTCGGCACACCGATCGAAAAGCTGATGATGTCGCGGCCTTCAGCCTTCAGTTTCTTGGCTTTTTCGGCCACCAGCATGATGGCACTGGGCTTGGCACGACCCATCCGTTCGGCGAGCTTGAGCATAAGGACTCCATATCCGGTTCTTGCTGTCCGACTTGCTGCGGAACAGCTGATTGGCAACCGGGCCCGTTTTCCGGCGACCATGACGATCGACCGACCCGCGAGCCGCGGCAAAGCCGGGAGATCATAACATCGAGCCGTACCTTCCAGCCCGGGCGGATCGTCACGACGACATGACAAATCGGGCTGCCCCGATTTCGCCCGAACCGAGAGCCTCGGCCTGAGCGCGGGCAGCGCCTGCAAACCCCGCCAGCGGGGCGGCGCGCGCACAACCGGGGGGGGGTTTGGTTTCCCCCCCCCCCCCCCCCCCCCCCCCCCGGGGGGCCCCCCCCCCCCCGGGGCCCCCCCTGCGGCCCCCCCCCCCCCCCCCCCCCCCCCCCCGGGGGGCCCCCCCCCCCCCCCGGCGCGGCGGGGGGGGGGCGGGCCCGGGGGCGCCCCCCGGGGGCGGGGGGGGGCGGGGGGGGGGGGGGGGCCCGGGGGGCGGCCCCCGGGGGGCCCCCCCGGGCCCCGGCCCCCCCCCCCGGGCGCGGGGGGGCCCCCCCCCCCGCCGGCGGGGCGGGGGGCCCGGGGGGGGGGGGCCCCCGCCCCCCGCCCCCCCCCCCGGGGCCCCCCGGGGGGGCCCCGGGGGGGGGGGGGCCCCGGGCCCCCCCCCCCGGGGGGGGCCCCCCCCCCGGGGGGGGCGGCCCCCCCCCGGGGCCGGCCCCCCCCCCCCGGGGGGGCCCCCGGGGGGGGGGGCGGGGGGGGGGGCCCACGAGACGATTCCGCGTCGATCCCGGCATAATCGGGCTCCTCGCCACGGGAGTGAGTGTCCATGCAGGCATTCGGTACGCACGCAGGAAGTCTGATCCGGCACCGGTTCGCCGGGTTGTTGCTGGCGCTGGTTGCACTCTTCTTGTCTGCATGTTCGTCCACCCATGTCCGGACCGATGCCGAATTTGACGTGGCGCGTGACCTGGGCGGCAAGAGTGTCGTGCTGGTCGAACCGAGCATCCAGTTGTTCGAGATGCAAGCCAGCGGCCTGATGGAACCCAGGGCAGACTGGACACGCGCTGCGCGCGAGAAGCTGCCGGCCGCCATCAACGCCATCCTGGACCAGCGCAAGGCCAACCTGAAACCGGAATACCGGGTGTCCGCCGACTTGCCTTCGGACGCAAGACCACGGCAAGTACTGGCCCTCAACGAAGCGGTGATCAACACCATCTTCACGCACAGTTATCTGCACGTGCCACTACCGACCCGCGGCGCCAGCCGACGCAAGCCGCTGAGTTGGACGCTCGGGCCGGGTGTTTCGGCGATCCGGGAGGAAACCGGTGCCGACTACATGCTTACGGTGATCGTGCGGGACAGTTACACAAGCACCGGTCGCGCCGCCCTGATGATCCTGGCAGCGGCCTTGCAGATCGGCGTGCTGCAGGGCGGCCAGCAATTCGGCGTGGCCACCCTCGTCGACCTGCGGACCGGCGACGTGGTCTGGTTCAACGTTCTGAGCGACTCCCTCGGCGACTTGCGTGATGTCGAAGGTGCGCAGGCCACCGCGAGCAAGTTGCTGAAGGGGCTGCCGCTGTGAGTCGACTTCGGCGCTCCGCCCTGATCTTCGGTGCGTTGCTGGCGACGCTCCTGCTGGCCGCCTGCAGCAGCCAGCCTTTACGCAACATGGAACCGGGTGAGCAACCGGCCGAAGACACCGACGAAGGTGGCCTCTGGGATGCACTCGCCGATTCCGAGCGGGCACTGCAACGTTCCCCCTTGCTGGTGCGTGATGAAGCGCTGAATCGATATGTGAACGGACTCGTCTGCCGTTATGCCGGGGAATACTGCAAGGACATCCGCGTCTACATCATCCGGCGTCCGTACTTCAACGCCAGCATGGCGCCGAACGGCGTGATGCAGATCTGGACGGGCGCCCTGCTCCGCGCCGAAAACGAAGCGCAACTGGGTTTTGTGCTCGGCCACGAAATCGGCCACTTCCTGGGACAACATTCGATCAAACAATGGCGACGCACGAAGGACACCGCGAACGCGCTGAGCTTGCTGCAATTGATCGCGGCGGGCAGCCCTAGCGCCAGTGCAGGCGACGCGTTCGACGTCGCACTGTTCGCCGCCTATGCCAGCCTGTTCAAGTACAGCCGTGACCACGAGCGCGAGTCGGACTTGCACGGATTCGAGCGCAGTGTGGCGCTCGGTTACGACGCCAACCAAGGCTGGAAACTCTGGCAGGCCCTGCTGGCCGAAGAAAACGCCCGGGACCGCCGCAAACCTTCGTCGGTATTCGCTACCCATCCGGCAACTGAAGAACGCCTGACCACCTTGAGGCGTGAAGCCGAGGCTTTACCCACGAACGGCGATGGCACCGGCAGCGCCGAGTTCAGTGACGCGCTCCGCCCGTTTCTCACCACATGGCTCGCCGACGAGGTCCAGCGCCGCAACTATCCGCAAACACTGGTCCTGCTGGACCGTCTGCAATCCCGGCCGGAGGTTCCGAACGCCGGCATGCTGGCCTACTTCCGCGGCGAGGTATTCCGCAAACGCCGGGCACCCGGGGATGACAAACGCGCGATCGATGCTTATGTGGCAGCGCTCGATTTGCCGGGCTACCCGGCCGAAACGATGCGGGCCCTCGGTTACGCGTTCCGTCGTGTCGAAGACATCGAGTCGGCGAACGAGGCGTTTGCCGACTACCTGGAAGCACGCCCGAATGCGGATGATCGGGCACTGATCGAACACCTGATGACAGAACCGGTGCGCCGCCATGAAGACTGACTTCGCCCGAACACTCAAGCGACTAGGCATCCTCTGCGCACTGGTGCTGCTGGTTTCCTGCAGCGGCGCCCCAGGCCTCGTCCGCCCCAACGAACCGGTTCGTGTGCAACGGGTCTTCGAGGTCCAATCCCCCATTGAATGGGCCCGTTATCGGGGTGTGGGCAACGAAACCTGGACGGTTGACGGTACCGCACTGAACCGCCTGACGTTCCTTGCGAACATCCGCGACAAACACCATATCTTCGGTTATGGCCGGCAGACACGGCGCAACCCGGACGGCCCGTTCTTCCGGACCGGCATGGAACCCAACGAACTGCGCGATCTGCTCGTCGACGGTCTGGCTCAGGCGGGTTTCGCCAATGTCGGCGCGAGGAATCTGCAGCCGGGACATCGCGACGGCTTCACGACCTATCGATTCGACCTCGATCTGCGCGCACCGAACGGCTTGATCTACCAAGGCCACGCGCTGATGTTCGAGCGCCGGGAGCGGCTGAACGTGGCGTTCTGGTTTGCGCCCACCGAGCACTATCACGCACGCGATGTGGCGGCGGTCGAGCAGATGTTTGCCGACATGCACTTCCGGCAGTGAACACTGCGTCGAGAAGACCACGGCTCGTGACTATAGTTTGATCCGTCATCAACCGGAAGTCTGTCGCTTTTGGTGCGCGGCGATACCATGGGGCATGCTCGACCCACACACCACCATCGTCCACGACCGGCCCAGCAGGTTCGCCTACCTGATGGGGCTCTACGCCAACAATTATTGGGCGCTGACCCGCGTGCTCGGGCCGCAGCATCTGGAAGTTGGCCGCTATCGCTCCGACGGCAACGTGGGCATGCCGCTGCAGCTTGAAGTCCTCGATCGCGCACCCTATACAATGGAAATGAAACTGAGCTACGCAATGCTCGATGCACGGAGCGGCCAACCCGATCCGTCGGCGCATGTCCGGCTGTACCGTGACGCGCAGGTAGCCGAAGTCGTGACCTGTTACTTTGGCAGTCGGCTCGAACATGCTCTCGGGCGCTTTCCGCCAGGTCGCACGGTCATGCGTTACCGCCTGCACATGAACTCCTTCTTTGCCAAATGGCTCGACTACCTCGAGCAGACCGGGCACAACCGATTTGCATGGTGCCCTGAATCCGATCAGTGAGGTTTCCCCATGAAAGTGTCGTTCTTTGGTGCTGCCGGTGAAGTCACCGGGTCCTGCCACCTCGTCGAAGCTGCCGGCAAACGGATCCTGTTTGATTGCGGCATGATCCAGGGCGGTCGCGAAGAGGCCAAGCGCAACAGCGAGCGGTTCGCGTTCGACATCCGCCGAATCGACAACAGGGTGCTCTCGCATGCGCACATCGACCACGTCGGTCGGCTTCCGCTGCTGCGCAAGCGCGGTTATCACGGCGACATCCACACCCAGTTCGCGACCAAATCGCTGTCGAAGATCATGCTTGAGGATTCTGCCCGGCTCGCGGCCCAGGACGTCTCGTACGAGAATCGCCGCCGCGAACGCCGTGGCCTCAAGGCACTCGAGCCTCTGTACGACGAGGACGATGTCCGCGAAGTGCTGCACCAGTTGCGCGGACACTCGTATGACGAGTGGTTCGAGATCGAGGACAACATCAAGGTCCGTCTCCGCGATGCCGGCCATATCATTGGTGCGTCCATCGTCGAGTTGCATGCGGTGGAAAACGGAGTGACCAAGAAACTGGTGTTCTCCGGTGACATCGGTCCGAAAGGCACGCCGATCATCCGCGACCCCAGCATCGTCACCGACGCCGATCTGGTGATGCTGGAGAGCACCTACGGTGATCGCCTGCACCGTGCGCGCGCAGACACCATCAAGGAACTGGGCGAAATCTTCGAGGCCGTCCACAAGACCGGCGGCATGGTGCTCATCCCGGCGTTCTCGGTCGGTCGCACGCAGGAAATTCTTTACTGGTTCGCGCAGAACTTCAAGGAATGGGGCCTCGACCGCATGAAAATCGCGATCGACAGTCCGATGGCCGACAAGGTCACGCAGTTGTACGACGATCATCAGGACCTGTTCGACGAAGAGGCCAAGAAAGTCTGGAAACAGCGACTGAAGCCGTTCAGCCTGCCGAACCTGCGCTTCATCCAGAGTGTCGAAGACTCGCAAGCCATGAACAACGTCAAAGGCGAGCAAATCATCATCGCCGGCTCGGGCATGTGCAACGGCGGCCGAATCCGGCATCACCTGAAGCACCACCTGTGGCGCGAAAGCACACACGTTATCTTCCCCGGTTTCCAGGCGTATGGCACGCTGGGTCGCGAACTGGTCGACGGCGCCAAAACCGTCAACATCCTGGGCGAACGGGTGCGCGTTGCCGCCCATCTGCACACGGTCGGCGGCCTGTCCGCCCATGCCGACCAAGCGGGACTGATGGAGTGGTACGGAAACTTCGGACCGCCCGCCGGTCTGGCTGGTCCACGGTGAAGACAAGGCCCGCGAAGTCCTCGCTGCACAGTTGCGTGACGTCTACGGCGCAAAAGTTGAACTGGCCCGACCTGGGGATGTGGCGGAGTTCTGAGACCGCTGAAGAACCCCTTCTCCCACTGGGAGAAGGTGGCCGCAGGCCGGATGAGGGACAGCCTGCGCAGGCAACTGGACGTAGCCAGTGCTCTTCTGATCTTCGAGCTTCTTTTCCCACAAGCGGGAGAAGTGTGGCTTCGTTCTTGCATCACGGAACAGCGCGAACCCGACGGGCCATTCAGAATCAATGATGCAGATTCAGCTTGGTGAGAGAGACTTCAGTCTGCTCAGCGCATCCGATTCGCGTTGAATGAATTGACGAAGTTCCAGTTCAGGAAGACATGCCGGTCGGCCGTTTCCTCCGATTTCGGACAGAACACACTGAACCCGGATTGACGCATGAACGAAACAGTCATCGCATCCGGCGTCGAATCGAGCACAAACACCTCGCGCGCGCTGCCATCCGGCTCGACGACCGCAACGATTTCAACCATCGACGATTGCACCGGATGCACGACCGAAGCCCGGAAACCTTTCGGTGGTCGCTTGACGCCACAGTCATCGATAGGCGGGTACGGCGTTCGCGGTGCCGCTTCGAAGCGTGTGCCGTGATACTCCAACAGTGCAACCGTGCGCGCGCGAATGTCCGCTTCACCGGTGCCCTTCAGATCGACCTGAAGTTTTGCCATCAGGTCGGCAACCGGGCCACGGCGCAGCCACCCCAGCTCCTTCTCCGGACGAGGGTTTGCGCCGCCCTTCAAGTAGTAGCTGTAGACCTGCAACCAGCCCATCGCCTCAAGCGGATCACCCAGTTCGCGGTGGACCACGGCAATCTTGAAAGCAGCGGAAATCCGACCAGCATCGAACGAGCGTGTCAGCCACATCAGGGCGGCACCCGGATCGTATTTCACGACACCATCGTCCTTGAATCGTGATTGGCGCGCTAGCGTGCCCAAGTTGTACATCGCATACGAGTTGCCGGCATCAGCGGCCACACGAATCGCCTGGAGCGCTGTTGCGGCTGCCGCGTCGGCGCGCGTCGAGAACCTCGATCAGATGTTTGGTCTCCAGCACGGGCACGGGCCAGGCCAGGTTCCTGTGCAGGCCAGCCTCCGAAGCGCCGATTCCGCCCAAAGCTGACGTTGCGCCACTCAAGGCGGGCGCCCCAAACAAGGCAAAATGACTCTTCGCGAGGTCCATGCTCCCGGTCTGCGCAGCGACAAAACTCAGGTCGACAACGGACACGTTGATCGTTGGCACGCGCATGGCGAAACCGTCGAGTTTGCCGTTCAACTCCGGCAACACCAGGCCGACTGCCGCAGCAGCGCCGGTTTTGGTCGGGATCTGGCTCATCGTGGCGGAACGGGCGCGACGCAGGTCCTTGTGGAACACATCGGTCAGCACCTGGTCGTTCGTGTAGGCATGGATCGTGGTCATCTGGCCGTGCACGATGCCGATCTTTTCGTGCAGTACCTTGGCAAGCGGCGCGAGGCAGTTCGTGGTGCAGGAGGCATTCGAGATGACCGTGTGCTCGGCCTTCAAGGTATCGTGGTTCACGCCGAACACGACCGTCGCATCGACGTCGGCCTCACCTGGCGCCGAGATGATGACTTTTTTCGCACCACCGGCGATGTGGCCGGAGGCCTTCGCCTTGCTGGTGAACAGGCCCGTACATTCGAGCACGACGTCCACGCCATGGGCACCCCACGGAATATCGGCCGGATTACGCACGGCAAACACCTTGATGCGATCGCCATTGACGACCAGATGATCGCCATCGACGCTGACCTCACCCGGGAACTTGCCATGGGCCGTGTCGAACCGCGTCAGATGGGCATTCGTCTCGGCATCCCCGAGATCATTGATCGCAACGATCTGGATCTCGTGGTTACGCTTGCCTTCGTACAGGGCGCGCAGGATGTTGCGGCCGATGCGGCCGTAACCATTGATACCGACTTTGATCGTCATGACTGTGTCCTCGGGGCGGGAAAACGCCATTGTACCGCTTGGAAGCGCTTGAGGGACGGGAAGACGATCAGGCTTCCGGCGGAACGTACCCGGCCGGTTGCTCGACCCCGCCACCGAACAGAAACGCCTCCATCTGTTCGCGCAGCTGGGCACGCGCCTTCGGATCCAGCGGTGACAGGCGGTTTTCGTTGATCACCATGGTCTGGTGCGCCAACCACTGTTGCCACGCGGATTCACTGATCGAATTGAAGATCCGTTGCCCGAGTTCGCCCGGGTACGGGGCGAACTTCAGGCCAGGCAGTTCCTGTTTCAGCTTCTCGCAGAATACGGTGCGCACGGTTCAGTCCTTCAATTCGGCAAGTTGTTCGAAGAGTTTCAGCGCCTGCGGGTTCGCCAGGGCATCGGTATTCCGGACCGGGCGACCATGGACGACGTTGCGCACGGCCAGTTCGACGATCTTCCCGGAAATGGTCCGCGGGATATCACTGACGGCAATGATCTTGGCCGGCACATGCCGCGGCGTGGTGTTCTCGCGGATGGTCCGGCGGATCTGGTCGCGCAGGGCATCGTCCAGCGCCACGCCGTCGCGCAATCGCACAAACAGCACCACGCGGACATCCGCCTGCCAATCCTGCCCGATACACAGTGATTCCAGCACCTCCGGCACACGCTCGACCTGGCGGTAGATCTCGGCCGTGCCGATGCGAACACCACCAGGATTCAACGTGGCATCCGATCTGCCATGAATGACGATTCCTTCCTTGGCGGTCAGCTCTGCCCAATCGCCATGACACCAGATGTTGTCGAAACGCTCGAAATAAGCCGCTCGATACTTGCTGCCATCGGTGTCGTTCCAGAACGCCACCGGCATCGACGGGAACGGCGAAGTACAGACCAACTCACCGGGCGTCTCGCGGATGGCCTTGCCCTCGTCGTCGAAAATTTCGACTTTCATGCCGAGGCCGCGACATTGGAGCTCACCGCGGTAGACCGGCAAGATCGGCGACGCCAGCGCAAAACACGACACGATATCGGTGCCGCCGGAAATCGACCCCAGCAGCAATCGCGGTTTGATGTCGCGGTAGACGTAGTCAAAACTCTCCGGCGCCAAGGGTGAGCCGGTCGACAGCACACTTTTCAGACTCAGCAGTTTGTGTGACTCGCGCGGCTTGACGCCGGCCTTTTCGAGCGCGCTGATGTATTTGGCGCTGGTGCCAAAGACGCTGATACCGACTTCGTCGACCAAGTCCCAAAGCACTTCGGGCTTGGGATGGAAGGGTGAACCGTCGAACAACACGATGGTCGCGCCGACTGCCAGACCGGACACCAGCCAGTTCCACATCATCCAGCCGCAGGTCGTATAGAAAACAGCTTGTCCTCGCGCTTCACATCTGCGTGCAGCATCAGTTCCTTCAGATGCTGGATCAGCGTGCCACCGACCCCGTGCACGATGCACTTGGGCACCCCGGTGGTGCCGCTCGAATACAGGATGTACAGCGGCGAACCCCAGGGCAGGCGCACGAACTCGATCGGCGCCGCTTCAAACGGCGAGGTGAATTCGCGCCAGTTCAAAGCCTTCGGAAAACCGGAAAGATCATTGGCCTCTTCGAGATAGGGCGCCACCACGACCTGCTGCACACTCGGCAATTGTGCGACCACATCCTTGATGCGCGCCAGGCAATCGAGCGACTTGTTGCCATAGGCGTAACTGGCTGCCGTGAACAGCACTTTCGGCTCGATCTGGCCGAAGCGGTCGAGCACACCCTGGATACCAAAATCCGGCGAGCAACTGGACCAGACGCCACCGAGGCTGGTCGTCGCCAGCATCGCGATGACAGCTTCGGGGATGTTGGGCAAAAATCCCGCCACGCGGTCGCCCGGGCCCACACCCGCTTGCGCCAATGCCTGCGCCACACGCGACACTTCGTCGTACAGGGCTGCGAACGTCCATTCGCGACTGATGCCGGACTCACCACGAAACACGATCGCGACACGATCGTCTCGGAATCGCAACAGATTCTCGGCAAAATTGACGCGAACGTTCGGGAACCAGGTCGCCCCCGGCATCTTGTCCGCGTCCACCAGCACCGGCTCACGCTCGCCGCTGGCCCGAATCCCGCAAAAATCCCAGACCGCACGCCAGAACCGGTCCGGTTGCCGGATCGAGAACTCGTACAAGGAGGGATAGTCATGGACGCTCGCATCAAGCTCGCTTGCCACGACCTTGATAAAGCGACTCACATTGGCCCGCCCGATCCGCTCGGGACTGGGCTGCCACAAAAGATCGGCCATCGACTTGCCCTGTTGAAACACCAATCGATAGGCTAGCCGAACGACCGGGACCGGCCAAGACTTGTCTTGCACCGTTTTTGTGCATAAGGCCCCGATTGGACTGCCCATTCGTCCGGTTGACAGGTCAACGCTGTACCAAAATCCGGGAACGAGTCAGACAGGAACACGTTCCCGCTGGTCCGCCACATGCCGCAACACCGAAGCCGGGCGGCCGTAATAGTTGCGAAACGCCCGCGCAAACGCACTGTTGTTCTCGAAACCGCAAGCCGCCGCCACTTCACCCACCGTGAGGACCGGGTCACGCAACAGCTCCCGGGCCTGGGTCAGGCGGACCTGGATGCCGAAATCCTTCGGGCTCAAGCCATAGACGCGGTGAAAGGACTTGGTGAAGTACCAATGGGAGAAGTTGGTCAGCGTGGCCAGCTCTCCGATGCGCACGACCCGATTGGCGTGACCCTCGACATACAGGCGTGCCCGCTGGAGTCGGGACATGACTTGCAACCGGCGGCTACGCGACTTGCCTGGGCATCGGCCAATCAGGTCACGAAGTTCGGTTTGCAGCAGTTCGATCTGGCCAAACAGCGTGCGGACCAGCGATTCGCGCCGCCAGAATTCGTGTGTTCCGGAAACTGGGTGGCGCAAGGCCCTGGCACAGTGTATCCAACAGGCTTCGACTCATGCGCCCTCGCCCCGGCAACGCTTCCGCCAACGCGCGCTGATGCAAGATCCGCCATGCCGCTGCGTTGAGGGTCACGACGGCACTGCGATTCCTGCGCTGACCAAACAAGGTTGGTGCCGATTCCCGTTCCAGCAACATCCAGTGGCGCGCTCGGATGACAAACTGGCCCTCGCCGGTCTGGACCCTTAGTGACCCGGCCAGGGGCAATACGAGCACCAGATGTCCGGTCGGCACCTTCAGCGCGCAATCGTCGCGGAGCAACAGCAATTGCACCTGCGGCTGACGGTCTGGCCCCTGGGGCAAAGCCAGCGCCTGGCCCGCATGCACGACAACTTCGTTGAGCCACATAAACACCTCCGTTTGGGGACGGGGTGATTGGGCAGCATTGGCAAACTTGAGTCAGGAAATCCGGCTTAAAGATGTGCGAAGTTTGTCTTCAAGCCTTGCGAAATTTGTCCGAAACGAACATAAGTCCTTGTCGCAACGGCATTTCTTGCCGTTGCGACACACCGTTGATCAGGGCGCGATGTCACTCGTCGCCGGCACGACCGGACCCTTCAAGGGCAAACCGGACACTGCACGACGGACCAGGACCCGGGTTTGCTCGCTCATATCGTCGAGCAGGCTCAGGATGACCGGCAACACCAGCAGCGTGATGATCGTCGAGAACACCAGACCCCCTGCGATGGCCCGTGCCATCGGGAAATATGGGGGGCCGTCCCCGCCGATCTGCGTAGTGCCGAAACAGAGTGGCAACAACCCCAGGATCGTCGTTGCCATGGTCATGATGACCGGACGCAGACGATCGCGACTGCCCTGAACCAGCGCGTCGTGCCGGCTTTTGCCTTCGGCCCGCAACTGGTTGATGTGCTCGACCATGACAATGCCGTTGTTGACCACCACGCCCATCAGGATCAGAAGGCCGATGAACGCCATCAGGTCGAACGCCGTGCCGGTGAACCAGAACAGCCAGAAGATGCCGAACACCGAAAAGACGATCGTCGAGAGAATACCCAGCGGGAACACCAGCGATTCGAACACCGCCGCCATGACGATGAAAATCATCAACAAGGCCAGGATCGTGTTCGTCAGCATCTGGTTGGCGGCTTCATCCCCTTCATTGAACCCTTGGCCGTACGACCAGCGATACCCAGGCGGCATGGCCAAACCATCCATCGCCGGCTTGATGGCTTCACGCACCGCGCTTTCTTCGGCGCCGGGTGCCAGTGCAATCGTCACTTGCAGTGCGGTCTGGCGGTTGGTGCGACTGACCGCCACCGGGCTTGGCACATTGCTGACCGTGACCAGGGACATCAGCGGCACCATCTCACCGTTCGGTGCCTTGATCTTCAGATCCCGGAGGTCGTCAAGTGAGGTCGAGTCCGACCCCTGAAACCGCAACCAGACCGGAATTTCCTGACCTTCATAACGGTACTCCCGCATCGGTGCACCGCGCATCGCCACCGCGATGAACTGCGCGACCTGCTGGGCACTGAAGCCATAACGGAGTGCCCGATCACGGTCGACCCGCACCTGGACTTCCGATTCGGCCGAGGCAATACCTGTCCGTGCGTCCCGGACCCCCGGCACCTGCGACAGAATTCGCACGGCTTCCGGCCCGATATTGTTGAGCATGGAACTGGATTCGCCGATCAGCGAAATGGTCAGCGCCTGCCCGCCCGGACGGCGCGGACCATCACCGAACCCAACCCGCCCGATCGGAATGTTCGGCAGCCCCTTCCGGATCTCTTCCTTGATCACGTCGGTCGACCGGATGGCCTCGTCACCATCGGTGAACACCAGCCAGGTATTGGCATTACCCCGTTCATCGAAGTAACTGTATACCGACCGGAGTTCGAACTTTTCCTTGTTTGCCAGCAGGTACTTCTCGATCGCCGTGACGGACTTGTCCATCTCGCCGATCTGGTACATGCCGTTCAACTCATATCGCAACTGGGCATCTCGGGTCTGGCCTTCCTGCATCATCTCGAACTTCGTCGTGAACACCGGCAGCAGACTCACCAGGCACAGCCCGAAGGTCGCCAGCATGGTTTTCAGTCGATGCCGCAAGGTCCAGTCGATGATGCGCTCATACCGATCACGGAAGCGGGTCACCCAGCCCTGTTGCAGGCCAGCCTTCGGTGTCGGGATTCGCGCCGAGATCATCGGGATCAAGGTGATAGCCACCAGCCACGAGACCAGCAGCGATACGCAGATGGCGATTGCCACATGCGACAGGTTGAGCGTGATGAAATTTTTCTCGCCGAAGATGTTCGGCAGGAACACCACACAATGGCAAAGCGTGCCGGCGGTGATGGCAATGGTCACGTTGTTCACGCCGACCACCGAACACTTGATCGGATCGTCCGGGAATTTCTCCCGTTGCTGGTAGATGCTCTCGACCGCCACGACGGCATTGTCGACAACCATGCCGATGCCCAGGAGCAGACCCATCATCGACAGGATGTTGAGGGAGTAGCCGAGGAAATACATGATGCCGAGCGTGATGACGAAGCAGATCGGGATCGCCATCGACACCATCAGGGTGGAGGCCCAGTTGCGGAGGAACAGGAACAGCACCGCAATCGACATCACCAGACCGATCAGGCCGGCCTCCGCGAGTTCGAGCAAGGAACTGGTCACGCCTTCGGCCTGATCCTGGAGGAAGAAGATCTCGATGCCGTCCATCTCCGGGTCTTCCCCGATCTTCTTCACTTCGGCCAGGGCACTGCGGCCGACGTCGACCAAATTGGCGCCGCGTTCCCTGAACACGTCGATGCCAATCGCGGGTTTCAGGTCCAGATAGCGCCCATAGTCCTGCGCTTCGGACTCAGCTGGACGGTCGCGACGTCACTCAGCTTCAAACCTTGTTCGTTGAGCACCAGCGAGCGGATGTCGTCAAGCGTCTGGAACTCACCGACGGGCTGGACGCGGAACCGCGAATCGCCATCCTGAATCAGGCCCCCGGAGACCGAAAAATTGGCGGCCTGAATCTTGCTCGCCAATTGCGCCAGATCGAGACCATGGGCCGATACTCGGTCGGCCAACAATTCAATCTGCACTTCCGGTGGTTCGACACCGGCCATCTCGACACGCGCCACGCCCGGAAGTCGCTCCAGCACCCGCTTTACCTTGCGGTTCAAGAGCTCATAGGAATCGGACAGATCCCGACCGGATGACACACGCAGCGACAGCACCGACTGGTCACCACTGGAAAACTTGAAGACCAGGAAGCGCTGGACATCACTCGGGAGTTCCTTGCGGATGGCTTCCAGACGATCCCGTGCCTCGACCGACTTCACTGCGACATCGGCGTCCCATTTGAACTCGATGAAGATGCTGGCGTCATTCGCGGTCGACTGCGAATTGATCGTCTTGATGCTGGACAAGGTCGCCAGCGCCTCTTCCGCGGGCCGCGTGATGTTTCGTTCCACTTCCTCCGGCGTCGACCCCGGATAGGGAATCTGCACGAACAGGAACGGCGCATCAAAATCCGGAAAATATTCCAGCGGCAGGCGCAGCGCGGCAATCAGGCCGAGCAGCGTCAGCGACACGAACACCATCACCGTGGTGACCGGTCGCTTCAGGCTCATCGAGACAACACTCATGTTCTGGCTCCTGGCGACTCAGTGGACCAATGCCTGGGCGTCGTCCGCAGCGCGGCGAGCCTCGGCTTCGCGACGGGCAGCGGCAACGTAGTCGGCGTCGGTGCGGCGATCCATCAGGGAATACATGACCGGGATCACGACCAGGGTGAGCAAGGTCGACACCGTCAGGCCAGCAATGACCGTGATCGCCATTGGCTGCCGGATCTCGGCGCCATCACCGAGGCCGAGCGCCAGCGGAATGAAGCCGACCAACGTTGTCACCGTGGTCATCGCGATCGCCCGCAGACGGGATCGGGATCCCTCCACGAGGGCTTCGAGTTTCGACACCCCTTCCCCGCGCAACTGGTTGACGCGATCGATCAACACGATGGCGTTGTTCACCACGATACCCGCCAGCATGATGATGCCGATGCCGGCCACCACCGACAGCGGCATGCCGAACAGCCAGAGACCGAACACACTGCCAACGACCGCGAGCGGGATCGAAAACAGGATCACGAACGGATGCAGTAGCGACTCGAACTGCGAGGCCATGACCAGATAGACCAGGAACATCGCGAGCGCCAGCGCGAAGATCAACGAATTCCGGCTCGCCTGCAGTTCTTCGCTCTGGCCGGACACCCGGAAACTCACGCCGGCGGGCAGGTTCAGATCGCGGATCAGATCGGTGGCGACCGAACCGGCCGTTCCCAAGTCACCATAGGCGAGATTCGCCGACACCAATGCGACCCGCTCCTGGTCGGAGCGCCGAATCTCGCCCGGACCCTCCGTGGCAATCACGTCGGCCACGGCCATCAAGGTCACCGGGCGTTCGCTGCTTGGATTGACGATGAGATTCTTGATGTCCTCGACGGACGCACGATCGTCGACGCGAGCGCGCACCAGCACGTCGATCTTGCGGTCGCCGAACGGAGTGGCGCGTGGCCACTTCACCGCGCACCTTGCGTACGACCTGGTCGGCAATCTGGCGCGTACTCAGACCCAGCGCTGCAGCGCGTTCCTGATCAAACCGGATCTGGATTTCCGGTTGGCCGGATTCCACCGTCGATTTGACGTCTGCAAAGCGATCATTCTGGGCCAGCGTGGCCGCGACCATCTTGCCGGCGCGCTGCAGTCGATCCAGATCAAAACTGGCGATTTCGATTTCGAGCGGCGTCGTGAAGTTCAGCAACGCCGGACGGGCGAAGGTTGCATCGCTGATCCCGAGTTGGCGGGCCTTTTCGCGAAGCAAGGCCATGGTCTCCTCTTCCTGCTGCCGACCGGAACCCGGCGCCAGCGTGACGATCAACCTTGCCACATTCTCGCCCGATTCCGTCGGATTGGCATCAAGGCGCGTACCGGTGCCACTGACGCCGTAGATCGTCTCGATCCGGTCGTCCTTGGTGGCCTCCATGGCCCGCACGATGCCGTCGGTTTGAGCGAGCGGTGTTCCCGGCGGCAGCTTGAGCGTGGCCTCGAATTGTCCTTGCGCCAACTGCGGCACGAGGTCCAGACCTAGCCTTGGCAATACCGCCAAGGCCGAAACGAAAGTCAACAACGCAACGCCCAGAATCTGCGCCGGATGCCGAAGTGCCCACGGGAGGAACCGGGCATAGGCATTTTCCTGACGAACCTGCATGGCCATGACCGCTTTTGCAGCAGGATTCAGCACCAGGCCAAACAGCCAGCCAATCGCGCGGACCAGCCACAAGACCAGTCTGGTCGCATGAAAGAATACGAAACGGACACCCGCCAACATGCGATCGAGTAACCAGCGTACGCCTCGAAGCCCCCTGCTCTCGCCTTTCGGCCCGGCATCTTGCGGCTCGGCGGGCATCCATGCCCAGCGACACACCCTCCAGCGACGCCATCATCGGAATCAGCGTCAACGACACCACGAGCGATACCAGCAGCGAGATCGACACCGTCAATGCCTGATCCTTGAACATCTGACCAGCCACACCTTCGACGAATACCAGCGGCAGGAATACCGCCACCGAGGTCAACACCGAAGCGGTCACTGCCATGCTCACTTCCTGCGTGCCCTTGATCGTCGCTTCGAGCACACTCTTGCCTTCATCGCGCAGTCGCTGGATGTTTTCGAGCACCACGATTGCGGCATCCACGACCATGCCGGTCGCCAATGCCAGACCACCGAGCGACATGATGTTGAGGCTCAAGCCAAACAGGTCCATGAAGAAAAACGTGGTGACGATCGAGACTGGCAGCGACACGCCGATGACAATCGTCGCGCGCACATTACGCAAGTACAGGAAGATCACCAGGATCGACAACAAGCCACCCTGAAGCGCTGCGCTCGTCACTTCCTCCAACGAGCCCTTGATGAACTTGCTCTGGTCGTCGATCCGGTGCAGTTCTGCACCGCTGGGCAGCGCCTTGGCACGCACCAGTTGCTCCATCAACTCATTGACGGAGTCGGCAACCACCACCGTGTTCGCGTCCCCTTCCTTGTAGACCGCCAGTTCCACTGCTTCGCGGCCGTCGACACGGATGATCGACTCACGTTCCTTGTAGCCCTGGCGGACCGCGGCCACGTCTTTCAAACGGATCGTGGCTGCGCTGTTGGGCAGCAGCAGCATGTTGCCGATTTCCTCGACATCTACGAACTGGTTGATCGTGCGCACCAGGAATCGCTGCGAACCTTCGTCGAGTCGGCCACCGGAGATGTTGACGTTCTCCACCCGCAGGCGGTCGATGACGAATCCGACATCGATATTCAACTGTTTGAGTTTCTGCTGATCGATTTCGACCTGCACTTCGTCTTCCAGGCCACCACCGATCTTGACCGCCGCGACACCACTCACCGGTTCGATGCGCTTCTTCAATTGTTCATCGGCAAAACGGCGCAGTTGCTTGAGTTCGGCTTCGTTGAACACATCGCCCTTGCCCGCGCCCAACAGGCCATATCGCAGAACAGGTTGAGTCGATGGATCGAAGCGCAGCAAGGTCGGCTTGCGCACGTCGAGCGGCAACTGGATCAGTTCGAGCTTTTCGCGCACTTCCAGTGCGGCCATGTCCATGTTCGTGCCCCAGACAAACTCCAGGGTGACGTCGGACTGGGACGCACGCGACACGGAACGGATCCGACGGACGTTCTTGACAACACCCAGCGCCTCTTCGACCGGCTCGGTGATCAGGTTCTCGATCTCGACGGGCGCCGCACCGGTGTATTCGGTGCGGACCGTCAGTGTCGGATACGACAGATCCGGCAGCAGGTTGACCTTCAGCTCCGACAGCGCGATGAGTCCGAACAGGACGGCCGTCAGCGTGGCCATGCCGATGGTGACGCGGCGACGCGTCGAGGTGGCGATGATGCTCATGATTTACAGTCCTTCGACGATTTCGACGCGCGCTCCATCCCTGAGCGCGGCTTTGCCAATGGTGACCACACGGTCACCGGCGTTCAGACCCTTCAACACTTCGGCTTCAGACCCACTGAGATAACCAAGTTCCAGCACGCGGCGGTGTGTCATGAAGACCGGGCCTTTCGGCTTGTTGCGTGATGCCGTGGCATCGTCTTTCGCCTTGTCCTTGCCGCCAAACAGATTCGCGAAGAATCCGGCCTTTGGCTGGTTTTCCTTGGGCTTGGCAGCATCAGGTTTGATCGGCTCGGCATCGAGCACATAAACCGCGACCTCGCCATCTCCTTCGACCAGCGCATCACGCGGCACCACCAGCGCATCCGTCCGCTGGTCATAAACAATCTGGACCCGGCCAAACATGCCCGACTTCAAGGCGTTGGTCTTGTCACGGAAGGCACAGGTCACCTTGAAGGTGCCAGTCTGGGCATCAACCACCGGGCTGACCCGATCCACCTCGCCCTGAAAAGGGGTGCCGCCCAGGGCATCGACCATCATGGCCACCGGTTGGCCGGGCTTGAGGATCGCGAGTTCGCGCTCGGGAACGTTCAGGACCGCCAGCAGCGGATCGAAATCATCGATGCGGAACAACGCTTGCTGGAGTTGGATCAGGTTGCCGACCTTGACCATCCGCTCGCTGATCACGCCGGCAATCGGGGCGCGGATCTGCGTGTAGTCGAGATCCAGTTTGGTCAGTTCGAACACCGCTTTCTGGGTTTCCAGATCGAACCGGACCCGTTCATGGGCTTCCGAACTGGTCAGTTTGCGCGCAAACAGGTCGGAAGAACGACGGTAGTCGTTTTCCAGTCGCTTCAGGTTCGCTTCGGCCCGCTGGACTTCCAGGCGGGGTTTTTCAGGATCCAACTGGGCCAGAACCTGGCCGGTGACCACCTGGTCCCCTTCCTCGACAAACAGTTTCAGCAGCACACCACTGGCCTTGGCCACTACTTGAGCCTGGTTTTCCGGCTCCAGCGCTGCGGTACCGCTGTAACTGGCATCGATCGGTTTGAGGGCCGCGACCGCCACTTCAACCGGCACTGCTACCTCGGATTCGGGCTTGTCGCCCCCTTTTTGGCCAGGGCTGTTGGGGCCGCCCGGGCCGCCGCAAGCAGTCAGGAACAGCGAGATTCCTGCAAGCAGGACATAAGACAAAGGGGCAACGTATTGTTTTTTCATGGCTTTCCCGACAAGCGCAGCACAGTATTGGTGTTATAGCTTAATAGAACACCAGATGTGTTCCATAGGCCGGAAGTCAGCCGGTGACGATCTGGTCCCGACCCGCCGCCTTTGCGCGGTACATCGCCGCGTCGGCTCGACGGATCAGCGCGTTGATCGATTCACCCGGTTTTGCCACGGCAGCCCCAATACTGACCGTATACGGCACCGCTTGCCCATGGTCATTGGTCACCATTTGTCGATGAACGGACGCCCGCAGCTGCTGCGCGCGCTCAGCCAGCAACTGGAGATCGGCCACTTCCCGGAACGCCAGGAACTCTTCACCGCCATAACGGGCACAAATGAATTCCGGCAGAGCCTCGCGCATGACCGCAGCAAAGTCGGTCAGCACGGCATCACCGATCAAATGCCCATGTTCATCATTGATCAGCTTG
Source organism: Ahniella sp. (assembly GCA_016712105.1). GTDB lineage: Bacteria > Pseudomonadota > Gammaproteobacteria > Xanthomonadales > Ahniellaceae > Ahniella. The sequence goes on from JADJRU010000002.1 coordinate 22,314, forward strand.
AAGTGGTCCAGATCAATGAGCAGCAGACCGAGCACTTTGCCTTCGGCATGCCACACCCGGATTTTCTCGAGCGCGGCATGTCGACTCCGCAATCCGGTCAGACTGTCGGTTTCGACACGCTCACGCAGCCGGGTATTTGCCGCCTCAAGTTCGGCCGTCGTGGAACGCAAGTCCCGGGTGCGCAACGCCACCTGTTTGCGCAACTCATCGGCATTCGCGCGGATCGCCCGCACGCGCCAGGCTGACAACAAACCGGCGATCAGAACCGAGGCAATGACCAACAATACGCGCCCAAGCGGGGTTTCGTGCCAAGCATATGCGACCATGACCCTCAGCAAGTCGCGTTCGACTGCGTGACCATCCAGTTCAGCGCGCAACCGAAGAATGCGCAGGCCACTCGGGAAATCCGAAAACACTGCCTGGTGGGCATCGCCCAGGTCCGAGAACTCAGTCTCGTCAGGCCACCATCGATAGCTGAAACGCACCTTTTCGGGGCGCTCGAAATGGAACGCCGACAATCTGAGCTGCAAGGTCGGCGCGTCGTGCGGCAACTCGAGCATGCCCGTTGGCGGCGGCCAAGGTCCGGTTCCGATCTTCATGCCGACAAGACTCGGATTCAGACCCGGCTTCGATTCCGGCGGATGGGCCGGGTCAAAAGCCACCCCGCCCCCTGCGCCGCCAAAATAGAGGCGCTCACCGTCCGATGCGCTGGCATTGTTGTGCAATTGGTCACTGATCAAACCATCCCGACTGTCGAATCGCCGAACCGATCGCGATTCGGGGTGGTATCGCAACAACCCTCGTGGTGTTCCCAGCCAGAGCTCATTGGCGCCCACGAATTCGATACTGCCAACGCTGCGACTACTCATGGCCAGCGACATCGGGTGCCGCGCAAGGACCATATCCTTGCCGACACCCTTCACTTCAACCAAGCCACCCGAAGTGCCAAGCCAGTAACGCCCGTCCGGACCTTGCTTCTGAGTCCACACCACCGCGCCCGGCAACTCCTGGTCGCTGGTTCCGACTTGATGCAATTTGAGCAGTTGCAGGCGTTCATCAAGGCGGACCAAGCCCTGATTGGTTCCGAGCCACAGTTCATTGCCCCGACGCAGCATCGACCAGACAAGCTGAGTGGGTAGACCATCCGGCAATGGAACACGCTCCACCCGGCCGTTGCGCAACCGAAACAAGCCCTTGAGGCCACCAATCAGCACGCTGCCATCGGATTCGATCAGGAAACTTCGGACGCTTTGCAACTCCGGATCAATCGGCAACACCTGATCGCCCTGGATGGCAAACAAGCCGTATCCAGTTCCCACCAGTACTTGCGGACCGTGCTCGATCAAGCCCCATACAAAGCGGGACTCCGTGCGCAGGCCGGCACGGGAGACGCTATCCATCGACCAGATTTGCCCACTTTGGCGCTGCCCGGAACCTGCGGATTGGACAAATCCACCATAGGTGCCCACCCAAAGCCGTTTTTTGGTGTCGGCCAGCAACGAATACACCATCGGATGGCCCAATGCATCCGTACGATCATCGACCGGAACCTGGCGTTCGAAGTATCGATCACCGGCGGTAAACCGGACCAAACCACGGCCCCACACGGCACTCCACAGTCCACCTTGCTCGAACGCCAGATCGGTGATGATGACGCCATTGCCATCAACTTTGTCCCAGTCGGGATGAGTCAGCGCGCGCAGGCAATCGCAGTGTTCATCCAGCCAGACCGTGCCACGGTTCGTACCGACATAAACCGTTTCTTCGGGTTCGAGAAACGACAGGATGCTGCTCGACTTCAGCGAATCGGCCCCGGTTCTGTGCGGATGGAACCACCGCCAGGATTGATCGCGCGCATCAAACCTCAGAAGTCCATCGTTCCAGTAGCCGATCCACAGGCGGTTCTTCGCATCGACATGGATGCTGGAAACAAAGGGGTCGGTCTGATTGAACTCTGCCAATCCGGGCACGAGTCGCCGGGCCATCTGGTTCTTTCGACCCACTTCGAACACGCCGTCCGCGGTAGCCAGCCAAAGCCGATCGCGATCACTGGAGATCGCGGAAATGGCGGGCAAGACCAGCGTTTCCTTGAGCACAACCCGGCGTGGTTCGGAGTCAGCGACCGACAGTCGCCACAATTGGCCGGTGCTATCCCCGAACCAGGCCTCACCCTTTCGTCCAGGTGCAAGGCCTGCACACCCGCGAGTGCGTCGCCGCCTGACATGAGTGGCGCGACCCGATGCGTACGCAAATCGATACGGAGCAATCGAGTCGGCGTGGCAACGAGCAGGGAGTCGCCGACCACTAGCAACTTGCGGGCATGTTCGTCGGTAGGCAATCCGGGCGGCGACAGAATGATCGGCTCGAACCGATGGCCATCGAACGACGACAGGCCGTCCTGCGTGGCGACCCAAAGGAACCCTTGAGGGTCCACTGCAATCGACTGCACCAACGTGCTCGGCATGCCTTGCGCGCCACTGAACACCGTCGCCGCATCAAGCCGCATGCCGATTGCCGCCAATGCCAATGCCGCCGAAATCTTCAGACAACGGCGGATGAGCAAGGCGACCCTCATCATTTCCGGGACAGCCATAAAGCAAGCCCCTCAAGCAGTTCAGAGGCTTGCGTGATACGAAGGTTTGGCACAGCGTTCAACTACGCCAAACTTTGGTTGGCGTCGCAAGGCATCGCCTTGCGCGGTTTCGACGGGACAGAACCCGAAGCATCGCCTCAGGATTCAGCCAAGGCTGCTTCCGACACCGGCTCTGCCTCGGTGCTGATGCGGAGTTCGCCATCAGCGACACTAAGGTGGACACGCCCGCCATTGGACAGTTTGCCGAACAGCACTTCGTCGGCGAGCGGGCGCTTGACCTTGTCCTGCAGGACACGCGCCATCGGCCGGGCACCCATCTGCGGATCGAAGCCATGCTCGGCGAGCCAGCGACGGGCTTCCGGATCAGCCGACAGCGACACTCGCTTGTCATGCAGTTGCGCCTCGAGTTCGATCAGGAACTTGTCGACGACACGAAGGATGTGTTCGAGATCGAGCGGACGGAACTGGATCACCATGTCCAGGCGGTTGCGGAATTCGGGCGTGAACAGGCGCTTGATCGACTCCATGGCGTCGGTGCTGTGATCCTGGCGCACGAAGCCGATGCTGCGACGGGAAGCCTGCGCTGCGCCGGCGTTGGTCGTCATCACCAGCACGACGTTCTTGAAGCTGGCTTCGCGACCGTTGGAATCGGTCAGGGCGCCACGATCCATGACCTGCAACAGGATATTGAAGACATCCGGATGGGCCTTCTCGATTTCGTCGAGCAAGATGACTGCGTGCGGATGTTTGGTGACCGCATCGGTCAGCAGCCCACCCTTGTCGAAGCCGACGTAGCCCGGCGGCGCACCGATCAGGCGTGACACCGAATGGGCCTCCATGTATTCGCTCATGTCGAACCGCACCAACTCGATACCGAGTTGCATGGCCAACTGACGCGTCACTTCCGTCTTGCCCACGCCTGTGGGCCCGGCAAACAGGAAACAGCCGATCGGCTTGCCGGCGTTGGCAAGACCCGAACGCGCCATCTTGATGCAGGCTGCCAGCGAATCGATCGCTTCGTCTTGTCCGAAGACCACCATCTTGAGATTGCGGTCCAGGTTACGCAGCACTTCGCGGTCGGATACCGACACCTGTTTGGGCGGAATCCGCGCCATCTTCGAAATGATGTATTCGATTTCGCTGACGTCGACGATTTCTTTCCGGTCAGCCACCGGCACGACACGCTGGCGCGCGCCGGCTTCGTCGATCACGTCGATGGCCTTGTCCGGCAGCAGGCGATCGCCGATGTGCTTCACCGAGAGGTCGACCGCAGCCTTCAGCGCATCCTGCGTGTAGACGATGTTGTGGTGTTCTTCGAACCGCGGCTTCAGCCCCTTCAGGATCTCGAGCGCATCGGCCATGCTCGGCTCGACGATGTCGATCTTCTGGAAACGCCGGGACAACGCGCGATCCTTGTCGAAGATCTGGCGGAATTCCTGAAACGTGGTCGAGCCGATACACCGGAGCTCACCGCTGGACAGTACGGGCTTGATCAGATTGGAGGCATCCATCGTGCCACCGCTCGCCGAACCGGCGCCGATGATCGTGTGGATTTCGTCGATGAACAGGATCGCTTTCGGATCCTTTTTCAGTTCGGCGATCACGGCTTTCAGTCGCTTCTCGAAATCACCACGGTATTTTGTGCCCGCAACCAGGGCGCCCAGATCGAGCGCATGGATCGTGCAGTCCTTCAGGACTTCGGGTACCTGGCCTTCGACGATCCGTTTCGCCAAACCTTCGGCAATCGCGGTTTTGCCGACACCGGCCTCGCCGACAAACAGCGGATTGTTCTTGCGTCGGCGACACAGGACCTGGATCGTGCGCTCGACTTCGTCACCGCGGCCAATCAGCGGGTCGATCTTGCCGAGGCGCGCCTGTTCGTTGAGATTCGTCGCGAACTCGTTGAGCGGATTGCCACGCGGTTCGTTTTCTGCCTCCGGATCGTTCGGCGCCGGTTGTTTGCCCTCCGGCTCGGCGTTTTTCGGCTCATGGCCGATTTTCGCGATCCGGTGCGAGATGTAATTGACCACATCGAGGCGAGTGATTTCCTGCTGATTCAGGAAATAGACGGCGTGCGAGTCCTTCTCACCGAAGATGGCCACCAGCACATTGGCCCCGGTGACTTCCGAACGCCCGCTGGACTGGACATGATAGACCGCACGCTGCAGCACGCGCTGGAACCCGAGCGTCGGCTGCGTGTCGCGGGAGTCGCCCTGCGGCAGCACGGGCACCGTCTCGGCAATGATGGCGCGCAGGTCCTGCGTGAGTTTTTTGAAATCGGCGCCACAGGCGCGCAGCACATTGGCAGCGGAGGCATTGTCCAACAAGGCGAGCAGCAAGTGTTCGACGGTCATGAACTCATGCCGTCGCTCGCGCGCGTCCTTGTAGCACTGTGCCAGTGTCTGTTCGAGATCCTTGCTAAACATGGGCATTTCCTCCGAACGCCTGATCTGCGTCCTTTTTACCGTGGTTCAAGGCGTCGGTTCGACGGCCAGCGGTCCGGTTCACGAAACTTTCTCCATCATGCACAGCAGTGGATGATGGTGACTGCGCGAGAATTCGTTGACTCGCGTCACCTTCGTTTCTGCCACTTCGCGTGTAAAGACGCCGCATACGCCCTTGCCACGCGTGTGCACATGCAGCATGACCTGCGTCGACTGCGCGTGATCCATCGAAAAAAACATCTGCAACACGGCCACCACAAAATCCATGGGCGTGTAATCGTCGTTCAGCAATACCACCTGGAACATCGGCGGTTTGGCCAGATCCGGCCGGGTCTCCTCGACCACGGTGCCGGATTCATGCTCATGTTGTGGCGTGTTGGCCATGCATCCTCGGGAATTCACCAATTCGGGGCCAGTATAACCTTGCTGATGTGCATCGGAAGTGTGGATTCACCCGCTACAATTGCCGCCCGTCAAAACAGGTTTTTCCATGCACCAATTGCCGATCTGGCGGCCGGACGTCACGGTCGCCGCCGTGGTTCCGCGGCACAACCGCCTGTTGTTTGTAGCCGAGCGCGTTCGCGGCACCCTGGTGCTAAACCAGCCCGCCGGACACCTCGAACACAACGAGACTCTGCTGGACGCCGTGGTGCGCGAGACCCTTGAGGAAACCCGCTGGAAGGTCCAGCCGGCCCATCTGCTGGGGGTATACCAATGGCAGAGTCCGGTGGACGGCATCGGTTTCCTGCGGTTTGCGTTTGTCGCCGAAGCCCTGGCCGATCACCCCGAACGGGCGCTGGATGACGGTATCGAACAAGTCCTGTGGCTGAATCGAGCCGAGTTGCTCGACTGCGGCATTCCCTTGCGCAGTCCTCTGGTTCTCGCCTGCGTTGACGATTTCCTCGCTGGCCGCCAGCACGCCGCGGATCTCTGTCGCTGGGTGGGCACCCCATGATCGTGGTCGGTGTTTCCGGCGGGGTGGATTCCTCGGTCGCAGCCCTGTTGCTGAAACAAGCGGGCGAATCCGTGGCCGGCATGTTCATGAAAAATTGGGAGGAAGACGACGATTCAGGCACTTGCCCGGCCGAAGCCGACGCTCGGGATGCCGAATCGGTTTGCCAAGCCCTCGGCATTCCGTTTCACACCCGAAACTTTGCGGCGGAATACTGGGATGGGGTGTTTCAGCAATTCCTCGACGAATACCAGGCCGGGCGGACACCCAATCCGGACATCCTGTGTAATCGCGAAATCAAGTTCAAGACCTTTCTCGAACACGCCGAAGATCTGGGCGGAGACCGGATTGCAACCGGCCACTATGCCCGCGTCGCGCGGGTGGACGGGCGTTATCGTCTGCTGCGCGGTCGCGACAACAACAAGGACCAGAGTTACTTCCTGCATGCCATCAGCGAAGCGGCGCTGTCCCGAACCTTGTTTCCGGTGGGTGAACTGCCCAAGCCGGAAGTCCGTCGGATAGCGGAAGCCGCCGGCCTGACGACTGCAGCCAAGAAGGATTCGACCGGCATCTGCTTCATCGGTGAACGCCGTTTCCGCGAATTCCTCGGCCGTTATCTGCCGGCGCGTCCCGGCGTGATCACTTCGGTCGATGGCGCTGAAGTCGGCAGCCATTCGGGCGTTTGGTATTACACCATCGGCCAACGAGAAGGTCTGGGCATTGGCGGCCGCCGGGATGCCCGGCCCGAACCATGGTTCGTGGTCGGCAAGGATGTCGCACGCAACACCCTGATCGTCGACCAGGGGGAATCCCCCTATCTATCGTCGACTCGCCTGATCGCCCATACGGCAACGTTCATCGCAGGCCAGGCACCGGCGAGCAGTTTCAGTTGTACGGCCAAGACACGGTACCGCCAGCCTGATCAGGCGTGTCGTGCCAGGGTCTTGGACGACGGTCGCCTGGAAGTCCATTTCGACGTCCCGCAGCGAGCCGTGACGCCTGGTCAATCGGTTGTGTTCTACGACGGAGAAATCTGTCTGGGCGGCGCAATCATCGAAGCAACCGATGCCCATTTTGGAGGATGGTCATGACGACCTCCGAACGTCGGCGGATGCAGGCCCAGGCTCTGTCCGCCATGCTGGATGCGGTACAGGGTGTGCGCGATCTGGCAAGCCAGGGGCCGCACCGAACTGACTCGCCGCTTGCCCCTGCTCGACGCGGTGTTCAACTTCGAGGGTGATACACCGCAAGTCCTGTACGGTGATGCGTTCGAGTTCACGGCCGGACTGAACATCGCCGCAGCGCTGAGTGCACGCAGTTGGGGGCAAGGCGACGAGCGTCTGCGCATGGCCGTCCAGGTGCTCGCCTTGTCCGGACGACTCTGGCGTTCGCCCAGCGCCGGAAAGCGTCTCAGTGATGCCATCGAGTCGGCACGACGCCAACAGCAGGCGTTTGGTGTCGGGCACGAAAACACGCTTCAGGCGATGGCACAGGTCTATGTCGATACGATCGCGCCGCTCGGTTCGCGGATCATGGTGAGCGGTGATCCCGCCGTGCTGACGCAGGACCGGATCGTGACGCAGATCCGCGCCCTGTTGCTGGCAGCGATGCGCGCCGCGATCCTTTGGCGACATCTGGATGGCAGCGTGTGGTCGCTTTACTTCATGCGCGGGCGATGGCATCGGGAATTCAGCGCGTTGCTGCCCGCAACCCCGGGGGGGGGAGGCGGCGAATGGGGGCCGATGACGCTTCGACGCCGCCACCAGACGGCCATCAGCAAGACCAGCAGGAACACTCCGTAGGCCAGCAGTGATGCCAGAACTTGCGGCCAGAGATTGCCGTGTCCGGGATCGGCAAATCCGAGCCCTACCCAACCTGAGATGGCAGCCAGAACAGTCGACACCACCATCGCGACCTGATCAAAACCGCGCGAACGACCCGCCGCGCGACCAAATTGCCAATACACCCAGCACAACACCAGAAACCAGGGCGCCAGCAGGATAGTTGCCAACAGGGCGGCCATCACGGCGCCGCCTGTTTTGCCTTGCGGGCCTCACGCGCCGCGCGCATGGCCAGAAGCTCCGCGTGGACCTCGGTTGCGGACACGGTCGACCGCGCCAGCACGACACCTTGTTCGTCGTGCCAGGTAAATCCGTCACCGTCGACGCGGCACTCGAACGTTTCACCGGCCTCCAGAGTCCTGGCCATCCATTGACCGCTGTCCTTCGGTGACTGGAAACCGCGACTCAACACCAGAGTGTCACCACTGGCGCCGACCAGTTTGAAATAGAACAGCCCGTCGGGCTCGCGATAGGTCTTCAGCTCACCGACTTGTGTCGTCGCCTTTGCCGGCGAATGGTCGGCCGGCGCGGCCACGGCCGAAACCGGACGAAGGCCAATCGCGGCACTCAACCGCGACAGGAAAGGCGTGGCGCGGGTCCGTGCCCGAGCGGCGCCATCGAGCAGGATGGCTTCCAGTTCCGCGCGACCGCCAGCCTGTTCAGTCAACGCGCGATAACGTTCACGCGCCGGCGCGAGATCCTGATTGATCCGTTCGAACAGACGCTGTTTCGCTTCGCCCCAACCGATGCCGTCGAGAAAAGCCTGGCGCATGGCCGCCGTTTCTTCTGCGTTGGCAAAAGCCTGGTAGATCGTGAAGATGTGCGAGTCGTCCGGATCCTTTCGCTCACCCGGCGCCAGCGAGTTGGTCACGATACCGAGGATCGCCTTGCGCAACTCCGGCTCGGGCAACCACAAAGGGATGGTGTTGTCGTAACTCTTCGACATTTTCCGACCATCGAGGCCGGGCAGGATCGCGGTCTGCTCGTCGATCGCAGCATTCGGCAAAGTGAAGAAGTCTTCGCCGTAGAGGTGGTTGAATCGGGCAGCGAGATCACGCGCAATTTCGATGTGCTGGATCTGATCGCGCCCCACCGGCACCTGGTGGGCGTTGAACATCAGAATATCGGCGGCCATCAGCACCGGATAATTGAACAGCCCCATGCTGATGCCGGAGTCCTCGTCCACCCCATTTGCCCGATTGGCATCCACCGACGCCTTGTAGGCATGCGCGCGGTTCAGCAAGCCCTTGGCCGCCACACAACTGAGATACCAGGTCAGTTGCGGGATCTCCGGAATGTCGCTTTGACGATAAAAGAACACCTGCGTCGGGTCGAGCCCGAGCGCGAGCCAGGTCGCGGCAATTTCCAGTGTCGACCGCTGGATCCGCTCCGGCTCGTGGCACTTCACCAGTGCGTGAAAATCGGCGAGAAAATAAAACGACTCGACGCCCGCACGCCGGCTTGCGGCAATCGCGGGACGAATCGCACCGACGTAATTGCCGAGATGCGGCGAACCGGTAGTGGTAATGCCGGTCAAGTGTCGTTCGAGCATGGTCTTTTTCCGAAAAAAGCGAATGTAGCAGGGTGAATGGTTGGCAACGATCCCCTCCCCCGGGCGTGAACCAAACCCCGATTCGACGTGTCTGCGTTAGTACGTGCACCAACCCGCACAAGGAGGAACCATGAAACGCCTGCTCGCTACCCTGCTCGCCAGCCTCACATTCGGTGCTTCGGCCCATTCGCCTACTCTGGTCGACCTGGAAGTCGTGGACCGTGACACCGGTCGCCTCGCCCCGGTGTATCACCAGCGCGGGCAGACCTATGTCGCCGGCGAACCCGGCCATCGATATGCCGTGCGCCTGGTCAACAAGACCGGCGGTCGTGTGCTGGCCGTGCTGAGTGTCGACGGCGTGAATGCCGTCAGCGGCGAAACCGCCAGTGCTCACCAAGCCGGTTATGTGTTGTCACCCTATGAAAGCGCCGAAATCAACGGCTGGCGCAAGAGTCTCGACGATGTTGCGCAGTTCGTGTTTTCGGCACCGGAATCGAGTTACGCCGCACGCACCGGCCGACCGCAGAATGTTGGCGTGATCGGTGTTGCGGTGTACCAGGAACAGTTCACGAGGCCGCGTCCGCTGCCGCCGGTGACCCAACCGCGTTACCCACGAGGCGACTGGCGCCGCGACAAGATCGGTGCGAACCAGGATTCCGCACCGGCGCCTGAAGCACCGTCGATGCGTTCCGAAGAAGCAGAATCGTCGAAACGATACGGCGAGGGGCTGGCAGGTCAAAGTGCCGCTCCCGACCTCGGCACGGCCCACGGCCAACGTGAATGGGCTCCGGTCGGCACCACGGAATTCCGTCGCCGCTCCAGCCGTCCGGACGAAGTGGTCTCGCTGCAATACCGTAGCCCGGAATTCCTGGTCGACAACGGCATCGCCCCGCCTTGCAGTTTTGGTTACGGCCGCGGCTGTCGCCCGACCCGGGGCCAGCCGGAAGCCTTCCCGCTCGGTTTTGTGCCGGACCCTTACTGAATTCACCGGCTAAAGAGGTAGCCGGTATCCAAGCCATGACAGGACACGGGCCGCGGTTTCCGCGGCCCGTTTGCCGAGTAAAGGACCGACATGGCTGGCTCCGGCCAGCAGCAGACGATCGGCATGGAGCCAATCGGCCACTTGCGCTGATACCGCAGCCGGCACCGAGTCATCCTCCTCACTGATCAGCATCAACACCGGACACGTCGGACGAGCCAGTTCAATGCCGGACTGAACCTGCCGAAGCACAAGCGCGGACTCATCCCGCCAAAGCCGCCACAACCAGTCCCAGGTCGCCGGATCGGCATCCGGCACCGCACGCGTCGTACTGACCAGACTGGCAGTCTTCGCCCAGGGCTCAATGGCTCCCGACGGCGGTTCCCATACAACCTGCGCGGCAAAAGGCGCCGGCGGCACCGGATTCACCAGCACAAGCGCCGCCACGGACTGGCGCGTTCCTTCACCTTGTGCCAGATCAATTGCCAACAGGCCACCCAAACTGGCGCCGATCACGATCCACGGCGGCCCTTCGGCCTGAATCGAAAGCGTCAATTGCGCCAGATAGTCGGCATATGCGGTGTCCGCGAGTCCGGCTGGCTGCGGTTGCAGTTCCGGACAAACCACGCCTGACCCTCGGATTCGAACAATGCCTGCCAGACCCGCCATTCAAACGGGCCACCACCGGCACCATGGATCAGCATCAGTCGATGGGTTGGCACAAAGGGACTCGTCGTCAACGGAAAGGCCGCAGATTACACTCAGCCGATGTCGACCTACTTCATTTCCGATTTGCACCTGCTGGAATCGCGCCCGCAAGCGACCCAGGCCTTCACGGATTTCCTGAACCGGATCCGTGACCACGCCGAAGCCCTGTACATTCTTGGCGACCTGTTCGAAGTTTGGGTCGGCGACGACGACGACGCACCATTCGCGTCGTCGATCCGCGAACGCCTTCTCCAGCAGAGCCAGTCCCATCCCGTCGCGTTCCTGCGCGGCAATCGCGATTTTCTGATTGGGGAACGATTCTCCGCCGAGACCGGTGTTCGTGTGCTTGACGACGAAACCGTGATCGACCTGCACGGTGAACGGACTCTGTTGCTGCACGGCGACACCTTGTGCACCGACGACGTCGGCTATCAGGCGTTCCGTCGCACCTGCCGTAACCCCGCTTGGCAACACCAATTGCTCGCGCAACCTTTGGCCGCACGCCGGGCCTTTGCCGCCCAGGTGCGCGCCGCCAGTGCGGACGCGATGAGCGGCAAAAGCGAAGCGATCATGGACGCCAATCTCGACGCGGTGCGCGAGGTCATGGCACGTCACGCCTGCACGCGCCTGATCCATGGCCACACCCATCGTCCGGCCGTACACGAAGCGCAACGCGCACAGGTGGGCGGGCTGCGGATCGTGCTCGGCGACTGGTATGAACAGGGCTCGGTGCTGGTCGTCGATCACAACGGCGCCGATCTGCAGGCGTTGCGCTTCACTGTTTCAACTTCGGATTCCGGGTCGGCGGGTTAACCCAGATCACTTCGACGCCGGCCTTGTCGGCCTTGCTTTCAACTGCGGCGATGTAACGCTGGTCTCGTTCGCGTGGTGTGCTGCCGGCTAGGTCGGACTTGCTGCCGTTGCTGGCGCACGCACCAACAAACATGGACAGGGACGTGAGCACGATGAAGCGAATCTTCATATGGCCTCCGATGCTGTGGCTGCCGCACGGCCGATGCCGTACGGCATGCCACAGAGACTACGCCTGACCGATTGGTTTGTCTTGTGAAGAATGTCATGGATACCCGGGCACTTCCCGGTATCTGCCCGCCCCTTTGCGGCAGGGGAATTTAATCCGACTGCGCTTGTCAAGAGCATCGAAGGACGCCTGGAAGCGAGTCAGGACGGGCTTTGATTGATTGTGTCCTTTTGCAAGGGCTAGAGTCGGGCCATGTCTGCCCGCGCCTCCCGACCACGTCCGATCGTGGATATCCTCGACTTGCTCAGACTGAGCGAGGCGAAGACTGCCGCGGAGTTGACCGAGCGGGTGGGCATACTGTCGAACCGATTGGGCTTGGAGTACTGGATCTACGGCGCACTCGTGGCGATGTCGCCGAGCCGCTTCGAAGAGTTTGTGCTGAGCGGTTATCCGGACGGTTGGCGGCAACATTACCTCGAGCAGAAATATACCTACGTCGACCCGACCGTGAACTATGCGCGGGCGCATGTGGTGCCGTCATTGTGGGACGATCTCTGGCAGCAACTCTCGCCGGAAATGGGTTTGCGCGCCAAGAGGATCTTCGCGGAAGCACGCGATTTCGGATTGGCGAAGGGCCTGAGTGTGCCGGTACACGGGCTGGGTTGTGCGTTCGGCATGATGTCGTTCGCAGCGATGAATCCGAAACATCCCATCCTCGAATCGACGGTGTATGCCGAAGCAAGCATGCTCGCGATCCACACGCATCAGGCGGCATCGAAACTCTACGGCGCAGGTTTGCAGGGGAAACACATCCCGCTCAGCGACCGTCAACGCGAATGCCTCAAGTGGGCTGCCGAAGGCAAGACCAGCTGGGAGATCGGCGAACTGCTGTCGATCAGCGAACGCACGGTCGTCTTCCACCTGGCGAATGCAGCGCGAAAGCTGAAAGGTCGACGCGTCCGCAAGCCATTGCGAAGGCGCTGGTCATGGGTGTGCTCGACCAGGATTGAGCGCCTCCGCGCACAAACCATGTTGTGTTTTTTTCACTCGATCGCGAACGCTCCAAGCGTGCGCGCAGTTCCCTGTGCGCCTCTCGCGCACGTGCCACAAAGAATGCATGCATGTCACCCCTGTAAGATTTGACAGCTGTCAAAACTTACAGCTTGACGATTTGATCGCTTCACGCTCAGCCCTGTCCCTGAGCGATTTCGGAGCGTGTCATGCAAGAGATCGTGATTGGTCGTCCCAGCTGGCGGAACCTGCCCTCGGCGTTAATCGACAGCATGTATGGACTGCGTCACCAGATGTTTTTCGAGCGTTTGAACTGGCAAGTGGACACCCGCGACGGCAAGGAGAAGGATTGGTTCGACCGCCTTGAACCCACCTACGTCGTGGCACGTGCCGCTGCCGAACGAAACCGCGCGCTGGGTAGTTGGCGATTGCTGCCGACCACCGGCCCCTACATGCTGAAGGACGTGTTCCCGGAACTCCTGCATGGGCAAGAGGCACCGTCCGACCCGACGATCTGGGAAGCGAGCCGGTTCGCGGTTGCGAAACACGAGGATGCCGTCGCGTTCGGGCTGAACGAAACCCCGGTGGCGATGATCCGCGAGATGCTGCGCTTCGTGCGTCGCAACGGCGTACACGAGATCGTCACGGTGACGAGCGTCGGTGTGGAGCGGCTGATCCGCAACCTGGGCCTGAAGACTGAGCGTTTCGGCCCGGCCATCCAGATTGGCGAAGTCCGCACCGTGGCGTTGCGGGTTCCCATGGACGATCACGCCGAACTCAAGCTCTGGGGCGAACTCGAACGTGATGCCCTGCGCGCAGCGTGAGGTTTGCGGACAACCGACCCTTCCACCCGCCATCGGCGCACCCTACCCAGGAACCTGCCTACGGGTACCTGGGTAGGCACTGCCTACCCCCTGTAAGAACTGACAGTTTCAGTATCGCGTCTCTCCCTGTATCTCTGTAGTCGACCCCACGCAAGGAGCGATCATGTTCAGGCTTGCAGTCCAGCCCTTCGGTTTCCCGGAACGCCTTCGCAAGGTCCTTGAAGTGGTCATCGCCCAGGCGTTTGTCGTGGATTGGCAACTGTGCATCTGGTCGGAACGCGAGGCGCGAAACATCGACGTGCTGGTGCAACTGGTCGGCGACCGTTGGCCCGATGACATGGCGGTGGCCTTGCCCGAGAAGGCACCGCGATTACATGCTCAGTTGCGGATCAGTGAGATCGACCAGTTTCGCGAGGCGCCGTTCACGATCGGGCGGCACTCGCTGTTCTCGCAACTGGTGGCGGCACTCGTCGCCATCGGCGACAGTGTCCGTGCGCACCCCCAACGAACCGCCGCAGCGGAATCTGCATCGGGACTGGCTCTGTCGACATCGATGCCCTCCAGAACCGAAGTGCCCGTGGCGCTGGTGGTTGAGGAAAGTCGTGCTGCCCGCGAACAGATTGCTGCCGAACTGAACAGCCTGGGCTTCCAGGCTCAGGCGTTTGCCGACGCCAGCGAGGCATTGGCTTATGCGCGAGGTCATGCGGTGTCGCTTGCGGTCATCGAAACCGAACTGACCGGTCCGATCGATGGCATCACCTTGTGTCGGCGGCTGCGCGAAACCAGCATCGTGCCGATCTCGGTGTTGATGCTGACAAACCATGGCGGCACGCTGGAACGCCTGCGCGCGCTCGTCAACGGATCCCACGCCTATCTGACCAAACCGGTCGATCGCATGATGTTCCGCACCGAAGTGCAGCGATTGCTCGCCAGCCACGAACGCGATGCCGAGGCACCGCATTAAGGAGCGGTGGTTTCAGCCAATCGATGCAATAGTGCGCATCGATCGGTTGAAACCACCGCTCCTTGCGCTTCGCTTTGCGAAGCACAAGGGCGAAGTGTTTGCCTAACCCCTCCCAACCCTCCCCGAACATCGGGGAGGGCTTTTGCTCTGAAATTGCCCCGGGTTTCAACTGTGGGAGCCGGTTCATGCGCGCCACGGATGACGTTTTCCAACAGCTGTTTACCCCCTGTACCCCCCTGTAACTTCTTACAGCTTTTACTTTCCTGCACAGTCGTTAACTTTGTGGTCAAGGCGACACGGCGGCAACACCGTGCGAACCCCGGGGTCGGGAGTCCTCCCTGAAGGAAGTGCCCGACGGTCGTGCCACCCCTTCGAATGTCGGGCCTGATTCCAGGTTCGGCCGGCACGATCGGACCAAGCGGATTGGGTCCTACCCGCTCGCCAAGGAAAAAACAGTCGCCAGCACCGGGCCCAGGCCCGGAACCTGACCCGGTGCTGGCACTGGGTTCATTCGGAAAGACGGAAGCCATCCCTGCCCGGCGCCGTTGATCGATCTTGGGGGCAAGATCAATCGATCAACGGTGGCCGGCATTATCCTGTGTTGGATCAACTACTTGGCGTGCTCCTTGGGGCACGCCTTGTGGTTTTTGCCGGATCGGTCGCGACGAATTCTCCTTGCTGATCAGTCGCCTGCGTAACGTGTCTGGTTGCTGTACATTTGTGCAGCATGAGCACCCCACTGACCCCCCGCCAACAGGCCATCCTCGAGTTCATCCGCGACCGGATCGGGCAAGGGCTGCCCCCTACGCGCGGTGATATCGCCGAGGCTTTCGGTTTCGCTTCGCGCTCAGCCGCCGAACAACACTTGCGCGCACTGGCCGACAAAGGCGCGATCACGCTGAATGAAGGTCGGGCGCGAGGTATCCAGCTGCCCGCCGCGCAGCGCGCCGCGACGGCCCGCACTCCCATCAAGACACTGCCGCTGATCGGCCGGGTCGCCGCCGGTCAACCCATCCTCGCCAGTGAACAGATCGAGGCCCAAATGGCCGTCGATCCCGACTGCTTCAGGCCCCGCGCCGATTATCTGTTGCGTGTGTACGGCGACAGCATGATCGAGGCCGGCATCTTTCATGGCGATTGTGTCGCCGTACACCGGCAGCCCGAGGCCGATTCCGGGGCGCTGGTGGTTGCCCGCATCGGCGAGGAGGTGACGGTCAAACACCTGGAGCGGCGCGGCCCGTCGATCCGGTTGTTGCCGGCCAATCCGGCGTATGCGCCGATCGTGCCCGCGGACGATCAGGAATTCCGCATCGAAGGTCTGGTGGTTGGCGTGTTGCGGCGATTCGACCAACCGTCCTGATCGAAGCTGCACTTGCCCGCCGGTTTTATTCGCGTAGTCGCCAGTCGGCGATGGCTGGCCCGCTCATCGAATCCAATATCTCAATGTCTGCGACACCCGCAAGGCACAACGATGTTCCATCCCCAAGATTTCCGCCATGACGTCTTCCTCATTCCAGCATCTGCTCGATACCGCCCAACTCTGGCGCGGGCGCCAGGCCGACACCAGCGTCCGCCCCGGTGTCAGCACACGTCATGGGGCGCTGGACGCCTTGCTGCCCGGCGGCGGTTGGCCACGGGGTGGCCTGATCGAAGTGATGCCCAACACGCCAGGCATCGGTGAACTGCAATTGCTGCTGCCTACCCTGGCCTCGTTCTGTGTGGCACCCGTATCGACACCCAGAGCCCGCCGGGCTGGACAACAGGCCGCACGTGCAACACCGCGGATCGTGCTGATCGATCCGCCGTACCTGCCTTATGCCCCAGGTCTGGAACAAGGCGGCCTCAAGCTCGAACAACTCTGGTGGATCAACCCCGTCAGTACGCGCGATGCGGCCTGGGCCTGTGAACAAAGCCTGCGTTCCGGGGTTTGTCCGGCCGTACTGTTCTGGCCACGCCAGGCCCCCGACGACAAATCGCTGCGCCGCCTGCAACTGGCCGCCGAACAAGGGCAGTCGCTGGCATTCCTGTTCCGTCCACCGGAAGCCGGCGACCATGCCTCTCCGGCGGCGATCCGCATGCAGGTCAGCCGGCGCGCACAAGGCCTGCATCTGGAATTGCGCAAATGCCGTGGCCTGAGCGGCCGTCCGCAAGTCCAGCTGCCCTGGCCGGGATGACACGCCATGCTTTGGCTTGCCCTGCATCTGCCTCGACTGTCGATGGACCTCGCCATCCGCGGGCAGGCTGATCCCGACCAGGCGATCGTGGTGACCGAAGGGCCGGTCCAGCGCCGGTTGATCCACGATGCCAACGCGCCCGCGCGCACGGCCGGCATCCGCACGGGCATGGGCCTGGCCGCCGCACAGGCATTGGTCGCCGAACTGCAGGTATTACCCCGTCGGCTCGATCAGGAACAACAGGCGCAACAGCATCTGGCGGCCTGCCTGTACCGGATCAGCGCCGAAGTCTGTCTGAGCACCGATCACGGGATCGTGCTCGAAGCCTGGGCCAGCCGGCGCCTGTTCGGTGGTGGCAACCAGATCCTCGCGGAAGTCCGGCAACTGCTCGCCGAACTCGGTTACTCAGGCCAGATCGGCCTCGCCCCCACACCCGCCGGCGCTGAACTCGCAGCGCGCCTCGGCGATGGTGTCCATGCGCTGTCGCGGCATGCACTGTGGCGCCTGTTCGACCAGGCGCCGCTGACGATCAGCGCCCTCAGCGCCGCCGCACAACAACTGCTCGACGGCAGTGGCGCCCGAAGCCTCGGTGCGGTGCTGAAACTGCCGCGTGATGCGCTGGCCCGGCGTATCAGCGCCGACGATTTGAACTACCTCGACCGCCTCAGCGGGCAATGTGCGGACCAGCGTCGGCTGTACCAGCCGCCGGCACAGTTCGCACGTCGTCTGGAGTTGCCGGCACCGCTGTACACCATCGAACAGATGCGGTTCCCGATCCGTCGCCTGCTCGGCGACCTGCATGCGTTTCTGCTGGCCCGTGATGCCGGGGTGCAGTCCTTCCATATCCGGTTCGCACACGAAGATGCGCCGGCCAGCCAGTTGCACATCGGATTGCTGCAAGTGGAACGCGAACGTCAGGCGCTGCTTGATCTGGTCGAGGAGCGTCTGGGCCGGTTCCAGCTTCCAGCGGCCGTGACCGAACTCGACCTGTGTGCCGCACAACTGCTGCCCTACCAACCCGAACAGGCCGACCTGCTGCAAACGGCTCACACTCAGGACAGCCCTGAGCGCCTGCTCGAACGACTGCGTGCACGCCTCGGTGAAGACGCCATCCAGAGCCTGCACCGGCAAGCCGACCATCGCCCGGAACGTGCGCAGGCAGCACTACCGGCCGGCAGCCCCCCGCCCGGCAAGATCCTGCCGATGCTGGCGGTACGCCGGCCAAACTGGTTGCTGGCCACGCCACAACCGGTCGACGCCAGCGACCTGCGCTTGCTCAGCGGGCCAGAGCGCATCGAAAGCGGGTGGTGGGACGGCTTCGACTGCCGGCGTGATTACTACGTCGCCGAAGACCACCACCTGCGCCGACTATGGGTGTTCCGAACCCCCGGACAACAGGGTGGTTGGTACCTGCATGGCGTTTTTGGATGAGGATCGACCTCACTAATGTCATTTAAATGATTGATTCAAATGAATTCGCGGATCCGCACTTCCCGCCCGCGTGGCAAGCCGCAATAATCATCGGTCCTTTCTCGAAAGCATCGTGATGAGCAAAAATACTTCGGCACGGATGGCATTCGCGGTCGGGTCGGCACCGACCCCATGACGCCCGAATTTGCCATGCGATTGGGCTTTGCCGCAGGCAAGGTGCTTGCCAATGACCGCAGCCGAACCATTCTGATCGGCAAAGACACCCGACGCTCCGGCTACATGCTGGAGGCTGCCATGCAGGCCGGGTTGATCGCAGCCGGTGCCGAAGCTCGGCTGCTCGGCCCGATTCCGACCCCAGGTGTGGCCTACCTCACGCTTGCCGCCGGTGCCGCTGCCGGTGTGGTCATCAGCGCTTCGCACAATCCGCATTACGACAACGGCGTGAAGTTCTTCTCGGCTCAGGGCGAGAAGCCCAGCGACACCGTCGAACATGCCATTGAAGCCGCCCTCGACGAGCCCATGCCGGTCGCCGAACCGGCCCTGCTGGGTCGCGCCAGCCGCCAAGCCGACGCCGGCGCGCAATACCTCGAATTTGTCCGCACCACCGTACCCAGCGGGTTCTCGCTCACCGGCCAGCACATCGTGCTCGATTGTGCCCATGGCGCTGCGTACAAGATCGCACCGGAACTGTTCCTTGAACTGGGTGCACAAGTCAGCACGATCGGCACCAGTCCGAACGGATTCAACATCAACGACGCCTGCGGCTCCACTCACCCCGATGCGCTGCGTGCAGAAGTTCGTGCACGGCGCGCCACGCTCGGTATTGCATTCGACGGCGACGGTGATCGGGTTTGCTGGTTGATGCAGCGGGCGAACTCCTGGACGGCGACGACCTGCTGCACATCCTCGCCCGACATTGGCAACAACAGGGCCGCCTGCGCGGTCCGGTGGTCGGCACCTTGATGACCAACATCGGCCTGGAATTGGCGTTGTCGAAACACGGTATCCCGTTCGAACGCGCAAATGTCGGCGACCGCTACGTCCACCAACGCCTGAACGATACCGGCGGCGTTCTGGGCGGCGAAGCCTCCGGCCACATCCTTTGTCTGGACCGCAGTGGTACCGGCGACGCCATGATCGCCGCATTACAGACCCTGGAAGCCCTTGCCGCGTCGGGTCAGGATGCCCGCCAGTGGCGCGAAGCACTGATTCGTTATCCGCAGAAAACCATCAACGTTCGCGTCGAACGCGACGCTCGAGCCGTCCTCACGAAGCCGGAAGTTCTCGCAGCCCAAACCCAAGCCGAAGCCCGACTGTCTGGCCAGGGCCGATTGGTGTTGCGCGCATCCGGCACTGAGCCCTTGATCCGCATCACGGTCGAAGCCGCTTCATCCGAGTTGGTCGATGAAGTCGCCAAAGCCGTTGCCGAAGCCGTATCATCGGCCGCTTGACGTCCGCGAAGCCCAGGAGAAACCCATGACTGCACGTGTGCCCACCCTCGATATCCGCCGTTACGACACCGACCGGGCAGCTTTTGTCGCCGACATCGGTGCGGCGTATCGCGAATATGGTTTCTGTGGCATCAGTGGCCATGGCGTCACGCAGGAACTCGTCGACAACGCCTATCGCGTGTTCAAGGAATTCTTCGCGCTGCCTGAAGCAGTAAAGATGAAATACCACTTGCCGGGCAGCGGCGGTGCGCGTGGTTATACGGGTTTCATGATCGAGACGGCCAAAGACTCGAAGTTCCCTGACCTCAAGGAATTCTGGCACTTCGGTCGCGAGATCGAGCGCACCTCGAAATACGCCGATGTGATGCCGGCGAATCTTTGGCCGACCGAAGTACCCGGTTTCCGCGAATACGGTTATGACCTGTACGAAGCGCTCGACCAGCTCGGTGCCCGCGTGTTGCGTGCCCTGGCCCTGCATATCGACCTGCCGGAGAAATTCTTCGACGACAAGATCGATTTCGGCAACTCGATCCTGCGCCCGATCCACTATCCGCCGATCACTCAACCCGACGTGCCGAACGTGCGCGCCGGCGCGCATGAAGACATCAACTTCATCACGCTGCTTGTCGGCGCCAGCGCCGCCGGCCTCGAGATCCTCGGCAAGGACGGCAGCTGGTTGCCGATCACCACCGAAGGCGACACCATCGTCGTCAACATCGGCGACATGCTCCAGCGCCTGACCAATCACGTGTACCCGTCGACCACACACCGTGTCGTCAACCCGCCAGGTGCCGACGCCCGCAAGCCGCGTTATGCGGTGCCGTTCTTCCTGCACCCGAATCCCGACTTCCTGATCGACGTGCTGCCGAACTGCGTCTCCGAAGAAAATCCGAGCCGTTATCCCAACGCCATCAGTTCGCACGACTATCTGCTCGAGCGCCTGCGCGAAATCAAGCTCATCAAGTAGGCTGGGCTGAGCAAAGCGAAGCCCAGCTTGCGAAAGCACAGCAGGAAACACGGTGTGGGCATGTCATGCAAACATCGCTGTCCGCAATCAAAGCACAAGGCGAGTAGCTGGGCTTCGCTGCGCTCAGAGCCAGCCTTCTACCAAAGCGCCAGCAAGCGCCTGCACCAGGCCAACAGGTCCATGGCGATCGCCCGACACCTCCGATCACTGCAGCGCACCCCAGCGTTCACGGTATCGGTGATGCTGTCCTGGTGCTCGGCCTCGCATCGGCAGGGTTCATGTTCGCCCTCCTTCATGGCGTGTTGCTGGCGCCCCTGCCCTATGCCACGCCTGACCGACTGGTCTCGATCGGACTTGAATCCGGATCGTTGCGAATCGCACAACCTCCGGCACTGTTTGCCACCTACCAACACCAGACAAGCAAGCTCGACACACTCGGGTACTACCGCATCGGCAATGCCAACATCGGCGCCGAAGGTGCCCGTGATGTCACCGAACGGGTCACGGCGACATGGGTGACCTCCACCGTGATCCCGATGCTGGGTGTTGCGCCGTTGATGGGACGCCCGTTCACGGCCGACGAGGAACGTCGCAACGAAACCGGCGCCGTAGTGCTCAGCGAAGCGATCTGGCGATCACAATTTGGCGCACGCCCCGACATGCTTGGCCAGACGCTGATGGTGAACAGTGTGCCACGGGTCGTGATCGCCATCATGCCGGCACATTTTTCATTTCCAACGGCCGACACCCGTATCTGGTTGCCGGTTCGAACTTCCACGACTGATGTCGTCGGGGATTTTTCGTATACCGGCATTGCGAGGTTGGCCAACGCCGCCACGACAACCGAGGCACAGACCGAACTGACGTCGCTCTTGCCGAACCTGGCTTCGTCGTTTCCGCGACTTGAATCCGGCGGCGCCACGATAGATTGGTTACACGACACGCAGCCCAGGGCGTTGGTGCAACCCCTGCTCGAGGACCTGACCGGCAATGTGGCGCGCAGCCTGTGGATGCTGGGCGCAGCTGGTGCACTGGTGTTGCTGGTGGCTTGGGCGAATGTCGTGAACCTCATGCTGATGCGTGCGGATGCGCGTCAACTGGAATGGTCGGTGCGCGCCACGCTTGGTGCAGGCCGACTGAGTCGAGGCTCGTTCATCCTGGGCGAATCGGCCGTGCTTGCTGCGGCATCAGGCACTCTGGCGATTGGCTTGGTGTATGGCGCCCTTCAGGCATTTCTTCGATTCGGCCCCGCCGACCTGCCTCGTCTCGCCGAGCTCCGGATGAGCGGCACGACCCTTGGCTTCATGATGCTCCTGACGATGGCCGGAGTATTCGTGATGACCGCGGTGCCCCTGCTGCGACTGGGCCGAGCCGACTTGGCCAACGCTTTGCGTGACCATACACGGAGCCACTCATCGAGCCGCGTGCAGCAACAACTGCGCACCGCCATGGTCGTCATTCAGATCGGCATGGCGCTTTTGGTATCGCTGGGCTCGGTGCTGTTGCTGAGCACCGTCCATCGGCTCGGCAAGGTTGATCCCGGGTTCGAAACCAAAGGCGTGACGGTCACGTGGACGCTGCTGCCGTTCGCGCGATTTGACGATACCGAAGCCGTAGCGTTTCATGAGCAGCTGACCGAACGCGTTCGACAATTGCCATTCGTGCAAAGCGCCGGCCTCATTGAGCAGGTGCCTTTGAATGGCAGCGAGCCAATCATCCAGAGATTTCGCCTCGATCGGGATGGCCAGACAACCATGCTGGCTTCGGGCATTCTGGATGAAGGTTATTTCCCGACGATGAACATCCCCGTAGTCGCCGGAAGCACTGTCACGCCGGCGAACCCCCATCATGTGGTGATCAACCAAAGTGCGGCGGCGACCTTGTTTGGTGACGCCCGGGGTATATCGGCCTTGGGCCGTCAACTGACACCGTTGCCGTCCGGACCCACCTACACGATCGTTGGCGTGGTCGGTGACGTGCGCGACGAATCCCTGGCCAAACCCCAGGCGCCCACCGTCTACCGTCGGCAATACGCGCCGACTGATCCTGACTCCGAACCCGGCGCACGACGCATGATGGCCCTGCTGATCCGCTCCGATGCGCCGATGGACCTGGTCATCCCGGCCACGCGAAAAATCGTCTACGACCTGGATCCCAGCGTCCCGATCTTCAATGTCGACAGTCTTGACCGCATCAAACGTTCATCCACCGCCCGACTGACGCTGGTCCTGGCATTGATGACGATTGCCGCCAGCATCACGCTGGCGCTGAGCGCCATCGGCCTCTATGGCGTGATGGCCTACATGGTCGCACTGCGATCGCGGGAATTCGGCATGCGGCTTGCGCTGGGCGCGAATCCGACTCGAATTGTCCGCCTGGTTGCGTCACGAGGCCTGCTCGTGACGGCCACGGGCATAGGCTGCGGTTTGGCGCTCTATGCCCTCGCAGTACCTGCCCTGCACTCGTTCCTGTTCGACGTGACCCCCACCGACCCCCAAACGCTGGCCACTGCAATAGGTGTGCTCCTGCTCACCGCAACCGCAGCAATCTGGCTGCCGGCAAGAAATGCAGCGAGAATCGATCCAGCGGATGCCATCAGGGCCCCATGACCCCAACCCTTCTCCCGCAAGCGGGGGGGGGGGGGAGAAGGTGCGAAGCGGCGGCGAAAGGCCGGATGAGGGAAATCTGGCCCCGAAAGCCATCAGGAGAAGGTGGCCGAAGGCCGGATGAGGGCCTGTCTGGCGTCGAGCAGCACGAAGCCCTATCGTTCAAGCGACTCAGCCGAGGCACCCCATGAACCGACGGGAATACTTGCAGGCCTTGCTCGCGATGATCACTGCGGCCGCCACCGGCCCCGCAGGGGCTTCCGATCGAAAAACCAAGGCCCGCGATCTGAGCGGAACAACGGTCATCGTCATCGGCGCCGGGCTCTCCGGCCTGGCTGCCGCCAGAAACCTGCACCGTCGTGGCGCCACAGTCACCGTGCTCGAAGCCCGCGATCGAATCGGTGGCCGCACTTGGACCAGCACGTTGTGGCCTGACCTGCCTCTGGACATGGGCGCCAGTTGGATCCACGGCACCACCGGCAATCCACTGACCACGCTGGCCGAAGCGAACGACGTGCGGCTTTTGCCCACCAACTACGAACGCAGTCAGGCCTACACCGCACGAGGTAATCGGGTCGGCGCATCCACCGAGCAAGAACTGGCCCGCCTTCGGGAAGCACTCGAAGACCAATTGGAACTCGCAGCCGATGCCGAGACCGATCAATCGGTTCGTCAGGTGGTCGATGATCTGATCGAAAAGCTCGACGCCGATTCCGACACCATCAGACTGCTCGAATTTGTCGTCAACAGCAGCCTTGAGCAGGAGTATGCAGGCAGCGCCGAAAGTTTGTCGTGTTATTGGTTGGACGATGACGGCTTCGACGGTCCGGACGCCCTGCTGTCGACCGGCTTCCGGGCAATCATCCGTGACCTGGCGAGTGAACTGAACATTCTGAGGACAGGTCGTTCAAACCGTGGATTGGCAAACCACCACTGTGACGGTGAAGACCGCCGATCGACAGTTCAGCGCCGACCACGTCGTCGTGACCTTGCCGCTCGGTGTGCTCAAGTCGGGACGCGTGCGTTTTAACCCGCCGCTGCCCGCGCAGAAAGTCCAGGCGATCAAACAACTCGGCATGGGCGTCCTCAACAAGCTCTACCTGAGGTTCGATGAGGCGTTCTGGCCCGACGATGTGGATTGGCTCGAGTATCTCGGTGATCAACGCGGACAGTGGGCCGAGTGGGTCAGCCTCGCACGCACGATGGGCCAACCCGTCTTGCTCGGATTCAACGCAGCGACGTTGGGGCGGGAAATCGAATCCTGGTCAGACCAGAAGATCGTGGCGTCGGCCATGCGCACACTGCGAAACATGTTCGGCGCCGACATCCCCGAACCGATGGCGTACCAGATCACGCGTTGGGCATCCGACCCCTTTGCCGGCGGCTCCTATTCCTACTATGCCGTCGGGTCCAGCCCGGTAATGCGCAACCACCTTGCAGCCCCGCTTGGTCAGCGCGTGCACTTTGCCGGCGAAGCGACGCACCGCGAGTACTTCGGTACGGCACATGGAGCGTTTCTTTCCGGCGTGAGGGTTGCTCGCGAGATCGAATGATGGGCCCACCTCCGAAACAGCCCTGACCGGACCCCGAGTCACGTTCGTTTTCACATTCTGATACACGCAGTACGGCATCATCCCGCGCATTCTTGGTACCGGGTGACGCATGAATATGGGACGACGTTTGAGTGGGATTCTGCTGTTGGTGGCCGCAAGCTGGACAGGATGGGCTGTTGCCCAGCCACGATCCGCGGATCTGGAAGCAACGTCGCTCATCCGGCAAGCCGAGTCGCTCCGCACGAACAAGCTTTCCAGTTCGATCGACAACCGCAGCGATCTGGCGCGGCGCGAACGCGTGTTTGCCGCCGCACAGGCGCTGGAAGCTTCGATCGATGCGGGGTCCGTGTCACTTTCCGGCGACCTTCGAAACCGTTTGAGCGTCTCGCTCGAAGCCCTGCAGGACGTGCCCGTCGACGTGTCGCTTCTGAGCACACGTGCGCCGCTCGCGAACGGCACCCTCTCGGGCACGGTGTCGGATGCCACCACTGGCTTGCCAGTCACCATCGCCAATGCCGTTCGGGTTCAAGCATGGGATTTCTCTTCGCAGGCATCACCCACTGGCGCCGGTATCGTCAATAGCGCATTCATCAATGCATCCGGTCAGTACACGTTGACACTGCCGCCAGGCAACTATCACGTACGCACGACGAGCAACACTCAGGGCTTCATCAACCAGGCCTTTGGATTCGGCAACTGTCCCGACAACTTCTACTGTCCACGTTACGTAGGCACGATCGTGACCGTCCCGGATGGCGGTGCGGTCAACAACATCAACTTCCAGATGCAGCCTGGTGGGCGCATCACTGGCACCGTGACCCGCTCTGACACCAGCGCCCCGCTGGTTTCGTCGTCCGTTTCAGTGGTGAACGAAAATGGTCAGTTTGCAACCGGCGCCGGAACCGATGCAGCGGGTGTCTACACCACCGGTGGTCTGGTGCCCGGCCGGTATCGCGTTTACGCCTCACCTCCGGGTTCGTTGCCCGGATTTTTGGGTGAGGTCCATAACAACATTCCTTGCTCCGTCAACGATTGCTTCGGATTCATGCCGGTCGACTGGATCACCGTCACAGGTACCGGCACCACAACAGGCATCAACTTCTCGCTCGACCCTCTGGCCGGCAGCATCTCGGGCACAGTGACCGAAAGTGGCACGGGCCTCCCGATCCAGGATGACGGCTCATTCACATTCCTGGTCAATCTGCGCTCGGAAGACCAGAACACCTTCATGTCCGTCGAACTCGGCGCGGGCGGCACCTACTCATTCACTGGTTTGCGCCCCGGCAACTACATTGTCTCGGCAAGTGTCCCGGGATTCATCGGCAAGATCGTGTCGTCACTGGCCCCAGTCGCCACTTCGGATTGTGTGTCCGACGCTTGTGATCATCTGACGCAGGGCGCCCGGATTTCGGTGGCGCCTTCCGGCAACGTGACCGGCCTCGACTTCCAACTGGATCGTGGCGCCCGCGTGTCGGGCACCATCCGCAGTGTCTCAGGGGCATTGCCCATCCAGGGCGCCACCGTGTCGCTGTCCGGACCGGCATTTGCCAGCGGCGTGACCGATGCACTCGGCAACTTCACTGTCTCCGGAATTCCGGCGGGTGTCTATTACGTCAACGCCGATGCGCCGGCACTGAATTATGTGCAAACCTGGCTTGGCGATGTTCCGTGTCGCGGTTTCCACTGTCAGGGCACCGGTACACCGCTGACGGTGACCGCCAATGCCGTGATCTCTGGCTTGCAGATCAATCTGGGGACCGGCGGCACCTTGTCGGGCACCATCAGCGACGGCCTGACCGGATTCCCGGCACCACGCCAGACACGTCTTGAGTTGTTCGACACCAGCAACCGATTGATCGTGCAGTCGATTTCGAACGGCGCCGGCGGATTCAGTTTCGGCGGCCTGGCGCCTGGCGCCTACAAGGCCGTCTTCGCGTCAAGTTCGGTGGTCGGCTGGATGGACACCGCCTTCGGAGGTCTGCAGTGTCCGCGCGGGGGGTGTGACCAGTCGCTCTTGCCCAGTGTGTTCGTCACGGCAGGTGCCACGACCAGTGGCATCAACGTCACCCTGCCGCGCGGCCCGCGCATCAGCGGCCGCATTCTGGATGCGACAACCGGTCAGCCGATTGTTCCGAAAGCCTGGGGCTCGACCTATTCGTCGAGCGTGGCCATGAACAACAACCTCAGCAACTATGCTGGTTTTGCGTCCGTCGATCGAGCTGGCAACTATCTGTCGCGAACCGGATTTCCGAATGGCCCCTACTTCGTGTCCACCTTCCTGCTGCGGAACAACACCCCGATCGGCGGCGGCTACATCGACGAGTTGTTCGACGATCGCGCCTGTCCTTACGGGAGCTGCGGCCTGACGTCGGGTACGCCGGTCAACGTTGCCGGCACCGACGTGACCGGCATCAACATGAATCTGTCTCCGGGCGGCGGCATGTCGGGTCGCGTGACCGACGCAGGATCGGGCAATGGGCTTGCGGGCGTGACCGTCCGAGCATTCGACGCCACCAATCGGCTGGTCGCGGTAAGTGCGACCGGCCCGACCGGCAACTATCAGATCAGCGGTCTGCCCGCCGGCAACTACTTCCTCACCACCGACAACCCGCTGGGTTATCAGGACGAGCTGTTCAACGGATTCTCCTGTGAACCCTTCTGCAATCCGTCGACCGGAAGTGCCGTGGTAGTGACAGGTACGACCATCACGGCCAATCGCGACTTTGCGCTGGAGCGTTCGGTGACCATCAGTGGCTTGGTCACTGAAGGTGTGCCGTTGCCAACGTGCCGGTCGAAATCTACGGACAAATCGGCAACTTCCTGCGAACGACGGTGAGCAATGCGGCGGGTGCGTTCACGTTCACCGATCTGGCTCCCGGTCGCTTCTATATCCGGACCCGCAACACGACCGGTCGAGTCGACGATCTGTTCTACAACGCGTCGATGCCCGACAACACGTCCCCACCAAGCCGGATTGTGTCGGTCTTGCCTGCCAGGTCCGTCGCGGCACACCCGTGATCCTGGCCAGCGGCGGCAGCTTCAACGCAGCCGACCTGCAGCTGACTCCACCGGCGGTCATTGAAGGCACCGTCGCACACTGGCTGGCGGAACACCCATGTCAGGTGTGACGCTGCAACTGCTGGACAACCGGGGCGCCGTGGTGGCGTCGCGCACGACCAGCGCTACGGGCACCTATGTGTTCAGTGGATTGGCTGGCAGCACCTATGCGCTGGTATCGCGCGGAACACCTGGTTTCGTGGATCTGGCCTGGCCGAATGTGGCGTGTCCACAGTCGTGCAACGGTCTGAACGGCACACCCATTGCCGTGGTGACCGGCGGTTCGGCAACGGGTATCGACTTGAGTTTGTCCTCGGGTGGCGAAATCAGCGGCACGGTACGCAACAGTGCGACGAATCTGCCGATTCCGGGTGCCGCGGTGCAGGTCTACAACAGCAGCGCCATTCCGGTGAACCAGATCGCGACGAATGCGTCCGGCAATTATGCGTTGGGCAACCTTGCTGACGGGTCCTATTACGTGCGGACCCAGAACTCGCTCGGTTTCGTCAACGAAGTCTTCGTGGACCGGAACTGTGGTGGCTACTGCGACATGCTCGCCGGTGATGCGGTTGCGATCAGCGGCGGCGCGCCAGTCGGCCTGGTCGACTTCTCGCTGGATGCAGGCGGTTCGATCAGCGGCCGACTGACCAGCGCGGTCAGTGGCGCCGGCATTGCGCTGGCGGAAGTGCAGGCTCTTGATGTGAACGGTCTGATCGCGAGTCGCACGTCGACGAATGCCACGGGCCAGTTCACGCTGGGTGGCCTGCAGCCAGGCACCTACAAGGTGCGGACCAGCAACACCGCCGGCTTCGTGAACCAGATCTACCGGACACCAACCGTGCTGAGCTGCAGTCCTTCGCCTTGCCTGCTGAGCGCCGGAACCGGAATCTCCGTCACTGGCGCGGTCAGCAACATCGACATGGCACTGAGTCCGGGCGGCACCATTTCGGGTACGGCTGCCGACTTGTTCAACAACCCATTGCCGACCGGCGTCGCGATCCTGCTCGACAGCAATGGCATTGAAGTGATGAGCGTCACGATCAACAACGGCCTGTTCGAGTTCAACGGTTTGGCGAACGGCAGCTACTACGTGTTGATCCGCAACAGCTCAGGACTCGTCGATCTGTTGTACCCCAACGCACCCTGCCCGGCCGGCGCCTGCAACATCACCGCATCGGGTACGCCAATCGTGCTCTCGGGCACTCGACAGGCCGGTGTCAATTCGGCGTTCGCAAGTGTTGACCTGCGCCTGCCGGAAGGCCGCGAAATCAGCGGTCAGGTCACTCGTGGGGGCTTGCCGTTTGCGGGCGTCACCGTGTCGATCTACAACACCAGCGGCTCGGTCGTGGCAACGGGCGTAACCGACGCCTTGGGCCGATACGAAACCACCGGCGGCCTGCCGGCCGGTGCCGGCATTTCGTACTTCGCGGCGACCACCAGTCCTTCGACCCGCGGCGCCGCTGATGGCTCCATCAACGAAGCCTGGAACAACGTGCCATGCATGTTGAACTGTGGCGTGGCTCAGGTGGGCACGGCCATTCCGCTGCCGGCTGCCGTGGCGCCTTTGGCGAACATCAACTTCGATCTCGCCGCAGGCGGCGCCGTTTCCGGTCGTGTGCAGTCGAGTCTGGGGGATGACCTGAGTCTCGTTCGCGTCGAGTTGTACGACGCTGGCGGCAAGTTGGTCGGCACGGCCGACACCAACTCCTCGGCAATTACCGGATCGATGGCCTGGCACCGGGAACGTACTTCGCCCGCACCGTGAATGTTCTGGGACTGGAAGACCGACTGTTTGGCGGCGCACTCTGCGTGAGTGGCTGCAACCCCTTGTCCGGCTCGCCGATCACGGTCAGCGGAACCGCGACGACCAATGCCATCGACTTCTCCCTGTCGATTCCCGTCGGGCTGTTTGCCAACGGTTTCGAGTAACGGGCACTGGACTGACGTGAAGGCTGGGCTGAATGAAGCCCAGCCTTAGAAGGAGGGTCTGAACAAGTCCCTCCTGGACTTCTTCAGACACGGGACCTCTGAATCATTCAGAGGTTCCCTAAGTACCTGCAAGGCGTTCGCTCAGTCTCGCAAGTCTTGCTGTCTGTTCGTCTTGCCTTCGAGCGAGACGCACTTTCCGCGCGATGAACTCCTGCCGATAGGCCGCAGCGCGCTGCAGCAGATCATGGCGACCTTAGCGTTGCGGCAGCCCGAGCTCAGTCAGCGGAACCATGTCGATGCAGTCGACCGGACATGGCGGAATACACAGGTCACACCCGGTGCAGTCGTCCAGCAACACGGTGTGCCATGAACTTGTTGGCGCCGACGATCGCGTCGACCGGGCGCCCTGGATGCACTTGGTGCAACCGATACATTCCGCTTCGCGAATCACGGCGACACGGACAGCCTGTTCGACACCGTTTGCAGGGTTCAGCGTCGCCGCTGCACGCCCCAGCAAATCCGCCAACGCGTCGATACCCGCCTGGCCTCCAGGCGGGCACTGATTGATGTCGGCCTCACCTTCGGCGATGGCCTCGGCGTAGGGACGACAACCCTGGTAGCCGCACTTGGTGCACTGTGTTTGCGGCAACAGCGCATCGATGCGGTCAGCCAGCGTCTCCATCACTTCACCGGCATGCCCGCCTTCGCACCCGCGTCGGCATCCAGCAGGAACAAGTCGGCGCCGCCGCTGCCGGCGGACAGGATCATGCCTTCCGACATGCCGAAGCGCATCTTGCGCGGCGCAAGGTTGGCAATGAACACGACCGAACGGCCGACCAGTTGTTCCGGCTGTTGATAGGCTTCGCGAATGCCCGAGAAAATCTGGCGTTCACCGAGATCACCGGCATCGAGCTTGAAGCGCAGCAGCTTGTCGGAGCCTTCCACGAACGCACACTCCAGAACCTTCCCGACACGCAGATCGAGTTTGCTGAAATCTTCGATGCCGATGGTTGCCGGTGCTGCGGCACCAGCTGCTGCGACCGCCGGAGCCGCTTTCGGCGCAGCAGGTTTGACCACCGGGATCTGCGTCTCCGGCAGCGGTTTCATGGTTTCCGTATTCGCGGCGACCAAGGCGTCGATCGTCTTGGTGTCAATGCGGGTCAACAAGGGTTGATACTCCTGAATCGATTGCGCCAGCAGCGGCAGATCGAGGTCCGACCATGCCGTGACCGGCGCGGCAAGGAATGCTTCGGCACGCGCCGAAGTCACCGGCAGAATCGGTTTCAGGCACGCATTCAACACGCGGAACAGGTTCAACGCCTGCGTACATACCAACTGCAGCTCGGCGTCAGCGCCTTCCTGCTTGGCGAGCACCCAAGGCTTGTGATCGTCGACATACCGATTGGCCTCATCAGCCAGCGCCATCGTCGCGCGAACGGCTTCGACATATTCACCGGCGTCGTATCGCGCCACCACCGCGTTCAGTCCTTCGACGAACCGCGCGTACATGGCAGGATCCGGCAGGTGTTCAGCCAATTGGCCACCGAAACGTTTACTGATGAATCCGGCCGCACGACTGGCGATATTGACGAACTTGCCAACGAGATCCGAGTTCACGCGCGCGACAAAATCCTCGAGGTTCAGATCGAGGTCGACCACCCCTGCGCCCGTCTTGGCAGCAAAGTAGTAACGGAGATACTCAGGCGGCAAATACTCGAGGTAACTGCGTGCACTGATGAACGTGCCGCGCGACTTCGACATCTTCGCGCCGTTCACGGTCAGGTAGCCGTTCACATGTAATTCGGTCGGCACGCGGAAACCCGCGCCCTTCAGCATCGCCGGCCAGAACAGACCATGGAAATTGATGATGTCCTTGCCGAGGAAGTGCCGCATTTCGGTGCGCGAGTCCGGCCCCAGGAATTCGTTTTCGTCCAGGCCATTCTTGCGGCAGTACACGCGAAAACTCGCGAAATAGCCGATCGGCGCATCCAGCCAGACGTAGAAATACTTGCCGGGCTCACCCGGAATCTGGAACCCGAAATACGGCGCATCACGCGAGATGTCCCAGGCACGCAAACCGGCATCCAGCCATTCCTTCAGCTTGGCTTTCACCGACTCGTGTGCCACCGGACCCGACAGCCATTCCGTCAGGAAATCCTGGTACTTCGGCAACTCGAAGAAGAAGTGTTCACTGTCCTTCAACACCGGTGCCGCGCCCGACACCACCGAGTACGGATTCTTCAGATCCGTCGGCGAATAGTTCGCTGCACACTTCACAGTTGTCGCCGTATTGATCGGCTGCACCGCAATTCGGACAGACACCCTTGATGTAGCGATCCGGCAGGAACATTTCCTTGACCGGGTCGTAGGGCTGCTGGATCGTGCGGCGGCTGATGGCACCGGCCGCCTTGAGTCGCTCATAGAACAACTCGGCCAACTCGCGGTTCTCGTCCGAATGGGTCGTGTGGTAATGATCGAAATGAATATGGAAATCGGCGAAATCGCGCTCGTGCGCGCTGCGGATATCGGCGATGAACGATTCAGGGCTCACGCCGGCTTTTTCGGCGGCGAGCATGATCGGAGTCCCGTGTGCATCGTCGGCGCAAACAAAGTGGACTTCGTCCCCGGCCAGTCGGCGCGCGCGCACCCAGATGTCGGCTTGGGCATAACCGACCAGATGGCCCAGATGGATATGGCCATTCGCGTAAGGCAAGGCGTTGGTGACCAAAATTCGGCGTTTTGTGCTCATGGCGACGGCCAGCGGTTCTGAAAAGAGCGCGATTGTGCCATGAAGCGACCCGATTCCTTCGCCTGCTAGAATATGCGGCTTGCCGAGGATGCCATCATGTCATTGGACGCCCTGAACGCCTTATCCCCGCTCGACGGCCGCTACGCCGCCAAAGTTGCCGCCTTGCGCCCCATTTTCAGCGAGTCCGGCCTGATGCAAAGACGCGTCAAGGTCGAGGTCGAATGGCTGATCGCGCTGGCCGCGGAACCCGGCATTCCGGAAGTCCCCGCGTTGTCGGCCGACGCGGTGACTTTTCTGCGCGCCCTGCCCGATACATTCGATCTCGATGCCGCCCGGCGCGTCAAAGCCATCGAGGCGACCACAAACCACGACGTCAAGGCGATCGAATACTGGATCAAGGAACAACTTGTCGGCCAAGCCGAACTGGCGTCGCTGTCAGAGTTCGTGCACTTTGCCTGCACGAGTGAAGACATCAACAATCTCGCCTATGCGTTGATGCTGGTCGATGTCCGCGATGGCGTGTTGTCGCGCCAGGTCGAAGGCATTCGCACCACCCTTGCCGGCATGGCGCACCAGTACGCCGAACTGCCGATGTTGTCGCGCACTCACGGCCAGACCGCGTCGCCCACCACACTCGGCAAGGAATTGGCGAATGTGGTCGCCCGCATCGACCGACAATTGCTGCAGCTCAAGGCGTGGCAATCTCCCGGCAAGATCAACGGTGCCGTCGGCAACTTCAATGCCCATGTCATTACTTATCCGGAAGTCGATTGGACCGCGCTGTCCGAGCGATTTGTCCGCAGTCTGGGCCTGGACTGGAATCCGCTGACCACCCAGATCGAACCCCATGACGGCGTGGCGGAACTGGCGGATATCTGTCGGCGCCTCGGCACGATCCTGATCGACTTCGCGCGCGATGTATGGGGTTATGTGTCGCTGGGATACTTCGCACAGGCACTCAAGCCCGGCGAAGTAGGTTCATCGACGATGCCGCATAAAGTGAATCCGATCGACTTCGAGAATGCCGAAGGCAACTTCGGACTCGCCAATGCCCTGTTCGGCCATTTCAGCGAGAAGCTGCCGATTTCGCGCTGGCAGCGTGACCTCACCGATTCCACCGTGTTGCGTGCACTGGGTTCCGCGTTCGGCCATCTGGTCATCGCACTCGATTCGCTGGCGCGGGGACTTGGCAAGTTGCGGGTCAACGAGGGCCGACTGGCCGAGGACCTGACCGACAGCCCGGAAGTTCTCGCCGAAGCCGTACAAACCGTCATGCGCCGTTATGGTTTGCCGGAACCTTACGAACAATTGAAGGCGCTGACACGCGGCCAGGGCATCACGCCGGAACGCCTGCGCACGTTTGTCGACCAATTGGCCTTGCCGGATTCAGTGAAGGCCTCGCTGCGTGACCTGACGCCTGCCCAATACATCGGGCTTGCCGCAGAGCTAGCCCGCCGCGTCTGAGAAGGCGGTCAGCGCCCTGGCTTGTCAGCCAGGTCCGGAATGTGCCGGACTTGCCTGCCGCAGCACGCGGTTTCGCCCCGGATGAGCGCCTGACGGCCACTTCCCAGATACTGCAATTGCACGCGCACATCGGGCGAAGCTGTGCGCGCTCCGCCCTTGTCCGGCCATTCGATCAACAGCACCGACTGCGCATCGGCAAGACCGCTCAAATCGATCTGTTCGAGCTCATCCGGATCCACCACGCGATACAAATCGAAATGATGGATATGTCCGAACGGCACCGCGTAACTCTCGACCAGCGTGTAGGTGGGGCTTTTGACGCGTGCGTCGGGCAGCAGGGTCTGGATCAGCGCACGCGCCAGGCTGGTTTTGCCGGCGCCCAGATCCCCTTCCAGCGCCACCATCAAGGGCGGTTTCAGAACGGTTGCCAGACGCGCGCCGAGTTCCTGCGTCGCGGCTTCATCCGCCAGTTCCATAGACGCTCATTCATGCCGACATCTCACCGAGTTCGTCGATCACTGCAGAAGGCGTGACGGCCCTTTCACCCAGACGCGCAGCAATCCGGTCACCTGCCTGCGCATGCAGCAGCGTCGCCACGCAAGCCATGGACCAGGCGTCATCCGATTGCGCCATCAGGCCGCCCCCCAATCCACTCAGTACATCCCCCATGCCGGCGGCGGCCATACCCGGATTACCTGCTGCACAGATGGCCAGTCGCCCATCCGGATGGGCCAGCACCGTGCCAGCACCTTTCAGCACGCAGATCGCACCAAAACGCTGCGCGATCGCGGCTGCAGCGCCTGGCCGATCCGAATGGACTTCCGGCGTGCTGATTCCCAACAATCGGGCGGCCTCGGTCGGGTGGGGTGTCAGCACCACACGATCAGTCAAACGCCGCGGCGACCTGGCAAGCAGATTCAGTGCATCCGCATCCAGCAACAGTCGCTGCCGGGTTGCCGCGCAGGCGTTCACAACCTGGTCCAGCAACACGTTCGCGGCATCTGCCTGCCCCACACCCGGTCCCATCACGATCGAGTCGGCATGTGACATCCATTCCTGCAGAGCGCTGCATCACTCGAAGCCATCACTTCGGGATGGCGTACCAGCGATGCGGCCACCGCTTCGGGCGTACTGAACAGTTGAACATAACCGGGCGCCGCACGACGCAGCGCCAGCGGCCAACAGCGCCGCACCCGCCATGCCCGGTGCGCCTGCAATCAGCAAGGCTCGGCCGAATGTCCCTTTGTGCGCGAGCGTCGGTCGTCGCTTGAACCAGGGTTCCAGATCGGCCTTGCCAAGCAAGTGCGCAGAACAATCGGGCTCGGCAAGCCCGAGGTCATCACACATCACGCGCCCTGCGCGCGCTTTGCCGTCACCCGTGAACAGGCCCCGTTTGCCGGCAATCATCGCCAAGGTCAGGTTTGCGCGGACCGCAACACCGGGACACGCACCGGAATCCGTGTGGACGCCGGACGGCAAGTCGATCGACAGCAAGGGCTTCCCGGCGCGATGGATCGCCTGGATGACCGTGGCAGCAAGACCATCTGGTGCTCGGGTCAGGCCAATGCCGAACAGCGCGTCGACAATCAGGTCGGTGCGCGCGAGATCAATCGCTTCGGAACACAGTTCGATTGAACCACCCGAGTCGCGCCAGAGCGCCCGCGCGCGGATCGCTTCTTCGGCACGACTTTCAGCAGTGATGGCCAGCACGCGAGGCTGCAGTCCGGCATTCCTGAGCAGACTGGCCAGCGCAAACCCGTCGCCACCATTGTTGCCCGGACCGCAAACGATGGTGATGTGCCGGGCCTCCGGCCAAGTCACGCGCAGGCACCGAAAGGCCGACGCTGCGGCGCGCTGCATCAGGTCAAACAGGCTGCAACCAAGACGAACCGCTTCCGAACGTTCAAACGCCCGGATCTCGACTTCGGAGCACAACATGTGGATGGGTCGCAACATGTCTTCATGATACCGGGGCCGAAGCCGGTTAAAGCATGTGCCGGGACGATGATTGCCACTTGCCCAGCGAGGCGCCTTGCTGCATAAACAATCGTCCTGCGGAGCCTTCCATGTCCTATCGATTGCCCTTGATGATGCTGCTGTCTGCCTGCGCGTACGTCGCATCGGCCGCCGAACCACCGAAGGACCCTCTGACAGGTGCCACGGCCGATCCCGGTTTGTTGCCGCTGTTCGTCAACGATGCCGAGGGCCAGGTTTGGCTTGATGTGAGCGAATCGACCGAACCCCTGCTGCTGGTCAGTACGATCGTCCATGCACTGGGGTCGAACGATGTCGGCCTGGACCGTGCGCAGAACGGCGAGCCTCGCCTTGTGGAATTCCGCACGGTCGGCAAACGTGTCCTGCTGGTGCAACGAAACACGCGTTATGTGGCTCACAGCGCCGACGCCGACGAAGCGCTGGCCGCCCGGGAAGCATTTGCCGAGTCGGTACTGTGGTCGTCGGAATGGCAATCGAGTCCGAGCCGGCCCAAGTCAAAGCTGGTCGATCTCGGATCACTCGCGAAACTCGATCTGCATGGTGTGGCCGATCGGCTCAAACAGACACAACAAGGCGCTCACACACTCGACGAAGGCCGCAGCGTAGTGTTGGCGGCGCAAAGTGCGAGTTTTCCGGACAACATCGAGGTCTCGGCATTACTCACCTTTTCCGGTTCCGGCGAAGGGCCTTTTGTGCAGCAGGTCGCTGCCGACCAGAAGTCGCTGACGCTGACCCAGCAACTGAGTTTCGTGCGGCTGCCTGGCCCGGGTTTTGAGGCCCGCGCCTATCATCCGGCATCGGGTGGTTTCAGCATCGGTCGTCTGGACTTTGCGCAGGCCATCGACGCGCCGCTGGAGCAACGGATCCAGCCGCGTTTCCGGCTCGAAAAACCGATCCGACTGCCGCCCGAAGCCCAGTGCGAAAACCAATCGTGTTTTACCTCGATCGCGGCACACCGGAGCCCATTCGCAGCGCCCTGCTGGAAGGCGCGAACTGGTGGCGCGAGGCTTTCGATGCGGCAGGATTCATCGACGCATTCCGTGCCGAGATCGCGCCCGCCGACGTCGACATGAGTGACGTGCGCTTCAACACGATCACCTGGACACACCGCGCCACGCGAGGCTGGTCGTATGGCGGCGGACTGATCGATCCGCGCACCGGCGAAATCATCAAGGGCTACGTCAACCTCGGCTCGCAGCGAGTTCGGCAGGACCTGTTGATCGCCGAAGGACTGCTCGGTCCGTACGCAGCCGGCGCCGATCCTGCCCTGAAGCAAGAAGCGATCGATATGGCATTACATCGGCTGAAACAATTGGCGGCTCATGAAGTCGGTCATGCATTGGGTTTTGCGCACAATTTTGCAGCCAGTCGAACGGGCAACGGCTCCGTACTCGACTACCCGCATCCGCAGATCCGCATCACCGACACCGGCACGCTTCGGCTGGATCGTGCCTATGACACCGGCGTCGGCGCCTGGGACAAGTTCGTCATCGCGCATGCCTATGGCGTGTTCCCGCCCTCGCAGGAAGCACCGATGCTCGCGAAACTGCGAGCGGACATCCTTGACCTGGGTTACCACTATGTATCGGATGCCGATGCTCGCGCACCAAGTGACGCCCATGCGGAAGGTTTGTTGTGGGACATCCCGGGTGATGCACTAGATTGCCCTGGCGGGTTTTGCCGAGGGCGCCCTGCCCCCAAATCGGCAATCCGGCGAAACCGAGCGTCGGCTGGTGCCCATCTACTTGCTGCACCGGTATCAGACCGATGCAGTCGCCAGGCTGTTGGGTGGTGTCGAATACGGCTATGGCGTGATCAACGATCCGGGCATCGCTCAACGCGCGGTTGTTGCAGAACGCCAGCATGCAGCGGTATCGGCCCTCGCCGGCCTGCTGGCGATCGATGTCTTGCGGATTCCGGACGCCATCGAGCCCCTGCTGGTGCCCCCGGCAACCGAATATCTGCGCTCAACGGAACATTTCGACACGCGGATGGCACCCTTGTTCGATCCAGTGGAAGCGGCAAGGGTGGCGACCGCCGTGGTCAGCCTGCACGCCTTCGACGCTGCGCGCCTGAATCGCGTGTATTGGCAGCGCGCGAAGGAACCCGCACAGCCCGGGCTGTCTGATGTGTTCCAGAAACTGCTGGTCGACCCATGGACCGAACGCCATGACGCCGACCACGATGCGGCCATCGCTCGCGCGAGGAACTGGACGATGCTTGATGCCGCCGTACAACTGGCCGAAAGCGGGCAATTACACGCTGACGCGCAGGCGCAATGGCGAGGTTTGCTCGGCAACCTCGCCGAGAGACTCTCCAGCACGCGCGACGGTGCATCAAGACAAGCCGGCGCTTGGCTGACGCAATACCTGAGCGAGCCCGCTTCGGTAAAACTCCGGGCCCTGCCCCGCATTCCGCCTGGCGCGCCCATTTGAAGAATGCTGGCGCGTGAATGGCTGGCGCTGAACGCAAGCTAAGCCCGGCTGCTTGCGACGGTGTGAGGCTTGCGCTCCGCGCCGGCCTCCCACGCTCTTGCACGGCAAGGCAGACCCATACCGACCTTGACGCCCGAATCCTGTCAAGCTACCCGCACAAAGATGCAACGATCTTCCTGATCAGGAATGTCTTCGAGTCTCCAGGGCTCAAGCTTCCACTGGCAAATCACAGCTCGGCCACTTTGCACACGATTGATGAAGTCTGTTCCATGGCGCGGACCATGAATGGCGCACACGATGTTGAATGGGTGGTTCAACCATTCGCATCCCATACCCCCCCCTCCATGTATCGAGCGACCTGATGCACACAAAGCCCGAACCTCAGCAGAATCATCTCCTGGCAGCCTTGGCGCCGGACGTACAGAGCCGTCTGTTCGGCCACCTTGAACTGGTGCCCTTGCCGCTCCGCGCGCTGCTGTATGAATCCAAACGCCCCATGCGCCACGTCTATTTTCCGACCGACTCGATTGTCTCGATGCAGTACATGATGGAGAACGGCACCTCCACCGCGATCTCGGTGGTGGGCAACGAAGGATTACTCGGAATCACGCTGTTCCTTGGCGGCGAAAGCACACCCAGCCGTTCGGTGGTGCAGAGTGCCGGTTACGCCTATCGACTGCCAAGGAGCCGGGTCAAGGAAGAGTTCAATCGCCACGGGCAGTTGCTGATGCTGATGCTGCGTTACACCCAGGCGCTGATCACGCAGGTCTCGCAGACCGCCGTATGTAACCGTCATCATTCGATCCACCAACAACTCTGCCGCTGGCTCCTGCTTTCGATGGATCGCCTGTCGAACAATCGCTTGACGATGACGCAGGAATTCATCGCCAACATGCTCGGGGTTCGCCGTGAAGGCGTCACGCTGGCAGCCTTGAAGTTGCAGCAACTCGGCGTAATCTCGTACTCGCGCGGATTGATCAAGGTGCTGGACCGCGAGCAGCTCGAATCGCTGAGTTGCGAGTGTTACAGCGCGGTCAAGAAGGAAACGGACCTGCTGCTCGACTATCTGCCCCAGCGCCAGATCATCAAGAATGCCGACGTGATCCCGACTGCGACGCTGCCGCTGGCTTCGGCTGGTGTTGAGCCGGTTGTGCAGGCTGGTGCTGAGCGAAGCGAAGCCCAGCTTGCGACAATGGTGAGGTGACTAGCTGGGCTGCGCTTCGCTCAGCGCCAGCTACACAGCCTCGACTCGATTGCGACCGTTCGACTTGGCCAGATAGAGCGCCTGATCGGCACGCGCGAGCACGGACACCAGGCCGGATGTCTCGCCGCCGTGGATCGCGGACAAGCCGATGCTGGCGGTGACGACGATGTCACCCTGACTGATGTTGAAGGTCTGCGCAGCAATGTGCGAACGGAGATCCTGCAGAATGCGCATGGCGTCGCGGGCCGCGACCCGCGTCAGGACAATGAGAAATTCCTCGCCCCCCCAGCGACCGACATGCGCGTCTTCGGACACATGTTTGCGCAGGCGCGCGGCAAATTCGCGCAGCACGCGATCACCATCGGCATGACCATAAGTATCGTTGATGGATTTGAAGCGGTCGATGTCGACCAAGGCCAGAGCCAGCGGCATCCCCTCGGCGCGAAACTGGTTCATGGCTCGGTCGAGCACTACCATGGTCGCACGTCGATTCGGCAGTTGGGTCAGCGAATCGGAATTGGCGGCACGATCCAGTGCCGCTGCAGTTTCAACCAATGCGGCATGAACACGCGCGAGCTCATCCCGGCTGGCTTTGAGCTCGGCGTTGAGGCGTTGCGACTCACGGAATCGGAAGGATACAAAAGCCAGCCCCCGAGCACGGCCAGGAAAGCACCGACCAGCGCGATTCCGAACCAGCGCTGACGCGTGATCCGCAAACCCTGGATCTGGTTGTCCCGTTCCAGCAATTTCTTTTCGGCCTCGACTCGCTGCTGGTTCAGATCGGCTTCCAGTCCCGCGATCTTTCGACTGGCCGTCTCGAGCGACAACTCGCGGTCGAGTTCGGCATGTGCCTTGCGGGATTCGAATGCGGCTTCGGCGTCACCCAACGCCAATTGTACGTTCGACAGTGCATCCAGCGCTTCCCGCTCAAGCACCTTGTCACCCAGGCGGCGGGCG
This sequence comes from Ahniella sp., assembly GCA_016712105.1. Classification (GTDB taxonomy): domain Bacteria; phylum Pseudomonadota; class Gammaproteobacteria; order Xanthomonadales; family Ahniellaceae; genus Ahniella. The sequence goes on from JADJRU010000002.1 coordinate 63,133, forward strand.
TCATAGACCGTCCGGCCGCCCTGCGTACGCGCCTCCTGATACTGTCCGAGTGCACTCAACACGCGAAGCTCCGACAGGCGCAACAGCACCTGATCGCGCAAGGCAACCGAGTCGAACTGCGTCATCGCCTTGTCGGACCAAAGCTTTGCGCCTTCCATATCCCCTTGCGCCAATCGCACTTCGGCAAGCGTCGTGAACGCGTTGACCTTGTTCGGCGGGCTCCCCGAGAGCTGCGCATCCTCGGCTGCCGCCTCGGCATACCGAAGCGCCTCGTCGATTCGCCCGGATTTGAGCAAGGACTTGCCGAGCTCGCCTCGTAGAGCAATACCTTCACGGCGATCGCGTTCTTCGAGCAGGCCGAGTGCCCGGATCATGTTTTCGGCACCGAGTTCCTCATCTTCCAGATTGCGATAAAGATTCCCGAGCAGACGATGACTGCGTGCCATCTCCTGGCGGTCGTCCAGGCGCGTGGCGATGGCCAGAGCTTCGTTGTGTTTCATCAGGGCCTCGGCGAACTGGCCGATCCGCCCGTAGATCATGCCCATCGCGTTCAGCGTATGGGCCTTGCCATACAGATCGCCGACCTTCTCGTAGTTTGCCAGCGCCTTCTCGAACTGGCGCACGGCCAGTTCCGGGCGGCCGTCCTTGCGATCAAGAACGCCGCGCTGATAGTGAACTTCTGCCTGCCAGGCGGGCTCCTGCATGTGCTTGGCCAACAGGTTCATTCGATCGATCAGTTTTAACGCTTCGGGTGTTCGACCCCGATTGGCCAGCATCGCCGCCATCCGGGCATTCGCCCGGAACTCGAGATCACGCAGGCCCAACTGGCGAGCCTCGTCAAGCAACCGGGCCAAACTCTCCAGCGCTGGCTCCGGATGTTCGGCCTCATCGGCAAACTCGGCCACTGCCAAACGCCACCAGGCCCGGTCAACCGGATCCTTCGCGCGTTGCTCGGCCGCCATCGCCTGAGCCTGAAGCACTTCCAGCGTTGCGCTGCGGTCGGCACGGATCCGTGCCACTGCTTCCGGCTCACTTGGGTCGCGCGCAATCGCCACGCCTGCCAGCAGGCAGCCAAGGGCAATCGCCAAAATGCGCCAAAACCCATGTTTCCTCATTCGGCAATGGTAGCGAGCGCCGCATCGACTGCGGGATGGCCACGACCCAGTGCCTGATTTCGTTCATCTTTGATGCCAAAAAAAGGCCCGCGGGGTGAGCCGCGGGCCTTCATCTCTGTCTCTGTACCTCAGATCAGAACGTGACGGACCAGCTATTGATGTAGCCCGTGTCGCCGCTCGCGGCATCCTGCACACGCAGGTTCCACGTGCCGTTCAACAGTTCCGACGACAGGTTCAGCGTCACCGTCTTGACGATGTTGTCGGTCCCCGCGCCAGTGCGGTTGTGGATGTTGTACAGCGTGCCATCCGGAGCAACCAGATCAACTTTCAGGTCGCCCTGATAGGTGTGCACGATGTTCACCGACACCGAAGCCGTGGCGGGTGCATTGCCGGTCCGGCCGCTCACCGTGATCGGCGAGTTGACGGTGGCATTGTCGGCAATCGTGACGTCCGTGCCGTTCGTGTAGGTCTGTGCTGCCACCACCACCGCCGGCCGTGTAACGACCGGTCAGGCTGACGCCTGTAAAGGCCGAGTAGGCACGCAACACCACGTAGTACGTTCCGGCCTGAGCCGTTGCGATGTTGCAGGTCTCGGCATTGCCGCTGAGGTACGGACGGCAGTCGTAGACCGTCGTGGTCGGCGCCGAACCGAACTTGACGTACATGTCGGCGTCACCGGTGCCGCCGCTCATCGCGAAGGACAAACCGGTTGCACCGGCCGGAACCACCAGCGTGTAGGTGACCGAGCCGCCCGCCGTTGCAACCGCGATACCGGTCGTGGCCACACCATTCGTCAGGACGTTACCTGCCGGCGGTGCCGTGACCGTGACCGCAGATGTCTTCGTGTTGGTGGCACCGGCGTTGTCGGTGACCGTCAGGCTGACGTTGTAGGTGCCTGCAGCCGTGTAGGTCTTGCTCGGGCTCGTGGCCGTCGACGTGGTGCTGTCACCGAAGTTCCAGCTGCGCGAGGCGATCGTGCCGTCGGAGTCCGTTGAGCTGTCCGTGAACTTTGCCGACAGGCCCGAGGTGGTTAACGTGAAGTTCGCCGTCGGAGCCACATTGGCGGCGGAACTGACCGTCACGGAGCGCGTCGAACTGTTCGTGGCGCCACCATTGTCGGTGACCGTCAGCGTGACGCTGTAGGTGCCGGCTGCGGCATAAGTGCGGCTCGGATTCGTTGCGGTCGAGGTGCCACCGTCGCCGAATGTCCAGCTGCGCGAAGCGATCGTGCCGTCACTGTCCGTCGATCCATCCGTGAAGTTGGCGGTCAGGCCGGAAGTCGAGAACGAGAAGTTTGCCGTCGGTGCAACGTTGCCGCCAGTCGGTGCGAAACCGCCCTTGACATAGACGTCCACGGATTCGGCCGTGCCGCCCGTTTCGTCGCGGTTATCGGTATAGATCGCCATGATGTCGTTCATGACCATGTCCATGCCGTTGTAATCACCCCACTCGTTCGCGTTGGTGATGTTCTTCGACGTGGCCGAGGTCAGACGCGTACCGGCAGAGAACGTCACGCCACCATCGGTGGAAACCGAGTAGTACAGATCGGCACCGGTGCGGTTCGTGCTGTTGCGGGTGTCGTAATAGGCCACGAACACACGGCCCTGATTGTCCACCGACAGCCACTGGTTGAAGCGATCAACCGTGCTGATGTTGGTGGACTCGTGACCATAACTCGCAGTCCAGGTGGCGCCGCCGTCCGTGGAACGGATCACCTTGATCACGGAATGATTCGCACTGGCCGTGGTGTTGTTCTCGGCCGTGTTCGTGTCGGTATAGGCACAGTACAGACGGTTGCCGAATGCGCCGGCCGTGGTGTCAGCCTGGCAGGACACGTACACGAATACGCGGCGCGATTCCATCGCCGGAATCGGGAAGTCGAAATCTGCGTTCAAGTTGGCTGCAGTCACTGCGGCCGCAAACGAAGTGCCGCCATCCGTCGACTTCGCGACGCGGATCTGCTTGGCATTGCTGCCACCCGAGGTCGTCGGGAACACGAAATACGCGTTGCCGGCCTTGTCGGACATCAGGTCACTGCCGATACCACGGCTGGCGCTGTCGATCGTCAGGTTGGACGCGAGCCAGGTCGTGCCGCCGTCCGCCGAACGCGAGAACTTCTGCACGTTGTTTTCGTGCCAGGCCATGTAGATGCTGCCCTTGCGCGGCGACGTCGCATAACTGTCGACGTGCATGTATTCCTTGTCGGACACGTTGCCGGTCGACAGGGTCTTGGTCAGGACCCAGCTAGCGCCTTGGTCGGTGGATCGATAGAACAGCACGTTCGTGCCGCTGCCCACCACCGACGACAACGCGCCCGCGTAGCCGACTGTGCCGTCGGGCGACCAGGCGACCGTCGGATCGCAACAGGTGTTCGCCAACGAAATCGGCGCACTCCAGGTCAGCCCACCATCCGTCGAACGCCACATCTTCTGGCCCGAGCCCGGGCCATTGGTGCCGGCAATCACGACATTCGTGTTCGTCGGGTTGATCGCAACCGCGGACTCGGAAGCCCCGGCCGGCGTGCTCACCCGCTTTTCGTTGCCGGCCAGGAAGTTCGGCGAGGTATCGCCGGACTGCCGGTCGGTGAGGATCTGGTATGCGCCCACTTCGGTGCGGTTGACCGATTCATGGCGCATGCCGTTGACTTCGTAACCTTGATACTTGGCCAGGAAGCCCTGCAGGGCGCTGCGCGGGTACTGGGCCGGACCGGCTTTGGGCAGGTTCGGGTTCGCTTTGCGCATTTCGACACGGTAGAACGCCGGGATCGCGATGATCGCTTCGGCTTCGTTCGGCGACAGGAATGCCAGATCGCGCTGGGTCAGCGCGTAGTTCCGGTCATCCCAGGGGCCGACCTTCGTCAGGGCGGCATAGTCGACTGCGGTATCGGCACCGCGACTCTGCACGATCTGGACTGCCACGACCTGGCCGCGGCCGGTCGACAACTGCGCGCTGACCGGCATGGCCAGCGTGGCGGCGATGCCGAGCGCCAGCGCGCCCAGCTTGTTTCGAGTGATCCCATTCATTGTGCGTGTATTCCTGATTGTCTTGACGCTGCTCACACGGCCCTCCAGTCCAAGTGTCCTGGTCGGCACGCTCCCATTGCGGTCTTGTTGGTACCGACCCGGGTTCCGCTACCCGAGTCGGGGTATTCCTCCAGACCGAACAGGACCGTGCCGGCGCCTGGTGGCGCGAGCCGGTTCCCTGAGAGGTCGTGTTTCATGGACGATCTGGAACTCCGCCTTGAGGCGGAGCCGCCCATGAATACACGTTTTCGTCACAAACGTCTTGACGCACCGCAGCGAACCTTTTGGGCGGGCTGCGGCGGCCCGAATCACACAACACCAAAAGGCGGTGATATTTCTGGTCGCCGATCATTACAATCCGGAACAATCGACCCTCGAATGGCGTTGCACTGTGATCCAGGTTCCCGGCTATCTGATCAAGAAGGAAATCGGCGTCGGAGGTATGGCGACGGTTTTCCTGGCCGTGCAAACCTCGCTGGAACGCGAAGTTGCGCTGAAAGTGATGAACCCTGCGATGGTCGCGGATGCCACGTTCTCCAAGCGGTTCATGCAGGAGGCGCGCACACTGGCCTCGCTGTCGCATCCCAATATCGTGGCGGTCTACGACGTCGGCATCACACCCGAGAAGCTGCATTACTTCTCGATGCAGCACCTGCCCAACGGCGATTTCTTCGAACGCATCAAGGACGGCGTCAGCGATCAGGAGATCCTGCGCGTGTTCGCCGGTGTGGCGCGAGCGCTGGGATACGCCCATCAGCGAGGGTTCGTGCATCGTGATGTGGCCCCCGGCAACATCATGTACGACATCAACAACAATCCGGTGCTGACCGATTTCGGCATTGCCCGGACGGTCTCCAAGACTTCGCGCATCACGAACGCCGGGGTCAGCGTCGGCACCAGCCATTACATGAGCCCGGAACAGGCTCGCGGCGGCGACGTCGACGGTCGTTCGGACATCTATTCGATGGGCGCGGCAGTCTTCGAATCACTGACCGGCAGCCCGCCCTACACCGGCGAAGATGGCTTCGCGATCGCTTATGCCCACGTCTTCGAACCGGTGCCACGGTTGCCGCCAGCACGTTCGATGTGGCAAGCCTTGATCGACCGCTCGATGGCAAAGGATCCAGCGCAGCGTTTTCAGAACACGGACGAGTTCCTGGTCGAATTGGCACGGGTGGAACACCAACTGACCGGCACCCACCATGCCGACCCTGTGCCGAAAACGTCGCAGCAGTCCACCGTGGTCATGCCGACGCTGGTGAACTCGACGACTCCCATGGTCGCCAGCAATCCGGAGAATGCCCCGCTGCTGGAACCCATGCCGCAACCCAAGGTGCGCCCCAGCAGCGGGAACGTGGACCACCCAGTCGCCACCACGCAGTCGCACGCCACTGCTGGCCGGAATTGGTGCGCTGGTCGTCGCGGGTCTGCTGGTCGGCGGATGGATCGTCTGGAGCAAATTCAAACCCGTCGAAGCCCCAGAAGCTGGCCCCGGCAGCACCTTGATCGCCCCGTTGAAGTCGGTCGCCCCACCGAAGGTGGACCCCAATGCCGGAACGCCGGAACCAGAGGAATTGCCGCTCGACGAACCCGAACTGGCCGCGGACGACCCCGCGCTGGCGCTGATCGTGCAGGCAACCGTCGTCAATCCGATCGAGGAGAACCTGCGACTCGCCGGCAACGACCTGAAGGGTTTGCGTCTGTCGCAACCTCCTGCCCGGAATGCCATTGAACGATACCAATTGGTTCTGAAACTGGACGCCGACAACAAGCGGGCGGTTGAAGGCTTGCAGGCGGTTGCACGGAAGTTCGCCGAACTCGCCGACGCCAAGCTGACCGAAGGCAAGACACCCGAGTTCCTCGACCTCGGCAACCGGGCGCTGGCCCTGGCTGACATTCATGATCCGAGTGGGGCGATTCGCCAAACCGTGATGCGCCCGCGACTGGGCATCATCGCCAAATCGATCGAAGCCGGCCGCGCCGCAGAAGCCAAATGGGATGAGCCGGGCGCCACCCAGGCCTATCGGCAGGCATTGGCGATCGATGCGACGAACGTCGATGCACAAAAGGGTTTGAAGCGGGCCTCGACGCTCGGCAAACCGGGCTTTCTGTTCCTCGACAAATCAGCCACGGTCACCGGACCGGAACTGGTCATCGCCACGGTCAACAACAAGCGGGCAGCGATCAGCCGGAGCGAAATCACCGTCGGCGACTTCAATGCCTATTGGAAAGTAATGGGCGCCAAAACCCGGGCTGTTCGTCCGAGTTGCCGCGATCGCGAGGGCGGCATCTTTTCAGGGTCCAAACAACGCACCTGGCAGAACCCCGGATTTGCGCAAGCCGACAGCCACCCGGTCGTCTGCGTCAACTTCGAGGACACTCAGGCCTATGTCGACTGGCTGAGTCGTCAGACCGGCAAACGGTATCGGCTGCTGACCGCCCAGGAATGGCGCGCGCTCGCGGCGAACACGCCGGATGGCAGCAACTGCAAGGCGAATCTCGCCGACAGCCAATACGCCGCCGAGTACCGCGAGCGTGATGCACTGACGTGCTCGGATGGCGCCGTTCATACGGCACCGGTAAAACGCTTTGAGGCAGCCAAGTCCGGGCTTTATGATATGGTTGGAAACGTTCGTGAATGGGTTTCCGACTGCGATACCAAATGCGACAAGCACCTGGTCATGGGTACTGGCTGGGTCAGCACGCGGGATCAACTGTCGCCAACACAAGGCACGGGTTTCGACGCCGACACCGGGTTCAATTCGATTGGCTTTAGGGTCCTGCGCGAAATTGACTGAAGAACAAGCGCTTTTTCGGAGTGTCCATGAAATTGCAGTTCCCCAATGGCGAGCACGCGGCCGTCGATCTGAAGATTGGCGCCAACAAAGTCGGCTCGGCGACTGGCAATGAAGTCTTGCTGATGGCGCCGGGTATCGCCGCCCATCACTGTGAAATCCATTTCGACGGTCACGTCGCCACCATCAAGGTGGTCAGTCCCGCCAACAGCATCGCGCTGAACGGCCGGCAGGTCATGGCCGATGCACCGATCAAACCGGGCGATATCGTGCTGTTCGGCAAGATCGGCGTGCGCGTGATGGCGGGGGCCCCGGTGCCAGTCGCTGCCGCAGCCGCTGGTGCCGGCAAGGAAGTCGAAGTCGAAGACGGTCGCACGCGTGTCCGCCAAGCCCTGCCGCGGTACATGCTGCGCGGCGTTTCCGGCAGCACGTTCGGCAAGACCTTCGCCATTTATGGTGCGATGACGGTCGGCCGCAGCGCCGAATGCGACATCTCCATTCCGGCCGACGAAATCTCGCGCACACACGCCAAGGTTCAAGTGATGCCGGACGGCATTTCGGTCGAAGATCTTGGCTCGGCAAACGGCACCTTCATCAACGACAAGCGCGTTCACACCGGGCTTGCCAAACATGGTGATGAACTGCGACTCGACACCGTGCGCTTTCAGGTCTTTGCGCCGCATCTCGAAATGCAGGCGCAGGCCGCGAAGGGGAATGAGCCGGCTCGCGCATCGGCACCTGCTTCGCGTTCGAACAACGGGGTGGCCTGCCGGCATGGCTCAAGTACCTGGCCATTGGCGGACTGATCGCCGGCGGCGTCCTCGTGGCGCTGTATGCGGCTGGCATGCTGAACCTGCCGTCATGAGTCGTCACGATCCCAGCCAATCCGCGCAGGCTCAGGCCAGCACGGCCAGCGAGTACACGGTCGCGCGCGCCGACTTGCCGCCGTCCTGCCCGAGTCCGGCCATGCAGTTGTGGAATTCGCACCCGCGTGTCTATCTGGCGATCGAATCCGAAGGGGGCCACTCCGTGTGCCCCTACTGTGGCGCGTCGTACCGCCTGATCGACTGAGCCGGCGCCAGACGCTGCGCTGCCGATGAGAGTCCTGCAGGTCCTGCCGGCGCTGGATGCGGGCGGTGTCGAACGTGGCACCCTGGAAATCGCCGATGCGCTGATCCGGGCCGGACACGAAGCAACCGTGATGTCGGCGGGCGGGCGCCTGGTGGGTGACCTGCAGCAACTCGGTGCACAGCACCTCAGTTGGCCGATCGGTCGCAAGTCACTCCGAACGCTGGCTTTGGTGCGCCCATTACGGCGTTTGCTGTCGGACGGCCAGTTCGACGTGGTGCATGTGCGTTCGAGGCTGCCGGCCTGGATCACCTGGCTCGCATGGCGCGGAATGCCTGCACAGCGCCGCCCCAGACTGGTCAGCACGGTCCACGGCCTCAACTCCGTCAACGCCTACAGCGGGATCATGCTGAAAGGCGAACGGGTGATTGCCGTCAGCGACACCGTTCGCCCGGCACATTCTCGCGAACTACCCGAAGTTCGATGCGTCAAAGCTGGTGGTCATTCCCCGCGGTATTCGCAGCAGCGATTTTCCGCATGGATACACGCCCGAACCCGGTTGGCGCGAACGCTTCACCGCCGAGTACCCGACCCTGTCGGGACCGGAACCCTGGTTGTGCCTGCCCGGTCGCGGCACCCGCATCAAGGGCCACGAACACGCACTCGATCTGGTGTCAGCGCTGAACGCTGCAGGCATCCCGGTCCGGCTCATTTTGCTTGGTGCACAGCAGTCAGGCCGTGACCACTACACCGAATCACTCGCCGAACGCGCTCGCGAACTCGGCATCCACGATCAAGTGGTGTTCACGGCGCCCCGGCGCGATGTCCGTGACGTATTTGCGAGCAGCGCCGCCGTGCTGCAACTGTCCACCAAGCCGGAAGCCTTTGGCCGGACGGTCGTCGAGGCGTTGAACCTCGGTGTGCCGGTGATCGGCTTCGACCATGGTGGCGCCGGCGAACTGCTGGCCGAGTTGTTCCCCGCCGGTCGGGTTCGCCTGGGTGATGCCGCCGAACTGCTGGACCGAACACGAACAGTGCTGACCGAGGGCCTCAAGGTCCCGGCTTTCGACCGTTATCGTCTGGACACCATGCAAGCCGCCACCCTCGCGGTGTACCAGTCCCTTTTGGCGCATCCCGAATGACCTGGCGTATCGCCCTGCTTTTGTCGGTGCTGGCTTTGCTGCCTTTTGGCCGCGCGTCCGAACTGCCCGTGCTGCTCGGCGCCCTGATCGGTCTGGCCGATTTATGGCGGCAACGCGCCACGCTGCGCGACGACCCGATATTCCGGCTCATCCTGCTTTGCTTTCTGGCGTACTGGGTCCCCGAATTGGTGTCGGCGCTCGACAGCGTCGCACCGTCGAAGTCGTGGTCGGAAGTGGCGCTTGATCTTCGATATGCACCGTTTTTCTGGTTTGCCCGGGAAAGTCTGCGGACCCCGGATGCAGGCAAAGTCGCACTCGGCATCGCCGCCACACTGACCGGCGTATTGCTGCTTGATGCGCTGGTGCAGGCAGCGTTTGGCCACAGCCTCGGGGGACCATTACAGGCCGACCGCCTGAGTGGTTTGTTTGGCGAAAATCTCAAGCTTGGCCCGGTGCTCGCGGCACTGGCGCCCTTGTTGATCCTGCCGGTGCAGACGCGATTCGGACGGGCCGCTGCGGCAATGGTTTGGCTCTTGCTCGCGGTGGCGATCCTGCTCGCAGGCGCACGCGCCGGCTGGATCAGTTTTGCGTTGGTGAGCTTGCTGCTGTTGCGCCACGCGGTGGCAAGCCGCCGCGCGTTTCTGTTGTCGCTGCTCGGCCTGGGTTTGCTCGGCGCCCTGTCTGCCACGACGCTTTATCAGGTTTCCGGCGCCTTCGCCGAACGCGTCAACCGAACGCTGTCGGCATTCGAAGGTTCAGAGTCCGCCATCGATCACGCCCTGGCATTCCGGCTGCCGATCTGGCGCGCGGCCTGGCACATGAGTCTGGACCATCCGGTGAATGGCGTGGGCGTCCGGGCGTTTCGTTATGCCTACCCCCCTTATGCCGAAGCCGATGACCGCTGGATGACCGATGGCGATGGCATCGGAGCGTTCCACGCACACCAGTTGGTGCTGGAGTTGAGTTCCGAAACCGGTCTGGTCGGAGTGTTGTTCTGGCTGTTTGCGACCGTAACGTTGTGGCGGACCTATCGTCGCCAGCAAGGTGAGGACCGGCGGGCGGCGCGCCCCTATGTTTATGCGCTGGTCTCCATGCTGTTTCCGCTGAACACCCATTTCGCGGTGTATTCGAGTTTCTGGGGCACGCTGATGATGCTCATGCTGGCCATGTGGTTGGCCACCTTGAACCGAACCCCGAAAGCATGAACGGGGAAGCGGACCCGCGCCGGCGCCTGTCGGTCGTCGTCACCACACTCGACAACGCAGCCACCCTGCCCGCCTTGCTGGCCGCGGTCAGTTTCGCCGATGAACTGCTGGTACTCGATTCCGGCAGTTCGGATGCCACGTGTGCGCAGGCCAGAGCTGCCGGTGCACGGATCGAGACACAGCCCTTCCTCGGTTACGGCCCACAAAAGCAGAAAGCCATAGATCTGGCCACACACGACTGGATCCTGTTGCTTGATGCCGACGAGACGCTCAGCCCTGAGCTGGCCATCCGTATCCAGCGGGAAATGGGCGCCCCGATGTTCGACGCCTACCGGATCGCCCGCCGCGAGCGCCTGTTCTGGCGCTGGCAACATCCGGCCAGCAAACACAACCTGCACCTTCGCCTGTTCAACCGGCAACTGGCGCGGATGTCGACCGACCCGATCCATGCGGCGCCGGCCAGCAGCGGGCGTGTGGGTGTGATCAACGAACCGCTGTTGCACTGGGGCGAACCCGACATCCACACCAAGGTCGACAAGATCAATCGTTATTCAACCGGCGTTGCCGAAGAGCGCACAAAACGGGCGCCGCCGTGGTTGTATCTGCGCCTGCTCGTGTATCCGCCGATCGTGACGCTGAAGCACTTGCTGCTCAAACGCCAGCTCTTGAATGGCTGGGCCGGTTGGATCAATTCCGTCACGCTCGGCTACTACAGTTTCCTGAAGGATGCAAAAGTCCTCGAGCGGCGCCATCAGCAGAAGTCGGACCGGGCATGATTCCGCAACAAACACGTGTTTGATCATCAGACCTGTTTGCGGGCCGGGCCAGCCACTCGATAGCATCACGTTCTGCATTTTGACCTGAGGCGGATATGGAACATCGGATCGTGGCGAGTTGGGCCCGTGGCGAGGCAGCGTTTGAACGCGGCAACTATGGCAAGGATCATCAGGTGACCTTTGCCGGTGGTCAGCAGATCGGTGCATCGTCGGCATCGTCGTATGGTGGCAACGCTGCCCTGGCCGATCCGGAGCAGTTGCTGCTCGCGGCGCTTGCGTCCTGCCACATGCTGACGTTTCTGGCCATTGCGTCGAACCGCGGTTTTGTCGTCGAGTCCTATCAGGACGACGCCGTCTGCGAACTCGGCCAGAACCCCGAAGGCCAAACTGCAGTCGTTCGCGCCGTGCTGACACCCAAGGTGCGATTCTCGGGTGACAAACATCCGGACCACGAACAGTTCCGCCAGTTGCACGAACGGGCGCACAAAGCCTGCTTCATCGCCAATTCGGTGCGCACCAAGGTGGATCTGGATCCGGTGATGCAAAACGACACCTGAGGCACCGCTCTGCCGGGCCTGCAGCCACTGAAGTCAGGCCTTCGCGCGGGTTCGTCAATTCACCGTATACGCGCACTACACACCCGCTTGACTCTTTTCATCACACCATGACCCATCAGGTTTCGGACTGAACTCGTGAAGCAAGCAATCCTTTCCATTTGGCGCTGGTTCGACACCTCCAGCGACACGCCAGCGGCAGAAGGCGATGAATCCCGTGTCGACTGGCTGCGTGTGGTGCCGTTCATCGGTCTGCATGTCACCGCGATCGTCGGCTTGTTCCTGGTCGGCTGGTCGTGGGTCGCCGTGTCGGTTGCCGCGGCGCTTTATGCCATCCGCATGTTCGCGATCACCGGCTTCTATCACCGGTATTTCTCGCACAAGACCTTCCGCACCTCACGCCCCATGCAATTCCTGATGGCCATCGTCGGTGCCAGCAGCGTCCAGCGAGGTCCTCTCTGGTGGGCCGCCCACCATCGGAATCACCACCGTCACTCCGATACCGCGGCGGACGTCCATTCTCCGGTCACCCGCAGTTTCTGGTACTCGCACATGGGCTGGTTCCTCACCCGCGCGGGGTTCCGGACAGATTGGACGGTCATACCCGACCTGCGCAAATTCTGGGAACTCAAGCTGGTCGACCGATTCGACGTGTTCATCGCGATCGGGCTCGCGTGGCTGCTGTTCTGGCTCGGCGGTTACCTCGGTGAACACTATCCGGAACTCGGAACCAGCCGATCTCAGATGCTGATCTGGGGCTTCTTCGTGTCCACCGTGGTGCTGTTCCATTGCACGGTCACCATCAACTCGCTCGCGCACAAATTCGGCCGACGTCGTTACAAGACCCGCGACGACAGCCGCAACAACTGGTTCCTCGCGATCATCACGTTCGGCGAAGGCTGGCACAACAACCATCACCACTTCCCGGGTTCCGCCCGCCAGGGGTTTTTCTGGTGGGAATACGATCTGACGTTCTACATTCTCAAGGTGATGAGTTGGTTCGGCCTGGTCTGGGACCTCAAGCCGGTTCCCGCTGAATTCCGCCAACGCGGACGTATCCAATCATGAAGATTGCCGTCATCGGCTCCGGAATTGCCGGACTCGCGTCGGCCTGGTTGTTGTCGCGCGAGCATGAGGTGACGCTGTTTGAATCCGAGTCGCGACTGGGCGGTCACACGCACACGCATCGGGTCGAGTCCGGTGGTCGCACCTGGTCGGTGGACAGCGGCTTCATCGTGATGAACGGTGCGCACTATCCGCTGTTCAGCCGTTTCCTCCAGGAACTGGGCGTACCAACCCAACCGACAGTCATGAGTTTCGGCGCACACGAAGTGGCGACCGGTTACGAATACAACGCAACGTCGATACCGAAGTTGTTCTGCCAGCCCTCGAACGTCCTGTCGATTCCGCATTGGCAAATGATCCGGGACATCCTGCGCTTCTACAAGGAAGCACCGGCTCTGCTCGTTGGCGACGACGCCGGCCCAAGCCTCGGTGAATACCTCGAACGAGGCCCTTATTCACGCGCCTTCCGCGACCGTCATCTGATTCCGATGGCTTCGGCATTGTGGTCATCGCCAGCCACGCAGATCCTGGATTTTCCAGCCCGGTATCTGGTGCAGTTCATGGCGAACCACCAGATGCTGTCGGCAAGTGATCGCCCCACGTGGCAAGTGGTCCGCGGCGGTTCAAGTACCTACATCGACGCGGTACAGAACAAATGGTCGGCCACGGTGCGCCTCAACAGCCGTGTACTGCAAGTCCGTCGTTTGGCTGATGGCATCGGTGTCCGCACGACTGACGGCGAAAGTGTCTTCGATCAGGCGGTACTCGCCTGTCACAGCAATCAGGCGCTAGCCCTGCTGGAAGCCCCGACCGCGGCCGAAAACGAAGTGCTTGGCGCTATCGGCTTCCAAGTCAACGATACGGTGCTGCACACGGATACGCGTTTGCTGCCGAAACGCCGCTCAGCGTGGGCGGCATGGAACGCGCTCATTTTCCCCGAGCCGGAACAGCCGTGCACGGTCACCTACCACATGAACCAGTTGCAGTCGCTCGCTGCAGCAGACCAGTTCTGCGTGACGCTGAATTGCACGGACCGGATCGATCCGGCCTGCGTGATTGCGCGCATGCGTTATGAGCATCCGATCTATACCCATGCCTCGGTGGCCGCGCAGAAGCGCAGGCACGAGATCAACGGCGTCGACCGACTGTGGTTTGCCGGCGCCTACTGGGCATTCGGCTTCCATGAAGACGGCATGCGCAGTGCGGTCGACGTGGCCCGCGGCCTGGGTGTGGCATGGGCTTGAGTCCGGCCAGCGCGATCTACCGCGGCACGATCCGGCATCGTCGTTATGCACCGACCGCCCATGCATTTTCGTATCCGATGTTCATGATGTACATCGATCTCGCCGAGTTGCCCGAGCTGTTTTCCGGGCGCTGGTTCTGGAGTGTCGACCGACGCAACCTGGCAGAGTTCCGACGCACTGATTTCCACGGCCAACCCGAAGTCGACCTGGCCGAATCGGTGCGCCGGACGGTTGCCCAGTCCTGCGGTTCGCGGCCAATGGGCCCGATCCGGCTGCTCACGCACCTGCGTTATTTTGGCTACTCGTTCAATCCGGTCAGTTTCTACTATTGCTTCGATGCCGATGGGGAAACCCTGCACAGTGTGCTGGCGGAGATCACCAATACGCCCTGGCGCGAACGTCGAGCGTATGTCCTGCCGGCACGCCAGGCCGAACGGCACGAAAGTGCGCTGCGCTGGCAGTTCAACAAGGATTTCCACGTGTCGCCGTTCCTGCCGATGGATCTGCGTTACGACTGGCGCTTCCAGACACCCGGTGAGTCGCTGCGCGTGCATATGGACGTGGCCGATACAGAACAACGGCAGTTCGATGCGACGCTCGTGCTCGACCGCGCGCCGGTGACTGCAGGCAATCTGGCATGGGCGCTGCTGCGTTTCCCGCTGCTGACGCTGAAGATCCTGTGGTCGATCCACTGGCAGGCGCTCTTGATCTATTTCAAACGTAATCCCGTCTACGATCATCCCGAACCCAAGAAGGACCTCCCATGAATGCCGACAGCCAAGTGATCGCCGCCCAGGAGTCGACCGACAGCGGCCACTCGTTCCTGAGCCGCCAGTTCAAGCGTCGGCTGGTCGCGATGCTCGGACAGTTGCGTGGCGCCGAACTGACTCTGGTCGAGGGCGGTGAACGCCAACAATTCGGAACGGTCGTTGCCGGTGCCGAACCGCTGCACGTGACGATTACGGTCCACTCCGCCGAGTTCTATCGGATGGCCGCCCGGAATGGCAGCGTCGGCGTCGCCGAGGCCTACATGCATGGCTTTTCGGGACGCCGACGACTTGACCGCGCTGGTGCGGGTGTTCGTGCGCAATCGTGATCTGGTTGATGCCATGGAGGGTGGTATCGCCAGCCTGGGGTCCGCGGTGCTGCGCGTGTTCGGTGCATTACGCCGGAACACGCTCAACGGCAGCAAACGCAACATCAGCGAGCACTACGATCTCGGCAACAATTTCTTCAAGCTGTTTCTCGACCGCAACCTGATGTACTCGTCGGCGCTGTTCCTGCATCGTGATGAATCGCTGGATGTGGCGGCCGAACGCAAGCTGGAACGCATTTGCCAGAAGCTCGAACTCAAGCCGGGCATGCGGGTCGTCGAGATCGGCACCGGCTGGGGTGGTTTCGCACTGCATGCTGCACGCCACCATGGTGTCCACGTCACCACCACGACGATCTCCGAAGAACAATACGCACTGGCAAGCCAGCGGATTGCCGAAGCAGGCCTGTCCTCGCAGGTGACGCTCCTGAAGCAGGATTACCGTCTACTGGAAGGTCAGTACGACCGTCTGGTGTCGATCGAGATGATCGAAGCGATCGGTCATCAATACCTCGATACCTATTTCGCCAAATGCCGCGACCTGCTGAAACCGGATGGCATGGGGCTGATCCAGGCCATCACGATCGAAGACCACCGTTACGAGCAGGCGCTGCGCGCGGTGGACTTCATCAAGCGCTACATCTTCCCGGGCAGCTTCATTCCCTCGATTTCGGCAATGATCGGATCGATGGGCAAAACCACCGACTTGAAACTGTTCCACCTTGAGGATTTCGGCACCAGTTACGCCGAAACGCTGCGCCAATGGCATGTCCGCTTCCTGGCTCAAGCCGACGCGGTCAAGGCACAGGGCTACCCGGAGCGGTTCGTGAGAATGTGGCGCTGGTATCTGGCCTACTGCGAAGGGGGTTCATGGGGCGCTCGATCGGCGTGGTTCAAATGCTTCTGGTCCGCCCGGATGCACGGCGAATTCCTTATCTGCCCGACCTGGAAACACGGTTGTGATCCTGGTTAATGTCCTGCTCTTTCAGTGCCTGTGGTTTGCTGCGGTGCTCGGCGCCGCAAAGGGACTCTGGTGGCCGGCGCTCCCCGCCTTGCTGGTCCTGCTGGCCTGGTGCTGGAAGTTCTCGATCCGATTCCGGGCCGATCTGGGCCTGATGACCGTCGCCGCCATCATCGGCATCGTCATTGAAACGGTGTTCGCCGCATCGGGCTGGATCGATTATGCCGCTGGCTTGCCGTCCGACCGACTGGCTCCGGCGTGGATCGTGTTCATGTGGTGCGGCTTTGGCCTCACCATCAATCATTCCCTGTGGCCGCTGGTGTCCCGAACCTGGCTCGCAGCGGTGTCCGGTGCCGTGTTTGGTCCGATTGCCTACTTCGGTGCGGCGCGTCTGGGCGCCGTCGACAGTTTCGGGCTGCCCAATGCCCAGATGGTGTTGTTGCTCGCCGTTGCGTGGGCCGTCAGCCTCGCGTTCCTGAGTGCCCTCGCCGCTTATTGGCGACGGGCGGAGAAGTCATGATGCACATCGCTTTGATCAAGATCCTGCTGCTCGCCATCGTCGCGATGACGGCAATCTGGTACCTGCAGAAACGCACGAGTAACGCCGGTTTTGTCGATGTTGCGTGGGCCATCCTGCTCGGCATTGTGGCGCTGTTCCTGAGCCTCGCCGGCACCGGTGACGTGGTCTGGCGAATCAGCCTTGCGGTCTGTGCGGGCTTCTGGGGTTTCCGCCTGGGCCTGCACTTGCTGCACCGAGTGCTCCACGAACCCGAAGACGGCCGTTATCGATTCCTGCGTGAACACTGGCAGGGCCACCAAGGCAAGTTCTTTGGATTCTTCATGTTCCAGGCAGTGCTGGTGCTGGTGTTCGCGCTTCCCTTTGCCGCAGTCGCCTGGAACACCACGCCGTTCCAGTATTGGCAACTCGCGCTCGCCCTTGGCATCTGGCTCGTCTCGATGATTGGCGAAGGAATCGCCGATCGCCAGTTGGCACAGTTCCGCGGCAACACCGCGAACCGTGGCAAAACCTGTCGAGTCGGTCTGTGGCGCTATTCGCGTCATCCGAACTATTTCTTCGAGTGGCTCCACTGGTTCACCTATGTCGTGCTGAGCATCGGCTCGCCCTACTGGTACCTGAGCGTGGCCGGCCTGGTTGCGATGGGCGCCTCACTGAATTGGATCACCGGTATCCCTTATGTCGAGGCGCAAGCATTACGTTCGCGCGGAGACGATTACCGTGCCTACCAGCGCACCACGAACTCCTTTTTCCCCTGGTTTCCCAAGCAGGACGCACCATGAGCAGCATTGCTGACCAACTTCTGGAACTATCCGGACCCGAACCGCTGCTGTCCGGCTTGGGCCTCGCCGAACGTCGACTGATGCCCGATGCACTCCTGCGCCTCGGTATCCGCAATCTCTGCGCCGATCGCCTGCGCCAGGAAAGTGCCGGCGACTGGCATGCGCGCAAGCGCACGCGCATCGAAGAACTGAAGCGCAGCCCCATCGCGATCGAAACCGAAGCCGCGAACGTGCAGCACTACGAACTGCCGCCGCAGTTCTTCCGTGCGCTCGCTCGGCAAACGGTTGAAATACAGCTCGTGTTATTACCCGAAGGGCGACGAGTCGCTCGACGAAGCCGAACTCGCGATGCTCGATCTGTATTTCGAGCGTGCAGAATTACGCGACGGACAGAACATTCTCGAACTCGGCTGTGGCTGGGGCTCGATGACGCTGACCATGGCCGAACGATTGCCGAATGCCCGAATCGTCGGCGTCTCGAACTCGCACGCACAACGCCAGTACATCGAAAGCGAATGCAAGATTCGTGGCCTCGGGAACGTTCGCATCATCACCACCGACGTCAATCGCCTCGAACTGCCGTCGGGCGAGTTCGATCGCTGTGTCTCGATTGAGATGTTCGAACACATGCGCAACTATGAGCATCTGCTCGGCAACATCAGCCGCTGGTTGAAGGCCGATGGCAAACTGTTCGTGCACATCTTCTGCCATCAGACCCTGTGTTACCCGTTCGAGACGGACGGCGACCAGGACTGGATGGCCCGGCACTTCTTCACCGGCGGCCTGATGCCCTCGACCGACACGCTGTTGTGGTTCCAGAAGGATCTTCGCCTCGAATCACAGTGGCTCGTGAATGGCCGGCATTACGAACAAACGGCCAATCACTGGCTGCAGAACCAGGATCAGCACGAAGCCGAGATTCTCGAGTTGATGGGCAAGACCTACGGTGCCGATCGCGCCAAACTCTGGAACCAGCGCTGGCGCATGTTCTGGATGGCCTGTGCGGAACTCTTCGGCTACCGCGACGGCAACGAGTGGCTCGTGGCGCATTACCGCTTCACCAACCGGTAACCCGTGCTGGGCCGACGAAGCTGTGTGGGCTGGGCCACCAGCCCATACCGATGCACTTTGCGGCACAATGCCGGCCCCTTCCCGTTCAGCCGCCATGTCCGAGCCCACTCCAATCGACCCACGTTTCGCCGGCATTGATCGCCTTTATGGCGCAGGCAGCGTTGCGCGCCTGAGCGGCAAACACGTGATCGTGATCGGGCTCGGGGGTGTGGGCTCCTGGGCAGTTGAAGCCCTTGCACGCACGGCCGTAGGGACCTTGACGCTGGTCGACGCCGACGATGTCTGTGTCAGCAACGTCAACCGGCAGTTGATTGCCTTGACGAGTACGGTCGGCCAGTCGAAAGCCGCCGTACTGGCCGCGCGCTTGCGCGAGATCAATCCGGCCATTGTCGTGAACGTCGTCGAGGAATTCCTGACGCCATCGAACATGGAGCGGCTGATCTCGCCTCCGGTCGATTTTGTGCTGGATGCCTGCGACGCCTTCCGCGTGAAAGTCGAACTGGCTGTGTTTTGCCGGCGCCGCAAGATTCCCTTGTTGATGAGCGGTTCTGCCGGCGGCCGTGCCGACCCGACCAAAATCACGATCCGCGATCTGGCGCGTACCGAGCAGGACGCCCTGCTTTCACTGATCCGCAAGAAACTGCGCGATGAGTTCGGCTGGCCCCGCAACAAGGATCGTTACTTCGGAATCCAGGCCGTCTATTCCCTGGAAAATGTCCGGTATCCCAAAGCTGACGGAACGGTCTGCGGCATTCGCCCGGAACAGAATCAGCCCGGACGCATCGACTGCGACATGGGGCTCGGTGCTGCGACGGCTGTCACCGCAAGCTTCGGGCTGTTTGCAGCGGCTCGGGTGATCGAAAAGCTGCTGATCAAGGCTTGATCAGGCGCACACCGCCTAGCCAATCGGGCAACTGGCCGACACCCGCCATGTTGGGCAACACGATGGCGATCTCGCCATCCCGATCCTGCGTGAAGTCCACATTCCGTGGGTCACATTTCAACAGCCTGCAGACTTCGTGCTGGGCTGCGTAAGCTGCCTCCATGGACACCTGCGGTGGCGGAACCGGTTTTGGCTTCGGATCCGGACTGTCGCAGAGGAACCGGACCAGACCATCGACCCACACGTCTTCCAGGTCAATGGCTGGCCGGAACTGGAGGTCCTTCCGGGCAAAGTCGGCCAGTTCGGTGCGCTCCGCAATCACGGCTTCCACCCGGATGAGTCGGCTCCATGCACTCTTGATCCAGCCTGCGACCAACTCGCGACGGCGTGTTGGCACCGGGTCAGTGTCGTGATCCATCGACCAGGCATCCAAGGCTTCGAACGCATCCTCGTTCGGACACAACAGGTCGATCTCGAATTCGTAAAACATGCGGTATCGGACATCAGGCCGCAGATAGGCTTGGGAATGCGCCAGAAAGCCCACCGCGACAGCACCGGCCGAAGCGAGCGTTTGACCGAGCATCCGGTCCAACCGCAACATCGGGAACGCGCCGGTGTCATCGATTTTTTCGGCATGTTCATGCAGTCGCCAGGAAAACAATGCCAACCCGTCGACCCCATCGGCCCGAAGCCTCAGCGCTGCAGCCACAAGCGCCCGCGACACTCCTTCGTGATCTTCGCGACCCAGCGCCGACAGCAGATCCGGAACATGGGCATCGGCCAGCACCAATTCGAACGGAACTTGCTGCCCCGACATTTTTCGCTGAAGCGACTCGACACAGCGCCGGAATACTTGTGGCTGTTCACCGGCAATCAGGCCCAGTCGGTGCATGGAATCACTCCAGAAGTGGCTTCAGGCTCGCCCAGACATGATCGCGCACTTGGGCCTGGGCCGCAGCAGTGGGATGGAGGTTGTCGTCCAGGAAGTTGCTTCGATCGGCCGCGATCGGCTCCAGCAGGAACGGTAAGAGCGGCACCTTGTGCTGTTCGGCGACGGCCCGGAACATGCCGCGGAACTGATTCGTGTATTCGGGTCCGTAGTTCGGCGGCATCTCCATCCCCAGCAGCAGCACCGCAATGCCTCGCTCCTTGGCCAGATCCACCATACGCGACAGGTTTGCTTGAGCCTGATCCAGCGGCAACCCGCGCAGACCATCGTTCGCGCCGAGTTCGAGCACCAGCAGCGCAGGCTTCAGCTCATCGAGCACTTTGGGCAGGCGACGAAGCCCGCCGTCGGTCGTTTCGCCGCTGACACTGGCATTGCCGACGCGCCAGGCCGGGTGGGATTTCTGTACGTGGGCGTCCAGAAGGTGCACCCAGCCCTGCTCCGGCGCCAGGTTGTAGGCAGCCGACAAGGAATCGCCATAAACCAGCACTCGCTTTGGCTCCGCGGCCTGGACCTGCCCGGTCTCGACACACAGGACTCCGACCCACAGGGCAACCATGACGAAAGCTTGAATTGTGATCTGCCAAAGTGGACCCACTTGCTTACTCATTCCCTGCTGTTCCTTTGTTTGCCGTTCCAGAGTTTGACGAATTTTCCCGGAGATCCTGATGAATGCCTTGGCCCAGATTGCCACGCCGACCGTGAACGAACCACATCCAACCGCGGCGCGCTGCATGATCCGGGCTGAAGCCCTCGGACGTACCGTCAAACTCGGTGATCGTGAGCTCACCATCCTCGATGGGGTCGGTTTCAGCATTCAACAAGGGGAATCAGTCGCCATCATCGGCGCTTCCGGTTCAGGCAAGTCCACACTGTTGAGCCTGCTGGCCGGGCTCGATCTGGCCAGCACCGGCGAAGTCTGGCTCGACGAGCGCGCTTTGTCCGGGCTCGATGAAGATGCCCGCGCGGCCCTGCGTAATGAACTGGTCGGGTTCGTTTTCCAGAACTTCCAACTGCTGCCGGCGCTGACCGCACTCGAAAACGTCATGCTGCCGCTCGAACTTGCTGGCCAGAACGACGCGCGGCCGGATGCCGAACGGGTCCTGCGACGTGTCGGCCTCGGAGACCGCCTGGAACACTATCCGCGGCAGTTGTCCGGTGGTGAGCAACAGCGTGTGGCCATTGCTCGCGCGTTCGTGCGCCAGCCGCGCATCCTGTTTGCCGATGAACCCACCGGCAATCTGGATACTGCAACCGGCAAGGTCATCGCCGACCTCCTGTTCGATCTGAATCACGAACAAGGCACCACACTGGTGCTGGTCACACACGACGAACGACTCGCCGCCCGGTGTGCCCGGCGCCTGCGCCTCGACGGTGGTCGACTGGACGCCGCGTCATGTTGAAGAGTGCCGGCTTGTTGCGCCTGGGCTGGCGCCAGTTCCGTCGCGACTTTGCGTCCGGCGAGGCACGCGTGTTGTTTGCTGCGCTGGTGCTTGCCGTGTTCGCCATCGCGACGGTCTCGTTCATCACCGATCGGGCGCAAAATGCGCTGGGTCAGGAAGCGAACCGCCTCCTTGGCGGTGACGTGGTGCTGCGCGCTGATACGCCGATCGAAGCGGCAACCCGAAAGCTCGGCAAGGATCTCGAGCAGGCAGAACTCTGGACCACCATGAGCATGCTGCGTGCCCCGTCGGGCATGCGCCTGGGTGAACTGCGGGCGCTGGACCAGAACTTCCCGCTGCGCGGCACTTATCGCGTGCGTGAGGCTGATGGTACGGAACGCGAGGTACGCGGCGCGCCACCAGCAGGGGAGCTCTGGCTGTCGCGGGCCGGTGCCAGCCAACTCCAAGTGCAGATTGGTGACAGCTTGACGATCGGCACGCTCACACTGAAGCTCTCGGCGCTTGTCGTCGAAGAACCCGACGCGGCTCTCGATTACTTCAACTCCTCGCCGCGTGCGTTCGTGTCGATCGAGACGCTGCAGGCAAGCGGCCTGATCCAGCCCGGCGCGCGTCTCACCTATCGCTGGGCACTCGCTGGCGACCAGGCGGCGGTCAAGCAGTTCATCAAACAAGTGAAGCCCGGGCTCTCGCGTGGTCAAAGACTGGAAACCGCCGCCGATGCGCGCCCGGAATTGCGCCGCGCACTCGATCGCGCCGATCGTTTCCTGGGATTGGCTGCCTTGGTTAGCGTGGTACTCGCCAGTGTGGCAATCGCCATGGCCGCACGCCAATACAGCGAGCGTCACCTCGATCATGCTGCGGTCATGCGCTGCCTCGGCGCCAGCCAACGCCAGATCGCCACCTTGCATGGTCTGAGCATGAGCCTGCTGGCAATCGTCGCGATCTCGCTGGCGTTGGTGCTGGCGTATGCAGCGCAGGCGATCGCGGTGCCGCAATTGGAGCGGGTGCTGGACGTGTCCACCCCACCACCAGGTGCCGAACCCGCCTGGTATGCCGCAGCAGTCGGCGTCACCGTGTTGGTCGCCTTTGTGCTGCCGCCCGTGTTTGCGTTGCGCCGGGTCCCTGCCCTGCGTGTCCTGCGTCGAGACCTGCCTGGCCTTGAGCTCAGCGGCGCGCTGACCACCGCACTTGGCCTCGGCGGCCTCCTGTTCCTGCTGTGGTGGAAGTCCTCATCGGCGACGATGGCGACCAGCCTGCTCGGCGGTTTGACCCTTGCGTTCGTGGCACTCGCGACCTTGTCGTGGGCCTTCATCTGGCTGATCGGACGGCTGCGTCATCGGTTCCGCGGCGCGGCCCGATTTGGTCTCGCGAACATCAGCCGCCGCGCTGGCGCCAGCATGGCGCAGATTGCCGCGATCGGGCTCGGCTTGACCGTCCTCCTGCTGCTATCGCTGGTGCGAACCGACCTGCTCGACCGCTGGCGTGACCTGGTGCCTGCTGACGCACCGAACCGCTTCATCATCAATATCCAGGAAGACCAGCGACCGGCCTTGGCCGAGTTCACGAAAGCGCAGGGTCTGCCTGAACTCGATCTGTTTGCGATCGTCCGCGGTCGCCTGATGGCGGTAAACGACACCGCAGTCAGCGGAGCAAGCTACGAAGATCGCGGCGAGCGCGCACGCCGCCTTGCCGAACGCGAGTTCAACATCAGTGCCGTGCCGCTGTTGCCTGACGACATCAAGGTCACTGCCGGCACCGTGTGGACCGAATCCGAAGCAGCCACACCTCAATGGTCGGTCGAAGCCGAAATCGCGGAGCTTCTGGGCTGGAAAGTCGGTGACCGTCTGCGCTTCGACTTTGGCGGACAGATCGTCGAAGCCCCGATCACCAGCCTCCGCACGGTCCAGTGGGAATCGTTCCGTCCGAACTTCTTCGTGCTCGGCTCACCCGGCACACTAAAAGGCCTGTCAGCCAGTTACATCACCACGGCACAGGTCAACACCAAACAAGAGCCGGCGATGAATGCCCTCGTGGCACAGTTCCCGAATCTCACGGTCATCGATGTCGGCGCGATTCTGGAACAAGTCACCCGAATTGCCACACAAGTCACCGAAGTCGTCGAAATGGTGTTTCTGTTCACGCTGGCCGCCGGCGTTCTGGTGCTCGTCGCAGCCATCAACGCCACCCAGGACGAACGCCTGCGTGAGGGCGCCATGTTGCGGGTGCTTGGTGCGAGACGAGGACAAGTGCGGTTCGCACAAGTCTCGGAGTTCCTGGTGATCGGCAGCATTGCCGGCCTCGTGGCCGTGTTTGCCGCAAATGGCATCACCGGTTCCATTGCGAGAGGGGTGTTCGGCCTGGATTGGCAACCCGACATAGTCGCCAGTGTCGTCACCATGCTCGCGGCCATCGCGCTGGTCGTCGCATCCGGATGGTTCAGCACACGAAAGACCATCGCGGCACCACCAAGCGAAACACTAAGGGCGTTGGCCTGATTCTCACCGGCAATAAAACCCTTCTCCCGTCCACGGGAGAAGGTGGCCGAAGGCCGGATGAGGGCCAGATGCGCCTCGAAAGATCTATCGCCAGCTGCCCCAATCTTCAGGGCAGCTCGTCCAGGCCTGCAACCCGACCGCATCGTGTTCGCACGCCACTGACCTGCAAATGACCGGACAGCCAGCCACGGCCATCGATCATCAGTGTCCACACCCGCTGGCGGAAGCCCCCCCAAACCCTGCCGAAGATTCAGAACGTCTGGACGTAGCGCACGTATGGCGTGCGCCCCAAGGCGTCATACAGCAAGGTATTCCAGGGTCGCCCCAGGGTGCCCGAGGCCAGGGACGGATACTTGTCACCCAGGTTGGTGGCACCGATGGTGATGCTGGCATGCCACGGCGCTTTCCAGCGCAGTTGCAGGTCGTGGGTGGTGTAGCCGCCGATGGCCGGATCCGCGAATGATTCGCGGGTACCGGCGATGTAGTGCGTCTGCCAACGCACGCCAAAGTCATCGAGGCTCCAGTCGTGCGTCAGGTTTGCGCGCAGGTCCGGAAACCCGAACTCACCGGCAAGGTCTCCCGTCAGATGAGCGACCTGGCCCGGCTCGCCGAGCTCGTAACGTCGGACATGGCTCGCTTGCAGCTTGCTGACCAGCTCGCCCTGGGCGCCGAGGTCAAAGCGTGTGCGCATCGCCAAGTCCAGTCCTTCCGTGTCCAGCGTCCCGGCATTGTCCAGGGCCGAAAGGGTAAACAACAGGGCACCGGTTACCGGATCACGAGGCAGAGACAATCCAAGCGGCAACGGGATCTCGACGATACGATCGTCAATGTCGACCCGGTAATAATCGGCACTGAGGTGCAGCCAATGGCTTGCGTCCCAGTTGGCGCCGAGACCGAGATGTTGTGTCTGAGCGGCGTGCAGTTCGGCGATCGGAATGACGCCTTCGCCCGGATAGTCATCCAAACCCGGCGGAACAAAACCCTGGCTCCAGGAGCCACGCACGGTCCATTGATCCGAGGGCTGCCAACGCAAGACAACTTTCGGCGAGACGTCGGACCCATAGTCGGAAAAATCGTCGAATCGCCCTGCCGCGATGACATCGAATGTGTTGCTGACCGGCAACAACCACTCGAAGTACGCCGCGCGCACGGATCGATCGCCCATGGATGAACTCAGGCCGATATTCTGCACCTCGCCGGACGACTGCAGAGGATCGTATTGATCCGCGTAGTCCTCGTCGCGCCATTCGGCACCCAGAACCAGGGTCGACTCGCCACCGGCGAGTTCGAAGGGGTTGAAGGTCACCATGCCAAACAGCTCGCGACCCAGCCAGAACCCGTCTCGGTTGACCGTTGCGGACATCGAGTCAAGCGTGGCACGGTCGGCGTCGAACGGATGGCGGAGGTCATAGCTGCCGCTGTCGATGGCCTGTTGCGCCAGTCGGTTGACGACAACATTCCGACTCAGCTGGAACGCCTGGTGTTCGTAACGACGCGCACCGAATTCGACGTCGACCGCTTCGCCGACCCGACCCTTCACACCGAGTCGCAGGTCATAGGCATTTTCGTCGATGCTGGTATCCAGCGGACCGACCCCCGCGAAACGATGGCGGATATAGGCGCCGCGTCCGTCCCCCGGCACCGGATCACTGACTGAACCTTCGGCCACGAACATCTGGCTGACGCTCGGCGCCCTTCGGCCGAATGACTCGTTGCGCGTCACCGAAGCCTGCAGGTAGGTCAGCCAATCGTCATTGATCTGGTACTCGCCAGCCGTGTAGAGCGCGGAGGTGTCCGTCGATGCATCGTTCGCGGCGATGCCGTTGAAGTTGAACGAACAGAAGTTGTCCGGGCCACCCGGATTGGTTTCAAAGAACAGATCGGGCAGGCCGCCGACTCCCGTGCCGCTGCCACTGCAGTCGAAGCCAGGCAGCGGGATCAGAGGTCCGATCGCCGCGGTACCGGCGGCGTTGGCAATCCGATAGTTATTGGCAAAGCCCGACAGACCCAAGGTCTGGCCGTCGATCTGGTCGCGCGAATAGACGATCTCGCGTTTGTTGTAGGACACGGTTGCAATCACCCGGCCGCGATCACCATTGGCACCAAAACTGGCGTCGCCCCGCGCCATGTCACCGCCGCGAACACGCGGATTGCCGACCATCCAGGAAACTTCCGCTCCGTCGATACTCTTGCGCAGAATGATATTGACGACGCCGCCTGCGGCATTGGCGCCGTAGATGGCGGACGCGCCTTCCGGCAGGATCTCGATCCGCTCCACTGCGCCGATCGGGATCAGGTTCAGGTTGGCGACTGCCGGATCGAACGGACTGCCGACGACGGGCCGGCCATCGACCAACACCAGCGTACGGTCAGATCCCAGCCCGCGCAGGTCGATGTCCGACATCGATTGTGTGGTCGAACCCGACAAGGGCCGGTAGTTGCCGAACGAGGCCAGGGTCGAATCACGCAGCAATTCGGCAACCGAGACATCGCCGGAGGCGTCGATCTCGGCGCGATCGATGATCCGGATCGGCATTCCGATGTCCGCGCCAGCACGATGGATGCGTGAACCCGTGGTGGCATCTGCGCTGCGTGCGGATTTGCCCGAGCCACCGTCCGCGAAACCGAGGTGACGGACAGTAACGCGGCGGAGCACAACACGGCAAACTGGATGGCGTTGAACAATCGGCTTTGGGGCATATGGCCTCGTTTTGAAATCATCTGCATTCAGGTCCACCAACCTGAAGCGGGTTTGATCCGGCAATTCCGGCAGAGCCGGACTTTCCGCCGGCACGCTCAATCGGCTGCCGGCTGATCCGCTTCGCAAGGCTGCCATGCCTCGCACGACCCGGACACCTCAAATTATGCCCCGGATGGCAGCCATGCTGAAGATCCGATGCTGCATTCCCGATGGATACAAGCCCCGGATCCTGTTGGACGCCAAATCGTCGCGCCACTCAAAATCGGGGGGACGTCGTCGACGTGATCACCGGCGCGGCGTTGTCGGCCGCGGCCGAACCGCAAGCACAAACGCCTGAACCGCCTCCGCACCCGCACGATCCCGCACGATCAGCTGAACCGGCACATCCCCCTGCTCCGTCGGCGTGCCCGACACGATCCCCGACACACTGCTCACACTGAGCCACGACGGACCTTCCGCCAGGAAGAACCGAAGCTCGTCACCCGCGTCCGCATCCGATGCAGTGGCCGTGTAGCGATACACACGCCCCACCGTTGTCGTCGTGATCGGCGTACTGGTGAATTGCGGGGCGCGGTTCGGAATGGCCACCGAGACTGTGAAGCCCTGAACGGCCGACAGACCCGTCGCGTCCAACGCACGGATCGACAGTGTGTACAGACCCACCGTGTTCGTCTGGAACGTCAGCTCGCCGGTGGTCGCATCGATCGAGGCACCCGCAGGCGCCGACAAGAGGCTGTAGCTGATCACATCCCCTTCGGGATCGATCGCATCGGCGTCGTACCGAAGCAAGCTGCCGGGCGCCAAGTCGCCGCTGGGTGGCGTGTCCGAAATGCGCTTTGTTCGATTGAGCAACTCGCCGCCCGGATTCGAGACATTTTCGCATACCAAATTGCTCGACTGGCCTTCCACCCTCGATCGCCCGAGCAGATGGACTGAGACACCGCGTCGGCGTAGGATTCCCAGTATCCAGGCTCCCCGGTGACAACCAATGAAGTCCCCAGCCATCGACATCATCGTCCATCATTTGAACGCGCCTTACGGCAGACTGGTGACCGAGTCAGACGTACTGAGGGTGCTAACCGAAGGTGCTGGTGCGTTGAAGTCGGATAACCCCGCGTCGTCAGTTTTGGGGTGGATCTTCACGGAATGCAGCGCCGGCCTGATTGACCAATCCGCATTGGAGGCCAATCTGCCATCTGAAACGATCACTGCGTCCTATCTTTCACTGGTCTCCGTTGGCGCACCCAGAGAACCCATTTGGGACCAACGAGCAGCTACTAGATGACTAGCCAAGAAGACGTAAAAAGGTTTCGCACAAACGGCTCTTGGCGCCACTTAAGCGAGAAAGCGCTTGGCTATCTCGCCTCGGCTCAGCAACGCTATCCCGTCGAAATCCAATGGGCACTCGGTGGCGGGACCCGCCTGATGCTTGAGTTCTGTCATCGAATCAGTGATGACATCGACATTTTCGTCGCAGACTCCGCGATCAAAGGCCTCTTGTCACCCGCATTCAACGACGCCATCGCGACAGACGTCTCCGGATACTCCGATGACCACTCGGCACTGAAGCTTTATTTCAAGGACCTGGGCGAGATTGATTTCATCTTTCGTCCGCCTTTGCTCGATGGAGCGAATGAGCTGTACGAACTGGATCGCAGAATTGTTCTGGAACCAGTTGCCGAGGTCATGGCAAAGAAACTTTATTTTCGGGGCGACAGACTCACACCGAGAGACTTGTTTGATTGGTGGTACGTTGGTTCACGGCATAGCCACATGATCCCCGACCTGCTCATTGCCGAAGCACTCCGAAGCAAGCTGGATGGCATCCAACTCGCGCTTCAAAGCCTCTACTCTCAACGCCTGGATCAGGCAGACAGCGTCTGGTCTCCGATGGCAATCTGGCCCCGAATTCGATCGCCCTTCCTGCCTGAAATTGGTGAAGCTGTCGACTGGGCGAATGACCGTCTTGTCCGGTTCAGGACGTTGGTTGATCCGCCAACCATTGACCCATCGAAATAGGTCGTCAATTCTCGTGGCCATCGATGCCACATCGGAGTGGCGAACAAAGTAACTGGAAAACGCCTACTCACTCGATTCTCCGAGCCGGAACTTCTCTCGATAGTCCATGCTTCACGGTTTACCTCATGAACCGGTTTCGACGTGGCCATCGTTAATCGAACCTTGCTGGTTCTCGTGAAGTTGCTGCTGGTAATCCGCGCTTTGCTGCGCAAACTGGCCATCAACCTGTTCGGTCGTCCACACCATCGCCACTGCAGACCAAAGCCGGATCAGATCAACCTCGATGCTCAATTATCCAGATTGGCGGCTCCCTGGTGTCGAACCAAAAGAAACCAGCCTGGGTTGAACAGGAAGTGATCCGGCTACGAGCCATGGGCTATGGACTGGGTTACGCCCGAATCGCCAGTGCCTTCAACCGGATGTACGCACATCTTGGTGAACGGGTATCCAAAAGCACCGTCCAGCAGATCGTGAACGCCCATCGCGAAGCGATCGCAGCATTGCGCCGCGAACACAAACACGCGATCCCGAAATCGCCACGGCGAAGTGCCATCTGGGCCATGGACCTGTGTGTGGTCGCCGACAGCACGGTGAAACAGAGGATGATCCTGGGCATCGTCGCTCACGGCACTCGCGCCTGTATTGCACTGAGCGAGATTCATCAACGGACTTCTGCTGCGCTTCTCCAAGAGCTTTATGCCCGGTTTCGGAAGTTCGGCTTCCCGAAATGCATCCGCGTCGACAACGACGCCGCAAACAAATCGAAGTTGATGCGATCGATCTTGTGGATGCTTGGAGTTCGGCTCCAAACCACCGACCCGGGCTGCCCATGGCAGAACGGACGAATCGAGCGCTTCTTCGGCACGTTCAAGTCGGCGATCAAGAAGATTGTCGTGGCACCCGGTGATCTGACCGACCGACTGACGCAGTTCCGAGCGTTCTACAACTTCGCACGCGAGCACCAGAATCTGAAAGGTCGAACGCCGGCTGAGTCTTGGATCGGTGCTCGCAAAGCCATTGGTGACGGCGAGTTCATCAATGCGTGGAGCGGCCAACTCGTTGGCTGGTGTTTTCCGAAGAACGAATAGTTGGTGCGCGTCGGAAATCCGACCGCGTCAAACAGATCGAGTTAAACTACGGCGCGTAGCGCCGTACCAAGGCGGCTGTCCATCGATTGGACAAGAGCACCCCGCAGGCACAAAAAAGCCACCGTGAAGCAGTGGCTTGATTGATTCGGTGTACATTTTTGCCGGTCGCCAGCAGAAATTGCCGGCGCAAGGGATGAATTTTCAGCTCGGTCTCGGGAAGGCAACTCACTTGGAACCTTGGAACGGGACACCCAGAATGCGGTTCTCGTGGACCCGAACACTGCGCCAGCCCAAGCTCCAGCCCTGACCAAAATCGAGTGATTCCTGAGCACGCCGCGTGTCGTAACTGCGCAACAAGGTGATCGGCACGTCCAGCAAGGGCACCGTGAATTCTTCCAGGTTCAAACTGAAATGCCCAAGTTTGAGGTTGCCCTCCAGAATCACGGAGCGACGGATCTCCGTCTGCCGGCCCGATGCATCCCAGGCACTCAGCCCCGTCCGAAAATGCTGCGCAATTCAATCGTTCGTCGTCAATAAATCCTGTAGAATCCGATAACTAGGAAAATATGAGTGTGAGATGCTTTCACGACAGGACCGATCAGGTGACCGTCAAAGCAAAGAAGACTCATAGATGTTCAATGCAGTTCAGGCAACGATTACAATCAGGTCCGAAATCCAGTAAACGTCTTGCGAGGAGACGACAGTGATTCGCATCAAGCGACAAGAGTCTGATCAAACGGCGAGAGCCATTCGATTCGGGAACGTCATTGTGGAAGCTCCTTCACTGTCTCAGGGTGAAATCCAGAAGGGAATTGCCCAAGGAACCAGCGCCTTGAAGCGAGCGAAAGGCGCGCTGATTGCCCACGGTGTCAACGTGAAGATTGCATCCGGCGTGCCACTTTTTCACGCCGACCCGGTTACTCCCGGATTGTTGATTCGTACGCTCAATGGGAAAGAAACACGGGGCCGCATTGTACGCGGCAGGTTTACGCCCATCTGATGCGTGCCCTGCCGCAGGCGATCGAGCGGGTACTCGACGTTCAATCAAACGCGCAGAAGCCACTGGCCGTGATTTTGGCCGGACATAATGGCTCGGGAAAGTCGACGCTCTGGTACCAAAAGCTCGCAAATCGGCTTCAGATCCCATTGATCAATGCTGACCGCATGATGATGTCTGTGTTGCCAGAAGCAGGCGCCAAAGAGACTCTCCCCGCTTGGGCGGTAAGGCTGCGTGACGAGGATGAAGGCTGGATGCGTGTCGCTCAAAAAGGCGTCCAAGCATTTGTCAGCCATGCGATGGGAAATTCCGTTCCGTTTGCGATGGAGACCGTTTTTTCGCACTGGCAAGCCCGCGCTGATGGAACGCATGAGTCCAAGATCGACCTGATCCGACAAATGAAAGATGCAGGTTATTTCGTTCTGCTGATCTTCGTCGGCCTAACCGACTCGGCTTTGTCGATTGCCCGCGTCCAAACCCGAATCGCCATGGGAGGACATGCAGTACCCGTTTCGAAACTCATCGAGCGATTCCCCCGAACGCAAGCGGCCATAAGACAAGCGAGCCTCGTGGCTGATGCCACGTTGATGGTAGACAACAGCCGAGCCATCTCCAAAGCATTTTCGGTCTGCCGCGTACAGCTCCAGTCAGAGGTCCTTTATGATCGACGCATGGAGACACGGAAAATCCCCAGCGAGATAGACACTTGGCTCACGATAGTGAGCCCAACATCCGATAACTGACTTTGCAGCGATTGCCTTCGTGTTTCAATGAACGATGCTCACCGGTTTTCGATGAGAACCGAAACGAACATGTCAGTGATTTTCCGATTTTGGAACACCCTCACAACGCCCTTGACGTGGATTCTGGCTCTGGTCCAAAGATTGTCCGGCTTGGTATTCGGCTGCCGGAATGCTTGCCGACGAAGAACAAGATCAAATCAGATCGACCTGGACGTTCAGTTGGCCAGACTGGCCACGCCATGGTGCCGAACCAAGAAGAAGCCGGCCTGGGTTGAACAAGAGGTGATCCGCCTGCGCGCCATGGGGTATGGCCTGGGATACGCCCGCATCGCCAGTGCCTTCAATCGGATGTACGCACATCTTGGTGAACGGGTATCCAAAAGCACCGTCCAGCGGATTGTGAATGCCAATCGCGAAGCAATCGCTGCCCTGCGCCGCGAACACAAACACGCGATCCCGAAATCGCCACTGAGAAATGTCATCTGGGCCATGGACTTGTGTGTAGTCGCCGACTCGACTGCGCGCCAGCGGATGGTGCTCGGCATCGTCGATCACGGCACCCGCGCGTGCATCGCACTGAGCGAGATTCATCAACGAACTTCTGCTGCGTTACTCCGAGAGCTTTATGCCCGGTTCCGGAAGTTCGGCTTCCCGAAATGCATCCGCGTCGACAACGACGCGGCAAACAAATCGAAGTTGATGCGATCGATCTTGTGGATGCTTGGAGTTCGGCTCCAAACCACCGACCCGGGCTGCCCATGGCAGAACGGACGAATCAGCGCTTCTTCGGCACGTTCAAGTCGGCGATCAAGAAGATTGCCGTGGCACCCGGTGATCTGACCGACCGACTGACGCAGTTTCCGAGCCTTCTACAACTTTGCGCGCGAGCACCAGAATCTGGAAGGTCGAACGCCGGCTGAGTCTTGGACCGGTGCTCGCAAAGCCGTCGGTGACGGTGTGTTCATCGAAGCTTGGAGCGGCCAACTTGTTGGCTGGCATTTTCCCAGGAACGAATAGGTTGGTGCGCGTCGGAAATCCGACCGCGTCAAACAGATCGAGTTAAACTACGGCGCGTAGCGCCGACCGCAAAGCGGCTGTCCATCGATTGGACAAGAGCACCCCGCAAGCACAAAAGCCACCGTGAAGCAGTGGCTTGATTGATTCGGTGTACATTTTTGCCGGTCGCCAGCAGAAATTGCCGGCGCAGGGGATGAATTTCCAGTTCGGTCTCGGGAAGACAGCTCACTTGGAACCTTGGTACGGGACAGTTGAATTTTCAGCTCGTTCTCGGGAGGCAGTTCACTTGGAACCTTGGAACGGGACAGCATTAACCACTTATTCAGAGCTTCCTTAGCATTCTCGCCAATCCAACCGAAACGGGCTCATCATGGTCACCAACATAGAATTTAAAATCACTGGAACGGGAAAAACGCGAGAAAGCGCCAGACATATCCAATTTATGCACTTCGACAGCCAATTGCTCAAGGACATACTCTCCGAAAGCAGTTGAGAGTTCTTCGTTATCTAGTTCTCTATACATCTCGCGGTAACAAATTTGTTCTATTTCCGCCTCAACCGGTGCCCATGATTGGTAGAAAACTGGCGTCAATCTCTGCGCGCCAGAATGCAACTGCCAATTTCCTATCATTACGGGCAGCGTCAATTTCTGATCATCGCTGCTTCCGCCCTCTCCCTCTATATTCATCCGATCTGAGCTTTCTATGTCTTTTGATGTTCCGATTGCGAAGCTAACGGATCCGAATGCGATATTGCAGTCTACTGCTAGGCAGAATGTCTTCGAGCCTGAGATATTGGACAAAGTATTCTCGACGAACTCATGAAGCCCGTCTCGAAATACCCTCAAATAGCTATAGGCCTCAAGTCGAGCTATGTATGGCACCAACTCTGTCTCATTAATCACTGGCATCTCTGAACCACGGCAGCGCCTGACAAAAGCTCCGCACGAATCTGTGATAGGGCGTTCACAACATCCTCTTTTGTATTTGCAGACGCGACCAATCTTTCTACAAATTGGTAGTAGGCACCGCAATGACGACCGTTGTGCGCGGCTGAGTAATCAGAAACCGAACTAGTCTTTGGAAGCGCAACCCCATTACTTGGAGAATTTGGGTCAATCTTAAAGTCTCTTAGCTTGTCCATTGCTGGCGATGTGTTCGGAACTATGTGATGAGGAATATGTCCCGGGGGAAGTGGGCCCAACACCTCTTCCATATTGTGCCCTAACGTCTTCGAATTGTAGGGCAGCCCTAGTTTTAGCTTGACTCCGCGCGACCAGATTTTGGAAAAAACGCCGATTAATTGGTCAGACATTTTCGTTATTGGACGAAACTTAGCCAACTTCCCAAAAACAATTTCCTCAGCGACAGCTTTGGCTCCGCCTGCAACACCACCAGAGTATAGATCGACTGCGAAAGATGCGTAGTCATAGGCACGTATCGCGTTTTGAATGTTCTGCGAGGTGACGATATCTGACAAAGTCCATTTTCCTGTCGGATCGACATGACCTGTGGGTTCCACGTTCGCGTAGATATACTTATGAAGGGTAACGGGATCTGACCCGAATCCCATCCAAGTATCCAGCGTAACAAACCGCCCCACCCCCGGATCCATATACCTCGCCCGCAGATAGTAGAACCCAAGGTTCGGATCAAACTGCTCCCCAGTAAACAAGAAGTCGGTCGCAGCCTGATCATCGGCCGAAGTCATCACACTCGCAGGAGCATCAATTTCCCCAAACGCCTCATAGACATACCGATCGGTTGCTACTCCAAGCGGGTTAGTCAGGAAGCGCGTAGTGCCCAGCCCGTCATAGTGCAAATAGCTGGTAGCACCGATCGCGCCACTACTGCCCGTAATCCCGCCATTGGCGGCATTCGCCGCAATCGGCAGTCCTTGCCGATCCCGCAACGCATGCTGAGCAATCAGGTCATCCCCGAATGTGTAAACGGTCTTGATCTGCTCCGGTCCGTTGTTGACCCGCACAAACTCTTCCAGCACCTGGGCGTAGGCCTGGTTCGGATCGATTAGCTGGCTGGTCTTGAGTGTTTGGCCGTTGGCTTGTCGCTCAATGCTTCGTCGGATGCCTTCGGCGTTGTACCGGTAACGGTTGATCTGAGCGGTTCCGTTCTCGGTGCCCGTGTATTCGACCAACTGGTTCTGACTGTTGTAGTCGTACTCGTCGACCTTGGCGCCTGCCTGGCTTCGGGTCAGGTTGCCATTGTTGTCGTAGGCGTGGCTGGTCGCTGTGGTCGTTGATGTGGTTTGGCCTGACTCGGTTTTCGTCAACGATTCCTGCTCACTCAACAGACGGTCGTTGTTGTCATAGGCGTAACCCGTAACCCGACGTTCGATCGGCGTGCCAACAGGGCCGCGCTCCTGCGTCTGCAGTTCGCGGTTGCCGGTGGCGTCGTAGACCCAACTGGTTCTTCGGTCGTGGTCGCTGTTTGCGGCATCGACATTTTCCTCGACCAATCGTTTCAACGGGTCATAGGTGTAGGTCGTGCGACGGGTTTCCTGTAGCACCGGCTCGTTGCTGGCTGTGAACACCGGCTGTTCACTCGAGTCGTGTGAATGAATCGACTCGATGATGGTGTCACGGGTTCCGTCGGGGTTGAGGACATAGCCCAACTGCAGCAGCACCTCGTTGCCCCGCATGTGGCGCATGCGGATGAGCTGGTTCCTCGCGTTGTAGCGGTATTCCACCCGGGTGCCGTTCGGGTAGGTCATGCCGGAGCGGCTGCCGTTGCGGTCATACGTGTAGGTCGTGACCTGGGACTGTGTTTGCCCCAGGGCCGTGTTCGGCTGCTCTGTGACCGTTTTCAGACGGATCTGCTCGTCATAGCCGTAATCAACCACACGCGTTGCCGTACGCACCTGCGTGCGGTTGCCAGCTGCGTCGTAGAGGTATTCGATCCAGCGGCCTTCGGCATCGACGGTGCGCTTCAGGCGGCTTCTGGCATCAAAGTCTCTTGTTTCCTGTTCTGCAACGCCGGCTTGGCTGGTGGTCACGTTCGTGACCTGGCCTTCGGTGTTGTAGCCATAGACGCGGGTTCGACCATCCGCAAACGTCACCCGCTCCGGCCGATCTCGGACATCGAAGATCGTGTCGGTGCTCTGCTGCATGAAGTCACGACTGCTGCCCATTCGGCCAGCGATGTCGTAGGTCATCTGCTCTGTCTGACCCAGCGGCAAACGTCGGCTCAACGCACGACCCATACGATCGTACGTCCAGCGTGTGATGCGCTGGCTGGCGTCCT
Organism: Ahniella sp.; assembly: GCA_016712105.1. Taxonomy (GTDB): domain Bacteria; phylum Pseudomonadota; class Gammaproteobacteria; order Xanthomonadales; family Ahniellaceae; genus Ahniella. The sequence continues at coordinate 99,096 of JADJRU010000002.1, forward strand.
GCTGGGTGAGTTTGTTGCCGGTGGTGTCGTAGCTGTACTCGGTTCGCTGGTTCAGGGCGTCGATGACGGCTTTGAGTCTTCCGGCTGGGTCGTACTCGAATACTGTGGTTCGAACCATTTCATCCGTGGTCGAGGTTTTGCGGCCGAGATCGTCGTAATCGTGGGTGACTCGGGCATTGTTGCTGTCGTCGCCGTCGTCCGGACATGGCTCGCCCGTCAGAGCCTCCTGCTCCGGACACGTATCCGGCAGGATGACCTCGCGCAATTGCCCGCCTTCATCATGGACGTACTGCGTGATCGAGCCCTTCGGATCGATGCTGGCGATGCGTCTTCCGGCCTCGTCATAGACCGATTGACTGACCGGATTGTCGGCATCATCGGATGGCGTGTCATCCGGATGCACCACAGCAACCTGTCGCCCTGCCCTGTCGTAGCGATATCGCGTGACATTGCCCCGCTCGTCCGTGCTCGTCTCCATGCGACCGGCACGGTCGTAGGTTTGACTGGTGCGCGGGTTGTCGTTCGGATTTGCCGGTGTGTCGTCTGGATAAATGGTGCCCACAACACGACCCAGTTCGTCGAGGACATTCGTCGTGACCCGACCCATCACATCAGTGTGGGTCTTCTGCCGGCCTTCCTCGTCATAAGTCCACGACTCGCGGCTGTTGTCCGGATAGGTCGTCGACAACTTCTGCCCGTTCGCATCGTAAACATGCGTCGTGCGACGACCGAGCACATCCACCTCGGCCTTGACCCGCCCGGCTTCATCAAACTCCGTCCGGGTCACCGTGCCGTCCGGATGGGTCGTGCTGGTCATTTGTCCGGCATCGTCAAATCCATAAACCGTCGTCAGCACTTCATCCTGCTGCCCCGGCGCCTTGCGCGTGACCTGATTGCCGGTGTTCCGCCGCATCGCGTCATACTGGTTCACGGTCCGTGAGCCATCCGGGCCTTCCACCACGACCGGCAGGTCGTCGTTACTCGGCAGGATCTGCGTCGCCTGACCCATCGCATCGATCCAGCCGGTATGCAGGCTGGTCGTGTTGGTCTGCGGATCGGTGTAGTACGTCTGTTCCGTGCGTCGGCCCAGGGCATCCACCGTCGCCAGCAGCTTGCCGCGTAGCGCCCCACGCTCCTCGTTGAAATACTCCATGACCATGGCCTCATCCAGGTCATTCGTGATCGAGGCCACCTGGTTGAACATCGGCGTGTAGGTCGTGGTGGTCGTCTCACCCACATCGTTCGTCTCGGTGATCCGGTTGTCCTTCGCGTCGTAGGTGTACGTCGTCGTCTCACCCAGATCGTTCGTCTCGGTCAGCACGTTGCGGTTCACGTCGTAGGTGCGCGTGATCGTCTCGCCGAGTGCGTTCGTCTCGGTCAGGATGTTGCCCTCGTCGTCGAACACGTAGACCGTCTCCGCACCCGTGCGGTCGCGGACGGTCTGGCGGTTCTGCGGCAGGTCCGGGTTGAGGATCGTCTCGCGGCCCAAACCATCGATGCTCTTCACCAGACGCCCTTCGGCGATGTACTCCAGCCGCGTGATCCGCTGGCCCAGGCCATTGTGCAGATCGCGCAGGAAGTGCCGGTTCGGCGCGCCGTGGTAGGTCATGCGCGAGATGCGACCCAGCGGGTCCTGAACCTCAGTCAGCTCGTTCAGCGTGTTGTACCGATACAGCCAACGCCGCCCGTCCGGCTGCTCGATCGCCTCGATGCGGCCTCGGGCATCACGCTCGAACCGGATCGTGGTGCCGGAGCTGTGGGTGATCCCACCCGCAGCAAACGTCACACTGACGCCACTGGGCGCCCGCAGCGTCGTGATGCCCACGCCCTGCAGCACGTCCATCTGCGTGCCGTCCTTGGCCGTGTAGCGGTACTGGTTCGGGTCTGCGGCCAAGCCCGTGCTGGCGTCGATCAGGTCGCCCTCGGTCAATCGCACCAGGCCAACACTCAACTCTTCCAGCGTGCCCCACGTCCCTGCCATCGGCTCAAACGCAAACGTCACGTAAATCTGGTTCGCCACCGGCAAACACTCGTCCCTCACCTTGGCCCGGAACTTCTCCACCTTGCCATCCGGAAGTGTGACCGTGACGATCGGCTCGGCGTTCGCGCGGATGCATTGCTGACCCAGCAAACCACCCACCTGATCCACGCGCCACGAACGGCCCAGAATGCGGTTCTCGTGTATCCGAACACTGCGCCAGCCCAGGCTCCAGCCCTGGCCAAAGTCCAAAGCCTCGTTCGCCCGCCGCGTGTCGTAACTGCGCAGCAAGGTGATCGGCACGTCCAGCAAGGGCACCGTGAACTCTTCCAGGTTCAAACTGAAATGCCCAAGCTTGAGGTTGCCCTCCAGAATCACCGAGCGCTTCACCTCTGTCTGCCGCCCAGACGCATCCCAGTCGCTCAGCAGCAGCTCGTACTGGCCGTTCTGCATCAGGCTCGGGTCAAGCGTCGTCAAGGCCACATCGGCGCCGCCAGTGGTGCCTTCGGCCAGATCCCGAAGGGTTGCCGGCTGGTCCCGCTCCCAAATCGCCAGCTTCCACAACACCAGCGTCGGATCCTCGATCCGTGCACGCACCGGCACCGGCGCCGTGATCACCTGGTTCTCGTTGGGGGTGATCCTCTGCAAACACAAAGAGCGGATTCTTGTTCAGCTTTTCGACACTTAACTCATTGTCAATCTGCCGGCCAAGAAGTAGACTTGCAACCACGACTCATCCGGATCGTGCAGCTGACAAGAACAGCAAATCCTCCGGAAGCAAAAGCCGCCGAAAGGCGGTTTTTGCGCATCTGGGGTACTGGGAATGAGTGAAAAACAACAAATCACGCTCAAGACACGCGTCTACATCGACGGGTACAATCTCTTCTACGGTCTGCTGAAAGGCACGCCCTATCGGTGGATCAACCCGCTGTTCCTGGTTGAACAAGTCCTTCGCGGAATACTGATTCCCGGTCAGTACAAACCTGAACTGACACCAGTCGCCGTCAAGTACTTCACTGCTGCAATACTGGAACGGTTTGCCCGGAGCAGCGACTCGGTAACGACTCAGTCCGATTACTGGCGCGCGCTCTCCGCGCATCTCGGGACCCGTTTACAGATCATCCGAGGCCGATACGAGGCTCGGCCAGCGAGGGCACATCTTTGCGTCCCAGGACGGCCTGCTCGACTCACGGATCTGGTCGACATCTGGAAACTCGAAGAAAAACAAACCGACGTACAACTGGCTGCACATGCTCTTTCAGATGTCCTGGTCGATGGCGTTGAACATGCAGTCTTCGTAACCAACGATACCGACTTTGCGCCGCTCTTCGAAATGATCAAGTCAACTTCAAGTGCACGGATCGGATTAATCGTGCCCTCAAGTGGCAGCGAGAGACGTGCCGTGAATCAAGAACTCGCAGTTCGAGCGGATTGGGTACGCTCCAGCATCTCCGAGCAAGATTTGTTGGCCGCGCAACTTCCCTGGTCAGTGCGCTTGCCGGCAGGCGACTACGCCATCAAGCCGCTGAGTTGGTACCCTCGCCCCGATCTGCTGTCGCCGATTCTTGCCGAGGCAAAGCGCGTCAAACGCAATTTGAGCAGCGCATGGAGATGGCTTCACGAGCCCTCGCCGTACTTTGATCAGCAGGCGCCGATAGCCCTTTGCAATAGCGAGACCGATGTCCAGAAACTTCACGAGTACATGTCGAAATACGCTCGTGACTTCAAGCTCTGAATCAGGATCCCTTACCGACTTGACGCAGAACTTGTGCCCACGTATCGGAGTGAATCCTGGCCCACAATCGCAAGATCCGCTCGATCCGTTAAGAAACCCCATCGCCGATTCCCGTGATCCGATGCTCTTTTCGATAGTCCATGCTTGCCGGTTTAGCTCATGAGCCGGACCTGGCATGGCCATCGCTACTCGAACTTTGCTGATCTTCTTGAAGGTGTTGGCAGCGATCTGGACTACGCTGCGTAACCTTGTCCGCAGCCTTTTTCGCTGTCCGCAACATCGCCGCCGCAGACCAAAGCCGGATCAGATCGACCTCGATGCTCAATTGTCCAGATTGGCGGCTCCCTGGTGCCGAACCAAGAAGAAGCCGCTGTGGGTAGAACAAGAGGTAATCCGCCTGCGCGCTATGGGGTATGGACTGGGTTACGCCCGCATCGCCAGTGCTTTCAATCGGATGTACGCACATCTTGGTGAACGTGTCTCGAAGAGCACCGTCCAGCGGATCGTGAACGCCAATCGCGAGGCGATCGCTGCCCTGCGCCGCGAACACAAACACGCGATCCCGAAATCGCCACCGAGAAATGCCATCTGGGCAATGGACCTGTGTGTGGTCGCCGACAGCACGGCGAAACAGAGGATGATCCTGGGCATCGTCGATCACGGCACCCGCGCGTGCGTCGCGCCTGAGCGAGATCCACCAACGCACTTCTGCTGCACTTCTCCAAGAGCTTTATGCCCGGTTCCGCAAGTTCGGCTTCCCGAAATGCATCCGCGTCGACAACGACGCGGCAAACAAATCGAAGTTGATGCGCTCGGTGCTATGGCTGCTCGGGGTTCGGCTCCAAACCACCGATCCGGGTTGCCCATGGCAGAACGGACGAATCGAGCGCTTCTTCGGAACGTTCAAGTCGGCGATCAAGAAAATCATCGTGGCACCCGGTGATCTGACCGACCGACTGACGCAGTTCCGAGCGTTCTACAACTTCGCACGCGAGCACCAGAATCTGAAAGGTCGAACGCCGGCCGAAGCATGGGCCGGTGCTCGCAAAGCCATCGGTGACGGTGTGTTCATCGATGCTTGGAGCGGCCAACTTGTTGGCTGGCATTTTCCCAAGAACGAATAGTTGGTGCGCGTCGGAAATCCGACCGCGTCAAACAGATCGAGTTAAACTACGGCGCGTAGCGCCGTTCCAAGGCGGCTGTCCATCGATCGGACAAGAGCACCCCGCAGGCACAAAAAAGCCACCGTGAAGCAGTGGCTTGATTGATTCGGTGTACATTTTGCCGGTCGCCAGCAGAAATTGCCGGCGCAGGGGATGAATTTCCAGTTCGGTCTCGGGAAGACAGCTCACTTGGAACCTTGGTACGGGACAACCTGTGTGTGGTCGCCGACAGCACGGCGAAACAGAGGATGATCCTGGGCATCGTCGATCACGGCACTCGCGCGTGCATCGCGCTCAGCGAGATTCACCACCGGACAACCGCAGCACTCCTTCGGGAGCTTTATGCCCGGTTCCGGAAGTTCGGCTTCCCGAAATGCATCCGCGTCGACAACGACGCGGCAAACAAATCGAAGTTGATGCGATCGATCTTGTGGATGCTTGGAGTTCGGCTCCAAACCACCGACCCGGGCTGCCCATGGCAGAACGGACGAATCGAGCGCTTCTTCGGCACGTTCAAGTCGGCGATCAAGAAGATTGCCGTGGCACCCGGTGATCTGACCGACCGACTGACGCAGTTCCGAGCGTTCTACAACTTCGCACGCGAGCACCAGAATCTGAAAGGTCGAACGCCGGCCGAAGCTTGGAGCGGTGCTCGCAAAGCCGTCGGTGACGGTGTGTTCATCGATGCTTGGAGCGGCCACCTTGTTGGCTGGTATTTTCCGAAGCACGAATAGCTGGTGCGCGTCGAAAATTCGACCGCGTCAAACAGATCGAGTTAAAGTTAAAATGCGGCGCGAAGCGCCGTACCAAGGCGGTTGTCCATCGATTGGACAAGAGCACCCCGCAGGCACAAAAAGGCCACCGCGAAGCAGTGGCTTGATTCGTTCGGTGCACATTTTTTGCCGGTCGCCAGCAGAACTTGCCGGCGCGCCGGCTTAATTTTCAGCTCGGTTCCGGGAAAACAGCTCACTTGGAACCTTGGTACGGGACAGTGTCGAGAACGACCATGCAGAGAATCCTGACGCAGGATCGCAAGAGCGACTCGTTCCGGTAACACACCCCATCGCCGATTCCCGTGCTCCAACGCCCCGTTCATTAGTCCATGCTTGCCGGTTTACATTGTGAACCGGGTTCATCATGGCCATTGCAGTTCGATCCATGAAGGTCCTCTTGAAGCTGTTGGCGTCGATCTGGACTTCCCTGCGCAAACTGGCCCTCATCTTGTTCGGCCGACGGCCACATCGCCGCCGCAGACCAAAGCCGGATCAGATCGACCTTGATGCTCATTTGTCCAGATTGGCCGGTCCCTGGTGCCGAACCAAGAAGAAACCGGCCTGGGTTGAAACGGAAGTAATCCGCCTGCGCGCCATGGGGTATGGCCTGGGATACGCCCGAATCGCCGGTGCCTTCAACCGGATGTATGCGCATCTTGGTGAGCGGGTATCCAAAAGCACTGTCCAGCGGATCGTGAACGCCAATCGCGAGGCCATTTCGGCCCTGCGCCGCGAACACAAACACGCCATCCCGAAATCGCCACTGAGAAATGTCATCTGGGCCATGGACTTGTGTGTAGTCGCCGACTCGACTGCGCGCCAGCGGATGGTGCTCGGCATGGTCGATCACGGCACCCGCGCGTGCATCGCGCTCATCGAGATTCACCACCGGACCACCGCAGCACTCCTTCGGGAGCTCTATGCCCGGTTCCGGAAGTTCGGCTTCCCGAAATGCATCCGCGTCGACAACGACGCGGCAAACAAATCGAAGTTGATGCGCTCGGTGCTATGGCTGCTCGGGGTTCGGCTCCAAACCACCGATCCGGGCTGCCCATGGCAAAACGGACGAATCGAGCGCTTCTTCGGCACGTTCAAGTCGGCGATCAAGAAGATTGCCGTGGCACCCGGTGATCTGACCGACCGACTGACGCAGTTCCGAGCGTTCTACAACTTCGCACGCGAGCACCAGAATCTGAAAGGTCGAACGCCGGCCGAAGCTTGGAGCGGTGCTCGCAAAGCCGTCGGTGACGGTGTGTTCATCGATGCTTGGAGCGGCCAACTTGTTGCCTGGTATTTTCCGAAGCACGAATAGCTGGTGCGCGTCGGAAATCCGACCGCGTCAAACAGATCGAGTTAAACTACGGCGCGTAGCGCCGTACCAAGGCGGCTGTCCATCGATTGGACAAGAGCACCCCGCAGGCACAAAGCCACCGTGAAGCAGTGCCTTGATTGATTCGGTGTACATTTTTGCAGCTCGCCAGCAGAAATTGCCGGCGCAGGGGATGAATTTCCAGTTCGGTCTCGGGAAGACAGCTCACTTGGAACCTTGGTACGGGACAGACAGACAGACACACACAGACTGACCTTAATTGCTCCCAAAACGACCAAACTCGTCAGCCATCTGCTGTTCAGAAATTCGCCACAAAGGCGATTTCGAGAGTCCGTTTAACTTGTACATGAGCATAACTGCCTCGTGTCGACGCCCAACGTTTGCAAAAACCCTTGCCTGCAGGTTAAGAATCGGGATCTCAACCGCAGGCAACAGTTTCTGAGACTCATCCGCCAAAAGGACACGAGCTTCCTCATAGAGCTTAAGTCGCTTCAGCAGCGCTCCCAATGAATAAACCAACGCGCTTCGCTCCCTTGCGTCGGCAACTGATTCAATCGCTTGCTTATAAGCTGCAACAAGCTTTTCGGCGACTTTGACATCATCGTATGTCCCTAATTCATTTCGCACCAAGCCTTCGCCCATCATGCTCGCTAGTAGCCAGCATGAACTGATTCCACAACTTACCAATATTTTTTGCGCTCATAACTAGAACCAGTTGCACTCAAATCCGACTGTCGAAGAGGGAGCTCCAATCACCACAAACTCATTAAGTGGAACGATGTTCGGGATGATTCCGCAAATGGAATAAAAGGAACTTAAGACACCACCCTGAATCAAATTACTTATCCATGGAACTTTCGCTACTGTGGAATGTAGTCCACCCTGAAGCGTTGACGCAAAGGGATATTCATCACAGCTACTTCCATGCGCCGCAACCGGAATGCCCATTCCCATTGCGCATTTCGCAGTCGCCACAAGTCGATTACTCGCGATATGGGTATTCTGACGGTTCAGAATCGAAGGCGATCCGAGTGCCTGGGAACTCATCACGTGCTCTCCGATTCCAGGCATCCTGGCCTCATCCATCACAACAAGATGCATATTCATGTCTGGACCACAAGCTCCTTTTGTGTAAGTCATATGTGAAAGGGCAAACTTCGCTGCACAAGCTCTCGCCGCCGAGCGACTGGCAACAATCTTTTGAATCTTGGCGCTTACGGTTAACGAAAGTGTTGCTCCGATTACCGGTCGAACCATTGCATTCAGCATCGCTCCTATATTGAGCGAGACAGATTGCTCTATTAGTCCGGATGCCGCCGCAAAGCCAGTTGGATCGGTAAAATCTATTGGATCGTTGTTTGCAAAAGCGTATTTGTGGAGAGTAACAGGGTCGATAGGACTGCCCATCCAGATATCCTGCGTCACAAACCTCCCCACCCCGGGATCCATATACCGAGCCCGCAGGTAATAGAACCCAAGATTCGGATCAAACTGCTCACCGGTGAACAGGAAGTCCGTAGCGGCTTGGCCGTCGGACGACGCCATCTCACTCGCCGCTGAGTCGATTTCCCCAAACGCCTCATATACATACCGATCGGTTGTTGCTCCAAGCGGATTGCTCAGGAACCGCGTTGTACCCAACCCGTCGTAATGCAGGTAACTCGTCGCGCCCATTGCACTGCTGCTACCAGCAATCCCGCCATTGACCGCATTCGCCGCAATAGGCTGCCCCTGGCGATCCCGGATCGCATGCTGCGCAATCAAGTCATCCCCGAAGGTGTAGACGGTCTTGATCTGCTCCGGTCCGTTGTTGACCCGCACGAACTCTTCCATGACCTGGGCGTAGGCGTGGTTCGGGTCGATCAACTGGCTGGTCTTGAGTGTTTGGCCGTTGGCTTGTCGCTCAATACTTCGTCGGATGCCCTCAGCGTTGTACCGATATCGGTTCGTCTTAACGGCCTCGTTGTCGGTACCCGTGTGCTCGACCAGCTGGTTCTGACTGTTGTAGTCGTACTCGTCGACCTTGGCGCCTGTCTGGCTTCTCGTCAGATTGCCGTTGTTGTCGTAGGCATGGCTGGTCGCTGTGGTCGTTGACGTGGTCTGGCCTGCTTCGGTTTTCGTCAGCGCTTCCTGCTCACTCAACAGACGGTCGTTATTGTCATAGGCGTAGCTGGTGACCTTGCGTTCGATCGGCGCGCCCACCGGGCCTCGCTCCTGCGTTTGCAGTTGGCGATTGCCGGTAGCGTCGTAGACCCAACTGGTTCTTCGGTCGTGGTCGTTGTTGACGGCATCGACCGCTTCCTCGACCAATCGCTTCAATGCGTCATAGGTGTACGTCGTTCTGCGCGTCTCCTGGAATACCGGCTCATTCGCTGCGGTAAACACCGGTTGTTCATTGGCATCATGCGTATGAATCGACTCGATGATGGTGTCGCGGGTTCCGTCAGGGTTTAGAACATAGCCCAACTGCAACAGCACCTCATTACCCCGCATGTGTCGCATGCTGATGAGCTGGTTCCTTGCGTTGTAGCGGTACTCCACCCGGGTGCCGTTCGGGTAGGTCATGCCGGAGCGGCTGCCGTTGCGGTCGTAGGTGTACGTTGTGACCTGCGCCTGGGTTTGGCCCAACGCCGTATTCGGCTGTTCCGTAACCGTTTCCAGACGGTTCTGTTCGTCATAGCCGTAATCAACCACACGCGTTGCCGTTCGCACCTGCGCGCGATTGCCGGATTCGTCGTAGCGGTATTCGATCCAGCGGCCTTCGGCATCTACCGTGCGCTTCAGGCGGCTTCTGGCATCAAAGTCTCTTGTTTCTTGTTCGGCAACGCCGGCTTGGCTGGTGGTCACATTCGTGACCTGGCCTTCGGTGTTGTAGCCATAGACGCGGCTGCGACCATCCGCAAACGTCACCCGCTCCGGCCGATCCCGGACATCGAAGATCGTGTCGGTGCTCTGCTGCATGAAGTCGCGACTGCTGCCCATTCGGCCGGCGATGTCGTAGGTCATTTGCTCGGTCTGGCCCAGCGGCAGACGTCGGCTCAACGCACGACCCATGCGATCGTACGTCCAGCGAGTGATGCGTTGGCTGGCATCATGCTGGGTGAGCTTGTTGCCGGTAGTGTCGTAGCTGTACTCGGTGCGATGGTTCAGGGCATCGATGACGGCTTTAAGTCTGCCGGCTGGGTCGTACTCGAACGTGGTCGTTCGACCCATTTCGTCTGTGGTCGACGTCTTGCGGCCCAGGTCGTCGTAGTTGTGGGTGACGCGTGCATTGTTCGAGTCGTCGCCGTCATCTGGACATGGCTCACCCGTCAGAGCCTCTTGCTCTGGACACGTATCCGGCAGGATGACCTCGCGCAATTGCCCGCCTTCATCGTGGACGTACTGCGTGATCGAGCCCTTAGGATCAATGCTGGCAATGCGTCTACCGGCTTCGTCATAAACACTCTGGCTAACCGGGTTGTCCGAGTCATCCGCAGGTGTTTCATCCGGATGCACCACAGCCACCTGTCGCCCAGCCCGGTCGTAGCGATACCGCGTGACATTGCCCCGCTCGTCCGTGCTCGTCTCCATCCGACCAGCTCGGTCGTAGGTTTGACTGGTACGCGGGTTGTCGTTCGGGTTTGCTGGTGTGTCGTCTGGATAAATGGTGCCGATGACACGACCCAGTTCGTCGAGGACATTCGTCGTCACCCGACCCATCACATCAGTGTGAGTCTTCTGCCGGCCTTCCTCGTCATAAGTCCACGACTCGCGGCTGTTGTCCGGATAAGTCGTCGACAACTTCTGCCCATTGGCATCGTAAACATGCGTCGTGCGACGACCGAGCACATCCACCTCGGCCTTCACTCGCCCGGCTTCATCAAACTCCGTCTTGGTGATCGTGCCATCCGGATGCGTCGTGCTGGTCATCTGGCCGGCATCGTCAAATCCATAGACCGTAGTCAGCACTTCATCCTGCTGCCCCGGCGCTTTGCGCGTGACCTGGTTGCCGGTGTTCCGCCGCATCGCGTCGTACTGGTTCACCGTCCGTGAGCCGTCCGGACCCACCACCACGACTGGCAGGTCGTCGTTACTCGGCAGGATGTCGGTCTCCTGACCCAGCGCATCGATCCAGCCGGTATGCAGGCTGGTCGTGTTGGTCTGCGGATCGGTGTAGTACGTCTGTTCCGTGCGTCGGCCCAGGGCATCCACCATTGCCAGCAGCTTGCCACGCAGTGCCCCGCGCTCCTCGTTGAAGTACTCCATGACCATGGCCTCACCCAGGTCATTCGTGATCGAGGCGACCTGGTTGAACATCGGCGTGTAGGCCGTGGTGGACGTCTCACCCAAATCGTTCGTCTCGGTGACCCGGTTGTCCTTGGCGTCGTAGGTGTACGTCGTCGTCTCACCCAGATCGTTCGTCTCGGTCAGCACGTTGCGGTTCACGTCGTAGGTGCGCGTGATCGTCTCGCCGAGTGCGTTCGTCTCGGTCAGGATGTTGCCCTCGTCGTCGAACACGTAGACCGTCTCCGCACCCGTGCGGTCGCGGACGGTCTGGCGGTTCTGCGGCAGGTCCGGATCCAGCTCCGTGCGCTCGCCATTGCCGTCGATGCTGGCAATGAGTCGCCCTTCGTCGTTGTACTCCAGCCGCGTGATCCGCTGGCCCAGGCCATTGTGCAGATCACGCAGGAAGTGCCGGTTCGGCGCGCCGTGGTAGGTCATGCGCGAGATCCGACCCAGCGGGTCCTGAACCTCAGTCAGTTCGTTCAGCGTGTTGTACCGATACAGCCAACGCCGCCCGTCCGGCTGCTCGACTGCCTCGATACGACCTCGGGCATCACGCTCGAACCGGATGGTTGTCCCTGACGAATGGGTAATCCCACCCGCCGTAAACGTCACACTGACGCCACTGGGCGCCCGCAACGTCGTGATGCCCGCACCCTGCAGCACGTCCATCTGCGTGCCGTCCTTGGCCGTGTAGCGGTAATGGTTCGGATCTGCGGCCAAGCCCGTGCTGGCGTCGATCAGGTCGCCCTCGGTCAATCGCACCAGGCCAACACTCAGCTCTTCCAGCGTTCCCCACGTCCCTGCCATCGGCTCGAACGCAAACGTCACGTAAATCTGGTTCGCCACCGGCAGACACTCGTCCCGAACCTTCACCGTGACGATCGGCTCCGCGTTCGCGCGGATGCACTGCTGACCAGTCAGACCACCCACCTGATCCACTCGCCACGAACGGCCCAGAATGCGGTTCTCGTGTATGCGAACCGAGCGCCAGCCCAAGCTCCAGCCTTGCCCGAAGTCGAGTGATTCCTGAGCCCGCCGCGTGTCGTAACTGCGCAGCACGGTGATCGGCACGTCCAGCAAGGGCACCGTGAACTCTTCCAGGTTCAAACTGAAATGCCCAAGCTTGAGGTTGCCCTCCAGAATCACCGAGCGACGGATCTCTGTCTGCCGCCCAGACGCATCCCAGGCACTCAGCAGCACGAGCTCGTACTGCCCGTTCTGCATCAGGCTCGGGTCGAGGGTCGTCAGCGCCACATCGGCGCCGCCCGTGGTGCCTTCCGCCAGATCCCGAAGGGTCGCCGGCTGGTCCCGCTCCCAGATCGCCAGCTTCCACAACACCAGCGTCGGATCCTCGATCCGTGCACGCACCGGCACCGGTGCCGTGATCACCTGGTTCTCGTTGGGCGTGATGAAGGCCACGTCCGGGTCGAGCCCGTCGTCACCGGCACTCACGTAGAAATGATCCAGCACCGTCACCGACAAGGTGCCGTCGCTGATCAACACGGAGACATCGTGGCGGCCCAGGATGTTCGAGGACACCTGGCCAGTATCTGCATTACCGACCACCACACCATCCAGCGACACCACAAATGTCGGGGTACTGCCGGCGTTCTCCACCACCACTTGATATTGCACCGGCGCACCCGGTGCCACGAATCGCGGTTCCAGCGTCAAGGCGGCGCGCAGCGGATGACTGGCCGAGTCCAGCACCGTCACCGTCCACGTCTGCCGGGTCAGCTTGGCCCCGTCACTGACCTCGATGGTCAGTTCGCGCGTTCCTGCCGAAGAAGGAGTCCAAACCAGCTCCGTACCACTGAGACTCACCCCCGCCACAGCCGGGAAAATCCGGTACGTCAGCAGATCCCCATCCGGATCGGTCGCCGTGATCGGATACCGGTACGTCTGACCCGTCTTGGCAAATGGCCAAGGCGTCGACGTGATCACCGGTGCGGCGTTGTCGGCCGCGGCACGTACCGCAAGTACAAAAGCCTGCACCGCCTCCGCACCCGCACGATCCCGCACGATCAGCTGAACCGGCACATCCCCCTGCTCCGTCGGCGTGCCCGACACAATCCCCGACACACTGCTCACACTGAGCCACGACGGACCTTCCGCCAGGAAGAACCGAAGCTCGTCACCCGCGTCCGCATCCGATGCAGTGGCCGTGTAGCGATACACACGCCCCACCGTCGTCGTGGTGATCGGGGTACTAGTGAACTGCGGGGCGCGGTTCGGAATGGCCACCGAGACCGTGAAGCCCTGAACGGCCGACAGACCCGTTGCGTCCAACGCACGGATCGACAGTGTGTAGAGACCCACCGTGTTCGTCTGGAACGTCAGCTCGCCGGTGGTCGCATCAATCGAGGCCCCCGCAGGCGCCGACAACAGGCTGTAACTGATCACATCCCCTTCGGGATCGATCGCATCGGCGTCGTACCGCAGCACGCTGCCGGGTGCCAGGTCGCCGCTGGGTGGCGTGCTGACAAACCGCGGTGCCGAAGCCGGGCTGGCGATGTCGACGAGGAAGCGTTGGGTGTCGCTGGCCTGATACGGATCCTTGACCACCACTTCGAACTCGTAGGTGCCGCCTTGTGTGGGTGTCCACGCAATCACACCGGCCGGAACCTCTACATCCCGCTCAGCACGGCATTCAAGGCCAGCGAGCGCGACCGGGCCATCTGGGCCGCGTACAGCGCCGCAGGCGGCAAGAACCTCGACGACCTGGTCCAGAAGTACAGCCTGAGCCACGTCCACATCCGCCGGATCTGCAAGCGCATGCGGCAGCTGGAGCGTCAAGAACGTCAGGCGTCGCTGTTCTAATTGGACCATCTGATAAGCTCGTCGGGTCGCGGCTACTTGGGTCTGCTCATGTACTTCGAGATCATCGACAGAAACGTTCGAATCGTTGGGATGCAGCATTTTGGCCTAGGCTCTCGACCCCAAGCCAGAATTCGCTCGTAGCGCGTTTCGGTGGGCCAGGACCCTTATCCTCGAAGCGGATACCAGCTCGCGGGCTAGACCGCCCCGCTCGGACAGCCCCCTATCCGATTTCCTGAGCCCTGATGAATTGGCAGAGGTCGACCTTGAACTTGATCTGGATTTCCATCTGAACCTCCATGTCTGGGCTGCATCACAGGAAATTCAACGTAGACTTGTGTCCAATCTGGCCTTGGCGCAGGTGGAGCCAGCACTGACCCAGGAGTTCGGGATAGGCAGGAAACGCATTTCGTACCTCGAAACCGTTCAGCGACCATGGGACGCGTTGAGTGCTGTGCCACCGTCCGAGCACGCACGTCGGCTCAGTACTATCCTGAAGGACCCCGACAAGTTCATCAACGATTTCCTTGAAGGCTCAAAGCTCTGGGCGTCTCAGAATATTGACGGATTGCTTGAAATGGTTTCTCGAGTCGTCGGCCCAAATTGGCACAGGGAAATAATTGAAAAGCGGAACGTGGAGTGGCTCGCCGCCATTCAAAACGCTCCTAGTGGAGCCCTGGTTGCTGTAGGAGCCCTTCATTTAGCCGGACCTTCCGGCCTCGTTGCGAAGCTTGGGGACCGCGTCCGGCCGGCCGTACCTTGACCGGTCGAACTTGTCTTTCCTGCAGCGAAAGTTCTTTTCACTTTCATTTCCCGTTTTTCCCCAGTATCACCCGCAGAAACCCGGAATTATCGTGCAGCCTCCTGGGATTTATCCTGCTCCCGGTCATTCTCCCGTGAAACGCGGGAGAAGGTGGTCCGCAGGACCGGATGAGCAACAGTCTGGCCTCGAGAACCCCCAGAATTGCTCATCTGGCTGTCGACATCTTTTCTGGCAAGCGGGAGAAGAAATGCTTCAGTGTTGTAGGGCCACCGTCCGATCTGTTTTTCACGGTCCGGCTCGGCTAAGGTCGGCGAGCCACAGACTTGGCTGCGCCATGACCCAACACCTGCTCGACAATCCGATCTGGTCAGCGCTAAACAGCATACATTTGCCGTTGGCTCGAAGTGCGGGCTCGGCGCTGCGTTACCCGCGCGAGATTGCGCCGTTTCTTGGACTGCCGGATGGGTCGGTGGCGGTTGCCGAAGATCTGGAAGCTTTGATCGATGACGGCGAGCAGGTGTTCCTGTTGGGTACGGCGCCGCTAGTCCCCGCCGGCTGGACCATTGAACCGCTCGGTCTTCTGTTGCAGATGCACTGCTTGGCCGCGCCGGAGCGAACCAAGGGCCCCGCCATCACACCGCTGATCGACCCTCGGCAACGCATGGATGTCCGCCAACTCACCGCACTGGTCTACCCGCACTATTTCCGAACCGAGACCATGCGTCTGGGTCGTTACTTCGGCATTTACGAACACGGTCATCTTGCTGCCATGGTTGGCGAGCGCATGGGGATGCCCGGGCATCGCGAAGTGAGTGCCGTGTGCACCCATCCAGAATTCACCGGCCGTGGGTTCGCGCGGCATTTGCTGGCATCGCTGACACTGGAATTGCTGGAACAGGGCCAGCAACCGTTCCTGCATGTATCCCCGCAGAATCGCCGTGCCGTGGACCTGTACGAGCAGAACGGTTATCGCATCCGCACGGAAATTCCATTCCATGCGCTGCAACGGACATCGGCGAATCGTCCTTACTGAGCCACTCCGTCCAATACCGCCTTGATCAAGGTTTCCAGCACCGCCGAAGCAGCTGCTGCCTTGGACTCGTTCCAGGTGGGCGGGCTTTCGTCCATGTAGCAGTCTTGCGCCATTTCCATCTGCAGAGCGTGGATACCTTGCTCCGGTTGACCGAATCGACGTGTGATGTAGCCACCCTTGAAGCGTCCATTCGTGATCGAGGTCAACGCCGTCTGCGCCTGCATCGCGGCAACCACTCGTCGTTCGATTCTCGGCGCTGCAGTGGTTCCATCAGCGGTGCCCAGATTGAGATCAGGCAAACGGCCCTCGAAGAACATCGGCACGACACTGAGGATGGAATGGGCGTCCCAGATCACCACATCGGCATGCCGAGTCTTGAGTCGCGCCAGTTCGTCTGCAATCGCCTGGTGATAAGGCTGCCAATAGGTTTGAATCCGCGATTGGATCTCTTCGCTATCGGGTTCTTGTCCCGCCTGATACAGAGACTGATCGGCAAAACTGATGACCGGAACCAGACCCGTCTCGCGGCGCCCCGGATACAGCGCATGGCCATCGGACGCTCGGTTCAGATCGATGACGTAACGCGAATACCGCGGCACGATCATTGATGCGCCCATGTGCCGGGCAAACGCATAGAGTCGGTCGACGAACCAGTCCGTGTCGGGAACATCCAATGCGTGAGGCAACATCCTCGCGGCAATATCCTGCGGAATCTCGGTGCCCGAATGCGGGCAGCTGATCAGCAATGGCAGGTTGCCTTGATGCAAGGTGTAGGTCATCGGCGTAAATCCGTGGGTGAATGCAGGCTGGTCAGCCCGCACATCTCGACAAACTCGGCGGCAAAGCGGAACACGTCGCCTGGCCATCGTGCGGTCAACAGGTTGCGATCGCGGACAGTGAAGCCTCGATCCAGGTGTCCGGGTGCATCCCGACGCAGAGCGAACGGGCCTTCCTCGAACTGCGTGCGATTCGCGAGCACACGGGTCACTTCAGTCTGCACGCTGATCCGATAGGTTCGGTAGTACCCGCCCAGCCACCACACGGTCAGAGCAAGTGCACTCAACTCTTGCGCGCGGGTGAGCGCAGTCACCCGCCGATCGCGGAGCACCAGCCCGGGATGTCGTTGCTCAGCGCGCGACAGGACCAACACCCCGTGGCAGACCGCCGCGACGGGCTTGTTGGCGCGAAGCATGGCCGCTGCCACGTCCTGCAGGTGTTCGGATTCGAGGTATGGCCGCATGCCGGGCGCGTGTCCACCGGGCAACAACAAGGCATCCGCGTTATCGGAGCCGGCATCGCGCCACGACATCGGGTTTCGGAATGCTTCACTCGCTGCCATCCGTACATACGCGGCGCGACCATTCGCATCGGCCCGCAACAGCGGCTTCCAGGGGCCAAGCCCCTGCCCGTTCAGCATGCGTGTATCGGCCGCGGCAACTCGCCCATCGGGCGTGGCAAAACGAACGTCGTGGCCCGCGTCGACCAGTGCACACCAGGGCACGGCCGACTCGGTCGGATCAAAATCAGTTGACGGCAGGGGGATCAGGACACGCATGGCGTGAGCTTATCAACATCAAGCCATCACACCATGTGCATGCCACCGTTGACGTGCAGCGTCTCGCCGGTGATGTAAGCGGCCATCGGCGACGCCAGGAACAACACCGCGTTCGCGATGTCGTCGACCTGACCAAAACGACCCAGCGCAATACGCTCGAACATGGCCTTCTTCATGTCCTCGGACATGGCTTTGGTCATGTCGGTTTCGATGAATCCCGGCGCGACCACATTCACCGTGATGCCGCGACTGCCGATTTCCTTGGCGAGCGACTTCGAGAAGCCGATGATGCCGGCCTTCGCAGCAGCGTAGTTGGACTGACCGGCATTACCCATCACGCCGATCACGGACGCGATGTTGATGATGCGGCCCTTGCGCGCTTTCATCATGCCGCGCATGACCGCCTTGCTGGTGCGGTAGATCGAACTGAGGTTGGTGTTGATCACCGCATCCCAGTCTTCGTCCTTCATGCGCATCAAGAGGCCGTCGCGTGTGATGCCGGCGTTGTTGACGAGGATTGTCGGTGCGCCGAATTCCTTGGTGACCGACTCGATCAACTGTTCCACCGATTCGGTGGTGCCGACTTCGAGCACACGGCCGACGCCGCCGATCGAAACCATCCGCTCGCTGATTGCCTGGGCGCCGGATTCACTGGTCGCCGTGCCAACCACTTTTGCGCCATGTCGCGCCAGCGTGTCGGCGATCGCCGCACCAATTCCGCGGCTGGCGCCGGTGACCAGGGCAATTTCACCATTCAGGTCGATACTCATGCGCCGCTCCATTCCGTCAGGCTGCTGTCGAATTCAGCGATGTTCGAAAGCGCACGCGCTTCGAGACTCTTGTCGATCCGTTTCATCAGGCCGGCGAGCACTTTGCCCGGACCACATTCGGCAAACCGTGTCACACCAATGCCGGCAATGGCCTGCACACATTCTGTCCAGCGCACAGGTGCGTACAACTGCCGGATCAGTGCATCCTGGATCGCATCGATCGAAGTGTGTGCGACCGCATCGGCATTCTGCACAACCGGCAGCTTCGGCAATTGCCAGGACACCGCACGCATGGTGGGCGTCAAAGCATCCGCCGCCGGTTTCATCAACAGGCTGTGTGAGGGCACCGACACGGCGAGCTTGACGACTTTCTTGACGCCACGTTCGTTGAGCAACACGATCGCACGATCAACCGCTGCGACGGATCCGGAAATGACGGTTTGCCCGGGCGAGTTGAAGTTTGCCGGCTGGACCACTTCGCCCTGTGCCGCATCGAGGCAGGCCTGGGCAATCACGGCGTCATCCGCCATGAGCACGGCGGCCATCGCGCCTGTACCCGTCGGCACGGCTTCCTGCATCAATCGTCCGCGTTCGCGCACGAGGCGCGCGGCATCACCGAGCGTCAGCGCATCGGCGGCAACCAGCGCGCTGTATTCGCCGAGGCTGTGACCGGCCAGTTGCGCGGGCATCTTGCCGCCACGGGCGAGCCAGCTGCGCCACAGCGCAATACTTGCGGCGAGCAAGGCCGGCTGCGTGATTTCGGTGCGGTTGAGTTCGGTCTCGGGACCCTGCTGGCTGAGCGCCCACAGGTCCAGACCACAACCGGCGGACGCTTCATCAAACGTCGCGCGGATCAAGGCATCGCGTTCGGCGTGGTCGGCCAACATGCCGAGCTGCTGCGAGCCCTGGCCTGGAAATACAAAGGCAAAGGAGGTCATGAGTAGTACATCCCCAGTCGAAAGAATCAGTAGCGCAGCAGCGCCGAACCCCAGGTAAAGCCGCCGCCGAAGGCTTCCAGCAACAACAGCTCACCGCGCTTGATGCGGCCACTGCGAACGGCTTCATCCAGCGCCAGCGGCACGGATGCCGAGGAGGTATTGCCGTGGCGGTCGACGGTCACGATCACTCGGTCCATCGGCATGTCGAGACGTTTGGCGGTGGCCTGGATGATGCGCAGGTTGGCCTGGTGCGGAATCAACCAGTCGATCTGGCTCTTGTCGAGCTGGTTCGCGGCGAGCGTTTCCTCAACGACGGCGTCGAGTGTCTTGACCGCAACCTTGAACACTTCGTTGCCGGTCATCATCACGCGCACGCCACAGTTCGGCTCTTCCGGCTTGAAGCCCACCGACACGCCAACCGGGTTGTACAAAAGATGTTTGTGGCCGCCGTCGGCATGCAGGTGCGTCGACAGGATGCCGGTTTCTTCGTCGGCAGACAGCACGACCGCACCGGCGCCGTCACCAAACAGCACGCAGGTGCCGCGGTCGGACCAGTCGAGCATACGCGTCAGGGTTTCGGCACCGATGACCAGCGCCTTGCGCGCCGCGCCGCTGCGGATGAACTTGTCGGCGACACCGAGTGCATACATGAAGCCTGAGCATGCAGCGTTGACGTCGAACGCGGCACAGCCGTTCGCACCAAGACGATGCTGCACGAGGCATGCCGTACTCGGAAAAATGATGTCCGGGGTCGTCGTGCCGAGCACGATCAGGTCGAGTTCCGAAGCTTTGACGCCGGCGGCGTCCAGTGCACGAATCGCAGCCTCATAGGCCAGATCGCTGGTCGTCTGACCTTCGACCACCATGTGCCGCTGCCGGATGCCGGTTCGTTCCCGGATCCACTCGTCGCTGGTTTCGACCAGGTGGGCCAAGTCATTGTTCGTGACGACTTTTTCCGGCAGGAAACTACCGGTACCGATGATACGCGCGTACGTCATGGCCTGACTCCCGAAAAGCAAAACGAACCGGCGTGTGGGCGCCGGTTCGTCGAAACATCCTGGATCAACTCAGCTCGACTTATTCGTCGGACTTGGTCTTGCTGGCAATGACTTGCTTGCCCTTGTAGTAGCCGTCCTTGCTGACATGGTGACGCAGGTGCTGCTCGCCACTCGCCTTGTCGACGGCAATCTGCGTGGGGCTCAATGCGCTGTGCGAACGGCGCTGGCCGCGGCGGGACGGGGTCACTCGACTTTTCTGGACTGCCATGATCTTGCTCCTGAACGTTTATTGCTTGTGCTTCGGCTTCAGCTGCGCCAATGCCGCGAAAGGGTTGGGTTTTTTCTCTGACTCGACCGGTGCTGCGTCTTCGGCGGCACTCGTCCAGGTCCATTCGTCCGTCTCATCGGCTTCAGGCTTTCTCGGCACCAAAGGCAGCGCCAGGATCACCTCGTCCTCGATCACGTCGGCGAGCCTGAGCTCACCATCGGCTGTCACCAGCAGCGGTTCAAAGCCGGCCGGCAAAGCCGCCTCGTCTTCTTCCCGCTTGATCAAACCGAGTCGCGTGTCGATGGCCAAAGGCCATTCGAAGACTTCCAGCGTACGCTGGCAGGTCAAGGACAGGTGGCCGCTGACTTTCAGATCGATGTACGCCGCAGTCAAAGGATCGCGGCCAAAATCGACTTGATACGCCAAGCTGCCCTGCGAATCGGCCAAGCTTTCGCTCAGGCGAGTCAGGGAAGCAACAACCAAGGTGCCTTCGAAGCTGCGTGAGGCATTCACCATGCGCCACACATCAACCGAATCGGGAAAACCGTTGAACATAAGGGCGGCGATACTACGGACATCGGACCGATTCGTCAACCAAATCATTGATTTGCCGGTCCAGGCCAGATTGTCAGAGGCCGCTAGGGCAGTCAGACTGTACAGACCGAATTCAGGCGGCAAGCCCATGAGTAGCGAGTTGATCATCATCATCGTGCTGACGCTGGCGATTTTAGCGCTGGTTTGGCGCGGATTGCGCGCAGTCCGCCGTGAAATGATCCTGAAACAGCTGCTGGACGACGCCGACCTGCTGGAAGCACGACTGCTCGACACCCGCACGCGGATGCGCGACCTCGACGCTCTGCTCGGCCGCCTGCCCCCCGACATCACCGAAAGTGCCCGTGCCTCGCTCAACAGCGAGGCCGGAGTCCAGCATGCGCTGAAGCTGATCCTCCAGCACCGGCTCTGGATCCGCGACAACGTCAAGACCGCAACGGCGAAACAGCTCAACGAGGTGCGCGAGAACATTCGCCGCTCGCTGGCGAAACTCGACGATCAACTGAAGAAGCTCGATTCGGCCAGTGACGACCTGAAAACCGCCTACGCCAAGTCGGATGCCGTGATGGGTCGCGCGAGCCAGCCGGATTCGGTGGATTCGGATTCGTAACGCCGGATCAGGTTCGCTCACAGCCGGTTGAAGTGCCCGGAGAAGTCCCTTCTCCCGTGAAACGCTGACCTTTACCCATAAGTGCGCTGGACACGAGGAGGTCCAGTGCCCTGTGTGAACACTCGGTACATGTCGGTGAGGTCGTCCAGCCTCTGTAGCCCTCGCCACAGTGTCTGCGCCCCGGGCTCACCATCGCCTTTGCGGCCCAGGAACCCTCCCAGTTCGGCGACTAAGCGCACCGCCACGCGCAATGTGGGTGGCGTTTTCGGTGGCACCGGGTTGCGTGTGACCTTGGCCATCAGGGCACGCCACTGATCGTCTTCGAAGTAGGCAGTGCAGGGTACGTTGGGTGTTTCCCGGCCAAGTTTTACGGCATGGAACACGCGCCATGCGACGACCATATCGATGGCCAGGCACGATTCAAGGCGATCAGCATTGCCCAGTTGCCGATCTTCGATTTTGCAGCCGCTCTTGAGGGTGCGGTGATAGACCTCGATCTGCCATCGACTTGCGTACCAGGCGAGGCGTTCGCAGGCGTCGTCAAAAGTGTTCACCGGGGCGGTGGTGAGCAACATCCATTCGAGTGGCGCGATGCCTTCGGCGGGGGTCTCCTCGCGGCTGAAGACTGCCCAAAGTCGGACCGGCGGCTTTGATTTTGAGACTTTGGGCGGCTTGATGTCGACCACAGCGTGCCGAACGCTCATCTGCGCCACGCGTGACTTCCTGGCGCCCTGTCGAGGAACCTGCAGTGATTGGATGCCGGCTTCGGGCTGACTGCCCATGAAGTCCCACAGGGATCCGTGCTCCAGTGTCATTCGTCGCGTGCGTTCGGCGCGGATGAGTAGCCGCGCGCAATCAGGTGTTGCGGTTGCTTCGGCGAGGAATGCGTACAGATCGGCTTCGCGGTCGCCGACACTGATCACCTGTGTTCCCGGGCATTGCTGCTGGAGCGCGCTCGCTGCGGCGAAGCTATGCAGCCATTTGCGGCTTTCCTTGTCGTCGGTGGCACGCAGATGGCGGGTCGGCCTGCCCTCGAAGCGACCGTCTCGGGCCCAGCACTGCACATCGATCAGGCCCAGCGGCACGCCATCGGGCGTCAGCGCCAGCGTGTCGTGCATCCACAGCCCCACACTGCCGTCAGATCGGGTGTTCAGCGGCCCCAATCCCGGCGTGTCCGCAGGCACGCTGTACTTCAGGCTGGTGGAGTCCTGCAGTGCCAGCACGATCGCTCGCCCCTGGCATCGCCGTGCGGTGGACTCGTAGTGCGGGGCAAGCAAGCTGTCCATGGTGACACTCGAATGATCGAAGAAACGATAGGCTGCCTTGGTCTTGGCCCGACTGCCGCAGGCCTCGGGCACTTGTGCCTGAGGCTGTGCGTAAAAGTCGCGGACCAGGTTCATCAGCCGTGACTTTAGCCGGGCATCACCCAGACGCACCGTGGCATATTCCTCGCATACCCAATCTTGCAGGTCCAGTACCTGCTCAGGCTTGCCAAGCACGCCCAGGCGTTCACGCCAGTTGCGGATCAAGGGATATACATAGACCGCCTTGACGCTCCGCGCTCGAGCGTGAGCCGCATCCTGCCGGCCGCGGCCTCGACTGTCGCCCACCCACAGCCAGTTGGCCGCGCGGTAACAGGTTCCAAGGTGAGAGGCGCGGTCGACAAAGGTCTCCACCAGTACTGGCGAATATCCATAACGGGCAAGCCAATCTTGCGCGAGCCGCTGCAAACAGGTCGCCAGCACATGCGAGGCCAGATGCTTGACCTGCACGCTGGGCAACAGCAGGAACCGGCTGTTGCAGACCACCTGCTGCAAATGGGCAGTGCGACCGGCATCGTCCCAACCGATGAAGCGGTCGCGCGGACCGAGACGCCATGCGGGCGCGCTGAATGCAAGCGCCCCAAGAAATCCGTGTTGCGGGCTGACGATGAGATAACGCAGTTGGGCGCCCACTAACGGGCCCGAGCCGAGTGGGTGATACTGATCCATCAGGCCACGCCACACCCGACTGGCCTCGCGGTCGCCGGCTGCAACAGGCTTGATCTCCACTGAACCCAACTCAGCCAAGTCCATCAATACACGGGCAATCCCGGCAATCGGTTCAGTCACAGACGAAGTCTGAGCGCGCGCACGCGTCGGCGCGGGTAACTGCACCAGCCCCCGCTTCGCCAAAGCGCTCAGGGCGACCCGCGCACTCATCTGCTTGGGCTGCCCCCGCGCATCCATCCAACCCAACCAATCGCACACCCGCTGCGACAAGGCTGCGCGCGTCAAATCCGATACACCAGCAACCTCAGCGTTAATCCGCTGAATCACCTGCTCATCGAAGTCTCGGCCGCAAATCTGCATGCCCGAACACTACGCGAACTCAAGCACTGTGTCCAGCGGACTTGTGGGACAGGGTCAGAGCTAGCGGGAGAAGATGCCCGCAGGCCGGCAGAATCTGTCGATCGACAATATGGACTTCTCCCGCTTGCGGGAGAAGATGCCCGCAGGGCAGATGAGGGCAATCTGGCGACAAACCAATTTCGGAGCCAATCCGCCCTCATCCGGCCTTCGGCCACCTTCTCCCGCTGGCGCGAGAGAAGGGTTCTTAACTGCCTTCGATATCCTGATCACGCGCGGTTGCTGCACGTTGCAGTCGGTCGCGCACTGCTGCCCATGACGCATCGGCGGGTGGTGCCTCAATGAGGATCCGGTCCGCGCCTTCGATGTCGAGCATGCGCAACGCGGCATACAGATGCCGCGCATATCCTTCCGCATCGGCCGGTAATCCAAGGCCCTGCATCGACGAGGGCAGGGGGCCGATCGACAGCACGCGCGCGGATTCGTCGTCGGCGTGGAGTTCACGATATCGGGCGGGCAGGCGGGACTTGTCGACCAGTTCCGTGCTGGTCCGTGGCGCATAGTGCGAGGGCCAGCGAACCCGAAACACGCGGCGAGAGGAGCCAGCAGCGGGCTCCGTTGTGGCGAAAACATCCGGTCCCAGTATCGCCTCGATCCCGCTGGGCAATCCGGCCAGGGCGAAGATTCGTGCCTTTGGCCCGGACAGATCCACGATCGTCGATTCGATGCCGACGGCAAGGTCCGCCGTCCAGCACCACCGGCACGGCATCACCGAATTCGTCGCGAACATGCTGCGCCGCAGTCGGGCTGACGTCGCCAAAACGGTTGGCAGACGGCGCGGCCAGTCCGCCGCCAAACGCGCGCAGGACCGCCTGCGCCCAAGGATGGGATGGCACCCGCACACCAACCGTGTCCTGGCCGCCGGTGACCAGATCGGAAACGTCCGGCTTGCGTTTCAGGATCAGGTCACGGGCCTGGCCAGAACGCATCAGCGAGCCTGAGTGCGGCCGCCGGACGTCGACAGCCCAGTGTTCCAGCGACTCATCGGCTACATGCACGATCAGCGGGTGATCGGCCGGGCGACCTTGGTCGCAAAATACGGCGAGGGCTTGTTCATTCCGCGTCACCGGCGAGACCATAAACCGTTTCGGTCGGCAAACCGACGAGATCACCGCGTTTGAGCGCGGCAACCGCTTCGTCGATTTCGTCCGCGCGGATCGGCAGCATCAGAAATGCGGTTTGTCCGGGCTGACTGGAATCGTTCGATCGACTTGAGGATTTCGGCTTCTGCTTTGGCCGGGCCACCCCAGCCCTCCACCTTCACCCACTTGCCCTTCTCCAGGTCCTTGTAGTGCTCGAAGAAGTGCTGGATGCGATCCTTGGTCAGATCAGGCAGATCGTCGATCGTCTTGACGTTGTCGTAGGCCGGGAACACCTTGCCTGACCGGTACGGCGATGATCTTGGTGTCTTCACCCGCTTCATCGATCATGTTCAGCATGCCGATCGGCCGCACGCGGATCACACAACCCGGTACCAGGGGCAGCGGCATCACCACCTGGACGTCGGCTGGATCGCCATCACCCGAAAGTGCGGATATAGCCGTAGTTGCACGGATACCGCATGGGCGTGGTCAGGACGCGGTCGACAAAATGGCGCCGGATGCCTTGTCGACTTCGTTCTTGACCGGTTCGGCGTTCATCGGAATTTCGATGATGACGTTGACGTCGTGCGGCACGTCCTTGCCGGTGGTGACCAGATCGAGTCCCATGGTGTTGCTCCAGAATAAAAGTTGATGAGCCTGAGTGTAACGGCGACTGGAAAGCAATTACTCAATCCCAGGCCAGGGCCGGGTCGAGGAAGAACATGCGCTTCCAGCTTTCGCGCGCCGGACGCCAATGCCAGGGCAGCGGCAGCAGGCTCAGTTTCGTGTAGTGGAGGTGGTGCCTTGCCGCGTGCGTTGCCGGAATCGCCGACCGTCCCCACGACATCACCGCGTGAGACAAAGACCGGCCGATTCATCGATGGTGTCGAGATGCGCGAAGTAGTGCAGACGCCATTTCGGTCCGAGCACCAGTGCCACATTCCCGCCGCGTTTCAGCGTGCCCCGGTAAACCACGATTCCTTCCACGGGGCTCACCGCGGCGCGTCCGCGCGGCGCAAAAACGTCGATGCCCTTGTGGGTGCCGGATTCGCCCCACGGGAAATGCCAAAAGGACTCCGAGTTGAAGTCATCCTGATGGCGCGATCGACCGGGCATCAATGCCGATTCGGCACAAACAAGGCAACAACACGACGAGAAGGCAGGCCAGGAGGAAGCGACGGAGTTTCCCGGCTTCACTGGCGCGCACCACGCTGCCAGTGAGGAACTGCACCGTGCGCGTGATGTGCAGCACGTCGATCTGTTCATCGGATTGCGGCAGCGGTGCAAACGGAGCGCCGGTTTCTGACGATGCGGATGGCAGCCTGGTCGAGGATCGTGGCCACTGCGTGATCGATTTCACCGATTCGGAGGTGCCGTCGCGGCGCACGGCAGCGTGACGACGACTTGCCCGGTGATTTTCCGGCGCCGCTTCTTCAGGAAAGTTCAGGCGCCGATTCGCTCGATTTTGGCGACCCAGGCGCGCGTAGTAGGACGCATAGGCGTACTCGCGGGTGTTTGCCGAGATGAACTTGCGTCGTGGGCGCTTTGCGTATTGCCTGCGTTGGCGATCCACTTCCGCAGCCAGTTGCGCCATTTCGAGGCTTCGCTCAATCAATTCCTGGCAGTCAGTGCGTCGAGTTTGGGTACCTCGCGCTGTTGTTCGGTGATCGGCTTGACCTCGAAGTCGGCATTCTTGCCGCCGGTGAGCACGGCTCGGGGTGTCGCTTCCTGCGGTTTCGGTGCGCCGGCCTTTGTGGCAGCGGCGCCAGACCCGGACGCCTTGGGGATCGGGCTGGTTTCGGTTGGCGCGGTCGACTGCTCTTTTCCGATTCGCCGCCGCCTTTCTGGTTGGCGTTGGCCAGGAAGTCGGCGTCCTTGGGTTTCTGGGCGCTCGACGATTGCACCAGGATCACGTCCAGACTCGGCATCGAGTCGGCCGGTTGCTCGTACGTGAAGGAGATGCCGAGGATCAGCACGGCATGGACGATCACCGAGAACAGCATGGTGACGCGCAGGCGTTCCTCGGCGCTGATCGCTTGGCTCATCGGGCCGATCCGTTGGTCGATGTGGTCGAACAGCAGGCTGGCGATGTTGCAGTCGGTCTGGTCGTGGATTTCCCGGATGCAGGTCGGGCTGGTGACATTGATTTCGGTCAGATACGAGCCGATCACATCCAATCCGACGAAAATAAGGCCCAATCGCCGAAGTTCTGGTGCCACAGCCGCCGCAACCTCGCGTTCGCGGGCGCCGATTGGTGCGCTTACGCCCTTGCCGCCACGGGCCAGTTACCGCGGAAGTCGTCGCCTTGCGGGATTCGGGCCAGGCAATAGGGGCTGGCTCACCATCAATCAGGAGCACTCGTTTTGTCGCCCGAGCGATTTCCGGGAGATAACGCCGTGCCAGGGCGTAGTTCCGTCCCGCGCCAATCAGGGTTTCCAGGATCACGTTGATGTTCGGGTCGCCGGCGCGGACCCTGAAAATGGATCGGCCGGCCATGCCGTCGATCGGTTTCAGCACCACATCTCCTTGTTCCGCAATGAATTCCTTCACGTCGGAAGGGTCGCGCGACAACAGGCTGGGCGGGCACAATTCCGGGAAATGCAGCGCAAACAGCTTTTCGTTCGCACTGGAGCAGCGCGGGGTCATTGACCTCATCAGCGGGCGCTTTCCCGGCCGGGAACCGCGCCCACAACAAGTCGTGCATGAAGGTTTCGTCGACCGGCGGATCCTGCAACAGCAGGACATCGAGATCGGCGACCGGCTGCACAGGCGGCCGAGCGTGAACCAGTCCTGCTTCGAATCCCTGACATCGTTAGCGCGCCATGCGCAAATGCGCCGCTTGAGGCCCAGCCCAGCCCCGATTCGGTGGTGTAACGCAACGCAAATCCAAAGCTTTGCTTCCTACAGCATCGCGAAGGTGGAATCCTTGTACGGTCGATTCGTTCGATGGGGTCCATCAGGACGCCGAGGACGGGTTTCATGTTTGATTCTGGCGCATTGGCAACGGCATGCATAGCGCCTTTGAATGCGACATTCTGTTGTTGTAGCGCACTTAGAGTATTTACTTGACAGGTTTCTCGACGTTGGTTAAGAAGCCAAAAGCGCGTTCAAAGGCCGGTTTTCAGCCCATCGGGCGGGATGCCAGAACTGGATTCCGCAACGAACATCGACCCAAACACCCATGGGGGTCAAATGGAAGACCCAACAAAGAAGGTTCATTGTCCGGATTGAAGGTCATGGTCATCGACGATTCGAAGACCATTCGCCGGACTGCAGAGACATTGTTGAAGAAGGAAGGCTGTGACGTGGTCACGGCGACTGACGGCTTTGAAGCACTGGCCAAGATCTCGATGAACGTCCGCAGATCATCTTCGTCGACATCATGATGCCGCGTCTGACGGCTATCACACCTGTGCCCTGATCAAGAACAATCAGATGTTCAAGAACGTGCCGGTATCATGCTGTCCTCGAAGGACGGCCTGTTCGACAAGGCGCGTGGCCGCATCGTCGGGTCCGAGCAATACCTGACCAAGCCCTTCACGCGCGAAGAATTGCTCGGCGCAATCCGCAAGCACGTCAACGTGTGAGGGCAGGCATGAACAGCGCACACTCCGACTGCAAGGGAAGGGCCGCATGAACGAGTCCGAGGCGATGCTTTCGCCATTCGAAACCTTGCTCGATTACGAGAACCGCAGCCTGTCGCATGTCGCCGGCCTCCCGGAGCAGATCGACGCGCCCGGCCTGTGGCGCGGCATCGCGTTCCGGCTTGGCCGACGACTGCTGGCTTCGAGCATCACGGAAGTCACGGAAATCCTGTCGTTCCCGGTCCTGACCGGGGTGCCTGGCGCCAAGCCATGGCTGATGGGCGTGGCAAACGTGCGCGGCAACCTGGTGTCGGTCATCGACATCAAGTGTTTCGTCGAAGGCGAGCGATCGACCCACAACGAAAAGAGCCGCGTGCTGGTCATCCGCCAGCAAGGCAGCCTCGTCGGTCTGCTGGTCGACGAAATCCTCGGCAGCGCGCATTCGTCGATGCGAACCTGCGCGAAGGCGAAGTCGAAGAAGACGAGCGTTACCGGCGCTACATCGATCGTTTCTACGAGACGAACAATGTGGTCTCCGGCATTTTCAGCATGGCGGCGCTGACGCGTACACCAGAATTTATTCAGGCGGCTGTATGAACGGCAGCCATGGCGACAGTTTGATCGAAGGGGCGAGGTAACAGCAGGAGTGCAACATCCAGTGGTGCGAGCCGTTTTCCGGGCCCCTGTTCTGGGGTATCGTCGCTTTGGGGTTCCTGGTCTTGCGGGGCGCCAACCTGGCTGGCAGGCCAAGTTGACGAGAGGAGCGAAACGCCATCCGTCTGACCACCGACCTGCAGGTGCTGTCGCAGCAGATCTCCAAGTTCGCGACGGAAGCCGCTTCAGGTAACAACGAAGCCTTCCAGGAACTGAAAGTCACCCGAACCAGCATCCAGAGCAATCTGGACGCCATGGAGAAGGGCAGCGCGCCAAGGAAGGGGTGCCGTCCTACATCGGTACAGGCACGGTGGGCACGCCGCTCAAGAAAGTGATCGAAGCATGGGAGCCGATCGCCAAGGCCGCCGACACGATTGATGCCGCATCCAGCCTCGTGCTTGACGTGGCCGACACGGCAGCCGACTTCGAAAAAACGTCCGCGCGTTGTCCTCGAAGATGGACGGGAACTGGTGTCAGTGCTGGTGGATAACGGAGCGCCCGGCGACACCGTGTATCTCGCCACTCGCCAGATTCTGCTTGCCGACCGCATGTTGCGCCGCGTATCCGACATTCAGAAGGGTGGCGACGAAGCCATTTCGGCTGCCGACCAGTTCGGTCGTGACGCCCGCGTGTTCGGCCAGGTACTCGACGGATTGATGAACGGCAACTCGGAAGTGGGCATTCGCGCACTGACCGACCCGCGCGCTCGCGAGATCCTGAGCGAAGTGCAGGATCTGTATTCGGGAATCGGCGAAAACGTCGACAAGATTTCCGGCGCATCGACCGACCTGTTCGAGGTCACCGAAGCCGCCGACACGATCTTCCTCGGATCGACCGACCTGCTCGACCGCAACAAGCGCCTCGCCGGTTCGTTCGGCGAAGGCCTGCGCACATTCGGTGGCAACATCCTCAACGTGATCTTCGGCGGCGCCGCACTGTTCGCCGCCTTGATCGCCGGCTTGTTGCAGTACCTGACCACACGCCGCCAGCTGCAGAGCACCGCCGATCTGAACCAGCGAAACCAGGAAGCCATTCTGCGACTGCTGGACGAAATGGGTTCGCTGGCAGAAGGCGACCTGACGGTGAAGGCCACGGTGACGGAAGACATCACCGGCGCCATCGCGGACTCGGTCAACTTCGCCGTGGAAGCCTTGCGCTCCCTGGTGGCAACGATTAACGAAACGGCCGTGCAGGTCGCTGCCGCCGCCCAGGAAACGCAGGCGACCGCCATGCACCTCGCGGAAGCAGCCGAACATCAGGCGCAGCAGATCACCTCGGCATCGGCAGCCATCAACGAAATCGCCGTCTCGATCGACGAAGTGTCCAAGAACTCCGCCGAATCGGCCGACGTGGCGCAACGATCGGTGGCCATCGCCGGCAAGGGTGCCGCAATCGTGCGGCAGACGATTCAGGGCATGGACAACATCCGTGACCAGATTCAGGAAACCTCGAAGCGAATCAAACGACTGGGTGAGTCCTCGCAGGAAATCGGATCCATCGTCGAACTGATTAACGACATCGCCGATCAGACGAACATTCTGGCTCTGAACGCCGCCATTCAAGCAGCATCCGCCGGTGAGGCGGGTCGCGGATTCGCGGTCGTCGCGGACGAAGTGCAACGACTCGCAGAACGCGCGTCGGGCGCCACGAAACGAATCGAAACGCTGGTCCAGACGATTCAGTCCGACACCAACGAAGCGGTCAGTTCGATGGAACAAACCACGTCCGAAGTGGTGGCGGGTGCCCGCCTCGCAGAAGACGCGGGTTTGGCGCTGGGCGAAATCGAAAAGGTCTCGAAACGACCTTGCCGACCTGATTCAGAACATCCCGAAGCAGCCTGACAGCAGTCTGCCGCCGCTACCAACATCTCGGCCACCATGAACGTCATTCAGGAAATCACCACGCAGACTTCCGCGGGTGCCTCCCAGACGGCCGAATCGATTGGGAAACCCTGGCGCAGCTCGCTGCCGACCTGCGTCGTTCCGTCGCCGACTTCAAGCTGCCGTCCTGAGTGAACTGAATTGATCGCACCGACGACCAATGTCCGAAGTCCTTCGCACCCATGCCAAGCATGGGTGACGAGGAGTTTTCGCGTTGGGTGGACCTCCTCGAGCGGCGCACCGGAGTGGTCGTGCCGCCTGGACGCAAGACCTTTCTGGTCACCGGCGTGCGAACGCGCATGCGCGAGACTGGCTATGACAACTTCGATCGGTACTTCAATGAAGTGCTGAATGGTGCCTGCGGTGCCATCGAATGGAGCACCCTGGTCGACCGCCTCACGGTTCACGAAACGCGGTTTTTCCGGCACCAGCCATCGCTGCAGATGATTGCGGGAGAGTGGTTGCCGGGTTCCTGAAGGAACACCCCGACAATCAGGCGATGCATGCCTGGAGGGTCGGCTGTTCCCCCGTTGCAGAAGCGTACTCACTCGCCATGGTGCTGGACTCGGCATTGCGGCAACTGGGTGCCACCCGTTCTTACTTTGGGGTCACGGCAACCGACATCAGCAATGCAGCGTTGGCGATTGGCCGCTCCGGCCTGTACCCGCGCGAGCGCTTGCGGAGATCCCCGAAGACCTCCAGAAGGCGTATTGCGAACTCGTCGGTAGCGACAGCTTCGCGATCAATGAAACGCTGAGAAAGCGCGTCGGCTTCGCCCTGTTCAACATCATGGATGTTGCCCGGGCGCCGCTCAAAAAGCTCGATCTGATTTACTGTCAAAACGTGTTGATCTACTTTGCCCGCGATCGGCGCAAGCAGCTGCTGTCTGCGCTCGCCGATCTGCTCAAGCCCGGCGGTATGCTGGTGCTTGGCGCCGGGGAAGTGATCGGCTTTACCCATCCTTCGCTGACACGGATCGGCAATCGCCAGACGTTGGCGTTTCGTCGTTCAGGGTGAGAACGCCTATGCGCATGCAACAAGAAATCGACTTCACCACGCTCAACTGGGTCAAACAGGAGCTGGATGAAACCCTGAAACAGGCCCGACAGGCGCTGGAAGCCTATGTCGAGGATCCTGCCGACTCGAGCCTCATGCGTTTCTGCGCCACGTACCTGCATCAGGTGCAAGGTACCTTGCGCATGGTCGAGTTGTACGGCGCGGCGATGGTGGTCGAGGAAATGGAGCGGGTCGCACAGGCCTTGCTCGAAGACCAGATCCGCCAGAAAGACGACGCCTACGACGTCCTGATGCGCGGCATCGTGCAGTTGCCGGATTACCTTGAGCGACTGCAAAGTGGCCACAAGGACATCCCGATCGTCCTGCTGCCCTTGTTGAACGACCTGCGTGCCTGCCGTGGCGAAAAGCTGCTCAGTGAAGGCGTGTTGTTCTCGCCGGACCTGGCTCTGCCGATGCCGGCCAGTGCCGCGGGCCCGGATCGACCGCTGCCCGACTCCGAAATGAAAAGTGTGGCCGCCCGCCAACGTGCGAACTACCAGATCGCACTCGTCAAATGGCTCCGCGACCAGTCTTCGAATGTCGCCGTCAGCGGCTTGATCAATTCATTGGAAGGCTTGCGCAGCATTACCTGGGGTGAAGACTCCCGGCGTCTTTGGTGGATCGCCGCGGGATTGCTCGAAGGGATTCGCGCCGGTGCGGTCGAGGCCAATCAGGCAGTCAAGTTGTTGTTCGGCCGTGTCGACCGCGAAATCAAGCGGCTCGCCGATGGCGGCGAACTGGCGTTCCGAACGAATCCGCCACGCGACCTGACCAAGAACTTGCTCTATTACGCAGCCCATGCCAAGTCGACTGAAGGTCGCTTGGGTGAACTGAAGCGTACGTTCAATCTGGATACCTTGCTGCCCAGCGAAAAAGAGCTGGAGCACGCCCGCGGTTCGCTGAGTGGCCGCAATCGTGCGTTGCTCGACACCGTGTCGACGGCGATCAAGGAAGATCTCATGCGCGTGAAGGACGCGCTTGATCTGTATCTCCGCACCGCAAACGCCAATCCGGCCGATCTGGCGAACCAGCTGGATACGCTGGATCGTGTCGGTGACACGCTTGGCATGCTCGGTTTGGGTGTGCCGCGTCGCGTGGTTATTGAACAGCGTGATGCGCTCCGCAAGGTGGTGCACGGTGGCAAACAGGCGGAGGAAGGTACTCTGCTTGATGTCGCCGGCGCGCTGCTGTTCGTCGAAGCCTCGCTCGATGACAACATCGAACGACTCGGCGGCGGCGACGAAGCAGACACCCAGCCTGAAGTGCCTGCCGCAGCGGAATTGCCGCAGACGGAAGTGCGCAAGATCCTCGAAGCGTTGATGAAGGAAGTCCAGACCAACCTGACGCAGGCGAAGCAGGACATCGTCGCATTCATCGAGTCTGGTTGGCAGCATGAACGCGCCGAACAGATTCCGCGCCTGATCGAAGAGATTTCCGGCGCCATGCGCATGATCAATCTGGATCAGGCGGGTGCCTATCTGGACGCGATCGGCTGCTTCATCGACGTCGAAGTGCTGCGACGCAAACGCATTCCGAACTCCGATCAGGTGGATCGTCTGGCCGACGCCGTTGCCAGTATCGAGTACTACCTTGAGGCGACCAGCGCGCAGCGTCACGGCCGCGAAAAGATCCTCGAAGTGACTCGCGAGAGTCTGGAAGCGCTGGGCTATTGGCCGATTCCTGCCGACACATCGGCAGCCGTGCCAGCTCCGGCAGAGCCAGTCGTGGCAAAACCGGCAGTCGCAGCGGCTGTCACCGCCGCTCCGCCCCCAGCCGAAACGATTTCCGAGCCATCGATGGCCGGCGAGACAGCGTCTGCATCGTCCGAGCCCGCGACGGAAGCGGCTGCGGCCATTGACTGGATGTCTGCACCGGAAACGACGCCTCCGTGGCGCCCGAGCTGGCGTCCGATTTGGCTCCGTCAATCGAAGCGCCCGTGGTGCCCGAAGTCGAACCCGAACCGGAGTTTGATTACGAGTGGGTTGAAATCGAAGAAGAAATCATCGAGGAAGCCCCGGTCCTGACCGGTGCGTCGGCGTTCCAGGCCGTGCCTTCGAACGATATCGACGAAGATATCCGCGAAGTGTTCCTTGAAGAAGTCCAGGAAGAAGTCGAGAACCTGGGTCGCAATCTGCCGGATTGGAAATCCAATCCAGGCGACTTCGAGCGACTGAAGCCGATTCGCCGATCGTTCCACACCATGAAAGGCAGTGGGCGCCTCGTGGGCGCGCTCGCGCTCGGTGAGTTCAGCTGGAAGATCGAGAACATGCTGAACCGCATTCTCGACAAGACGATCCAGCCGAGTCCGGCCGTGATTGCCTGTCTCGATCACGCGGTCGGGGCATTGCCGGCATTGCTCTCTGCGTTGCGCGGTGAGCAGGGACAGGGCGTCGATATTCCGGGCATCATGGCACTCTCCGAGCGACTTGCCGCGGGCGAAGAAGCCTGGCTGCAGAAGCCCGAGCCGGTGCGTCGCATCGAGAAGAAGCTCGTCCGGATCGCCACCCCGCGCCCGAAACCGGTACCGGTCGCTGTCGCGGCAGTGCCTGTGATCGTCGAGCCCGAAGTGGCCGCGCCACAGCCTGCAGAGACGGAAACGCTGGAGCCAGTGTTCGCTGAAGCGGCTCAAGTTGCTGATGAAGCGGTGATTGAAGAAACGGCTCAGCCGAGCACGTTTGATCCATTTGCGATCGAAGAGATCTCGGCGGAAGCACAGGTCATCGAGGAGCAGGTCGCCGAAGAACCGCAGGTTCAGGCGGCCGAATCGGCTGCAGATGTATCAATGCCTGTTGAAGCCCTCGACGAAACGGCAATCGACCTCTCCTTCCTTGACGGCCCGACGGCCGAGAACGACGCTGCAGTGCCGGTTGAACCCTCCGCCGCGCCAAATGACTGGGCAGCAGCCCTGTTTGGTACGCCAGAGCCGGTCGCGGCGGAAGCCACCCTTGCTGACACGACCCAATCGGCAATCGAATCGATTGACGAGGGCGGCGACGAATCGGAAGAAACGATCGAGCTGTCCGAGCCGGATGGCGTTTCGTTCGAACCGTTTGGCAATGAATCCGAAGAGCTCAGCTTGACGGAAGAATCGATTGAACTGACCGATGCCGACGAATTCGAGTCCATCGACTTCAGTGTCGGCACTCCGGCAGCCCCAGACAAACAGGCCGAAGCACCCAATTTCGACTTCTCGGACGAGCCGATCATCGCGGTCGACATGACGAGCGGTTTCGACTTCAGTGTGGAATCCGAGGAAATCCCCACTGCGGCGCTTTCTTCCGGTCCACCAGCGGTTGCATTCGCCCCCTCGGCATCGGCGAGCGCCGATCTGGAGGGCGTTGATCCGATGATGCTTGAGATCCTGCGCACGGAAGTGTCTGGGCATCTTGGGCTCATTCGCGAGTTCCTGGCTCAATCGGAGCAACAACCCGGTCAGCCAGCCAGCGAATCGCTTCTGCGAGCCGTGCACACCATGCACGGTGCCATCGCGATGGTCGACTTGCCAAGCGTCACGCCTTTGCTGGCGCCGCTTGAGGGCTACATCAAGCGCTTGCGCGGACAGGGTCAGGCCCCGTCTGCAGAGGGTCTGGCGGTCATCGGCGCAACGGCCGATGCGGTTGAAGCCTCGATCAATGGCGCCACGTCGCCGGTGGACCTCGCTGAACTGGCCGATGCGCTGAATGCTCTGCGTAACGACCTGCCTGAGCCGGAAAGTGTGCTGCGTGTCTTCAATGTTTCTGTCGACGAAGACGAGGAAAGCAAGCAGGCTGACGGCGGCTCGCCGGCCAACGAAGCATCGCCCGCGGCAGTTGCGACTGTCGACTCGGGGTTTGCCGAAGTGGCGGCTTCCGGCATCGAATCGGAAGCCCCGGCGCTCGAGGCTGCGGGTCCGGAATCGACGGTTGTCGAGACCTTTGATTACTTGCCGCATGAGCAGCCCGCTGCACCGATCGAAGAGATTGATTTGGCCGAAGTGGCTGAGACCGAAGTCTCCGAGGGTGCTGAAGAATCAGCAGTCCCAGCCACCGCCGAACCGATGTCGGAAGAATTCGCCGAGTTCGAGAGCGGCTTTGCGTCGATCCAATTTGCTGACGATGTCCCGGCAATCGCGGAAACTTCGGTTGAAGAAACTTCGGTTGAAGAAACTTCGGTTGAAGAAACTTCGGTTGAAGAAACTTCGGTTGAAGAAACTTCGGTTGAAGAAACTTCGGTTGAAGAAACTTCGGTTGAAGAAACTCCGGTGTCGACTTCGCAAACGTCTGGTCTCGACTGGTTCGACGCCGCGTCGTTGTTCAGTGATGCCGGTTCACCTGATGTGCCGGCAGTGGCGACCCCAGTCGAACCGATCGAGGTCGAGGAGCCTGAGCGTTATGGCGACGAAGAGCCGACCGAGCATCTAGAACCGACCCAGGACGAAGAACCGATCGGCAACGTGCTCGCGGAGCCCACGCTGGCGCAGGTATTGAATACCGAAAATGCGGGCCTGCAGTACGCCCCGATTGGCGACGATCTTCATCCGGAAGGCCCGCTGGTTCTGGCCGACATGGACGAAGATCTGCTCGAAATCTTCGTTCAGGAAGGCTCGGACATTCTGGATGCTTCCGACACCATGATGGCGCGCTTGCGCGAGACGCCGGACGACCGCGAAATCGTCGTTGGGCTTCAGCGCGAACTGCATACCCTCAAGGGCGGCTCCCGCATGGCTGGCCTGTTGCCGATCGGCGATCTCAGCCACGCCATGGAGTCCTTGTTCGAAATGGTGGCCGATGGCCGGCGGGTCGTAGACCGCGTCAGCCTCGAATCCCTGGAGCGTGGTTTCGATCGACTGCATGGCATGGTGCAGCGGGTGGCGAAGCGTCAGGCGATCGCGATGCCTGAAAACGCCATTGCCCGATTTGAAGCGATCGTTTCCGGTGAAGAAATTCCGGCGTTCGAAAGCGCGGAAACGGCAACTCCGGTCGCCGCCACCGAGGTCGCCGAAGTGCCTGCTATCGGTTCGGAAACGACCCCTGCCGTGGCGTCACCCGAAACCGAAGTTGCTGCCGCCGTGCCTGTCGCGCCTGCAACGCCGGCTGCGCCGCGTCGTGAGCAGAAGACTGCGCTCGACGAGGCAGAAGAAGCGGGTCGTGCGCCGCAGGAAGTCATCCGCGTTCGCTCCGACTTGCTCGATTCCCTGGTCAACTACGCAGGTGAGGTGTCTATCTACCGCTCGCGACTCGAGCAGCAGATGGCCACGTTCAAGTTCAACTTGCAGGAACTGGATCAAACCGTCTTGCGTGTGCGGGAACAGTTGCGCAAGCTCGAAATCGAAACGGAAGCGCAGATCATCGCGCGATACCAGCGCGAAGCCGAGACGACCGATGGCGAGTTCGATCCACTCGAACTCGACCGGTTCTCGACCCTCCAGCAGTTGTCGCGAGCCCTCGCCGAATCGGTGTCCGACTTGCAGTCCCTGCAGAACGCACTGGATGACCTGACGCGCCAGTCGGAAACGCTTCTGTTGCAGCAGGCCCGCGTGAGCTCGGAGCTGCAGGAAGGCCTGATGCGGACCCGCATGGTGACATTCGACTCCGTGGTGCCGCGACTGCGGCGCCTGATGCGCCAGACATCCGGTGAACTCGGGAAACGTGCGCAACTGCGCGTCGAGGGCGCACAGGGTGAAATGGATCGCAACGTGCTCGATCGAATGACCGCGCCGCTGGAGCACATGCTCCGCAACGCACTCGCCCATGGTTTGGAAACCCCGGCCGATCGCGCCAAGGTTGGCAAGAGCGAAGAAGGGTCGGTCACGATCGGCATTTCGCGCGAAGCGACTGAAGTCGTGATTCGCGTCACCGATGACGGCCGCGGCATGGATCGTGATGCGATTCGGCGCAAGGCCATCGAACGCGGACTGCTGAAGCCGGATGCACACTTGTCCGACCGCGACCTGTTCGGTTTCGTCCTCGAGACAGGCTTTTCGACTGCAGAGGCGGTGAGCAAGATCGCTGGCCGCGGCGTCGGCATGGATGTGGTCGGCAGCGAAATCAAGCAGCTCGGCGGCACACTCAGCATCGACTCCGAACGCGGCAAAGGCACTCAGTTCATCATCCGCCTGCCGTTCACGCTGGCAGTGACGCAGGCCATTCTGGTGCGGCTCGGCGAGCACCTCTACGCCGTGCCGATGACATCAGTGCAAGGTGTCGTCCGAATCCGCCGCGAAGACCTCGATGATCGTCTGAAATCGACTCAGCCGATCTACAGCTACGGCGGAGACGACTACCTGATCTACGAAATGGGCGACTTGCTCGGAGCGGTGGTGCACCGATCGCTGGATGACTTGCAGTTGCCATTGTTGATGGTCAAGTCGGGTGACCAGCGTGCGGCGGTCCGCGTCGACGCAGTGCTTGGTAGCCGAGAAGTCGTGGTCAAGTCGGTCGGCCCGCAGGTCTCGTCGATTGCCGGCATCTTCGGTGCGACCATCATGGGTGATGGCTCCGTCGTCATGATCCTGGATATGGCCCCGCTGGTTCGCCGTGTTGCGGCGCTCCGCCAGACCGCGATTGCCGAAGATACCGTTGTGGCCACGGCGGTTACCGCCTTGCCGGAACGTCGCCAGCCTCTCGTCATGGTCGTCGACGACTCGATCACCATGCGCAAGGTCACCACGCGCGTGCTCGAACGCAACGACATGGAAGTGGTCACGGCAAAGGATGGTCTGGATGCGGTCGAGAAGTTGCAGGACCGCGTGCCGGATCTGGTCTTGCTCGATATCGAAATGCCGCGTATGGACGGCTACGAACTCGCCACCTACATGCGCAACGACCCGCGCCTGAAGGGGGTGCCGATCATCATGATCACGTCGCGTACGGGCGAAAAGCATCGCCAGCGTGCGTTCGAAATCGGTGTCGATCGATACCTCGGCAAGCCGTATCAGGAAGCCGATCTGCTGCGAAACGTTGAAGACCAACTGAGGCTGACGCGTGCTGTCCACTGACCTCCCACGCCGAACCATTCCAGTTGCCCTGGTCTATCAGTCCGAGGCACTGAACGCACACGTCCGCGATGCCATGACTGAACTGGGCGCGCGGGTCGTGTATGAGTCCTCGGTACTGGCCTACCGTCCGAGTGAACTCGGCGGTAGTGGTGCCGAGGTGGTCATCGTCAATCTGGATCCCGCCTCCGACGAGGACATCGGCGCGCTCGACGACTTGCTCGTCGACAACGCGCGCCGTGTGGTCTTCAACGACGGTGAAGTGACCGCCAGATTGAGCGGCTGGGATCTCGCCCGCTGGGCGCGCCACTTGGCAGCAAAAGTGCTGGGCCAGCAGGTGGCGTTGCCGCCGCGTCCCGAGGGATCTGAGTCCATCCCTCAAGCAGGTCCGCCGCGATCGGCAGAGTTGTCCACGCCAGATCGGCCGCGCGACATGGAACCAACGACTCGTGCTGGCTCCAGCGCCGAAAACGATGAAGTCGCCGATGAGATGACGCGGGCGCTCGCCGGATTCAGCATGGAAAAGGCAGCCGCTGCCGAACAGATAGCTGCTCAGGACGATCTGTCTGCAAGCCTTGCGGGCTTGGGGCTGGGTGATTTTGGCGCCACGTTTGAATCCGAGCCGCCGGAACCGGCTGCGCGGATCAACGAATCCAAGAGTATTTTCGAAGAGCTCGGTCTGAACCTCGACCTCGGTTCGCCGGCACCAGTTTCAGCGGCCAAAGCGCCGGTGATCGAGCAGGAAGAGGACAATCCATTCTCGGGGCTCGACATCAATTTCGATGCTTTTGACGCAGCGCCACCGGCTCGCGAAGAGCCGCAGGGGCTTGATGCGCTGCTGGCGAGTTTGCCCAAGGAAACCACCGCCGATCCGGCCGCCAAGCCTCAGCGGTTGGATCGATCTTCGGCCCCGACACTGGAGTTGCCAGCGATTCCGCCGATTGCCACGGCGACCCAAAAGCCCTCAGTCGATGTCGACAATCCGTTTGCAGGGCTCAGTCTTGAACTGGCGCCGCTGGATGCTGCACTGGACGTGCCTGCGGTCGCGCCGACAGAACCCAAGCAGTCGAAGGCCGCAATGCGCGATTTTTCCAGCGCGCTCGCATCCCTGTCGTTGGCGCCACTCGAAGATCTGAGTGCCCCGGCATCGTTTTCGCCGGCCGCCGGCGCGCCAGCAGGTGCTGCTGCGACGGTGACCAAGTCGACGCCCGCTGACAACCCGTTTGCCAGTTTGTCGCTTTCGCCGAACCCTTGAACGAAGAGTTGCCTGCGGCTCCGGTCGCAGCAGTGCCTGCGATGGCACCCGTGGCGCCTGCGGCGGTGCCACCGCCCATCGACGACGAAGACAATCCGTTTGCCGATCTGGGGCTGAGCCTCGACGCGATCAATGCGGCACCGCCGATTCCGCTGCAACGGGAAGCCATGGCGGAATCTTCGAGCGAAGACGATTTCATGCGCGAGTTCGCAGCGCTCGGTGCGCTGGACCAGAGCCCATCGGCTGCGATCGAACACGTGGTCATCCTGGGTGCTTCGATTGGCGGACCGGATGCGGTTCGCGAATTTCTCAGTGGCGTGACCGGCAACAAGACCACGGTGTTCGTCCTGGCCCAGCACATGGGTGCCGATTTCGTGGAACTGATGGCTCAGCAATTGCAGCGCGCCACGCGCCTCAACGTGTTGATGCCGCAGGCAGGGCAGTCGGCGAAAGCCGGCGATATCCTTATCGTGCCAGTGGCCGAGCGTATGCTGCTCGAGCCGAGCGGCGAGATTCGTCTGACCGTGCCGGACCAGGCATCACCATACAGTCCGTCGATCGATCAGGTGCTGTTCGACCTGGCCGATCGATTCGGCGACCGTGCCATGGCGATCATTTTCAGCGGCATGGCACACGATGCGATCGAAGGTGCCAAGTACCTGTCGGGCCGTGGTGGCCGTATCTGGGTGCAGGATCCAACCACCTGCGTGGTCAGTTCGATGATCGACGGCGCGATGGAAGCGGGTGTCGTTTCGTTCATAGGTAGCCCGACCGATCTGGCGCAGCAGTTCAATCGAGAATTCAAGTGAGGTCGGCATGAGCCAGACACGCGAAATCCGTGGTTTGATGATCACCGTCACGAACGGCAAGGTGTTGTTGCCCAACGCGAACGTGACCGAAATCATCACCTATTCCGATCCGGAAAAAATCGAAGGTGCACCCGACTGGCTTCTTGGCCGCACACGCTGGCGCGGTTGGCGTGTGCCGTTGGTGTCGTTCTCGATGCTGGCCGGCCTGGCGCCGCGGGATCAGGGCACGAACCTGAAAGTCACGGTGCTGAAGGCGCTCGGGGGTAATCCCCAAGCTTCCTTACCTGGCCATGATGGCGCTCGGTTTCCCGCGCTTGACGACAATTTCGCCAGACGTGCTGATTCCGACAGGAGACGATGAGTTCCGTGAACTGGGTGTCCGCCATCGCACACTGGTCCGCGATGACGTCGCGATCATTCCGGACTTGCTGGAAATCGAACGACTCGTCAATGATGTCGTGAACGCTCCGGTCGCTGCCTGATGGCCAACGTTCGACGCTTGTCGCCGTAAAAAATTACCCATCCCAATGCGCCGGCTCATGCCGGCGCAGCAGTGTTCGGGGTCTGTCGACCCATGGAGATACGATGCGACGCTTGGCCTTGTGTGTGTCCTTGTTCTGTCTGTCGATTGCGCCGGTCTGTGCGCAGTCCCTGCTGATCCATGCCGGAAGCGTTCTGGTCCATGCAGATCAGGAAGCGAAGCGCGAACAGACGGTGGTCATCGAGGCTGGGCGAATCAAATCCGTGGTCGCCGGATATGTGACCGCAGAGGAAGCCGGGCTGCCCGCTGACACTGCAGTGATCGATTGGCGGTCCAGGTACGTGTTGCCGGGTTTGATCGACAGCCATGTACATCTCGACAATGATCGCGCCGGCATCGAAGCACAGCTCGGCATGTTGACCGACAGCATCGCAGCGCAGGCCTATGAGGCGCAGGTGAATGCCGGCAAGACGTTGCGGGCTGGCTTCACGACCGTACGCAATCTTGGCGATGCCGATGGTGTGACCTTGGCGCTGCGTGATGCGGTTCGGACGGGCAAAGTGGTTGGCCCGCGGATTGTCGACTCGGGGCAGGCAATCTCCACGACCAGTGGACACATGGACAGCAGCCTCGGCTTCCGCGAAGAGTTCCGTTCCGTGCTGAACTCGGCCGGCAACGTGTGTGATGGCGCCGATGCCTGTCGTGCCGCCGTACGCCGGCAGATATCGCGTGGTGTCGATGTCATCAAGTTTGCGTCGACTGGCGGCGTCAACAGCCGCATCGGCCTGGGGCTGGGTGCCCAGATGTTCGAAGACGAGGCGCGGGCGATCGTTGAAACAGCGCACCTGTATGGCAAAAAAGTCGCCGTTCATGCACACGGGGCCGATGGCATCGTGCTCGCACTCAAGGTGGGCGCCGACTCGATCGAACACGGAACCTTGCTTGATGATGAGGGCTTGAAGTTGTTCAAACAGTCCGGCGCCTACTATGTGCCGACCTTGTCCACGATCAACGGCTATATCGAGCGGCTGGAAAAAAACCCGGATGCCTATGCACCTGCCGTCAAGGCGAAGATTGAATGGCGCATCGCAATTACCGGAAAGTCACTGAAACTTGCCCATGAAGCCGGGGTCCCGATCGCGTTCGGCACCGATGCCGGCGTCAGCCTGCACGGTCGTAATGCCGATGAATTCGAGTTGATGGTGAAGTTCGGCATGAGTCCGCGTGAAGCGATCCATGCCGCGACCATCAATGCATCGCGACTGCTTGGGCTGGAGTCCGAAATCGGCACGATCGAGGCCGGCAAGGTTGCGGATCTGATTGCCGTTGGCGGTGATCCTTTGGCCGATGTGAGGGTCTTGAAAGCCGTGCAGGCGGTCGTGCAGGGCGGGAAATTGCTGAAGCCCTGAACCTGGACTGCCGGTCGGATACAGCTCAGGCGACAAACTGCTTCGACGTTGGCACGGACTTGGTGTTGCCCGATCATTCGATGCTCGCGGCATGGGCTCAATGGGTTCAGCCTTGCATCTATCGGTTGGTCGCGGTGCTCCTTGCCACTGCCGCTCCATCGACCTACGTGTTGGCGCCAAGGCCGCATCTCGTACCAGCAGATCCATTTCCGGGACAGGTCGGGCACCTGATCGACGTGAAACCCGGGCCCCTGCTGAGTTCATCTCAGGCAGCACCAGCGGCGCACTCCCGAATAGGCTGGAGCAGGCACGTGAACCGCAAGTCGTGGCCATGGTGATCTGATTCGACGAGCTCCAGCCCAGATCCCACAAAGGCAAGGATGGGAAGGCCGACCTGGTGCCGGATCAGCAAGGCCTCTACTCGGTTCTGCCCGGGAACGTTTGCAGGGCCTGGCAGCCGCACCCAGGGCTGGGCGCAAAGCCCGATATTGCCAGTCAAGCGGAGTCTGTTGCCGGTGCCGACAGCACCAGTCCGAATGCTGTTCAGGGTCGAGCGGATCAGCAAGCTTCGATCAGTCCGCCAAAATTTGTCCGGCAGGAAGAATGGAAGCCTGCGAGCGCGTGCCATCGAAGCTGCAAGACACGGACAGGAATCTCTCGTTCCGTGAACGAGATGCGCTGGATGCCGGGATCAGCACTCTAC
The DNA here is from genome assembly GCA_016712105.1 of Ahniella sp. Lineage (GTDB taxonomy): Bacteria > Pseudomonadota > Gammaproteobacteria > Xanthomonadales > Ahniellaceae > Ahniella. The sequence continues at coordinate 142,942 of JADJRU010000002.1, forward strand.
AATTACCGGCTGCATGCCGATGATGGTGAACAACTGAGCCCGCGAAGCAGGCCGGCAGTCGCCTACCTCGCGCACCACCACTCGATTCAACCGCCAACGATGTCGGACGCCATCCAGGGACCAGCCGCCAGCGCCCATGTTCCCGTTGACCGGCTCGGCAGTCGAAAACCAAGATTGCCCGGGTCACTTTGGGTGACACGGCGAGACGCGCGCGATAACCATCGCTTCTGCCACGACCCCGAGACAGGTTCACCCCGCGAATGGATTCGGTCGTTTCCAGTCCGCTGCCTTGAGTGCAAGGCGGAAATCGATGCCCACGTACTCACGGGTCTTGCCATGTGACGTCGCCTGAATCCGGATCTCGGGCAGTGACGCCCTGACCGCCGGGTTGATCATGACCGTGCGACCGTCGGGTAAGACGACCGGCAGATCCGGTGGCGACAGCACCGCCGTGACTCGTGTTCAGATCAGAACACACCACAGCGCGGTATGCAGCGGCACACTCCTCGGAAGTCTCTAACGTCGGCCGGTGCGGTTCCCGCACATCCTTCGGGCGAATGCCCAGTGCCAGCGCAGACCCGGCAAATACAGCCGCACCCATACCCACGAGGCGCCAGGCTCGCAAGCAGTCTCTGCCACCAGGGCAGCAAGAACAGGTTGCCGAGGTAGGGGCAGGACCAGCATACGCATGCACACATCAAACCGCCGCCAGCAACCAATACCTTGGCGAAGAACGTGACATGCCCGGATCCAGCCGGTACAGGCCCTGAGTCGATAACGCGCGATACAGCCACCATGCATTCAGTGTGCCGGCGATTGCGGTGGCAGCGGCAATACCGGCATGTGCACGGGTGACCCCGTAGTGCCACAGCGGCGTTGCGATGAGAATTGTCAGCACGACGTTGGCGATCACCGGTGCGCACGGCGATCCGCATGGGTGTGCGCGTGTCCTGACGGGCGTAGAACGCTGGCAGCAAGACCTTGCTGGCCATGAAGGCGGGTATGCCGAGACACATCACCTGCACGGCTGCTGCAGTCATGCGGACGTCGTCCAGCCTGAACCGGCCGTAGCCGAACAAGGTGGTGGTCAAGGGGCTCGGCTGGACGCGCCAGGCCGAAGGCAGCCGGCAGGGCAATCAGCACCACGGCGCGAAGACCCCAGTCCATAGCCCGATCAAAACCCTCCTGGTCGGTTGCTGCGAATCGCGTTGACAGATGCGGCAGGATGACCGTGCCGATCGCAACGCCGAACAGGCCGAGCGGAAACTCCACGAGGCGATCCGAGTAATACAGCCAGGCCTGTGCCTCGACGGCAAGTGCCGCTGCAAAGACGGTGCCGACCAGCAGGTTGATCTGCGCCACCGATGACGAAAAGATCGTCGGCAGCATCAAACGGAAGACCCGGCGCATGCCCTCGTGCCGCAAATCGAATCGGAAACGTGGCAGCACCCCGAGGCGGTACAACGCGGGCCACAACAGCAGTACCTGCAGGATGCCGGCCAACACCACACCATAGGCCAGCGCGTGCTCGGGCACGTCAAACCAGCGCGACAGCACCAGCATGGCCAGAATCACGGCCAGGTTGTGCAGGACGGGTGCGAAGGCGGGCAGGCCGAATTGCCGGAAGCTGTTCAACACGGATCCGGCGAGAGCCGTCATCGAAATGAACGTCAGGTAGGGGAACGTGATGCGGAGCATGTCGGCGACCAACACCACCTGTGCATCCTGGTCGTCGGCCAGGATCAGGAACAGTCGAGCGATCCAGGGCGACAGCAGCATGCCCAGCCCGGTCACGACCACGACGGCAGCCAACAGCGCCCCCGCCACATGATCCAGAAAATCCTGCAGCGCCCGCTGGTCGCCTTGTTGTCGAAGTTCGGACAGGACAGGCACGAATGCCGAGGCAAACGAGCCTTCTGCGAAGATCCGGCGCAGGTAGTTCGGAATCCGGTAGGCCACCACGAAGGCGCTCACAGCCGGTCCGGCACCGAACAAGGAGGCTTGGATCGCGTCACGTGCAAACCCTGCAATGCGCGATAAAAGAGTGAAGATGCTGAAAATGAGCGTGGATTTGAGCAGTTTCATGCTAATCTGGTCGATTCTCGGCCTGCGCGGCCGCTCTTCGGGTTGACTGCGGAGCGGGGGCTCAGCATAATTCGCGTCCTTTTTTCAACACCAAACCCGGAAGAACCCTGTGGCCAATATCAAATCCGCAAAGAAGCGCGCGCGTACGTCGGAGAAAGCCCGTCTGCACAACGCTAGCCAGCGCTCCATGATGCGTACTGCTGTCAAGAAAGTCCTGAAGCTCGTGGAAACGGGCGACAAGGCCGGCGCTGCCGAAGCCTACAAGATCGCCGAGCCCTTGCTCGACCGGTTTTCGTCGCGCGGCCTGATTCACAAGAACAAGGCTGCCCGCCACAAATCGGCCCTGTCGGCGCACATCAAGAAGATGGCCTGAGCGATTCCGCTCAAGCACATCTGAAAATGCCGACACAAGAAAAGCCGACCTCATGGTCGGCTTTTTTGTGTGCCCGAAAAAGCGAGGACTCACTTCTTGTCCTGGTCGACCTTGTCGAGGAATGCCATGGCTTTCTTGGCGATTGCCTCGGTGCCCTCGCGAGCGATGCCGGAGATCGCAAACCAGGGCTTCTTCCAGCGCAGGCGCTTGATGATTGACTGGATCCGCGCTTCACGCTCGTCATAGGGGATCAGGTCGATCTTGTTCAGTACCAGCCAGCGCGGTTGGCGCGACAGCTTGGCGTCGAAGTTCTTCAGTTCGCGTTCGATGATCTTGACCTGATCGACCGGGTCGGTTTCGTCATCCAGTGGCGCAATGTCCACGAGGTGCAGCAATAGCCGCGTCCGCGAGACGTGCTTGAGGAACTGGATGCCGAGACCGGCGCCTTCACTGGCCCCTTCGATCACACCTGGAATATCGGCGATCACGAAGCTCTTCAGCGGGCCGACCGACACGACACCCAGATTCGGATGCAGCGTCGTGAACGGGTAATCGGCGACCTTCGGCGTGGCGGCCGAGACGGCCCGGATGAACGTTGACTTGCCCGCATTCGGGAAGCCGAGCAAGCCGACGTCGGCGAGCAGCTTCAATTCGAGGCGGACGTCGCGCTCTTCGCCCGGCTGGCCAATCGTCGCCTTTTGCGGCGAACGGTTCGTCGAGGTCTTGAAGTTGACGTTGCCGGCGCCGCCGCGGCCACCGCGGGCCACCAGCAAGCGTTGACCGTGGGTCGTCAGATCACCGATCTGTTCTTCGGTTTCGCAAGCAGTCACCACCGTGCCAACCGGGACCTTGATCAGGGCGTCATTACCGCCCCGGCCGGTCATTTCGCGACTCGCGCCATTCTCGCCGCGTTCGGCCTTGAACGAGCGCTGGTGGCGAAAGTCGATCAGGGTGTTGAGGTTCTCGTCGGCTTCGATCCAGACGCTGCCGCCGGTGCCACCGTTGCCGCCATCGGGACCACCGAGCGGAATGAACTTCTCGCGCCGGAAACTGACGCAGCCATTGCCGCCGTTGCCGGCAGTGACCTGGATTTCCGCTTCATCGACGAATTTCATAACTTGGATTGTCCTTGGAGGCCGGGAAAAGAAAAAGCCCCGCGCGTGGCGGGGCTCTTCCAAAATGCGGGCAGACGAATTAGGCCGACAGCACGCTGACCGTGCGGCGACCGCCGTTCGGGCCCTTCGTGCTGAACTGAACCACGCCGTCCGTCAGTGCGAACAGGGTGTGATCGCGGCCGAGGCCGACGTTCGTGCCCGGATGGAACTGGGTGCCACGCTGACGGATGATGATGTTGCCGGCTTCGATTGCCTGGCCGCCATAGATCTTCACGCCGAGGTACTTCGGGTTGGAGTCGCGGCCGTTCCGGGAACTGCCTACGCCTTTCTTATGTGCCATGACTGATGCTCCTGATCAGACCGGATCGCTTACTTGGCGATGCCGGTGATTTCGACGAGGGTGTAATGCTGCCGGTGGCCCATCTGCTTGCGATGGTGCTTGCGGCGGCGGAACTTGATGATCTTCACCTTGTCGGCGCGACCATGTTCCTTGACCGTGGCAGTGACCGTGGCGCCGGCCACCGTGGGCTGACCCACCGTGATGGCTTCACCGTCGCCCACCAACAAAACCTGATCGAACGTGATCTGCGAACCCGGTTCCACGTCGAGCAACTCGACGCGCAGGAATTCGCCCTGCATAACGCGGTACTGCTTACCGCCGGTAACGACTACTGCGTACATTTGGCTATACCTCTGTGGTTATTCTGTGCCAAAAAAAGGCCGGACAACATAGCAGGCGACGCACAATCACGTCAAATGGAATGCCTGATGCTTGCCGGACCGCGCAGTATACGCCGAAAACGGGCGTGCGCCACCGGTTTTCGATCGTCAGAACACTTTCTGGTCGCCCACAATGACCAGATCAGCCGGCCGCTGGGCAAACAGGCCGACCGTGACGACGCCCGGAATCTGGTTCAGGTCGCGCTCCAGACCGACCGGGTCGACGATCTGCAGGTTGTGCACGTCGAGGATCCAGTTGCCGTTGTCGCTGACAAAACCCTCTCGCCATGCCGGTTGGCCGCCGCGTTTGACCAGTTGGCGCGCGACAAAACTGCGGGCCATCGGCACCACTTCGATCGGCAGGGGGAACTTGCCCAGTACCGGCACCAGTTTCCCCGGATCGACGATACAAATGAAGCGACGGCTGGCGCCGGCGATGATTTTTTCGCGCGTCAACGCACCACCACCACCCTTGATCAATCGCTTGTGTCCGTCGCATTCATCGGCACCGTCCACATATAGCGCCAGATCACCGGTGTGGTTGAGGTCCAGTACCGGAATGCCAGCCGCCTTGAGTGCCGCCGTGCTGCGTTCGGAACTCGATACAGCTCCTTCGACGCGATGTTTCACTTCGGCCAGCGCCTCGATGAAATAGGCCACCGTCGAGCCGGTGCCGACGCCGATGATCATGCCGTCCTCGACGTATTCCAGGGCCTTGCGTGCGGCGGCGCGTTTGCCGGCATCACTCATGTCTTACTCCAGATTCAGGATGGTGGACCACTGCGCGGTCGTGACCGGCAGGATGGACAGTCGGTTGCCGCGACGAGTCAGGGCGAAGTCGCCCAGATCATCGCGAGCCTTGAGTTCGTCCAGGGTGATCGTGCGCGCAAGCTTGCGCTCGAACGCCACGTCCACACAAGCCCAGCGTGGATTGGCGGGATCGCTGGTCGGGTCGAAATAATCGCTGTCCGGCACGAACTGCAGTCGATCGGCCGAGGCCGGCGTGGCAATCCGCAGGATGCCGACGATACCCGGCACCGGACAATTCGAGTGGTAGAAAAACCCGAGGTCACCGACCCGCATCTGATCGCGCATGAAATTGCGCGCCTGATAATTGCGGACCCCGGTCCAGGGCTCCTTGCGGACCCGCTTCAGGTCGTCGATCGAAAATTCTTCGGGTTCTGATTTGAACAGCCAATGGTTCATGAGGCGACGGGATTTCCGGAAGAACGACACTGTACCAACTCACGCTCGGTGATGACCGCATCCAGCGGGACATCCCATTCGGCGACAGGCAGATTCGGTTGTTCCTGGCACGCGAAGCCGATCCCGACCAGTCGCGGTGTCAACACGCCGGGTGACTTCCGGAATGCGAAGCTGCGGTCGTACCAGCCACCGCCGCTGCCCAGCCGATGGCCGTCGCGGTCGAATGCCGAGAGGGGCAGCAGCACCAGATCGAGTTCGCTCGGCGCCAGCAGGCTGCCGGGCGCGGCAGGCTCCGGAATGCCGAACCGGTTCGGCTTCACCCCATCCCCGGCGCAAAATCGCGCAAACGCCAGTTGTTTGCCCGGACGCAGCACCGGCAGGTGGTAGTGCGCCCCGAGTCGCTCGATGAGCATCTGGACGACCAGCATGGGCACTTCGGTCGGCAGTGACCAGAAGCCCGCGACCGCGAGACCGGGCCGAAGCCAAGGGGTTGCTTCGAGGAAGCGGGCAATCTCGGCGCCAGCACGCAGCCGGTCGGCCGCGCTGAGCGCCCGCACTTGTTCGCGGTTCCGCTGGCGGATCAGGTCCCGCGTGGGGTCGATCATCAGCGTTTGCCAAGCCCGTTGGGGCGCTTGGCGATCAGCACTTCGCTTTCAAACGGCACGCCCGCGCGATGCCCGGACACCTTGATCCGCGCGCCGGGCGCCAAAGCGGCCTCGATGCCGCGCAACTGGCTCAGTCCATCGACTTCCTGACCGTTGTAAAGCCGGATGACGTCGCCGGGCTGGAGTCCGGCCAAATCGGCCGGCCCACCGGGCAATGTCAGGGACACCATGGCGCCGCGGGGGGCGTTGTCGATGATCCAGTTTGCCGGGGTGTCGGCGTATTCGGCCCCGATCCAGCCGCGGATGACTTCACCATGCACCATCACTTCAGCCAGCACCCGCTTGGCGGCGTCTGCGGGAATGGCAAAGCTGATGCCCTGTGCCTGACCGAACTGGGCGGTATTGATTCCGACGAGTTCGCCACGGGCATTAACCAAAGCGCCGCCGGAATTGCCCGAGTTGATCGCCGCATCGGTCTGGATGAAGTCTTCATAACGACTCAGGCTCAATTGATTGCGGCCTTTGGCGCTGATGATGCCGAGTGTGACGGTCTGGCCGATGCCATAGGGATTGCCGATGGCCAGGACGACGTCGCCAACCGCCTGTTCGTCGGCGGTGGCAAGCTGGATCGCCGGCAAGTCGGTGCCGTCGATCTTGAGTACGGCGAGATCGGTTTCGCGGTCTGCGCCGACCACGCGGGCGCTGGTGACGCGCCCATCGGACAGGCCGACCAGGATGTTGTCCGCGTTGGCGATGACGTGGAAATTCGTCAACAGGAACCCGTCCGGGCTCATGATCACGCCGGAACCGAGACTCTGTTCCAGGATCCGCTGAGGGCTGATCGCGCCAAAACGCTGCAACATCGGATCACCGAAGACCCGGCTCGGCGCCTGCACGACCCGCTCTGCGTAACTGTGGATGCTGACCACTGCCGGCCCGGCCAGTGTCACGGCGTCCCGATAACTGGACGGCACCGGACTGGTCGGGGCGGGGCGGTCGCCCGGGCGATCCGGGGCCACCGAGGCGCCAAACTGTCCCGGCAACAGGCGAGTGACGACAAAAGCCAGTGCCAGCCCGGTAATGGCGGCCTGGACCAGAAACATGGTGATGCGCAGAAAGCCGCCGCTGCCGGATGAAGTCATGGCCGCATTGTGACGCGGCCAAGGCCCGGACTCCACCCTGACTGACGGCTCTGTCGATGGAAGCCGCCATGCCTCGGTGCCAACAAGTTTGATTGAAGCGCCTGAATCCGATCAGCTAAACTCCCGGTGTTTCGATTGCCAAGTCAATCGACTGGATTCTTTTTGGATTTTCTGGAGGGCCTCATGGCCGAGCAAGGGGTAGACAAGGGTCGCCGACGGTTTCTGACCGTATCGACTGCGATCGTGGGGGGCGTCGGCGGCGTGTTTGCCGCGGTGCCGTTCGTCAAGAGCTGGACACCCAGTGCGAAGGCACAGATGGCCGGCGCGCCGGTGCTTGCCGACATCTCCAAGCTGGAAATGAATCAGCGGCTGACCACACAATGGCGCGGCAAACCCATCTGGATCATCAAGCGTCCGCAGGAAGCGCTGGATGCCCTGAAGTCGCTGAACGATCGCCTGCGCGATCCGGATTCCGCGAATCTGGAACAGCAGCCGGCCTACGCTCAGAATGCCTATCGCTCCATCCGCCCGGAAATTCTGGTGCTGGAAGGGGTGTGTACCCACCTCGGCTGTGCACCGATGCATTATCCGCAGATGGTCCCGCAGGGGTTCGACGCCGAATGGAAGGGCGGGTTCTATTGTCCCTGCCACCAGTCGCGTTTCGACTCCGCGGGTCGCGTCTATCAAGGTGTCCCGGCGCCGACGAACCTCCGTGTGCCTCCGTACCATTTCCTCAGCGACGACCTGATCGAAATCGGCGTCAATCCGCCTGAGCAAGGAGCAGCGGCATGAACGGCTTCGTTTCCAGGCAAATCGACAATGCCTACAGTTGGGTGAACGAGCGCGCCCCGGGTGCGACCGCATGGTGGAACCGCCATGCCGGCCAGTACTACGCGCCGAAAAATTTCAACTTCTGGTACTACTTCGGTTCGCTCGCGATGCTCGTGTTCGTCAACCAGATCCTCACCGGCATCTGGCTGACCATGAACTACAAGCCGACCGCCGCCGAAGCGTTCGACTCGGTCGAATACATCATGCGCGACGTGGAGTGGGGCTGGCTGATCCGCTACATGCACTCGACCGGCGCCTCGATGTTCTTCGTCGTCGTCTACTTGCACATGTTCCGTGGCCTGATCTACGGTTCCTACAAGAAGCCGCGCGAACTCATCTGGACGCTGGGTGTGGTCATCTTCCTGGTGCTGATGGCCGAAGCTTTCCTCGGCTACGTCTTGCCGTGGGGTCAGATGTCCTATTGGGGCGCGCAGGTGATCACCTCGCTGTTCGGTGCCATTCCGGTCATCGGTGATCCGCTCGTCGAATTCATTCGCGGCGACTACCTGATTTCGGATGCCACGCTGAATCGCTTCTTCGCGCTGCATGTGATCGCACTGCCGTTCGTTCTGGCCGGTCTCATTTACATGCACCTGATGGCGCTGCATGAAGTGGGTTCCAACAACCCGGACGGTGTCGAAATCAAGAAGGTCAAAGGCCCCGATGGCAATCCGAAGGACGGCATCCGGTTCCATCCGTATTACACGGTCAAGGATCTGTTTGGCGCGAGCTTCTTCATCATGATTGCCGCATTCATCATCTTCTTCGGTCCGACGATGGGTGGCTGGTTCCTCGAGCACGACAATTTCACGGCTGCCAATCCGCTGGTCACGCCGGCGCACATCAAGCCGGTTTGGTACTTCACGCCGTACTACGCGATGTTGCGCGCCGTGCCGGACAAACTGCTGGGCGTCATCATCATGGGCGCGGCCACGTTGATCTTCTTCGCACTGCCGTGGCTGGATCGTTCCGAGGTGAAGTCGATCCGTTACCGCGGGCCGATCACCAAGGTGATGATCACCCTGTTCGTCTTGGCTTTCCTCGTGCTCGGCTGGTTGGGCACACGCTCGGGCGCCGAGGCCTGGGAAAAACCGCTCGCTTTCTGGCTGACGGTCTACTACTTCGCGTTCTTCTTCACCATGCCGATCTGGTCCAAGATCGACAAGACGAAGAAAGTGCCCGACCGTGTCACCTACGAACACTGAGCCGAGTCGACCATGAAAAAGTTTCTGATTTCCCTGATCCTCGCTCTGTGTTCGTCGGTGGTGATGGCTGCCGGCGGCGGTGAAACGCTTGAACAGTCCGGTGCCGATCTGAACGACAAGGCCTCGCTGCAACGCGGTGCCAAGTTGTTCGTCAACTACTGCATGGGCTGCCATTCGCTGAAATACATGCGCTACTCGCGTGTGGCTTCCGATCTCGACCTGTCCGAAGAAGAAGTCCAGCGTTGGCTGAACTTCACGGGTGCGAAGTTCGGCGAGCCGATGCTCGCGGCGATGAAGCCTGAAGATGCCACCAAATGGGTCGGTGCACTGGCACCGGATCTGTCCCTGACTGCCCGCGTCAAGTTGGGTGGTCCTGACTGGATCTACACCTACCTGAAGTCGTTCTACGTCGATCCGGCTCGTCCGCTCGGCTGGAACAACAAACTGTTCCCGAATGCCTCGATGCCGAACCCGCTGTGGGAACTGCAGGGTATCCAGGTCGCCGAAATGGGCAAGGACGCGAATGGTCAGCCGATCGTCACGCACCTGCAGATGAGTTCACCCGGCACGCTCAGCGCCGAGGAATACGACCGGGTCGCGCGCGACCTGTCGAACTTCCTCGAATACGCCGCCGAGCCGGCTGCGCTGAAGCGCCAAGCCATTGGCGCCTACGTCGTGCTGTTCCTGGCCTTCCTGACGTTCATGGCCTGGATGCTCAAGACGGAGTATTGGCGCGACGTGCATTAACAGGCCGAATCAATCACTTGCGTGATTGATCTGCGAGCGCGCCAGCCGTGGCGCGCAAGCTCCCCTGCCAACACAACCCGGCCCCGGCCGGGTTGTTGTTTTTGCGCCTTTGATCAAGTGGCGGCGACAAGCCCTTGTTGCCGGCGGCCCGGTTTCGCTAGTCTCGGGTTATTGGTGATCAGACACCGGTGGGAGTTCGGCCATGAGCAACCTCGCACCTGCACCGTTGGGCGGTAAGCGCCGAAACCCGGCTGCCATGCGTGCGCGTACCGTCCTCACACTGTTCTCCGGAAAAGACGATATCGCCAGCCATCGGGTACGCATCCTGCTGGCGGCCAAAGGCGTGACATTCGAGTTGGTTGTGGTCGATCCCGCGCACCCGCCGGCAGAACTGACGACCCTCAACCCGATTGCCAGTACGCCGACCCTCGTCGACCGGGATCTGTGCCTGACCGAGGCAGACATCATCGGCGAATACCTGGAAGAACGATATCCGCATCCGGCCTTGTTTCCGCTCGATCCCCAGGGGCGAGCGCGAGTTCGGCTGAGCCTGCGACGCATCGAGCGTGAGTGGCTCAGCCAGGCCGATCTCATTCAGCAAGGGCCCAAAGCGCAGGCAGACGCCGCGCGCAAGCGGCTGAAAGAGTCCCTGATCGCGGCGGTGCCTGCGTTCAAGGCTTCGAAATTTTTCCTGAATGCCGAAATGTCGGTGGCAGACTGCGCCCTGGCGGCGCTCGTGTGGCGGCTACCTGCACTGAACGTGAATCTGGGCAAGGATGGGCAGGCGGTTCTGGATTACGGCGAGCGTTTCTTCCGCAATCCAGCCTACAATCGCAGCATGACCGAACAGGAACGCACGCTGCGCCCCCTCGCATGACCCAAATTTCCGCTCCACCGATGACCAGCAACCGTCCGTACCTGATCCGTGCCATCTATGACTGGATCGTCGACAACCACCAAACCCCGCACCTGATTGTCGATGCGCGTGTCCCAGGCGTGGTCGTGCCGCCGCAGGCGATCCGCGATGGCATCGTGGTGCTCAACATTGCCATGTCCGCCACCGGCGATCTGGAACTCGGCAACGATCTGATCCGCTTCAACGCGCGATTCTCGGGCGTCAGTCGCGGGATCAGCATCCCGGTGGGTGCCGTGCTGGCGATTCGTTCGCGCGAACAGGGCCTCGGCATGGTGTTCTCGCCGGAATCCTTTGATCCCGAAGACGGCGAAGACAGTGCCGACGATGGCGAAGAATCGACTTTGGCCGGCAACGGAATCTCGGCCGTCCCGACCCCTGCGGTGTCGACCCCCGCCAAGCCCATGCCGGCCGTGGCGGCGCCAAGTCCTTTGACGTCCGTGCCCGCTTCGGGCGGAGTCGATGACCCGCCATCGGTCGATCCTGATCGACCACGGCGCGGTCACCTGCGCGTCGTCAAATAGGGTCCTGCGTTCAGCCCGAAGCTTTCGCCTTGGTGGCGTTGGGCTGAGCTCGAGCCTCATTACGTTCGCCGAACCCGAACGGATCATGGTGTCCCGTCAAAATGCGTTCCATGACCCGACGTTCGCCTTGTTCGATCACGTTGAGGAATTCGCTTGCCCGGCCCATGTGGCGGAACGCCGCGAAACCACGTTCCAGAAATGCCTGAAGTTGCCCGAAACCCGCGCCCCGCGCGGGTCCGCGCGCAAGTTTCAGGACCCCGAGAATCAGCGGAATACGGACCAGTCGCTCGAGTTCTTCGCCCACGTCGACAATCAGATCGATCTGCCGATGGCGCAAGGCCTCGTCGCAGGTTTCCCGGTACGCGCGTGTATAAATTTCGGTGTCGATCCGCGGCCGATCGATCTGCTCGCTCATGTCGAGGTCAAAACGATGCGAGATCAGATCCAGTTCCAGCGCGCCATTCAAGGCCTGCAACGCTTTTTCAGGCAGCCAGCGTTGCATCGTCGGCAAAACCCGTTCAACGTCGCGATCGCGCCAGCTTGCGTCCTCGGCGCCATAAAGATCACTCAGGAAAAACTGCGCTGCCGGCTCGTAGCGCGGATTGGCCGTGAGGCTGGTGAAACTCCGCGCGAGGCGGTCGGATTGCCATTGTTTCAGCGCCCGCAGGTGCGGCGCCTTATTGCGGGCATCGTGCCGCTCGGAACGGGCTTTCGCCAGTTCGTTGAGGGTGTGGCGCAACTGTTCGCTGGTCTGATTTCTGGACATGGTCCAATTATGGGTATGACGGGTGCCCATCCAAAGGGCGAAGCGCCGCGCAAACGATTGTTTGCGTGTGTTCGTTCAGGCTGAGCCCACACTCCAGACTCGAACGCTACACTCGGGCAATCACTGACAGGCACGTACCCTCATGCTGACTCTGCAACCTTCGCTCAAGCGCCGGCGCAAGCGCCCCCAGAAAGCCCACATCGGGTTGGCGGTGGCTGGCGGTGGTCCCGTGGGCGGCATGTACGAACTGGGCGCCTTGCGAGCACTCGATGAAGCCATCGAAGGTTTGAAGCTGACCGATCTCGAAGTCTATGTGGGCGTCAGTTCCGGCGCCTTCCTGGCCTCAGGCCTGGCGAACCAGCTCAGCACGGCCGAAATGTGCCGTATTTTCCTGACCGACGATGTCGACCAGGGCCGGTTCCGGCCCGAGGTCTTCCTGCGTCCGGCATTCCAGGAATATCTGCGCCGCGCCGCGGGCATTCCACACATGATCGGCAGTTGGCTGCTCGACATCATCCGCAATCCGGACGACAACAAATGGACCGACGTCGTGGGTCGGCTCGGCGCGATCATTCCCACGGGACTGTTCGACAATGCCGAGATCGAACGTTTCCTGCGTACGATTTTCGCCAGCCACGGCCGAACGAACGATTTCCGCGAACTCAAGAATCGCCTGTACGTCGTGGCGGTTGATATCGACAGTGGCGAGGCAGTGAAATTTGGCGCGGCCGGCCATGATCAGGTGCCGATCTCGCGAGCGGTGCAAGCCAGTTCTGCGTTGCCGGGGCTTTATCCACCCGTCGAAATCAACGGTCACTGGTATGTCGATGGCGCGCTGCGTCGAACACTGCACGCTTCGGTGGCACTGGATGCCGGTGCCGAACTCGTGTTCGGCATCAATCCGCTGGTGCCGTTTGATGCCAGCATGGCTCTGCGCAACGGCTTGCCGGTGCCGTCGAGCCTCATTGAAGGCGGCTTGCCGGCGGTGTTGTCGCAGACGTTCCGCACCCTGCTCAAGTCGCGAATGCAGGTCGGCCTGGACAAGTACCAGACCCAATACGAACACGCCGATATCGTGCTGTTCGAGCCGCGCCCCGACGACACCAGCATGTTCTTCACGAACGTGTTCAGCTACGAAAGCCGGCACAAGCTCGCACAACATGCCTACAGCTCGACCTTGCGTGATCTGGGCCACGAATATCGACAAACTGCGGCCAGTGCTGGCACGTCATGGCCTATCCATCCGCGAAGAAGTCATCAGCAACCCCGACCGCGATCTGCTCGATTTCCTTGGTCAGCGCCCGCCGCGTAAAACGTCGGTCACACTCAGACTACGTCATGCTCTCGACGACCTCGAGCGCAACCTGAAAGCGCACGCGCGCTAGTAGCCTTCTCCCGCAAGCGGGAGAAGGTGGCCGAAGGCCGGATGAGGGAAAGACTGGCGCGAAGCTTTGGCAGGATAAGATGGCCGATGGAGTTGGCTCATCGCCAGGTTTCCCTCATCTGCCTGTCGGCATCTTCTCCCGATCACGGGAGAAGAATTCCTGCGATCAACCACGCGACATGTTTCCGTGTTCGAGGGCAGATTCGAACAAACCTGCGGCGCTACCAATCCCTGAAGTTCAACACCTGACCATCACGCCGAACCGCTTCGACGAGTGACAAATCGATATCGACGATCAACAGGCCCGGTTGATCGAGTCGGGTTTGTGCCAACACGCCGTCGGCCGGGAAGCCGCGGTCGGGCGGCCCATAACACGCGGCCAGGCCATGGTTCTCGTCGATGGCCGGTGACTCGGGCAGGTCGCCGATGGTGTGGGTCTGGAGGACAAAACACTGGCTCTCCAGAGCCCGTGCGCGTGCAGCGACCTGCACACGATGAAAGCCATGAACGCTGTCGGTGCAACTCGGTACCGCAATCAGGTTGGCGCCGGCGTCGACGAGTTCGCGAACGAGTAGCGGGAATTCACTGTCGTAGCAAATAGCCACGCCTAGCTTCAACGTGCCCAGATCAATCACTGTGGCGCCAACGCCTGCCGACACGCCCCAGGATTCATTTTCGAAGCGGGTCATGCGACGTTTGTCCTGGTGCCGCAGCGTGCCGTCGGCCAGTGCGATCGTGCAGCGGTTTCGATATCGGCCATCGTCGTCCAGGACGGGATACGAACCGCCGACCACCGTGAGCCGGTACTTCAGCGCCAGTTGTCTCAACAAGTGCTCGAACGGCGCATGGAACTCCTGCATCGCGCCGAGTTGCGCGCGGACATCGGCGCGAATCCCGGGTGCAAACAGCGTTGCCAGCTCCATGCAGAAATATTCGGGCAACAGCAGAAGTGTTGCGCCCTGATCGGCTGCTCGCGCAACAAGGTTCGACAGCTTTGTCTCGAACCCCGACCAATGAGTGTGGGCCGACACGAGATAAGGGCAGGCAGCGATTCGCATGGGCCTGAGCGTAGCGGAAGGTCGCGACCCATGTGATCGAGTCTTCGCTCAGGAGACGCCCTGCAAACGTAATCACCGGTGGTGGTCGAACTTGTCACTTAGACTCGATGGTTGCACTCGCCTCGAATTGCCAAGACAAGACCTATGAACGTGGAACTCCTCGGTTACCTCGCTGCAGCACTGACGACGATGGCCTTCGTGCCTCAAGCCATCAAGACGCTGCGCACCCGCGACACCTCGGGCATTTCGCTTGGGATGTACGTGCTGTTTGTCGCCGGCGTTCTGGCCTGGTTTGTGTACGGGCTCGCCATCGGGTCGATGCCGATCATCGTCGCGAATGCCGTGACTGCGGTGCTGGCGGGATGTGTATTGTTCGTGAAACTACGCCATCCATGATGCCGATGTGAAGAAATGCGGCGCCGCAGCAAGCCGTTCTCGCGCGGTTGTGTTGGAATGCCGCCGGGGTTCTGTCATCCGGTGTCGGATGGGCCATGTTTTCGCTGCAAGGGAGGCGAATCGTGACGGTTTGACGGCGTGTCTTGGCACTCGGCGAACTCGCAGAACCTCAACGGCAATGCGGAGCATGGGGCTTCGCCGGCCGACGAATCTTGTCACTGGAGCGCGGGATGACTGTTCAACGATTGCTGGGTTTGGTTGCAGGGTTGCCTCTGCTTTGGTTGGTAGCGCAGCCTGTTGGCGCACAGAATGTTCAAGTGAACCCAGGCGCAGGGGATTACCCCACGCTGAAGGCGGCGTTCGATGCGATCAATTTAGGGACGCACACTGGAGCGATCACCGTCGCGGTCAGTGCCGACACCACCGAAACCCTGCCTGCGGTCTTGAACGCCAGCGGCTCTGGTGGCGCCCTTTATACGTCGATCAGCATCACTCCGACCGGCGGCGCCGCGCGAACCATCTCCGGTGCCATAGCCGCCGGCAGCCCGCTGATCGATCTCAATGGCGCCGACAACGTCACCATTGATGGTCTGAACACTGGCGGCAATTCCCTGACGATTGCCAACACGACAGTCTCGCCGACCTCAGTCACTTCGACCATTCGCTTTATCGGCGGCGCGACCAATAACCTGATCACGAATTCGAACATCCAGGGCTCAGGCACCATGTCGGTGGCGACGAATGGTGCCACGATCTTCTTCAGCACCGATGCCCTGACCGCCAACGGCAACGACAACAACACGATCTCGAACAACAACATCGGACCTGCGGGCGCGAATCTGCCGACCAAGGGCATCCTGTGTAACGGCTCAGCCTCGACCACGGCGATTGGCAACAGTGGCAACATCGTCAACAACAACAACATCTTCGACTACTTTGGCGCTGCAGTGACCAGCGCCGGTATTGCTACCAACGGTGGCTGCAATACCTGGACCATCAGCAACAACCGGTTTTATCAAACCGCGACGCGCACCTGGACGACAGGCGCGCTGCATGCTGGCATCAATATCCAGAACACCACCGGCACCAGCGGCGCACAGGGCTTCACGATCACCGGCAACACCATCGGTTTCGCCTCCAATACGCAGACCGGTACCTACACGTTGACCGGTGTCGGTACGGGCGCGAAGTTCCTTGGAATCCTGTTCAACGGCATAGTTACCGGCACCACCTCACAACATCAACAACAACACGGTCGCCGGCGTCAGCCTGACCGGGGTCACCGGCGCGGGCACGACAACAGCAAGTCCGTTCACGGCGATGCTGTTTCAGGAAGGCAATATCATCAGCAACGGCAACACCATTGGTAGTCAGGGTGCTGCCGGGTCTCTGACGTTCTCGACGACAACCACGACCGCGACCGATGTTTATGGCATTCACAACTTCACCAGCAATGCCTGGACTTCGAACAACAATACTGTCGGCGGGATTTCGGCCACCAATTTGGGTGCATCGGGCACGATTCAGCTGATCGGCATGCGTGCTTTCACCGGTTCAGCTGCGACCTGGTCCGCCACCGGGAATACGGTCGGCGGCAACGTTGGAACCTCGATTCAATTGAATGCTACGGGCACGGCCTCGCTAGTGGCGGGCATGTTCACCTCGAATGCGCCAGCCCAGCTCACATCGAACACCATCCGTAACCTGATCTCGAACATCGGTACCGGCACCTCAGGGGGCGCATCGGTGATTGGTATCAATATCACGGCTGCCACACCGAACCACACGCTTTCCCAAAACACGATTTCGAACCTGACGAACACCAATGCGACCGCCGCATCGGTGGTCACCGGGATTCAGTTCACCGGCTCCACAGCCAACACGGTGGAGCGCAACTTCATTTACAGCCTGGCGGTTGCTAGCAACAGCGCCACGGCTGAAGTGAACGGCATTCGAGTCGCCGGCGGCACCACGGTTTATCGCAACAACATGATTGCGATCGGTGCGTTCATCGGCAACGCCATCGGTGCTGCCGCCAGCAACGGCGGAACCACGGGTGTCAACGGCATCAATGAGTTTCTCGGCACCAACAGCTTCTTCCACAACAGCGTCTACATTGGTGGCAGCCCGAGCGCAGGCACGGGTGCATCCTTTGCTTTCAATGGTTCGCAAACCGTCAATACGCGAAGCTTTCGCGACAATATTTTCTGGAATGCCCGCAGCAATGCCGGGGCCACTGGCAGTCACTACGCCATCAAGATCAATGGCACGGCTCCGAACCCCGCTGGCCTGACGCTCAACAACAACCTGTATTTCGCCAATGGCACGGGCGCGGTGTTCGGGTTCTTCAACTCGCTGGATGTCGCCAACATCGGCGCCTGGCGTACTGCCGTCGGTCAGGATTCCGGGAGCTTTGAAAGCAACCCGCAATTTGTCGACCCGACCAATGCCACGCCCGATCTGCACCTGCATCCAAGTAATCCCACCGTCGCCGAAGGCAATGGCGTCGATGTTGGGGTGCTCAATGACTTTGACGGCCAGACCCGCAGTGGGCTGACGCCCGTTGATATTGGTGCGGACGCCGGCAACTTCGTCGGCATCGACCTCGCTGGCCCCAATATCACCTACACCGCTCTTGGCAACACCACGCAGACCACCGACCGCACGCTCGTCGTCACGCTGACCGATGTGAGCGGTGTGGCTACCGGCGGGCTCGCGCCGCGTATCTACTATCGCAAGAATGCCGACGCATACGTCTCGCAGGCCTGTACCTTGGCCACCGGCAGTGTCACGAACGGTACATGGAACTGTCCGATCGGCTATGCCGGCGTGGGTGGTGTCGTCACGACCGATCTCATCTCGTATTTTGTGGTGGCCCAGGACATCGCCGGCAACCTGACTTCGAATCCGGCGGGTGCCATCGCCACCGATGTCAACACGGTCGGCACCCCGCCCGCCTCGCCGAACAGCTACCGCATCGCCCCCGCGTTCTCGGGAACGATTCCAGTGGGCAGCGGCCAGACCTACCTCTCGCTGACCAATGCCGGCGGCCTGTTTGAGGCGCTCAACAACGGCGTGGCGACGGGCAACATCGTGGTCGACATCACCAGCGACCTGCTGGCCGAAACGGGCACGCATCCGCTGAACCGCATTACCGAGGAAGGTGTTGGCAACTACACCCTGTCCATTCGCCCAATCGGCGCGGCGCGCGCGATCTCGGGATCGTTCAACGGGGCGCTGATCCGTTTCGCCGGCGCGAACCGAATCACGGTCGACGGCTCCGTCGGCGGTCTCGGTACGGATCGAAGTCTGACGATCACCAACACCAGCGTCACGACCCCGTCAGTTGTGCTGTTTGGCTCGATCGGAACGACGCCGATCACCGACGGAACCTTGCGCAACACCATTATCACCAACGGCGTGAACACCAGCAGTGCGGTCGTGATCTCCGACGGCACAATCGTGGGCAATGCCGGGCGCTTCGCCAACATCGTCATCCGCAACAACGAGGTTCGTCGCGCGTTCGTCGGCGTGTTTGCGACTGGCGGCACGACGCCACAGGGCGGCACCAACCTGACCTACGAGCAGAACACCATCAACAGCGCTGGCGCCGACGCGATCCGTATCATCGGCCTGTACATGCAGGGCGTGAATGGTGCGACGGTGTCGCAGAACACCGTTGGCAACATCGACAAGGCGAACGACGAGACCGACGTCGGCATCTGGCTCGCGAGCGGCACCATCAACGCGACGGTGTCGCGCAACACGATCAGCGGTATCGGCTACACCGGCGCCAATGGCTTTGCCCCGGTCGGCATCAACCTGACTCCGGGCGCGGCGAGTTCCAACCTCGTCATCACCGGTAATCGTGTCTCGGACATTTCGACCAACGGCGGCGCGCAGGTGCGCGGCATCGCACTCAGCGGCGCCAGCTCCGATCTGCCCATCGAAAAGAACGACGTGCAGGGCATCATCAATACCAACCCGGGAACCTTCGGGGCCTACGGTATCGATGTCAGCGGCGGCAACAATGTCCTGGTCAGCAACAACTTCGTCAGCAATGTCAGTTTCAACATGTCCGGTGGCGGGGCGTTCTCGACCCAGTTCGGCGTGTTCGGCATCCGCATCGGCGCGGGCACGGGACATCGGATCTACAACAACTCGGTGAACCTGTCGGGTGCCTTGCCGGGGACGGCCAACTCAGCCCTGCTCAGCGCGGCTTTCTGCGTGGTCGGCACCACGTCGACCGGTCTGGACGTTCGCGACAACATCTTCGCCAACAACATCACGGGCGGGACAACGTCGATCGCGCATGTACCGGTGTTCCTGCCGTCCGGTGGCACCGCGGCAATGAACCTGACCTGGAACAACAACGCTTATTTCTTCGGCACTGATGCAGCAAGGCAAGGCGTTGGACAGGCGGGAACCACAGCGGGCACGAACTTCTTCACCACTCTGCCTGCTCTGGCCGCCTATTCGAGCATCCTCTCCGGTGCCGGCACCAACGACAACGCCTCGCAGGCATCGACTGCGGCGGTTCCGTTCATCAGCGCAACAGACCTGCATCTGCAGCCTGGCAGCCCGCTGTCGACTGCCGGCGTGCCGCTTGCGGGCGTGACCACGGACATTGACAACGAGACTCGCTCGGCGACAACGCCCTCGATCGGTGCCGACGAATTGCCGGTCGGTATTCTGGCGATCACGCCCTCACCGGTGGACTTCACGAATGTGGTCGTGGGTGCCACGTCGGCGGCGCAAGCGGCGACGCTGAGCAACTCCGGTGCTGCACCGCTGACCATTTCTGCGCTGAGTGCCGCTTCGGCGCCGTTTGCCCAGGTCGGTGGCACGTGTTCCGCTCTGCCCATCACGATCAATCCGGGCAGCAACTGCACGATCACGTATACGTTCTCGCCTGCGGCGCTGGGCAGTGCCAGCCAGACGATCAGCGTGACCTCGAATGGCACGGGTGCGACCAGCTTCGATCTGACCGGCATCGGTGCAGGGGGCCCTGTCGATCAGTCCGACCAGCTTGGGCTTCGGTCCGGTCACGGTGGGCCAGTCCAGTGCCAATCAGACCGTCACGCTGAGCAACACGGGTAATGCGAGTCTGAACATCACGGCGCTGGATGCCGCCGCAGCACCGTTTGTGCTCGACGCCAGCAGCACCTGCGGCACGCCGACGTTCGCGATCGCGGCGGGTGGCAGCTGTACGCTGGTCTACCGCTTCTCGCCAGCAGCGGGCGGCCCGTTCGGCCAGACAATCAATGTCACGGCGAATGCACCGGGTTCCGGCTCGATCGGATTGAGCGGAACCGGCGTGGTGCCGGGTAGCCTGACGATCAACCCGACGACCGTCAGCTTCGGCAGTATTGCCGTAGGCGCGACAACCGCCGAGCAGACCGTCACGCTGTCGAACACGGGTGGTGTGTCGATCACGGTCGATAGCCTGACTGCCGCAGCGGCTCCGTTCGCGCAGACTGGAACCGGCACCTGTGGCGTGTTCCCGATTACGATCAACGGCGGCAGCAGCTGCACACTCACGTACACGTTCGCACCGACTGCTCGCGGTAACGCGAGCCAGACGCTGACGGCCGTCGTGGGTGGTTCGCCGAGTGGCACGATCACGCTGCAAGGCACGGGTCTTCAGGGTGAGCTGACGATTGCGCCGACGTCGATCAACTTCGGCAGTGTGACCGTCGGCCAGACGAGCGCCGGCCAGTCGGTGACCTTGACGAACATCGGCAACGAAACCCTGTCGGTGGCCAGTATCGTGGGTGCGGCCGCACCGTTTGCACAGAGCGGTGGAACCTGTACGGCGGCGCCGTTCAACCTGACTGCGGGTTCGAACTGCACCTTGACCTACACGTTCACGCCTGCTGCAAGCGGTCCCGCGAGCCAGAATCTTGCCGTTGCAGTCACAGGCCCGGCATTGGGCGGCGGCACAATCGCTCTGTCCGGCAGCGGTACGCAGGGCAACCTGACGATCACGCCGACCAGCCTGGCATTCGGTAACCAGTTGGTGGGCACGACCAGCAACTTCCAGGTCGTGACGCTGGCGAACACCGGGTCCACGGGCATCAACGTGACCCTGACCGGTCCGGCCACGCCGTTCCTTCGTGTCGGCGGCGGTACGTGCTCGGCTTCGCCGATCGCCATTGCTGCGGGCGCCAGCTGCACCTTGCGGTATGTGTTCCAGCCGACGGCTGCGGGTGCAGCTGCCGGTTCGGTGACTGTCACGGCGGATGCTCCCGGTTCCGGCACTATCGATCTCACCGGCTTCGGTACGCAGGGCGTTCTGACCTTTGCACCGGCTTCCCTGAACCTCGGTTCGATTCAAGTGGGTCAAACCAGCAGTGCCGGCACCATCACGCTCGGCAACACCGGTGACGGCGTCGCCACCGTGACGGCCCTGACCGGCGCCACCTCGCCGTTCAACCGGACGATTGCCGGTACCTGCTCGCTGAGCCTGCCGATCGTGATCAATCCGGGCCAGAACTGCACGTTGACCTACACCTTCACACCGCTGGCAGTGGGCAATTTCCTGCAGACACTCACCCTGACGTCGGCAAGTCCCGGTGCGGGCTCATTCGAACTGAACGGGCAGGGGGTCTTCGTTGACAACCTGTTCCGGGATGGTTTCGAGGACGTCACGCGCCTGGCCGGAGTCGAGGGCAAACGTCTCGTGCCGCTCGCCGGTGTGGTGGATCTGCTGACTGCAGAGCCTCTGCTGGTCGATCTCGCCAATGATGATCTGGGCCCGGCCCTGCGCGTCTATGCACGCAAGATCGGCGGCCAGGTTGAAGTGGCATTCGCCAAACGCGATCGCGACGGAATCTGGACGCATGTCCATTGGCAGTCCGTGGCCAATGACGCCGTCATCGAATACAGCATGCATGAGTTGCCGCGTGGTGATGAGCCGCGCTGGTTGTTGCAAGACGCCATCATTCGCTGAGTCTGAACGTCACGATGCGCCGGGTTCGGCGCATCGTGGCGAGACCCGATTTTGTTTATCGAATTAAACCCCTGAAGTACAAGGAATGCTGAACATGAAGCTTAAACCTATTGTCGGAACAGCGCTGCTGCTGACGTCGATCGGATCGTTGGCGACGTTTGCTGCGACCAGTCTGCCGAGTCCGACCGGCTTGCCGACCCAGACCGAATCGATCACCGTGGCAAACACCGAAGCTGATGAACAGGGTCGCGTGGCCGTGTTCGTGCAGTTGGCTGCGGAGCCCACAACCCTTCGATATGCCCAGGTGCTCACGGCTCGCGGCGATACCCCGACGGGAAGGCAGGAAGCAGGGCGGGCGGCACAGCAGCAAGCCAATTTCGTTCGCGCCCAGCAATCGACATTTGCCGGGCAACTGGCTGCATTGAATCTGGGTCACGTCGAGATCTACCGCATTCATCGCGCGGCGAATGGATTATCCATTCGCGTCCGCCCTGATCAGTTGGATCTGGTCCGCAAATTGCCCGGTGTGCTGAGCGTCGAGCCTGTTGTCCTGCATGAACTGAACCACCAGACAAGTGTTCCGTTTATTGGCGCGCCCAACACTTGGACCAACACTCCGGCACTGGTTGCCGGTGCGGAAGGTGAGGGCGTCAGTATCGGCATCATCGATACCGGTGTTGACTACCAGCATCCGAATGTGGGCGGTACCGGCGTGTTGGCTGATTATCAGGCCAACGATCGAACCGTAATCACGGAGACGGGTGCCGCAGCGTTTCCAACGGCCCGAGTGGTCGGCGGCTTCGATTTTGCCGGTGATCTGTACACGGGCGCGAATGCACCGGCACCTGATGCAGATCCGATGGATTGTCAGGGGCATGGTTCACACGTCACGGGCAGCGCCGCCGGTGGTGGTGTGAATGCCGATGGCACACCGTTTACGGGGCCGTATGACAACACCACAAATTTTTCGGCGCTGAGAATCGGCCCAGGCGTCGCGCCGCGTGCCAACATTTACGCCCTGCGCGTGTTCGGCTGCGGCGGTTCGACCGGACTGACCGCTCAAGCGATCGATTGGTCGACGGATCCGAACAACGATGACGACTTGAGTGATCGACTTGACGTGATCAACATGTCCTTGGGTTCGAATTTCGGGAGTGGTATCGACGTCAGTACGATTGCGTCCGACAATGCCGCCGCGATCGGCGTCGTCGTGGTTGCTTCCGCGGGTAATGCGGGCGATACCTTTTTCATCAGTGGCAGCCCCGGTGCCTCACAGCGCACCATTGCGGTCGCCAGTTCATTGGACGGCGGTTTCCCTGGTGCCAAGGTGCAGATCAATTCGCCGCCGGCCATTGCCGGGACCGTGCAAGCTGGCTCGAATACGATGACTGACACCAATGCCGGTACACCCATTCCCGCAGTGTCTGGTCAGACTGGCAATGTTGTGCTGATGGTTGATGCGGTCGCGCCC
Organism: Ahniella sp.; assembly: GCA_016712105.1. Lineage (GTDB taxonomy): Bacteria > Pseudomonadota > Gammaproteobacteria > Xanthomonadales > Ahniellaceae > Ahniella. The sequence continues at coordinate 166,435 of JADJRU010000002.1, forward strand.
GTGAATGACGGATGTACGGCGCCAACCAATGCGGCTGCGCTCGCCGGCAATATCGCGATGGTCGATCGTGGGGTTTGCGGATTCAACGTCAAGATCGAGTTCGCACAGAATGCCGGCGCAATTGGCGTGCTGGTGGCGGACAACGTTTCGGATCCGCTCACGCCGGCAATGGGCGGTGCGGCAACGATTGATTTGACTGTGCCCGCTGTTCGCATTTCCCTCGAATCCGGTAATGCCATTCGGGCGGAACTGCTCAATGGGCCGGTGAATGTCAGCATGCTCGCGGCCAATGCCGGCGATTCGCTCAGCGGCTTCTCTTCGCGAGGGCCGCGCGGTGGTGGACTCACTCAGATCCTGAAGCCGGATGTGGCGGCACCGGGACAGAACATCACGTCGATGCAAACCGGCATCACGTGCACCGGAACCGCCCCCAGCACTGGCTGTCTGGTCGCCAATGCATCGGGCTTCATTCCTGCCGGACAGACGTTGGTCATCTCGGGTACTTCGATGGCCGCGCCCCATGTGGCGGGAACCGCAGCACTGATGCGTCAGCAGTTTCGAACCCGCAGTGTCGAGGAAATCAAAGCCTTGGTCATGAATGGCGCGAGCCAGAAAGTGACTACCGGTGCCGACCAAACCGGCGCGACCTTTGCAACTTCCCGAATTGGCGGGGGCCGAACTCAGGTACACGAGTCTTCACTGAATACGATTCAGGCATTCAATGACGAGGAACCCGGCGCGGTTTCGGTGAGCTTCAATGTCGAACCCACGTCAACGAATTTCTCGGCCAGCAAGTCGGTGCGCATTGTGAATCGCGGTGCGACAGCCATGAATCTGGGATTGGAATTGTTGAATGTCTCGAATGCACCGGGCGTTGATTTCTTCCTTCCGGTCAACGGTATCTCCGTGCCAGCGGCCGGCACTGCGACGGCGCAAGTAATGTTGTCGGCCAACGTCACGCAGATGGATCGCTCGCGCGATCGCGCGACCAGCGGCACACAATCCGCGTTTACGGGTGGCTATCTGACAACCTATTCCATTCGCCGCGTCATTATCTGAATGAGGAGTCGGCGATCTTGCGCGTCATGAATGGTACGCAGGAGGTCGCACGGATCCCTCTGCATGCCGCAACCCGACCGCACTCTACGCTGACTGCACCGGCAACCATCGCCACCGGCGGTTTGCCGACTGGCAGCGGCAGTGTGGTGCTGGGCGGGCAGGGTGTCTGCACGGGTTCGCTTGCGGGCAGCACTTGCACATTCTCGGTGCAACCGATCAGGTGTCGTTGGTCACCGGCTTTGAACTGCAGGTCAACTCGCCACGCGAGCCGACGATTCCGGCTTTCAACGACATCAAGTATGCCGGTGTCCAGTACGATCCTGCGCTCAATCTGTTCGTGTTCGGCATCAGCACCTGGGGTGAATGGAAAACGCCAGGCAACGCTGCGTTCAATATCTGTGTCGACCAGAATGAGGACGGAGTCTATGACCGAATCCTGATGATTGGCGATGCGGGGCAGCAGAATCGACTGACATCCTCCACGGCGACCGGCCTCGATGTGTTCTCGGTGTCCCGAATCACGCCGCCGAGCACGATCACGGTCGGTGGGGCTGCACCGTTTACGAATCTGGTGACGGCGCAGACGGCCGATACCGCGCTTCATAATTCCAATGTTCTGTTTGCCGGTGTGGCACCTGCAGAGTTGGGCTTGGTGAATCCGGATCTTGGGTTCCGCTGGGCAATTGCCAGTTGCCCGGGCTTCAGTGCCTGGTGTGCCCGTGACACCGCAACGTGTGGACCGGGTACGGCGTTCACGTTCGATCGTGCGGCCGGTCCGTTCACCTATAACGGGGCAGCGCGGGGTATCGCCTTCAACACCGGTGCAGCGTCAGCCAATCTCGTCGCACAGAACGGCACCAGCATTCCGGTCGCCTGGAATACCGCCAACATGGTGGCCAACGGGTCGATCGGCGCGCTGATGTTGTTCTCGCACAATGCGGACGGCACTCGCGATCAGGTCATGCTGCTGGACTCCGCTTCGGGATCCGACTTGTCGGTGACAGCGGCAGCGAGTTCGCCAACGGTCAGTCAGGGCGGCACGGTCAGTTTCACGTACGTTGTCGCGAACGAGGGCGCCAGTCCAGCCACCAACATCGTGTTGGATATCTCTGCAACACCCGGATTGGTCTATGTGTCTGATACCGGCGGCGGTTCGTTCAATAGCACTACGGGAACCTGGTCCGTTGCGTCTTTGGCCGCGGGTACAGGGACCAGTCTGACGGTGGTTTCGACGGTCGGCAGTTCGGGAACACTCGGCACTTCCATTCAGGTGAGCAGCGTGACGCCCATCGACAATGTCTTTGTCAATAACCGTGCCGAAGCCCTGATCAACGCATCGCGCAGTTCCAACCTGAATGTGGCAGTGGCGTCTTCCAGTGCCACTGTGGCACCCGGAGACCCTGTCGAGTTCATCATCACGCTGGGCACAGCGGGGCCAGATGACGCCTATTCCGTTTATCTGACCGAGCAGTTCAATGAAGCAGGCTTGAGCTCGGCAGTACCGACAGCGGTTGTGGCTTCTGACGGGTCTTATGACTCAGCCACCGGCGTGTGGCAATTGCCAGTGCGGCCGCGTAATGCGGCGCCGTCGACTTTGCGACTGACGTTTACGGCGCCAGGCAATTTGCCAACGATGACCCTCCGTGCGCAGGCTTCGAGTTCGACCAGTGATCCTGACTCGGCGAACAATTCAAGTGAAGCGGTTGTTGTGGTGCTGATCGATCCGCTGTTTGATGACGGGTTCGAAGACTGATTCAGGCAATAGGCAACAAAAAAGCGGGCCCGGCTCTTGAGCCGGGCCCGTTCTTTTGGTGAGCATCGGATCGCCTGTCGGGCGGGGCGCCTTTTGTCTTTTGGCGTGGCCTGAGCCCAGTGAATGTCCTGAAAATCATCGATCAGCAATGTCAGCCTCGGCCTTCAGCCTCACCCTGAGGGGATTGGGCCTCCTGCGATGTTCGGGCCAGGCTCAAAAAGGCGAAAAATCCGATTCAGCTTGAGTTGCATTGCATGACTGACGGCGGCGCGTCACCATGCACTGGTCAACGATTGCCCCTTTCATGCGCAGAAACCGATCAGAACTTCTGGATCCACGTGCCCGGCACCTGTTACGGGCATTGATTGGACAGTACATCCGAGACGGCGAGCCCGTGGGTTCGCGAACGCTCGCGCGTGCTTCTGGCCTGGATCTCAGTCCGGCGACCATTCGGAACGTGTTGTCCGATCTCGAGGAATTGGGTTTGATCCGGGCGCCACACACTTCTGCCGGGCGAGTGCCGACTGCGCAGGGATATCGGTTGTTCGTGGATGCGATGCTGGAGCTGAAGCAGCCCAGCCACGACGAGTTCGAGCACTGGCAACAGAATTTGAGTCATGGTCAGAGTACCCAGGACGTGTTGCAGCAAGCGTCGTCGGTGCTCAGTGACTTGACCCATTTTGTCGGCATCGTGACCGTACCGAAGCGCAGCCAGTTTGCGTTCCGTCAGATCGACTTTGTCCGACTGTCGCCGACTCGACTGCTGGTCATTCTGGTGTTCACCGACAACGAAGTTCAGAACCGTGTCGTGGACCTGGCAAGAGCCTATGCACCGGGCGAACTGGAAGAAATCGCCAATTTCCTGAATGCCAACTATGCCGGCCTTGCGATGGACGAAATCCGTGCGCGGCTCGTCGGAGACTTGCAGGCTGCGCGGGATTCGATCGATCGGCTGATGCGCTCCGCGATCGAAATTGCCGACGCATCATTCCGCGTGGACAACGAAGACGAGATGCTTCTGGCGGGCGCCACGAACCTGATGGGACAGCCTGAACTTGCAGACATCGACCGGTTGCGCGACCTGTTCGATGCGTTCCAGCGCAAACGTGAATTGGTCCGCTTGATGGAGCAATGTATCCACGCCGATGGCGTCCGCCTGTTCATTGGCGAAGAGTCCGGATATGCCCCGCTCGGACAGTGCACCATGGTGACTGCGCCGTATGGTGCCGGTGGGCGAGTGCTCGGTGTGCTGGGTGTCATCGGTCCGACGCGGATGGCCTATGAGCGTGTGATCCCGGTGGTGCAGACCACCGCTCATCTGCTGTCGAGTTCCCTCGCGCGCATTTCCGGCTGAAGGTCGGTCCCGCTTTGGTTCAGTGCGCTTGCGACGTCGGTTCGCGAGCGATCGGAATGCCTGCACCCACCCAAGCCATCAAGCCTCCGGTCAGGAATTGCGCACGGCGACCCAACAAGCTGCGCAGATAGTTGCATGCAGCTTCCGAGCGCGCGCCGCTGCGGCACACAAACAGGATCACGTCCCGACGACCACTGACCGAAGCCAGAGGGGCGATCGAACCTTCGGCATCCGCCTCGATCTGGCGCAACGGAATATGGATCGCACCAGGAATATGACCCTGAGCGAACTCGTCTGCATCACGGACGTCGACTACCAACATGCCGTGGGTAATGCGGTCGCGCGCCTTGTTGGCAGTCATGCCCACACTGCGCCCGATCAATGATCGAACTTTCTGCAACATTCAGTCTCTCCCCGGGTTCACGTTTCCCGGTCGCCACCTCTGAACGGGTTGCTGGCCGGGAGCGTTACATTAGTTCAAGAATTGAATTGCAGCAATGCTGCAATTCAATTCTTGAACTTGATCTCTCGCGCGCAAGCGCGAGAGATCAAGTTCGCAGTGTTTGCCTAAGCCCCTCCCAACCCTCCCCGAACATCGGGGAGGGCTTTGGGGGTTGGGATTCTGTCGCAGTCCTGTGGCTGTGCCCAGGCATATCCACTGTTGTAGCGGTTTCAGCCGCGATGCCACAAAGTTTCGGACTAGCCCGAATGAGCCCTCCCCGATGTTCGGGGAGGGTTGGGAGGGGTCAGGCAAACACTTCGCCCTTTTGCTTCGCACCGCGAAGCAACTCGTGCCACACACCAAAAGTCCGTCATTCCCGCGAAAGCGGGAAACCAATCGGGTGCCACACGACCCAAACCGGGTCGAAACGAGTGGATCCCCGCTTGCGCGGGGATGACGAGCGCAGGGGGAGTAACCGAAAAAGCGACAAGTAGCTAGACAGCCACCAGGACATCGGATGTTCGGGGAGGGTTGGGAGGGGCTTAGGCAAACACTTGGCCCTTTTGCTTCGAACCGCGAAGCAACTCGTGCCACACACCAAAAGTCCGTCATTCCCGCGAAAGCGGGAACCCACTCGGGTGCCACACGACCCAAACCATGTCGCATCGAGTGGATCCCCGCTTTCGCGGGGATGACGATCGGAGGGGTAACCGAGAAAGCGACGAGTAGCTAGACAGCCACGAGGACATCGGGGGAGGGCTTGGCTTTTGGCTTCCGAGATTTCGCCGCAGTCCTGTGGCTTTGCCCAAGCGAAGGTTGTTCTGGCCCGTGCCAGGCATATCCACTGTGGGAGCGGCTTCAGCCGCGATGCGACGTTGTTTGAGCCTTGCAAGCCCTCCCCGATGTTCGGGGAGGGTTGGGAGGGGCTTAGGCAAACACTTCGCCCTTTTGCTTCGCAAAGCGAAGCAAAAGAATGGGGGTGGCAGCCTCCGCCAGCCGACCCTCAGCACCCGCATCAGTGACTACCGTTGCTCCCTTCCGGGCCTGGCGGGATTTGCCACCTATCGTCGTGAGGAACCAACGGAGGCCACCATAATTGATGGCGGAGAGAGAGGGATTCGAACCCTCGGTACGGTGTTAGCCGTACACACACTTTCCAGGCGTGCTCCTTAAACCACTCGGACATCTCTCCGGATCCATCCGGATACAGGGCGCACAAGGCAATCCGGTATCGGAGGGGCCGCGCACTTTAGCGGAGCGGGGGCTGACAGACAAGTCGCCGGTTGTCTGGCTGCAATGTTGTTGCCGGCTACTTGCCGCGTTTGTGATGCTTGATCATGCGCTTGCGTTTTTGCGACTGTTTGTCGGTCAGTTCGTTTTTCCGGCCGGCGAACGGGTTGTCACCCGTACGCATCTGGATGGCGACCGGCGTACCGACGAGTTTGTAGCGCTTGCGGAAGAAGTTTTCGAGATAACGCACGTACGACGCGGCGACACCTTCCAGGCGGGAGCCGTGGATGATGATGCGGGGGGGTTTGTTGCCGCCGAGGTGCGCATAACGCATCTTCGGCGCCTTGCCGCCCACAAGTGGCGGCTGGTAGGCCGCAATGGCAGCTTCGAGCGCGCGCGTCATTTCGCTCGATGCGATATCGGCATTGGCCGACTGGTAGGCAGCCATGGCTGCGTCCATCAATTCGCCAAGGCCCGAGCCGTGTTTGGCCGAGATGGTGATCCGTTCGGCCCAGGGCACGAAGTCCAGGCGCCGGAGCATTTCGCTCTGCGAACGCTCGCGTTGGTAGGTGCTGAGGCCGTCCCATTTGTTCAGCGCGATGACCAGCGCTCGACCCGCATCCAGCGCATAACCCAGCACGGAAGCGTCCTGGTCGGTCACACCTTCCTGGGCATCGAGCATCAGGATCGCGACATCACACTGGTCGAGCGTCTGCAGCGTCTTGATCACGCTGAACTTCTCGACCACGTCCTCGACTTTCGATTTGCGCCGTACGCCGGCCGTGTCGATCAGGACCCAGTCCTGACCGTCGCGGTTGACGGGGATGGCAATGGCATCACGTGTCGTGCCGGGGACTTCCGACGCAATGACGCGGTCTTCGCCGAGCAGGCGGTTGACGAGCGTACTCTTGCCGACGTTCGGCCGGCCGATGATGGCGAGCCGTATCCCTTTCATCCGGCTCAGATCGAGGCCGGCGTCGGCTGCGGTCTGTTCCGGGTCTTTCTTCGGCAATCGGTTCCGGATTTCGTGTTGCAGGAGATCGATACCACGGCGGTGAGCGGCCGAGATCGCCAGCATCGGCTCCATGCCAAGCGGTGCGAAGTCCGTCCGCGCCTGGGTTTCACCGGCCGCGTCGATCTTGTTCAGCACCAGCATGCAGGGTTTGCCCGAGCGGCGGATGAACTGCACCACGTCGTGGTCGTCGACGAGCAGGCCATCTTTGGCGTCCACGATGAACAGGATCAGGTCGGCTTCGTCGATCGCCGAATGCGCCTGCTTGACGGTGGCGCGGGCAAGCAGATCCTTGCTGTCCGTCAGGCCGCCGGTATCGACGACCACATAGGGTTGCTCGGCGTGGCGACAGACGCCGTACTGACGATCGCGGGTCACGCCCGGGCGATCGTGTACGAGCGCGTCGCGACTGAGTGTCAGGACGTTGAACAGGGTCGATTTGCCCACGTTGGGGCGGCCGACCAGGGCCACAACAGGCAGCATGGCCCGGGTTCCTCTGCCTTACTGGCTGATCAACTCGTAGGCACCCAGGGTGCCGTCGGAGTTCTGGACAAAAATACGGTTGCCATCGAGCACCGGTGCGGCGCGGATGGCTTCGTCGCCGATCTGGACTCGGCTCTTGGTGCTGCCGTCGGTGCGGGAGAACGCGTGCAGATACCCTTCAACGTCGCCGCTGAGCAGATAGTCACCAGCCACGACCGGAGTCGTCAGCCAACGGTTTTCATAGGCGTCCTGTGACCACTGCGAACTGCCGTTGCCGGAGTCGAGGGCCCAAAGTGTTGCGTTGTCGTCGGCCACATACAACTGGCCGCCGCCCATGCTGAGACCGGTGTAGGACGACAGGTCGCGGTTCCAGATCGGTCGGCCGCTGTCCGGCGTCATCGCAACCACTTGGCCGCGATAGTTGACTGCGTACAGACGATCTCCGTCGAGCACGAGTTCGCCGTCGACGTCAGTCATGCGCTGGAGTTCGGTACGGCCTTCGGCGACGCCGACAGCCTGTTCCCAAAGCATGCTGCCGTCGTTGGCGCGCAAGGCGACAATCTTGCCGGTTTCATATCCGATGAACACCACGCCATCTTGGTACATGGGCTGCACATAACCCCGGACACTGAGGAGCGGCAGGCCACGATCGAACACCCACTTGCGTGAGCCGTCGCTGGCGTCGAGGCCGAACATGCGGCCATCGTTGCAGCGGACAATGACCAGTCCATCGGCGATCACCGGTGCTGCCAGCACTTCGGACGACACACGGGCCTCCCATAGGTCGGCGCCGGTGCTGGCGTCGTAGGCAAAAACACGGCCATTCAGTGTGCCAGCGACGACCAGTTGTTCATTCGCGGCGGCACCGGCAGCAAAGCTGTCTTCCTCCAATTCGCGACGGAACACGGTTTTACCGCTGTCGGCGTCGATGGCATACAGGCCGTCTTCGACATCGGTGGCGTACACGCGAGTGCCCGACACAAACGGACGAGCCGTTGCACCGGACTTGCCGCTCCCTTCGCCCAGGTCGGTCGACCACAGCTTGCGCAACAGGTTCGCGTCGGAAAACTCGACCAGTTCGTTAGGTGGCTCGATGTTTTCTTTCTTCTTCCAGGTCGAACAGGCGCTGACCGTGAGTACGGCCATGGATAGCAGCAGCAACTTGCGCATGCGCTCAGGTTCCTTCGGCGGTGGCTAGATCGTCGCGCTTCATCTCAACAATACTTCTGCGCGGCGAGGTGGCATCGTAATGAGTCAGGCTGGTTTCATAGGCCGCCAGCGAGTCCTTGAATTTTTTCTGTGCGAAGAGTGCATCACCGCGGACTTCGGCGGCACTGGCCTGGAAGCCGGTGCCGGTTACCGTCTCGATCGATTTCAGCGCGTCTTCGGGCTTGTCGAGCGCCAACTGCAGGCGCGCGAGGCGAATCGCGGCGAGATCGGCAAGTTCCGGCATGGCCTTGTTGTCACGCGCCCATTGCAGTGACTTGGCGGCGTCTTCCAGCTTGCCTTCGCCAATCAGGCGAGACGATTCGTCCAAGGCGGCCAAAGCGGCGTATGGTGACTTCGCGTAGTTCTTGCGCATCGCTTCGGTCAGCGCCTTGATGGCCGCATCATCTTTCTTTTCGACCGCTTCGGCGAGTTTGTTGTACTGGTCGCCGGCTTCGGCGAATCGTGCGCCGCGGACTTCCTGGAACTTGCCAACGCCCCAGATGCCGCCCAGCCCGAGCGCCAATCCAAAGAGGATCGACGTGCCGTTCTGCTGCAGCCAATTGCGGACCTTCTCGCCTTGCTCGTGTTCGTCCATTCCGTCTGACATGACTCGTTTCCAACCAGATTGATCTACGCCGCCAACAGGCGGCAACCAGGGACAGCCGGAAAAACTCCGACGATCCGGAAGGCGATTGCAGATGCAACCGCGTTAAGAAAGTGCTTGTTGCCTGCCGAATGCGGGCCCCAGGTTCAGGGTGTTTCGACCGGAACCGCTGATTCTAGCCGGGATGCCGGCATTTCGCTGCTGCCGAAGAGTTCGAGATTCGCGACGTTCTTGCGGGCCAGTGCGGCTAAAGAGACCGGACTGCCGTCCGCCTGCAGATCGACGCCACCGGAGTTGCCGATTCGGACACGGATCGGAACGCGCGTGACGTACCGGCGACTTTCGCCGGCGCGAAGCAGGCCTTGGTCGATACGACGCCCGCCCACCTCGATCAACTCCATCCAGGAATCTTCGCGTGCGCTGAGCACCACCTCATGTTCACCCGCGGCGAGTCCCGGGCGATTCTGCATCATCGGCGCCATCGAGGCCGCCAGCGTCGATGGCGGTGGGGTGGTCGGGACGCGGTAGGTTTCCGCGGCTTCGGCTTGTTTCGGTGCATCAGACGGCTCGGCAGGGGGCACCGATGAAGCCGCTTCCGGCTCAAACGAAGCCGCAAAGGCCTCTGCCTGCGCGGTCGTCGATGGGGCCGGCAAAGCCTGGCTCGCGGACAATTCGGCGGTCTCCAGGCTGCGGACCTGCACCGGCACGGGTGTGGAGCGATTAAAGACGCTCATCAATGCCGGCACCATGATGACTGCTGTCAGCACCGCATACTTGGCGAGGTGACTCACCCGTTGCACGCGACGGGACGGCGCGATATCGAGGGAGCCACGGGAGACGGCTGTGGGTTCCTCGGTCTCGGCAAACTGCCGGCGGACTACCAGTTCGGGAACGTCCACGAGTTTGGCGTACCGAAGCAGGTAACTCCGGGCATACACCGTGGCGCCCAGGGTGTCGAAGCGGTCGTTCTCGATGTCGAGAATCCGCGCGACAGGCAAGCGCAGCTTTTGCGCCATGTCTTCCCGCGACCATTCAAGATTCTGCCGTGCGCGGCGCAACCGCTGTCCGAGTGTGGTGTCTTCGTCCTTGACCACGACACTCATCGTGGACGGCGGCGCAGCGTGGACCAGTTTGACTGGCTCGGCCACGGCCACGGGTGCTTGTTCCGAACAGGCGTCAGTTGGGGCGGCATCGGATCGATCATCCAGCGCCGCCATCGCGACCGGCAACTCGGCCTGAACATGCAGGCTCTGGATTGAATCAGTCGGTTTCCCCGGACGTCGGGATTTGCGGCGACTCATGGCGTGTTCTCCTTGCTGTGCCGGGCCGCTTCATCCGATTCCGGAAAGCGCTCGATCAACTGATTGCGATAGATGTTGGCTTGCGAGGCGTTGCCCAGCTTTTCCTCGATGGACATGCCGAATGCGAGGGATTCTGCCGTTTCCTGACCGCTGGATTGCCAGCGCTCAAAGAAGGCCCGGGCACGCATGTAGTCTTTTGTTCGAAAGTCAGTTCGGCCATGGACCAAAGCGCTACCGGATCCAGTGGCCGGCGCGCCAGAACTTCGCGGAACTGTCCGTCGCGAATTCAGTGCGACCATCTTTTCGTGCGCAGACCGCTCGGTTCAAAATGGCAGTCTCAGGCGTTTTGTAGAATGGATCCTCGAGCGCAAGCCCGAACATCTTCTCTGCATCGGCGTAGTGGCCTTGGGCGCACAGGAACCTGCCCAGGTTATTGGCCGTGAGGCCTGCCTGAGGGCTCAGCTTGTGCGCCTGACGATAATGTTTTTCGGCTTCGTTCATCTTCCCAATCTGCTCGTAAGCCACCGCGATGACTGTGTGCGTGTCCGCATTTTTGGGATCAAGTTCAAGAGCTTTCAGTAGTTTGTCCATCGCCAGGTCGATTTGGCCCTTGGACAGGTAGGCTTGGCCCAGCGACGTGTTGGTTTTCGCGGCCTGTTTCGGGTCATTGCGAATTTCGGCCTTGGGCGTCAGGCGCGTTTCCTTGCGGGAGAAGTCCTGTTTGCCCGAGCAACCGGGCAGCAAGACGACCGCCAGAAGGGTCAGCAGGGCAAAGTGCACCCATCGACTAGGCTGCATTGACCTGCTCCTTCAGCTTGGCCTGGTGCTCACGCTGCCGGCGCGTCCGGTCCACGACCTTGCCGACCAGTTGCCCGCAGGCAGCGTCGATGTCGTCGCCACGCGTGCGGCGAACCGTGGTCATGATGCCGCCGTCGTAGACGATTTTCTGGAACTGCGCGATGGTGACGGGATCGGAGCGTTCGAACTCCGTTCCGGGGAAAGGATTGAAGGGAATCAGATTCAGCTTCGACGGCACCTTGCGCAGCAGTTTGACGAGCTTGCGCGCCAGTTCAGGCGCGTCGTTGACACCCTTCATCATGGTGTATTCAAACGTGATCGTCGAGCGCGGACGCTTGGCCTGGTAACGCTGGCAGGCTGCGATCAATTCGTCGATCGGGTACTTCTTGTTGAGCGGTACCAGATGGTCGCGCAGATCATTGTTCGGCGCATGTAATGACACCGCCAGGCTGACGTCGCAACGCTGCGAGAGCGCATCGATCATCGGCACGAGACCCGCGGTGGACAGGGTGACGCGCTTGTTCGCCAGGCCAAAGCCCAGATCATCACGCATCAGGTCCATCGCATTGCAGACATTGTCGAAATTGAGCAGCGGCTCGCCCATGCCCATCATCACCACGTTGGTGATGCGACGCATGCCGTTCTGCTGGTGGTTCAACTGCTTCGCCGCCACCCAGACCTGACCGATGATTTCCCAGGTGCTGAGATTGCGGCTGAAGCCCTGTGTGGCGGTGGAACAGAACCGGCAATTCAGCCCGCAGCCGACTTGCGAGGACACACACAGCGTTCCTCGGTTCGGCTCCGGGATATAGACGGTTTCGACTGCATTGCCGCCGGACAGACCCAGTACCCACTTGCAGGTGCCGTCGGCGCTTTGTTGCTCGTGCATGATCGTCGGCACGCGGATCTCGCATTTATCGTCGAGCAGTGCCCGAAGATTCTTGCCGAGATCCGTCATGCCGCTGAAGTCCGCGACCTGCCGGTGGTACAGCCACTTCATGATCTGTTCGGCGCGAAAGCGCTTCTCGCCGAGCGACAGGAAAAACGCTTCCATATCGCGGCGGCTCAGATCGAGCAGGTTGACCTTGGGTTTGGGCGTGGCTTCAGTCATGGTGTGTGATCAACGCGGGCACAGTTCCGTGCTGGCGAAGAAATAGGCGGTTTCGATGGCGGCATTTTCGGCGCTGTCAGAGCCGTGTACGGCATTGGCGTCGATACTGCTCGCGAAGTCAGCACGAATCGTGCCGGCATCGGCCTTCTTCGGGTCGGTGGCGCCCATCAGGTCGCGGTTCTTCGCGATCGCGCCTCGCCTTCGAGCACCTGGATCATCACCGGGCCGGAGATCATGAACTCGACCAGGTCGTTGAAGAACGGACGTTCCCGGTGGACGGCGTAGAAGCCTTCGGCTTCCTTTCGCGACAGATGCTTCATCTTCGCGGCCACGACTTTGAGGCCAGCCGATTCGAAACGGTCGTAAATCTTGCCGATGACGTTCTTGGCGACGGCATCGGGCTTGATGATGGAAATGGTGCGCTCCAGCGCCATGGTTTTGCTCCGTAAGGGTAAAAAATCGTGCGGAGCATAACAGGAAACCCTCGCAAATCCCGAGGTTTACGAGGGTTTTATGGCGCTGCGGTCAGGGTTTTGCCGCAACCGAACAATTGCGTTTGGCAGCCCGGATGGGCGGCCTGGTCACAAGAACGGGCACCCAAGGTACCGGGCACCCGTCCGGTTCAAACGTCTAAGTGCTTGATTCGTCGTTACAACATTCGGATCATTTTGGCGCGAATGCCGCACACCAGCCGGCTGCAGCAACGGTTTTGCCCGGGAAAATCGAGCAGGGGCGCTGTGCTTCGCCGTCGGCACCCTGAATCAGCTTGCAGCTGGCGCAGTTCTGCCCAGCCTTGAAGCTCGGGAATTTTTTGGCATCGACCTTGGTGGCGTCGGTCTTGTAACCGAGCGCGGCGGCAGTCGGGTCGGTTTCGGCCAAGGGTGCGGCCTGGGCGCGGGCGTTGCCGGCCAGAGCCAGTCCACCGCCGGCTACGGCGAGGACAGTCAGGAATTCACGGCGGGTCAGATCGGATGTGCTCATGGGTCGCTCCTTCGCGGGTTCAGGACAGATGGTGCGCTATATTGACGCGTTCCGGATTGATTGAAGTCAAGTAGGCGCCAAGATGAGTTTCACAAACGAGTCGTTCCGAGCTGCCGCAGAGGAAATCTGCGCCCTGACCCGCGAGCTGTCGGCGCGCGGTCTGACCCCTGCCACCAGCAGCAATTTCTCGATCCGGCTGGATCCGGGCTTTGCCGCCATCACCATTTCCGGTCGCGACAAGGGCCGCTTGGGGGTCGATGACATCATGGTCGTCGACCTGGACGGCAAAGCCGTGGGTTCGAATCACCGCCCGTCAGCGGAAACCCTGCTGCACACGCAGTTGTATGCGCGCAACCCGGACACCGGCTGTGTGTTGCACACACATTCCCGCAACCAGACCTTGGCATCGCGACTGTTCGCCGCGCAGGGGCATGTCCGGTTCGAAGGGTACGAACTGCTCAAGGCATTTCCCGGTCAGTCCACCCACGACACGTATCTGGACCTGCCGATCTTCCCGAACAGCCAACACATGCCCGATCTGGCGGCGCTGGTCGAAACGCAGTTGCAGCAAACACCGCAACTCGCCGGATACCTGATCAACGGCCACGGTCTGTATGCGTGGGGCAATACCGTATTCGAAGCGCGCCGCCATCTGGATGCCTTCGAATTCCTGCTTGATTGCGAATTGACCATGAGGACGCTGAAACCATGAGCCGCCTGCGTATTTACGCCGAGAACGACCCGGGACGCGTGCTGACCGAGACCGTCGAGCCCGCGCTGATCACGCGCCTGTTGAACGACGCCGGCATCCGATTCGAGCATTGGCAAGCCACCGCGCCCGTGGCGCCAGGCGCCAGCCAGGACGAAGTGATTGCCGCCTATCGAACCGATATCGACCGACTGATGGCGGAAGAGGGTTATCAGGCCGTCGACGTGGTCAGCCTGAATCCGGATCACCCGCAGAAAGCCGAATTCCGGCAGAAATTCCTGAACGAGCACACCCACGCCGAAGACGAAGTCCGCTTTTTCGTCGGTGGCAGTGGCCTGTTCACGCTGCATCTGGGTGAACGCGTATTCGAGGTGCTGTGTGAGCAGGGTGACCTGATCGGCGTGCCTGATGGCACCAGACACTGGTTTGATATGGGGCCTGATCCTTATTTCATTGCGATCCGGCTGTTCACGAATGCTGCCGGTTGGGTTGCGCAGTTCACAGGTGACGACATCGCTGCGCGCTTTCCGCGTTTCCAGTCGGCTTAAAGGCAGGGTGATCGTGAGCCGCATTGTCCTGACTGATATCGAAGGCACCACCAGCGCCATCGATTTTGTACATCGAGTGTTGTTTCCCTATGCCCGTGCGGCACTCCCGGACTTTGTCCGGGCACATGCCGATCAAGCGGATGTTGCGGCAGAACTTGAAGCCGTACGTGCCGAAACCTCGAGTGGCGCATCACTCGACGAGGTCATCGCGACCCTGATCGGCTGGATCGACGAAGACCGCAAGGCCACACCGCTGAAAGCGCTGCAGGGCAAGATCTGGGCCGAGGGATATCGCCTGGGCGCATTCACGGCGCATCTGTACATCGATTCCTATGACCAGTTGCGGGCCTGGCACCGCGCCGGTGTGCCGCTTTATGTCTACAGCTCAGGGTCGATCGAGGCACAGCGGCTGTTTTTCCGGTACAGCGTATTCGGCGATCTGTCGTCATGGTTCCGCGGCCACTTCGACACCACCAGCGGTGGCAAGCGTGAGGCCGCTGCCTATGAGCGAATTGCCGCAGCAATTGGTGCGCCGCCTGCCGACATTCTGTTCCTCTCCGATATCGAAGCGGAATTGGATGCGGCGAAGACAGCGGGGCTCGCGACCGCACAGATCTGTCGCCCTGACACTTTGCCTGCCTGCGCCGGTCGACATCCGGTACATTCCGGCTTTCGCACGATCTTGCCGACATGAGCCAACTGCACACCGCTGATACCCGAGACCCTTGGCAGGCGCCACCGGTCGATGACGGGGATGCCGAGCGTTTCTGTTCCACTTGTGTGTTCGGCCGTGTCTGCATGCCGCAAGGTTTCAGCAAGGACGCACTCAATCGCCTGCACTGCCTGATCGAACATGTTGGCCCGTTTCAGGCCGGACAAACGATCTTTCGCATCAACGATCCGTTCAGCGCCGTGTTCTCGGTGCGTGCCGGTCTGGTCAAAACCTTCGTGATTGACGACAAAGGGCGCGAACAAGTCCTCGGCTTCTACACGCCCGGCGAACTGATTGGCCTCGATGCCGTCTATCCCTCGCGTTATCCCTGTAATGCCGTGGCGCTCGATACAACTTTGCTGTGCCGCTTCTCGTTCGGTGCCATGGCCAATCTGGCCCAGGAACTGCCGGGTTTGCAGCAGACCCTGTTCCAGTTGATGAGCAAGGACATCAGCGCCGCTTTGTGGGGCAAAGGCGACTACTCGGCCGAAGAAAAATTCGCAGGATTCCTGTTGGACTGGGGACGTCGTCTTGCGCGCCGTGGTTTCTCCGCGCGGAACTTCAACTTGCCGATGGCAAGAACCGACATCGCCAGCTTCCTGTCGTTGGCGCCGGAAACCGTGAGTCGTGTGATCCGCAAACTCAGCGATGATGGGGTTGCCCGGTTTGATCGACGTGAAGTGGAACTCCTGAAGCCGGAGGCGCTGCGCAAACTGGCCAGTGCCATCCCGAACCTCGGACTCGATTGATCCGATGTTCGGGTATGTGACGATCAAACATCTTCATGTCGCCTGTGTGGTGCTCAGCATTGGCTTGTTCGTGCTGCGTGGTGCCGGTGTGCTGGCCGGCGTCGGTATCGCCAATCATGCGCTCGTGCGTCGCCTGTCGATGGGCCTCGACACCTGCCTGCTGGTGTTCGCGATCTGGCTGACCGTGTTGCTGCAATTGACCCCACTCGCCGTGCCATGGCTCGGACTGAAGCTCTTGCTGCTGGTCGTTTACATCGTGCTCGGCACGTTTGCGCTCAAACGTGCGCGAAGCTGGCGCGGCAAGCTCCTCTGTTACCTCGCGGCAATCGCCACGGTGTTCTGGATGTATGGCATCGCCAAGGCGCATCACCCGCTGGGGTGGGTGCGCTGGTGGGGCGGGTAGTTCTACCGTCCGACCTTACCAGCGCCATTCCAGATTCATCGCAAGGTGCCGACCTGGCTGCGTGGCCAAGTCGATCTCGCGGGCATCAACAGCGATACCGCGTACTGAACCCCAGGCCCACCAGCGCCGATCGGTCAGGTTGAACGCGCCGACATCGAGGTTCAGGTGGTCACCCAGTCGCCAGTTCCAGTAGAGATCGACCAGACCGACGCCCGGTGTTTCGAATGCAGCTGGCGAACTCGGCGCGACCTGATCCTGTCGCGCGATCGCAGTACCGACCAGTTCGATCCGGTGGCGTGCATTCGCACTCTCGAAGATCACGCCGAGTGTGGCCTTCGCCGGATCAATGCTGTTGAGCGGGACATCGCGTACGGTATCGGAGCCCTCGGTATAGGCGAGTCCGCCTTGCAGCGAAAAGCCCGCCCAGGGCAACGCCGATTCGCCGCGGAGTTCAATCCCACGAATGCTGGCTCGTGCGCGGTTCTGTGATTGGAAGACGAGCTGGCCTTGATCATTCCGGCCCAGGTTCACGCGGCTTTCGATCAGGTTTCGGTACCGGTTCTCGAACGCAACGATCTCGAGGTGACCCAGGGACCCGGACCACCGAGCGCCAAGTTCCAGGCCACGGCTGTGTTCTGGTTGCAGGTCGGGATTGGGCAGGGCGACATAGTTGAAGGCCGGGATGTTGAAGCCGATGTTCAGGTCTCCTGCCGGCGGCAGGCGGAACCCTTCGGCGTATTGACCAAAAATCTGCAGCGCCTCGGACGCTTGCCAGCGTGCCCCCAGTTTGGGGGTCAATGCTGCGTCATCCAGATCGACCGGACGCTGATTCGGATTGTCCTCGACGTACATCACATCGGGTCGGGCATCGACGTTGAAGCGTTCCCAGCGTAAGCCCGGAATCAAGGCCCATTGTTCGCCGAGTTGAATCTCGTCCTGCCAGAACAGACCGAGTTCCGTCGACACGGTGTCCGGAAAATCGCGTACCGGAAATCGTTCGCCCAGAATCATCGTCGAGACGGCGCCGGTGACCAGATTGGTTTCTCGGCCATCCCTGAGTTCTTCTGCGGATTGCCGGTTCATCGACAGGCCAAACACAAACCAGTGCTCGGCGCCGAACCACGATGTGCGCCGTTCGCCCAGAAGGTCCGCTGAAACACTGTCCTGCTCGAACAGGAACCGCCGATCGCGCCGGTTTGCGGGTGTGCGCGGCGGTTCGGCATCCCGCCACTGTTGCGTGTTCTGGTCGATGCGCGATCGCGACATCGACAAGGACGAGTTGAGTGCGTCGAGCCCCATGATCCCTGCGGGCCACTCGAATGTCAGGCTGGCGCGCTGGTCGAGCTCTGCATCCGATGCAGACATCGCGTTGGTGCTGGCATATTGGGCGGGGCCACGGACGAAAGACCGAAGATCGGTGTTGATGTCGGCTTCGCGTTGCTCCAAGGTCAGTGCCAAGGTTCCGGGCAGGATCAAGTCGCTGCGCAGCTTCAGTAAACCCGTCTGCTCATGCCGATCCTGTGGATTGGCCGAAAGCCCGCCGGGTCGCGGCTGGGTCGAACGCTCATGGCCCTGGCGATCCACGAGTGCCAGCAACCAGTCGATCTGCCCCAGATGCTGCGCAGCGCTTGCCGAACTGGTCACCGAATCGTCGCGACCATTGGCACCCGCGCGAGCCCGGACGGCGAAGTCGCCCGCCACGTCCTCGAGAAGATCTTGCGGGGACAAGGTATGAAAATTGACCACGCCTGCCAGGGCTTCGCTGCCATGCAGGGTCGACGCCGGGCCACGTAGCATCTCGGTACGGGACAACAGCGCAGGTTCCACCGCGTTCCGGGTGCCGCGGGAGAAACTGCCCACGGCAAACGCATCCCGAACCGGAACGCCGTCGACGCTCATGCCCACACGGTTGCCATCCAGGCCCCGAATCGAAAAGCCACTGGCGCCGAATCGGCTCGTTTCTTCGACAACACTGATGCCCGGTTCGTAGCGAACCAGATCGGCCAGGTCCTGGGCGAGATGCCGCTCGTTCTGGTCATGCTCGATCACACTGACGGTACCGGCGACCTGTCCGAGCATCTGATCGCGATGATTGCCTACACTGACAATGGTTTCGAGGCGCGTGATCCCGGCATCGTTCTGGTCTGAGTGGGCTGCGGTATCTGCGATCGGGTCATCGGCAGCGTGCAGGCCCATCGACAGTGCGGCCAGGATGGCCATCATCAATACATTCTTGTTGCCCATGGTGGCGGTTCCTCGATCTGTTGCCGACATCCTTCGTCCATGCAGCCGCTCGCGCTTTGATCGAGATCAAATCCGGAGCGGACTTTTCACACCAGCATCCGACTCACGCACGTTCACTTGATCCATATCAGTTTCAGCGGCGATGGATCCGCGGAGACTGTGCACCGAGAAACCCCGATTCGATTGAACAGGAGGACGGTATGCATTATTCAAGGCTTATTCCCGGACTGGCAGCACTGCTGTTGAGTCCATTGACGTTGGCCAATGATGTGGTCAATGAACGATTGCCGAAGCAGGGCAACCAGGCGGGCGAGGCGGCTTATCTTGCCAACTGCGCGGCTTGTCATCAGCCCGCAGGGACTGGACTCCCCGGCGCCTTTCCGCCGCTGGCGGGCTCTGATTTCCTGACCAAGAACGACAAGAACAAAGTGATCTCGTCGATCCTGCAGGGCATTCAGGGTGAGTTGACCGTCAATGGCGTGAAGTACAACAACGTCATGCCGGCAATGAGTCATCTGTCCGATGCCGATGTCGCGAACATCGTGACCTATGTCTATCAGGCCTGGGGCAATACCGGCGGATCGGTCAGCACCAAGGAAGTTGCCGCAGCCCGCAAGTCGCTGGCGGTCTCGACCGATCCGGCACAGGGCTCACGCCACCCCGGTACCAAAGAAGCCGAGATGAAGTATCAGGCCGGCGCGTCGACCGTGAAGTCCGATCAGGTCGAAATGATCACCAGTCCGGATGCACCGTCGCTCAGCAAGACGGAATTCAGTCGCGCCACGCAGATCTTCTTCGAACGCTGCGCCGGCTGCCATGGTGTGCTCCGCAAGGGTGCGACCGGTAAACCGCTGACACCGGATATCACCCGTGCGAAGGGCACTCAGTATCTGGAAGCGCTGATCAATTACGGCTCACCGGCCGGCATGCCGAACTGGGGTACCTCGGGTGAGTTGAGCAAGGAAGAGGTCAACATCATGGCCCGATTCCTGCAGCATGATCCGCCGAGCCCGCCGGAATTCGGCATGAAGGAAATGAAAGACACCTGGAAGGTCATGGTGCCGGTCGACCAGCGGCCGACCAAGCCGATGCACAACCGCAATATCTCGAACTTCTTCGCGGTCACGCTGCGCGATGCAGGCAAGATGGCGATCATCGACGGCGACAAAAAGGATATTGTTGCGATCCTGCCCACAGGTTACGCAGTGCACATCTCGCGCATGTCGGATTCGGGTCGATACATCTACACGATCGGTCGTGATGCCAAGATCGACCTGATCGACATGTGGATGAATCCGCCGCAGATCGTTGCCGAAATCAAGGTGGGTCTGGAAGCGCGTTCGGTCGAAACCAGCAAGTACAAGGGTTACGAGGACAAGTATGCGATTGCCGGCAGCTACTGGCCGCCGCAGTTCGTGATCATGGACGGCCCGACGCTGGAACCGAAGAAGATCGTCTCGACCCGCGGCATGACGGTGGATACGCAGGAATATCACCCGGAACCGCGCGTGGCCGCGATCGTCGCCAGCCACGAACATCCGGAGTTCATCGTCAACGTCAAGGAAACCGGCCGCATCCTGCTGGTCAACTACGCCGATATCGAAAACCTGCAGATCACCACGCTGGATGCAGCACGATTCCTGCATGACGGCGGATGGGACTCCACACATCGTTACTTCATGACCGCTGCGAACCAGTCGAACAAGATCGCCGTGGTTGATTCGAAGGAACGCAAGATGGTGAGCCTGGTCGACGCCGACAAGATCCCGCATCCCGGTCGTGGCGCGAACTTCGAGCATCCGAAATACGGTCCGGTCTGGGTCACGAGTGCACTCGGCAACGAGAAGGTCACGTTGATCGGTACCGATCCGACCCACCACCCTGAGCACGCTTGGAAAGTGGTCGAAGTGCTCACCGGTCAGGGCGGTGGTTCGCTGTTCGTCAAGACGCACCCGAAGAGCAAACACCTGTACGTCGACACACCGCTGAATCCGGACGTGAAGTTCAGCCAGACCGTCGCAGTGTTCGACACGACTGACCTGGCCAAGGGCTTCAAGGTGCTGCCGATCGCAGAATGGGCAAAACTGGGTCCGGGTCCGAAACGTGTCGTGCAGCCTGAGTACAACAAGGCTGGCGATGAAGTGTGGTTCTCGGTCTGGAGTGGCTCGAAGGAAGAGAGCGCTCTGGTGGTGGTCGATGACAAGACCTTGAAACTCAAGGCCGTGATCAAGGGCCCGGAGATGGTCACGCCGACCGGCAAGTTCAACGTGCACAACACGGTCGAAGACGTTTACTGAGGAGCCGACCATGGTCAGGCACACACGGATGTTTTGCGACGGCACTGGCTCTTGCCAGTGCCGGAGTGGGGGCGCAGGCTCAGCCTGCGCCCGCTGCCCCGGTTAATCCCTGGGCACTCGAATACGGCACGTTCTCGCTGGATTCCCGTTTGCGGTATGAGAGTGTCGACGATGCCGGTTTTGCCGACACCGCGACGGCGTTGACCTGGCGCAATCGCCTGGGTTTTCGCAGCAAGGCGTGGCATGGATTCAGCGTGTATGTTGAAGCTGAGGATGTCCGCGCGTTGATCGACGACTATCCGGTATCGGCTGCGGCCGGCAATACCCGGCCGGTGATCACTGATCCGGAAGGCGCTGAATGGAACCAGTTCAACCTCGTCTGGGACAGTGGTTCCGGGGTCAAGGCAACACTGGGGCGGCAGCGACTGGTGTTCGACAACCACAGGTTCTTCGGCAATGTCGGCTGGCGGCAGAACGAACAGACTTTCGATGCGGCGGCCGTGAACTGGACACTGCCCAACAACGGTGTGCTGGATGTGGTCTGGCTGGATGGGGTACATCGCATTTTCGGGCGTTCCCATCCCAATCCTGCGTTGCGCGAGTGGGATCTTAATGCGCCGCTGCTGCATTACACGCAACCGATGAAGTACGGCTCTTTGAGTGCCTATGCGTACTTTGTCGAGAACGAAGACCTGGTCGCCCAGTCGGCGCGCACCATGGGTGTTCGATTCGCCGGCAAAGTGCCAACCGATACCGCGTGGCAGCCGGTCGGAACGATCGAATATGCGCGTCAGTCCGACTGGGCGGATGCGGTATCCCGGGATGATCAGGATTACAGGCTGCTTGAATTGGGTCTGGCCGGTCCGAAAGGGCACGTCGTGAAAGCCGGATGGGAAGTGCTCGGTGGTGATGGCCGTTTCGCGTTCCAGACCCCGTTCGCGACTCTGCACGCGTTCAATGGCTGGGCTGATCGATTCCTGACGACGCCGGTGAATGGCCTCGATGATCGTTACGTGTCGTGGACCGGGCCATGTGGCAAGGTGAACTGCGCGCTGGCCTGGCATGAATACGAGTCGGATCGTTTGGCCGTGAACCTGGGGCGCGAGTTCAATGCCAGTGTCGGGTACGCGTTCACGCCGCGGGTCAGTGCCCTGGTGAAATACGCCCGGTTCAGTGATGCCGATGCTCTGGCCGATGTCGACAAGTTCTGGGTTGGCATCGAATACAAGCGGTGATGCGGCCGGTCGCTCTGGCGCCCAATGCATGAAGGACAAGGGCCGTCCGGCAGCCTTGCCGGACGGTTTGCGGCCTGAGCCGCGAATGCGACGCTGTCCAATCCGTGCAAGCCCTCCCCGATGTTCGGGGAGGGTTGGGAGGGGTTAGGCAAACACTTCGCGCTTGCTACACTCCCGTCCTGATCCGTGGGAGATAGAGTCGATGCGTCGTTTAGTCCTGTCCGTCAGTGTGATTCTGGGTTTGTCCGCTTGTGCGACGACGCCGAAACTGAGTGAATCGACCGACCCGACCCCTTGGTGGGCGACGCCCGATGGGCTGCGCGCCAGCCCGTCGCCGGGTGATCTGCGAGCCGTGCAGGTCAGTTATCCGACCGGGCGTTTCGAATCCGCCTGGCTTGCCGACGCAGCACGCCAGGTTCATCGGGTGCCGCTTGGATTACCGTCCGGTACGTCTTCGATCCGCGAGAAATCCGCCGACGGTGTCCTCGCGCTGAATCCCGCGGCCTTCACGCCACTGGGTCCGATGCCACTGAATCCGGGCAACAGCGCCGCGGCCGGGCGTACCAACGATATCGTGGTCGATCCGACCGATCCGACCATTGCGTATTTCGCCTCCGATGGCGGCGGTGTCTGGAAGACGACGAACTGTTGTTCGGCCAATACCACGTGGTCGGTCAAGACCGATTTCCCGGAAGTGGCCAGCACCGCCATCGGCGACCTCGAAATTGATCCGAACAATGCGAACGTGGTTTACGCCGGGACCGGTGATTTGCGATACGGATCGTTTTCGTTTGGATCGGCAGGCCTGCTCCGGAGTGCCGACAAGGGTGAAACATGGACGGTGCTGGGGCTCGACGTCTTCGGGCCGGCATACACGCCGCTGGTCGGCAACTTTCCGCAGTACCAATCGATCGGCAAAGTTGTCGTCGATCCGAACAACAGTGCGAACCTGATTGTCGGCACCAAAACCGGTCTGTTCGTGTCGAATGACACCGGCGCAAACTGGGTCGGGCCGTGCTTCACGAACGCGTTCGCGACCCAGCGTCAGGACGTCACCGGCCTGCTGGCGATCGATGACGGCGCGACCACCGAGTTACTCGTTGCGATCGGTACCCGCGGGTCGCCAACACCGGTGCAACCGGATCTCGACCGGAATGGCGCAAACGGTGTCTACAAGGCCACGCTGCCGGCAATGGGTTGTCCGGGCACCGGCGACTGGTCCTTGCGCAATCAGAACTGGCCGACCGGTACGGGTAATGGCGTGACGGCGGGTACCGCGGTCGGGCGAATCGAACTGGCGGTAGCGCCGACGAACAGCCAGATTGTTTATGCCATGATTTCCGATACGAATCTGGCGAACGGCGTACTGGGCGTCTGGAAGTCCACCGATCGGGCAGCCACCTGGTCACAGATCGGCACCTCGACGGCGTTCGGCGGTTGCGACACCGAAGGCAGTCAGATGTGGTACGACGCCGGCCTGACGGTCGATCCGAACAATCCCGACGTCGTGATCGCCAGCGCGGTCGACGCGTTCAAGTCCACGAACGGCGGCGCCAGTTTCAACAACGTGACCTGCGGTTACGTTGGCGGCAACGTACACGTGGATCATCACGCGCGTGCCTATGTGGCGAATGACTCGAACCGGCTTCTGCTGGGCAGCGACGGTGGTGTCTGGTACTCCACGAACGCTACCGCGGCCAGTCCATCGTTCATTCCACTGAACAACACGATCAACACGATCGAGTTCTACTCGGGCGACATCACCGCCAACTTCGCGAATGCCGCAACACCAGGCATCAGCGGCGGTGCCCAGGACAACGGATCAAACACCGCCATCCTGTCGCAGCCGATCGGACCGACGTCATGGGTGACGCGCCGCGGCGGCGATGGCATCTTTACGCGTATTGATCCGATCGTTCGCACCGACGGTGGACAACGCTGGTACTACTCGAGCCAGAACGGCTCCCTCGGTGTCGCTGTGAATGGACCAGGCGGTACCTCAAGTTCGGCGACACCCTCGTGGGGGGCCGATACGAAGAGTTTCGTGACGCCGTTCGAGCTCTACCGGTACGGGGTGCTCGACGCACCGGGCAGTGGTTGCACCGCCGTGAATGGCTGCACTCGGCTGATCGCTGGAACGACACGAGTCTGGGAAACCATCACCGGAGGCGTGGGCGCGGCGGCCTGGTATGCGAACTCACCGACCTTGACGAAAAATCCGAGCCCACTCGGTGCACGCGGTTTCATCAACCAACTGGCCCATGCCGTGACTGATCCAGCGTTCGCGATCGTCGGGACGAACGACGGCAACGTCCAGTGGGGAAGAAACCTGGGGCAGGGCACTGCGAACACGGCTTCCTGGGTCGATCTGACCGGGGGTAATGCGGTGCTGCCGAATCGACCGATCATGGACGTGGCCTTCAATGCCCAGAGCACCCTGGTGGCTTATGCGGCCATCGGTGGATTCGATCAGAATACGCCGTCGACACCCGGGCACGTCTATCAGGTCAGCTGCAGCGCCAATTGTGCGACCCACAGCTGGGCCGACAAGTCGGGCAATTTGCCGAACATTCCGGCAAACAGCATCGTCGCGAATCCGCTGCGTCCTAATCAGGTCTTCGTCGGCACCGACTGGGGCCTTTACTACACGGACGACATTTCGGTGCCAACGCCCACCTGGCAGCGCCACGAAGGCCTGCCGCACGTGATGGTCTGGGATATGGCGATCGATCGTGGGTTCACCACGCTGGCTGTGTTCACGCGTTCACGCGGCGCCTGGGCCTGGCCGCTGCCGGCGGATCTCACGAGTGATGGCATGTTTGCAAACGGCTTCGAATAAGCGCTTGATTCGTCCCGAGCCAGTCCGGGTGTCTGCCGGACTGGACGCGATCCCAGTGGCTCGGCCAAAGGTAACCACGTAAGTTGTTGATCTGGCAGATGGAAATCCGGGTCACACAAGACTTGCCGGTGTTTTTGGCGATTGCGCGCAGAAATCAGGGATCATTGGCACCATGCCCATGATCCCGAATACCTTCATCGACGAACTGCTGGCGCGGACCGACATCGTCGACGTCGTCGAATCCCGTGTGCCGCTGCAGCGGGCCGGGCGCGAGTTCCGGGCGCGTTGCCCGTTCCATGACGAACGATCGCCGTCATTCTGGGTCAGCCCGACGAAGCAGTTCTACCACTGCTTCGGATGTGGCGCGCATGGTTCGGCCATCAAGTTCCTGATGGAGTACGACCGCACCGAATTCGTCGACGCGGTGGAAGATCTGGCGGGGCGAGTCGGACTCAAAGTGCCCTACGAACAACGCGGCGGGCGTGCTCAGGGTGAACGTGATTTCGCCGATCTGTACGAAGTGCTCGATGCGGCAAACCGCTTTTTCCAATCCCATTTGCCGAAAAGTGACAAGGCACGCGCTTACCTGGAGAGACGGCGCATCGACCCGGCCATGGTGGAGCGATTTGGATTGGGGTTTGCGCCGGATTCATGGGACGCACTGAAGCAGGCTTTGGCATCGCGTGTGCAGAACACCAAGTTGCTTGATCAGGCCGGGCTCACGTCGAGCAATGATCAGGGACGGAACTACGACAAGTTCCGGGACCGGTTGATGTTTCCGATTCACGATCGTCGTAATCGGGTGATCGCATTTGGCGGTCGTGTGCTGGATCCGGAGGGGACACCCAAATACCTCAACTCTCCCGAGACCCCGCTGTTTCAGAAAGGGCGCGAACTGTACGCACTGAATCAAGTGCGATTGGCGCACAGCAAGATCACGAGATTGATTGTCGTCGAGGGTTATGTCGACGTGATCGCGTTGTTCCAGTTCGGCATCACGCAGGCTGTTGCGACCTTGGGTACGGCCACGACCCGGGATCACGCCGAACTACTGTTCCGCAACGCAGCCGATGTCTATTTCTGCTTTGACGGGGACCGCGCCGGCCGCAGTGCCGCCTGGCGTGCGGTCGAAAATGTATTGCCCAGAATGCGTGAAGGCCGCCAGGCCCATTTCCTGTTCCTGCCGGATGGCGAGGATCCCGATACCTTGATCCGGCAGGAAGGGTCACAGGGTTTTGAGGATCGCTTGAAGGCAGCACAGCCGCTATCCGAGTTTTTCTTCGCACACCAGGAAATCGAAACCGACCTGGGTACCGCCGATGGTCGCGCACGGCTGGCCGAGAAGTGCAAAAGCATGATCGCCGGTATTCCCGAAGGGGCGTTCCGCGATCGGATGCAGGAAATGCTGGTCGAAAAAAGCACCATCCGCTGGAATCTGCCGATGGCTTTGGGTTCGGTCCGCGACAAGGCCGAAGCCATGCTTGATGAGCGTGTTGCCGCCCTGCGCGGGCAGAGCACGGTCGCACCGGTTCTGGCGCCGGTGCGCCGCCGGGTAGATGCCAATGCACCCAAGATCAGTCTCGTGCGCGCAGCCATCGCGCTTCTTCTGCAGAAGCCGCAACTCGCTCTGGCGATCGATCCGCCGTATCTGTTTTCCGAACTGCGCCAACCCGGCGTTCAGTTGCTCGTCGACATGTTGGGAATCGTGCGTGTACGCCCCGAGATCACCAGTGCCCTGTTGCTCGAAGCGCTGTCGGACCGAGACGAGTCCGACGCCCTGCACAAACTGGCGATGATGGCGTTTCCCGCCGCACCCGAGCACTGGCAAGCCGAATTCAACGACGCCTTGTCGAACCTCGACCGGCAGACCCGCACGCAACGGCTGAATGACCTGATGAAGCGTCAATCCGAAGTGGGCCTTTCCGGCATGAGTGATGCGGAGAAAGCCGAACTCCGCGAGTTACATCGCGGGATCGGCAGGTAGGCCAGGCGAAAACTGCCTTGAGGCAATATGTTCTTCTCCCGCCGGAGTCTCGCGCCAATCTTTCCCTCATCCGGCCTTCGGCCACCTTCTCCCGCCGAAGTCTCGCGCCAATCTTTCCCTCATCCGGCCTTCGGCCACCTTCTCCCGCCGGAGTCTCGCGCCAATCTTTCCCTCATCCGGCCTTCGGCCACCTTCTCCCGTTTTACGGGAGAAGGGTTTGGAATGCCGGTCCGGTTGGGTTACTCGAACGCGTAGCGGAACATCACCTGATAAACACGGCCACCAACTTCCGATTCGAGTTCGAACTCGTCGTAATCACGGTCGATCTGTTCCAGCAGCGTGTTGAACTTGTCGAATTGTTCGTCCTTCGACGCGTTCAGCAGGTTCGAGCCGGTCAGGCGCACGGTCCACTGTTTGCCGAGTCGTTTTTCGACGAAGGCTTCGAGATCGCCGTCATAGGAAGTTTTCACTTCCTCGCCGACGATGCGACCGAACGCATCACCCTGCTTGCGATAGGTCACACCGAACGAAGCGGCCGCCTCAGTCAGTTCCTGGATGAAGCCGACGTTATAGACATAGTTCGACTGGTCGTTGAATCGACGCTCGCCGAGGAAGTCCTCGATCTTGCTGTCGAGCCACGAGTAGTTGAAGAACACGCCGGTGTCGTCAAGGCCGAATGCGCTCAGCGGCGTCGACATGTCGAGTTCCGCACCCCAGACCTGGCCGTCGCCGGTGTTGCGTGGCTGCAGGACAAACGTGCCAGGACCATCGTCACCCTCGATACCGGTGTTGGCGATCTCGATCAGATCCTGGATGTCCCGATAGAAGAAATTGATGCCGACCACACCGGTCTTGCCCAGGCGATTCTCGAAACCGAGGTCGAGGCCCCAAGCGTCTTCCGCCTCGAGATCCGGGTTGCCGAGCAGATCGTTGTCGCCCAGTTCACCCGTGAGGAGTGCCGGCGAGATCTGGTCGAAGCCCGGACGACGCTGCGTACGTGCCAGCGATGCGGTCAGGCGGCGGGCGTCGTCGAAGTTGTAGCGAAGATGCGCAGATGGCAACAGGGCACCATAACTGTTGCTGGTGATGCGCAGGTCCGGATCGGCCGTGGCATCGTCGATCTCGACATCGGTGTATTGATAACGCAGGCCCAGTTCCCACTCGATTTGGCCAGCCTCACCATCCAGGCGCACGAACGGTTCGATACGATCTTCATCCAGCGTGTTCAGGCCACCGGCGACCGGCAGGAACGGACCATAGACACCCGGCACAGCCGGGCGTGGTGTCGGTGCGCCGTGATCGACGTCTCGCGTTGTTTGCGGGTGAAGTCGACGCCGAACTTGATTTCGTTGTCACCCACATCGCGTTCATGGCGCAATTCGGCCGACAGTTCGCGATCACGGATATCGGTGAAGACCTGGTCACCGGTGAAACGGTCGTCTTCCGGGAACGGATTGCTGTCGCGCAGGAATTCGTATTCGTCCTCGAACTCGAACTGGTCGTCGTCGAAGCCGGCGTAACCCAGGCGGACCCGCGTGTTGCCATCCGCCATCGGGAACTCATACTCGCCGCCGAAGAACCAGTTGTCGGTGCGAATATCGATGTCGTTGTCGTTGATCGTCAGCAGGTTGGCATCGTTTTCGATGCCGGAGCGGTATTCAAGAGAATCTTCGTCCTGCAGACGATCGGTTCGCACAAAGAACGCATTCAAGGACAGGTAACCCGCGCCCAGTTCGCGGCTGTAGTCGGCGTTGAAGGAATAGTCTTCGCCGCTGCGCACGTCGGTCTGTACTTCGGTGTTTTCGAGCGTGCCGCCGGGTTCGTCGAACCGCTGGCTGAATTTGTCTTTCGGGTTGCGTCGGCCTTGAGCGTTTGCGCCCAGCAGAAGACGACCACCCATCGCTTCACCGCCCCAGACGGCGCTGAGGCTGGGTTCGATCTCGTCATCGTTGTAATGCAGAGCGCCGGCGCGGACATATCCACCATCCAGCGTATAACCGTCGCGGAGCACGATGTTCAGCGAACCGGCGACCGCGTCACCGCTGCGGTCGGCCGAAGATGAGCGGACGATCTCGATACGCTCGACCAGTTCGGCCGGAATCCGGTCGACGAAGAAGCTGCGATCGAAGCCGGCACCGGGCACGCGCTTGCCATTGATCAGAATCTGCGTGTAACCCGGATCGAGGCCGCGGAGGCGGACGCCGTCGTATTCCAGAACGTCGGAAAGAAACGCAACGCTCGGGACACGTTTCAGCATGTCGCCAACGGTGAGGGGTTCGAAGCGCTGGAAATAGGCGAGGTCATACACCAGCGTGGAAGGCGCTTCGGTGCGATCGCGATAGGTGATTTCGCCGGTGACGACCACGGGCTGCAGCTTCCGAGCGTCGTCTTTCTTGTCGGCCGCAGAGTTTTCTGCGATTGCCTGTGCCGACACGCATTGGAGCGGCGCCAGCGTGGCGACGCTGCTGGCCAGGGCCAGGCTCAGCGCCCAGGAAAGTTTGTTCTTCTTCATGTCAGGCTCCAGAGGCAAAGCCCAGCATTGAACGAGTCCCAGATGTCGTTCCGATGACGAACAGGAGTCAGTTCGTCGATCGTCCACTTGTCGCCAAATCGTCATCCTGCGTGATTACGCTGCCTGGTTTACCTTGGAGGACGATCAATGCTCAAACGCGGATTGAGTTGGACCCTGGCCTGTATGGTCGGAGCTGCGGCAACGCAGGCCTTGGCGGAGTCGCCGCGCAGTGCGATTTTCCTGCACCCTGACGGAATGGGTGCGAACACCTGGAACGTGGTTCGTTTGCAGCAAGTCGGTCCAGACGGACGACTGGCCTGGGATCGACTGCCCAAAGTCGCGATGTATGTCGGACCCATGCTCGACTCGGTGAATGCGTCATCGAACGGCGGCGCGACCACGCACGCCTACGGCATTCGTGCCCACCTCGGTGCGTTCGGCACGGATCCATCGGGGCAACGACCGAACGCGGCTTCCGGGCGGCCCACCACAGTGCTTCAGGACGCCATGGCCGCAGGCAAAAAAGTGGCATTGATCAATTCATCCAGCGTCACCGAGCCGGGGACCGCTGCATTCATTGCCAGTGTCGCGAACCGGGATGATGAGGCGGAGATCGCCGCACAATTGCTCGCCGCCAAACCCGACTTCCTGCTCGGTGGTGGCGAGACGTTCTTCCTGCCGAAGGGCACCAAAGGTCGGCATGGCGAGGGTATGCGAACGGATGGTCGCAATCTCGTTGATGAAGCCAGGGCTGCCGGGTACACAGTGGTCTTCACCGCCGAAGAACTGGCTCAGGTCGACCAGTCGGCCACACGGGTGCTGGGTCTCTTTGCCACGGAAGAAACGTTCAACGAGTTGACCGAAGAGCAAATGACGAAACAAGGTCTGCCGCCATTCCAGCCTCAGGCACCACGGTTCGACCGCATGCTTGCGTTTGTGCTGGAGCGACTGCGTGATGCGCCGAACGGGTATCTGGTGGTGGGGAATGAGGAAGGCACCGACAATCTCTCCGGCGAAAACAACGTGCCGGCCACGCTGGAAGCCGCGGCTGGCGCTGATCGCGCGATCGCTCTGGCGCTTGAGGAGTCGAAGCGCAATCCGGCGCTGACGCTCGTGGTGTGTTCCGATTCCGACAATGGCGGCATGAACGCCACGAGCGACGACCTCGATGAGCTCCCGTTGCCACTCGGAAATCGATCAGAGAACGGCTCGGTGCTCAGCAGCGACGGTGGAAAACCCTATCTGTCGGCACCAGACCGACGCGGCAAACAGATCCCGTATTACGTGGTCTGGGCGTCGAACAGCGACATGGCCGGCGGAACGGTCGCTCGAGGAATTGGGCCAGGCGCGGCATTGATCGAGGGCACCATCGATTCGACGCGCATTTACGAAGTGCTGAGGTTTGGTCTGTTTGGTTCCGACTGACCATTTCCAAGGAACCTCTGAATCATTCAGAGGTTCCGTGTCTGAATAAGTCAAGGAGGGACTTATTCAGACCCTCCCTAAAGGATCGGTCCGGCACCGTGCCCGACCGATCCGATGTGCTGCTTACTGGCGGGTGATGACAAATTTGCCGAATGCGACACCGAGATCCCAGCCCTTGCCCTTGCCGGCAATCGCGAGATTGACGTCACCTTTGCTCATGACCGCGGCCTTCGCCGATTTGGCCGCGCCGGCGTGGGCGCCACCTTCGACGTAGGTGCCGAACACTTCATTGATGTTGGTGACGCCGGAGAACTCGCCGCGGCCGTCGGTGATGGAGCTTTTGCCGAACGTGATGCCGCCGCCCTTGGCTTTGATGCTCACGCGGGCAGTCTGGCCGTTGTTGCAGCGGATGGTGCCGGTGCCGCTGGCGGTCTTGTAGAACGCCGACCAGCCTTTGAGTGAGAACGACATCTCGCAGTCGGCTTCGGCCTGGGCGGACGGAGCGAGGATCAGGCCGGACAAGATGACCAGCATGGGGGCAAGTGGGCGCATGGTTGGGCTCCAATGGATGAACTGGCGCATAGTGTGACGAAACCGGCGTTCGAATTCTGTGTGCGGCCCGGCAGATCGATAGGCGTGGATCGTTTGCCAGCACAGCCCGCCACCCGCGATAATGCTGGATTGCCGTCTCCGGAACCGACCCATGCTTGACTCGACCCTGCTCCGCGGCCGCCTGGCCGAAACTGCTGCCCTGCTGAAGGACAAACGAGGTTTTGATCTCGATCTGGCCGAGTTCGAATCGCTCGAATCCGAGCGCCGGTCGGTGCAGGCACGCACGCAGGAACTGCAAAACCTGCGCAACACCCGCTCCAAGGCGATTGGCGCAGCCAAAGGCAAGGGCGAAGACGTGACCGCGCTGATGGCCGAAGTCTCGGGTATCGGCGACGAGTTGAAGGCCGGCGAGGCCAAGCTGGACGAGTTGATGAAGCGCTGGAACGATCTGGCTGCCCGGGTGCCGAATCTGCCGCACGAGTCCGTGCCGGTGGGGGGCAACGAACACGCCAATCATGAAGTTCATCGCTGGGGCCAGCCGCGTGTATTCGATTTTGCCGTCAAGGACCACGTCGATCTGGGCGCCCGCAAGGGCTGGCTCGATGGTGAGACGGCGGCCAAGATGTCGGGAGCGCGGTTCACGATCCTGCGTGGTGACATGGCGAGGCTGCATCGGGCCCTGGCCCAATTCATGCTCGAACTGCATAGCGGAACACACGGTTATCTCGAAGTCAGTGTGCCTTTGCTGGTGAACGCCCAGGCGCTGTATGGCACGGGCCAGTTGCCGAAATTCGAGGAAGACCTCTTTTCCACCGAGACCGGCGAGATCAAGCGGTACCTGATTCCGACCGCAGAAGTCTCGTTGACCAACATCGTCCAGGACACCATCGTCGAAGACGCCGATCTGCCGATGCGGATGACCGCACACTCCATGTGTTTCCGTGCCGAGGCAGGCAGTTATGGTCGCGATGTGCGCGGCATGATCCGCCAGCACCAGTTCGAGAAAGTGGAAATGGTGTCGATTGCGCGTCCGTCGGAAAGTGACGCCGAACATGAGCGCATGACGCGCGCCGCCGAGACGGTGCTGGAGTTGCTCGGCTTGCCGTATCGGCGCATGTTGCTGTGTACCGGCGACATGGGTTTCTCGGCCACGAAGACGTTCGATCTTGAAGTCTGGTTACCCTCTCAGAATACCTTCCGGGAAATCTCCTCGTGTTCGAACTGCGATGCGTTCCAGGCGCGCCGGATGCAGGCACGGTGGCGTAATCCGGCAACGGGCAAAACCGAGCCGGTGCATACGCTCAATGGTTCGGGCGTGGCCATCGGCCGAGCCTTGGTCGCCGTGATGGAGAACTACCAGAACGCCGATGGGTCGATCACCGTGCCCGAAGTGCTGCGGCCATATTTTGGTGGTCGCGAGCGGATCGACTGATCGGGGGAATTTCCGGAACAGGCCATCGTCTGCACAAGAGATGGCCTGTGTTATGTTCGCTTCGGTTCGAATTGCCAACACGGTGGTGTGCCATGCGCTGGATCGGCTTGTTGTTCCTCGTTCTTGTTGCTCAGCGCGGCTTTGCCGGCGGTCCCGTCAACGACTTCTGGGAAATGCGGACACCGATTCCGGTTGCCTCATTAAATGCAGGATTTTCCGATTCGATCACGGATGTAGCTTCGGCGACCACGACCGGCACCGATCCATTGCTGGTGTGCAAGAACGGAGATCCGCAGCAGCGCGGCAACACACTTTGGTACGCATTGGATCTCAGTGCCGAGCAGCAACCGGTGTTTGCCAACATCGGCGCCGACGGATACGACAACATCATCAGCATCTTCACCGGCAATCCAACGAACGGATTTTCGCCGGTGGTGGGTGGCTGCAACGATGATGGTGGCACCAGTTTTTCGGCGCGACTCGATGGCGTCAGGCTGGATCCTGGTCAGAACTATTCGATCGTGGTCAGTCGGCCCTCCCAGAACAGCAACGTCGCCACGCTCGGGTTTCTGATCCGCTTGTCGCCGCGATATCAGGTGACCAAGACCGACGACACCCTTGACGGATCGTGTAATGCCGTCTGTTCGCTGAGGGAAGCCATTTCCGCTCCGAACGCACAGGCAGGTGCAGTGTTGATCCCATCCGGGACCTATACCTTGACGCTGTCTGCAGCGAGCGGCGAAAACAACAACGCCACCGGCGATCTTGACGTTCGCACCGGAATGGGCATTCACGGCGCCGGCGCAGGGCAGACCGTGATTCGTGGCATCCAACCCGGTGGCGGCACGCGCGAGCGCGTCTTCGACGTCGAACCCGCGAACGGTGCCGCGCTCGGCATCACGGCCAACTTCAGCGACTTGACGATTCGGGATGGGTCATCGACGAGTCGCGGCGGCGGAATCAATGCGGACGGCAATGCCGTAGGTGATCATCTCGCCCTGAATCGGCTTGAAGTCCGATCCAATGCGTCGACCATCAATACCGGCGGCGGTGTCCATTCGTCTGGGCCCACGGTGGTGGCCAACAGCACGATCGCCGACAACACGGCCAGCAGCGATGGTGGTGGTTTGGCCTTGAATGGCACCGTGATCACGCGCACCGACATTTTCAACTCGACGTTCTCGGGTAACACCTCGAACTCGGATTTTGCAGCCGGTGGCGGTGGTATCCGTTCCACGACCGATCTGTATGTCTACAACTCCACGTTCTCCGGCAACCAGGCGCGCCACAGTGGCGGAGGAATCCTGTCGACGACGGCGAACGGCAAGCTGACGCTGCTGAACGTGACGTTTGCCGGCAATGTTACCGACAGCAACGACAACGGTGGAGCGTTGGGTGGCGGTGTGCGTGCCGAGGGTCTCAGCGCGTTGGTGCGCAACGTGGTGTTCAGCGGGAATACCAATAATGCCGGCGCGGCTTCAGCCAGCATCGCCGACGATTGCCAAGCCAACGCCACAGTGACCGGCAGCGGCAATACGTCGTTTCTCGGTAATCATCTGGAAGTGCTGGCGGCCAATACGAGTTGCCCGACGGCAGATGCCAGCAATGTTCATGGCGTTCCGGCCAACCTCGAGCCGCTGGCCTTGAACGGCGGCACCACATCGAATCACCGACCGGCGCCCGGATCACCGGTGGTCGACAGCGGACTTGTTGCCGACTGCCTCGGGCGTGATCAGCGAGGCGTACTTCGGCCCCAGGATGGCAACAACGATACCGTGGCGGTCTGCGACAAGGGGGCCGTGGAGTTGGCCCCCACCGACGTCGTTGACTTGTTCCAGAACGGGTTCGAATGACCGACATCATGAGTCTTCGTTTGGCACTGCTCACCATTTCCGACACTCGTGGCGCCGACAATGATCCCTCGGGTGACTTGCTCGCAGGAATGATCACTGCTGCCGGGCATGGACTGGTCGCTCGCGCCCACGAGCGGGACGACCGATACCGCTTGCGTGCCTGCGTGTCGCAGTGGATTGCCGATCCCGGTGTCGATGTGGTGATCAGCACCGGCGGCACCGGCTTCACTGGCCGAGACAGTACGCCGGAGGCATTGATGCCGCTGCTCGACAAACACATCGAAGGTTTCGGTGAGTTGTTCCGGCATCTCAGTTTTGCCGACATCGGCGCATCGACGATCCAGTCTCGAGCGTTCGCCGGGATCGCGAACGGCACGATCCTGTTCTGTCTGCCTGGATCCACCGGCGCTTGTCGTCTGGCGTTCGAACGGATCATCGCGCCGCAACTGGACGTCACAACCCGCCCATGCAACCTCGCGAGCTTGCGCGCGCGATTCCTGGAGCAATGAGTGGGCACACTGCGTGATGGCCAGGCCGAAGTCGACTCCTGGTACCGGCTGACTGCCGCGCCATGGCCTCGTCAGCCTGCGCTCGCCGGTTCGACCCGAGTGGACGTCGCCATTCTCGGTGGTGGTCTCACGGGGCTGTCGGCTGCGATCGAACTGGCGAAAGCGGGCCGCAAAGTGATCGTGCTGGAAGCGCGCGAAGTGGGCTGGGGCGCATCCGGGCGCAGTGGTGGTCAGGCGATCTTCGGCTTCGGTTGTGACCAGCACAAGATCACGCAGGCACTCGGTCGCGACGATTCCCGCAAACTCTTTGATTGGTCCCTCGAGGGCATGCGCTTGCTTCGCGAGCGGATCGGCGAGTTCGATATCTGGTGTGATTGGCAAGACGGCCACGCCCATGTGCCGATCAAACCACGTCAGGTCAAGGAACTGCTCGGCTGGCGCGACGACCTCGAACAGAACTTCAACTATCCGCTGGCATGGTGGGATCGCGATCAGTTGCGTGCCCACCTCGCGAGCGACCGCTACCTCGGTGCTCTGTACGACCCGAACTCCGGTCATTTGCATCCGTTGAATTACACACTTGGTCTGGCGCGCGCCGCGCTGGCGCTCGGTGTGGTGATTCACGAACACAGCGAAGTCATTGAGCTCACGCAAGGCAAGACTGCGCGTTTGCGCACCAGTCAGGGCGAAGTTGTGGCTGATTCGGTTGTGCTGGCGGGCAACGCTTATGTCCACGGGATCGCGCCGGAGCTGGATATGCGCATCATGCCGGTCGGAACCTACATCGGTGCCACCGTGCCACTGGGCCCTGAGCGAGCCCGTGCGCTGATCGGCAATGGCATGGCCGTGGCCGATATCAACTGGGCACTCGATTACTTCCGGCTCAGCAGCGACAACCGATTGTTGTTCGGTGGACGCGCGAGTTACTCGACGCTGAAACCCTGGAACCTCGCCGGCATCATGGCAACGCGCATGCGGCGCGTGTTTCCGCAGTTGTCCGATGTGGCGTTCGACAAAGTCTGGGGTGGTTACGTCGACATTTCGTTGAGCCGTGCGCCGCACTGGGGCAGAACGGCGCCGAACGTCTACTTCGCGCAGGGTTTTTCCGGACATGGCATCGCCGCAACCGGGCTGGCGGGGCGAGTGATCGCCGAGGCCATTTGTATGCAGTCGGATCGGCTGGATGTGTTTGCGCGCCTGAAACACATGCCGTTCCCGGGTGGTCGTTTGTTGCGTACACCGCTTCTTGTTGCAGCGATGGCCTGGTACAAACTGCGGGATGCACTGTGGTGAGGCTCGGAAGCCGCGTGTGTTTTTTGGCGACTGGCCTGTCTTCCTGTGATGCCATCTATGCTTTCGTTTGAGCTCCGCGAGGCCTGCGAATCCGACCTGGAGTTGGCGTACCAGCTGACGAAACAGGCCATGCGCGACTATGTCGAACAAACCTGGGGCCCTTGGGTCGATGAGCCGCAGCGCGCCATGCACCAGCAGAAATTCTCGCCGGCGACCCATCGGTTCATTCTTGTTGGAGGCCAGCCGGTCGGGCTGATTGCCGTGGACGAGAAGCCGGACTGTGTCTGGCTGGAAAAAATCTATCTGACTGCGGACATGCGCGGTCAGGGCATCGGTTCGGCCTTGATCGCCGACACGATTGCCACCGCTGTCCAACGCGCCAAGCCCGTGCAGCTGCGCGTGCTTCGGGTCAACGATGGCGCGCGCCGTCTGTATGAGCGGCACGGGTTCTCGGTCATCGAGGTTCAGCCTGAGCGTCTGATCATGCGGCGGGAATCCGGCACCGCCAATTCGGTGTCGGTTGAACCCTGGACGGCCGAATGGGCCGTCACCTTTGATGCACGGAGTGCTGAGCTGCTCGGCGCGTTCGAGGGTGCAAACGTGGTCGTGGAGCATATCGGCAGTACCGCGGTCCCCGGGCTTGCTGCCAAGCCCGTGATCGACGTTCTGCTCGGGGCCGCAACGCTCGCGGAAATCGAATCAAGGATCGACCCACTCGCACGACTGGGGTATCGGTATGTGCCGAAGTACGAGGCTGAACTGCCCACGCGGCGGTACTTCGTGAAGTCGGTTGACGGCGAGTTGCGGGTTCACCTGCATGCGGTCGAGCTGGATTCGCGGATCTGGCGCGAACATCTGTCCTTTCGTGATGCCTTGCGCGGCGATGCGCTGCTGCGCGAGCAATATCAGGCGCTCAAGCTGCAACTGGCCGCAAGTTTCGCGCACGACAAGTCGGCGTATACGGCAGCCAAAGGGCCGTTTATCCAGTCCGTGATGGCCGCATCACTGATCCGGCGTTGATGCCTCAGGCACTGCGGACGAGCAACACCACCGCTTCCGCGGCAATCCCTTCCTCACGACCGGTGAAGCCGAGTTTTTCGGTGGTCGTTGCCTTGACGCTGATGCGCTCGATGTCACAGCCGACGATGCTGGCGATTCGCTCGCGCATCGCCAGACGGTGCGGGCCGATCTTCGGGCGTTCGGCCAGGATCGTCAGGTCGGCGTTGCCGAGTTCATAACCCTTCGCACGCACGAGGCCGAGGACATGCTGCAGGAACACGGCGCTGTCGGCACCTTTCCAGCGTGGGTCGCTGGGCGGGAAATGTTGCCCGATGTCGCCGAGCGCGAGCGCACCGAGCAAGGCGTCACACAGGGCGTGCAGGACCACGTCGCCATCGGAATGGGCTTCGATGCCGCGGTCGTGCGGAATCTTCAGGTTGCCGAGCCAAACGCTGTCACCCTCGCGGAACGCGTGGACGTCGAAACCGTGACCAATGCGAATGTCCATGGCGCGTCTGCGCAGGACGGACTGGTCAGGATAAAGTCGGCGAGCGCCAGATCGTGCAGTGTCGTGACCTTGATGTTGTCGTCGTCGCCGACGACCAGCAGCGGATGGCCGCCGGTCGATTCGATCGCGCTGGCTTCGTCGGTGATCGACGGTTTCAGCTGTGGATTGGCGAGAACATGCTCCAGCGCCGCGACCAGCGCGCCATAACGGAACAGTTGCGGCGTCAACGCCCGCCACAATTCATCGCGTGGCAAGGTCTGTTCGATGCGACCACCTGCGCCACCACGTTTCATGGTGTCGCGTACGGGTGCGGCGAGAATGGCGCCGTCGGCGTGACGGCAGCCTTGTTCGATCAGGGCATCCAGATCATGGTGGCGGACACAGGGCCGGGCGGCGTCATGCACCATCACCCAGTCTTCCGCCTGGACGGTCCCGGCAAGGGCCTTCAAGCCGGCCAACACGGAATCGGCCCGTTCCTCACCACCAATACAGGTACGCACTGGCTTGCCTTCGAGTTCGGTGAAGCCTGGCCAGTGCGGATCGTCTTTCGCGAGCACAACCATTGCGCCGGCGATATGCGGATGCGCCAGCAAACGATCGAGCGTACGCACCAGCATCGGTTGACCGACCAGGGGTGCATACTGTTTCGGAATCACGGCGCCGAAGCGTTGTCCGCGGCCCGCGGCCGGCCTCGCGCGCCATCTGGATGATCTGCTTCGAGGTCGTGCCGCGCACGATCGAGTCGTCGACCAGCAGCACCACCTTGTTGCGGAATTCGAGCTCGATGGCGTTGAGCTTGCGGCGCACCGATTTCACGCGCTCGCTTTGTCCGGGCATGATGAATGTGCGGCCGACATAGCGATTCTTGACGAAGCCTTCGCGGTATTTCACGTCCAGTGTCTGTGCCAGCGCCAGCGCGGCTGTCCGCGACGTGTCGGGAATCGGGATGACTGCCTCGATGTCGTGGTTGGGTTGCAGGCGCAGGATCTTTTGCGCCAGGCGTTCACCCATGCGCAAACGTGCCTTGTAGACCGACACGCCTTCCATCATCGAGTCCGGGCGAGCCAGATAGACATATTCGAAAATGCACGGCGCCTGGGCTTTGGGTTCCGCGCATTGTCGGGTCACCAACTCACCCTGTTCGGTGATGACCACCCTTCGCCGGGCCGAATGTCGCGTTCGCGTTTGAAGCCGAGCAGATCGAGCGCCACACTTTCCGACGCAATCGCCCATTCCACGCCATCGGCGGAGTCGCGTTTGCCGAGCACCAGCGGGCGGATGCCGTGGACGTCGCGGAATGCCACCAGACCGAGGCCGAGCACCAGCGTGACCACGGCATACCCACCGATACACCGTGCATGAACCGCGCTGACTGCACGCAGGACGTCATCGGCAGTCGGTCGCAGATTGCCGGTGGTCTGCAGTTCGTGCGCAAACACGTTGAGCAGCACTTCCGAATCCGATCCGGTGTTGATGTGTCGCCGATCCTGTTCGAACAGTTCCTTGCGCAGGCTCGTGGTGTTGATGAGGTTGCCATTGTGTCCCAGCGCAATGCCGAACGGCGAGTTGACCCAGAATGGCTGGGCTTCGTCGGCACCTTCCGAACCGGCGGTCGGATACCGGCAGTGGCCGATGCCGATCCGGCCACGAAGACGCGCCATGTGTTCGGTGTTGAAGACGTCTTTCACCAGGCCATTGGCTTTGTGCAGATGCACTCGCGAGCCGTCGATCGTCGCGATTCCGGCTGCGTCCTGGCCCCGATGCTGCAGGACAGTCAGGCCATCGTAGAGCGCCGCACCGACATCGGACCGGCCGACGATTCCGAGGATTCCACACATGGGTTTCAAGTCTCAGTCAAAGGAAATTCAGGGTGCAGTTGCACGTGTGCGGCAATTCGTTCGGGTACCACCTTGAGCGCCGCTTCGGCACCCAAAACCAGCCAGGGCAGCGCAAGCGACTCGCGCCACCAGGCATCACGCGGCATCGGCGTCAGGCCGGCGACCAGCACCAGCAGCACACACACGGCGACTCCGCGGGCGGCGCCGAACAACAAGCCAAGCAGGCGGTCGGTGCCACTCAAGCCCGTGCTTTGCACGAGCTTTCGACTCACCCAAAGGACCAGTGCGCCGACCAGCAGCGTGCCGACAAAGATCAATGCATAACCCAGGAAGATGCGCAGTGACGGCGTGCCGATCTGCGCTTCCAGCAGGTCGGCGAGCTGCGGGCCGAATAGTGCCGTCAGCACCGATGCGGCAACCCAGATCACGATGGAAAGCACTTCCACGAGCAGGCCGCGGATCACGCCCACCAGCATCGAGACAAGCACGATCGCTGCGATGGCGATGTCGGCGCCATTCATCAAGGATGCCGGACGACGTTGCCGGTCAGGTTGAAGCGAGCCTTGATGGCATCGCGCAATTTGTCGGCGTTGCCGCGCTCGGATTCCGGTCCGACCCGCACGCGATAGAGCAGTCCCTGTTCGGTATTGAGTCGCTCGACATAAGCGGCAAAGCGGGCGCCGCGCAACTGTTCGCGCAGCTTGTTCGCTTCGGCTTCGTCCTTGAACGCACCGACCTGCACCGCAAAACCGCTGCCGACCGGCGCCGCAATCGGCGCTTCAGCGGGTTCGGTGGCGCCACCCTGGTCGAGTTCCGTGATGACGGGTTTCAGTCCAGGATTCGCGGCAGTGATCTTCTGGCGCATGGCTTCGGCATCGGCTCGCATGGCGTAGGGGCCGACGCGCAGGCGCGAAGCGGTCTTGCCGCCGACGTTGACGGCGTCGTCAATGACCCTGAAGCCCATCGTTGCCAGGTTCGCACGCAATTGCGCGGCATTCGCCTGGTTTGCAAACGTGCCCAGTGAAACCACATATCGACCACTTGGTGAGGTGCCAGGCATCCCTGCGGAGGCAGGAGCCGGCGCAGTCGCCGGAGCGGTTGCAGGTGTCCGAGGCGGGATGGGCTGCGGGGGCGGCGGAATGGGTTGCGGCGGCGGGATCGCAGTGACCGGCGCAGGGGCGGGTGCTGCGGCAGCGGTTGCCGGCACCGGCGTGGTCGTCGGCAGTCCGGTAGTGCCCGGATCAATGACTTCGCCAGTGCGGGCGTCGATCCGTGCCGGAATATCCTGGGGCACGACGGTGGCGAGCGGTTCGTCGACCGCAGCCGGCAGGAGCTCGGTACCGTCGATCGCTGCGCCGACACTGGACGGCGGTGCCGGCGGCGGCGTGGCCACGTCCAGCGGCACATCCTGAACTTGATAGTCACGATCAGGTTGTGCCGGAACGGCCAGGGGCACGTCGGTGCGCGCAGGCGCCTGTTCCGGGCCGTCGAGCAACATCGGCAGGAAGATCGCGGCCAGCACGATCAGAACAGCGGCGCCGATCAGGCGTTTTTGCAGTTGCGGGTCCATGGACAAGATCGCGGCAGGAATGATCAGCGATTATAACGATGCTGGCCCA
This sequence comes from Ahniella sp., assembly GCA_016712105.1. GTDB lineage: Bacteria > Pseudomonadota > Gammaproteobacteria > Xanthomonadales > Ahniellaceae > Ahniella. The sequence continues at coordinate 208,032 of JADJRU010000002.1, forward strand.
AAAGTCCGGAACTGGGTCGGAAACTGCCGCACGACTCGATTCAAGCCTAGGGCGAGGCGTCCGGCAGTTGCACACTCAGGATGGGCGCGGGCAGATTTTCGGTCGTAATCAGGAACTCGCGGGTATCGGCCGCAAAGGTCATCGCTTCGGCCTGCGGCATGAACGGCAGTCCGAAGGCGGCCGGGGTGGCGCGCAGGGCGTCAATCCATTGCTGGCCCTGCGCACGTCGGAACAGGTAGGCATCCCGGTAGGTGAGTACCGCAACAAAGCGCCCGGCCGGATCGGCGACCGCACTCGTGGCCTGACCAAAATAACGGGCAAAACGAGGCATGGTCTGAAGTTCGGTATGGCTGGCGCGCGGGATGCTGGCGAAACTGCCGAGGTTCCGGGCGCGGACCGGCTTGGCGCGTGCCTTCAGCGGCACGGCATACAGCACAGGCGGGATTTGCCGTTTGCTGATCAGGTAGACCATGCTTTCCCGTTCATCCACGAACAAGGCTTCGACATCGTGGGGGCCGTCGTCGAATCGCACGTCGATCCGGCCGGCAAGCGACACCTGTCGGGCACTCAGCTCGGGCTCCTCGACGAGGTACAGCGTCAAGGCGCTGCGCAGTCCGCCGTTGTCGCCGATGTCGGCGATCAGCAGCATCGGTTTGCCGTGGGCGGAGTAGGCCACGAGGTCTTCCCAGTCGACGTTTCGTGCGCCGGTGACATCGACGCTGTGCAGGTGTTTGCCATGCCGGTCGAGTGCTTCCAGAGCGGCTGGGTGGTCGCTGTCGTTGACGGCCCACAACAGCCGCTCATGTCGGCGACTGGCCGCAAGGCCGCTCACTTCGGCAATGGCGGCCGAATGCATCATGCCCACCATGGCGGGTTGGCCCAGGGGCGGTACGTCCGGTTCCGGGCTGGTTGGCGCCGCGAGTGCCGCGGCGAGAATCAGGCCTGCGATGGTGTTCATGGTGATTCCGGATGGATCCGGACCCGGCTGATCTGCACGTTCCCCAGCGCGTTCAGGCTGCCGAAGTACATGCCCGGATCCCCGTTGCCGGTCGCCAGCAGCAGATGCCCGGAGTCGTAGGTACCGAGTGCCGCGTCGTAACTTTGCCATCGTCCGCCGACAAAGGCCTGTACCCAGGCGTGCGGCACGAACACATGGCTGCGACCGGCGAATGCTTCGGTATACGCCAATCCGGCGGCGATCCGGGTCGGGATGCCCAATGACCGTGCGGCAGCAGCCAGCAACAGTGCGTGTTCCGTACAATCACCGGCTCGGTCGTCGAACGCTTCGCGTGCACTGGCGTAAGCGCTGGACAGATTCTTGTCGGACAGGCGTGTCGACACGGCTTGCGTCAGCAACTGCATCCGGTCCGCGTCATCTTTTGCGCCCGCTGCTGCCTTGCGCGCAAAATCGCGGATCTTGCGGTCGTCGCTCTGTACCCAACTGTTCGGGTTGCGCTCGAGATTGCCGGGTGGTGCCCGGTCGGGGCGGCGGGTGGGGGCCATGTCGACGGTCACACGCAGGCATTGCGCCGGCCCGGGTGTCGACGGTGCACATTGTTCGATGCCCACCGTCCGGCTCTGTTGTTCCGCAGACTCCTTCGGCAGCTCGACATCACCTTTGATCAGCAGCCAGTAGTCGATGTCCTGACGACGCTGCCGTTTGGACAGTCGTTGCGGGGGTTGATGGTCGTCAGATCGAACAGATCGCCACCGCGTGCCGAGCGATTGGCGTCGGCTTCACTGCTCGCCACCACTTCCAGGGTGGTGCCCAGCATGGGTGTACGGGCATGGATCAGGGTGCCGTCCGTGTTGACCCATTGCACGGTCATCAGGCTGGCGCCATTGATCGTCATGGTCTGGTCGACGCGTTGGCCATGGCGTTTGCCGATCGGTGTGTCGACCGATTCCTGCGCGCCAAAGCGCACGTGAACCGGAATGACCGACAGACTCGACGGATCGAACGCGGTATAGCGCAGTTCGGTCTGGCCGGACGCCCGGGCTGCCTGCTCCAGCAGGTCGGCGCCTTCCGACAGAACCGCCCCGGCCGGGAAATCAAGTTTGCCCTCGCGCCATTGTTTGCCGTCGAATTGCCGCGTTCGCCAGTGATCCTGTTCCCCACTGGCTTCCACGACCGCTTCGGTGTCGCCCAGTTGCTGGCGCAGGGAAAACGACACCGGTTTGCCCGCCGTCGTTTCGACATGGGTTTCGACCGTGCGGATGGCGACATCGGTGTCGGCGCGGGCCAAGGTCACCGAAAAACGTTTCGATGTGGGTGACCCGGTCGTCGCGCTGCAACCGCTCGGTTTTCAGCGATCCGACGCGTTCGCCATTCAGCCAGATCTGGTGCCAGTGAACGTCATCGGCGCCGAACGCGGTGCCAACGGCCAGCAAAAACAGGGCGGGCAGCAGGGCGCGCAGCCCCTGCCTCACGTACGAGCGAGTGCCAGTCCGGGCGCCGCCCGCTAAACTTGCGTTTTTGTTCCGGAGAAAAACCATGCAGGTGTTGACCACGCCGTTGACTGCCATGTCGAAGAAGCTGATGTTGCTCGGCTCCGGCGAACTCGGCAAGGAAGTCGCCATTGAAGCACAACGGCTTGGTGTCGAGGTTGTCGCCGTCGACCGGTATGCCCATGCGCCGGCGATGCAGGTCGCGCATCGTGCGCACGTGATCAACATGCTGGATGCCGTCGCCCTGCGTGCGCTGGTGGAGCAGGAACGGCCGGACTGGATCGTGCCCGAGGTCGAGGCGATCCATACGCCGACATTGATCGAGCTTGAAAAAGAGGGGTTCCATGTTGTGCCGACCGCTCGGGCGACCCGCCTGACCATGGATCGGGAAGGAATTCGGCGGCTGGCGTCGGAGGAACTGGGGCTGGCCACGTCGCGGTACCAGTTCGTCGATACCCGCGAGGCGTTCGACCTTGCGGTCGCCGAGATCGGCCTGCCTTGTGTGGTGAAGCCGATCATGAGTTCCTCCGGCAAGGGCCAAAGCCTGGTGCGCACTGCGGCGGACATCGAGGGCGCCTGGGACTACGCGCAGAAAGGCGGTCGGGCCGGTATGGGGCGGGTGATCGTCGAGGCATTCGTGCCGTTCGATTACGAGATCACGCTGCTGACGGTGCGCCATCGGGGCGGGACCAGTTTTTGCGAACCGATCGGCCACTTCCAGGAAGACGGCGACTATCGCGAAAGCTGGCAGCCGCAGCCGATGAGCGCCTCGGCGCTGGCCGACGCACAGGCGATCGCAGCCAAGATCACTGATGCGCTGGGTGGATTCAGGGTGTTTGGCGTCGAGTTGTTTGTGCGCGGCGACGAGGTGCTGTTCTCGGAAGTCTCACCGAGGCCGCATGACACCGGCCTGGTCACCCTGGCCTCACAGGACCTCTCCGAGTTTGCGCTGCATGTACGCGCCATTCTCGGCCTGCCGATTCCGGTCATTCGCAGTCGTGGCTACTCGGCGTCGATGGCCATTCTCGCGCACGGCAACGGGGTGCCGATCTTCCACGGGGTGGCCGAAGCTTTGGCCGAAGTCGACACCGAACTGCGGCTGTTCGGCAAACCGATCGTCGAGGGGCATCGGCGGGTGGGTGTGGCACTCGCCCGCGGGGATTCCCTGTTCGCTGCGCGCGAAAAGGCGCGACGTGTTGCCGAACGGATCCGGATCGAGTGGCAATGACCATGCAGGGCGCCCGCGTTTCCGTGGTCATTCCATCCCGTCTGAAGGGCCCATCGACCGAGCCCGGTTCACCGTGGTTCGTCGAGCGCGCCTTGAACTGCCTGCGCGAACAGACCGCGTTGAAGCAGGGGGCGATGCTTCAGGCGATCGTCGCTGTGGATGAGGGCATGGCGGCCGTTGCTGCTCCGCGGTTGGCCGGTCGGGCCGTGCTCGCCGAGAGTCAAAAGCGAAGCCAGGCTGCTGCGCTGAACGCCGGTCTCGCGATCGCCGGTGGCGATTACATTGCGTTTCTCGAAGACGACGACCTCTGGTCGCCCGATTTTCTGGCGGTCGCACTCAACACCCTGCAGCAGTTCGACTTCGTGTCATCGACCCAGATCGACATGAGTGTCGATGGTCAGGTGCAGCGCATCTCCGATTTTCCGACACCGTCCGGTTGGGTCATGAAACGGCGGACGCTCGAAACCGTCGGTGTGTTCGATGAGGCGTATCGCTGGCATCTGGACAGCGAATGGCTCGGTCGCCTGGGCGACAGCGGCTTGTCGCGTGCCCATCTGCTGGAAGCGACCGCACCGATCGAGCAGCAATGGATCGAGGCCAGCCGGCCGCAGATTGCCGATTTGATGGAAGCCAGTGGCGGACGGGTGTCGCTGTGCCGCCATGCGTCACCTTGGCCATTGGTCGTGCGCACGCTGCATCCCAATTCGGGGATGGCCCAAATCGGCGCCGATCCGGAAAAATCGCTTGAGAGCAAAGCCGAGTACACACGACTGATGGAACGGTTTGGTCGTCTGCCCTGGTAGGGCGGTCGGTCAAACGGAAACGTTTCCCCCGCCCAAAAAAAGACCCCGCCAGAAGCGGGGTTTCAAAAGGGAGGAGAAACGTGAAGAAGTTGAATCAGGCGGGCAGGCGACCCAGAACGGCTTCGAGCTTGGCTCGACGCGCACACAGTTTGGCTACTTCCGGTTCGGCATCGTTACGAAGCCGTACTTCATCCAGTGCCATATCGACGCGACCGATTTCGATCAGTACATCGTGGTGCATGGCGACCGGGTCCATTCCGAAATGAGCTAAACCATGGTCCATTGGGTTTCTCCTGTCTGCAGGTTCCAACTGCGAAGGAGATGAAGCAGTTTGTGTGCCATGGGTCACGTTTTCTGTGTGAACCGCGGTGAACTGCCTGTAAACAAATCAAACTGGCGTTGGAATGATTGAATTTGGGGCGTAAACGGCTAGACTCGGCCGACAAACGGGGCTCTTCGAAACACTCCGTCACGTTCATGAAGGCAGCCCGGCTGCATGGGGCTCAAGGTCAAAGCGGCAATCCTCGATGGATCAGGACACAGGCTGAGGCTCGAAACATTGAGTCGCGCTGAACGTCGGGAGGTTTGACGCAGGGTCGCTGGCACCCGGTAGAAATGGTCGAAAAGGATTCCCCCTGTTCCTCTCAGACCACCGGGTGCCAGTCTTTTCATCCCTGAAAAGACTGGCACTCGGGTTTGCTGCCATGCCCGGCGCGAAACGAGCCCCTGTGCTCGTATACCCACCCGATCCGCATCCTCTGTACGTTTTTCACGGGCACTTGGTGCCTGTGTGTCGAATTGGGCTCACCCGGACATGTGCGTCCCCAATGTCGCAGAAGTCTTGCCAAAGTCGAGCCCCCGGAACAGGTGATGACAAACTCTTGCAGCCTCGACGAATTGTTGCTGTGTTGCGGGAATTTGAAACATGACGCGCCCTGCAGGCCGTGGCGCGTCATAATGTGCCCTGTCTTGTCAGGTCAGGAACCCTCCGTCCATGAAGTACCCGGTCCAGTTTGATGTCATCGTCGTGGGTGGCGGCCATGCCGGCACGGAAGCGTGCCTCGCTGCGGCCCGTGCGGGTGCGCGGACCCTGCTGTTGACGCATAACATCGACACACTCGGGCAGATGTCCTGCAACCCGGCGATCGGGGGCATCGGCAAGGGTCACCTGGTCCGGGAGATTGATGCACTGGGCGGCATCATGGCTCATGCAGCCGATCATGCCGGCATTCAATGGCGAACCTTGAACTCCAGCAAAGGCCCTGCTGTGCGGGCGACACGCTGCCAGGCTGACCGCATGTTGTATCGCGCCTTCATTCGCAACGTGCTTGAGCGAACGCCGAATCTCACGCTGTTCCAGCAAGCCTGTACCGACCTGATCGTGGAAGGCGGAGCGGTGCGCGGCGTGGTGACCCAAATGGGCCTGTCGTTCCATGCGCCGGCTGTCGTGCTGACGGCGGGCACGTTTCTCGCCGGCAAGATCCATATCGGTCTCGAACACTACGCTGGCGGCCGGGCAGGTGATCCACCGGCACAGGCGCTGGCCGAACGGTTGCGCGAGATGAGCCTCGGCGTTGACCGACTGAAAACCGGCACGCCGCCGCGGATCGACGGACGCAGCATCGACTTCGCGCGAATGCAGGAGCAACCGGGCGATACACCCATGCCGGTGTTCTCGTTTACCGGAAGTGTCGCCGAACATCCGCGACAGGTCAGTTGTTTCATCACCCAAACCAGTGTGCACACGCATGACATCATTCGTGCGGCGCTTGATCGTTCGCCTTTGTATACCGGCAAGATCGAAGGCGTGGGTCCGCGCTACTGCCCGAGTATCGAAGACAAGATCGTGCGATTTGCCGACAAGGATTCACATCAGATCTTCATCGAGCCGGAAGGGCTAGAGACCCACGAGATCTATCCGAACGGTATCTCCACATCCTTGCCCTTCGATGCGCAGCTGCAGTTGGTGCGCTCGATTGCCGGGATGGAGCAGGCGCACATCACGCGCCCGGGTTATGCCATCGAATACGATTATTTTGATCCGCGCGGACTCAAGTCTTCGCTTGAAACCAAGGCCATCCACGGCCTCTTTTTCGCCGGCCAGATCAATGGCACAACCGGTTACGAGGAAGCTGCGGCGCAAGGACTCATCGCCGGGCTCAACGCCGCACAGCAGATTGCCGGTCGTGAGCCCTGGTGTCCGCGCCGCGACGAGGCCTATGTCGGCGTGTTGATCGACGACTTGATCACCAATGGCACCACCGAGCCCTATCGCATGTTCACGTCGCGTGCGGAGTACCGCTTGCACCTGCGCGAAGACAACGCCGATATGCGCCTGACCGAAACCGGATTTCAGCTCGGCCTGGTTTCTGCGGAACAGTTCCAGAGGTTCGACACCAAACGAGATGCGGTGGCGCGTGAACACGAACGACTCAAGTCGATCTGGGCTGCACCGAACAACACACTCGGGCAACAGGTTGGCGAAACGCTTTTGCAGCCGGTGTCGCGTGAATGTTCGGCCGAGGAGTTGCTGCGCCGTCCCGGTGTCGGGTATGCCGACTTGATGCGGGTTGCCGGCATCGGACCGGGTATTGACGATGCCCAGGTCGCCGAGCAAGTGGAAGTGCGCATCAAATACGCCGGTTACCTCGATCGCCAGCAGGATGAGATCGACCGCAACCGCCGTCACGAGGAAATGAAGTTTCCCGAGACGTTCCGGTTTGATGAAGTCGCCGGTCTGGCTGCCGAGATCCGGCAGAAGGTCACGCGGGCCAGGCCCGAAACGCTCGGTCAGGCCGGCCGCATTTCCGGTGTGACGCCGGCCGCGGTAAGTCTGCTGCTGGTTCATTTGCGGCGTACGCGTGATGCCGCCTGACATGGCCGAGGTGGCGCTCGCGCCGGCACCCTTGTGGCGTCGTCTGGCCGCAGGGCTCTATGACCTGCTGCCGGTGGCGGCGTTGCTGTTCATCGGCACGGCGGTGGCGATGGTCATCACCTATCTGATCCAGCCTGCTGACCGCATCGATCTGGTGCTGCGCCAGGGTTGGCCGCATGTGCTGCTTCAGCTTTGGTTGTTGTTCCTGCTGATCGGCTACTACGCGTGGTCCTGGCACAAAGGCGGCCAGACCATCGGCATGAAAGCCTGGCGCCTCGAGGTGCTTGCTGAAAGCGGCGAACGACTGGGACTCGGTGCATCCATCCTGCGGCTGGTGTTGTCGTGGATATCCTTCGCCGCCGTGGGCGCAGGGTTCGTGTGGTCACTGTTCGAGCGCGAGCGTCGTACCTGGCATGACCTGGGCTGCAACAGCCGCATGGTGTTTCGGCCGAAAGCAGCCAAGCGCTGATCAGGATTCGAAGCCGTCGCGGAACAGAGCGGGCGGCAATTCAATCAACTGCCGCTCTGCGGCGCCTGCATCACACAACACGCTGCCATTGCCGTCACCATCAACCGGTGCCGGTTTGTTGCGCGCATCAAATGAGCAGCTTTCACCGCCGCGATCAATCGCCGCGCTGCCGGGCATGGGCAGATACACATCGACAGGTCCGCCGTAGTTGGCCAGCTCACCCAGACCGAAGCCCGCGAACGTCGATGAAATGGCATCGGTCGGGTCGTTCAGGCTGCATCCCAGTGCGCCGATATTGCTGCCGAGGCTGTTGATGGATGCACCAGCAGTGGTGAAACACGTGGTCCCGGCGCGTGCCCAGATCAGCGATCGCAGACTGTCCAGTCGAACGTTGTTGGCCAGATGAATGCTGCTGCCGCCCGAACTGGCGGAAGCGCCCATCAGTGTCGTGTTTTCGATCTTGCCCGGAATGGCACTGGTGGCGCTCAACGCGATGTCGCCGCCGCTCCCGGCTGTCACCGTGTTGTTGTGGGTCGTCAGATGCTGGATATCCGGGTTGATGCCAAAGAACGAAGCAGAGTTGGTCAATGCGGAAATGGCGCCGCCTTCGATCTGTGCGGTGTTGTCGCGCATGGTCACACGCTTGATCTGCATTTCACCGCCAAACATCCGGACTGCACCGCCGGCACTTGCCGTGTTGCCGGAAAACGTCGTGTTCTCGAGCACCAGCAGGCCGCGTGCAAATACGCCGCCACCGTCGCGAAGCGCGGAGTTCGCGTCGATCGAAGAGTCGAACACGCCTGCGAGGACGTTGCCGAACGTATGAATCGCGCCGCCATCCTCAGCGCTGCCGTTGCCCGAAAAAGTGGACTCGCGAATCTCCAGTAATGCTTCTGTTTTGTAGATCGCGCCGCCCAGTCGGGCGCCATTACCAAGAAACGAGCTGCGCAGGATCGTCGCGTTCTGCTCGTAACTCTGCACTGCACCACCTTCGCCGCCGCTGGCGTTGTTGTTGGTGAACGTCGTGTCGGTAATGGTCAGGACCGCGCGCGTGGCGATTGCGGTGGGCGCCAGCGAGTTCTAGATCACGACACGATCCAATGTCACCGTTGTCCCGGCATTGACGAGCACAGCGCCGCCAAAAGGTTCGGCGCCGGAATTGCCTCGATTCAGCGTGATGTTTCGCAACTGAACCAGCGTGACATCTTCAGGGTTGGGCCGGGGATTGATGTTGAAGATGCGCGTCACATCCTGACCGTCCAGGGTGATCTTGCCGCCGCCGTCAATGATGACCACGCCTGTCAGTGCCTTGACGCTGCTCAGCAGGATGATGTCGGGGTCCGGCCCGCAGTTGAAGCTGAGTGTGCCGCCCTGAATGTCATTGACCACCAGCGCGAGCGCGGCGTTGAACGTCGTCTCCGTACAACTTGCGGGCGTGCCGGTGCCAACCACCGCGTTTTCGGCATGAAGCATTCGCCCCGTGCACAACAACACGACGAACAGGGTGATTCTCGAAATGAAGGGCATGGTGGGTTCCAGGTGGAAAAGCGATCGGTCGCCCGTCTACCCAGGCACTCCCGAGCGGCTGATTGGGCAATACCGTCACTTACGCACTTTCCGGATGGAACCTGACAGCGTTTCGTTGTTCAGCCGGCGGCCAAGGCCCGCGCATGCCACTCAATGTGTTCGCCGACAAAACTTGCGATGAAGTAGTAACTGTGGTCGTAGCCGGCATGGCGGCGAAGTGTCAACGCGTGATTTGCCGACAAGCAGGCTTGTTCAAGCAATTCCGGGCGAAGCTGTTCTGCCAGGAAATCGTCCGCCTCGCCCTGGTCGACCAGGATGTGCAGTCGTTCAGTGGCATGCTCGATCAACGCGCAGGCATCCCATTCCCGCCAGATCGTGGTGTCTTCGCCCAGATAGGCACGGAAAATCTTTTGCCCCCACGGCACAACACTGGGGGCGACGATCGGTGCAAATGCCGACACGCTTCGATAACGACCCGGATGGCGCAAGGCCGCGACCAGCGCACCATGGCCGCCCATCGAATGGCCGCTGATCGAGCGTTGGCCATTCGTCGGGAAGTGCGCTTCGATCCACGCGGGCAATTCGAACACGACGTAGTCGTGCATCCGGTAGTGGGTTGCCCACGGTGCCTGTGTGGCGTTGACGTAGAACCCTGCGCCCAGGCCGATGTCGTAGCCTTCGGCATCGGCGACGCCTTCACCGCGTGGACTGGTATCCGGCATCACGAGGATCAGTCCGTGTTCCGCGGCATAACGCTGCGCACCGGCTTTCGTGATGGCATTCTGTTCGGTGCAGGTCAGTCCGGACAGCCAATACAGGACCGGGCAGGGACCCAGCGCTGCTTGCGGCGGCAGATAGACGCCGACATTCATCGTGCAGCCGAGTGTGGCGGATTCGTGCCGCCACACATCCTGCCAACCACCGAAACAGGCGCGGTGTTCGAGTCTTTGCATGGTCGTGCTCAGAAGTGGATGACGGTGCGGATCGACTTGCCTTCGTGCATCAGGTCGAAGGCTTCGTTGATACGTTCAAGCGGCAGTGTATGCGTGATGAACGGATCGAGCTCGATGGCGCCGCGCATGGCGTCGTCGACCATGCCCGGCAACTGGGTGCGACCCTTCACGCCGCCGAAGGCCGAACCGCGCCAGACGCGCCCGGTCACGAGTTGGAACGGTCGAGTGCGGATTTCCTGACCGGCGCCGGCCACACCGATGATCACCGATTCGCCCCAGCCCTTGTGGCAACACTCCAGTGCGGCGCGCATCACGTCGACGTTGCCGATGCACTCGAAGCTGAAGTCGACGCCGCCGTCGGTCATCGCCACGATCACGTCCTGGATCGGGCGGGTGTGATCCTTCGGATTGACGAGATCCGTGGCGCCCATCGATCGGGCGAGGTCGAACTTGCCCGGATTCGTGTCGATGCCGATGATGCGGCCGGCTTTTGCCTGACGCGCCCCCTGGATCACGGCAAGGCCAATCCCGCCAAGCCCGAATACGGCGACGGAATCACCGGCCTTGACCTTCGCCGTGTTGTGCACGGCGCCGATGCCGGTCGTGACGCCGCAGCCGAGCAGGCAGACTTTTTCGTGTGGCGCATCCGGGCGGATCTTCGCGAGCGAAATCTCGGGGACCACGGTGTATTCGCTGAACGTGCTGCAGCCCATGTAGTGATGGATCGGCTGGCCCTGATAGGAAAACCGGCTCGTGCCGTCGGGCATCAAACCCTTGCCTTGGGTCGCGCGCACTTTCTGGCAGAGGTTGGTCTTGCCCGATGTGCAGAATTTGCACTCGCGGCATTCGGCCGTATACAGCGGAATGACATGGTCACCGGGGGCGAGAGAAGTTACACCTTCGCCGACTTCGACCACCACGCCCGCACCTTCGTGACCGAGTACTGCCGGAAACAGACCTTCGGGATCATCACCGCTGAGCGTGTAGGCATCGGTATGGCAAACGCCGGTATGGCTGATCTTGACCAACACCTCGCCCGTGCGCGGCGGGGCCACGTCGATCTCGACGACCTGCAGGGGTTTTCCAGCTTCGAAGGCTACGGCAGCGCGGCTTTTCATGGGGGCGGGTTTCTGATCGGGGACAAGACGCGTAGCATATCGGCATGCCCCGTCAAACCGATGTCTCGCCGCAACCATCAAGTTCCTGGTGGCTGTACGTGATTGAATGCAGTAATGGCGCCTACTACGCAGGCATCACGAACGATGTCGCCCGTCGATATGCGGCGCACGCCGCCGGTCGTGGGGCAAAGTTCACACGGGCGTTTCCGCCGGTGCGGCTGATCGGTGCGCGCGAGTACCCGGATCGATCGGCCGCCGCGCGCGCAGAACATGAGATCCGGAAGTTGGCTCCGGCGCGCAAGCTGGTATTCATCGACTGTGCGGGCTAATCACGTCGTCGATGAGCGTGGATCGACATGATGATGCCGAAACTGGCGAGCAGGCTCACCGCACTGGTGCCGCCATACGACACCAGCGGCATCGGCACGCCGACCACGGGCAACAGGCCCGCCACCATGCCCCCGTTCACCATGACGTAGACGAAAAACGTCATGCCTAGTGAGCCGGCCAGCAAGCGCGAAAACGTGTCGCGTGCATTCGCGGCAATCCACAGGCTGCGGCCGATGATGAACAGGTACAAGGCGATGAGTGCGGTGACCCCGAACAAGCCGAATTCCTCACTGAACACCGAGAACGCGAAGTCGGTGGTGTGTTCCGGCAGAAAATCGAGGCGAGCCTGGGTCGAATGCAGCCAGCCCTTGCCGAACGTGCCGCCGGAGCCCACCGCAATTTTCGACTGGATGATGTTCCAGCCGTTGCCGAGCGGATCGGCCTCGGGATCGAGGAACATGCGGACGCGGTTGCGTTGGTATTCGTGCATGACGAGCCACAGCGCCGGCAACGCTGCCACCGCAGCGCCTCCGATCAGGACGATGCGCAGCCACGAAATCCCGGCAAGGAATACGGCGAACACACCAGTGGACGCCACCAGCAACGCAGTGCCGAGGTCGGGTTGTTCGGCGATGAGGACCGCCGGCACCGCAATCATCGCGCTGACCGAGGCCAGCATGCGCCAGGTCGGTGGCAAAGCGCGTGAATGAAAATACCAGGCGACCATCATCGGCAAGCTGAGCTTCGCCAGTTCGGATGGCTGGAAACGAATGACCCCCAGGTCGAGCCAGCGATGGGCGCCGCGGCCTTCGCCGACGAACAACACGGCAACCAGCAGGCACATGGCAAACATGAAGAACCACGGTGTGATGCTGCGGAACCACGGCGGTGGAATCCGCGAGAACACCCACAGGATCGTGAAGCCGAGGCCAAGGCGCAGCGACTGGTTCAGCACGAGCTTCGGATCTTCCGCGCTGGCGCTGAACTGCACGAGGATGCCAATGCCGGCGACCAGCAGCAGGGCGACCAGCAAGGGGATGTCGACTTTGGGCTTCGCAAGCCAGCGCGACAACACCAGTTCGACACGGTCAAGCAGGTCGCGGTCGATCATGGATAGGGTGCCTCGGGTGCCGGTGCGGCAGGATCGGTGATGGGCAAAACGACTGCTTCGGTTGCTGCGTTGCCGTTGCCAGCACCGAGGTAGGCGTCGATGATCCGGCGTGCCACGGGGGCGGCAGCACGCGATCCACTGAGTCCGTGTTCGACCACGACCGCGACCGCAATTCGGGGGGCTTCCGCGGGCGCGTAGGCCACAAACAGTGCCTGGTTGCGAAGGTGCTCCGGCAGGCTCTCGTCGTTGGATTGTTGCGTCTTGCTGGAACGCACGCGTTGCGCGGTGCCGCTTTTGCCGGCAATCAGGTAAGGCGCTCCGGTTCCGTGCGCGCGTGCCGTGCCGGTGGGACTGTGCATGACTGCGACCATGCCGTCGCGCACCGCCAGCCAGTTGTTGACGTCGCGGACCGGCACACTGGTCAACTCGATGGGTGGAATCGGTTTGGGCTCGGCAGTGAAGTCGCGCTGCAAGGACCGCAGCAGGTGTGGCTGGAACCGTTTGCCTTGTACCGACAATGCCGCCAATGCGTGCGCCAACTGCAGCGGAGTGGTCACCCAATAACCTTGTCCAATGCCGGAAATCACGGTTTCGCCGGGATACCAGGTCTTGCCGATCTTCTGCTGTTTCCATTCGCGGCTCGGCAAGACGCCCTGGGCTTCGCCGAGCAGGTCGATGCCGGTGGGTTGACCGAATCCGAATTGACCGGTGTAGGCAGACAGTCGGTCGATGCCGAGATCCACTGCCAGTTGGTAGAAGTAGGTATTGACCGATTGCGACAGCGCTTCGTTCAGATTGACCCAGCCGTGTCCGCCACGAAGCCAATCGCGATAAGCCTGACGTTGCCCCGGCAAATAAAACTCGCCGGTGGAGCGGATGCCGTCTTGCGGTGTGCGCAGGCCCAGTTCCAGACCGGCGAGCCCGATGAATGGCTTGATGGTGGAGCCTGGTTCATAACCGCCCAGCACGGCGCGATTGAACAAGGGACGATACGGATTGCTGGTCAGCGCTGCATAGTTCTTGCGCGAGATGCCGTCCACGAAGAGATTGGCGTCGAATGACGGCAGGCTGACCATCGCCAGGATCTCGCCGTTTTGTGGATCGATCGCCACCGCTGCACCGGGCCGCTTCTCGAACGCTGCAATCGCGGCCACCTGAAGCCGAGAGTCGATGCTCAGCCACAGATTGGCGCCCGGTTTCGGCGCCACGTGCCCGAGGACCCGCAGCGCCCTGCCTTCGGCGTTCGACTCGACTTGTTCGTAGCCCACTTCACCGAGCAGCATGTCTTCGTAGTGACGTTCGATACCGGTCTTGCCGATGTGTGTGGTGGCGCTGTAGCGGGATTCACTGAGGCGCTCTCGGTCTTCGGTGCCGATGCGACCGACATAACCCACCGTATGCGCCAAGGGCTCACCCAGCGGGTAGAAGCGCGTCTGGTACGGCACAACCGCGACACCCTTGAAGCGATGACGATTCACCGACAATCGAGCGACTTCCGCTTCGGTCAAATGGAATCGCAATGGAATGCTCTGGAACCGGCGCATGGCCTTGCGCAGTTCGGTGAACGACTCGATGTCTTCGCTGTCGAGGCGGATGATCTCCGACAAACCTTCGAGTGTGGCCTGCAAGTCACCGACCTGCTCCGGAATGACTTCGAGCCGGAATTGCGGCACGTTTTCGGCCAGCAGTACGCCATGGCGGTCGTAGATCAGACCTCGGCTGGGTGCCAAGGGACGGAGCTTGATGCGGTTCTGCTCGGACCTGGCGGTGTGTTCGTCGTGCTGGATCAATTGCAACCAGGCATAACGGCCGATCAGTACCAGCAGGCAGAGCGCGATGATGGCCAGCCCTCGGCCGCGCGCACACGAAAAATCTGCGTCTCCTGCGCAAGATCCTTGACGGATCGGTGGCGGGGGCGGAACAGCCTCATGAGGCCTTGCTGCGACGCCGTTGCGTCAGATCACTGACCAGCAGGAAGAACCAGGGCCAGAGCAGGGCACCCACGAACGGGGCGAGCCAATACCGCCAGTCGATCGCGAATTCGCCGGTGAACGTCCGCAACATCCACGTGACGATCCGGTCGTTCAGCAACAGGGCGAACACCGCCGCTGTCTGTTGCCACATCGGAAAGAAGCGGATCCGCGAGCGGAACCGCAGCATGATGAAGGCCACCACGACCAGTCGGAAAGCGTGCTCTCCGAACACGACGCCCGACATCAGGTCACTGATCAGGCCAAGCAGGAATGCAGTGCCCAGCCCGAATTCGTCTGGCCATTCGAGGCAGGCATAGACCACCACCAGGGCCATCCAGAACGGACGCAGGGCGCGCAGCACTTCGGGGACCGGCGCCAGGGTCAGCAGGATCGCAGCCAGAACCAGCAGCACCAGCGCCCAACCGGAAACGCGCGACTTGCTCATGGTGATTGCGCCGGTGGAAATGCAAGACCCTGCGGTGGGCCGACAAAATCGGGAGCCGATTCAACGCTGTCGGCGGAAATGGCGCTCAGTTCTTCTTCCAGCACCAGCAACTGTTTGACTTGTTCGATGCCGGCCACTGGTTTGGCTTCGGCAACCGCAAAGGTGGCCGAGCGGTCGCCTTTGACATCGGTGATCACGGCGACCGGCAAACCAGCCGGAAAGCGGCCGCCCAGACCCGAGCTGAGCAAGCGGTCTCCGGGTTGCAGATTCGCACTGAACGGCACATGCGACAGCAGCAGTCGATCGGCGGCGCCGGTGCCATAAGCAATCGAGCGCAGCCCGGTGCGTTCGACGCGGACTGGCACGGCATGGCCTGGGTCTGTCAGCAGGATCACCGTGGCGCTGTGTTCGCTGGCGTCGACGATCTGACCAATCAGCCCGCGGCCATCGAGCACGGCCTGGCCGGCGCTGATGCCGGCATTGGTGCCGCGGTTGACCACCAATCGTTGCCGGAACGGGTCGAGGTCGATGTCGATGATTTCAACCAGCTGTGCCTTCAGTCCCAGGCGCTGCCGCGCATCCAGCAGGGTCCGCAGACTCTCGTTTTCGGAGACCAGCGTATCGAAGCGGGCGACCTTGGCTTCACTCAGTAGGATCTGTTCGCGCAGCGACCGGTTTTCGTTCAGGAGGGTCGCCCGGTCCTCGGCGTAGTCGACGGTTGCCTGGCCCAGCCGCTTCGGGGCACTGGCGAGCCAGTACACCGGGCGCGTGAGTTCGGCGCCATAGTGGCGCGCCGTGCCGAGTAATCCAAAACGCGCGTCACTGGCCATCAATGCCGCGGCAATGGCCAGGAACACCACCAGACGCAGCGTGCCGGTACCGTGGCCGGAGAACAGTTGGGTCTGGTCGGCCGATTGCACCGGCATTCGGGCGTGCCTTCTTATTCGGGCGAGAAGAACTCGCTGCCGTGCAGGTCGATCAGTTCGAGCGCACGACCACCACCGCGGGCCACGCAGGTCAGCGGATCATCCGCGACATGAACGGCCAAACCGGTTTCGTCCGAGATCAAGCGATCGAGATCGCGCAGCAAGGCGCCACCACCGGTCAACACGATGCCGCGTTCAGCCACGTCGGAACAGAGTTCCGGCGGGGTTTTCTCGAGGGCCGCCTTGACTGCACCGACGATACCCGCGAGCGGTTCGTGCAGGGCTTCCAGGATTTCGTTCGAGTTGATCGTGAACATGCGCGGCACACCTTCCGCCAGATTGCGGCCGGACACCTCGATTTCCTTGACCTCCGACTGCGGATAGGCGCAGCCGATCTCGATCTTGATGCGTTCGGCCGTGGACGGGCCGATCAGCGTGCCATGGTTGCGGCGCACGTAGTTGATGATCGACTCGTCGAACTTGTCGCCGCCGATGCGCACACTTTGTGCGTAGACGATGCCGTTGAGCGAGATCACCGCCACTTCGGACGTGCCGCCGCCGATGTCGAGCACCATGGAGCCACGTGCTTCGTGCACCGGAATGCCGGCGCCGATGGCCGCAGCCATGGGTTCTTCGATCAGGTAGACATCACGGGCGCCGGCACCTTCGGCCGATTCCTTGATGGCGCGCCGCTCAACCTGGGTTGAACCGTGCGGCACACAGATCAGCACCCGCGGGCTGGGCCGCAGGAACCGGGACTGATGCACTTTCTTGATGAATTGCTGCAGCATCTCTTCCGCCATAGTGAAGTCGGCGATGACGCCGTCTTTCATGGGGCGGATGGTTTCGATGTTGCCGGGCGTGCGGCCAAGCATGTGCTTGGCTTCCCGGCCGACGGCTGCAACGGTTCGGTGACGGGCGCCCATCTCGATGCGGATGGCGACTACGGATGGTTCATTCAGCACGATGCCCTGACCGCGCGCGTACACCAGCGTGTTTGCGGTGCCGAGGTCGATCGAGAGGTCGTTTGAGAAAATGCCGCGAAGGCTCTTGAACATGACGCGAATCCTGGATTCGGTTCGAATTGAAGAATAAGACTTGGGACTTTACCGTTCCGTTATTTGCCGGACAAGCGTAATTGCCAGCACAATTCAGACTTTTGACGGGCAGGGCACGCAGATGGAGCGATCAACGATCCACAAACTTGCAGACTTGGCCAGGCTGGAGCTGAGCCCTGAGCTCGAAAACCGGCTGGCCGACGATCTCGAAAAGCTCCTCGGCCTGGTCTCCGAACTGCAGCAGGTCGACGTGTCCGGGGTGTTGCCGATGGCGCACCCGCAGGCGGAACGGGCAACGCTGCGCAGCGATATCGTGACTGAAACAGATCGTGTCGATGCACTCGAGCGTTTGGCGCCTGATATGTCGCAAGGTTTGTTCCGGGTACCGAAGGTGATCGAATGAGTGCGCTCGACTCGATAGCCGAAGCCCGCGAGTTTGTGTCCCGGTTCGGACCTCAGGCACTTGCCGACGAGGCTCTGGCCCGCGCAGCGGCGGTGCAGCCGGTGCTGAACGCCCTGATCACGACCTTGCCGGATGATCCGGTGGTGTTGGATGCCGCAGGTCCGATCGCCGGAATTCCCTTTGTACACAAGGACTTGTTCTGTACCCAGGGTGCCCGTACCACCGCCGGATCGGCCATGCTTTCAGGGTTTGTACCGCCTTATGATGCGACCGTGACGGCACGACTGCGCCAAGCCGGTGCCCGATGTATCGGCAAAGCGAACATGGATGAGTTCGCGATGGGTTCGTCGAACGAAAACAGTGCGTTTGGCCCGGTGCGCAACCCTTGGGACCTGTCCCGTGTGCCCGGCGGCTCTTCCGGAGGCTCGGCCGCAGCCGTTGCGGCGGGGCTGGTGCCGTTTGCCACCGGTTCCGATACGGGTGGTTCCGTTCGTCAGCCGGCTGCGTTCTGTGGCATCACCGGCTTCAAGCCCAGTTACGGGCGTGTTTCCCGTCACGGCATGATCGCTTACGCGTCCAGCCTGGATCAGGCCGGTGTGCTGGCGCGGTCGATCGAGGACTGTGCGACGGTGCTGTCGGTGCTTGCGGGCGCCGATCCGCTGGATGCCACGTCGGTTGACGTGCCGGTTGATGCCTACCAGGCGGCACTGGGCGCCGGCGTGGTCGGCATGCGCATCGGTGTCGTAGGCAGCATGTTTGGTGCGGGGGTCCGCCCGGAAGTTGCGGCCACGGTGCGTTCTGCCTTGGCGGAACTCGAGCGGGCCGGCGCGATTCTGGTGGATATTGACCTGGCGACGCTGGCCCATGCCATTCCGGCGTATTACGTGATTGCTCCGGCCGAGGCGTCCAGCAACCTGTCGCGATACGACGGTGTGCGCTACGGGCATCGTGCCGGCGACGTTCGCGACCTCAAGTCGCTTTATCGCAAGTCGCGCAGCGAAGGCTTCGGCATTGAGGTGAAGCGCCGCATCCTGGGTGGGACATACGTGCTGTCTTCCGGTTATTACGATGCCTACTACCTGCGCGCGCAGCAGGTCCGACGTCTGATTGCCGAGGATTTTGCGCGTGCATTCGCCGGTGTCGACGTGCTGGCCGGCCCGACCACGCCGGACGTGGCATTCCGGCTGGGTGAAAAAACGGAGGATCCGCTGGCCATGTATGCCGCTGATATCAACACGGTTGCCGTGAATCTGGCCGGTCTCCCGGCCGTGTCGCTTCCCGCCGGTCTGGTCGAGGGTTTGCCGGTTGGCCTTCAGCTGATCGCCCCGGCCTTCGGTGAGTCGCGCCTGTTTGCGGCGGGCCAGGCCTTGCAGCAGCGAACCGCTTTCCATCAGGCGCGTGCGCCCGAGGTGCAGTCATGAGCTGGCAATGTGTGATCGGGCTGGAAATCCACGTTCAGCTGGCGACACGAAGCAAGTTGTTCTCCGGTGCCGCCACCGCCTATGGTGCCGATCCCAATACGCAGACCAGTTGGGTCGACGCGGCCTTGCCGGGGACCTTGCCGGTGCCCAATGCCGAAGCTGTGCGCCTGGCTGCGCTGTTCGGGCTCGCGATCGATGCGGAAATTGCCCATCGTTCGGTGTTTGCGCGCAAGAATTATTTCTATCCCGACTCGCCGAAGGGCTACCAGATTTCGCAGTACGAAACGCCCATTGTCGGGCGGGGCGTGCTGCCGGTCCGGCTGGATGACGGTCGAGAGATCGAGGTTGAGATTGTTCGGGCCCATCTGGAGGAAGACGCCGGCAAGTCCTTGCACGATGTTTTCCATGGCGCCACCGGCATCGACCTCAATCGCGCCGGGACACCGCTGATCGAAGTGGTTTCCGCGCCTTGCCTGTATTCGGCGGAAGAGGCAGTGGCGTATCTGCGGACCGTGCACCAGTTGGTGCGCTGGCTTGGGGTGTCCGACGGCAACATGGCTGAAGGCTCCTTCCGCTGTGATGCGAATGTCTCGGTTCGGCCAGGTCCGGATGCGCCGCTGGGCACCCGTTGCGAAATCAAGAACGTCAATTCTTTCCGCTTCGTCGAGAAGGCGATCGAGTTCGAGATCGAACGGCAGATCCGTGCGCTGGAAAACGGTGAAACGATCGTCCAGGAAACGCGCCTGTATGACGCCGCCCAGAACCGCACGCGACCCATGCGCAGCAAGGAGGACGCCGAGGACTACCGTTACTTCCCGGATCCGGACCTGCCGCCGATCGTGATCGACGAGGCTTTTCTGGACGGGCTGCGGGCGTCGATGCCGGAATTGCCGCGGGCACGTGCCACGCGCTACCAGCAGGTCCTGCAGTTGTCGCCCTACGACGCTTTCAAACTGACCGAGAGCCGCGCCTTGTCGGAGTATTTCGAGCAGGCCCTGTCGGCGCTGGCCACAGGACAGCCGTCGACACGGCACCCCGCGCTCGCCAAGATGGCCGCCAACTGGATCAACGGCGAGCTGGCCAGTGCGCTGAACGACGAAGATCGGCCGATCGAGCAGAGCCGGGTGGCGCCCGGTGCGCTGGCGGGCCTGATCCGCCGAATCGACGACAACACCATCAGCGGCAAGATTGCCAAGGACGTCTTCCAGGGGATGTGGGCGGGCGAGGGCGGTGCGGATGCGGTGATCGAGGCGCGTGGCTTGCGGCAGGTCACGGACACCGGAGCGATCGACGCCATGATTGGCGATTTGCTCGCGCAGTTTCCGGAGCAGGTAACCAAGTTCCGGGCCGGCGACGAGAAAATCTTCCAGTTCCTGGTCGGGCAGGCCATGAAGGCCACCCGCGGCAAGGCCAATCCGGCCATCGTCAACGAGCGGCTGCGGGCGATGTTGGGGTAACGGCCGTGGATGTGCTGGCGGATCAAGCACTTGCGTGATTGATTTCGCGCTCGGCGATTCCAGCTGGCGGCGAGGCCCGACCAATACCGGTGACCTGATGTTGGGGTATGATCGCGACGCCCCGCCGATCAGGCGACCCAAGAACAATCAATGGAGTTGAGCCCATGAAAACCAAACTTGCCCTGGCGATCGGCCTTTCGCTGGCCGTCCTGGCCCCCAACGCCTTCGCCATCACCGATGAAGAAGGCAGCGCGGCGCTGCAGTTCAACCTGTCGCCTCCGGGCGCACGCAGCCTCGCCATGGGTGGCGCTTTCATTGGCCTCGCCGATGACGCCACAGCGGCTGCATCGAACCCGGCCGGCCTGCTGCAGCTTGCAGCACCGGAAGTATCGGTCGAATTCCGTTCCAGCTACTACGACACGCCTTATGTCGACGGTGGTTCCTACAGCACCAGCCCGTTTTCGACGGCCGGCCTGAATGTCAGTCGCGACGCCGAGCGCGTGGGTGGCGTGTCGTTCCTGTCGTTTGTGTATCCGAAGGAAAACTGGGCGCTGGCGTTTTATCGCCAGGAAGCGCTGAACTTCAAGACATCGTTCGCGAGCGCTGGTGCCGATGACGCCTCCTCGGGTGGTTTCATCTTCCCGTTCGCGGCCGCTGCCGAGCTCACCGACGTGGTCTACGGCATTTCCGCCGCGTTCAAGGTGAATGACTACATCTCGGCCGGTGTGTCGTTGAACACGCATGACTTCGAAATCGACTCCGCCACGCTGCGTACGTTCACGCAGAGCGGTTCGACGGTGAACCTGTTGACCGTTCAGCAAGGCGATGACAGCGCCATCGGCGGCTACTTCGGCCTGATGGTGAAACCGAACGACCAATGGCAGTTCGGCATGACCTACCGTTCGGCGCCGGAGTTCAAGTACCAGGCTGCGGCATTCCGCAACAACAACCAGTTTCTGCTGAAAGACACCAAGTTCGACTCGCCGGATGCATGGGGCGTAGGTGCCGTGTGGCGTCCGACCGAATCGCTGAGTGTCGCGCTCGACGTGGTGCAGGTGAACTACTCCGAGTTGACCGACAACATCGTCTCGAACTTCCAGAACAACGACGCAGCGCCGATCGTGCTGGAAGGCATTGCTCCGCTGCAGATCGACGACGGCGTCGAAGTCCATCTCGGTGGCGAATACGTGTTCACGAACTTCCAGAACCCGTTCTCGCTGCGCGCCGGCGTGTGGCACGATCCCGAACATTCGATCGGCTTCGAGGGCGATCCGGTCATCCGTGACGTCACCGATGCAGTGGCCAACGCGGTGCTGTTCTCCCAGGGTGACGACGAACTGCACTACTCGTTCGGCTTCGGCTGGGCGTTCGACAAGTTCCAGGTGGACGCCGGTGCCGATTTCTCGGACAACGTCGATACCTGGTCCGTTTCAGGTGTATGGCGCTTCTGAGGCGCCAGGATACAGATCGAAAGAACCCCGCCGCTCGGCGGGGTTCTGTTATACGCAGGCTTGAAGATAGCCGGGCAGTGCCTGTCGAAGACCATCCGGGTCATCGTTGCGGAGTATGGACATGAATGACCGTCGCCAACGCAAGTCCTCATCCCGACGCCCTCGCGTCTCGGCCAAAGCGGCTGCAACGCTCGATTGGGCGGGCGAGGAGTCAACTGGGCAATTCGATCCGCCGTCGCTCAAACATTTCTTGATGGAAGCCCGGGCGCCGGCCGAGTTGTTCGGTGGTTTGGCCAGTTTTTTTGTGGATCATTGGTTCCCGCGGGGTGATGGTCACCCCATCGTCGTGTTTCCGGGGATGGGCGCGAGTGATCGCAGCACCCTGTTGTTGCGCCGGTTCCTGCGTAAACTCGGTTATCGCGTCTACGGTTGGGAGCAAGGCTTGAATCTTGGCCCGCGCCACGGTGTGTTGTCGCGTTGCCGCGACCGCGTGCATGAAATCAATGAGCGGTACGACCGCAAGGTGACGCTGATCGGTTGGAGCCTCGGGGGTATCTATGCCCGTGAAATGGCAAAACTCGAGCCGGACCGAGTGCGTCAGGTGGTCACGTTGGCGTCGCCGTTCGCCGGAAGCCCGCACGCCACGAACGCCTATCCGCTGTTTCGGCTGCTGACCGGGCACCATGTGCACCACGAGCCGGGCCTCCTGGACCGCATCCGCGAAGCGCCGCCGGTGCCATCGACCTCGATTTTCAGCCGCACCGACGGCATCGTCAGTTGGGTGTGCAGTGTCCAGAATCCAGCGCCGCAGTCGGAGAACATCCAACTGGCGGCGAGCCATTTCGGTATTGGATTCAATCCCTTGGCGCTGTTTGCGATCGCAGATCGCCTGGCGCAGCACGAGGGGGCTTGGCAGCCGTTCGAGATTCGAGGTCTCCGAAAGCTGCTGTTTTCCGCTTTCGGGGCGTAACCGGCGTAGCGACAGTCTGTTCAACGACCTGGTGGATGCCCTGTTCTGTGCGGTGCCCAACTGTGTACGGTGTGAAACGTATGTAAATTGGCCGAACCAACCCTGAAAGTGCGTGACTCAGAGGGTGCCGATATCCCCTGCGAGTGCAGTCCTGCCCCTATAATCGCGGGGCTACGCGAAAACAGCGTAATGATTCCAATAAGGAGAACCCCCCATGAAGATGAAGTCCCTGTGTGCATTGATCGGGCTGAGCCTGCTGGTCGGCTCGACCCAGGCCGCCGAATGGTATGTCGCGCCGAGTGCTGGCGTGAGCTTCAACGACGAAGACCGCATGGTCAAGGATGACGAATCGATCATCGTTGGCGTCGGCATCGGCCGCAATATCGGCGACTCTTCCTCGCTCGAGTTTGCTGTGGACTACACCGACCGCAACCTCGGTTCCGGTGCAGTTGGCTTTACCAACTACGACGGCGATTTTTCGAGCGTCGCGCTGACCGCAACGCTGCGCCATTTCTTCCGCGAAGAAGGCATGCGCCCTTACGTGCTGGCCGGTCTGGGCGTGTCCCAGCACAATGCCGACCAGCCGTTCGACCGTGAATCCGATGGTTGGGATCCGGTGTTCGACGTTGGTGCGGGTGTGATGGGCAAGATCGGTTCGACGAGCCTCAGCTGGCGCACCGAATTGGCGTACCGCGCCGATTTCGACGATGAATCCATCATCGGCCGCGAGAACTTTGGCGACGTCATCCTGCGCGCTGGCCTGATCATTCCGTTTGGCTCGGGCGAAGACACCACGCCGGCCCGCAGTGAAGAAGTTGTGCCGGAAGCTACGCCTGACGCAGCGCCGAAGGCTGAAGAGCCGGCCATGGCCGACAGCGATGGCGACGGTGTTGCCGATGCCGCCGACAAGTGCCCGGGCACGCCTGCCGGTACGCCGGTCGGTCCGGATGGTTGCGAACAGGCAGTCGTCATCGACCTGCGTGGCGTCAACTTCGCGTTCGACAAGTCGGAACTGACTGCTGAATCGATCGCCATCCTCGATCAGGCCGTGGAAGTGCTGACGCGCTACCCGAACCTGAAGGTCGAAGTGGCTGGCCACACCGATTCGGTTGGTACGGACCAGTACAACCAGGGTCTGTCCGAGCGTCGCGCCAAGGTTGTTCACGCATACCTGACGGGCAAGGGCATCGATGCTGCTCGTCTGGCCGGTCCGAACGGTTATGGCGAAGCCAAGCCGATCGACACGAACGATACGTCGGAAGGTCGCGCACGCAACCGTCGTACCGAGCTCAACAAGCAGTAAATCCTTGATGTTCCGGTGCCTTCGGGCATACGGCGCATAAAGTGGAAACCCCCGCCTGGTGCGGGGGTTTCTTTTTTTGAAAGAAGTGCTTGATTCCTGCATTGCGATTGTCGTATTCTCATCGACCCGCGACCGACAGCGCAGGGGAAAACGCCACGAAGAAATGTTTACTTCGCGGTGTTGACAGCAACAAAAACTGC
>JADJRU010000002.1:237500-264867 GCA_016712105.1 Ahniella sp.
CAGTGGCACTGCCGGGTAGCTATATACGGAAGAGATAACCGCTGAAAGCATCTAAGCGGGAAACTCGCCTCAAGATGAGACCTCCCGGGACTTAAGTCCCCTAAAGGAACGATCTAGACCAGGTCGTTGATAGGCTGGGTGTGTACAACCGCAAGGTTTAGCTAACCAGTACTAATGATCCGTGTGGCTTGATCCTATAACCTCAAGACGCTTCAAATTCCTCAGGTACTCCCTGAGTGAACGCTTCCTCAACGAAGCATCCAAAGCTCCCAAAGCAGTTCAATCTGCATCCTTGTTACGTCACATCACCCCATGCGAGCACGCGCCCAAAAGGCGCGTCTCCAATCTAATCCTTGGCGGCCATAGCGGTGTGGCACCACCTGTTCCCATCCCGAACACAGAAGTGAAACGCACCTGCGCCGATGGTAGTGTGGCTTAAGCCATGCAAGAGTAGGTCACTGCCAAGGTCCTAATGCAAAACCCGACACCCGCGAAAGCGGGTGTTCGGCTGTCTGGAGCCCGGATTTCAACCGGGCGCGCCCGAAAAAGGACAAGGCCCCGCCGGCGACGGCGGGGCCTTTTCTTTTCTGCGCATCCCCGGCAATATCGTTGTCACAGGGGGCGCGATACGATGATGCCCTAGGGGTTCGGTTGGGTTCGGGTGGGTTCGGATTTCAGGAGGCAATCATGCGTTTGCAAGTGTCCTTGATCGTCCTGTTGTGCACGGCGGCGCAGGTTCATGCCGACACCATCACCATCCGTGCCGACGAGTGGTTGCCGTATAACGGCCCGCTGAGCCGAAAGCCGCCCGGATACATGATCGAGATGGCGGACGCCATTGCGGCGACGCAGGGTCACACGATCGAATACAAGACGATGCCCTGGGATGATGCGGTCGCCTCGTCGCGGAAAGGTGACATCGACTGTGTGGTCGGCGCGCTCAAATCCGATGCAGAAGGATTCATGTTTCCTGAAGAATCCTGGGGAGACAGTCTCAACGGCTTGTTCGCCTTGACGGACACCGACTGGACTTACACCGACATCGAGTCGTTCTCGAGTGTTCGCGTGGCCGTGATCGCCGGATACTCGTACTCCGAAGAGATTGACGCCTATGTCGAAGCCAACAAGGCTGACCCGAACAAGGTTGTCATCGTGAACAGCACCGGCAGGGCGTTGATGAATGCTGTGTCGCGGCTCGTTTCGCGCAAAGCCGATGTCATCATTGAAGACGTCAACGTCGCCGCCAGCACGTTCGCGAAGATGAACATGGCCGATCGAATGAAATCAGTCGGCGTCGTCGGCGAACCCGAGCCTTTGTACATCGCCTGTACTCCAGCAAGCCCCCGCGGCAAACAATTTGCAGACATGTTTTCAGCCGGTACCGTGGAGTTGCGCAGTTCGGGGAAGCTCGCGGAAATCCTCGAGAAATACGGTCTGGAAGACTGGAAGAAATAGGCGGTTTGCGCACTCGCTTCGCTGTCCATCATCACTCCGCCCTCAAGTTCCCGCGAAGCCGGCCGCCTGTCACGTCACATCCCGGCACTCACCCTCGAACCAGGGGCCTTGGATACTGTCTGCCTGAGCGAAGGGGCCGAAAACAGTCGGCGGTTCGGTAGAAATGCGGATCCTGTCCGGCAAACCATCCCGGAATGCCCGACAGAGGCAAGGGTCGAAGTTCGAGCGGGTCAGTCAGTACCTGGCCTGTAGCCAAAAGGTCTGCGAACCACTCGACATGGGACGGATCCGCCAGGTCTCCCCTCACCACGATGGCCTTGCCCACCAGCAGCAAATGCGGTTCGAGGCAATGTTCCAACAGCGCGTGTCCAAACACATGGACACGGGCTCTCTGTGTCCACCCGCTACCGTCGTCACCGAACACCGCTGGCCAATCATGGGCATCCCACGAGTCAAGCAAAGCATTCGATTCCGTGATCACCAGGATGCCTGCTTCGTCGAAGTGCGTCAGCGCCATCTGCGGGCGACCTGCTCCTGCCCGACACCCGCGGGAAACTCGCGCGTGTAACGCCAGTTGACTGCCGACTTCAGCGAACTGAACCGCCGCCACATCAGCGCATTGAACAAGTCGTGCCAGTTTTCCGGGCGCGTCGCGACCAAACCCGACTGCACAATACGCTGCTCGTAATGAAGGCCATCGGACAACAGTGCCGGATTCTGTTCGACAAACCGGATGGGTTGACCCGTCAACCGGTGCTGAATTCGAGGCAGCCGATTGAGCGACTCGACGGACGGCCACTCGGCGCCAAACAGACCCGGTTCAAAGACGAGCAACTCATGCAGGGCGGGATGCTGTTCGACTCCCGGCGACAGAGCCGTTCGAGCGGGCGCTACAAAGCGCATGGAAGACAATCAGACCAGTTCGCCGTGCAGATCGTGATCGTCGCTGCGAAGAATACGCACCTGAACCAAATCGCCTGGCTTGACCCGCTTGCTGCCGGACGCCACGAACACACGACCGTCCACTTCCGGCGCATCGGCCTTGCTGCGGCCCACTGCGACACTCGGGCCCGACTCGTCGATCAGAACTTCCTGAACACTGCCGACCTTGAGCTTGAGACGACGCTTGCTGATTTGCGACTGGTGCTTCATGAAGCGCGCGAGGCGTTCTTCCTTCACTTCTTCCGGCACGGCGTCCGGCAAGTTGTTCGCCGTCGCTCCGGTCACGGGTGAATACGCGAATGCGCCGACCCGATCCAGCTCGGCAGCATCCAGAAACGCCAACAATTCCTCGAATTCGGCTTCGGTCTCACCGGGGAAGCCCACGATGAACGTGCTCCGCAAGGTCAGCTCAGGACAAGCGCGACGCCATGCCTGAATGCGATCAAGGTTCTTTTCGCCGCTGGCCGGGCGTTTCATCAGCTTCAGGATCCGCGGGCTCGAATGCTGCAAAGGCACGTCGAGGTAGGGCAGGACCTTGCCGGCCGCCATCAGCGGAATCAACTCATCGACATGCGGATACGGATACACGTAATGCAGTCGCGTCCACACACCCAGCTCCGACAATCCTTCGCACAGCTCGGTCATGCGGGTTCGATAGCTGCGCCCTCGCCAATCGCGGGCTTCGTACTTCCGGTCCACGCCATAAGCGCTGGTGTCCTGCGAAATGACCAACAATTCCCGAACGCCGCCCTTGACCAGCCGCTCTGCCTCGACCAGCACTTCATCAACCGGACGCGAGACCAAGTCGCCCCGCATCGACGGAATGATGCAGAACGTGCAGCGGTGATTGCAGCCTTCGGAAATCTTGAGGTAGGCAAAATGTCGCGGTGTCAGCTTGATGCCCTGGGGCGGGACGAGGTCCAGAAACGGATCATGTTTCGGCGGCAACTGCTTGTGGACGGCTTCCATGACCGAGGCGTAATCCTGCGGGCCTGAAATCGACAACACATCCGGAAACTTTTCCTGAATCAGGCTCTTGCGCGCACCAAGACAGCCGGTGACCACCACCTTGCCGTTCTCCGCCATGGCCTCGCCGATCGCATCGAGCGATTCCTCGACGGCCGCATCAATGAACCCGCAGGTGTTGACGACCACCACATCGGCATCATTGTACGTGGGCACAATCTCATAACCCTCGACCCGGAGTTGGGTGAGGATGCGTTCGGAATCGACCAACGCCTTCGGGCATCCCAAACTGACAAAACCTACTTTGGGTTGCTGCATGCTCATGGGGTTGGGTCCAGACCGATACGGCCCGCCAGTATAGCGGGGCGTCCCCTCCGATATGATTGGGTCGTCTCGAAAACGACGCTGAAACAGGACGCCAGGACGATGGCTGGATGGATTTCTCTGAAGGCTGCGGATGGACACACGCTGTCTGCGTGGATGACCCGCGCGGAGGGGCGCCCTCTCGGTGCCGTCGTGGTCCTGCAGGAAGTGTTTGGTGTCAACCGGCACATCCGCTGGGTTTGCGAGCAATTTTCGGCCAATGGCTTTGATGCCCTCGCGCCCTGCCTGTTCGACCGGGTCGGCGGCAATGTCGATCTTGACTACACCGACGCGGGCATCGCCGAAGGTCGTCGCCGAGTGGCTGAACTTGCCTTCGACACCGCATTGCTCGATGTTGACGCGGCCAAGACTTTGCTTGCCCGAAGAGCCCGCGTTGCTGCGGTTGGTTATTGCTGGGGCGGAACCCTGGCGTTCCTGGCCAACACGCGGTTGGGGATGCCCGCCGTGTCGTACTACGGCGCACGCAGCCTGCCGTACCTTGCCGAAACGGTTCAAGCGCCCATCCTCATGCACTTCGGACGCCACGATCCGCTGATTCCGCAAGCATTCCACGACGAACTGGCCAAACAACAGCCGGATTTGCCCGTCCACTTCTACGATGCAGGCCATGGTTTCAACTGCAACGAACGAGCCGACTTTCACGCCGAAAGTGCAGCGCTGGCCTGGCGAAGAAGCCTGCGATTCCTCCGCGAGGCGCTGGCTTCGGATGGCGCACTCTCCGAGGACGAAGGCGTGACGCCATCGTTCGAGCTTGATGCGAGACTCGAGCGGGACACGATCCCGTTGCTCGACCTTCCGCTCTGCCAGGTGTTGTTGATGAACGACTCGAGATATCCGTGGCTGATCCTCGTGCCGCGGATCGCCGGACTCCGGGAGATCCTGGAGCTTGATGTCGCTGACCAGCAGAAACTGATGGCCGAAGTGGTCCTCGTCCAGCAGGTGATCAGTCAGCTGTTCGAACCCGAGAAGTTGAACGTGGGCGCTTTGGGGAACGTCGTGTCGCAACTGCACATCCATGTGCTGGGCCGTTTCAGCAGTGATGCGGCATGGCCGGGCCCGGTCTGGGGCCAGGGCAGCCCGGTGCCTTATGCCCCCGGCGTGGCCAACGCACTCGCCAAATCCCTCATGCAGGCGCTGACGGCAACAGGTCCGGAGTGATAGCCTAAAGCGGCCCGATCAGCGGCGCGTCAAGCGGAAAAAGCCCGTGAGTTTCTTTGGTGTATTCAATCGCTGGTTCAAGAAAGAAGACGACGATGCCGTCAATCGTCGGGAAAAGCCGCGGGTCAACGCGCCGCAGGGCACGCGCGTCCTGATCATCGACGACTCGACCACGATTCAGGCGGTCTTGCGCAAGCTGCTCACCCAGAACGGCTACGAAGTCATTGAAGCGCTGGATGCGGAAAAGGGTCTGGAGCTGGCCAAACAGACCGCCCCGCACCTCATTTTCCTCGACATCATCCTGCCCGGCATGAATGGGTTTGCCGCGTTGCGCCTGTTGCGTCGCGAAGCCACCACCAAAGAAACGCCGATCATCATGATGAGTGGCAACGAGCAAGCGACCGAACAGTTCTATGCGCAGCGGATCGGTGCCGACGACTTCATGAAAAAGCCGTTCTCGCGCGCCGAGTTGTTCGCGCGGATCGAGCGGCGTCTTGATGCGAACCTGATTCCCCGCCGAACCGCCGTAGCCGTTGCGGACGAACCCACCGGGCCGATCGGCTGAGCGAAGCGCCCGCGCTTTTGCCGGCATTTGCCGTAACACCAGACGACACCCAGAATGCCATCGCACCCACTGCCTTAGCCGAGTCGAAGGGGAACACCGCATGGAGCGCTTGCTCGAGCTGGTCAAGACCACTGACAGCATTTCTGCCGCCAAGGCGCTTGCGGAGCGCACGGATGTCGAGGCGGCACAAATCCTTGCCGCGATCAATCCGGGATTTGCGATCGAGATTCTCGAGCAGATCGACGAAGAACGCCGGCCACTGATCGCCGCAGCGGCGCCCAACGGCATCGGCCAACTCTGGCTCAACGATCGCCAGTTCGAGGAAGGAACCGTGGGCCGCCTGATGGAGCGGCCGCTGGCGGTGTTCCGGCCGGAAGCGACGATCAGCGAAGTCATCGACGCCCTGCGCGAAATCATCAAGAAGACTTTTGTCGTCTACGTGTTCGTCACCGAGGCGGATGGTCGGCTGGTGGGTGTCGTGGCGTTCCGGGAGCTTCTGTTTGCGTCGAAGGACCAGACACTCGCCGCGGTGATGATCCGTAACCCCTTTGCGCTGAGTCCGAATGCACAACTGGTCGACGCGATGCGCGAAGTGGTCACGCGCCACTACCCGGCTTATCCGGTCGTCGATGAACAGGGGCGGCTCGTCGGCAGTGTTCGTGGTCAGGTCATGTTCGAGCAGCAGACCTTCGAAATTTCCGCTCAGGCCGGCTCGATGGTCGGTGTCGAGAAGGAGGAGCGGCTGGCCACGCCGTGGTTGCAGGCATTCAAGTTCCGGCACCCTTGGCTGCAGTTGAATCTCGTGACTGCGTTCATCGCTGCGGGGGTCGTCGGCATCTTCCAGCAGGCGATCAACGAAATTGTCCTGCTCGCCGTATTCCTGCCCGTTCTGGCCGGGCAATGCGGCAACACGGGCTGTCAGGCGCTGGCCGTCACCTTGCGCGGCATGACTCTGGGTGAACTCAAGCCCGGTCAATCGAAGCGACTGCTGTTCAAGGAAGTCTGGCTGGGCTGGTGGAATGGCCTGATCGTGGGGGTCGTGGCCGGCACCGGCATGTATCTGATGGCGAATTGGCAGGACAACCCGAACGCCTTGCTGCTCGCGGGCATCACCGTGGTGTCGATGGCCACCAGTTGTGCGCTCTCCGGCGCCGCCGGATCGATGATCCCGATGACGATGAAGCGCCTGGGCGCCGACCCTGCGACTGCTTCCAGCATTTTCCTCACGACCGCCACCGACGTGGTCAGCATGGGTGTGTTCCTCGGATTGGCCACCTGGCTGGTGCTCGGTGGCTGAATCGTTTCTGGCGGTTGGCCGCGGCGAGTTGTTCTCGCTTGCGGCGGCAGCCACGTGGGGCATCGGCGTCATCATTTACCGGAAACTTGGCGCCCGGCTGCCGCCACTCCAGTTGAACCTGCTGAAAAACCTCATCGTCCTCGGCTTGATCGCGCCGGTTGCCTTTCTGATCGACCGGCACGGGCTGCAGGCGCTGACCACCAATGACCTGCTGATTGTCTGTGCCAGCGGCGTGCTCGGCATCGGATTGGCCGATACCCTGTATTTCCGCGCGCTGAACGAACTCGGGGCGGCGCGCACGGGCATCATCGGAAACCTCTACAGCCCTTTCGTCATCGGCTTGTCGTTCCTGTTCCTCGACGAGCGCCTGGGCGGTCGTCAGATGATCGGCTTCGCGCTGGTGGCTGCGGGCGTGCTGGTGATCAGCACCGGCAATTCGACGGCGGCATCCAGCCGGGCCCACATGCGGGCGGTGCTGCAGGGTGTCCTGTCGATCGCGCTGATGGCGATCTCGGTGGTGATGGTCAAGCGTGTCCTCGAAGCACATTCCGTGTGGTGGATTTCCGGATTGCGGGTCGCCGCCGGGGCCGCCGGCCTGGCCTTGCTGCTGGCTGTCAGCGGCCAACTGCGTGGTGCGCTGGGGCAGGGGGTGTCCCGACGGGACTGGGCGCTGTTGTCGCTTGGCGCGATCGTCGGCCAGTTCTTCTCGATGATCCTCTGGCTTGCCGGTTACAAATACACCACTGCCTCGGTGGCGGCCATCCTGAACGAAACCGCATCCGCCTTCATCGTCCTGTTTGCCTGGATATTCCTGCGCGAACACATTTCCGGGCGGAAACTGGCAGGCCTGCTGTTGACCCTGAGTGGCGTGTGCCTGATGTTGATGGGCTAAAAAGGGCCTGCAGTCCATGCAGGCTCGAAAGCACGTTGCTACGCTATGCGCTTGCCTCGCCTGGAAACCACAGCCATGAAGATTGCCCAAGTTCGCGCCCGCGAAATCCTCGACTCGCGCGGAAACCCCACTCTGGAAGCCGAAGTCACCCTCAGCGATGGCTCGTTTGGGCGTGCTGCCGTACCGAGTGGGGCCTCAACCGGTGCCCGCGAAGCGGTGGAGTTGCGGGACGGTGACAAGACCCGATACCTCGGCAAAGGCGTGCTGAAGGCCGTTGCAAACGTCAACGGCACGATTGCACAGGCGATTGTCGGCAACGACGCCGGCGATCAACTGGGCCTGGACCAGAAACTCATCGCGCTCGACGGCACCGAGAACAAGAGCAAACTCGGCGCCAATGCGCTGCTGGCCGTGTCGCTGGCGAATGCCCATGCGCTGGCAGCGAGCCGCAAGCTGCCGCTGTGGCGCCACCTGTTGGGCGAGCGCGCCGGCCAGTTGCCCGTGCCGATGATGAACATCATCAACGGCGGCGCACACGCCGACAACAATGTCGATCTGCAGGAATTCATGGTCATGCCGGTCGGCTTGCCCAGTTTCGCCGAAGCCCTGCGAGCCGGGACCGAAATCTTCCACGCCCTGAAAAGTGTGTTGAAGGGTCGCGGTCTGGCAACGGCCGTGGGCGATGAGGGCGGCTTCGCACCGGACCTTCGCTCGAACGAAGAAGCCATCGAGACCATTCTCGAAGCGGTCGCAAAGGCGGGATACCGAATCGGTCAGGATGTTTATCTGGCACTGGATGCCGCCGCATCGGAATTCCACAAGGATGACGGCAAATACCACCTGACTGGCGAAGGCAAGAAGCTCAACTCCGACCAGATGGTCGAGTTCTGGGCAGGTTGGTGCGCCAAGTACCCGATCCTGTCGATCGAGGACGGCATGGCCGAAGATGATTGGGCCGGCTGGAAAACGCTCAGCACGCGCCTCGGCAAACAGATCCAGCTGGTGGGTGACGACCTGTTCGTGACGAATCCTGCCATTTTCCGGCAGGGGATCGACCAAGGCATCGCAAACTCCATCCTGATCAAGGTCAACCAGATCGGCACCCTCAGCGAAACGCTCGAAGCCATCGCGATGGCCGAAGCCAATCGGTATTCGGCCGTCATCTCTCATCGTTCGGGTGAAACCGAAGACACCACGATCGCCGATCTGGCCGTGGCCACCGCGGCCACGCAGATCAAGACCGGTTCCCTGTGCCGCACCGACCGTGTGGCCAAATACAACCAACTGCTCCGGATCGAGGAAGCATTGGGTTCGGCTGCGCGGTATGCCGGTCGGGATGCGTTCCCGAATCTGTCGAAGTTCCAGTCCTGATCCGCTGACATCGCGTGTGGCGCTGGTTGCTCCTGCTGCTGTTGCTGCTCGCCCTCGGGCTGCAGCTGAAACTGCGCTACGGCCAGGGCGGGCGTCAGGACGTGGCCGATCTGCGCGTGCGCGTCCAGCAGCAGCAAGCCGAGAACCGGAAACTCGATACCCGCAACACCCAATTGGCGGCCGATGTCCGCGACCTGCAGTCCGGCGGTGAAGCCATCGAAGAGCGAGCTCGGCTGGAACTCGGCATGATCAAGCCGGGTGAAGTGTTCTATCAGGTGATCGAAGAACCCTCGTCTCCGGACAAAACCCCGGCATCGGGCGATGATGCACCGTGATACCTGGTTCGCGCTGGCCGAGCGCGCGCTCCTGTGTGTCGAACCTGCAGACAAGATCGAAGCGGTCGCCCTGCTGGGTCGGGTGATGCGCGGCGCGCAGCGGCACGAGCCGTTGCCGGCGCCGCCGATCAGGGCGATTCCGGTGCCTGGCCGCCCGGTGCGCCCAGAGTTGGTGCTGCCGCGGGAACTGAAGTCGCGCAAACTCGGTTCGCCACTGGGTCGTGCCGTGTTGGTCCACGCCGTCGCACACATCGAATTCAACGCCATCAATCTGGCGCTCGATGCGATCTACCGGTTCCGGTCCTTGCCCGATACCTTCAGCCTCGACTGGTTGTCGGTCGCCGAGGACGAGGCCCGGCACTTTCAGTTGCTCGCCCGCAGGCTCGGGGAATTGGGTCATGCCTATGGCGACTTTCCGGCACACAACGGCCTTTGGCAGGCGGCCTTCGACACCGCGGACGACGCGCTGAAACGCATGGCGCTGGTGCCGCGAGTGCTCGAGGCACGAGGATTGGATGTGACGCCCGGCATGATGGCGCGCCTGCGCGAAGTGGGCGATCTGGCTACGGTGGCTTGCCTCGAGGTGATCCTTGCCGAAGAAGTTGGCCATGTCGCGATTGGTACCCGGTGGTACCGGTATCTGTGCGCCGAGGCCGGTATCGCCGACAGTGATGCCCATTTCCTGAACTTGTTGCGCCAGCACGGCCATGGCGCCGTGCGCCCACCGTTCAATGAGCCGGCGCGCCTTTCGGCAGGCTTTACGGTTCGAGAGCAGGCGGGACTGCTTGCGCTGTCGATGCCACCGCCTGATCCGGGTGTATCCGACTGATTGGCACAATCATGATGCGGCGCACAGTTGTGTCCATGGCGATCCCGTGTCCGCTGGCGCATACTCGGCGGGTGACATTCGTTTTTGCGGTGCGGATGGACGCATCAAGTTCCGGAGCACCCTGACGGCCTGAATCTTGCTGTGGGTACCTGAAGCCCCAGGAAAACAGTCCCGACGGCAAGAACGACCAAGAATCTCCACGGGAGCGGCCATGCACACCGGTTCTGCCAGCGCGAATGACCTGGAATCGCTTGCCGAGGGAATCGGCCGGCAATGGCATTTGCTGGCAGATCTTTGGGATCTGGCGCTGGCCGAACAGCTGGTTGAAACCATCGATCAGGGTCTGGAGCAGGCGGAAGGTGATCTGATCACGCGTCTGGGTGACTTGGCGGCCTATCTCGCCACGTTTGCCGAAACCGGTCGGGAGCCCAACACGGCTCAACGAATTCGGCTGGCCGAGTTGGTCGAGGCTTTGTCCCGACCGTTGCCCGAGGCGATGCCGGCCGCCAAGACCATCAGCGTTGAACCGATGGTGCTCGCCAAGGCGCCCCGTTCCGGTCGGGCGCGTGTGGCGCGCAACACGATCCGCCTGCTGGGCGTCCCCGATGCCCTGTGTCCCGGCCTGGTCGCCCGTCTGGGTGAGCGTCACTACGAAATCCATGCCTTTCCGACGCGCGGGTTGCGTGAATTCATGGCCGGCACGATTCCCGGTGCCTTGCTGGTCACGGCCAACGATCTGCGCAACATTCCTGCGCTGTCGACCCTGTGGCGTGATGCCGGAGCCCCGCCGTGCTTGATTGCGGTGTCGACGGCGCGCGACCTCACCCATCGGCTGCTGGCGATGCGGATGGGTTGTGCCGCTTATTTCCCCGGCCCGCTGGACGCCTACCAGATCGTCGCGCGCATCGACGAGTTGCTGGGCCGCCAGGAACTGCCGCCGTATCGTGTGCTCGTGGTGGAGGACGACCGCGAGCTGGCGGTGCAATGTGGCCACTGGATCGCCGGCGAAGGCATGACCGCACGAATCGCCGGTTATGGCAGCGCGGCCATCGAGGCGATCACCGAATTCCAGCCCGACCTCGTGCTGATCGACGCCACCCTGCCGGACGCCCGCGGCATCGACCTCGTCCAGGTGATCCGTCAGCAACCCGAGCAGGCCAGCCTGCCCATCGTGCTGCTGACGACCATCGGCGATGCGGCTGAACGATTTGACGCCATCGCCGCCGGTGCCGACGAAGTGCTGGTCAAACCACTCAAGCCACGACATGTGATCGGTGTGATCCGGTCCCGCGTGCAACGGGCGCACTGGCTGCGCAGCCAGACCGAGGCCAGTCAGGCGCGTGATCCGAAAACCGGGTTTTTCCCGCGGGGCGTTGTGCTCGACCGGATCGGCCCCCGATTGGGGACCCGCGGTTCGGTGCTCATGATGGTGGGCTGGGACGATGCCGAACAGGTTCGGCGTGCCCTTGGCAGCACCGGACTGGCGGCGGCCGATGTCGACATGGGTCAGCGTCTTTCCGGCCTGCTGGCGCCTCACGATCTGACCTGCAGCTTGCGCGACGGTTTCTGGCTCGTATTGGTCACGCGTGAGCGGCAGGATGCCATCGAACAACTCGCCGAGCGCGTGCGTTTTGCGATTGCCGAGAAGCCCTTCGCCAGTCACGGCGGTCCACTGCCGGTGCGCGCCAGTGTCGCGATTGTCGAAATCGAAGACCCGGGAATCGACACCGAGGCAGCCATCCAGTCCGCCGAGTCGGGTATCGAACTCGCCCAGCATCGCGGCGGCGATCAAGTGTATTGGGCCGATGGCAACAACAACGTGCCGACCGATCCAAGTCTGGCCGTGCGCGCCGTGCTGACACGAGGCCTGGATGCGCGCCACTGCCGTGCCGAGTACCGCCCGATGGTGCCGCTGAAAGGCAACCTGCATGGCCAGTTCGAGTTCGAGTATTACTTGATCAGCGCGAACGACGTGCGCGCCCGGGCGGGTTATCTGTTGTGTACCCAGATCGCCAGCGAAGTGGGTGTACGCGCGGCGTTCGAGCGTGCGCGCCTGGCCCAGGCCATGAGTGTCCGCCAGGAAGCCCGCAATGAGCGGCAGTCCTTGCGGCTGACCTTGCCGATGCTGGCCGATTGGCTGCTGGAGCCCGGTGAGCTTGACTGGTTGATGGGTCAGTTCGAAGAGCGCAAGCTCTCGGGCAGTGGCTTCACCTTCGAGTTTCCCGGTTCCGAGTTGCTCGATCACCGGGATGCCCTGACGGCGGCGTTTACGCGGCTTCGTGCGCTGGGTGTTCGCATCGGTGTGCTGGATTTCGGCCGTGACTTCGCGGCGATCCACATTCTGGCGTCGCTCACCGTCGACAGTGTCCGGCTGGATGCTGATCTGGTTGACGCCTGTGCGAGTTCGAATTCGGTCAACCCGACGCTACAGACCCTGGTTCGCAAGGCACACCAGCTCGGGGCCACCGTCATCGCACCCGGCATGAATACGCCCGAGCGCGCCCATGTGTTGCTGCGGCTGGGTGTGGACTACGGAATCGGAGACGCTTTTGGGCCCGCGACCGCCGGCCCGGACTTCGATTTCAATCGCCCCCTCTGGTAACGTTGGCGGTTCAAGCACGAAAACAAAAGATTCGCCGACGCTGGCAGCCAGTCTGCCGGAGTCCCGTGACATCCATGTTGCAGTGCGGT
This sequence comes from Ahniella sp., assembly GCA_016712105.1. GTDB lineage: Bacteria > Pseudomonadota > Gammaproteobacteria > Xanthomonadales > Ahniellaceae > Ahniella. The sequence continues at coordinate 250,386 of JADJRU010000002.1, forward strand.
AATTCATTGTTTCCTAAAGTAATGTTTGGCCGGCTTGGATTGCGGCCTGAGCCATTGTGGTTTTTTCCCCGCAGGTCGATTTGACCGAATTGGCGGGCACTTTGGCTAAATAGTAAAAATTGCGTTATTCTCGCAAAGCCCCAGTTATCGGGCAGGCCTCAAAAAGGCCGTTCCCAGACTCTAAGAGTTCACCAATCTGACGTTGGAGAAAGACATACATGTCCAATACCAAGCACCTGTCCAGCGCGATCCGTTTTGCGCTTTTTGCCGGAGCCGCTTCGATTTTCACCGCCCCGGTCATCGCTCAAGATGACCAGGACGAAGAGTCGAAAGAGCTCGAGACGATCGTCGTCACCGGTTCGCGCATTCAGCGCGCCGACATCGAAGGCGCTCTGCCTGTAACGGTCATCGACCGTGCGCAGATCGACGCTTCGGGTGACGTGTCCGTCGCCGAACTGCTCCGCGATTCCACCTTTGCCTCGTTCGGCAACTTCCGCCCGCAGTCGGGCAGCTCGGCCCAGTCGAACTCGGAAATCGATCTCCGTGGTCTCGGCGGTCGCCGCACGCTCGTCCTGATCGACGGTCGTCGTCTGGCCAAGAGCCCGTTCACGGGTGAATCGGCCAACCTGAACACGGTCCCGCTGGGCGCCGTGGAACGCATCGAAATCCTGTCTGACGGCGCATCCGCCATCTACGGTTCCGACGCAATCGGTGGCGTGGTCAACATCATCACCCGTAAGGATTTCCAGGGCGCTGAAGTCAGCTACACCCGCGGCAACCCGAACATCACGGGCGGCGACACGGAAGCCGGCTCGGCCTCCTACGGCGCTGCTGGCGATCGCGGCCGCGTTCTGGCCACGGTTTCGTTCAACAAGCGTGGCATGGTCTTCACGCGTGACCAGATCGGCGGTGACACGCTTGGTCTGTCGACCTTCGGCAACAACTACCGTCTGGCCAATGCGGCCGGCACGGCTCCGACCGGTGCGTTCATCCCGCTGCCGGGCTTTGCTTGCGGCGGCTCGGGTACGGGCAGCGGCGAAGACCTGTTCTTCCAGACCAATCCGGGTGGCGCAGGCAACCTGTGTTCGTACAACTTCAACGCCTCGGCCGCCAACGAAGCTTCCGCTTCGACGAAGGCCCTGTTCGTTTCGGGTGACTACGAGATCAACGACAACTGGTCGACCTACATGCAGGCTTCGGTCACGCGCAACGAGTCGTTTGGCCGTTACGCTCCAACGCCAGCTCAGGTCTTCGTGCCGGAAAACTCCCCGAACGATCCAGTTCCGGGCGACGGCCGTGGTGCGTTCATTCGTCACCGCTTCGCCGCAGTCGGTCCGCGTGACAACAACGTCGACGAAAACGGTTACGACGTCATGATCGGCTTCAAGGGCCGCGTGGCAGATGCCGTGGACGTCGAAGCTGGCGCCCGCGTGTTCGAGAACCAGGCCTATAACCTGGGCCAGAACTACATCGTCCGTCGTCTGGCTGAAGCAGCCATTCAGGCCGGTCGTTACAACGTGCGTGACCCGTTCGGTTCCGACCGTCAGACCCTGAACTCGATCTCGACGACGATTGCCCGTGACGCTTTCTGGTACAGCCAGGAAGTGTTCGGTTCGGCTGCCTTCGACCTGTTCGAAATGGGCGGCGGCGCTTCCTCGATGGCAATCGGTGGCGAATGGCGTTCGGAAGACTACGCTGACGTCTACGACTCGCTGTCGTCGGCTGGTGAAGTCGAAGGTTCCGCCGGCAACTCCGCCGACGGTAGCCGTTATGTCCGTTCGGCTTTCGCCGAGTGGCTGTTCCCGATCACCGATACGTTTGAAGTCACGGCTGCTGGCCGTTTCGACAAGTACTCGGACTACGGTTCCGACTTCGCTCCGAAGATCGCTTTCCGTTACCAGCCGCTGGACAACCTGACGCTGCGTGGTTCGTACGGTACCGGCTTCGCCGCTCCGACGCTGCCGGCTCTGAACCAGTCGGATTCGTTCTCGGCTGACGCCGTGACCGACCGTCGCACCTGCTTGGCCTTCGGCCGCACGGATTGCAACAGCAACCCGCAGATCCAGATCGACGCAACGGTCATTTCGAACCCGTCGCTGGCTTCGGAACAGTCCCAGCAGTTCTCCCTGGGTCTGGTTTACGATCCGATCGACCAGGTCAGCATCAAGCTGGACTACTACGACATCACGATCGAAGACCGCATCTCGAACGTGTCGTCCGGTACGCTCATCTTCCGCGACAACAACGGTATCCCGCTCCCGGCCGGTCTCTCGGTCACGCGTGACCCGACCACCGGTGCGATCATCAACGTGACGCGCGGCGCCACGAACGAAGGCGACCTGAATACCAGCGGCCTCGACTTCGAAGTCGGCGTCGACCTGGACTTCGGCAATGCTGGCGAGCTCAGCTCGTCGTTCATCGCTTCCTACGTTCGTGACTACGAACTGGTCAACGTCAATGCCGACGGTTCCACGACGGCAACTGAGTTCACCGACACGTTCGGCACGCCGGACCTCCGCATCAACCTGCTGAACAGCTGGCAGATGGGTGACTTCACGGTCAACTTCAACAGCAACTTCATCAACGGCACCCCGGCTTCGTTTGACGACGCGGGCGACCAGGTTGATTCGAAGGTTGGCGGCTACACCACGCATGACCTCCAGGTTGCCTGGAAGGCGCCGTGGAATGCCTCGATCGCTGTTGGCGCAACGAACATCGGCGACAAGTTCCCGTCGCAGGATTCGTCGGTTGATGGTCGTCCGTGGAACTTCTACCTGTACGATGCCTACGGCCGCACGCCGTACGTCCGTTACACGCAGAACTTCTGATCCAGTTTTCTGGATGCAAGATGAAAGGAGGGGCTCGCAAGAGCCCCTCTTTTTTTGTGCCTGAAATTTGTGTGTTGGCTGTGTTGGCTGTGTTGGCTGGGACAGGCTTCTATCGGCATCGAGAGCTCGGCCTCCTTCGGTGCCCGTCAATTCAAGGCAAGTAACTGGGCTTCGCTTTGCTCAGCTCAGCCTACAGCTCGAAGCGATAACCGAGCCCATAGACCGAGAACACACACTCGCGATCGGGTACTAGTTCCGCGAGTTTGCGCCGCAGGTTCTTGATGTGGCTGTCGACGGTGCGGTCGTTGACCACGCGGTGATCGAGGTACAACGCATCCAGAAGTTGCGCACGGGTCAAGATCTGACCAGGCCGATGACTGAGTGCGGCCAGGAGCCGGAACTCGACAGGCGTGAGCACTTCGGACTGATTGCCCACGCGAACTTCCATTCGACCTGCATCCAGTTCCAGTGCGGCTGACTGCGCGACCGGTTGTGCCGCAGACCCGTTTTGCCACAGCCCGGTCCGACGGAGTTGAGCGCGAACCCGCGCGACCAGTTCGCGCACGCTGAAGGGCTTGATGACATAGTCGTCCGCGCCCAGTTCCAGACCCAACAGACGGTCCACTTCCTCGACTCGTGCAGTCAGCATGATCACGGGTGTGGTCGAGAACGTCCGAAACTCACGGCAGACACTCATGCCGTCTCGTCCGGGGAGCATCAGATCGAGGATGATCACGTCGAAGGTTTCCTTGCGGAGCACGTCCATGGCCACGGCGCCATCCGCCATCAACGTCGATTCGAATCCTTCCCGATCCAGATAATCACGAATCAGTTCGGCAATCTTGGGTTCGTCCTCGATGATCGCGATTCTTGTCATGGGCGTCGCTCCGCCAAAGGCAGGGCGATCTCGATCGCCAGGCCACCCAGTGACGAATGCCGCGCACTGATCCTGCCCCGATGGGCACTGACGATCCGCTCGGCGATGGATAGACCGAGGCCAGCGCCGCCACTTTTTCTGTTCCGCGAACCCTCGACTCGGTAAAGCCGCTCGAACAATCGCGGTAACGCCGCATCAGGAACCCCCGGCGCACTGTCCTCAACCCGAAGCAGGGCCTCCTCGCCGGCCTGTTCCAGGCTTATTCGGATGCGCCCCGGGGCATCGGTATACCGCTCGCAATTCCCGAGCAGATTGGCCAGCAACTGTTCCAGCCGATCCCGGTCACCCAGCACTCTGATTGGGCCCGAAGGCACCCATGTGAGGTCCAGGCCTGCTTGCGCCAAGACTGGTTGATGCAGCGACACCCGCTCGGCAAGCAGTGCCGACAGATCCAGTTCGGCGAAGCGGTAGTTCAGTCCGCCGGCATCACTCAATGACAACTGATAGAGGTCGTCGATCAAGCGCTTCAGCCTTTGGCACTCACTCTTCAGTGAGGTGATCGCCCGTGCATCGGCACTGCGCACGCCATCTTCGATGGCTTCGAGTTCACCGAGCAGAATCGCCACCGGTGTCCGCAACTCGTGCGCAATATCAGCGGTCCACTGCTGGGGCGCCTGTTGATGCGCCGACAAGGACTCGGCGAGTTGCCGGATGTCGGCAGCAAGATCTGCAAACGCGCCGTCGTCCGGCAGATCGACAGGAACCTGATGATGGCCTTTGGCGAGCGAGCGCACCGCCCCCGAGATGTTTGGCAGCGGTGCCAGCAATCGACGGGCGATCAGCCACGACACGACCAATGCCAAGGCCAGCACGACCAGCGACACCATCAGCGCCCGCAGCAACTGCGCGCGCATGAACTCATTCGCGGGGTCGTCACGCAAGGATGGCGCGGGTTGCAGGTACAACTCGCCCACAGGGCTGCCAGCCACCACAATCGGCATCGCTGCACCGCCGGCCAATCGGACAGCCGGGCCATGCAAGCGTGTGCCATGTTCATCGAACAGGCTGAGCCGACTCATCCACTCCGGGCCGGTGCCGCGCAACGCAGGTTCGCGCTCAGGGCGGGGGCCCAATCGCTCTCTGGGTGGCGGGCCGCGACCGGGCCCCGGTTGAAACTCGGTGCCCTGACCCGGTCCAAAGCGCCGCGGCATCGGTTCGGGACGCCTCGGAGCCAAATCACCACGAGTCCCCGTGTCTTCGGCAGCCAGAAACCGCAATTGCGCCGGATCATCGCGCAAAACCTGCCAGCCGCCTTGTGTGGTGTAGAACGTACCCAGCCGTTCGACCAGCCGGGTGGCACGTTGCTGGTCGAGTGCAAACACATAGGCCTGAAAGCCGCGGCGGAACTCGAACTGCAGCATCAGGACCATGGCGGCAAGTGCCGTCACGATCAGCAGTGCTGTGGCCAGGAACAGGCGTTTCCAGAGCTCGTTCATGGATCACACTGTACGGAAGGCAGGCGCGGCCTGCACGGGGATGTCGCTATTCTCCGCAGATTCTCCATATTTCACGGAAGGAATAGTCACCCCATGACCCCAGCAACCATGGAATGGATCGGAACCGCGCTGTTCGCATTGGCGGTGCTGCACACCTTCTCGACCAAGTTCTTCGATCATTTGTCGCATACCCGGCCGGCCCACGCTGGTGTCTTCCATCTCCTCGGCGAAGTCGAAATTGTCTTCGGGTTCTGGGCGATGGTGCTGTTCGCTTTTTTCGTCGGACTGCAGGGCAAACCCCAGGCGCTGGCTTATGTGGACGGCCTCAACTTCACTGAGCCCATGTTCGTGTTCGCGATCATGGTCATCGCTGCAAGCCGCGCCATCCTGCAGACTTCGCGTTTCCTGGTCGAAACCGTCAGTCGCCTGCTGCCGTTCAACCCGCAGGTCGCGTTTTTCGTGACCACCATGAGCCTGGTTCCATTGCTGGGTTCCTTCATCACGGAACCTGCGGCCATGACGCTTGCCGCCTTGATCCTGCGCGACCGTTTTTACGGGCGTAATGTCCCCGAGCGCTTCAAGTACGCCATTCTCGGCGTGTTGTTCGTGAATATCTCGATTGGTGGCGTCTTGACACCTTATGCTGCGCCACCCGTGTTGATGGTGGCGGCGACGTGGAACTGGGATATCGGTTTCATGATCAGCACTTTCGGTTGGCGCGCCATCATTGCGGTGTTGTTCAATGCGGCCTTCCTGACCTTCTGGTTCCGCAAGGAGTTGTCGGCACAGGCGCTGCCCGAGCGTGCCGGGCCGACGATCACCTTGCCGATCCCGTTGTTGCTGCTCCATCTCATCCTGCTGGTCGGAGTGGTGCTGTTCGCACACGATCCGCCCGTGTTCATGGGATTCCTGCTGCTGTATCTCGGTGTCGCCGAGGCCTATCCGCAACATCAGGACAAGCTGCTGCTGCGCGAAGCACTGCTCGTGGCATTTTTCCTCGCCGGGCTGGTCGTGCTCGGCGGACTGCAACGATGGTGGCTGCAACCCTTGTTGACCGGCATGACCGACACGCAGGTCTACTTTGGCGCCACTGCACTGACCGCCATTACCGACAACGCCGCACTGACGTATCTGGGTTCCCTCGTGCAAGGGCTCACGGACGAGTTCAAGTACGCACTGGTTGCCGGCGCAGTCACCGGTGGCGGCCTCACCGTCATTGCGAACGCGCCGAATCCGGCAGGTTATTCGATTCTTCGCTCGCGGTTCCATGAAGGCTCGATCAGTCCACTTGGGCTGCTTGGTGCGGCGACACCCCCTACGCTGGTGGCGATTGTCTGCTTCTGGTTCCTGTGATGGCGCTGCCGAATTTTGATCATGTCCGCGAGGCGGCCCAACGGATCGCTCCCTGGGCTGTCCGAACCCCTGTTTTGCGCAGTGATCGCCTCGATGCGCTCACTGGCGCGAAGTTATGGTTCAAGTGCGAGGGCCTGCAGCGAATTGGCGCCTTCAAATTCCGCGGCGCCTGTAATGCGGTCATGGCGCTCGATGATGATCTTGCTGCATCGGGTGTGCTGACACACAGTTCCGGCAATCACGGCGCCGCACTCGGCGAAGCAGCGCGGATTCGTGGCATCCCGGCGCATATTGTCGTTCCGGATGGCGCCAATCCGGTCAAGTTGGCCAACATCGAAGCGACTGGCGCCACGTTACATGCCTGCGCACCGACACTTTCGGCGCGCGAACAAACCGCCGAACGCGTGCGGATTGCGACTGGGGCCAGCCTGATCCACCCCTATGAGCATCCGCTGGTGATTGCAGGGCAGGGCACAGCGGCGATGGAGTTGCTCACCGAGCACCCGAAACTTGATGACCTGCTGGTGCCGTTGGGCGGTGGCGGGCTCGCTGCGGGGACCGCGCTCACGGTCTCGGCCCTGTCACCGACGACACGGCTGACGCTGGTAGAGCCTGCTGGCGCAGCCGACGGCAAACAAGGGCTGGAATCGGGAGAGCGGGTGACGGACTGGCCGGTCAACACGATCTGCGATGGCTTGCGGACGATGCTCGGGGTGCCGAACTTCGTGATCCTCCGTCAGCACGGCGCCGAGGTGATCGCCATCGACGACACGGCTACGCTGGCGGCCATGGCGATCGCACAACGCGAGTTGCGCGTTCAGGTCGAGCCGTCGAGTGCGATTGTGCTGGCGGCTGTGTTGGCGCACCCGGCCCGATTCCTGGGGCGGCATGTCGGTCTGATCCTGTCGGGCGGCAATGTGGCGTGAACGAGCATTCATGGTCCTTATGACGAGTTCGCTGTGCGCTGACCCAAAGGCCTTCCATCGAAAAAGTCAATCCGGTTGCGGCTGTGTGTCCAAAGCTCGCGCAAACACTGAGAAAAGCACCCTAATCAATTGTTTGTGAGCACAGAGACCTGATATCCACAGGCCCTGTGGATAAGTCTGTGCATGGCGCATGGGAAAGGCGGTCGAAATGGCGCGTGGACGCGGCCTCCACAGTCCCCGGTAAAAAAAGTGCCAAGATTTTTTCCCTAGACTATTCAATGGCTTGCCGCGTGGAACCAAGCTTGGTCAGGGCGCCAGTCGCAGCCTGCCCAAGGTGTGATGGGAGCCAAGGCCAGCCTGTGAACTAGTGAATGTGCGGCACATTCAGGCGGCATCGCATGGAGCGACCAAATAATCCCCTGTCAACCCCTTTTCAGGAGTAGACTCGCGTCCCCGGCCAGTCCGATGGATACCGATTGGACTTGACGCGAGCCCGCGCCTTGCCTACCATCCCGCGCCCTTTTGTCCAGAATTTCGAGCATAGCCATGAAGCGCACTTACCAGCCAAGCAAAATCAAACGTGCCCGCGACCACGGCTTCCGTGCCCGCATGGCCACCGCCAGCGGCCGCAAGATCCTCTCCGCGCGCCGTGCCAAGGGTCGCGTCAAGCTGATCCCGTAAAGCCGTGAACAGCCCACGCGGAGCCGCGAGCTTTCTGCGTGCGCACCGGGTGCTCACCAAGGCCGAGTTCGACCTGGTGTTCCAATCCGGCAAAGGCATCAGGGCGCGAACGCATCGCGCCCTGTTTCGTTTTCGGGAAGATGGCGAAACCCGTCTCGGCCTCATCGTGCCGAAGAAGGCGTTTGCGCGAGCGGTCGACCGTAATCGCATCAAACGACTGATTCGCGACGGCTTTCGTCGTCAGCGCATCAGCTTGCCGTCGGTCGACGTGGTCGTGCAGGTCCGTGCCGAAGCGCGTGACGCCACCTTGTTTCGAACCGAACTGGCACAAACCTGGGTTCGACTCGGCAAAGTCGAGCCTGACGACACTTCAAAGGCTAAACCCCCGGCATGAACAGTCTTCGCGGCATTCTCTGGTTCGCCCTGTTGGCGATCTCCTTCCTGCTTTGGCAGGCGTGGATGAGCGATTACGTGTATCGCAAGGCCGAGCCTGTTGCCGGACCGGTGGCAACGACACCTGGCGACCTGCCCACACCGGCCGGTACAACGTCATCCGATCTGCCAACTGCCAGCGCCGCGGCGGCAACGCCCGATGGCATCCAGGCCGTCGAGACGCCGACTTCGGCGACGGTCGAAACCAAAGCACCGATTACGGTCCGCACCGACACCGTGGTCATGCGCATCAGCCCGTACGGCGGCACCGTGTTGTCGGTGGACCTGCTGAACTACCGGAAAGATGCCAAGAAGGCCGAGCCGAAGATCCGCCTGCTCGATGACCAAGCGGAAACCTGGTTCGTCGCGCAGTCCGGTCTGGTGGCGAGCACAGGCACCGCCCCGAACCACCAGACCCTGTTCGAATCGGCACAATCGGAATACACGCTGGCTGACGGTGCCGACAAGCTGGAAGTGCCGATGACCTGGCAGGACGGCAGTGGCCTCCGTGTCACCAAAACCCTGGTCTTCAGTCGCGGCAGTTACGTGGTGACCGAGCGGTTGACCATCGACAACCAGGCTGCGGCGGAGTTCCAAGGCAATGCCTACCATCAGCTTCAGCGTAACGCCGGTCCGGCGCGCAGCTGGTCGATGACGAATCCGGAAACCTACAGCTTTGTCGGTGCTGCCTGGTTCAGCGAAGAGAACAAGTTCGAGAAGCTGGCGTTCGAAGATTTCGCCGGCGAGCCGCTGACCCGTGACATCACCGGTGGTTGGGCCGCCATGCTCCAGCACTACTTCTTTGCCGCCTGGATTCCCGCCGCAGGCGAGCCGGTCAAATACGAAACGCGTGTGCTGACTGAGGCCGGTCGTGAGCACTATCTCATTCGTGCGCTCGGTCCGTCGTTCAAGGTTCCTGCAGGCCAGTCCGCGCAGCGCGAAGCGCGCTTCTATGCCGGCCCGAAGTTGCAGAACGATCTGGCAGCAATCGCGCCGGGCCTGCCATTTGTCATCGATTACGGCATGGTCACGGTCATCTCCGAGCCGCTGTTCTGGTTGCTCGACAAGTTGCACAAGCTGGTCGGCAACTGGGGTATGGCGATCATCCTCGTGGTCGTGATCCTGAAGCTGCTCCTGTATCCGCTGAGCGAAATGCAATACCGCTCGATGGCGAAGCTGCGAAAGCTGCAACCGCGGATCGAAGCCCTGAAGCAGCGCTATGGCGAAGACCGCCAGAAGTTCAACCAGGCGATGCTCGAGCTGTACCAGAAGGAAAAGGCCAACCCGGCGTCCGGCTGTTTGCCTTTGCTGCTGACCATTCCGGTGTTCATCGCGCTGTACTGGGTGCTGCTGGAGTCGGTCGAACTGCGTCACGCGCCGTTCTACGGCTGGATCCAGAACCTGTCCGAGCGTGACCCGTATTTCATCCTGCCGATCCTCAACGCAGCAACCATGTGGGCGACGCAGAAGCTCTCGCCGGCACCGGTTGGCATGGATCCGATCCAGCAGAAGATCCTCATGTACATGCCGCTCGCCCTGAGCCTGACCTTCGCGTTCTTCCCGGCCGGCTTGGTGCTCTACTGGACGGTCAACGGTGCGCTCGGTCTGCTGCAGCAGTGGATCATCATGAAGCGCTACGCCGGCAACGAAGCCAAAACTCCGGCTGCGTGATGGACGGCGACACCATCGCTGCGATCGCCACTGCGGCTGGTCGCGGCGGTGTGGGTGTCATACGCATAAGCGGCCCCGCCGCACGCTCGATCGCCGGCGTATTGTGTCGGCGATCCAGCTTCAAGCCGCGTTTTGCGCACCTGACCAGATTCTTCGATCGAGACGCGCAGGCGCTCGATCAAGGCCTGACACTGTGGTTCCCTGGGCCAAATTCCTTTACCGGCGAAGACGTCGCGGAATTCCACGCACACGGGTCACCTGTGGTCCTGAACTTGATGATGGCGCGTCTGCTGGAACTTGGGGCGCGAACGGCACGAGCCGGCGAGTTTTCCGAGCGCGCCTATCTCAATCGCCGCATCGATCTGACCCAGGCGGAAGCGATCGCCGACTTGATCGCCGCACAGTCCGCCGCGCAGGCGTCGCGCCGCACAGCGTTCGCTCGAAGGGCTCTTCGGCGAGCGCATTCGGAATCTGCAAGCCAAGCTCGAACGCTTGCGCCTGCACATCGAGGCGGCCATCGACTTTCCCGAGGAAGAGATTGATTTTCTCGCAGATCCGGTGCTTCTGCGCCAGTCCGGTGAACTGATCGAGTCGGTGTCGTGCCTGCTGACCGATGCCCGCAGGGGTCAGCGCCTGACCGATGGATTACATGTCGTTCTGATCGGCAAGCCCAATGCGGGCAAGTCGAGCCTGATGAATGCCCTGGCCGGCCGGGCGCGGGCGATCGTCACCGAGATCGCCGGCACCACCCGCGACACCCTGATTGAAGACATCGACCTCGAAGGTGCCAGTATCACGCTCGTCGATACTGCGGGCATCCGCGACAGCACCGACCCGATTGAGCAAGAGGGCGTCCGACGTGCCAGGGCAGAACTGGCTCGTGCCGACCTCGCGCTGATCGTGTTGGCGCCCGGCGACGAGCCGGCGCTTGCAGCACTGCTTGATGAAGCACCAGCGACAGCATCAGTGCTGGTGGTGCGGAACAAGATGGATCTCGGCCTGGACGCCACACCCCTGCTGCGCGGGCTGGACACCATCGAGATCAGCGCACGAACGGGCGCAGGGCTCGACGACCTGCGTCGGCGGCTGTGCCAACTTTCCGGTGTCGGTGAGGGTAGTGAAGGCAGTTGTTCTGCCAGGGCCCGACACGTCGATGCACTCGAGCGCGTGGCCGCCTGTCTGGCGCAAGCCGAAGCCAGATTTCGCTTTGATCGAGCGGGTGAGCTCGCAGCGGAAGAACTCCGATTGGCTCAAAAGGCGCTGTCGGAGATCACCGGGGACTACACGGCGGACGATTTGCTTGGCGCGATCTTTTCGAGTTTCTGCATCGGCAAGTGACCCCGGCCTGTCATCAGCGGATCACTCGTTCAGGCAACCGGTTGCGCTGACCGGGGACATGGATCATGCAGGCACTGACTCCCAATCCGGAGTAGCTGTTCTGTGCCTTGACGCAGGATTTGGATACGATCGGCCCTTCAGGCGCCACACAGTGCGGCGCGGTGTCAGGTTGCCGAAATTCATCGCTCATGAACCTACCGGTGCTGCTCAGGGTCGCTATCCCGCTCGGGGTGATATTGGTCTGCGAGGTGTTGCTTCGCGCCGGTGCTTGGGAGTCCATGGCCGAACCCAGCAGCCGAATCGGCGCGACGGTGGCGGTGAAACGAACGATTCAGCACGGCGGATCGATCGACATCGTTACCCTGGGCAACAGCAGAGCCGAGGATGGGCTGGATCACGAGTTGTTGCGGTCGACCGCCTTGAAGCGTGGATTTCGGCATCTGCCGGCGACGCTGCGAGGCGCGCACTGGGTCACATGGGTCGAACTGTCTGACTGGATCGAACGCGAACATGGCGCAACGTCCAATGCGCTGATTGCCGTTTCGGTAGCCGATTTGTTCTGGGCCACCAATGGCGCCCATGAAATCGGAATGATCGAGCCGCTCCGAAAGGGCCTGATTCCCGACCAGGATGCCCGGCAGCTGTTTGATCGGCACGAACCCGAAACCTATGGCGTTTGGTCGTCACTACTGGCCTATCGCGCCGACTTTGCTGACTACGTGCACGACCCCATGGAGCGGCACGATGTCCTGGCGGAGACTCGAATCAGCCCTGCATCGATCGATGGGAAAACACTCTCGGACATATGCCGGATCCCGACGACATCAATCGCCGACTGTGCCGGGCATACGCCGGAGGAACTCTCGCAAATCGGAATCGTCAAGGAGTGCCGAGATACCCTTCCGCTTCTGGCGCAACGGGAAGATTGGACGGAGTCGGGCGCGGGAGTGCATGAAGGAGAACGCTCCAGGCTGTTGGCATTGCGTCAGCGCCAGTTGTCCGGTTTGCCGTATCGCCGCCCATTGGTGGTGTTGATGCCGGTACTCAAGATGTGGCGTCATGATGTGTTCCCGAACGGGTACGAAAAGTGGGTCGAACAGGTGCTGGGCCCACTGGTGGCATCGGGTCGGATCTCGCTCATCGATGCGACCACATTCTTCGACACCCGGGATGCAGCAGAATGCACGGCGTTCGTTGATCTGTATCACCAGAATCAACTGGCTGCCGAGGAGCTGACAAAAGCGCTCCTGCCGCGAATCGATGAGTTGTTGTATCAACAGGACTCCTCGCCGTGATGGATCACCCCGGAATCGTGATCGCGTCGATGCGCGAAGTGGTTACCCGATGAACTTCAATTCCTGGGGCTTCCTGGTCTTCTTCATCGTTGTCCTGGCTTTCTCCTCGCCACTGCGGCGTTATTCCACGCTGCACAAATGGATCCTCCTTCTGGCGAGTTGGTATTTCTATGCTTCATGGAACTGGCACTACCTGGGGCTGATTCTGTTCTCCACGGTGTTCGACTACTGGATCGGGATACGCTTCGCCGCCACGCAGAGTCCCAAGCGATTGATCGCGTTCAGCGTCGCAGTGAACCTTGGTGTCCTGGCTTTCTTCAAGTACACCAATTTCCTGATTGCCACTGCCAACGATGTTGCAGCGGCATCCGGCGGGCAGTTTCGCTTCGATGCCTTGGACATCCTGTTGCCGGTTGGCATTTCGTTCTATACCTTTCAGAGCATGAGCTACACGATCGACGTGTATCGAGGAGAGCTGAAGCCGCGCCGCAGTTTGCTCGACTATGCGCTGTTCATTGCATTTTTCCCGCAGTTGGTTGCAGGCCCCATCGTCCGAGCTACCGAGTTCTTCTCGGGCCTCGACAACCCTGTGCGCATTCCATCCAGGGAAGTAGCCAGTGCGCTCATCCTGATCGTGTTCGGAATGGTCAAAAAGGTCGTGTTTGCCGACTCGCTCGCAGCGGCCACGGACTTGACCTGGAGTGACGTGGAAGGCAGCGATCCGGCTGGCGTATTGCTGGCCGTTTACGCTTTTGCATTCCAGATCTATTTCGATTTTTCCGGATACACCGACATTGCCATCGGCATCGCCGTGTTGTTCGGCTTTCGCTTTCCTCAGAACTTCAACTATCCATACGCCGCCACGAGCCTGCAGGATTTCTGGCGGCGATGGCACATGACCCTGTCACGCTGGTTGCGCGATTACCTGTACGTGCCTCTTGGCGGCAACCGAAAGGGCCCGACCCGGACGCAGGCCAATCTGATGCTGACAATGTTGCTCGGTGGTCTCTGGCATGGTGCAAGCTGGAACTTCGTGGTCTGGGGCGCCATACATGGGTTCTGGCTGGTCTTCGAGCGCAGTGTTCTGGCGAGGATTCCGGGATGGCAATCCGGCACCATCCCCATGACACTGATCAGATGGTTCGTGACGTTTCACATTGTGTGTTTTGCATGGATCTTCTTTCGGGCACCGGATTTTGCGACCAGCACAGCGGTCCTGAGGAAGATCGGCAGCCTGTTTGTCGGGCATGGCAATTTTGCGCCTTTCCATATCTTCGTGGTCGCCCTTGCTGCATTGCTCATGCTGCATCTGGCTGGTGCTCGATACGCGTTGAAGCAACGCATCGGGGAAGGTCCGATCTGGCTGCACTCATGCGCCACCATTGCCGCCGTCTTGGTGCTGTTCCTTTTTGCGCCCCAAAACACCATGCCGTTCATCTATTTCCAGTTCTAGGTTCTAAGGCTGTTGACCCAGACAATTGAGAATCGAACCGGATCAACGAAGGACGGGACTCCGTCGGCGGTCCGGACGAGACCCTGTTGGCGGGGAGCAGTGCCGGACCTTCCAGGGCATCATCGCTGCCGA
>JADJRU010000003.1 GCA_016712105.1 Ahniella sp.
GGCTACGAACGCAGTTCCGTGCGGTTCGTGAAGCCGCTGGGCGACGCCTGAAACCATGACCATGCCGCTTGCCGAGTTCGAGGCGCGTGTCCGCTTCGTCTCCGAGATGGCGCGACGCCTTCACCAGTACGGCACCAGCGCCCCTCGCCTGGAATCGGCCATCGACAAGGTATCGGTGCGGCTGGGGCTGAACTGCAACAGTCTGTCGACCCCCACGTCGATCATCCTGTCTTATGGCAGCGCTGACGACGGCCCTGACGCGTTGCCGCGATTCACCCAAGTGCTCCGAGTCGAGCCGGGTGAGGTCAACCTGCGTCGCCTGTCGGAGACCGACGATATCGCCGAACGGGTCTACCACGGCCGACTGGACGTAGCGCAGGGATTGAAGTTGCTCCAGAGCCTGCGCGCCGGGCTGAGTCCACGAGGCGAAGCGCTGCAGGTGGCGTGTTTCGCGATTGCCTCGACCACGGTGTCGGTGTTGCTCGGCGGCGGTGTCGCCGATGTGCTGACGGCAACGGGACTCGGCCTGCTGATCGGGCTGCTTGGCACTCTGGCCGGCCGCAGCGAGAGCTTTGCGCCATCGTTTGAACTGGTCGCTGCGTTCGTCGCGACGTTCGGGGCGTCACTGGTGGCAGCATTGTGGGTCGCCATCAATGTCCGCTCCGTCGTCATTGCGGCCCTGATCGTGCTCTTGCCGGGCCTGATGCTCACCACGGCGGTGGTCGAACTGAGTACCCGGCATCTGGTGGCCGGCAGCGTTCGCTTCATGGGGGCTGTCGCCATCCTGATCAAACTCACCTTTGGCGCGGTGGCGGGGCTGCAACTTGCCAAGGTCCTGGATCTGGGCCTGACCACCACCACATCACCGGCCCTCCCGGGATATGCCACCTGGATCGCCTTGCTGGCCGGGACCTATTCATTTGCCATCCTGTTCCAAGCGGCCCGGCGCGACATTCCGCTGGCGATGGCTTCGGCTTGGCTCGGTTATCTGTGCACCACCTATGCCGGCCAGGCTTATGGGCAGGAATTCGGCGTGTTTTTTGCCGGCCTGGTCGTGGCCTGCGCCGCCAATCTGTTCGCCCGTGTCTGCAACCGGCCAGGCGCCATCGTCCGCGTGCCCGGCATCATCCTGCTGGTGCCGGGCTCGGTCGGTTTCCGAAGTCTGTTCTTCGTGTTCGAACGCGACGTTTACCTGGGGCTCGACATGGCGTTCGCGTTGGTCATCTTGCTGGCCTCACTGGTTGCGGGCCTGTTGCTGGGCAATGTGTTGATGCCGCCCCGCCGCAGCATTTGACTGCACTGCGCTGGTGCACCAGCCCGATGAACCCCCTCAGCCCAGATACATCTGGGCTTCGGTCACGCCATCCGCCAAGGCGTCACTGAACCATTTCGGGCGTTTGCCCCGCCCAGCCCAGGTCTGCAGCGGATTCGCCGGGTTACGATATTTGGGCGCCACGCCCTTCTTGTTGTTCGCAGGGGCGGGGGTCGCAGGCTTTTTCGGCCGGGCCGGCCCGAACACCTGGTCGAAGGTGAGTCCCTCGTCGGCAATCAGTTGCAGGCAGCGCTCGCGCACCTGTTTGACGTTCTCCTCGGCCAACTCCAACTGCCGTTTTTGCGCATTGGAGATCAGATCGCGCAATTGCCGGGCACTTAATCCTCGCAAATCCACGCTCATGATTCCTCCTGTTGACCATCTGGGATAATGCCATGCACAAATCCGGGCGCAAGTACCGCACGATCGGCAAACTTTCGTGGGGTTTTGGCGCACAGCAACAAGTTGCCAAACTTTCGGCGGGTTTATGGCACGGTTTGAGCGTCCGACTCTTGACGTTGGCCCGGATCAAGGCACGATAATGCTGGTCGGAAAAAAGGAAATCGGCAATGGGTCTTCTAGACGATCTCGAACAAGAAGCGCAGAAGAAGCGTGAGGAGAAGGAAGAAGTCCTTGCGCGCAAGCGCGAGTATTTCAAGACCACCACCATCCCGGCGATGGAAAATCTCTATGACTACCTGTCGCGCCTGTCGAAGTCGCTCAACTTTCTGAAGACCGAGCGCCGTACCCGGTTCAAGGTGATCGGCTATGGCGACGTGGTCGTGAAGATCGAAAACGACATGACCATCCAGGCGCAGATGCCCATGTATGCGCGGGAGATCAAGCTCACGGTCACTGGCGTGATCGACACGGCTTCCTGTCCGATGATCAAGGTTGAAGGCGCCGGCAAGGTCGATGCACTCGCCGAAGCGTTCCGTCGATGCGGGTTTGAGGGCATGCAGCGTGCCGAACGAGACGAACGCGGCAACATCCTGTCGGCGCAATTCCAGCCGCTTGGCAAGGTCCAGATGGTCGCGAGCTTCATCACGGACATGAATTCCGAGACACTTCGCATGGAGTTCGCAAACTTCGACAACCTCGGCGTACGCAAGGAATCCGTGGCCATCACCAGTCTGAACGACGACTTGTTCGACCAGATCGGCAAGTTCATCGCGCTGCAGCAGAACTACGTGGTGCGCGAAACCGTCTCCGATGACATGCGTGAAGCCTGGCGCCGTGGCCTCAGCAACGAAACCCAGAAGCGCGAGGTCGAGCAAAAGATCGCCGTGCAGCAGGTCAAGGAAATGGAACGCCTGGAAGCCCAGAAAAAGCCGGGCAGCATCACCGAGCGCATCAAGGCGGTGATCATCGACTCGTCGGAGCCAGAACAGAAGAAGGACGAACCGGGTCTGCTCGGCAAGTTGTTCGGATTCGGCAAGAAGAAATAGGAATACGCACTGCAGTTGAAAAAAGGCCCGCGCAAGCGGGCCTTTTTCTTTGCTGCGACGGGCGACCAGAATCCGGTGCGCCGCGTTCGGGCGCAGCTCAGCTTGGCGGCATCATGGCGATGGTGCTTGCACCCATGACTGATCCGATGATCGTCAGGACAGCACCACCAATCAGGATCAGGAACGGCTTCTGGCTCGGCCAGTTCATGATGGCAAAGACCACATTGCCCAGTGGCACAAGCAGGGCAACGAAGCCCCAGAGAATACTCTTCTTGAAAGCCACCACGATCAGCCAGATCGCACCGACAAAAGCGATCAGGCCACCGATGCCCAACAGGATCATTGCCATGTGTACTCCCTCCCAAATATGTGAATTGTTGTCTTGACCCCTGATGGCGCCGATTGCAGCGAAGCGGCTGTTCCGCCGCCCCATCAACATGGCGACCTCAACCCACTGCCCAATCCGGCACTGCCGGTTCAATCGCTCCACCGAAGTCGCCCCGAGCATGACGCGCCAAACCGGTCGGGGCAAGCGTGACGGCGAACGGCCAGCTCCCTGGGAGGCCGCATCACTTGCCATCCCAATGGCTGCCGAAACGTGTCGCAACAAAATTGTGACGCAATGTGATCGACCCGGCGACTGAAAGCCGTGTAACGGAATGGACCTGCTGAAAACCGGTGGCTTGTTGCACCGGCCGACGCATCCGGGGACCCGCGGTGCTTGCCGACCCGGGATCAGCCTCGGTCCGTGGCTTGGGGGCACGGCAGCGTTCCGCGCCCCGATTCGCAGGCTGTACCCGACCCCCGGCGGGGTGGCGGTAGAGCCAAACCTCACAAGCAAGACAAATGTAGAGAGAAAAATGAACAAGCAAATGTTTGAGATCCAGGAACTGGAATCCCGTTTCGAAATGGAAGTCGTCTCGTTTGACGACGGCTCCAGCTGGGACGCCTCGGCTGACCAGGGGTCGGAAGCTGCCAATTCGGCATGCTGCGAAAACTACACCTGCATCGGTGAAGTCCGCCTGCGTTGATCGACCCCGGTTGCGGCAATGGATGCCGCAGCACACAGGTGACGCGATGAACACAGGTTCCTGACGGAACAGGTCGCGCCAGTTTTCAATTTGTTATGATGGAGAAATACCGTGAACAAGAACCTCTTTGAAGTGCAGGAACTGGAATCCCGTTTTGAAATGGAAGTCATGTCGTTTGACGACGGTTCGAGCTGGGACGCTTCGGCTGACCAGGGTTCGGAAGCCGCCAATGCGGTGTGCTGCCAGAACTACACCTGCATCGGCACCGTGCGTACGCGCTAAGCCCTGCGGGGGTCGTCGGGTAAACCGACGACCCTTTTGGCCATGAAGACCGAACTCTTACCCGACTGTCCTCCCCTGCGCCCTGAAGTGGTGATCGCCCCGTTTGAATCGGGTGATGGCCAGGAACGGCATCTGGTTGCCATCGACCACCACCATTTTGTGGTCGACCGCGCCACCGCTGTATTACTCGCGCACTTGCGCGACCCGGCGAGCGCCGCCCAGGTCGCCATCGAGGTATCGGCCCAACTGGGTACGACCATCGACACCGAAAGAGTGCGCGCACTGGTTGACCACGAACTCCCGCGGGCGCTGTTTGTGTCTCAGGACACGCCGCAGAAATCACCCCTGTCCTGGCAACGACTGCTGTTCACGCAAGGCATGCTTGATCCCTTGACGCGCTTGGCCAGCCCCTTGTTTCGCCTGCCGATTGCGATGGTGTTGATGCTGTCGGTGCTGGCGATCGACCTGATGGTGCTGGCCCGTCATCTCGGCGAACCGCCGATCGCCTCGGCGGGCGGCGGGGCCAGTTGGCTG
Organism: Ahniella sp.; assembly: GCA_016712105.1. Taxonomy (GTDB): domain Bacteria; phylum Pseudomonadota; class Gammaproteobacteria; order Xanthomonadales; family Ahniellaceae; genus Ahniella. Next base: position 4,608 of record JADJRU010000003.1, read on the forward strand.
CTGGTTCTTGCCTTGACGCTGGCCGGGGTGCTGATTCACGAACTCGGCCATGTGAGCGCGCTGAACCGCTTTGGTCGCCAAAGCGGCGGCATCGGTTTTGGCGTGTATTTCATCTTTCCGACGTTCTTTGCCGACGTCTCGACCGCGTGGCGACTGACGCCAGGACAACGGGCGGTAGTGGATGTCGGCGGGCTGTACCTGCAAGGCCTGTACATGGGCGCCATGGGCATTTGGGCCCTGATGGCGTCCGACCCGACCGTGCCCATGAAGGTCATGTGGCTCAGCCACTTCCTCATGCTGTACACACTCAATCCGAGCCTGAAATTTGATGGCTACTGGTTGATCAGTGATCTGACGCGCACCAGCAACTTGCACGACCGCGTGCTCGACACGGCGCGCAAGGTCGCATCACGTTGTTTGGGCCGGTCCGAATCCATTGGCGCGGAGCGCCGCGACTTGCACATGTTGGCCTGGTTCACGGCAGCGGCGACGGCGTACTTCGGTTATCTGCTGGTGTCGCTTGGCATGGGCCTGGCCCGGTCGATTCGCACCGCCACGCTGGAGGATTCATCGCACACCTGGCTGCACTGGATCCCCGACCTGCTGATCATCGGCCTGTTGCTGGTGATCCTGACGATGGTCGCGCGACGGTGTCTCCGGACACTGGTCTCGGTGTTCGCCGCCCCCACCGCGGAGGCCCGCACATGATCTCGCAGCTGTTCCACAAATGCTGGATCACCCGGGCGTTGAATCTTCTTGCCGCCGCGCCGGGACACTCGCTGGTTGTCTTGCCCGCGACGCGGCGCAGTCTGGAGCTCGTGCGCAGGCTGAGTGCCAGCCGACCCTGTCTGATCACCCGTGCCCGATTGTTCGAGAACCTGCCGGCGAACGACCCGATCCTGGCCTGTCTGCGCACCCCTGCAGAAATCATGCGGTGGTCGGCACAAAGCGCCTCCTTGCCCCGGACAGTGGTGTCGATCCCCGAGCAGATCGTCGGTAACGGGCCGTCGTTCGAGCTCTTCGACTTTGCCGGCACAGCCACGTTTTTCTCCATGCTGGAGAGCGCGTTGATGCTTCGCCATGCCCCACCCACGTTCGTTGCCCGATCGATCTTGCGCGGCCTGGCCTATCGCCTGGACCGTTTTGATGCCCAAAGCGCGGGCAGTGAAGCGCCCCATACCTTGCAGGCGCGCCTGCTCGCACATCTGGACGACGAACATCAGGCCCGCTGGCCGGACTGGCGCGGCGGCAAGTGCCTCGCTGCCAAAACACCGGCGGGGTACGAAGCCAGCAAACGAGAGCACTACCGGGATCTCGAAGCCATCCTGCGTTTGCTGACCCGAGACGGCGATGCACGTACCGCCTCTGGCCCGCTGACCATGCTGCGCGCCTTTCTGGACCAGTCGGCCGACGTTACTTCCGCCCCACCCTCATCCCACTAGAGTCCACCATGACCTATGCAAACCTCGTCCACCCAGTGGCGCGTTTCCTCATGCTCGGCGCCATCCTGTCCATGATCGGGTGCAAGACATTCACGATCTCCGAGCGTGACCTGATTCAACCCGACCATCGCGTCGAAGACGCTGCAGCGGAACGCCAGCAGAAGGTGGAACGCTTTACCGTGCCGACCGGGCACGGCGACATTGCCGTGACTCTCATCAGCCGACCGGGAAATTCGGTTTCGGTGATGTACTGCGGCGGCAATCAATTCCGTACGTCTCAGATGGGTGGCGAAGTCGTTCGTGCGTTTCCAGCCGAAGCGGATCTGGTGTTGTTCGACTATCCCGGTTATGGCGGCAGCACGGGCAAACCCACCCTGGCGACGATGCTGGACACTTCCGTGGCGGTTTACGATGCTGCCAAGGCACGGACGAAACTGCCGATGGTCGTCTATGGCTCGTCCATGGGTGGATTCATGGCCGCCCATGTGGCCGGCGCACGCAACCCACCACGACTCCTGCTCGAAGGCACGGCACCCGACACACAACAATGGGTCAAGAGCCTGGTCCCCTGGTTCGCCAAACCATTCGTTCGGGCCCAGCTGGCCGAATCGATTGCCGGTGTCGACAATGTCGAAAAGTTGAAGCCTTATGGCGGGCCGATCCTGATGATGGTCGGCAGTCGCGACACGCAGACCCGATCGAAACTGATGCAAACCTACGCGACGGCGTTGCGTGGTCAAGGCAAGCAGGTGAGCTTCATCGAGATTGACGGCCGCGGCCACGGACAATTGCTGGACGTTGAACGGATCCGCACTGCAATCGCCGGATTCGTGACGACGGGCACGGTGCCGTGAGGCTTGCCCGACGCGTGCTGTATGCCGTCGTGCCGTTGCTGACCCGCCTGGGTCGGTGGCTACCGGCTCGACTTCACCCAGGGTTTCGGGCAACGCGCGTATTGGCAAACCTCGGCATCGAACTGGGGTGCCATATCCGGTCCTGTCCGACCGCATCTTCGCGTCCCTGTGGCGTTCACATCTGCTGCTGCGGGAAAACTTCGAGGTGTCGCTGAAGGATCTTGAAGCGTTCCTCGACGGCCATATCAAGGAACTTGGCGCAACCGACATGGACCGGATCGCCGCCATGCCGGGGGGCGTGATTCTCGCGACACCCCACTATGGCGCGTTCATCACCACATGCTTGTTCCTGATCCGCAGACTGCATGGGCGAAAACGCTTCAACGTGATCTTCAACGACCCGGCGATCACCCCGTCCAACGCCGTCTACGAGCCCTTGTTCCGCCGCCTTGGCTGTGACGTCAACGTGCTGTATCCGGATCGGCGCGGCACCCTGTCGGCACTCAAGGCCCTGAAGCGCGGCGAATGCCTGGCGATTCTTCCCGACGTGTACCTGGCGAACGACGCAACGATCGCCGTGCCGTTTTTTGGTCGCTTGCTGCGTGTGATGGCCGGAACGGCATTTTTCGCCAGCCGCACCGGTGCCACCATCCTGCCGCTTTATGGCATCCCGAAACCGGACATGCATGTGGATCTCAAGTTCGACGAACCGCTGCACATCGACAGCCTGGTCGATGCGGATGACAAACAAACGCTGTTCAATGTGACCGCAGCGCTCGCAGAACGAATGGAACAGCAGTTGCGCGCCGAACCCGAGCACTGGAACTACTGGGAAACGATGGACGAACGCTCGACCGCTTTGGGTGTGTTCCGCACGCGCGAGGAACTGCTGGCACTGGCAGACCGTCGCATCCGTTCGGTGCCGTCATTGGCCCGCGACCTGCCGGGCCTGCTGCAAGGCTGGAACCGGATGCGCGCGGAGGCCGGGTCGACCCAACCTCCGGTTTGAGTTCTTTACGGATCGGCCATTCGCATCGCGAATCGGATAGGCCTTGGCATCGCGGCTGAAGCCGCGATACGGGTCAAGCCAACACGCGGGCCAGCACCTGCTCGCGGCTCAGCGCTTCGGCTTCACTCGCACGGCGCGCGCGGTACTCGAATGTGCCGGCAGCCACACCACGCTCCGACACGACCACCCGATGCGGAATGCCGATCAACTCGATGTCGGCGAACATGGCGCCCGGACGCAAACCGCGATCGTCCAGAACCGCGTCCACTCCGGCCGCGCGCAACTCGTCATACAGCGCTTGCGCGGTCGCCGTGACCTGAGCGTCCTGCTTCGGGTTGATCAAACAGATGGCGACCTTGAACGGCTCCATCGGCTCCGGCCACATGATGCCGGCCGCATCAAAATTCTGTTCGATGGCGGCAGCCACGATGCGAGAGACACCGATGCCGTAACAGCCCATGAACATGACCGCCGACTTGCCCTGCTCGTCGGTGACGGTTGCACCCATCGCGTCGGCGTATTTCTGGCCCAACTGGAACACATGCCCCACTTCGATGCCGCGGGCGATCTTCAGTTCACCCTGACCGTCGGGCGACACATCACCGTCCACCACCTTGCGAAGTCGGCCACCCCGTGTCCCGGCAGTTCACCGCTCCCAGTTCGCCGAGCGCAAGTGGAAGCCCTTCCTCGTTCGCGCCGCAGAACCAAGATTCACCAGGCAAGCGCCGCCGCACGGTCGACGATCACCGGGATACTCGCAAGGCAAGGACCCCACCGGCCCGATGAATCCGGGTTGCAACCGACCTCACCGAGGATCTCCTCTTCGGTGGCCAGCGTCACGTCACCCGGCAGTTCGGCCAGTTTGGCACCCCTTGACCTTCGTTCACCTCGTGGTCGCCACGCACACACAGCGCCACCAGGACCCAGATTGGCCCGCACGACCAGTGTCTTCAGGCACTGGGCGGCGGTCACGACCAGAAAGCCGACACTTCCGCGATGGTTCTCTGCGTCGGTGGCAAACTTCTGCACAGCTTCGCCTGCTGCCACGCGGTCCCTGCCGGCGCCACGGCTTCAGGCCATTTCAACGTTCGCGGCATAGTCCGAGCCGGTCGAGAACGCAATCGCATCTTCACCCGAATCGGCCAGCACATGGAACTCGTGCGAAGCGGAGCCACCGATTGCGCCGGTATCGGCGAAAACGGCGCGGAATTTCAGGCCGAGGCGCGTGAAGATGCGCGTGTAGGCCTGGTACATGTTGTCGTACTCGCGGGCCATACACTCTTTCGACAGATGGAACGAGTAGGCGTCCTTCATCAGGAATTCGCGGGCACGCATGACCCCGAACCGCGGCCGGATTTCGTCGCGGAACTTGGTCTGGATCTGGTAAAAATTGATCGGCAACTGCTTGTACGAACGCAATTCCTGACGAGCGAAGTCGGTGATGACCTCTTCATGGGTCGGGCCGTAGCAAAATTCTTGCTGCTTACGATCCTTGATCTTCAGCAATTGCCCACCGAATTTCTGCCAACGTTCCGTTTCGTCCCAGAGCTCGCGCGGCTGGATCGACGGCATCAGCACTTCCAGCGCGCCGGCGCGATTCATTTCCTCGCGGACCACAGTTTCCACCTTGCGCAGCACCTTCAGGCCCAGTGGCGTCCAGGTGTAGATCCCGGCGGCCAGCTTCTTGATCATGCCGGCCCGCAGCATCAGCTGGTGGCTGACGATCTCTGCATCGGCGGGGACTTCCTTGACGGTATTGAGGTGAAATTGACTGAGGCGCATGGCAAACGTTCCTGAATGATCTCCCGATTCTATCAGGCTGCCGAAAAAGAGCCTGATGGCGCGGCAATCAGGGTACCGGACTCACGTCGTTGACAAAACGCCAGGATGGCGTTTTTCAACAGTTATCCAGTGTTTCTACTGGATTTGACCTACAGCACAGGCAAGCCCCCCAAACCGGCGCTATCCTTGGCCGACACATAGGAGCTTTGCCATGGGCAGTTTCAGCATTTGGCACTGGGTCATCGTTCTGGTGATCGTGGTGCTCATCTTTGGCACGAAGAAGCTGCGCAACATCGGCGGCGACCTCGGCGGTGCCGTGCGTGATTTCAAGAAAGGCCTGAACGGTGACGAGGAGCAGAAACGCCTCGAAGCCGACAAGCTGGAAGCCAAGGACGAAAAGCAGTAATTCGCGATGTTCGATGTCGGCATCAGCGAAATGGCGCTCATTGCAGTGATCGCCCTGATCGTGCTCGGCCCCGAGCGACTGCCCAAGGCGGCGCGCATGGCCGGAGCACTGGTGCGCCGTGCCCGCTCGGCGGTCTCCAGCCTGCATCAGGAACTGGAACGCGAAATTGCCGCGGATGAACTCAAGAAGCATCTTCGCGACGCCGAGCGCGGCATGAACGAGACGATGGACACGGTTCGCGGCATCGACCCGGTGGCCGACATCAAACAAGCCTTGTCCGACCCGCCTGAAGCCGAATCCGGGCCGAAGCCGTGAGCGTGGAAACCGAAACCGAAAGCGACATGCCGTTCATGTCGCACCTGATCGAGTTGCGCTCTCGCCTGCTGCGCGCCGTTGCCGTACTCGGTGTCCTGTTCCTGGCCATGGTGCCGTTCGCGAACAGGATCTACGCCGTGTTTGCCGAGCCTCTGCTCCGACACATGCCGGACGGTGGCCAGATGATCGCCATCGAAGTCATCAGCCCGTTCATGGTGCCGATCAAACTGTGCCTGTTTCTGGCACTGGTGATCAGTGCGCCGTGGGTGCTCTACCAAGCCTGGTCGTTCGTCGCGCCGGGGTTGTACCGGCATGAACGCAAGCTGGCGGTGCCGATCCTGTTTTCCGCCGTGGCCTTGTTCTACATCGGTTGTGCGTTTGCGTTTTTTGTGGCGCTGCCGGCCGTGTTCAAGTTCATGCAGGCCTTCGCCCCGGAAGGGGTGGCGGTCATGACCGACATCACGCAGTACCTGGATTTTGTACTGGTGATGTTCCTGGCTTTCGGCGTGTGTTTCGAGGTGCCGGTTGTGGTCATGATCCTGGTGCTGCTGGGATGGGTCACCATCGAGCAACTTCGCGAGGCACGCGGCTACGTGATCGTCGGCGCGTTCGTCATCGCTGCGATCGTGACCCCGCCGGACGTGATGAGCCAGTTGTTGCTCGCCATTCCCATGTGCATTCTTTATGAATTCGGCATCCTTGCCGCAATCCTGCTGGCCCGTCGTTCGAAACAACGGATCGCCCCCAATCCTTGAGCCCCCCATGCGCTTCGACAGCACCGAACGTTACGTCGCCACCGACGATTTGAAACTGGCCGTCAACGCCTCGATCACGCTGGCCCGACCGCTGCTGATCAAAGGTGAACCTGGCACCGGCAAGACCCTGCTCGCCGAAGAAGTCGCGAAGTCGATGGGGGTGCCGCTGATCGAGTGGCACATCAAGTCGACCACGAAGGCCCAGCACGGGTTGTATGAGTACGATGCGGTCGCGCGCCTGCGTGACTCCCAACTCGGTGACCCGCGAGTGGCCGACATCGCCCACTACATCGTCCCCGGAAAACTCTGGGAAGCGTTTTCCAGTGACCAGCGCGTGGTGCTGCTGATCGACGAGATCGACAAGGCCGACATCGAGTTTCCGAACGACCTTCTGCGTGAACTCGATCGCATGGACTTCTTCGTCTACGAGACCCAGCAGACCATCCGCGCGCGCCACCGGCCGATCGTGATCATCACCAGCAACAACGAGAAGGAACTGCCGGACGCCTTCCTGCGCCGCTGCTTTTTCCACTACATCCGTTTCCCCGATCCGGAAACCTTGAACCGGATCGTCGACGTCCATTTCCCGAACCTGAAACGCGACCTCGTCAATGAGGCACTGACTGCGTTTTTCCAGGTTCGCGAGACGCCGGCATTAAAGAAGAAACCAAGCACCTCCGAGCTGCTGGACTGGATCAAACTGCTGGTTGCCGAAGACATTCCGGTCGAAGTGCTGCGCGAGAAGAACCAGAAGAAGACCATTCCGCCCCTGTACGGCGCGCTGCTGAAGAACGAAGCCGACGTGCAGTTGTTCGAGAAGCTGGCGTTCCTGTCGCGCCGCGGCTGAACCGGTCATGCTGATCTCGTTCCTTCTGGCAATGCGGCTGGGCGGGCTGAAGACCAGCATCACCGAGTTCCTTGCCTTGCTCGAAGCATTGAAGGGCGGGTTCGCACAGTGTTCGATCGACGAATTCCACACCCTTGCGCGCACCTGCCTGGTCAAGGACGAAACCCAGTACGACCGTTTTGACCGGGTATTCAAAGCCTGGTTCGACGGGATTGAACGGGCCGGCGAAGCGCTTTATGGCCGCATTCCGGAAGACTGGCTGCGCCAGTTCGAGCGCGAATTCAGCGACGCCGAGAAAGCGAAGATCCAGCAGCTGGGTAGCCTTGATGAACTGATGAAGCAGTTCGCCGAGCGACTCGCGGAGCAGGACAAGGCGCATCGCGGCGGCAACCGATGGGTCGGCACCGGCGGCACATCGCCATTTGGCAACAGCGGTTTCCATCCAGGTGGCATCCGCGTGGGCGGAAGCTCGAAGAACCGGTCAGCGGCAAAGGTTTGGGAACAGCGCCAGTTCGCGAATCTCGACGATCAGGTTGAACTCGGAACACGAAACATCAAGGTCGCCCTTCGCAAACTGCGCCGGTTCGCGCGACAGGGTGCGGCCGAAGAACTCGATCTGGATGACACCATTCGAGGACGGCCCGAAATGCCGGTTGGCTGGACCTCAAGTTCCGGCCCGAGCGCCACAATGCGGTCAAGGTCCTGCTGTTCATCGATGTCGGTGGTTCGATGGATGAACACGTGCGCCTGTGCGAGGACCTGTTCTCGGCCGCAAAGAGCGAGTTCAAGCACCTCGAACATTTTTACTTCCACAACTTTCTGTACGACCGGGTGTGGCGCGACAACCGCCTGCGCTGGCAGGAAACCACGCCGACGTTCGACATCCTGCACAAGTACGCCGCCGACTATCGTGTGATCTTCATCGGTGACGCCAGCATGGCGCCCTCCGAGATCAGCATGCCCGGCGGCTCGATCGAACACTGGAACGAAGAATCCGGTGCGGTGTGGTTCGATCGGATCATGCGCACCTATCCGCGGGCGATCTGGCTGAACCCGGTCCCTGAAGCACACTGGGACTGGACCCCATCGATCGCCATGACCCGCGAACTGGTGGGCGACAGAATGTTCCCGATGACCCTGGCGGGACTGGACCGGGCCATCGCACGATTGCGGGCCTGAGGTCAGGCCCGCCCGATGGGTCAGCGGGTGCCGAAGACCTTGCGGCTTTCGCTGTGTACGGTGTCGATCAGCAGCTTCAGTTTATGGGGCTGGATGGCCGGATGAATACCGTGTCCGAGGTTGAAGACGTGCCCCGGGTGATTGCCGAACGACTGGATCGCGCGGGTGGCTTCCTGGACGATCGCGGCTTCCGATGCGTACAGCACCACCGGATCGATGTTGCCTTGAAGGGCGACACGATCGCCCACGCGACGGCGCGCCTCACCCAGTTCGATCGTCCAGTCCAACCCCAGTGCGTCGGCACCGGTGTCGGCCATGGCTTCGAGCGAATGTGCGCAACCTTTGCTGAACAGGATCAGTGGCACCTGCTCGCCATTGTGTTGCCTCGGCAGGTTGGCGGCGATCTGCTGCAGGTAGCGCAACGAAAACTCGCGGTAATGACCGATGGACAGGGCGCCGCCCCAGGTGTCGAACACCATGACGGCCTGGGCGCCAGCCTGGATTTGCGCGGACAGATAATCGGTGACCGCCCGGGCAATCAGATCCAGCAATCGATGCGCGGCTTCCGGATCGTCCCAAAGCAGGGCCTTGGCGTGCTCGAAATGGTCCGAGCCGCCCCCTTCGATCATGTAACAGGCCAGTGTCCACGGACTGCCGGAAAAACCGATCAGCGGCACCTTGCCGCCCAGCTCGCGACGGATCAAGGTGACGGCATCGGTGACGTAACGGAGGTCGGAACCGACATCCGGCAATTTCAGTGCATCGATGTCGGCGCGTGAACGGATGGTCCGCTCGAACTTCGGACCTTCGCCCTCTGCGAAATACAAACCCAGACCCATCGCATCCGGCACCGTGAGAATGTCGGAAAACAGAATCGCTGCATCCAGCGGAAACCGGGCCAGCGGCTGCATCGTCACTTCACACGCCAGTTCCGGCGTCTTGCAGAGTTTCAGGAAGGATCCGGCACGCGCACGTGTGGCGCGGTATTCCGGCAAGTAACGGCCGGCCTGGCGCATGATCCAGACTGGCGTGTGGTCGACCGGCTGCCGGCGCAGGGCGCGCAGAAAGCGGTCATTCGCCAAGGGTGCGAATGGTTGCGTCATGGGAAAAACTCCTTACGGTCCGAGTGGATCGAACTCGCGTTGCAGATATTGGATTTTGCGCGGCCAGGTGCGTGTCAGCCCCGGCACGTTCGGCAATCGGGCCAATGCAGCCTTGGCTTGATTGGCATCGGAATACTGGCCATAGGCGAGCAGCCACCAGGCCTGACCTTCCCGCTTGATGCGAAGCAGAAAACATTGGTCCGCGCTCAGACCAAGGGCCTGAATCAGGGCCGGAAACCCGGATGGTGATGCGGCATCGGACAACTGAAGCGTGTAGGCATTGGGATCGAGTCGCGCGAAGTCGCGGGCACCGGCAATGTCGGCCAGTGCCGACACGGCACTGGGCGCGGGAGGCGACGGCGCGGCCACCACTGGCGCCGGTGCGGGCTCCGGTTCCGACACGGGCGCAGGCGGCGCAGGCTCGGGAGCGGCCACGATCGGCTCCGGCACAGGTTCGGGTTGGGCCAATGCTTCCGGTTGGGCTGCGGGTTCCGGTTCGGCTACGGGCTCCGGAACCGGTTCGGCAATCCAGCCACAGGCGATACAGGAACCGGCTCGACCACGGCCACCGGTTCCGGCAACGGCTCGGGTTCGGGGATGGGTGCCGCTTCCGGCGCCGCTTCGGGCATCGGCTCAGGCGCAGCAGCCACTACTGGTTCGGGTTCGGGCTCAGGCTCAGGCGCCGGTTCTGCGATCTGTTCCTGCGCCATGGCCTGCGGTTCCGACAGCACTGTTTCCGGCAAGGGATCAGCCTGCGGCTCGGTGTCGGGCACAATCCGGTAGAAGTCCGACAAGGGCGCAACACCCTCATCGGGCGCGGCAAGCATGGCGGGTGGTGGCTCTTCAGTCGCTTCAGGTGCCGCGGCCGCGGCAGGCTCTGCCGCCATATCGGGCGCCGGATTGATCGGTGCGTCGGCGCATTCCCAGCCCGTCCGGTCGGCATTCGGTACGCAGGATCGTTTACCGCCGGCAGCAATTCCCTGATCTTCGGCGCGTAATCCACCGGCCATCAATGCCAGCGACAACAGCAGCAGAAAACCGGGCTCAAGCCTCATAACGCGAACCCAGGGGACCTTCCATACCCTGTGCAAACATGATCGAAAACCCCTTCTTGAGCTGTTGGTCGCGCGCCGACGTCAGCGCTTCTTCGGCCACTTCACGCTGCTCGAAATAGTCTTTCTTGCCGCTTGCTCGGCTGCCCTGCTGGCCCCATTCCCGGATCAGGATCCAGCCACCCAGAAGATCCTGCTGCAGGATCAGGTGGTAATAACGGGGCGGCTCTTTTGCCGTGGGTTGGGTCTGCATGAAGATGCGCATGGGCGGAGTCTATACGGTTGCCCCCGTGCTGAAAAACGACGTTGCGTTTTGTTTTCGGCGTGAACGTCCCGGGAACGGCATTGCGGACCATGAAATGTTCGGGCTAGTCTCCCCAGCCTTCGTTGCCGCCCGGAAATCCCCCCATGTTGAAAAAGACCCCCCTGCATGCCGCGCACCTGGCGGCAAACGCCAAAATGGTTGATTTCGGTGGCTGGGAAATGCCGCTGAACTACGGTTCGCAACTCGAAGAACACCATTTGGTCCGGCGCGGTGCCGGCATGTTCGATGTCTCGCACATGACCGTGGTCGATCTGCACGGCGAACGCGTACGCGCCTTCCTTTCGGAACTGCTGGCCAATGATGTCGCCAAGCTCAAGGTGTCGGGCAAAGCCCTTTACTCGTGCATGCTGACCGAACAAGGCGGCGTCATCGACGACTTGATCGTGTACTTCCAGGACGAGCAGTTTTTCCGCATGGTCGTGAATGCCGCCACCCGCGACAAGGATCTGGACTGGCTGGCCCGCCATGCCACCCGGTTTGGCGTCACGCTCACCGAACGCCGCGACCTGGCGATGATTGCCGTGCAGGGGCCAGACGCACGCCGCCTTGTGGCTGGCCTGTTTGGCGCCGAAACCCGAGCCAGAGTCGAGAAGCTCGGCAAGTTTGTGGGCGCCGAGGCTGAAGGACTGTTTGTGGCGCGGACCGGCTACACCGGCGAAGACGGGTTCGAGATCATGGTGCCGGAAACCCGCGCAATCGAATTCTGGAACCAACTGCTGGCGGTCGGCGTGAAGCCGGCGGGACTGGGTGCGCGCGACACGCTCCGCCTGGAAGCCGGCATGAACCTGTACGGCCAGGACATGGATGAGACCGTGTCGCCGTTCGAGGCTGCACTGGCCTGGACGGTCGCATTGGAACCGGCCACCCGCCACTTCATCGGCCGTGACGCGTTGGTCCGGCAGAAATCGGCAGGTGTGCCCCGCGAAATGATCGGCATCGTGCTGGACGACAAAGGTGTCATGCGTCATGGCCAGAAGGTCCTGACGCCAGCTGGCGATGGAGAGGTGCTGAGCGGCACGTTTTCGCCGACGCTGGGCAAGTCCATCGCTCTGGCACGCGTGCCCGTGGGTGCGGGTGAAGCGCTTCAGGTCGATATTCGGGGCAAGGCCGTGCCCGTTCGCCGGGTCAAGTTTCCATTCGTGCGCGACGGCAAGCCGCAACCGGGCATCTGAACGACACCCCATCCCAATTCCCCAAACATTCATTTGAAAAAGCAGTGCGCGGAGACACTATCATCCGCGTCTTGCCCAACCCCTGACCGAGGCCCCTGCCATGAGTGATATCCCTGGTGATCTGAAGTTCCTGAAATCGCACGAATGGGCGCGCCTGGAAGACAACGGCACCGTCACAGTCGGCATCTCCGACCACGCACAGTCGGCATTGGGTGATCTGGTCTATGTCGAATTGCCGTCCGTCGGCGACACGATCGAAGCCGGGAACGGTGCAGCCGTGGTCGAATCCGTGAAAGCGGCGTCCGATGTCTACGCCCCAGTCTCGGGCACGGTCATCGCCGTGAATGAGTCCTTGTCCGACAAGCCGGAAACGATCAACCAGGATGCCTACGGCGAAGGCTGGATGTTCGTGCTGAAGCCGAGCAACACTGCCGAACTCGACGAACTGCTCACGCCGGACGACTACGCCGAGCAACTCGACACCGAGTGATGACCCGGTTCGACACCGGCAGGCCGAAACGTGTTTCGGCCTGCTGGCAACACGGCTGCTTCACTGGTTGCTCAGAAATATCGCGTCGGATCCGGTAACCCGGCATCCCGAAAGCCCTGCGCCCGCAGTCGGCAAGCATCACATTTTCCGCAGGCCCGACCCTCGTCATCGGCCTGGTAACAGCTGACCGTGATGGCGTAGTCCACGCCCAACTCATGCCCACGCCTGGCGATGTCGGCTTTGCTCATGGCGATCAAGGGCGCATGAATGGTGATCTGCTCACCGCCGACGCCGGCCTTCGTGGCCACCCTTGCCAGAGTCTGGAATGCGTCGATGAAGGCCGGCCGGCAATCCGGATAGCCGGAATAGTCCACAGCATTGACGCCGCAGAAAATGTCGTCACTGCCCAAGGTTTCCGCCCAGGCCAGCGCCAGAGACAACATGATCGTGTTGCGTGCCGGGACATACGTCACCGGGATGCCCTCACTCGGCGCTTCCGGTACCGCGATGTCTGCGGTCAGTGCCGAACCGCCGAAATGACGGAGGTCGAGCTTCTGCACATGATGTTCTGCGGCGCCGAAGACCTGCGCGACTCGCATCGCTGCCGTCAGTTCGGCACGGTGACGTTGTCCGTAGTCGACGCTGAGCGCATGGCAAGTGAAGCCAAGCCCTTTTGCGATCGCCAGCGTGAGCGCCGAATCCATTCCCCCGGAAACCAGGACGACCGCATGTTTCATGCGCTATGCCCCAATTGCCACGCGGCCCGTGCGATGAAGATCCAAAGGCAAACGCTACCCAGGAAGAACGCGTAGAACCGGTGCATGACCTTGTTGTAGGTCAGGTGCACGAGGGCGTGTGCGGCGCGCAGTGCGACGAAAGCCCAAGCCAGCGGCAACAGCACAGCGAGGTCCAGCTTTGCCACTGCAATGGCGGCAAGCGTGAAGTAGAAGAGCACCGGCGCCTCGAACAGGTTCGCGTAATGGTCGAGGGCCTGCGTGTTGCTGAGCAGCTTCGCGGCATCGGCACGGTTCGCGACTTTCTGCGGGTGAACCCGCTTGGCCTTCATCTCGGTCAGTCGTTCAAAGTACAGCCGGAACCAGACGAGGAAGGTCAGGGCGGCCAAGGCAAAGCCGGGCCAGAGGATGGCGTTTTGGTTCACGAAGATACTCCTGGGGACGAGCCTTGATTTTGCCCGGTTGCCGGCGCTCCGGCGAGCGACTGGCGAAAATGCGCATGAACCTGGCGGTGCAACTCAGGCAGCCGGCGCCAGAAGTTTCGCGACCACAGCCTGTTCCTGCAGGACCCAGGGTGAAGTGATGCTGAGCGACTTGATCATGCCCTCGGCCTCGGCAAATGCCTTCTTTGCAGCGTCGTCGCGACCCGCTTTGGCTGCCCACAAGGCTTCCGTCAGATGCAGCGCCACAATCACCGACTGGTTGGCAATTTCGGTCTTGGCAGCGAACTCCTGAGCCCGGTCGAGATGGGCCCGCGCCTCGTCGAGTTGACCGCGCTGCGCGGCGATGGCGGCGAGCATGCGCCAACCGTTCACCTTGCCGACGGGCACACCGTGCTCGGCGAAGGCCAGCGCATCGCGTGCGTAGGTTTCGGCCAAGGACCAGTTGCCGTCCTGATACGCACAGGTCGCCGAACGCCACGACGGGTTGAACCCCTGGGAGCTGCCACTCGCCGCAAGTCGCTGATAGATGTCGACTGCAGCCCGCGCCTGTTCGATGCAGGGTTCGAATCGCCCTTGCTCCCACAGCAGCGTGGCATGGTTGTCGAGTAGTTGTTCGATGACCATTTCGGCCCCCGCCGTCGCGATGTTTTACGGCCCGCGCTGCCGTCAGGGACTGTTCAAGCAAGACTTCGGCTTCCGCGAACCGCTTCAATCGTCCAAGGGCCACTGCGCGCTGGCCAGCCACGGTCAGAGTCGATCGATGTCCCGATCCCAGTGCCTCGACGGCGGCCGAATGTGCTTGTCCCAACCATGCCTCGGCGCGATCCAACTGGTTCACGCCTTGTGCGTTGCCTCCCAGAAAACGATAGGCGCGATAAACCTGCTCGCCTTCACCACTCGACTGTGCCAGAGCCAAGGCTTGTTCCAGCAACACGTTCGCTTCCGCCAGCCGTCCATTCAAGGACAACAACTGACCCATGTCGATCAGCATCCAGGCCCGCAATCGATCGACCGCCTGGCCGGCAGCCAATGGCGCCAACTCAGCGTCGGCCCGTTCGAGCAGAGCCCACGCGGGCTCGCGTTCATCACGCGCCAAATGGCATTCCGACCGCAGGATCAGGGCCAGCGCCCGCTCTTTCGGATCGGCATTGACCAGGTCGGCGGCCGATGTGGCGGACCCCGCGACATCCAGACATCGCTGCGCTTCATCGAGGTTCATGTAAACGGAAGCGATCGTGCTGCGCAATTGTCGGCGAACGGCCGGCGCATCAGCCAGCCGCTCATCCAGCGTCGCGGCCGCGAGGTCCATGGCGTCGAGGATGCTGGCCTCGCCGCGACGGCCCGAATAGGGGTTGGCCTGCCCCAGGGTATCGACCAGGAAGGTGGACACGGCTTCGGCGCGTTGTGCGTTCTCGATGGCCTGGTTGCGTTCTTGCCGCAACTGCCAGGCAGCCATCACCAGCACCACCAGCAAAGACACGCCACCGATTGCCGCGACGGCGATGGCCGCCCGGTGCCGGGTCACATAACGGGCAGCGCGTCGCCACGCATTCTGGCGATCCGCAGCCAGAACATGGCCATCCAGGATTGCGCCCACATCTTCACGTAATGCAGCCGCACTGGCGTGGCGATGTTCCGGATCGGCCGAACAGGCACGATCGATGAGCCGCTGCAGGTCGTCGGCGACTCGTCGCGGCATGGGTACCGTCGTCGCCTGGTCGATTGCGGACGGTGCGAACATCGCACGGAGAACCAGACCCAACTGGAACAAGTCGGATGCCGTGGTGATCACACCGCCGGCTTTCTGCTCTGGACTGGCATATCCCGGAGTCAATACATGATCATTGGCGCCGTCGGACAACTCGCCTTCAAGTGCAATCCCGAAGTCCAGCAAACGCGGGTGCCCATGCTGGTCGACCAGAATATTGTTGGGCTTCAGATCCCGGTGGATCAGGGCTCGCGAGTGGGCGTACTCGATGGCGGCACATACCTGATCGAACAAGGCGAGTCGACGTCGCCAGTCCAATTTCCGCTCGGCAACGAATTGATCAATCGGACTGCCTTCGACCAGCGCCATGGCGAACCACAGATCGCCGGCATCGGTTTCGCCACCGTCCACGAGGCTGACGATATGCGGATGTCGCAGCGTTGCAATGATCTGGCGCTCATGACGCAGCCGGGCCAGCAAGTCAGCGTTGTGGCGGACCAGTTTGAGCGCAACCGTCTGCTCGAATTGGCCATCGGCTCGTTCTGCCAGGTACACATGCGACATGCCACCGGACGCAATCAGGTGCAACAACCGCCACGGGCCCATCAGCGTGCCGGACGGCAGGACTGCACCGGCTCCGGCTTCCTCGACCAACGCCTGCAGCAAGCGTCCGCGAAGAATCTGACCGGTGCGGAAGCGCGCCAACCGCGGGTCTTCGGGCACACCGGATCGTTGTGTCGTCTCGTCGGCATGACCCGGGAGAAAGCCCGTGGATTCAGGCTCCTGCGATTCGCCGACCACTCAGGCGCCTGCCAACCGTGACGACAGCCAACTGCGCGCCTGATTCCATTCGCGCTGGGCCGAACGCAGGCCGATCCCCAGCGCGTCGGCGGTTTCCTGTTCGCTGAGCCCGCCGAAGTAACGACACTCGAACACCCGCGCCGTTTTCGGATGCTCGATTTCCAACTTGCCAAGCAGGTCATCCAGCTCGATCAGCTCGCAGGCCTCCTGCTGCAACTGGGTGTCCACCCGGTCAAGGCCCGTATGTTCGGCGCCGGAACCCCGTTTCTCGGCCAGCCGCTCACGCGCGTAATCACACAACACCTGACGCATGACCCGCGCCGCCAGATTGAAGAAATGATTCTTCGACGCGACATCGTCAGCCACCGAATCGCGGATGCGCAGGTAACACTCGTGAACCAGTGCCGTCGCGCCCATGGTTCGATCCCCGCCCTGCCCGGCGAGCTGCGCCCGCGCAAGCCGGTGCAGATCGTCATACACCAGCGAAATCAGGCGCGCAGAAGCCTGAGCGTCACCGCCCTTGAATTCCTCGAGAATCCGTGAAAAATCACGCGTCACCACTGTCATCGCGGCATATTATCAGGGTGCCCGTGCGGTCCGCGCGTCTTCCCGTCGACAACGAACCGGGTCCATAATCGGCCATGACCGGCGGCAAAGAAACCGAACTCCTGCTGTCCCTGTGGCGCGAAGGCGAACGGGGTGCTGGCGACCAATTGCTTCGCCGCTTCTACGACGAGCTTCGGTCGCTTGCGGCGTCCCAGCTGGGCCGTTCCTGGTCGAGACAAACCCTGCAGGCAACGGAACTCGTGCACGAAGCCTGGTTTCGACTGTGCGGCACCGACGAACCCAGTTTCGAGAATCGGCGACATTTTTTCGGCTGCGCGGCGAGTGCGATGCGCCAGGCATTGATCGACCGGTCCCGTCGCGCTCAGGCCGAGCGACGGGGAGGAGATCTGGAGCGTGTCCAGTTCGACGAGCTGCTTGACTTGCCGAGTCGGCCGGATGTCGATCTGCTCGAACTCGACAATGCGCTGCGCCAGCTTGAGCGGTTGGATGCCGAGCAGTTGCGGATCGTCGAAATGCGTTATTTCCTTGGCCTGACGATCGAGGAAACCGCAGGCGCCCTGGCGCTGCATCCCAGCGCAGTCAATCGCAAATGGGAGAGTGCACGCGCATGGCTGCTGAAAACCCTGAGCCCGTAGACGAGATCCTGAGGCATCGACGCCTCTGTGCGGCGTTCGATCGCCTGTTCGAACTCGACACCGAACAACGCGCCGAAGCCATGGCGCACTTGCCGGAAGATGAGCGCGATCTCGCTGACGAACTGATCGCGATGCTGGCGGCCAGTGCGACACCCTTGCTGCAGCCCCAGGCCGAACGCACAGACCCGATGGCCGATGACGGCATGCTGCAGGAACTCGGCGACGACCGCGGATGGCGTGTCCTTCGCGAATTGGGTCGGGGGGGCATGGGCCGTGTGTTGCTGGCCGAACGGGCCGACGGCCGGTTCAACAAACAAGTGGCGATCAAGGTTCTCGACCGCTCCCCCGATGATCCGGACTGGCGACGGCGTTTTGCCGCCGAACGCGAGATTCTGGCGCGCTTGCAGCACCCGGGGATTGTCCGGCTGCTCGACGCCGGCGAGACCCGTCGGGGCGTGCCGTATCTGGTCATGGAATATGTGGCCGGCCAAACGCTGGAACAACTGCTGCGCGAGCGTCAGACCACCCAGCCGGAACGGCTGGCCCTGTTCGAGCAGGTCGCCGGTGCCGTGGCGTACGCACACCGGATGCTGATCGCGCACCGGGATCTCAAGCCCGGCAACATCCTCGTGGATGCGGAGATGCGCGCGCACCTGCTGGATTTCGGCATCGCCAGACTATTGTCCGAGGGCAATGCCACGGCGACCCAGGCGCGCTCGCTGACACCACGATATGCCGCGCCGGAGCAGGTGTCGGGTCAAGCCAGCACGACGGCACTCGATATTTATCAGCTGGGCATCATGTTGTACGAGTTGCTGGCCGGCGCACCACCCTTTGCCGAGCTGAACGGGCCGGCGTTGATGCGCGCCATCCTGGAACAGGATCCGCCACCGCCTGGCGCGGTCGCGAGAGACCCTTCAGACATCGATGCCGACCTCGATGCCATTTGCCTGCGTGCGTTGCGCAAGGAACCCGAGCAACGTTATGCCAGTGTTGATGCCTTGCTCGCCGATCTTGGCCGCTGGCGTCAGGGTGAACCCGTGCTGGCCCATGCCGGCGGCACCCTCTATCGCGCGCGCAAGTTCCTGATTCGACACTGGCGCGCACTGGGCGCGACGGCTTTGATGGTTGTGCTGACCGGCGGCTTCATCTGGCGCCTGGATCGCGAACTCACACGCAGCGAACGCGAACGCGCCGTCGCCGAACAGGCCACGGAACTGATGGTCGATGTGATCGGTCGTGCCGACCCGTCACGCGCTCAAGGCGAAGAGCTCACGCTGCGCGAAGCACTCAACCAGAGTGTCGAACGCCTGCGCAGCACACCCAACCTCGAGCCGATCGTGCGCGCACGCGTGCTGGAGTCGGTGGGCGCCACCTTCGTGGAGTTGTCCAGTGATGCAGCGGCGCTCCCGGTGCTGGCGGAGTCTGCCGCCGCGTTTGCCGCCGCAGGCGATCCCTTGGGCGAGCAACGGGCACTTCATGCCCGAAGTGTTGCGATGATGAACCTTGGCAACTATGCGGCGGCGCAGGCAGCACTCGAGGACGTACTTGCGAAACGTACCCGTTCGGGTCTGCGCGGCGACGCCTTCGAGGCCGAACTGCACAGTACGCTTGGCATCCTGCACCAGTATCAGCGCAAGGCCGATCGCGCGCTGGCTGAATTCGACGAAGCCCTGCGGATCCAGCGCAAGATGGCCGAACCCGATCCGGCGCAGTTGCTGCACACGCTGCGTAATCTCGGCGAAATCAGAACCGCACAGGGTGATCTTCCGGGCGGTTTGGCGGCGCTTGAAGAAGCGCGCGTCCTCGGCGATCAGTCGCTCGGCGCCGACCATCCGGACTCGATCCGCCTGCTGCGGTCATTAGGTCGCAATGCGCAGCGTCGAGGCGAACTAGCGGAAGCAGTCGCCTGGTTCGAGAACGGTTGGACACGCGCCCAAAAAGTGTTCCAGCCGCCGCACAGTGTGCGATTGCTGCTCGGGCACGCGCTCGCCATGGCCCGACTCGAACAAGGGCAACTACCCGAGGCACTCGAATTGATGCGGCAAATGATCGGTGAAGCGCGCCAGACTTTTCCGGCCACCCATCCAAGCTTGGGCACCATTGCCGCGGACATGGCCCTGATCGAGCTATTGAGCGGCAACGACCGTTTGGCCCGGCCATTGGCCGTGGAAGCCAAGGCCGTCCGGCAGGAGGTTGCGGATACCGACGCCAGTATCGCGCAACCGGAGTTGATCCAGACCATCGTCGATTGCCGCGCCGGATCCACGACGACCGCGGCCGTCCAGGCAACCCTGGATCGTGCACTCGCCGACCCCACGCTGTCGAAGGTCCTGAGCGATGCTTATCGACAGGCTGCTTCGCTCTGTACCCAGCCATGACGCAGGGCGTGAGCTCAAAAGCAGCCTGATCGATGGCGACGAGCGTCAGTCGTCGCGCCCGCGCAGTTTGGGTTTCGGTTGCGCACGGGATTTATAGGCTTCGGGCGCCGTGATCGTCATCTTGCCGCTCGCGCTGGACTTCCCTTGGCTCAAACGCAAGGTGTATTCCCCCGGAATGGCCATCAGCCGATGTTTGAGCCGGATCGACTCGGCGTAGGGCTGTTTTGCCAGTTCACCCGCGGTGTCCTTGGATTTGCCGGCTTTGCGCAGAGCGGCCGCTTCGGCCTTCAGCGCCAAATCGGCATCCACTTCGATGTTCCAGTCGATGTGGTTCAACCCGGCCGTGGCGGAGTGATTCAGGGAGCGGACGATCTGCCCGTTGGCATCCAGCACGTCGAGCGTGACCGGACCCGCCGCGGACGACCAGAAGTTGATGGTCGCCGTCGGCAGGTAAGCGGTTTCGTCGAACCAGCGCGAGGCGCGACCGCGCCAGTCGCGACTGGCCAGGACCGGATCAACATGGAAGACATGCAGCGATTTGGCACGAACCTCATCGGTCAGCTCCTGTACCGGCAACACATCGATGACCCAGGCACTGCGACCATGGGTTCCGGCCACCAACTCACGGTCTCGCGGATGTACGACCAGATCGTGCACCGGGACGTTCGGCAGGCCCTGATCCATGGCCTGCCAGGACGTTCCGCGATCCAGCGACACATAGACGCCCCGATCGGTGCCGACATACAACACGCGCTCGTTGACCGGATCCTCGCGCACCACATTCACGGTTTCATTCGGGAGGTTCGCAACGATGGAGGTCCAGGTCTTGCCGAGATCCTCGCTGACCCACAGATAAGGGGTGATCGAGTCTTCGCGATAGGCATTCATGGCCAGATAGGCGCGGTCGCGCTGATGACTGGAAGCAACCAGACGGGACACCCACTTGCTCGGCAGACCGTCCGAAACCCGACGCCAGTCATTCCCGCCGCCAGTGGTCACCCATACTTGCCCATCATCGGTTCCGGCCCAGATCAGGCCGAACTGTTTGGGCGACTCGGAGACATTGGTGATCGTCGCGAACGGGACGTTTCCGCGCTCGGTACTGACGGTCAGGTCATCGCTGATCGCTGTCCACGTTTTGCCCTGGTCAAACGATCGGAACAGTTTGTTGGCGCCGAAGTACACGACATCCGGGTTGTGCAAGGACAACACCACCGGCGTATTCCAGTTGTAGCGCAGCGCCGGATCGCCGAGTTTTTCGCGGGGACGCACTTCGCCGGCATTCTTGCCATCCCGGCGGTAATAGCCGAACTGGTAGCCGGTATAGGTCGTGCCGTCACGCGGGTCGATGGCGACCTGCATGCCATCACCGCCGCCGATGAACTCGAAATCCTCGCCAAGTTCCCAGCGCGATCGCGACGAACCCTTGACGGTGCCGTTGTCCTGAAGTCCACCATAGACGTTGTACGGCTCGGCCAGATCAACATTGATCGTGTAGAACTGGCCGACCGGCTGCGCGTCGAGCTTGAGCCAGGTCTTGCCGCCGTCATAACTGATGTCGGCGCCCCCATCGTTGCCGTTGATGATGCGGTCGGGATTGGTCGGATCGATCCACCACGCATGGTGATCGACGTGGACGTCCGGATCATTCATGCCGCTGAATGTCTTGCCGCCATCGGCTGACGTGATCATCGGCACGCCGGTCACGTAGATGCGGTTGGCATCCGTCGGCGACACGCGGATCTGCCCGAAGTAGTACCCGTAGGTGTAGGTCACTTCCGTCAAAGCCTGGTCGTGTGTTCGCGTCCAACTGGCACCGCCGTCATCGGACCGGTAGATCTCGAGCCCACGGATATCGGTGTTGAACAGCGCCGCTTCCGCATCGTTCAGCGCTGAAATCAGGTCGGAGACCTTGATCTCATCCTTGCGGATCCGCTCGATGAGGGTCTTTGCATCAATCTCGGTATCGAGGTCGTTGCCGCGGATGAAGGCTTCGATTTCGTCAGGATCCTGGCGCAGGAAGTCTTCCTTCGACATGGTCTTCAGGCGACGCGGCGACAACGGCCGGTCACCGAGATCCTGCTCGCTCGCCGGCAAGTCTTCCCAATTGTCCACGCTGGCGTACAACACCCCCGGCTGGTTCGACACCGCGAGGCCGATCCGGCCCACGTGTTTGCCCTGCGGGAATCCATTCATCGTCTTCGCCCAGGTATTGCCGCCGTCCGTGGATTTCCAGATCGCCGAACCGGCACCGGATTCCTGGAAGCGCCAGGGTTTGCGCGTGCGCTCCCAGGTGGCCGCGTACATCGTCTGCGGATCATTGGGATCGAACGCCAGGTCGATCGCGCCGGTGTTGCCGTCGGTCTTCAACACGTGGTCCCAACTGGCACCGGCATCGCCACTGCACAACACGCCGCGTCGGCCACCCTCGCTGTAGAGCTTGCCGAGTGCAGCAACACACACTCGCGATCCATCCTTCGGATGCACGAGCACACGGGCAATTCGATCGACGTCGGTGAGGCCCACATGCCGGAAGCTGCCACCGGCGTCATCGGAAACGAACACACCCATGCCACCATAATTCGAGCGTGCCGAATTCGGTTCGCCGCTGCCGATCCACAGGCGTTTGGGATTGTTTGGATCCACGGCGATGTCGCCCGTGACCATGGTCGGCAAGTCGTCCGAAAGCGGCGAAAACGTCACGCCGTTGTTCGTGGTTTTCCAGACGCCGCCCGTGGCATAGGCGATATAGAAGCCATAGGGCTCACCGGGGATCGATTCCACATCGACGACGCGACCACCCTGGATGGTCGGCCCGATCGAACGCCAGGCGATGCCGTTCAGTTGGGATGATGCAACCAGATCCTGGTGCTGCGCATAAGCCTGCCAATGGGGATCCGCAGGATCCTTGGAGCCCAGCGGAGCCGGTGACTCGAACGCTTGCGACAGGGCGGGAGACAGGATGGCAATCAGGGCGACGGACAAGGCTGTTCGATTCACGGGTTCCCTCCAGGAAAACCCGAACATATCGAAGCTTGACGCCCACCGCCATGCCCGGATGCACCCAACGACCGGTGTGCCGCCGACAGCACCCTTCGTGAGTGCCGCCCCGCGTCAGAATGTCGCCTCGGTTCTCACGACCCATTGCAGACCTTTCAGGTCGCTACCGCCGTTCAGAGGCGCGGCGAGATCGATGTGAATGACCTTGCCGAGCGATCCGCGGGTATTGAACAGCCGGAGGCCGATCCCGGCATCAACCAGGTCGCCGGTGGGATCAACGCGTCCATCGAATCGGGCAGCCCCCGCATCCACAAAAATCGCGCCTCCGACCCGGAACAGCCGCCATGGATACCATTCTGTGTAGAACCGTTGTTCTGCGGTGAACAGGCTCAGACGGTCACCACTGGCATAACGCAATGGATAACCGCGAAGTCCGGTGTCGGCCCCGAGAAAGAGGGTATGGTCCTCGTCGAGTTTCCGGCCGATGTCAAAACGGTACGCGACATGGGTGGTCGTGAAATCGTTCCATCGATAGTCGTAGCGGAGACGCGTCGCACTGAGCGCATCCCTGAGGTGGCCGTCCTGTCGGCGCCCGCTCAGGTTGGCCTCCAATCCGAACGTGGCACGCGCTCCGACACGCACGGTCCGGCTTAGCGCAAAGCGATAGATCCAGGCGTCATCCGCGGCACCTAAAGACTCTCGGCTGGCACCGACCCTGACCGATGCCTGCCAACCCAACTGGATGTCCTCGGTGCGGCCGATCAGGTCGCGATTGCGTGTCGTCCCGAACTTGTCCTCGGCGAACTCGATCCCCACGAACGGGTAGACCAGATCACGGTCCTGAAGGCTCGCGGCAAACTCCGGACGACCGCCCGGCAAGGCCTGGAACGTGGCCTGATCACTGGCAATCCCAACGGTCCATCGCAAGGCCTTGGTTTGCTCGGGCGTGGCCCGTCCCAGATCCGTGGCCTTGCCGAACACGACTTCATGCGCCTCGGCATCCACTTCGAACCCTTCGCGTCGTTCGCCGAGTTCATATCGGTACTCGTCACGGAGATTGCCAGTGCCGCGTACGGCCACTGCCCACGACGTGTCGAAGGCATAAAAGGGTCGTTCGACCGAGGCAGACCACGTGTGACCATCCGAGTTGTCCTGAAACGCCAGTCCGGCTTGCCAGCGTTGACGACCGAATTCGGGCGTGGCGAATCCGAACTGGTTGCCACTGCGGTCCACCGAATCGAATGTGCCCGCTTCGATCAGGTATCCGGTACCCAACAGGTTGGATTCCTTGATCCCGTAGGTCGACTTGTTCTGGCCACCGCTGCGGCCATACGACACCTCGAGTTCCAGACTCCACAGATCGCGCGTGTGCACCTCGATGTCCGCCAGTCCGTCATGCACCGCCACCACCCGGACACTGGCATCCTGGAACGCCGCCTTCGCACGCAACAGTCGCTCGGTTTCGGCAAGCAGGCGCGGCTTCAGCAGTTCACCTTCCTCGAACAACAACACACGGCGCACGCTTTGTTCCCGTGAATCGACATGAAGTGCGTTGGCAATCCGGTAGAGGCGGCGATCTTCGCCGGGTTGGGTCAGATCGAACACATCACCCGGCAATATGTGGATGGTGCCGATCCGCGTACCTTGCGCGACCAGCGCTTTCGGATCGATTGGTTCCGGCACGCCAGCCCGGGCGAAGGCGCCGACCGTCAGTCCTACTGTGCACATGATCTTGACCCACCGCATGAAGAGGCTCCTTGCCATCCATGCGTCCATGCTGACGCGCCGATTTCGGCATTACGCGCGATCGGGCGTCAGTTTGAGATTTCGGAGAAAATAAGCCTGCTCTGGACGTACGATGGCGCACAGACAGCGACTCACAGGATCGCTTCAGTGACCTGCCAGCTCACACGAGTGATCGGTCGAGGCACAGACCTCAATCGGCTCTCCGAGGACTCCGGAACGATCGATGGTCCGGACACTGAAACTCCATCGCCAGTATCGATCCTTGTCGGCAGGTGGCGGGGTTCCCCAGGCCCAAGTGATACTGGCCGCACCGTCTTCGTCGACATAGGGCTTGAGCGGCTTCGCAGGCAGGTAGGCCTTGCCCGGGTTTTCCGCCAATGGACTCACGAGAATCCCTCGCTGCTTGAAATGACGCTTCCCGCCCCGGTCGGAACGAACCTGCACGGTGATCAGTCCGGTGCCGTCACACGACCCCATGCCCGAGATTGCCGGGATGAAGTTCACACGCATCAACGTCAACGTTTCTGCTTTCCCCTCGGACGCGTTCATCCGCGCACGCCCGACCTTGAAGACTGGCGATCCTGAAAACGAACAAGCCACAACCTCGACCGACGCAAGCATCAGGCAAACGACCCACAGCAGGCGCGATCGGATCATCACCTGTTCATCCCGGAATCTCGGCTTCGACCAGCAGCGCCAGCAACTGCATCGACTCCTGCCACCCCAAATAACACGCTGCAGTCGGAATCGAGTCCGGAATTCCCTCCTGCAGAATGCTGACTTCGGTACCGACCACGGTCTGGCGGAACTCGGCGGTCATGATCATTTCGCCTGGCAAATGGGTGTCCTCAAACGCGTCGGTATGACGAATCCGTTCGTTCGGGATCAATTCCAGATATCGGCCACCAAACGCGTGACTTTGGCCAGTGGCCAGGTTCGTGAACGACATGCGGTAGATCCCACCGACGCGGGCATCGAGTTCGTGGACTTTGGCCGTGAACCCGTGTGGCGGACTCCATTTGACCATGGCATCGGGATCCAGGAAGGCACGATAGACCCGCTCGGGCGGAGCGCGAAAAACGCGGTGCAGACGGACGGATCCGGGCATGGCCAATCTCCATGATTCAGGTTGCCGGATGCTGCCAGCCGTGGATTGGGAAGTCGATGGGCCAGAAGCCGGCCGCGCTATACTCCACGGCTTTCCCGTATGTACGGCTTCGCCATGAATGCTCTGACGTTTCAAGATGTGATCCAAACCCTGAACCGCTATTGGGCCGACCAGGGCTGCGTGCTGATCCAGCCGCTCGATACTGAAGTCGGCGCCGGCACGTTCCATCCGGCGACGTTTCTGCGGGCACTGGGCCCCGAGCCCTGGCGCGCGGCCTATGTGCAGCCATCACGGCGCCCGACCGACGGCCGTTACGGCGAGAATCCCAACCGCCTGCAGCATTACTACCAATATCAGGTGGTTCTGAAGCCGAACCCCGAGAACATCCTCGATCTGTACATCGAATCGTTGAAGGCGCTCGGCATTGATCCGCTGGTCCACGACCTGCGTTTTGTCGAAGACAACTGGGAGTCGCCGACCCTGGGCGCCTGGGGTCTGGGCTGGGAAGTCTGGTTGAACGGCATGGAAGTCACGCAGTTCACGTATTTCCAGCAGGCCGGCGGCCTCGATTGTCGCCCGGTCACCGGTGAAATCACCTATGGCCTCGAACGGCTGGCGATGTACCTGCAGAACGTCGACAACGTGTACGACCTGATCTGGGTGAAAGGTCCTCAGGGTACGGTCACCTATGGCGACGTCTATCACCAGAACGAGGTCGAGCAGAGTACGTACAACTTCGAACATGCGAACGTCGAAGAACTGCTCAAGTGGTTCACCGTCTGTGAACAGGAAGCGCTGAAACTCGTCGAGAAAGGACTGCCGCTGCCGGCCTACGACCAGGTCTGCAAAGCCAGCCACAGCTTCAACCTGCTGGATGCCCGTCGCGCCATCAGCGTGACCGAGCGTCAACGTTACATCCTGCGCGTGCGCACCATCGCCAAGGCGGTGGCCGAGTGTTACTACGCACAACGCGAACGCCTGGGTTTTCCCGGCGTGAAGGCTTGAGGGGTACACCATGAACAAGAATCTGCTGATCGAACTCGGCACCGAAGAGCTGCCGCCGAAAGCCCTCGATGAACTGTCACAGGCATTTGCCGACGGCATCGCTGCAGGCCTCGCAAAACGCGGCGTCGCGTTTTACGAAGCTGGCGTGATGGCGCTGAATTCACCCCGTCGCCTGGCAGTCCACATTGAAGACGTGGCACTGACGCAACCCGAACAGAAGCTTGAACGTCGGGGACCGGCGATGAATGCCGGCATCGGCGCCGATGGTCAGCCGAGCAAGGCGCTCATTGGCTTCGCTGCAAGTTGTGG
Organism: Ahniella sp.; assembly: GCA_016712105.1. Classification (GTDB taxonomy): domain Bacteria; phylum Pseudomonadota; class Gammaproteobacteria; order Xanthomonadales; family Ahniellaceae; genus Ahniella. The sequence goes on from JADJRU010000003.1 coordinate 31,776, forward strand.
CGTGACCGTCGAGCAACTCGAAAAGCTCGAAACCGACAAGGGTTCCTGGTTCGTTCACCGATCCACGAAGGAAGGCTCCACCACTTCCGCATTGCTGCCGGAGATCATCGATGAGGCGCTCAAGGCGCTGCCGATTCCGAAGCCCATGCGCTGGTCCGACAAGGAATTCCAGTTCGTGCGGCCGGCCCATTGGCTGGTCGTGCTGCTCGGCGACGAAGTGGTGCCGGCCACTGTGCTCGGCATCAGCTCCGACCGCATGAGTCGCGGCCACAGGTTCCATCACCCTCAGACGGTCTGGATCAGCAACGCCGATTCCTACATCGACAGCTTGCGCTCGGCGCATGTGCTGGTCAGCCCCAATGAGCGCCGCCAGCGTGTCCAGTCCGAAGTGGAGCGTGTGGCCGGAGCGACTGGCGGACGCCCACGCCTGCGCGAAGACCTGCTCGATGAAGTGAAGAATCTCGTCGAGTGGCCGGTGGCGATCGCCTGCACGTTCGAGCGTGACTTCCTGAAAGTGCCTCAGGAAGCGCTGATCATGACGATGGAGAGCAACCAGAAGTTTTTCCCGGTGTTCGACGCCCATGGTCAATTGACCGAACACTTCATCGGCATCGCGAACATCGAGAGCAAGGACCCCTCGGAAATCCGCAAGGGCTACGAGCGCGTGATCCGTCCACGATTCGCCGATGCCAAGTTCTTCTTCGACGACGATCTGAAGACGCCGCTCGCGAGCCAGCAGGAAGCGCTCAAGAACGTCACGTACCAGGCCAAACTCGGAACGGTTTGGGACAAGGTGTGCCGCGTGGCCGAACTGGCACGAGTGATTGCCGGTCGGGTTGGCGTCGATGCCGCTTCGGCCACCAAGGCGGCCGCGCTCGCGAAGTGTGACCTGATGACCCGCATGGTCGGCGAGTTCCCGGAACTTCAAGGCATCATGGGTCGTACCTATGCTCTGGCACAGGGCGAATCCCTTGCCGTCGCGGCAGCACTCGACGAGTTCTATCAGCCACGGTTTGCCGGGGATGCGATTGCGCCCAGCCCGCTCGGCCAAGTACTTGCCCTGGCCGAGAAACTCGACACACTCGCCGGCATGTTTGCCATCGGCCAGAAGCCGACCGGCAACAAGGACCCGTTCTCGTTGCGCCGGAACGCTTTGGGCCTGGCGCGCACTTTGGTCGAAGGCAAGCTGGACCTCGACCTGCGCGCACTGTTGCTCGATGCGCTGTCACCGCTGGCACAGGAGAAGGCTTCGGCGCTCGCCGATGAACTGTACGAGTTCGTGCTCGAACGTCTGCGCGGTTACTTCGCAGAACTTGGCACCACACCACAACAATTCGATGCGGTGGCCGCACTGAAGCCGGTGAGCCTGCTCGACTTCGCCGAACGTCTGCGCGCTGTGCGTGCATTCAGTGCACTGCCTGCGGCCGGGAAGCTGGCTGCGGCGAACAAGCGCTGCGGCAACATTCTCAAGCAAGCGGCCGAGAAGAATGAACCGATCCCGGATGTGGTGCCTGCCTCCTCGCTCGAACTCGATGCTGAGCGCGCCTTGGCAGCGGCATTGGCTTCGGCGCAGACCGACACGACGCCCTTGTTTGCCGCTCGCGATTATGTGGCGGCACTGACGCGACTTGCCGAACTTCAGGAACCGATCGATTCCTTCTTCGATGGGGTGATGGTCATGGATCCGGACGCGGGCAAACGTGCCAACCGACTCGGCCTGCTCGCCCAGATGCGTCGGCTGTTCACTCAGGTGGCGGCGATCGACCTGCTTTAAGGGCCTTTGGCTGGGGCATGCTGCGGCGCAGCTTGCCCCATGGTCCACTGGTGGCGGGACAGCGGCTGTGGCCCAGTGTGCGCAGGCTCACGGGAGAACCGTCCATGTCGCTGCTTGTCCGAAGTTGTCGTTCGTCGATTCTGTTGCTCGTTGCGCTGTATGTGCTGTGTACACCGGCGTTTGCGCAGACCGAGGTCACAGGCTTCGGAACCAATCCGGGCAACCTCCGGATGTTCAAGTACGTGCCAGCGGGCCTGCCCGCGAACGCGCCGATGGTGGTGGCCTTGCACGGCTGTGCCCAGTCGGCTGCGAGTTATGACGCGGAGACCGGCTGGCAGCTGCTGGCCAATCGTTGGCAGTTCGCACTGCTGCTGCCGCAACAGCAATCGGCGAACAACTCCAGCAGCTGTTTCAACTGGTTCGAAGTGGTCGACACCACTCGTGGCCAGGGTGAAGCACTGTCGATCAAGCAGATGGTCGATCGAATGATCGGGGATCACACCATCAATTCTTCCGAAGTATTTGTCACCGGCCTCTCGGCAGGCGGGGCCATGACCGCCGTGATGCTGGCGACCTATCCAGATGTCTTTGCCGGCGGCGCGATCATTGCCGGGTTGCCGTATCGATGCGCGAACACGCAGTCGGCGCTTTCTCCTGCATGAATCCGGGCAGCGACCTGACGCCTGCACAATGGGGTGACAAGGTGCGCGCTGCGAGTTCGATCAGCGGGCCCTGGCCCCTGGTATCGATCTGGCATGGTGACGCCGACTTCACGGTGCGACCGCTGAACCTCACCGAATCCATGCAGCAGTGGACAAATGTCCACGGCATCGATCAGATCGCCGACGTCGACGAGACGGTCGCCGGGCAAGTACACAAGGTCTACAAGGACACCTCCGGTACGCCGCGCGTCGAGACTTATGTCATCGCCGGCATGGGACACGGCACACCCGTCGACCCGGGCACCGGCGAAACCCAATGCGGCACCGCCGGGGCCTACATCCTCGATGTGAACGTGTGCTCCAGTTATTACATCGCGCGGTTCTTCGGACTCGACAACCTCGATGGCGTGCCGCCGACGGCCGCCCTGACATCACCCACGGACGGCGCCACGGTGAGCGGAGTGGTGGGTGTATCCGCCAATGCCAGCGACAATGTCGGTGTCGAGCGCGTGGAGTTTCTGCTGGATGGCGCCCTGCTCGGCAGCGACACGAGTTCACCGTATTCGTTCAACTGGGATAGCAGCACAACAAATTCAGGCAGCCATGTGCTGATCGCCCGCGCCGTTGATCTGGCCGGCAATGTGGGTACCTCGGCAGCCGTGGGCGTCACCGTATCCGGCGGAAGTACCGGCGGATCGCCAGTGACCGTGGTCTTCACGAACGAGAACAGCAACGATGGATATGTCAAAGCGACTGCCACGGGCGGATCTCCTGCCGTCGGAACGCTCGAGTCCACGTACGGGCTCGCAGTCGGGCGCGGCAGTGACGGCAAGTTCAACCGCAGTGTGTTGTCGTTCGACACGGCTGCGCTGCCCGATGGCGCAACCGTGATCTCGGCCAGTTTGACCGTGTCGTACCGCAGCGCTTCCGGCGACCCCTGGGCGAACCCGGCGGGCAACACGCTGGTCATCGACGCAAGGAACGGATGCTTCAACGCGTGCACGATCGAAACGACGGATTGGGCGGGTGCCGCGACGGCGCTCGCCGTCGCGCAAGTTCCGAAATTCACCGGCGGCAACCAATCGAGCACCGTGTTCAGCGCTGCCGGACTCGGTGCCATCAATTCGGCGGGTCGCACTCAGCTTCGACTGCGTTTCAGCGCCAACCAGACGAGCACCAGTCACGTCTGGATCGGCAACGGTGCGACGGCAAGCCTGTCTGTGACCTACCAGCCCTGACCGGCCTGGGCAGACTTGAGCGCCGGGTGTGGTCGGCACCCGGGCTCGAATCACGGGGAGGTATGCTGGTCACCGGCGCCTTCCTTGGACAAGCGTATGCGGGTTTTGGTCACGGGCAGCAGCGGTCGGATCGGGAATGCCATGCTCCAGCGGTTGCGCCTGGAGCATTCGGTCGAAGGCCTCGATCGCATCGACCAAGCGGTTGCACTTGGCTCGGCGACCTGTGCGACCAGGGCTTGCTTCGGCAAGCGCTTGCCGGAAAGGATGTGGTGGTGCATGTTGCAGCCCTGCACGCCCCACATGTCGGACGCGAGCCGGATGCCGAGTTCCATCGCATCAACGTGCTCGGTACTCGCCTGATGGCCGAAGCGGCGGTGGCTGCAGGCGTGTCGCACCTGGTGTTCACGAGCACGACGGCGCTGTATGGATCGGCCTGCCATCACCCCGACAGGGCGTGCTGGATCGACGAAGACACCACTCCGGAACCGGTGACGGTCTATCACCACACCAAACTTGCTGCCGAACAGGTCCTTCGTGATTTCGCCGATCGCGGGGACTTGCGGGTCAGTGTGCTGCGGATGTCGCGCTGTTTTCCCGAACCCGCGCCGGTCATGGCCGTCTATCGACTGCACCGCGGCATTGATGCACGCGATGTGGCGGAGGCCCACGCGCTGGCTGTGGCAGGCCCTCCTGCGTCCTGGCGGCGACTGCTGGTCTGTTCGCCGACACCATTCGATCACACCGACCTGAACCGATTGAAACAGGCCCCGGAGGCCGTACTCAGGCAACGTGTGCCCGCGCTTGTCGAGGTGTTCTCACAACGAGGGTGGCCGCTGCCGACCTCCATTGACCGTGTCTACGATGGATCGAGGGCGCGTTCCGAACTGGGTTGGCACTGTCGGCACGATTGGCGCGACACCCCTGTCATTGCTGGATTCCGGCAGTTCCGAGGTGCGCGAGTATGATCCCCAACACATTCATGCCTCGGAATGATGTCATGCTGTCAAAAACTGTTTTGTGCCTGATGACGCTTGGGTTGGTTGGCTGTTCACCGGCGTCTCGCCTCGATTGCTCCGGCGAGGGCAATGCTTACGGGCGTTTCGAGGATTCGAATTACGGCGCGCTCGAGTTCAAGCATGCGGTGGTCGTCACCCAACTGGATGGCAGCGCCACGGTTCTGTTTACCGACGATGCAACGCTGGCTGCGGTCATGCGGAACAGCCAATACCCATTGAGCGAAGGTCCGGATGCCGCGAAGACCCTGGGCAAACACATGGTCGGGTTCGAATACGACAGCGGCGGCAACTACAAACAACGGATCGTCGTCGGCAACCAGGGGGGATCGGGCTGGAGCGGCGCCGACCGCGGCAGCATCAGTGTCGACAAGGAAGGATGTGCACGCGGCCATGCTTACCTCGACGGCGATGACTCGGGCGTGTTTGCCGTGCCGGTCTGGCGGGACCCGTCGGATCTTGCGGTCGAACCCGGAGGCGTGCCGGTATCTGCCCCATTACCGGCGGCACCCGACGCTGCCGTGCCGTCCGAGCAAGATCCGCTCGAACTCTGGCGGCTGGCCTGGACGCGCCTGCACCAATCCGACCCCGCCCAGGCGCTTCAGGCCCTGGGCATGAGTCCCGGCGCCGCCGCATCCATGATTGACGACAAGCGCGCGCTGGCGACGCTTGAGCGGATGCGGACCCAATGTGCAGACGCCGCGTCAGCCGTGTTCGACCCCGAGTATCAGGAAGTTGTGGGCCCCACCCCCCAGCATGAGGGCATGGTCTTCACCGCCACGGTTCGTGCCCGTCCCGATGGCGACAGCGCCGTGATCGACAACTGTTACGTCATGTTCCGGAATGAGGTGTCGATCGAACAATGTTGGCCCTTGCAGCAGGACTGCCGCACGACCAAGGCCTGGGAAGGCTGAACGAACACCTCTTGCGGCGCCCCGTTCAAGCGATCGACCGGACGGGGAAATAGCCGTTTTTTCAATATCTTGCTAGTCTCTGCCAAACCAAGGTCTCAAGAGCGATGTGGTCGAAGGCAAGCGAGTTCTTCCGTGATTCCCGAGAAGCCGTGTGGCTGGCGCAAGCCGGCATTGCCGCGGCTGTGGCGGGAATCGTCTGGACGCTGCTGCAATTGCTCTGGCTGGGGCTCGGCTGGTCGGCACCTTTGCCCGACGCCATCGCCTTGCCGCCAATCCAGCAGAACGCCTCACCAACTGCCTCGCTCGGCAGCTGGCACCTGTTCGGCAACGCCAAGTTGCTGGCCGATCCGCGTGCGCAGGCACAGTCCGCACCGACCACCACGTTGGCTGTCACATTGACCGGCGTCATGGCCTCGAACAACCCGCGCTCGGGCGTGGCCTTCATCGCCGGTGACGGTGATGGCGGCGACCCTCGCCGTATTCGGGTGGGTGACGAAATCCAGGCTGGTGTCGTGCTCGACCAGGTGTATCCGGACCGCGTCATCCTCAGTCGGGGTGGTGCTCTTGAATCGCTGCCCCTTCGCGAAGCCGGCAGCCTCTCGAATGCCGACAACGGTGCCAGCCGATCCACGAACGCCACCGCCACAGCGCCGAACGGGTTCCCATCGAACAGCCCCGGCGCCAACTTCATGGCGCAGGTTGGCCAGATCCAGGGACCTGTCGGTGTTCCCAACATTCCGGCCCATGGCATCGACATGGAAGCCGTGCGCCAGCAATACGGCGTGGATCCAGTCAAGCTGGCGCAGGCGATCACGCCGCTGCCGGTGCTGGAGAACGGCCAGTTTGTCGGTGTGCGTCTCAGTGCCGGGCCGCAACAGTCCATGCTCGAAAAACTCGGCCTGCGTCCGGATGACATCGTCACCGGCGTCAACGGCCAATCGATCACCGACCCGAGCCGCATTCAGGGCATCGTGGCCGGGCTCAACAATGCCAGCCGCGTCAGCATTGAAGTGCGGCGCAACGGCAAGACCGAAACCTTGAACCTCAACGTGCCCCGCTGAGACACCCCATGAAAAAATTCCTTCTAGCTTCGCTCCTTGTCCTTAGCCAAAGCGCTTTTGCGCAGGAGCAGACGCACACGCTCAACCTCAAGGATGCCGACATTCGCATCCTGATTTCCTCGGTCAGTGAAATCACCGGCAAGAACTTCATCGTCGATCCCCGGGTCGAGGGCAAAGTGAATGTGGTTTCAGCGAAGCCGATGGCAGCCGACGAGGTCTATCAGGTGTTCGAGTCGGTGCTCCGTGTCCACGGTTACGCGCTGATCCCGGCCGGCAACATGGTCAAGATCCTGCCCGAAGCGGTCGCCAAACAGGACGGCGCGGCCAGCCTGAACGGCGGACTGGGGCCAGACTCCATGGTCACGCGCGTGATCCCGGTGCGTTATGTGGCACCCGCGCAGGTGGTGCAGGTGCTCACGCCGCTGGTGCCGCAGTCCGGCAGCGTCGTGGTCAGCCCCGCCGGCAACTCGGTCATCATCACCGATCGTGCCGGCAATGCGACGCGACTGGAAAAGCTCATTCAACGCATCGATATCGAGAGCGACTCGGCAATCGAAATCATCTCGCTCAGTCACGCGAATGCCACCGAGGTGGCGAATACGGTGAACCGCTTGGGCGACAAGTCAGGCGCTGCCGGTTCACCCAGTGCCAATGCCGTCGCCGATGCGCGCACGAATTCGATCCTGCTGTCGGGTGACCCGAGCGCGCGGCTCAAACTGCGGGCATTGATCGGACATCTGGACACACCGCTCGGCGACAACGATGCCACCGAAGTGGTGTATCTGCGTTATGCCAAGGCCGAAGACCTGGTTGCGGTGCTCGACGGCGTCGCACAAACCCTGACGGGCGAGTCGGCCGGCACGGTCGACAAACCAAGCGCGCGCACGGCCACGATCCAGGTGCACAAGGAAACGAATGCACTGATCATCACGGCGGCGCCTGCGGTATTCCGCGAATTGCAGGCCGTGGTCCGCCGGCTCGATGTCCGGCGCGCCCAGGTGATGATCGAGGCGATCATTGCCGAGGTCTCCGACGAGGCCATCAAGGAAATCGGCGTGCAGTGGCAGGCAACGGATTCGCTGAACGGTTCGGAAGGGTTTGTCGGCGGCACGAATTTCCCGGATCAGACCGGCAATGGCAGCATCGTCGGCGCGATCACGAATCCGCTGGGTGCCTTGGGACGCGGGTTCAACGTCGGCTATCTCACCGGCACCACCACGTTGCCAGGCACTGACGACACCGTGTACGAGATCGGCGCACTGGCCAAGCTGCTGCGCGGCGACGGCCGTTCGAACATCCTGTCCCAGCCATCGATCGTCACGCTGGACAACAAGGAAGCGAACATCACGGTTGGCCAGGAAGTGCCGTTCCTGACTGGCTCGTATACGAATGCCGGCAGCACCAGTGGCGGCAACAACCAGCCCAACAATCCGTTCCAGACCATCGAGCGGAAGGAAATTGGCATCAAGCTCAAGGTCACACCGCGGATCAACGAAGGCGACAGCGTCGCACTCGACATCTTCCAGGAAGTGTCCTCGCTGGCTCCGACGCCGGCCGGTGCGACCGATCTGGTGACGAACAAGCGCGAGATCAGCACGAGTGTCATGGTTCAGGACGGTGGCATGCTCGTGCTCGGCGGACTGATTTCGAACCAGGTCGACCAGTCGGTCAACAAGGTCCCGGGGCTCGGCGACATCCCGCTGCTCGGCAATTTGTTCAAATACCGCAACAGCAAGATGCAGAAGCGGAACCTGATGGTGTTCTTGCGTCCAACGATCCTGCGCGACCCGGAAACCGAACGCGTGATTTCGCAGGAAAAATACAATCTGCTGCGTGCCGAGCAGATCCAGGCACGTGAGCATCGCGAATCGATGATTCGCGAGGAAGAAATGCCCATCCTGCAGGAATGGGGCCAGCCGCTGCGCGCCGATCCGCGTGCCGAGGCCACCCCGCACAACGAGTAAGGCCTTGAACGTCAGCGACATTCCCGGCCAAGAGTACGCGCCGCCCCGGCCCATCGCGCGCCCGCCCTACGCGTTTGCAAAACGCCAGGGCGCAACGGTGCACGAGCGCGTCGGTGACCGCACAGTCGTGGCGCACCGCGCCGACGCGAAGCTGGAGGCCTTGCTTGAACTGCAGCGCTTTGTCGGCGCGCCCGTGCGCTTTGCACGCCTTCCGGACGAAGAGTTCGACCAGTTGCTGCGTGAGTTGTACGAGTCCGGTGGTGATGCACGCCAGATGGCAGCCGATCTGGGCGACCGCGAAGATCTGGGTGCACTCAGTGATGCGTTGCCGGAACCTCAGGATCTCGCCGAGAGCGACGACGAAGCGGTGATCATCAAGCTGATCAACGCCTTGTTGGCCCAGGCGATTCGCGAGAACGCGTCCGATATCCATATCGAACCCTACGAAAACCGACTCGTCGTGCGTTTCCGCGTCGACGGTGTGCTGCGCGAAATCCTGAGTCCGGCGCGAGCCGCGGCGGCGCCGATCGTGTCTCGCATCAAGGTCATGGCCAAACTGGACATCGCCGAGAAGCGCCTGCCGCAGGATGGTCGTATTGCGCTGCGGGTTGCTGGCCGACCGGTCGACGTTCGCGTGTCGACGATCCCTGCCGGTTATGGCGAACGTGTCGTGCTGCGTTTGCTCGACAAACAGGCCGGCCGACTGGATCTGGCGAAACTCGGCATGCAGGAAACGATGCTTGGGACGCTGAATGACCTCATTCACCGCCCACACGGCATCCTGCTGGTCACCGGACCCACCGGCTCCGGCAAGACCACGACGCTTTATGGCGCTTTGTCCCGCTTGAACGACGCCACGCGCAACATTCTCACGGTCGAAGATCCGATCGAGTATTACCTCGACGGCATCGGCCAGACACAAGTGAACACCAAGGTGGAGATGACGTTTGCCCGCGGGCTGCGCGCCATCCTCCGCCAGGATCCCGACGTCGTGATGGTCGGCGAAATCCGCGATCTGGAAACCGCCGAGATCGCCGTGCAAGCCTCTTTGACGGGTCATCTGGTGATGTCCACGTTGCATACCAATTCGGCCGTGGGTGCGGTCACGCGCCTTCGCGACATGGGTGTCGAACCGTTCCTGCTTTCGTCGTCGTTGATCGGCGTGCTGTCGCAGCGACTGGTTCGCACGCTGGATCCCGGCACGCGCGAGGGCTACACGGCCACCGCGACCGAACTCGCTGCATTCAACCGGCCGAAATCGGACGAGGGCACCACACTCTTTCGCCCCCAGGCGGGTTTGGTCGGCAAGACCGCCGGTTACAAGGGCCGCACCGGTATTTATGAACTGATCGCCGTGGATGAAGGCATGCGCAAGCTGATCCACGAAGGTGCCTCCGAAGCCGATCTCGAAGCGCACGCGCGCAAGCGCTCGTCCTCGATGGCCGAAGACGGCTGGCAGAAGTGCATCACGGGCCAGACCTCGGTCGATGAAGTGTTGCGTGTCGTTCGCGAAGAATGAACTCCCAGGACAAAAGGAATCCAAGATGCTGACTGCCGCCGAAACCGAAAAGGCCATTGCTGCCCTCAACAAGATCATGGAAGTCGAACTGGCGGGTGTGGTGCGTTACACGCATTACTCGCTGATGGTGTTCGGCTACAACCGCATTCCGATCGTGTCCTGGCTGAAAGGTAATGCCAGCGAAGGCCTCACGCATGCGCAGCAGGCCGGCGAAATGTTGACCATGCTCGGCGGGCATCCCTCGCTGAGAATCGGCGGGCTCCTGGAAACGCACCAGCACGACATTGGCGACATCCTGCGGGAAACGCTTGCTCACGAACAGAGTGGCCTGGCGACCTATTACGAGTTGCTCGACATCGTGCGCGACAAGTCGATCGTGCTCGAGGAATACGCACGTGACATGATCCAGCAGGAAGAGCTGCATCTTGATGAGGTCAACAAGATGCTGCGCAAGCCCGGCGACATTGCGCCGTTTCGGGCCTGACAGAAAACCCTTCTCCCGTTGACGGGAGAAGGTGGCCGAAGGCCGGATGAGGGCAAGATTGGCGCAAAGTCTGGCTTGTGCCGCCAGCGTTCCCTCATCTGCCCTTCGGGCATCTTCTCCCGCAAAGCGGGAGAAGAACATATTGCCCATAGACACTTTCTCTTGGACTGCAGGCACCTTCTCCCCGGCTCGCGGGAGAAGAAAATCTGGTTCCGCTCCTGCAGTTCGTTTCCTGGGGTCCGTCACCACCGCCCGTCGATCGATTTTTCGGTGTTCAGGACACAACTTCCGCCGGTAATGGCATCGTTGTCATCGAGCACGCGGAAATATCCCGGGGACTGGCGTTTGTAGGCGAGTCCGGCTGAAGAACCGGTGGTCAACCTGAGGATGCCGGTTCCGACATCGAATTCGTATTGGCCGCGGCGACCATCAAAATCACGGTACGTGCTGTCGTCGACGATGCCGAAATAGGCACCTGTGAACATTCCGACGCCGGGCAGTGTGCAGGTGTAGACACTCCCTGCTGCAAGATGGTCGCCGCCACCGGCCGCCGATCGGGCCCCGCCCATTTTTGTGCCCTTCGGGCGCCCGCCGGGACTTGCAGGCCGCCCGGCCGTCACCGCCACGACATCTTCGCCCATGTCCCACCAAAGTTCACGGCCGTCTTCGGTCATCCATTTACAGCCCCACTTGGGGTGCAAAGCCTCGCCGGAGGCGGTGACCTTCGTCTCCATCGTGAAGCCCTTGATGACGTATCGAGCGCCTTCCGCCGGGCATTCCTCTGCCTGAGCCACTTGGCCGAACAAAGTGCCGGAGAGGATCAGGTAGACAGGCAAAGCCTTCAAGCGCATAGGGATTCCACGGTGGCTGAGTCAACCCGGAATCTACCAGCGTGACCCCGTTTCGGCCGGCAATCACGGGGTGTCCAGCCACAACTGCTGACAATCTGACGCCTCTCCCTGCCATCGGGTGACTTGGCGTTCGCCTGCAACAGGATTAACCTCAACTTCCCGTCGCAAGCGGTTGACCGCGCGGCGCTTTTGCTGGGGTAGGCCGTGACGTCCGTGCTCATTGCAGAAACCTCGATCACTCGCCGACGGGCGATATCGGCGGTGTTGGCCAATTCCGGATTCAGTGTGCAGACACTGGGCAGCTTCGAGGAGTGCCTGGCACTGCTCGAACGGATGCCGCGCAGTTCCAGCGAGATCGGTGCCGTGGCGGTGGGCTGGCCGGACTACGGCGAACCCAAGGCCGACGAAGTCTTCGACATGCTGAGTCGCGACCAGTTCGAGCATCTGCCGGTACTGGTGCTGGCCGATGCGTCAAGCCCCGGCGCGGTCAACTGGATGATGAAACGGCCGCGTGCGGCGCTCCTCAACTGGGGCGACTACAACGACGCCGGCGACGCGCTGAACAAACTCATGCGGCCAAGCAGCATGTTGAGCAACGCCGATGACCATAACGCCGGGGCCAATCTGCGCGTGCTTCTGGTTGATGATTCAGCGACCGTCCGACTGGCATTCCAGAAATTGCTGTCGAAGCAGGGTTATCTGGTCGAAGTCGCCCCCAGCGCAGCCGAAGGCCGCAAGAGATTCGAAGCGGCGCCGGCGGACATCGTCGTAACCGACTACTTCATGCCGGGCGAAAACGGACCGGAGTTGATCCGATCGATCAAGGCCAGTGCGGCAGGCCGCGCCACCGTCTGCGCCGTCATCACCGGCACCTATTCCGACCAGGTCATCAACGACTCGCTCGCCTCCGGCGCGATCGAATGCATGTTCAAGAGCGAGGCCAAGGAACTGTTCCTGGCGCGCCTGGCATCACTCGCTCGCATGGTGGTGGATCGCAAGACAGTCGACGCCGAGCGTCGGCGCCTCGAGGGCATCCTCAGTTCGGTCGGTGATGGCGTCTACGGTGTGGATCGTGCCGGCGGCATCCAGTTCATGAATCCGGCTGCGGTCCACCTGCTCGGTTATGCCGGCGCCAATGATCTGGTCGGCGAGTCCGCCTACGAAAAGTTCCACCATGCGTTCGAGAACGGCGCGCCCATGCCCAAGGCGGCGTGTTTCCTGTCCGCGTGTTACCAGAACGGCAATCAGGTGCCGAACTGGCAGACGGTGTTCGTCACGGCGGCCCGTCGCCCAGTGCCGGTGGAATGTACGGTTTATCCCATGACCGTCGACGGCGTTCGCGAAGGCTCGGTCGTGGCCTTCCGTGACGTGTCCGAACGTCGCGTGCTGGAAGAGGAACTGCGCTGGCAGGCAACACATGACTCGCTGACCAAACTGCACAACCGGGCGTTCTTCGAAAGCCAGCTGGATCAGGAAGTGGCACGCCTGAAGCGCTCCGACCAAACCTCACTGCTGCTGTTCATCGACGTCGACCGCTTCAAGTACATCAACGACACCGCTGGCCACAGCGCCGGCGACCAGTTGCTCATTGAAGTGAGCCAACGCCTGAAATCGCGGCTGCGCCAGTCGGACAGTCTCTCTCGCATGGGCGGCGACGAATACGCCATCGTCCTGCGCAACGTGAAGAGCCAGGACATCGACTCGATCGCGGACGAGTTCCGGCGCGCATTGACAAGCCACCCCTTCGTTTACGCCGGCAAGAGTTATCGCATCACCATTTCGATCGGCGTGGCGCGCATGGACCGATTCACGGAATCGCCCCAGGATGCGATGGCTGCTGCCGACATGGCCTGCCATATCGCCAAGAATGGCGGCCGGAACCAGACGCACGTGTTTTCGCCGGAATCCGACCAGCGCGCCACCATGGACCAGGAACTCGGCTGGTCAACGCGTCTTGAAGAGGCACTGCGCGCCGACGGATTCGTGCTGAGTTACCAGCCGATCGTGCCACTCGCGGATTTCCAGGATACCGGTGTGACCGACACGCGGCGACTGGAACCTTACTTCGAAGCCCTGATCCGGTTGCGCGAGAACAATTCCAACCGACTGTTGGCGCCGGACGCGTTCCTGCCCACTGCCGAACGGTTCGGCATGATGCTCGACATCGACCGATGGGTGATCCACAACGCGTTCCGGGCACTGCGCGAAACCGCGCGTTCGGGCCGCCGCGTCAAATTGTCGATCAACCTGTCTGCTCAATCATTGACCAGTCCGGGTACCGCGTCATTCATCACCGACAAGTTCGTCGAGTTCGACGTTGACCCGAAACAACTGGTCTTCGAGATCACCGAATCGCGTGCCGTCTCGAATCTGGAAAGCGCCCGCGCACTGATCGGGCATCTGCGTGCGCTGGGCTGCCAGTTTGCGCTCGATGACTTCGGCGTTGGTTTCTCGACGTTCTCGCATCTGAAACATCTCGACGTGGACTTCCTGAAGATCGACGGCTCGTTCATCCAGGGACTGGTCGATGACAAGATCGATCAGGCGGTGGTCAAAGCCATTACCGGCATCGCCCATTCGATCGGCAAGCAGACCATTGCGGAATTTGTCGATCGGCCGCAGATCCTGCCGCTGCTGCGCGAAGCGAATGTCGATTATCTGCAGGGGTATTTTGTCGGTGAGCCGCAGGTCGGCCTGGAGCGAGCCTTGCCCTTCGCGGGTTATGGCCCGGTCGTGACCCCGGCAACGCCTGCCACTCAAACGCCAGCCACGCCCGGCGGCAGCGAGACCGTGCGCGCGGCGGGATGAGTTTCCTGTTTCACGACTATGAGACGTTCGGCGCCGATCCCAAACGGGATCGGCCCTCGCAGTTCGCTGCCCTGCGCACGGATGATTCCTTTCGGATCATCGGCGACCCGATCTCGATCTTCCTGAAGCCCGACCGGGACATTCTGCCCGACCCGGTGGCTTGCCTGATCACCGGGATCACACCTCAGCAAGCCGATCGTGACGGCCTTGACGAACCGCATTTTTTCGCGGAAATCCACGAACAGATGAGCGTGCCGAAGACCTGCTCGCTCGGGTTCAATTCCATTCGTTTTGATGACGAGTTCACGCGGTTCGGATTCTGGCGCAACTTTTTCGATCCCTATGCGCGCGAATGGCAGGGCGGCAACACGCGTTTCGACCTGATCGATGTCGCGCGGATGTGTTACGCCTTGCGCCCTCAAGGCATCGAATGGCCCGAACACGAGGCGGGCAAGCCGAGTTTCCGCCTCGAGCATCTGGCGGCGGCGAATGGCCTGACACACAGCCACGCTCACGAAGCGCTGTCGGACGTCGAGGCAACGATTGGCCTGGCCCGACTGATCAAGCAACATCAGCCAAAATTGTTCGAGTTCCTGTTCGGATTGCGTGACAAACGCCGCGCGGGGAGCCTGCTCGATTGGGTCAAGCGCGAGCCGGTGCTGCACAGTTCCTCGCGATTTCCGGCCGAACGTGGCGCCACATCGATCATTTTGCCTCTGGCACAACATCCGGTTCAGTCGAACGGCGTGATCGTGTTCGACCTGATGACCGACCCCGAAGATCTTCTGGTGCTGTCCGCGGAGGCGATCCGCGATCGCGTCTTCATCGAGCGTTCCGCACTGCCTGAGGGCGTTGAACGGATCCCCTTGAAGCTGGTACATCTCAACAAGGCCCCTGCTCTGGCACCCATGTCGGTACTCGCGGGTGTGGATTGCGGGCGCATTGGCCTGGACGTCGCCCGCTGCGAACACCATGCCCTGCGACTGAAGGAAAGTGGTCCCGAACTCGCCGAAAAGATGCGTCGGGTGTTCGCACAGGAATCCGCCTTTCCGACACAGGATGCGGAACAGGCGCTTTATGCGGGTTTGATTCCGGCGCGCGATCAGGCTTTGTTGCCTCAGGTAAGGCGGAGTGGCCCGGAAACCTGGGCTGGTTTGCAGAATCAGTTCAGCGATCCGCGCCTGGCCGAATTGTTGTTTCGCCATCGGGCCCGCCACGCACCGCACTTGCTCAACACCGCCGAACAGACGCGGTGGCTGGCGTGGCGTCGGTCGATGCTGATCGACGGCGGTGATCATCCGGAACGGACGATCGCGGGCCGGCTTGAGCAGATCGCGCTCCATCGGCAACGAACCGATCTGCCGAACGGTGGGCAAGTGATCCTGGATGCGCTCGAGCAGTGGATCAGGCGCGTGGCCGAAGACTTTCCGGCGTCCTGACCAGGCTGTTCGTTCGCACCCGCTCAGCGACGCAGCGCATCACGATACCGCTCGACCGTGACGGCCAACCCGTCGTACAGGGCATCGTTGAACAAGGCGTGGCCAATCGACACTTCCGCCAGTTCCGGCATGACCGCGACGAGCGGCCGAAGGTTGTTCGTATCGAGATCATGCCCGGCATTGACGCCCAGTCCAGCGGCGCGCGCACGACCGTGCGCGGCCGCACAGTCGGCCAACGCCGATTCGAAGGCACCGGCTGCAAAGGCTTCGGCATAAGGCCCGGTATACACTTCGATCCGGTCCGCACCGAGCTTCGCCGCCTCGGCAATCTGATTACTGTCGGCATCCATGAACAGGCTGACGCGGCAACCCAGTGATTTCAGTGTGGCGATGAGCGGGGCCAGTCGCTCGCCATCACGCGCCAGGTCAAAACCATGATCGGACGTGATCTGTGCATCGCTGTCCGGTACCAGGGTGACCTGCTCGGGCCTGGTGTCCCGCACCAGTTCAAGCAAGCCCGGGTATCCACGCGCATTCGGCGGCGCAAACGGATTCCCTTCGATGTTGAATTCGACATGCGCAGGCAACATGGCGCGCAGCGCCCGCACATCGTCGGGGCGAATATGGCGGAGATCGGGGCGCGGATGGACGGTGATGCCCTCGGCGCCGGCAGCTATGGCCACACGTGCCGCCTCGACCACCGAAGGCAACACTCCGCCGCGCGAATTGCGCAGCACCGCGACCTTGTTCACATTGACGCTCAGCTTGGCTTCCATACCTTCCCGTTACTCGACCAACCAATGATCGGATTCTCGCTGCCGCTCTTCGGATTTGGAAGCGAACCGTGGACAATCGCTTTGTAAATTCCGGTGCGGCGGTGCCGCAAAGCCTTGGAAAGCGCGGCCATTGTGTTGAAATCGCACCATGTTTGACCGATTCGACTTCCGGGTGGTCCGGCTCTTCCTCGGCGCAGCGCTGCTCTTGTGCCTGGAGATGGCGCGAGCCGTTCCAACCGAAGGGTTGGAATTGGTCGGCGCGCCGCTGATCCAGCGCTTTACCGCCGAGGATTACCAAGTGGCTCCGCGCCACTTTTCCGTTTTGACGGATGCTCAGGGCCGCGTCTTTGTCGGCACCCTGGAAGGCGTGCTCGTCTTCAGTCATGGTCGTTTCGAAACCATCACGCTGCCCAGTGACAGTTCTGCACGCAAACTCCTGCTGGGTGATCGCGGGCGAGTTTATGTCGCTGGATACGATCACTTCGGATACCTGCGCCAGGATGATCTCGGCAAGTGGTCGTTTGTCGATCTCGACGAGCGTTTCACCGAGTCGCCAGGCCCCCATGCACTGGGTGATGTCTGGGACGTCGTGTTGCTGGGTACCGACGCGTACTTCCTGACCGCCGAGCGACTGTATCGCGTGGGCAAGGACGAGTCCGAATCGTGGCCCACCCCCGGTCGCTCCCACTCCATGTTCTCGTTCGACGACGAATTGCTGGTGCGTGTGCAGGACCATGGCCTGATGCGCTTTTCTCAAGGCGCGTTCACGCTTGTCCCGGGCGGTGAACAGCTCGCATCGGCGCGCGCAAACGTCATGCTGCCCGGTGCCGAGGGGGTCCTGATCGGCACCCGCAACAACGGTTTCTTCCGTTGGCAGCAAGGACGGGTCACCGCGGTGCCGTCTCAACTCGACGAATGGTTTCGACAGGCGGAGCTTTATTGCGGTTTGACCTTGCCCGATGGAACCTATGCCGTCGGCGCATTGAACGGCGAAGTCCTGCACCTGGACGACCAATTGCAACTGCTCGACCGGTTCGTCGCATCGAGTTACCCGATTGTCAGTATTGCCGTCGATCGCGAAGGCGGACTTTGGGCGGCGACAGACGGTGACCTGGTTCGGGCGGCCTGGCCGTCGCCGTGGACCCAGCTGACCGATGCCGATGGTTTGCTCGGCTCCATCGAAGACAGCGCCTTTTTCGCCGGCCGCCGATATGTCGCAACGTCCATGGGTTTGTTCGCGAGCCAGGTGGATTCCGGCCATCGGGTGAGTTTCGCGCGAATGGATGAGCTCGGCAGTGATGAAGTCTGGGATCTTCTGGTCCACGACGGCCTGCTGTTTGCCGCACACCGACTCGGGATCTACCAGTACGACGGCAAAGAATTCCTCAAGATCTCGAGTGCCGCCTATCCATTCGATGTGGTCCCCTCTGTGTTCCGTGACGATCGTTTGTATGGCCTCAGTGACGCCGGGTTGGTGGTGCTCGTGACGAAAGAGGACGGATACGCCGAACAGGCGATCCTGCCGGTCCCCTGTGTCGTCTTGTACTCCCTGGCCGAAACATCGGCCGATGAGATCCTGGTCGGCAACTTCCGCGGTTTCCCGGCGCGATTGGGGCTGGATCCGGAAGGCCGGCAACTGCTCCGCAACGAAACGCTGGACACGCGCTTCGGCGTGCAGGTCGAGGACGGTCAGCTGGCCAGTATTTCGCGACTGGGCAACAACATTGTCCTGGGAACAACCGCCGGCACTTCGGTCTGGCGTGACCTGCGGTTCCAGCCGGACGACCTGAACGGGCTCGGCGCTTTGATCGAGCGTAAGGACGAACTGGCCATTCGTGAGGGCGACAACCGACGCTTTGCGTTCACATCGCGCCAACTGTTCAAGCAGGAAGGTGACGGGCCTTGGGAACGGGTGCAGATCAGTTCACCCCTCGCACGCGGCGTGATCGACGTGTCGATCGAGCCCACCGGGCTGGTATCGGTCGTGACCTGGGGCGCCTTGCTGACGCTCGACCAGAGCCACAACACGACAGGTTCCGCAAGTGCGCCAGTCACTGCACATCGAATCTCGGTGTTGGGCAACCAGAAACAGGCATGGCAATTGCCGCTCGCTCCATCGACGCCGACGACGGTTGACCCGCATCGTTTGCTTCGTTTCGAATACGGCGTCAACAGCGCCGAGCGCGGCATCGAATACCGCAGCTGGCTGACCGGATTCGAACCGGGATTCTCCGGCTGGAGCGAATCGAAGTTGCGCGAATTCTCCGCATTGCCGCCACGTCGATACGAGTTGCGGGTTGAAGGCCGCTCGCCATCCGGGCGACAGATCGAACGCCTGACCTATGCGTTCGAAGTGTTGCCGCGCTGGTATCAGACCCAGTGGGCGGCGTGGCTGGCATCGGGACTTGTCCTGCTGGTGGCCTGGCTGCTGGCGTGGTCTTGGAACCGCTGGCGTTCGCGCCAATTGCGCGCCCGCAACATCGAACTGGAGCGATCGATCGAGGCGCATACGCGTGAGTTGGAAGTCGCCAATCAACGCCTGGCCAAACTCGCGGTCCAGGACGGTTTGACGGGCGTGACGAACCGTCGCGGCTTTGAACAGGCCTATGCACGGATGTGGAATCGCCTCGCGGAAACCCGCCAGGCCATGGCCGTGCTGATGGTCGACGTGGACTTCTTCAAGCAATACAACGACGCCCATGGCCACCTCGCGGGCGATGAAGTGCCGCGCCGGATTGCCCGCGCGCTGGAGGCGGAAGTCCATGAATCCAGTGAAGTCCTCGCGCGCTTCGGTGGCGAGGAATTTGCTGTCCTGTTGCCCAACACGCAGGTCGATGAAGCGATGAAGCGCGCGCAGCAGATCCGCGAGCGTTGTGAAGCCGCCGGGCGCGAGCACGACATCACGGTCAGTGTCGGCGTGTCGGTCTGTGTGCCACGAGGGGGCCTGAAACCTGTGCAGCTGCTCGACGAAGCCGACGCCGCGCTGTATCGGGCCAAAAAGGCCGGGCGCAATCGCATCGAACGCGCCCGAACAATCTGACTGCTGCCCGGGGAAGTCCGATCAGACCCATGGCGGGCCTGATCGGACGAAGCCACATCAGAACTTGCAGTCGTAAGCCGAGCTGGCTGCCTGGGCACTTTCCCTGGCGCGCTTGCAGACTTCCGGCAGCAAGGGACGCATGGCCTCGTTTGTGGCCATGTCCTTCCAGGACTGACGCCACTGCGTCATGCCTTCCGTCAAGACGATGCGACTTTCCGCCGGCACCTTGTCAGCCACGCAGGCTTCGTAGGCGGTCAGAAAGTCATCACATTCGGCAATACCAATGACGCCGGCGTCGGCCACCATGGCCGGATCGGCTGCCGGAGCAGCGACTTCGGCGGATGCGGGCGTTGTCTCGGCTGCAGCCTGTGCCGGTTCACTCGCGGCGGGTGGCGTGGCTCCGTCCTTTGAACAGGCCGCAAGACCAGCCAACAACAACATCGGTAACAGGTACTTTGTCTTCATCGGGAATCTCCTGTGGGGGTGGGCAAACAAGATGGCGCCAGCATGGCACACCCCAACGAGTGCGCGTCAAGGTGGTCATACCCCAAGATTCAGGTCCCATGCGGCAACTCGATCGAGACGGATCTTGTTCGCAAACAGCGAGAACGCGAGCATGCCGGCCAAACCGTTGGCACGCTGCACCCAAGGCGGCAGATAAAGCGGCGCACGGATGAACCCGGAATCGAACCAGGGCTCGAGCACGATGACGTCGTGCAGCGTCATCTTGCCGGCAAACAGGAACCGGCAAAGCTTGAGTTTCCGGTTCTTCAAGGCCCAGCGAAAGAACGTGTGCACACTGAGCAGACCGTGCAGGTAGACGGTGTCCTTCGTGAACGCGGCGCCACCCGTGGTTGGGGCGCCACGGAAAATGCGCGCGGCAGACGTGAATGCTTCGGCGTCGGTCTGGCCGCTGGCGAGGAAGAACTCGAAAACCTGGATGAAGTCGGCACCGTCGAGTGCCTTGTCGATACCCAGAATCCGCATCGAAATGCGCTTCATGCGTCCGATGTCGATGGATCCGGTAATCAGTTCGGCAAACGTCGCCAGCCCTTCCTGAGTCGCCGTGATTCGGGGCGAGTTTCGCGCCATCGACGCCAGATGCGGCTGCTCTCGCCCATTCAGCGCAGTCAGTGAATGCACGAACGCTTCGTGTTCCAGCAACTGGTGCCGATCGTACTCGGAGAACGCTGTGGCGCTGCGCAAACGGATCCGCGTGGGTCCGGCCGCGGCTTTTGCGGTGAGCTCGGGATCGATTTCGACGCGCACCTTGTGGTGCACGAAGAATTCGTCCATACGCTCCTGCAGTTCGTGCTGCATGATCTGCGCACTGAGACAGTAGTCGGCCTCGTGTGTCGCGAGTTCCTGCGAGAGTTCGTCGGCGAGCGCGATGAAGTGCTCGGCCGCGTCGAGATTGTGGAAATCGGAACCGGGCAATGCGTCACCCGGTCGACCGAACAATCGGATTGAATGTTGGGTGATCTCGCTGGTTCCGGCCGCATCCAGCATCCGGGTGGCGATTTCCCAGGACTCGGCAGTCCGCCGGATATAGCCGCCCACGGGATGATCGGCGGCAAAACGCGCCTCGTGCTGGATATCGTTGAGTTCGGTGCGCACGTCCTCGTAATCGCGCTTGCGATAAGGCACCTCGGGCAAAAAACCCTGCCCGCGCCGATAACGCTCGATGAACTCGTATTGCAGATGCGCCGGCCAACTCAGGGAATCGAGCATCCGGATGCCCCGTACGGCCTCGACAAGACGGCGATCGAGTGCGGCGAAAAACGCCAGGTCGGAATCAACGGGCTGGTTCATGTGCGACTCATCGAGGCAGGACAAACACGATCGCGGCCTTCATATTTGGCGCGGTAGAGCGCACGGTCGGCTTCGATCAGGAAGGCATCATTTCCGGTATGCCGCTCAGGCGTGAACTCGGCCACGCCGATACTGACCCGGATCCGCAGTTCCGGAAGTTCGGGGACCACCGCCGCTGCCGCCAGACCGACCCGGAAGGCTTCGGCACGCAAGGTGGCTTGCGCCTCGCGATGCCCCGGGAGGAGCACCGCAAACTCCTCGCCTCCCAGCCGAGCCGGCAGCTCTCCCAGACCGGCAAAAACATGGCGCAGCTGCTCTGAAAATCCGATCAAACAACGATCCCCGATGGCGTGGCCATGCTGGTCGTTGATCTGCTTGAAGTGGTCGATATCGATGACGAGCAGGGACAGCGGTGAGCGCAGTGTCGTCGCTTCGGCCTGCGCCCGTTCCAGCTCGGCCACGAACACACTGCCGCCGAGATCTCGATGATCAGCCATTGGATGTCCATCCAGGCGGCCAGGCGCTTTGGGTCCTTTGTGTTCGGGGGACGGGCCAGCACTCGTGCGACGGCAAGGCCGATGAAGGTGACTGCGATCAGCAAGGAGGCCGCCGGAAACGTATGCATGGCCGGCGTGAACAGGCATACCAGCGACCAGCCGAGCACATAGAACACGCCGCCAACGACCATGCGCCGACGCGTCTCGTCGACTTCATGCATCAGCCGGCGCAGATTCACGCCACTCAATTGGAGCTCCCGTTCCATGCCCCGATCATTGAGCGCAGCGCCGGGCGGGTCAATACGTCGCAGGCGCGACGACTACCTCGGCACGGTGAACAAGGTGCCGCGGAAATCGAGTACGAGGTAGTCCGGGTGGATTTCGCGCAGCCACAGTTCCTGACCCAACACCCCCTGTTCACTAACTCGGCGTTCCTGATACACGACAAAACGTTGCCCCGGGTCATCGTGGTACCGATAGGTACTGAAGCGCAGGACCGGCAGGTCGCGGCGCAGCGAATAAGGCAGGTCGGTATACACCGGCAATGTCGGTGCAGTGACCTGCGCCGGAGCAGGCTCGATGACCGGTGCGGGTGCTTCTGCTGGCGGGGTGACCATCGCTGGATTCGGCACCTCCGGCATCACGTCGGGTATCGGCATCGTGTCCTTGCCGGCCATCGGTGCCAACTCGGTGACTTCCGTATCCGGGGAATCGGGCCCGGTCGGAACGGCGACATCCCCCGGCTGGATCATTGGCGCGGTGGCGCGGTTGGCGCGAGTTCGGCAATCTCTGCCGGCGCGGCCGGATCGGGCTGGATCGCCTCGGCCGGGTTGGGTTCCGACACTTCGGGAGGCGGCACAGCCGCCACTGGATCAGCCGGCGCGGGCTTGGGTTTGGCGACGGGTTCAGGGCTTGTCTGTCTCGATGACTCTTCTTCGGGCTGCGCGAACCGTTCAGGCCAGAGTTCGCTGCGGTTCTGCCAGACACCGGCGGCCAACACGCTCATCACCACCAGACCCAGCCACAACGGCCACAACGGACGCCGCCGAGCGGTGCGCCAGACGGGGGCGAGCGTCACCGGTGTTTCGGTTGACTGGGCGCGTGCTGCTTCGGATCGTTTCAGTGCATCGAGGATCTGGCTCATCGCCCATTATGCGACAGGTTGCCAGTTCCTTCTGATTTCGACCAAAGCGGCCCTCTTGATGGGCTGGTGTTTATCGACAGCCAGCCAAGACGTATCGGTCCGGAAGATCAGGCGGGGCGTAACCTGATGCGCAAGTCTTCACCTAACAAGCGGCGATCCAGAACGCTCCATCGCGGGCGATGCGCCATACCGTCGGGCGACACCCCGGAGAACGCCGGCAAACCCTGGTCCCCCGAGGACACAGGCGTTTTGGTAGAGCAACCATTCGTCGATCAGTCCCTCGCGCAAAAAACTCCCGGCGACCTGGCCACCGGCCTCCACAAAGAGATCATTGACGCCCCGGCGCGCCAGTTCGGTCAATACCGGCATCAACTTCAGGCGACCCTCGGAATCCACGGGCGAACCGATCACTTGCACACCGGGCAATCGACGGATCAGCGCATCCGATACCGCTTCGGCACAAACGATCCAGTGTCGGTGCGCTGTCATCGAGGACTGCAGCGTCCGCGGGCAGGCGCCCGCTGGCGTCCAGCACGACCCGGACCGGTGCCACGAACGCGGCATCCACACGCGCCGTCAGTCGAGGATCGTCGGCCAGCACCGTGCCGATGCCGGTCAGGATGGCGGATGCCGCGGCTCGCCAATCGTGCACATCTGCACGCGCAGCTTCGCCGGTAATCCATTTTGATTCGCCCGAAGCCAAAGCGATCCGGCCGTCGAGACTCGTTGCCGACTTCACCCGCACGAACGGACGCTGCCGGCGCATCCGTGACAGGAACCCTTCCATCAGTGCGTCCGCATCCCCGGACATCAGGCCGGACTCCACATCCACACCGGCAAGCCGCAAACGTTCGATGCCCTGACCGGACACGAGCGGGTTCGGATCTGCGCTGGCATAAACAACCCGTCTGACGCCTGCGGCAAGTAGCGCATCGGCACACGGAGGTGTCCGGCCATGGTGTGCGCAGGGTTCGAGTGTCACGTATGCGGTTGCGCCTGCGGCCCGGGCTCCGGCCTCACGCAGCGCAAAGACTTCGGCATGGGGCTCGCCGGCGCGCTGATGCCAGCCCGTACCGACCACGTCGGCGCCGTGCGCGAGCACCGCACCCACACAAGGATTCGGCTTGCACGTAAACCGCCCGCGTTTGGCAAGGCGCAGGGCGTGCGCCATATGCTGGTGATCGAACGGCGTCGAAGTCATGGTTCGATCTCCATGACGGTCACCGGCCCCTCGCCAAAACTCATGGGATCGTCGTGTCGCGCCAGCCCAGCTTGCGATAGAACACCTGCTGCCCGGCGGTATACAGGTAGATTTTTGGCAAACCGAGTGCGCGCGCTTCGGCAAGGCACCTCTGGACCAGGGCCACGCCATGGCCCTGTCCGCGGTAAGCCGGCCAAACGTACAAGCTGGCCAGCCACGGGGAATACGCCCGGATCTGTTCGTGGTCGTTCGCCAACAGGCTGACTGATCCGATCAACTGATCCTCATCGGAGCTTTCATCGATGCCGAGGATGGTGGTCGGCACGGCACAGCGGTGCTGGTGTGATTCCAGTTCGGCCAAGGCCTCGCTTTCGCTCCAGTCCGGCAGCAGCGGGCCCCATTCGCGATAGTGCGCAGCAGCCAAGCGTGGCGCATGGTTCATGCGCTCAGCCAGGTAGACGAACTTCATCCGCGTTTGCCGCCCGGCTCGGTTTCGGCCAGCAGCGACATCTGTTTGCCTTCGAGAATCGGCAGGTCTCGTTCGAGCTGCTCGACTTCCTCCCGGAACTCCTTGACGTCCTCGAAGCGGCGATACACGGATGCGAATCGCACATAACCGACCTGATCGATCCGCTTCAGTTCAGCCATCACCCACTCGCCGATGCGGCGGGACAGGATCTCGCGTTCACCCATTTCACGCAGGCGCTTCTGGATGGTCCCCATGACCGCGTCGATCGAAGCGGAATCGACCGGGCGTTTGTGCAGCGCCCGTTCGAAGCTGCCTCGGAGCTTGCGCTCATCAAACGATTCGCGACGGCCATCGTGCTTCACGATCATCGGCATCTTGAATTCAACGACCTCGAACGTCGTGAAGCGCTCGTTGCAGGCATCACAGTGCCGACGCCGACGCACCTGGGAGCCGTCTTCAATCAGTCTTGAGTCAACGACCCGGGTGTCTTCGTGGCGGCAGAAGGGGCAATGCATACGACAAGCTTAGCCCGCCGCTTCGGGGCGCGCCAAATTCCCTCGTGGATCCGGTTTGCGAAACCGTCAAAAACAGGTGTCTCGACAGCCCATCAATGCCCGGGACCCGGGCTGTTCAAGCGCAGTTCGACGGGCATCGTTGAGAGACGATCCAGAACCCGCAGTTCCTCGCGACGTTCCCAGCGATCGTAAAGCACCACTTCGGCCGGCCGCCAGAGCGCCACCCAAGCGAGGATCAGGAATCCTTCCGCCAGAAAATCGCTGGCCGGACCGGGCCATTGCAAGGCCAGCGTTCTGAGCCCAAGCCCCAGTGCCAGCCCGCCCAGCCCAAAGAACAAGGCATGCCGGGCCTGCCGGTGGCGCGCACGCTGGCGTCGTCGCGCCCCGTCGGCGAGTGCCCGGAAGTGACCATGGATCGCAGCACCCAGGTCACCAAGGTGCATGGCGACGTTATCCGGTGCATGGACCACCACCTGCAGTGCTTCAGTGGACGAATGCTCGCCCACGGACTCGATCAGGTATGCCTCGGCCGCCCGATCCAGCGCCTTCTCGCGAAATGGCGAGGGATCCAGGGAGTCAAACAGTTGGGCCAGCGAATTGACCCGGATGTTGATCGTTGCCATGACTTGCCCTCGCTGGATTCTTGATCCCGCACGGTACCCCGGCATGATGCCGGTGCACAGCGGCTGGAGCACGAGCCGGACCCCAGTCAGACAGACTCCTGCAGGTGCCAAGCCTCGCCGCCTGGAGCTTACGCCGGCCATGACTCATCGAACGACCGATCTCTTGCCAAACATTGCGTACTTCACTGATTTTGAATGGATTGATTCAAGCGAAAATCAACGCTTTTCAGCGTCGCGGCAGACAAGGACCACCTCGTCTTTGCAAGCCCAAACGGCGCGGCAATCTCTTGCTCGCGACCAGGCCTGAGGCAAGTACGGGATTGCCGCAGCCCGCTTCGCGGTCTTCGCAATGACGACTCCGGGAGCTGCAGCGTCCAGCCTGATGCGCAAATCAGTGCACTGACCAGTGCCATCAAGCCTCCTTCCTGACCGGCTTGATCACTTCTGGATCCGAGGGCGAAAACGGTCGATTTTCAAGACTGTGCGCCCCCCCATTTTCTCCGGCCGAAGTTTTGGGTTACACTCGGGTCAGTCCGTTGAGAATCAGGACCTTAGCCGCCATGCTTAAAAAAACACTTGCAGTAATCGCTGGAACCCTCCTTAGCTGCGCAAGTTTTGCGGCCGAGGTCACACTCCGTGACGACCATCCGACCGATTACACGGTCGTCGAGGGCGATACGCTTTGGGGCATCGCCAAGCGCTTCTTGAACGACCCCTGGCTCTGGCCAGAGGTCTGGCAGGCCAATTCGCAAATTGCGAATCCCCATCGAATCTATCCGGGCGATGTGCTCAGCCTGATCTACGTCAATGGTCAGCCTCGTCTGATCAAGGGCCAGCGTCCAGGCGTCGTCAAACTGTCGCCGCAGGTTCGCGACGTGTCCGGTCGACGGGCAGTCAACGCGATCCCGCTGGAATTCCTCGAACCCTTCTTGGAACAGGCCCGCGTGATCACGCCGGCTGATGCGAAAGTTCGACCCTACGTGGTGGCGATCGAAGAAGACCACCTGCGCGGCACCATGGAACAGATTGCCTACGTTCGCGGCCTGAACGCCCGTCCAGGCGAAGAATTCGATCTGGCCCGCGCCACGTATGTCTACCGTGAGGTCCCCAAGCACTTTCCTTGGGAAACCACAGAGCGTGAAATCGTCGCCGAACCCTGGGATGCCAGCGGCTCACTGACGTTCGGGAAAATCTGGACGACCGTGTTCAAGGACTGGCGCCGCGAGAAGAGCGTCGACATCCTGGGGCATGAAGTGGCGTGGGTGGGTCGGGGTCGAGTGATCGCCGCCGGAGATCCGGCGCAGGTCCTGATCCTGGCGGGTGGCCATGAAGTCGAGGCCGGTGACCTGATCCTGCCCTTGGAAAGTAATCCTTACGATCCGAGTTATTCGCCCCATCAGCCGGAATCGGTTCCGGACAACATGCGGGTTCTGGCCGTGTCGGAGAACAACTACACCGCCGGACCGCAGATGGTCGTCGCGCTGTCGCGCGGCGCCCGCGACGGTGTGGCGAATGGCCAGGTCTTCTCGGTGTTTTCGCCTGCCAAAGAGATTCGCGATCGCGTCAAACATCCCGACGGTGATATCCGCACGGCCTTGCGTCCGTCGAAAGCCATGGTGGAATTGCCCGAGGAGTTCCAGGGCCACGTCATGATCTTCCGCACGTTCGAAAAGGTCAGCTACGGCTTGATCATGGATGGAATCCGACCGGTCCGCGTCAACTCGGTGCTGCGTCCGCCGCGCTCCACCTGAGCCAGGTTGACACGATTCAGAATCAAAGCGGCCTTCGGGCCGCTTTTTTTTGCCCGCACGGAGACTGATCCGAAGATCATGCGCTGCTCATCGAGGCGACGTCAGCGCAGACGCTCAGGAACACGCGGAAGGCGTTGCGGCTCGCATGATGTTCAGGTTGGGGAAAACTGCGAATATTCGCAGGGAAAAATCAGCATTTTGCCCATGCGCTGACCTCCATCACGCGCCAAAGTACTCGCATGAACCCTCGCGAACTGCTGCAGCGTGCCCGCCTTCTCTGGCTCAGAACACCTGGCGTCGGCCCGGCCAAACTGGCTGAACTCGAACGCCGAGCACCCCTTTCGGAGCTGGCCCGGGCAACTGCTCAGGAATGGCGTGGGCTTGGGCTCGACGAAGCCGCAATCCGCTGGCTGAGTCGGCCCAACACACTGCAGCTCGACAACGACCTTCGCTGGCTGGATCAGCGCAACCATCATCTGCTCTGGCCAGGGGAACCCGGCTACCCGGACCTTCTGGCTGAAGCGCTGGATGCTGCGCCGCCACTGCTGGTCGATGGATCTCCGGATTTTCTGCATCGCCCCTGCATCGCCGTCGTGGGTGCCCGTCGCGCCAGCGCCGGCGGCCTCGACAACGCACGCTGGTTTGCGCGCGAACTGGCGATGGCCGGTTACACCGTCGTCAGCGGTCTGGCCCACGGGGTCGACACCGAGGCCCATCGAGCGACGTTGCGCCAGGGCGCGCCGACCATTGCCGTGCTGGGTACGGGCGTAGACGTGCCCTACCCGCTCGGAAACATCGGGCTGGCCGACGAACTCCGCGAACACGGTGCACTGATCAGTGAATTCGCTCTGGGGACTTCGGCGCGGCCGGAGTCCTTTCCGCGTCGGAATCGCATCATCAGCGGCTTGTGCCGGGCCACACTCGTCGTCGAGGCCAGCCTGAAGTCCGGCTCCTTGATCACCGCACGCCTGGCCGCCGAACAGAACCGCGAAGTGTTCGCCATTCCCGGATCCATCCACAACGAGTTGGCACGCGGTTGCCATCGACTGCTCCGAGACGGCGCGGCACTGGTTGAATCACCTGCCGAAATCATCGAACTCCTGGGCGGTCTGCTGGCCCGCATGGATCCGGCACCGCTGGATTCTGTGTCGTCACTGACTGGCGAGGAACGGAATCTCGTTCAGGCCATGGGCTTCGACCCGGTGGACTTCGATACCTTGCAACAGCGGACTGGCTTGACCACCCAGACAATCTCGACCATGCTGACCACATTGGTGCTGAAAGACAGGGTGGCGGATCTCGGAGGAGGCCGGTATGCCTGGCTGGCACGCCCTCACGCCACCGGTTGACGGTCGCCTGCGCACAAGGAATCCGGATGAAAGAAAACGTGCTCGATGTGCTGGTCTACCTGTTCGAGAACTATTTCTTCTGCGCGCCGGAACACACCACATTCGATCGCGATTCGGTCCAGGGCGAACTCATCGAGGCCGGTTTTCACAGTGTCTGCATCGGCAAGGCCTGGGACTGGCTGGCCGAGTTGCAGACAGCCCAGCCGGCGGCGCCCAGCGTCGAACGGTCGCTGAGAATTTATGCCCCGATCGAACAGGAACACCTGGATGTGGCCGCACGCGGATTCCTGCTGCGGCTCGAACAACACGGCATGCTGGATGCCAAGACCCGTGAACACGTGCTGGAACGCGCCCTGGCGCTGGAACACACGCCGGTTGATCTGGACGATCTGAAGTGGGTGGTGCTGATGGTGCTGTACAACCAGCCGGGTCGTGAGGCGGAATTCGCCTGGATGCATGCCGAACTGAGTGGTCCGACGCGAGCGCACTGACCGAACTGGCTGGGTCTTGATGCGGACGCACCAGCGCGAATCGGCCCCTCCAGCGGCCCATGGGCACAAAAAACCGCCGGAATCCGCTTTCTCCGCTTGAGCCGGAACGCAAACACTCGCACACTTGGCGCTCGATTGAACCGAACGGAAACCGCCATGAGCGAAGAAGCCATCTGGTACTACAGCAATGCCTCCAAGCAACCCAACGGCCCGATGCCGGTGGCGCAACTGCGCGAGGCGATGTTCGCCCCGGGCTGGTACGAACGTGCACTGGTCTGGCGTGATGGCTGGCCGCAGTGGCGGCCGTGGAAAGAAGTCGCCGCTGAACTGGGCATCGAGCTTCCGAGTCCAGCCGAGGTCACGGCGCCACCGCCAGCTCCTGCGCCCGCTGCCGCTCCAGTCGCCGCCGCTGCGCCGATCGCGCCGCCGGCACGACCTTCGGCGCCTGCTGCGGCACCGATGGCAGCCACTCAACCCTATACGCCATCCCGGTCTGCCCCGGCACCCGCCGGGCCACGCGGTGCAATCCCGGAAAGCGAAATGGTCTATGCCGGCTTCTGGCGGCGATTGATCGCCATGATGGCCGACAGCTTCCTGCTGAGCATCATCATCACACCGATCATCGCCATTGCCAGCGCCATCGCCATCCCCATGCTCGCCGGCTCCGGAAATTCGCCCCCGAACGGTACGGCGCTAATGCTGTTCATGGTGGTCCTGTACGGATCCATCTTCCTGATCAGTGTCGGCTATTTCGTGCTGCTGGAACGCAGCGCCGCAGGCGCGACGATCGGCAAGCGGTTGATGGGCATCCGGGTCGTCGACAAGAACGGCGAGCGCATCGGCTTCGGTCGCGCTCTGGGTCGGTTCTTTGCCAAGATCCTGTCGTCGCTACCGGCGAATCTCGGTTACCTGATCGCCGCCTTTACCGGCCGCAAACAGGCTCTGCACGACTTCGTGGCCGGCACGCTGGTCATCGACAAGGCAACCCGCAGTGAACTCGGTGCAAAGTCGAGCAGCGTCAACATCGGCGTTCTGATCGGCGTCATGGCGGTCGTCGGCATCATCGGCATCGGCTTCGTCGGCATCCTTGCCGCGATCGCACTGCCCGCCTATCAGGACTACACCGTTCGCGCGAAAGTCGCCGGTGTCATCGCCGAAAGCTCGGCGATCAAATACATGGTGGCCGAGCACTACCTGTCGAACGACAACCAATGCCCAGGCAATGGCGACGGCATGATCGGCAGCGCCGACAGTTACTTCGGCATGAATTACTCGCGTGCTGAAGTGCTGCCCGGTCAGGATGGCAACGGTACGCCGTTCTGCCTGATCAACCTGACACTGTCCAACACCGGAAACACCAGTCTGGACGGTCAAGTGGTGCAATTGGCCATGGACACCAGCATGCAATGGACCTGCGCGTCCGACAGCGTTCCGGCCAAGATATCTGCCGGCCAGCTGCAGGCAATAGGGATTGACTACACGGTGACAGTCCCCATATCCGGGGGCTGCTTCATTCGAAACCGCAAGTCACCGCAGGCGATTCTGCACAGCCGTGGTGCTTGCGGTTTCCTTTTGCGAGATCGGGAATCATGGCCCAAGCACTCGAAATCACCGACCTGAAGAAGACCTACGATACCGGTGTGTCGGCACTGAAGGGCGTGTCGCTTGAAGTCGCCGAAGGCGATTTTTTTGCGTTGCTCGGACCCAATGGAGCGGGCAAGTCCACCCTGATCGGCGCCATCTGCTCGCTGGTCCGGCCGACCGCGGGCAGCATCCGGATCTTCGGGCACGATCTGGCGCGCGACCGCGAAACCGCGCTTGGCCTGCTCGGCGTGGTGCCGCAGGAAATCAACTTCAACCAGTTCGAAAAACCTTTCGACATCGTCGCGAATCAGGCTGGTTTTTATGGTCTGCCGCGCCCGCTGGCCCGAGAGCGCGCCGAGCGTTATCTCAAGCAACTGTCGTTATGGGACAAGGCATTCGTGGCCTCACGGACTTTGTCCGGCGGCATGAAGCGGCGACTGATGATTGCCCGGGCCATGGTGCACGAACCGAAACTTCTGATCCTCGATGAACCGACTGCGGGCGTGGATATCGAAATCCGTCGTTCGATGTGGCAGTTCGTCGAGCAGATCAACCGCGACGGCACAACGGTCATTCTGACCACTCATTACCTTGAGGAAGCGGAACAGTTGTGCCGCAACATCGCGATCATCGACAAGGGCGAGATCGTCCGAAAGAGCGACATGAAGTCGCTGCTGGCAAGCCTAGATCGCGAGACCTTCGTGCTCGACCTCGTCGAAGCATGTGATGCCTTGCCGAATGTCGAGGGCGTCACCTTGCGTCGTATCGACGCATTGACGCTGGAGGCAGAAGTCCCCAAGGGCACCGAACTCAACCTCGTGTTCCGTGCGCTGGATTCAGCCGGCATCCGCCTGCGGAGTTTGCGCAACAAGGCCAACCGGCTTGAAGAACTGTTCCTCGCCCTCGTCGACCGCAAGGGCCATGCCGCATGAATACCCATGGCAACCTGACCGCACTGAACACCATCGTCATGCGCGAGATTTCGCGCATCCTGCGTATCTGGGGCCAAACTCTGGTGCCGCCGGCGATCACGATGACACTTTACTTCGTCATCTTCGGCAACCTCATCGGCAGCCAGATCAAGGACATGAACGGCATCCGGTACATGGACTTCATCGTGCCCGGCCTGATCATGATGAGCGTGATCCAGAACAGCTACGGCAACATCGTTTCGAGTTTCTTCGGCTCCAAGTTCCAGCGATTCATCGAAGAGATTCTGGTGTCGCCGACGCCCAATTGGGTGATTCTCAGCGGCTATTGCATCGGCGCCATCGTGCGCGGCCTGATGGTCGGCGCGATCGTGCTGGTGGTGGCCCTGTTCTTCACACGGCTCGAAGTGAAACACCCGCTGATCACGCTGCTGACCTTGTTCATCACCGCACTGACGTTCGCGTTTGCCGGGTTCATCAATGCCATGTTCGCGAAGAAGTTCGACGACATCTCGATCGTCCCGACGTTCATCCTGACCCCACTCACCTATCTCGGCGGGGTTTTCTATTCGATTTCGCTGCTGCCACCGTTCTGGGAGAAGGTCAGCCACTTCAACCCGATCCTGTACATGGTCAGTGCGTTCCGTTACGGCGTACTCGGCAAGAGTGACGTGCCGATCGGCACCTCGCTGGCCGTGATGATCCTTGCAGCCGTGATACTGGGCGCCTATTCCAGCTGGCTCCTCGTACGTGGGCGCGGCTTGCGCAACTGATCAGGCAGGCTTCATGGCCTGCAGCATCGCCGCCATGCGCTCATGGATCACGTTGATCGCCTTCAGCGGCCGCAGCATCACCTTGAAGTCGGTGATCTGCCCGGCCGCATTCCACCGAATCATGTCGACCCCATTCACCAGGATGCCATCCACTTCGGTTTCGAATTCAAGCATCGCATCGGTGTCGCCGACGATCTCCCGGACATAACGGAAGCTCGGGTGGAAGAACACCTGGAACGCCGCCGCCAGATAACCGGCGGCGAGTTTCCTGCCGCGTTGAGGTGTGTGCACGACCGGAGAGTGGAACACCGCGTCCTCGGCCAGTAATGCTGGCAGTCCCGATGCATCCTGCGTGCGCACGAGTCGGTGCCAGGTTTCAAGTGCAATGGGGTGCATTTCGGATTCCTTTGTGGAGGGTCCCAGGATCAACCGGAGCTTGTGCTGGACATCAGCCAGGCAATCAAGGTGAAGACGATACCGCCTGCATACAATGATCCGAAGACGTGCTTGTTGTATCGGGCGAGCCAAATCGGCAAATAGATGTCGAAGTTATCTTGGCGATCAGGGGTGTGGCGAGCCGCAATGTCCGTCAACGGGCAACGCATCCGGTTTGCGAACAACACCAGCACTTCGAGAAAGACGAAGGCGATCAGCGCAGCTGCGACCCCCAGTTTGCGCTGCGCCGCCAACACCGGAATGGCCAGAATCGAACCCGCGAACAGTGCCCACACCAGCGTATGGACCACCTTGATCAATCGCAGGGTCAATGTGGCTCGCATCAGCGCTCTAAGGAAACGGGAATGAGCTCGCGCAACTGGAAGATATTTCCTTCGGGATCCACAGCATTCCGCACGATGAACCCCGGTCCGCGCCATGATTCTGCCAGCACCTCACCGCCCAAGTCTCTGGCCTGGGCATGGGCCGCGTCCAGACTCGGCACGGTGAAGAAGAACTTGTATGCCGCTTCTTCGCGCCGTTCGGGAGGCGACGCGACCTCAATCTGCGCCGCGATTGGTTCGGGAATCGCGTCAACGATCAATTGAAATTGATCGGCCTTCAGGACCACGAGCTCTGCCGATGAATGGGCGCGTGCCATATCGAGCACGGCTTCGTAGAACGAAGCCATACGCGCAAGATCCTTCGCATAGACAAAGAGCCCGGCACTGACATGATCCATCATCGGCCTTCCTTCATGATGAAGGCTAGCTTGCCACAGGCGAATCAGAGCGCAAGGGATCGGAGACTCCCTGGCACTGCGGCTCGGAGAACGGCCGCCGGCCAGTCCGCATCGCCACCTCCCTTCGAGCAGCCCTGAAGTGAAAGACTGCATGACCTCGTATGGAAAGGCCTCTGAACAAGAGTGGGTGTTTCACAGCCGGCCGTTGAACATCGACTGCCAGACGCGCTTCCAGTCCATGTACCAGTTCGGCTTCCAGCTCTGGCCGCCATCTTCGGAGGTGGTTTGGTGCCACCGGCAACTTGTGGCCGTGATCTGGTCCCAGATACCGCGAACCTTGATCGGCTTTCCGTCGTGGATGTCGTCGGATTCGAACACGCCGGCACCATCCCTGAACGCACCGGTCATGCCTGGGGTGGTCAAGACGCCGGATTTGCCGTTGACCCAGAAGTCGGACCAAACGTTTTTCGCAACATCCAGAAGCCGCAATCCCATGCCGGAAAAGTCGCGTGAGGGAATGCGCAATTCCTCGATGCTTCCTACTCCGTTGAGAATGGTCCAGCAGGTTGCCTCGCCGTCGAATTCATCCCACGTGTCGGTCGTACCTGCTTTCAGGCGCCTGTGCTGGATTCGCCACTCGCCCTCGAGGAAACTGAAGTCGCCCGGTTGGCCGACGGCCGGCTCGACTTTTTTCTCCGGAACATTCTCGGCTTTTGTTGGGCCAAGACTCGCCAGTCCCAAGGCGATTCCGGCAGTTGCCGATGCCGATGCCAGAAGAATCGTTCGACGGTCTTGACTACCAGGTTCGTGACTCATGATGGCTCCTGATCCCGCTACGGGTGAGAGCATTGACCATAGCCCGGTAATGCTGCCATCGACTGTCATGTTTTTAGGCAGATCGAATCACGTCAATCCGGAGGCACTTCGGTCATCTGCCGGTATCGAGCCCCTGAGGCCTCAAGAAAGTCGCGGATGGCCTGGCGCAGGGACTTCGGCGCAAGTACTTCTACATCCAACGCCATCGAAACCAACTGACGCACAGCCTGTACTTCGGTCTCGATCGGGATCGACGCACGAAACCAGCCCTCGGCATCGGAAGCCAAGGTCTGTGACGCCAGCGAACGTGCCACCCGCGCGCTTGAACGAGACAACTCCCGCAGTCCTTGTCGGGTGGCGCGAACCCTGGCTACACCCGGGTAGAGATCAGACTCGAATTGATGGACACGCTCGGACCAATAGCGGGCGAGATCGAATCCGTCCGGGCATTTCGCAGGAGCATCGAGCAAGTCCACATGCTGAATGCTGGCGACACGATAGGTTCTGGGTGATCCGTCGACGGCTGCAATCAGGTACCAGGACCCTCCCTTCAGAACCAGCCCGATCGGATGGGCCGTCCGACGGACGGTTGCCTTCCAGCTTTCATAGGCCATGGTGATTTGCCGCTGGTCCCAGACAGCTTGCGCTACAAGCGCCAGAGCAGGCGCCGGTTGTGCTTCGCGATACCAGTCGATCGGATCAAGGTGAAACTTCGAGCGCACCAGACTGGCCTGGGTCCGCTGGACCATCGGCAGGGCCGTCAGCAGTTTCAATTCGGCGCGCGCCACATCGTCGCCAAGTCCAAGATCCGCCGCTGGACCGGACAGACCCAACATCAGGATCGATTGAGCTTCTGCCGCCGTCAGGCCGGTCAACGTGGTCTTCCAGCCCTTCTGCAGCACGAACCCGCCGTTTCGCCCGCGTTCGGCATGAATGGGGACACCAGCTGCTGCCAACTCATCGACATCGCGATACAAGGTGCGAATCGATACCTCGAGCTTTTCCGCCAGCGTGCGAGCACTCACCCGCCCACGGGTTTCAAGCATCATCTGAATCGACAACAAGCGACTGGCGCGCATGTCATTCAGCGATTGGCCGAGACTTCATGACTGCGTCCGCAACAAGAGCCTGCGGAGCCAAAAGCATGTCCCGGAATCCCGCGTTTTGCCCGCGTCCAGCATGTCGCATTGAATTGTGTGCCATCACCTTCAACCGATGGTCGATTCGGGGATCCGGTCAGACCAGCTTGCAGCCGCTGAGCGACAGGACAAAATCCTTTCCCAGCAACTGGGATGGAGTGCTGTAGCCGCCTTTCGGCGGATGCTTCAGGACGTGCTCCAGGATGCGCAATGCCGACTCGGCGGTGAGTTCATAACCATTCGGAGTCTGCAGTTGTTTGCTGACCTGCTTGCCGGCCGCGTTGCGGACTTCACCCCAGATATAGCTGTCCGTCCCGCTTCGTTTGGCTTCGGCCGGGCCGCCTTGCTGGACCTTCGATTTGAGGTACTGCTGGACCGGACTGATGTCGAGCAGCCAACGCACCCAGTTCAGCTTCTTGACGCGTTCGGCCGTGCCTGGCGACACGCCCATGTACACCTCGACATTGGGAATGCCGGTGGACACGAACGAGGTATAGACATCGCCCCAGGGGATGGTCATCGCAAAACGGGGTTCGCCGCCACGATCGAACGTGCGCGTCTTGTACGCCAGCGGCACCCGCTCGAGCTTGCCGTTGCGGCGGATCCGACCGCCTTTGCCAAGCCCCTCGACCGCCGTCTTCGCGGTGCCCTGGCTGGGACCGCCACCGGCCTCGAAGGCCAGTACGAGTTCGGTCGCATCCGGGAGTGCGGCCTTCAGCATCGCGGCCAGGCAATCCGTCGGCACCACATCGAACCCGGTTCCCGGCATGAGCAGAATTCCGCGTTCGCGCGCGCGTTCATCTTGTGCATGTGCGTACGCGAAGACATCGAGTTCGCCGGTGATATCCAGATAGTGGGCACCAACCGCAAGACAACCTTCGATCATCGGGGCTGCCGTGGCCGAGTAAGGCCCGGCACAATGCAGCACGACGTCGATTCCCTGCAACGCGGATTTCACGGTCTCGGGATTGTCGAGCGGGAAAATCCGCGCCGGCAGGTTGTGCTCATGCGCCAAGGCCTCAATGGATTCGCGACTGCGTCCCGCCAGAACCGGCTGATGACCATTCGCCAAGGCGCGCTTGAGGATCAGGCCTGCGGTGTATCCGTTTGCGCCGTACAACATCCAGCCGCCCATGACCGACCCCTCAGCGCTCGACGATCGCTGCAACGCCCATACCACCGGCGGTGCAGATGGAGATCAAAGCCCGGCCGCCACCCTTTTCCTTGAGCAGTTTGGCGGCAGTGGCGAGCACACGACCACCGGTCGCAGCGAACGGATGACCAAACGCCAAGGAAGAGCCGACCACATTGAGCTTCGCCGGATCGATCGCGCCAAGTGCGTCCGACATGCCAAGTTTGTCGACGCAATAGGCTCGCGTTTCCCAGGCTTTCAGCGTACACAGGACCTGAGCGGCAAATGCTTCGTGGATCTCGTAGTAGTCGAAATCCTGCAAAGTCAGCCCAGTGGCCTTGAGCAGGTTCGCAACCGCCTGCGTGGGCGCCATCAGCAGCCCTTCGCCAGCGACAAAATCAAATGCTGCGGCAGACGAATGAGTCAGGTAGGCCAGAGGTTCGTGGCCTTCGGCGCGCGCCCAGTCTTCACTCGACAACAAGGTGGCCGATGCGCCGTCGGTGAGTGGCGTGGAGTTCGCGGCCGTCAGCGTGCCCTTGCCGGAAGTCTTGTCGAAGGCCGGCTTCAATGACGCGAGTTTTTCGAGTGTGGTGTCCGGGCGCAGGATGTTGTCGCGCTCCAATCCCTGGAATGGGGTGACCAGATCCTTGAAGAACCCGCGCTCGTAGGCGGCTTGGGCTTTCTGATGCGATT
Organism: Ahniella sp.; assembly: GCA_016712105.1. GTDB lineage: Bacteria > Pseudomonadota > Gammaproteobacteria > Xanthomonadales > Ahniellaceae > Ahniella. Next base: position 69,414 of record JADJRU010000003.1, read on the forward strand.
GGTACGCGAGCAGGTCCTGTGCCTCGCGCGTGATCGCCCATTCCTTCGCCATCATCTCGCAGTGTTCGCCCATCGACTTGCCAGTGCGCGGCTCGGCCACGCCCGGAAAACCCGGCTTCAATTCAGACAACGAAAAGCCCTTCAGCATGGCGCCGATCCGCTGGCCCATCGTTTTGGCCCGATTGACGTTCAGCAGGCGGCGGCGGAGTTTGTCGCCAAGCACGATCGGCACATCGGAAGTGGTGTCGGTGCCGCCGGCAATGCCGACATTGATTTGACCCAGGGCGATCTTGTTGCCGATGTGGATGGCGGTATCGAGGCTGGTGCCGCAGGCACGCGACATGGTGATACCGGGCGTCCGCGGCGACAGGCCGGAGCCCAGCGCCACTTCACGACCGATGTTCCAGTCGGACGTGAGTTTGAGCACGGCGCCAAGTGCCACCTCGCCGAGTTCTCGGCCATTCAGTCCGAACCGCTCCACCAGACTGCCGACCGCCTTGACCGACATGTGGTAGTTGCCCAGTTCAAAATAGGCCGTGTTGTTGCGGCAGAACGGAATACGGTTGCCACCCAGGATGGCGACACGACGGGCTTGGCTCATGGGTCGGCTCCGGAAATCAGGAAAACCCGATGCTAACCACAATCGGCTGGAGCGTGACAGTCGGCGTCAGCTGACGGGTGCCAGCCAGGTAAACGGCGGCCAAGGCAGGTTCCGGGCCACGCCAAAACCCACATACAGGCCCAGCCACAGCCACAGATTGGCGATCGGGCGGATCCAGGGATCGATCTGTGCCGGCAGGGGCTTGAGCAGCCGCATGATCAGCAGCGGCAGCACAGGCAAGGACAGGATCAGCAGCGCATTCATGCGCAGGGCTTTGGCTGGATCGGCATGGACCAGCGCATGGATCGCCCGCGTGGCGCCGCAGCCTGGGCAGAACAGGCCAGTCCAACTGCGGAATGCACAGCCCGGGAATGGACTCCCGGGCTGGTTCGGATCAAACAGCGTCAGCAACCACAGGCCAAGGGCGAGTGTGGCGAGGACGGGCACGATCCAAAGACCGTGCACGAACCACGAGCGCGTCAACTGCATGGCTTACCCCGGCTCAGCGGAACTGACGAAGCATTTCCGGGTTGAACGCGAAATTGAAGATCAGAGAACCGAGGAACAGCAACAGACCCAGTCCCGCGAGCACGGCGGTGACGATTGCCCAGATCTTGGCCTGACCGGCAGCCTTGTGGGCATCATCGAAATTGTTGGCGGCATTGAACGCCTTGGCCTTGTTCGCCTGATATATGGCCACGATGCCGGTGGGAAGGCCGATCGGCAGGCAACAACAGGCAAGCATGGTGAAGATCGTGCCAAGGATGGTCGAAATGACCGCAAAGATCATGTGGTCCGGGGCCGGACCCAAGCTGGAACCGTGGTAGTTCGGGTCAGACATCGGGGCATCAGGCGGCAGATTCGGGTCGTTCATGGGCGTCTCCTTCAAGAACCTGTGATGCAATCACAAAGGCGGGCACATGCCAAGTCGTTGTTTGCCGGGAAATCAGGCCTTGCGGACAAATTCGGACTTGAGCTGCATCGGCCCGAAACCTTCGATCTTGCAGTCGATATCGTGGTCACCGTCGACCAGCCGGATGTTCCGGACCTTGGTTCCGACCTTCAGCGCTGTCGATGAGCCCTTGACCTTGAGATCCTTGATGACCGTGACGGTGTCGCCGTCGGCCAGCACATTACCCACCGAATCCTTGATGATCCGGGTGGTTTCGACCTCGGCTGCCGCCACCTGCGGCCACTCGTGCCCACATTCCGGGCAAACGTACTGGTCCTGATCTTCGTAGGTCAGGCTGGACTGGCATTTCGGGCAAGGTGGCAACATGGACGACTCCGGATAACGACTGAGCGGGATCCGCAGTGCGGATGACCGTCCATGGTATCAGTCCGGGTCCAAACAAAAAAAAGCCCCGCTTCCAGGGAAGCGGGGCTTCGTGCAACTGCTCGAACGCTCAGAGGATCGGAGAAACCTGAACTTCTACCTGAATGCGATCACCGGGGTGATGGTCGGTCTGCGTCTGATAGACACGACCGTTGTACCGGTAGGTCACGTCGTAGCCAATCACGCGCTCATCCTGCTGGTAGTCGGTCTCGACATAACAGCGCTGTTCGTAGCGGGTCTGGTAACGGCCACCGGTCTCGACATAACGACCACGGCTGGCGCTGTCATGACCGATCGAACCACCGATCAAGGCACCGGCGATCGTGGCGGCACGGCGACCGTCACCGCGGCCGACCGTGTTGCCGAGTGCACCACCGATGATGGCCCCCAGCACCGTGGCGCCGGTCGGGTCACGATGGCGGCGGTCCTGGTAGGCATAACGCGGCTCGTAGGTTTCCACCGGCTCCTGGCGACACACCTGACGCTCAACCGGCTCGCTGTATTCCTCCACGATCGGGTCGACCGGCAGCACTTCGGCGTAGTCGTATTCGACGCCCTCATCATGGTTCGCCAGACTCGTACCGGCAAACATCAGGGCGGCTGTCAGACTCAGGGACTTCACCAAGGTGCGCATCGTTTCCTCCAGGGGGTGGCGCGGGACAACATGGGCCCATGCTGAACCTTGTCGGCTGAATTGCTTCTTAATCGGTTGCCAACCGCACCTGAATGTTCAGCTTTCCGGCGCACTGCCCCAGGTAAACCAAAAGGTGCTCCCTTCACCTTCGGCGCTGTCAAACCCGATCTCGCCGCCAGCCAGAGTCACCAGCTTCTGGCTGATCGCGAGACCCAGCCCTGTGCCGCCGAATCGCCTGCGGCTCGACGCGTCGACCTGCGAGAACGATCGGAACAAGCGATCGTGTGCGTCCAGCGGAATGCCGATGCCGGTATCACCCACGTCGACTCGGAGTCCACGATCCTCGTGCACCCTCACCTGTACGGTGACCTGGCCGCGCTCCGTGAACTTGATGGCATTGCCGATGAGGTTGGTCAGCACTTGACGCAGTCGTTCACCGTCGGTCGCCAACTGCTCGGGAACCTCTGCGGCGATATCCAGCGCGAGAGCCACCCCTTTTGCCTGGGCACTCGCGCGCTGCAGATCGACCACATCCTGGATCACGGGCCTCACGGCAACCGGCTGCACATGGAAACGGGTCACGCCAGCCTCCATCTGCGCGAGGTCCAGCAGTTCGTTGATGATTCGAAGCAAGCTGTTGCCGGACCGTTCGATCAGGCCAAGGAGGCGCTGGTTGGCGGCATCCTTGTGTTTTTCCTGCAGCAGACTGGTCGTTGCCAACACCCCATGCATCGGCGTGCGCAGTTCATGGCTCATCATGGCCAGGAATTCACTTTTCGATCGGTTGGCGCGCTCGGCTTCGGTGGCGTGTTGTTCTGCCAACAAGGCGAATTCCTGGGCACGCGCCAAGGCATGGCGCAACTGTTCTGCGTGTTCGGCTTCCTTCTGCCAAGCCCGGGCCTGGGCACGCCTGAAACGATACGCCACGAATCCGGCGATGATGGCCAGGACCGTCACCGCCAGCCCACTCAGCTGCGCGGCGAGTCGCACCCCGCGCATGCGGTCCTCGAAGTCGTCGGCCACCATGTCGATGCCGAGCACGCCGTAGAAGCGCCCCGATGCGTCACGCAGCGGGACGTAGGCACTGACATAACTGCGATGACGCTCCTGAACCACGTGATCGGCGACTTGTTCGGTGGCGCGATCGAACGCTTGCCGGAAGAACGGGTCCTGGCCCGCGTAGACGGTACCGATCGGGTCTGCCGGCAACTCATCACCCGACACTCGATACAGGTAGTCGGTGCCCAGCACGAACTGGATCGTGTCCCCTGTTCGCCGGGCCGTATACAGGTAGATCACATGCTGAGTGGCCTTGTGGAAAGCTACCAGCGGCTCCAGAGCGCCCAGATGGGCGGCACTGCCGGTCTGCGACGTGTCCCGGAGTTGCTCATGGATGTCGGGGTCCACCAGAGTGGCCGCGGTCCGGCCCAATTGCAGCAACTCACCTTGAACCGCCCGAAACTGCGCTTCGGCGGCGCGCTCATACGTCAGCCAGACGCCGAGGCAGGACACCAGAAACACCACCACGCCGGCCAGCACTCCATCACGGATCGGGCTGATCGGCGATCGCTGGCGGGCGGTTTGCATCAAGGTTTGGCGGGTTGCGGCTGTCGCCAGTAGAGGAATGCTGCGGCGATCAGAAAGCCGAGTTCGGTCGCCACGGCGAAGCGCAGAAAGAACGCGTCATCCCCGGTTGCGAGCATGGAGCCGAGGCGCATCAGGCCGATGCCGCCGTAACTGACGGCCGTCAGCAAGAGTGCATCGCGACGACGCGCCGGATTGATGGTCCAAGCGAGGATCAAGGCCCCGAGTGCCAGTTCCAGGCCACCATAAAACGCTCGAATCTCGGTATCGGCGATCGCGCCGGACACGGTCACGTCGATGTCGGCGAGCACGGAAATCGGTGCGATCGTGAGAGCCAGGCCAAATCCGAGGAAGGACAAGCCGGACAAGAACAGCACAATCAGGGTGAATACGCGCATGGCGAATCCTTGTTTGGAGGCCGCATTGTGCGACAACTGTCGTCGTGGGTCTGTCTGCGAATAGAATGTTGCCAATGCACAGAACCCTGTCCGCCATCGGCTGGCCGCCGAACCTGCCCATCCCCGACTCCCCGTTCGAGGATGCCATTCTGTGCCGCGTGATTGCCCAGCATCGCGACATGTTCGAAGTTCACGACGGCGTGACCACACACAAGGCGCGCACACCGGCGTCGCTGCGCAAACCCGGCGTGGCCAGCACCACCCGCCCACAGGTGGGTGATTGGGTGTTCGTCAGCGCCTTCGGCCGTGAGGCCGCGCTGATCCGCGACATCCTGCCGCGGCGGACGACACTGAGCCGGGGTGCAGCCGGAGAACACGACGCCACGCAGATCATCGGCGCAAACATCGACTGCGTCCTGATCGTCTGTGGGCTCGATGGCGACTTCAACCTGAAACGGATTGAGCGATACCTGACCCTGGTGGCCGCATCCGGCGCCCGCCCGCTGATCGTGCTGAGCAAGGCGGATCGTGCACCCGACGCCGTGGCACGTATAGCCGAAGCCGAAGAACGTTTGGGCGGCCGCGCAACCCTGATGTCGCTCAACCTGAAGGCAGATGCCAGCCGCGAGTTGCTGCTGGCGCAGCTCGCACCCGGCGAAACCATTTGCCTGGTGGGTTCTTCGGGTGCCGGCAAGTCGACGCTGAGCAACCTGTTGCTCGGGGTCGACAAACAGGCCACCCAGGATGTCCGGGCGCACGATTCACGCGGGCGGCACACCACCACGCGGCGATCCTTGCTGACCCTGCCAAACGGTGCCTGCATCATCGACACTCCGGGCATGCGCGAAATCAAGCTGCTGGCAGACGATGAAGATGCGGTCGTGCAGAGCTTCGATGATGTCGAGGCCCTGGCCGCACAATGCCGTTTCCGCGATTGCCTCCATGCACGCGAGCCCGGGTGCTCGGTTCGGGCAGCAATCGATTCGGGGACCTTGGCCGAGGAACGCCTGCTGAATTATTTCAAGCTCGGACAGGAACTTGCCGACAGCAAGGCCCGCGCGGCCGAACGGAAGTCGAACGACAAGTCTGCCAACAAGTCCTTCGGCAAACGGCTGGTCGAGAAGTACGGACGCCGCTGAGTTACCTGAAGAACCCGGGGGCTTGTGCCCAGAGCATCCATGCCGCCGGATCACGTGTGATCATGCCATCGAGCCAATGTGCGGCTTCCTGCAGCACGGCATCCCGATCTGCCGGATCAAGCGGTGTGCCAATGTGCAGTTCGGCGCGGGCGGTTTGCGGGTTGATGCGCGCCGAGTAGAAGACGATCGGCAGCTTGAGCAATTCCGCCATCTTCACCAGCCCGTTGGGCAGGGCGGCATCACGGCCCAGCAGGCGCACCGGGCGAGCACCTCCGACTTCGGCCGGGGGTACGTCGATCAGCGACAGAATGCTGTCGCCGGCTTTCGCCTGTTTGCGCAAGTCGCGAACGGCGATGCCGCGATACCGCTTGAACAGGGGCCGACCGCTGCGCTGCTCCACTTCACGCGTCCGCATGCAGGCATAGCGGTACAGCACACTCAGATGACCGACGTGTTCGGGATCGAGTGGCCCGGCCAGACAGACGACCGGCCGACCGGTCCGGTGCAGGCTGCGGATCCCCCAGTGGCCGCCACCCCAGTGAAACGTCACGGCCATGACGGGACCCTGGTCTGGCCAGGTTCCCGTGATGTCGAAATTGCGGTCCAGATGCCGGTCTGATCGGGTCCTCGACCAATACAGGTCGGTCAGGTCCATCAATCGGTGAAAGCGGCAACGATGTTCGAAATCGACCCGGTCGGCCGCAAAACCGAAGTTCTGCGCCTGGTCGGCGGCCTGGTGCACTCCGGCGCGATACAGCACCTTGAAGCGCGTCAGTTGCCAGCCGAGACGAACGCCCCAGCGGAACGGCAGCAACGCCAGCAACCCGGGCACCACGACATACTCGATGCCTGCGCGGAGGTTGCCGATCAGCCAGTCCTTGAGGCTAAGATGACGGATACCACTGAATAGAGTGCTCATGTCGACACATCCTAGCCAAACCCTTTTGCCAATGGCTGGCATTTTGGCGATCGAGGTACTGCCTGAGGGCGGTCCCGCGACGCTCACCCTGCCCCTTGAATCCGCAGCGGCGCTGGTTGACGTGTTGTCCGAAGATTTGCTGCGTGTCCTGCCCGGCGTCGACCAATGTGGTCTGGCGATTGCCGCCGCTTTGTATGACCAGGCGCAGATGTTGCGTCCGGGTTTTCCGGTCCATGCAGCACTCGCCGAGTTGTATGGCCAGGAACCGCGTGCGCGCCAGCAGCCGAGCTTGATGGCCTTCGGCAGCAGTGCCGGGCACATGGCCAAGGCCGAACTGGAACCCGATCCGCGGCTGATCGGCAGCCCAATGCTGTTGCTGCCGTTCGTGTTGATGGTGCCGGCAGGGATCCAGGCCCGGCTTGCCGAACACATGGAGTCGAGTTGGGAAGAGCAAGGCCTGGCAGCCGCCAAACTTGCTTTGTTCCTCAATCAGGCCTTCTCGATCCAGACTGAGCATGTTCGGTTCATGACGCAGAGCGACTTGTGTGCAATCTGCTCGGTGCAATACCAGCAGGCCGGTTTGGAGTCGCTGTGGTTGCTGATCGAATGTGCGCTGTTGTCACCGCATCGGCAGGAATCGGTGGTGTCTGCCGAAGGCCTGGGTTGGCGTTTTGCCGACGGCCGGATCAGTCACGATGCCGAGGCGACTGGTGCCCAGAAACAGGAAATGCGTCAGTACACGGCCATCCTGGGGGCCCACGGCCTGATCGTTACGGGAAACCGCCTGACCGCATGACCCGCCATTTCAGCCGTTTACGTATTGATTCCTGAGCGGATCATTCACGCAGCGGTGGTCATCAAACGGCAGCACGGTGCTGCTTCAGTTGACAAGTGTTTGCGTTCTGAATACCTTTGAACCCAATTGGTTTCACTTGTGGTGCAAACGGTGTCAAAGGCAACGCAACTATCCGTCAGGCTGAGCAGCGAAGACGCCGAGTTCATCGAGGCGTTCGAGCACGACGGTGCCCATTCCGTCAGCGACAAGCTGCGGGTACTGATCCAGCAGGCACGACTGCGCGAAGCCTCGGGCCGGGATTACGAAGCGGCAGTCACGCTGCTGCGTGAATTGCTTGAGCCCGCGAGCCACACGATTCGGAGCCGGGAACATCAGTCCCGCCAGCGCTCCGAAATCATTGCCGACACCCTCTACTGGCTTCCGGATCTGGTGGCTTACCTGATCGCGGGACCGGAGCGAAACACGGTGCGCGATGGGCATGCCCCGGAGTTGCTGGAGTTCGAAGCGGGTCTGGTGCAACGCATCTATCGCTTCGTGGAAGCCGCACTTCGACTGGCAGTCACCGCACGCGCGCCCTGTTACGACCCAGGCGTCATTGACCGCCACCTGGAGGGTGCGCTCGATCTCGCACGCCTGGTACTGGATCGGACCGACAGGAAACACAGGGAAACGCCATGACCAATCTCTTCACCGCCCCGGAAAACCTGCTGTTCGTGTTGGCCCTTGGCTTCGTGGTGCTGCTCGCGATCGTCGAAATGCTGGCTCTGGTCATTGGCCACAGCGCCAGCCATTGGCTGGACGGCTTGCTGCCCGACGGACTGGACCTGCACGCCGACGCCCACCTCGACGCCGGGTCGTTGTTCGACAAACTGCTTGGCTGGATGCATTTCGGCAAGGTACCGAGCCTCATCATCGCGATCCTGTTCCTGCTCGGGTTCGGCATGATCGGCTTTGGCATCCAGGCCATCGCGCGGAGCCTGTTCGGTGAGTTCCTGCCCGGCTGGATCGCTGCCGGCACCGCTTTGCCACTGAGCCTTCCGTTTGTACGGTCATCTGCCGGCTTCATCGGTCGAATGTTGCCGCGCGACGAAACACAGGTGATCAAGCGCCACCACATTCTGGGCCGTATCGCGACAATCGTGATTGGCGAAGCCCGCCCGGGTTCACCGGCACAGGCGAAGTTGCGCGACGAATTCCGCACCACGCAGTACTTCATGGTCGAACCCAACCAGCCCGGCGACGTGTTCCGCCAGGGTGAGCAGGTGGTGGTTGTGGCGCTCGCAGGCACGGTGTTCCGTGCCGAGCGCTTCGATCCCAAGCTGCTGGAACAAGAACACTGAGTCCCCAAGAGGTTAATCCCATGCAATTGATGGAAATCCTGATCCTGGCCGGCATCGCCCTGTTCGGCTTGCTGTGTATCTTCCTCATCATGGCGCGCCTTTATCGGCGAGCCTCGAAGGAGTGTTCGTATGTCCGGACCGGTCTGGGCGGGCAACGTGTCATCGTCAACGGTGGTGGCCTGGTGTTCCCGGTATTCCACGAGTTGATTCCGGTCAACATGAATACCCTGAAGCTGTACGTGGAGCGCGCGAAGGAAGCGGCGCTGATCACGCGTGATCGCATGCGCGTGGACGTGCAGGCCGAGTTCTTCGTACGGGTGCAGCCCACCGAAGAATCGATCGCCAACGCAGCCCAGACACTGGGCCGGAAGACACTCGAACCGCAGTTGCTGAAAGATCTCGTCGAAGGCAAGTTCGTGGATGCGCTTCGTTCGGTCGCCGCCGAGATGGGCATGGAAGAACTGCACGAACAGCGCTCGCTGTTTGTCCAGAAGGTGCAACAGGTGGTCAGCGAGGATCTGCTGAAGAACGGGCTCGAGTTGGAAGCGGTGTCGCTGACCGGCCTGGACCAGACCAGCAAGGAATTCTTCAACCCGGACAACGCGTTCGACGCCGAAGGTTTGACGAAACTGACCGAAGCGATCGAGTTGCGCCGCAAGAAGCGCAACGAGATCCAGCAGGAAACCGAAGTCGAGATCCAGAAGAAGAATCTGATTGCCGAACAGCAGAAGCTGACGCTGTCGCGCGAAGAGGAATACGCGAAGCTGCAGCAGCAGCGCGAAATCGAAATCCGTCGTGCGCATCAGCAGGCTGAAATCGCTACCCAGCGCGCCGAAAAGGCTCGCGAGGCGCAACAGTCTCAGATCGAGGCGCAACAGCAGATCGATCGGGCCAAGATCACTGCCGAACAGGCGATCCAGGATCAGCGGATCTCCATGGAACAGCAGTTGAAGGAACGCGAGGTGGCGAAGGCGCGTGCCGTTCAGACAGCCGAAATCGAGCAGCTGAAAACGGTGCAGTTGGCCGAGCAGGAGCGAGCGATTGCGATCGCCGAGAAATCGCGTGCGCAATCCGAAGCCCAGGCAGCGGCCGATCTCGCTCGCGCGTCAGCGGTTCAAGCTCAGGAACAGGTCGACACCGTCCGTGAAGTCGAACGCGCCGAACGCCAGAAGAAGATCGAACTGGTCGAGGCTTCCAAGCAAGCCGAACGCGACATGATCGGCGTGACGATTGCCGCTCAAGCCGAAATGAAAGCTGCCGAAGATCGGGCGCAAGCCGTGCTCACTGCCGCCAATGCATCCGCCGACCAGCGTCGTATTGCGGCCCAAGCCGACGCCGATGCCGAAAAGCTGCGGGCACAGGCTGCGGAACAGCGCTACTTGGTGGACGCCGAGGGTCAGCGCCGGCTGAACGAGGCCGCCAACATGCTGTCGGCAGAGCAGGTTGCCATGCAGATCAAGCTGGCGGTGTTGCGTCATTTGCCGGAGATCGTTCGCGAATCGGTCAAGCCGATGGAGCAGATCGAAGGCATCCGCATCGTGCAGGTCGAGGGACTCGGCGGTGGCAATGGTCACGGGAACGGCGATGCCGGGACCGCTTCGGCGGCAGGCTCCGGCAACCTCGCGGAACAGGTGGTGACGTCGGCTTTGCGTTATCGCGCGCAGGCGCCGTTGATCGAATCGCTGATGCGCGAAGTCGGCATCTCCGGAAACGATCTGAACGGCCTGACGCAGTCACTGCACGACACGCCGAAGAGCTGATCGGCACTCATCGCGTTCGGGCGCGATTGTCACGGAGCAGGTTGCAGAACATCGCACCCTGCTCGATCGCGTCATCGAGCGCGATGTGGGTATGCGGCAGTGGGTCGAACCAGTGCCGCGGCATGTTGTGTTTGATCGTCGCGCGGAAATCGCAGCCGAGTTCGGCCATCGCAAACGACTTGATGTCGAGTGCTGAAAAACTGAACGGACTCTCGCCGGTGAAGCGCATGAGATACCAGTACACGAACAGGAAATCGAACGCGGCCGGCCAGCCCACGAATACGGGCTTTCCGGGCAAAGCCTTGAGCCATGCCAGGTAACGCTGCATGGACGGTTCCACCGGTTGCGGATCGATCCGGCAGGCGGCCCATGCCTTGGGCTGGGTTTTCCACCAGGCTGCAGTCTTTGGGTCCGCGCTGGCACCGGGAAGTGTTTCGAGATTGACGGTGAATGTTGCCAGCAGTTGTTTGTCCGCCGTGTAGACCGCAGAGCCCAGACTCAACATGGAATTCGGTCCGGGAATCGGACCGTCGGTTTCAATGTCGGTGCTGACATAAAGTTCCGGGCGGGCCGAAGCGGCCGGTTTGGCATTGGGCGTGGCACTGGAATCTGGTGTCATCGAGCCTTCTTTTTCTTCTGTTTGCGCGCCGGCCAGTCGCAGCCATTACAGGCATTCAAGCCGTCACAGGAATCGCCGGGATCGAGGTCAGGCCCACAACCAAGGTCACAGTCACCGCGCTGCAGCAAGGGTGCCCGGGGTATCGGGCGATATTCAGCCGAAGCGGTGTCTGCACAACGGGCCAACCTGAGACGCAGCAAGGCGACGCCTTGCCAGACGCCGAATCGCCGTATGGCTCGGTAACCCAGTTGGGAACACGTTGCGGAGCCACCGGCACTTCGGTAGGCGCAGTGGAAACCCTTGTGGGGTGACAGACGGCGTTGGTACGTGCGGATCAGCAGGAGGGCGAAGCGGCGCATGGGCGATTTTGTCGCACACCAAACGACACTTGCCAAGGGCAACAGTGATGGCGCTCCTTGGATGCCCTTCAATCGACCCCGGCCTCATCGGCCGGGGCGGATCTTGCCTGGTTTCAGGCTGCGCGCAGGCGACTGAAGGGCTGGGGCAAAGGCCAGTTGGGCAGGCTCGCGACTTCGTAACGGACATCCTCGCCGCGCAAGGCGTCGTCCAGATGTGCGCGCGTGACATGCGGCGCAAACGCGCCGATCAATTCACGCACGTACTGCGGCACGACTCGGCCCGGATTCAGCTCGATCCAGGTGATGCAGGTCGGGAACAGGTGTTTGGCATCAATCACCACCAACTGTTCCAGATCGGCGGATTCGAGCGCCATCGGCGCCAGAATGCCGACACCAAGCCCTGCCTTGACGTTCGCCTTCAGCACATCGGCATCCAGCGCCGTGAGCGCAAAATTCGGCTTCAGTCCGACTTGGGCGAAACTCGCGGCAATCGACGAACTGCCTTTGTTGACCGGTTCGTAGGTGAGCAACGGGTATGGCGCGAGGTCGACCAGTTTGAGCGCATGGCGCAAACGCGCCAGCGGGTGGTGACGGGGCACGACCACCACTCGGTCCCAGCGATAGGCCGGCAGAGCGATGACCTGTTCGGGTCGAGCTCCGGAGGTGCTGGTGACGATGAGGTCGAGCTGATTGTTCTTGAGTTGTTCGGTGAGTTCGCCGGTGGATCCGGGAACGAGACGCAAGGCCAGGTCGGGGAATTTCGAGCGCACCTGCGCCAGCACCGGGGGCAATACGAACCGGGCCTGGGTATGGGTTGTGCCGAGTTTCAGCGAGCCTTGGGTAGCCTGGCGCAGATTTGCGGCAAGCGCCTTGATGTTGCGGACTTCGTCGATCACGACACGCGCGCGGGCGATGACTTCCTGGCCGGCGGGTGTGACCGAGGCAAGGGATTTGCCCTTGCGAGTGAACAACTGGAAGCCAAGTTCGTCTTCGAGTTGCTTGAGTTGCTTCGAGAGACCCGGCTGTGTCGCATGCACGCGACCGGCGGCCAGGGTGATGTTCAGATTCGCGTCAGCGATCGCGATCAGAAAGCGCAGCTGGTTCAGCGTCATGGCGGCTAGGTTCCAATTCGAGTGAGGTAGGGGTTGGGCAGCTGGGGCAGTGGTGGAGTAAAGCCAGAGCTTTCGGAAATTCATTCGACAAATGGATTTGGTATTCATGACGTCCTCAGTGATTAGCAATAGTTATTAGAGCGAGCGCTCGGTTTGGGCAGGTGCGGGCCGGAAAACGATCGTCGAATTCCTTGACACACTGCAACAGAGTGCCATCCGAACCTAACCCAAGCGTTTCGGTCCGTAAAGCCTGTGCGCCGGCGTATGGAAGCCATTTCGTCATTCCGATTGGTTTGCCGGGCAAGGCAACCGACATCACCGCTGGAAGTGTCTTATGCCCCGATCACGCAGTGCTGGCGCGGATTTGCCGGGTGATCGGAGGTCCGATTCCGGGCTGCCTGATGCTGAGTCGCTTATATCCGTAAAGGCATATCGATTTCACGAGCGATCATTTCCGGCGTGGTCGATGCGGACCTAGTTTGCTACTCGTCTGCTCAAGGAACCACGATCATGCTCGCGCCCCAGGAAACGCCCTATTTCCCCGTCTTCGTTGACCTTCGCCAGGGTTCGGTCCTGGTCGTTGGCGGCGGCGCCGTCGCCAGTCGCAAGGTCGACGCCCTGCTGGCCGCAGATGCTCGGATCACCGTAGGCTCCCCGGAACTGTGTGACCATCTTCAATCGCTGCAGCTCGCCGGCCGGATCCGCTGGATCCGCGGTCAGTACGAGCCGACCTGGTTGCGTCATCGTGGTTTGGTGATCGCCGCCACCGACGACCGCGAAGTGAATGCCCGGGTCGCTGCCGATGCGCGTGCCCAGAGTGTGTGGGTCAATGTGGTCGACGAACCTGAAGTATCGAACGTGATTCTTCCGGCGGTGGTTCGCCGCGGTCCATTGACGGTGGCGATCGGCACACAAGGTTTTGCACCCAGCTTGTCGCGCCGGCTGCGCGAAGAACTGGAGAAGCTCCTGTCGCCGTCGCTCGGTGGACTGCTGGAACTGGCTGCCCGGTACCGTGCGCGGATCAAGTCGATTGTGCCATTGGGCAAGGAACGGCGCGACTTCTATGACTGGCTGCTTGATGGCCCGGTGTTCGCAGCTTTGCGCGCCGAGCGCACGCAGCAGGCCGAACAGCTATTGCAGCAGGCGCTCTCGGACCCAACGGTTCCGCAGCAGACGGATGGTGAAGTGTTGATTGTGGGCGCAGGCCCGGGCGACCCGGATCTGCTGACCGTTCGTGCCTTGCGCGCGCTGCAGCGTGCCGACGTGATCCTTCATGACCGTTTGATCGGCCCGGACGTTCTGGGTCTTGCGCGCCGCGATGCCGAAACGATTGCAGTCGGCAAGGAAGGCGGTGGGGTCAGCGTCAGCCAGGAGTCGATCAATGAGCGACTGGTGTCGCTGGCGCGGGCCGGGAAGCGCGTCGTTCGCCTGAAGGGCGGCGACCCCTTCGTGTTTGGTCGCGGCGGCGAAGAAGCTGAATATCTGGCCGCACAGGGCATCCGCTTCGAAATCGTGCCGGGCATCAGCGCAGCACTCGGATGCGCAGCTTATGCGGGCGTGCCGCTGACCCATCGGGATCATGCTCAGGCGCTCGAATTCGTGACCGCACATGGCGCGCAGCAGGACGGTGCACTCGACTGGCCTTCGCTCGCGCAGGCCAACAAGACGGCCGTGTTCTACATGGCCATCCAGAAGGCTCAGGAGACCAAACGAAACCTGATTGCTGCGGGCCGGGCGTCCAGCACACCGATCGCGATCATCGAAAACGGCACGATGGCCGAGCAGCGGGTCATCCGGGCCACACTCGGCCAATTGGCCGATGCGGTCCGGCAGTATCGCGTTCAATCACCGGCCCTGGTGATCGTCGGTGAAGTGGTGGCCGTGTCGGAGCGGATCAGCTGGTTTGGCCAAGCCCCGATCCAGATGCCGGCGCCACTCGCCACGGCTGCCGAGGCGGCTTCAGCGGAAGTCCCCAGCTACAGCTACTGATCGAGTCGGGTAGCGATTCGGCCCGGGCTTCGATCCGTCCGGTGTCGATTGCTGCAACCAAGATCCCGGGTGTTGATCCAGGCACCCGTTGCCAGGACAGTCGGGGTCATGAATGAGCCCCGATCCATCTCGAACCTGCGCCACGTTCTGCTGTGGTCGCCGCCCTTGTGTATTGCTTTGGCCCTGCTCTTCTGGGGGCCCATTCCCCAAGACCCCGCTTACCACGCCTTCGCCGATCAACGATCTGCATGGGGTGTCGCTCACGGCCAGAACGTGTGGTCGAACGTCCTGTTCTTCTTTGCAGGTTTGATGGGTTTGACTCGTTCCGGCGGCTTGCCCGTGCGATTCCGCGCAGCGGCCTATGTCGTGTCGATCAGCCTGATGCTGGTCGCCTTGGGCTCTGCGTACTATCACGAGGATCCTCGCGACGCGACGCTGGCGTGGGACCGCCTGCCGCTGGCTGTGGCATTCATGGCAGCCTTGGTTCTGGTCGGATCCGATCGAGTCGACGTACGGTTAAGTCGCGCACTGGTTCCGGCAGCATTGATCGCATTCGCCAGCATCGGGTGGTGGGTGGGAACCGGTGACCTGCGCTTCTATGCCTGGGTGCAGTTTGGCGGGTTATTGTTGCTGATCCAACTCATGGTGGTGGGTCGAAACGGGATACTTCACTCGGGCTGGTTGTGGTGCGCGATTGCCTGCTACGCACTGGCAAAAGGCTTCGAGATGTCTGACGTGTGGTGGTGGCAATGGTCAGGCGGCCAGTTCGCCGGCCATATGGTCAAGCACGTCGTTGCGGGGTTCGGTGCGTTCGGTTTGGTCCTCGCGATGCCGCGGGGGCATCGGACACGGACTTGATTCGGCGGCTTCGGAGAGTCTGGGCGTCGCGCTTCGCGGGCGCTGAGTGCCAGCCCACCCAGCCGGACGGAGCCAAAAAGAAAGGCCGGCGAAAGCCGGCCTTTGCTTTTGCGGCAAACCGTGAGGTTTACTGCGTTACCGGTGCTTCGAAACCGATCTTCGCCATGCCCATGTTCCGCGCAGAGCCCATCAGGTCAGCCAGCACTTCGTACTGGGTGAACGGATCAGCCTTGATTTGCACCATCGGCTGCGGGTCTTTGCGCGAGTCGACCGCGAACTGCGCTTCGAGCACTTCCAGCTGGATCGGCATGCCGTCCAGATAGAGCGTACCGTCACGTGTGATCGAGATTTCGAGCGGCTTCGGTGGATCGGGTTGTTCGGTTGGGTTGTTCGTCTTCTGCGGCAGATCGATCATGATCTTGTGGCTCATGATCGGCACCGTGATCATGAAGATGATCAGCAGCACCAACATCACGTCCACGAGGGGCGTGACGTTGATGTCGGCCATTGGGCCGCCGCCGGAATTACTGGAAAATGCCATGCCTGTCTCCTCAGCGTTCCGGGTGCGTGGCGAAACCGATCTTCTTCATGCCGGAGCTTTTGGCGATCCCCATGATGTCGGACAGGACACGGTATTCCGTGGTCCGGTCAGCACGGATCTCGAGCAAAGGCTGCGGTTCCCGACGAGCTTCGATGCGCAATTGCTGTTCAAGCGTCTGGCGCATCATCGGAGCGTCGTTGAAATAGATTTCACCATTCGACTTCACCGCCAGGGCGATGCGTGAAGGCTCTTCCTTGTCCTTCGCCATCATGGTCTTGTCCGGCAGCTCGATCTTGACCTTGTCGGTCATCAGCGGCGTGGTGATCATGAAAATGATCAGCAAGACCAACATCACGTCCACGAGGGGCGTGACATTGATTTCGGCCATGACGCCGGCGCTGTCATTGTTGCTCGAAAAAGCCATTGCCTGCTCCTTGGGTGGCGGGCGCGTTACTTCTTGGCAGACTTCGGCGCAACACCTTCGACACGCGAACCGATCGCGAAGAAGTCGTGCAGGTCATGCGCGAATTCGTCGAAGCGCGCATTGATCTTGCGGTTCGAGCGGTTGAAGAAGTTGTAGGCCAACACGGCCGGGATGGCGACGAACAGACCGAGGGCGGTCATGATCAGTGCTTCACCCACCGGACCGGCAACGGCCTGCAGCGACGCATCACCGGCGGCGCCGATGCTGAGCAGTGCGTGGTAGATACCCCAGACGGTACCGAGCAGACCGACGAACGGTGCTGCGGAACCGGTGGTGGCGAGCCAGGTCAAGCCGTTTTCGAGCTTGCTGCTCTCACGGGCCACGGCCTGACGCAGTGCGCGGTCGATGAACTCGGAACGATTCAGGGCCTCGACGAGACGCGAACCTTCGTGACGCTGGTGATGGGCGGCAGCGCCGGCACATTCCAGAGCGACCTTCGAGAACGGCTCACCGGCAGGCTGCTCTTCCATGAAGCGAACAGCGTCGGCAGCGGACGGGGTTTCCCAGAACGTGCGGATGACGCGTTCCATGCGACCGGTGATGTTGGTGTTCCGGATCGAGTTCATCACGATGTAGACCCACGACACCAAGGACATGATGAGGAGGGTGATGAAGACTGTCCAGCCAACCCAGTCCATGTTCTCGAGCATGTGGCCAAAGCCCATCTTCTCGAAAGCATCAGCATCGTTGGGACCACTTTCCAGTGGTGCCGGCGGCGCAGTAGCAGCCGGTGCAACCGCAGGGGCAGCAGTAGGTTCAACAGCAGGAGCAGCCGCTGCAGCGTCTGCCGGGGCAGCGCCAGCCGCGTCGGCGGGTAGGGAGGTGTTCTGGTCGTCTTGCAGCATGGCGTTACCTTTCGATATCAAAAAGGAGAGGGTTTAGTTCAGCGAGAATTTGATCGGTACGAGTACATAGGCCTGCACCAGCTGGCCATTCTTGCGCTCTGGGTTGAAGCGCCAGTTTTTCACGGCCTGGATGGCGGCCTGATCCAGTTCGCGGTGGCGACTGGAACGGTCGATCTCGACCTTGATGGGCAAGCCTTCCTCATTCACCAGCACACGCAGGAGCACTTCGCCCTGCAGGCGACGGCGCATGGCAGCCGGTGGGTAACGCGGCGGCTTCAGACGGCGATAGCTGGGATCTTCGGTCGCACCCATGTCTGGCGGCAACGCCGGGGCAGGCGGCGCCGGTGGAGCTGGCGGCGGGGCCGGCTCTGCCATTGGCAGCGGCTCGTCGAAGACCGGCGTGTCATCGGGTTCCGGCGGCGGCGGTGCCGGCGTCGGGCGCTTCTCGATGACCTTGGGTTCGATTTTCTTGGGTGGTTCCGGCGGCGGTGGTGGCGGCGGCGGCGGCGGCGGTGGCGGTTCGAGGAAGACCACTTCGACGGTGTCGTCGTCTTCGTCCTCGGTCGCCTGCGGCGGTTTTACCGGTGCGGCCAGGAACAGGAACACGCCCGCATGCACGGCCAGGGCAACAGACTGCCCGGCGATGCGACGCCAGCTGAATCCCGATTTTTCCAGAGTGTTGGACATATTGCGTGAAACTCGTTGTGGACCCGGCGACATTGCCACCCCGTCGAGACGAGGGTTGGTCATTATAGCCCGGGCTTTGGATTTGCGGACAAGCGGGTTTGTTAACCCTGTTTCAGCGTGAGTCCGTTCACGCCTTGTCCGTTTGAACGGCAAACCCGTGGTTGCGGGGTTGCCGGACATCAATTTCCTCAACACGCAGCTGAAATGGGGCGGTTCAGCCCGTTTCCAGCATCGCAGGCCCGGTACCAGCCCGGACCCACTCCCCACGAATCAGTCACTTTCGCGGCCGTTCCGTAGTCACGCCATTCCTTGGCTTGTGTCATCAGGCTGCCTTGCAGCAGCCTGCCAGTTTACTCGTTACCTGACGCTCTTGAGCCAGGAAGCTGCCGACTCCTTGGTGTTCGGGTAACCGAGCGCCTTGGTGTAAGCCGCCTTCGCAGCGGGCAGATTATCCATTTCCAACTCGCAGTTGCCGAGTGTGAGCCAGGTTTCACCCAGCCGCTCGTAACCACCCTTCTCGACAGCAGCCGTAGCCGCTTGCTTACATTCTGGATACTTCTCGCCCTCGTAAAGCGCCAGTGCCTTTAGATACAGAATCTCGCCATTTTTGGCGAATGGCTCGGCTTTGGAATAAGCCTCGGCTGCTTCGACATACTTGTCGCCGTACCGGAGACCATCACCCAGAACTTTGTAAGTATCAAGGCTAGGTTTCAGTTTGTTTGCAGCCACCGCATTATTGATGAGGGTGACCGCATCCAACGGACGCTCGATGTACGAGTAGATCGAGGCCAGGTGGCGAATGTCGTTCTCGCTGCTCAGGACGCCGCGGTCGTAGGCACCCTGCAGGGCCGCCGCAGCCTTGGATTCGCCGCCTTCCATTTCAAGGTAGGCCTGGGACTGCAGCTTGATCACCGGCAGCAGATCCGGCTTCTTGGCAAGGATTTCGTCGGCTTCACGCGCGGCATCGGCCCAGAGTTCGCGGTCGTAGAACGACTGCACGACCAACTGGTACATCGAGTCGCTCGGCTTTTCAGCCAGCGCGAGCGCCTTCTTGGCCGGCTCGGCCACTTCGGCAAGCTTGTCCTGCCGGTAGTACGCCATCGCAATCACGGTGTAGACCGTATCGCGCTCGGAACCGGTCTCGGCGAGCCAGCGTTTTGCGTAGGTGATCGAGGTGTCGTAGTCCTCTTCGTTCAGCGCGATCTGCGACACACCCAGCATCAGGCCAAATGGCCCTGATTGCCCAGCGCATCGACTTCCACGGCTTTCTTGAAGTAATCCATCTGCTTGATGGAGTCCTCATCACGGTCGAATGCGATCATGCCGAGACCCTGGAGCGCGTTGGCCTGCTCCAGCTTGTTGGCTTTCTTGTCGCCCAGAACTTCGTTCAGAAGTTTCTCGGCCTTGTCGTAGTCTTCGTTGTCGATGGCGTCGTAGGCGTTGACGATTTTCTTGTTCAGCCGCTCCGACATCTTCTGTGGCGGTTCGACACGCTGGCTGTTCGGGAACGGATTCGGCGCCTTTTCAGCCTTGGCTTCCTTCTTGTTCCGCTTGAACTGCGACGAACTGCCCGCTTGGGCAAACGCCGGCTCCGGCAGGCTCACGGCCAGACCGGCTGACATGGCGAGACAGAGCGCGCCAATTCGAAGGAATGCTTTCATTTACGGCCTCGTGGCGACAAATGCGCCCGCTGCAAAGGGGCGCGAAGGTTAGCGAACGGCTGGGCAGTGCTCAAGCGCAATTGTGTGGAGTTTACAAGCGTATCAATTAAACAAGCGTTCGACCTGTGAAGACTCATCGGTCGGAGGTCGGATACGCCTGACCCCGAAGCCCACGAACCCAATCCGGAACAGACCGGCCTTGCTCGGGCCGGAACACCCGTCACGACGATCATGTCAGCACCTCAGGCAGTCGGGAAGTTGGCCTTGGCGAACGCCACGCGTTCTGCCGGGTCCTTTGACAACGCCCCAGCCCGTTCGAGTTCCTGGATCTTGCGCAGTCTGTTCAGCAAGCCGTTGCCATTGGCCATCTGGATGGCCAGACCGGGGCGCGCGTTCAGCTCGAGAATCAGGGGCCCGAGATTGCGGTCCAGCACGATATCGACGCCGACGTACCCGAGTTCACACAGCTCGTAAGCCTTGGCGCCGATCATCAGGAGGTCGTCCCAGCGCGGAATCTGCAGTCCGGCAATGCTGGATTCGGTGTCCGGATGCTCCTTGATCAACTCCTTGCCCCAGACCCCGCGACGGGTGAGCCCGGTCGGAATGTCGATGCCGACACCGATCGCGCCCTGATGCAGGTTCGCCTTGCCATCCGACATGCGCGTCGGCAAGCGGATCATGGCCATCACCGGATACCCGAGGAAGCTGATGATGCGGATGTCGGGCACACCCTTGTACGAGACGTTCTCGAAGATGGGATCGAATTGCACGCAGTATTCGACCAGCACGTGGTCGGGCTGGCCACCCAGCGAAAACAGCCCGGACAACATGTTCGACAGGTGATGGTCGAACTCGTCGCGCGCCATGAAAGAGCCATTGGAGCGACGGTACTTGTCGCCGCGCCGGCCGGTGATGACCAGAATGCCGTCGCCGCCTGATCCGTGCGCAGGTTTGACGACGAACTGCTCACGATCCTTGATCTTCTCGTGCAGTTCCTCGATTTCATGCTCTTCGCGGACCACCGCATAGAGCTCCGGCACCGGCAGTTTGGCCTTCAGCGCCAGCGTCTTGGTGATCAACTTGTCGTCGACGCGCGGATAGAAGCGGCGCTGGTTGTAGGTCAGCACGAACTCGGCATTGCGCTGGCCGATGCCCATCAGACCCATGGCGCGCAGGCGGCGCGCCACTTCAAACAGGCCGATCATGGCCCGGCCTTGTCGCCTGGCGACTCGGCGATCGGATCTTTCACGAGCGCGCGGAACCGGAACAGCTCGGTCAGGCGGTAGCCGGAGTAGCGGCCCAGCACGAGGGTGATGGCAAACAGGACCAGCAACAGCTCCGGGAACACGAAGATGAGATGCTGCAGGTGCGGCTCCTTCATGACCAGATAGGCCAGGCTGGCGATGACCAGCGAACCCAGGGCCTGCGAGATCGCGTAACCGGCACCACGTTCTTCCCACGCCACCGAAACACGCTCGATCGTCATGGTCAGGATGATCATCGGAAACAGGGCGACGTTCAGGCCGACGGGCTGGTCCAGCTTGTGGCTGACCACCGATACCAGGGCCATCAGCAACACCACCACAATGAGCACCGCGGTCAATCTGGGCACCAGCAGCAGCTTCAGTCGCTCCATGTAGAAACGCACCAGCAAGCCCATGCTGATGATCGTCGCGAACAGGATGATGCCGGGAATGACCCCGGTCCAATTGAACGCCAGCGCGATCAGCACCGGCATGAACGTACCGAAAGTCTTGATGCCGATGATGTTGCGCAGGAGCAGCATGACAAACGCGCCGATCGGTACCAGCAGGAGAATCCGGTAGACCTCCTGGGCATCCAGCGGCAGATCGAGCAGCGAATAGGCAATGAGGTTGCGATCCTTCGCTTTCAGGCGTTCCTTTGCGGTCTCCAGCGCGTCATCCAGGCTCTGTTCGGCCGTGAATTCGATATCCGCATCGGGGTTGCCCTCAACGACCAGCACCGGCTTCTGGGCCGTACTCCACAGGAAGAAGTTTTCCGGGAAACCTTCCACGCCATCGATGGCGTTGAGCGTTCGCCAGGTCTTCCGCTCGCCATCCCAGACCTGCAGGAACGGCAGCAAGGTGGATCCGGTGTCCTGTTCGACCAACTCCAGTCCGTAGACGATCCGGGCCGCGATCTGGCGGTCGGCGAGCAGTTCCTTCGACAACTTCACCCGGTCATGTTCGCTGTTGAATGACTCCGTCAGCAACTGCACTTCCTGGCTCGGGTTGGCATCGTGCAGGCGGCGCACGAGTTCTCCGGCAAAACTCGCGGAGTCGACGGATTTTTCGCGGACGGCGTCGAGCAGCCCGGCGCGTGCGGTCGCAAAGGGCTCTTCGTAGGTCTTCGGTGTCGGTGGCTTCGGCTCGGCGGCGTCGATCACCTCGTGCTGGTCGCGGTACACCGTGGCGCGGTAATACAGCGCCTGGGTGCCGCGTGCCCGCCGGATCTGCCACTGCACGGCTCGCGAACCCTTGCCCGACTCGATGCTCATGCCGTAGTCGCGGGCTAGGAAATTCTCGTTGATCACCGCATAGCCGGGAGGATTGCCTGGAATCTGCAGGGTGACCTTGTTCGGCCCCTTCGCCGGCTCGAACTCGACGCGAGCCTGGATTTCCCAGATTTCCGTCTGTTCGTTGGGCAAAACCGGAAACTTGAGAACCTTCCATTTATAGGCAAACGCGCCAAAGCCGATTGCGGCAATGATCAGGGCGAGCAGGTACAGGTGTGTCTTTTTCATGTGTGCTTGGGTTCCCGGCGGCAACGCCGGGGCCATCACCGTCCACACTGGATCGATGCAGGCACTTCCCGGTCGACTCCCGATTTCCGCGGCAGTATATCCCCCACCAACACGCCGACAAGCATTGACAGCGGCCTTGCCGACACGAAACGATCGTAAGGTCGCGTCTGTGTGTCGCGTCACGGGGCAGACGCCTGTGGCAGAATCCCCGGTCCTAGCCTGGCATCACCGAGAGCCCTTTCCACATGAGCAAACTTCTGACCATCGCCACGATCAGTGTCGCGGCGACCGAGCAGGACCAGATCCGCCAGGTGGTGGTTTCCCTGAAGGATCCGGCGGTGAGTTGGGAGTGGTCGGCTGATGCCGCTCGCGCCGACGTGATCATCATCGACGCCGATTCGATGTACGGCCACATGGATTGGCTGCGTGCCCAGTCACAAGGTCGCAACGTCATTTGCCTGACCTCCTCGACCGGCCATGAGCAGGACAACGTGCTGCATCGCCCAATCGGTGTCGGCGCTGTGCGCCAGAGCCTGGCTCGGGCTGCGCAGCGCGCCGGCGTTGACGTGGCGATACCCGCGATGGCCGCTGCCGAGCCGGTCGAAGTGATTCCGGCGAAGTCCGAACCGGTCACGCCGATTGCACCGATGCCCGTTCAAACCGCCCCGCTGCGCCCGAAGACCGACCCGAACCAGCGCGCGGTCCCCGCTGCACCCGCTGCTGCAGCGGCACCGCCACCGGTCGCAGCTCCGGCACCAGCTCCGATTCCGGTCGCTGCGCCAACTCCTGCACCGGCACCACCAGCTCCGGTTCCAGCTCCGGCTGCGATTGTTCCGCCCCCTGTTGTGACGCCCACACCTGCTCCGGCACCTGCACCAATCGCTGCCGCAGCGCCTGCGCCGGCTCCAGCGTCGACAAGCCGTTTTGGCATCAACGCGCCCAGTTTGCTGCCGGCGCGTCCGACAACCAATCCCAACCAGCGTGCCGTCAGTCTTGCCGATGCGCCGCCTGTGGCCGCTGCACCGGTGGTCCCGGCCCCCGCACCGGCCCCCGTCGAACCGCCCAAGGCTGCAGGCCTGACACTGGCCGATTACTGCGTCCCCGACAACATGGCACGTGCCGCCAAGATCGAACGCGCAGGTCTGCCGCCACTGGTACTGGATGCCGCGCAGGACCGCTACTACGCCGGTCTCACGCTGAAACCTCTGCTCGGTTATTGCCAGGGTGAAATCGCCATCGGCGAATGGAAGCAGCTGACCGACGCCGAAACCGAAAAATTCCGCAGCAGCAATTCCGGCCTGCCGTTGTCGCGCCTGCTGTGGCTGTATGTGCTGGGCACGTCGAACGGCATGAACGTATTGCCGGGCCTCGATGGCAGCGCCAAGTTCAAACTCACCAAGTGGCCGCAGATCGAGCGTGAATTTCCCAAACACTTCCGGATTGCGACAGCCATGATGAAGGGCTTCGCACCGCTGACGGAAGTAGCCGACGGTTCCGGCGCGACACTGGGCGAAGTCGTCGACTTCGTGAATGCCTATGCCGCGATCGGGTTCGTCCAGCAGGAAACCGGCAACTTCAATTTCGACCGCAAGTCGGTACTGGATCGCCTGCGCCAGCGCAGCGCCTGAAGCCCCGGGAACTTTGCCCGCCAGCAAAGTTCCAACTGAACTCCTTTCCCCAACCTCGATTCCAATTCACCGGAGTGGCCATGAATCGTTTCCAGAAGTTCGCTGTTGTCCTGTTGTCCCTTGGTCTGTTCGTCAATGCCAATGCCCAGACCCCGGCACCCGCTGCCGCCGACAAGCCGGCCGAAGCCGCCAAACCACGCGTGTCGCTGAAGACCAACATGGGCGAGATCATTGTTGAACTCGAACCTGCCAAGGCCCCCAAATCGGTCGAAAACTTCCTCCAGTACGTGAAGGAAAAGCACTACGACGGCACGATTTTCCATCGTGTCATCCCGACCTTCATGATCCAGGGCGGCGGCTACACGGCCACCGGTCAACCCAAGGGCACACGCTCGCCGGTCACAAATGAAGCCGACAACGGCCTGCCGAACCTGCGTGGCACGATCGCCATGGCACGCACCGGCGAACCGCACTCGGCTACGGCCCAGTTCTTCATCAACACCGTCGACAACGCGTTCCTGAACCACGTCAGCAAGGAAAATGGCTCGACCTGGGGTTATGCAGTGTTCGGCAAAGTGGTCAGCGGCCTCGAAGTCGTCGATGCGATCAAGAACGTTCAGACGGCCCCACAAGGCATGTTCCCGAACGCACCGACGTCGCCGGTCGTGATCAACGTCGCAACCGTCATCGAATAAAGAGCCCTGAAACCGGGACAGAAAAGGCCCGCATTGCGGGCCTTTTTGTTTGGTGCACGGCAGCCCGAATCGGCTCGCAGGGTGCGCTTGTTCGCGCATCGTGCGGGGCGCCGCGTTGGCGAAACTGCGCCCTCTTCCCACCCCCACAAACCGTCATTGCGAAGACCGCAAAGCGGTCTGTGGCAATCTCGTTCTTGCCCCATGCCTGACCGCAAGGAATGGATTGCCACGCCCTTCGGGCTCTCCATGACGACATAGGGTAAGTCATTGATCAAAATGACATCTTAGGTGTTTGCAGCAACCGCGATTCGGGCAACCCATACGCGTGTGGCAGCTCCGGCAGTGCCGGCTTGTCGCGAACTTCGTGTCAAATGGCAACAGCTGTGGGAGCGGCTTCAGCCGCGATGCGACAGGGTTCGAGGCATCGCGGCTGAAGCCGCTCCCACAGGATTGGCCTCATGGCAATTCGCGGCTCTTTGAATGTTGCTGGAATAGATTACTCAAGCAGAAGTTTCACGGAGTGTCGTCAAGGCCCGAACGAAGTATGCCGTTTTTTGGGCATACAAAAAGCTCGCAATGACAGTGCAAGGGCCCGCAATGCGGGCCTTTTTGTTTGGTGTGCAGCAAGCCCCAATTGGCTCGCAGGGTGCGCTTGGCTTCACAGTTGCTCTCGGCAGCAAGAGGCGGATTCCCTCAGGCTCAATATATGCAAAGCCTGGAGATGATCGATGCCGGCACCAGCGTTGAAGGATTCGCCTGGGTCGAGAGGGCTGCGATCAACGGTCTGGCGACCGCTCAAAGCAAGGTCGGATTTTCGCTGTTGCAGGGTAAAGGCATTCCAAAGGAAGAAGAACGCGCACTTTCTACCGAGAACTGTTGGCACTGCCCGATTCTGCGGCCGAGCCCGAGGCAGCAGAAGTTCGACAGCGACTGGCGTTGATGCTGACTGCAGGGCGCGGCAATCATGGGCAGGGGCGTTCTGGATACCCTTGCCGCGTGCCAAGCAACGGATGGTGCGTTTGATGAGCCGGTCGCCACACAACAGGGGGTCGTCGATGCCGCGAAGAACTCCGGCGGCTCGGCGAAAACGGTGGCCAACCTGCAAACAAGACTGCACAACTATCAGAACATGCAGATCACCATTGCGTTGATGGCGCCGATGTTCGAATCGGACCTGGAAGACGATGCCGAGGTCGAGTGATTGCGGCGACTGATCAATACGCCCGACCAATCAGCAACTGGTAGACCGCACGCAAACCCAATGCTTCACCGCCCCGCGGCCGCCCGGGGCGGTCGGCGTCGTTCCACGCATAGGTGTCGAGGTGCAGCCACGGCAATGTGTCGGGCACAAAGCGCTTGAGGTACAAGGCCGCGGTGATACATCCGGCGTGGCGACTGGCACCGGCGTTCGCGAAGTCGGCGAAGCTGGACGCGAGCATGTCCTGATACGGCGCCCACAGCGGCATGGGCCACAGCGGGTCCTGCACGGTGTGCGAGATTTTCACGAGCGCATCGCGCAACTGGTCGCGGTTGCTGAACACGGGCGGCAAGTCGGGACCCAGCGCCACACGGGCGGCACCGGTCAGCGTCGCGAAGTCGACCATCAGGTCGGGTTTGTGTTCTGCGGCATAGGTCATTGCGTCACACAGCACCACACGGCCTTCGGCATCGGTGTTGTCGATTTCGACGGTTTGGCCCGAGCGCGTGCGGATCACGTCCCCCGGCCGATACGCATTGCCGCTGATCGCGTTGTCGACGGCACTGACCAGCAGGCGCATATGCCAGGGCAGGTTACGAGCCATGATCAACTCGGCGAGTGCCAGCGCATGCGCCGCACCGCCCATGTCCTTCTTCATCCAGCGCATGCCATCGGCCGCTTTGATGTCGAGGCCACCGGTATCGAAGCACACGCCCTTGCCGAGTAATGCGAGTTTCGGATGGTTCTCGTCGCCCCAGACCAGCTCGATGAGCCGCGGTGCACGGGGGCTGGCCCGACCGACTGCATGGATGGCCGGGAAATTTTCGGTCAGCAGTTCATCACCGACGATCACCCGGACCTTGGCGCCAAACCGCTCAGCCATCGCGCGGGCATGGGCTTCGAGTTCGGCCGGACCACAATCTTCGGGCGCGGTGTTGACGAGGTCACGTGTGGTCGCCACCGCCTGAGCGATCGCCTGGACTTCGGCATCGTCCAAGCCTTCCAGTCGGGCCGGTTCACGGCGTGCCTTGCGATAGCGGGTGAACTGGTAGCTGCCGATATGCCAGCCCAGTGCGTGCAATTTGGGATCAAGCCGTTCACCGCGCGCGTCCAGCCGGTAGCTGCCAGGCGGCAACATCATCGGCGCATGCGCCAGTGCATAAAGGTCGGCCGGATTCGTGATGCCGGCGAGCACGGCTTCGACGTCACCTTCGGCATTGGGCAGGAAACAGAATGTACAGGGCACCGCGCGGAACCCGCAGGCCGATACGAACTGGCGTTGTTTCGGCGTCAGCGTATCGAGGAAGGCCGGCAAGCCAGCGATGGTCAGGGGAATCAGCGCAGTGACAGTCATGAACGTTCCTGTTCGAGTCGATCAGTGAGATAAGCAACTAGCTCGCCAAGATGGGCGATTTCCAGATTCGGTCGGTCGGCGTGTGGCCAGGGTTTGCCGTCGCGATTCAGCCAGACCGCGAACATGCCCGCTTCGAGTGCGCCCAGCACGTCCATGACCGGATCATCGCCGACATGGGCAATCTCTGCGTGCGCGAGGCCCAGGGCTTCTGCCGCCACATCGAAGATGGCTTTGTGGGGTTTCGCGTGTCCGACTTCGCGGGCACCGATACGCGCGACAAAATGTTGGTCGAGGCCAATCCGCACCAGATCGGCGTTGCCGTTCGTGACACTGGCCAAGGGGTAACGTTCGCCGAGCCAGTGCAACGCGGGCATGGCGTCGTCGTACAGCGTCACTTCGTTGCGCGCGTCATAGAACGCGTGGAACGCGCCTTCGACGAGCGTGTCGACGTCGGGCTCCAACTCCAGAATGTGGCGAAGCGTGATCTTGCGCTGGGCGGTGAAATCGTGCGCCAACTCGGGATGTGCGTCGGCAATTTCATCGCGCAAAGCGCGCAGCCGCTCGATACCCCACTGTCCATGGACAGTCGGCGCATTCACGCGAAGATAATCGTCCAGTGCCGCTTCGGCGCGCTGGATACTCGGCCAGATCGGCCAGAGTGTGTCGTCGAGATCAAGCGTGATGCCGCGGATGCCGGGTGCACTCATTGGCCGGGCACTCCCTCGACGCCAGGTTTGAATCGATAGATGAAGTAAGGCGCCTGGCTGCGGATATGCGCCCTGGATCGGAGCATCTGTTCCGGGATCGCACTGTCGGCCAGGTACAGCCAGCCATCCGGGCCGAACGAGAATCCATCGGCCCAGCGAATTTTCGGCGATTGGATCAGTGTTTCCAGTTCCCCATCCGCGTTGAGCCGGAACACTGCGCCATGCTCGACGTCCGTCACGTAGACGTTCCCGTCGACATCGGTGGTGAGCCCGTCGCTGAGTGGTTTGGGCCCCACCTCCTGCACAGCCTTCGTCAGCGCTGGGCTGTCTTGTGCCGCCGCCATCAGGTCGAGTCGGTTGATGCGATACAGATTCGGGTGATTCATGGCGCCGAAATACAGCCAGGCATCGTCACGTGACAGCGTGATGCCGTCGACACCCGCCTTCAACGCCGCAAGCCCGCCGAAAAACGTCATCGTCTTCGCGGGCGTGCGAATGAGGTAGTCCTGTGCGGTCACCGACGGATCGTTTTCCAGCAAGCGTTTCGTACTGCCGCTGGCGATATCGTGGACCAGAATGGCTGGGCGTTTGGCCCAGAATGCGACGTCGGCGATGAACACCGTGCTGCCCTGCGCGTCGATCGCGAGATCCTGGAGGAACGAGCCCTTGGGCGCCGTGGTGCTGGAAAAGCGGTACTCGTGGGCCAGATTGCCGTCGGCAAGATTCCAGGCCGTGAGCCGCGCCGTACCAAAACCATGGCTGCCGTGATCAATCACCCACAGGCGGTTTTGCCGGTCGATGCGGACGCCAAGGGGCGTCTCGAAATGTTTGGCCTGCAAGTCCGACGCAGGAAACGGCCGGATCTTGCCGGCTTCCGACACGAACAGTTTGTCGCCCTCGGGACGGGATTCCGGATGCACGGTGAAGAACACCCGGCCGTCGACGTCGACCGCAACATTGCCGATTGGCTGGTCGAACTGTACGGCCACTTCCAGCGCCGATTCCGGCAACAGGGCCGGACCCGTGAGGTCGGGATACGGCACCCCACCGCCGTGGCGGACACGCACGACGATCGCCAGCACCACAAAGGCCAGCAGCAGGGAAATCAGCGCTCGTTTCAGCCAGCGGGGCATGGATCATCTCGAATAGGCCAAGCTGCGTTTCAACAGCCGGTCAAACCACTAGTTTAGTGGGTTTGGAGGCCCAAACTGTGAACCCACATTGGCGGATTCCCGGATCAGGCGTATGATCAAATCATACTTTCGGCGACATTCTGGTAAAGATTCGCACATGGCCACGGTCCGTAAAACCATCACAGTCACCGATCAGCAGGATGCCTGGATCGCCGATCAAGTGAGCTCCGGTCGGTTCACGAATGACAGCGAATTGATCAGGGATCTGATCCGTCGGGAGCAAGAGCGGACGGAGAACGTGGAAGCTGTTCGGCATGCACTCATTGAAGGCGAGCGCAGCGGTGCACCCGCGGCATTCGACTTCGCAGCGTTCACGCGTCGAAAAGTCACTCAACGCAGGGGCTGATTGCTCGATGGCCGAGATTCGCCTTAGCCCTGCGGCGCTTGCCGACATCGAAGGCATCTTCGATTTCAGGGCAACAACCTGGGGCCTGGCACAAGCCATCGAGTATTCGAAAGCGATCGAGGACACACTCGTGGCGCTGCTTGCCCACCCTGAAAGTGCTGCGAATTGCAGTCATATCCGGACCGGATATCGGCGCGCGCTGGCAGGTCGGCACTTCGTTTACTTCCGAATCGAAAGCTACGGCATTGCGGTGATTCGAATTCTGCATCCTCGAATGGATGCGACATCACATCTGTAGCAATCGAAACCGTTGAAACCCGCCCGCTCAAACCTTCTTGGCAGCCCATTCACCGAGCTTCACACGATCGATCTTGGCGTTGTGCCGGATGTCGACCGGGAAGCCCGAGTGCGGGAAGAAGTGCCGGATCGGCGAAGTCACGGCAAAACGCGCGCCGATCGCACGCAGTTCGTCCTTGATTCGAGGCCATTGCTGTTTCGGCACATGCGGGATCAACTCGACACAGACCGCCGGTGTCCGGAACCCATTGATCTGCACGCCGACAAGGGCCGTGCGCTTCACTTTCGGGTGCTGGTTGAACACGCCCTCGACCTGCTCCGGGTAGAACACCCCATTACCGGTTTCGATCCGGTGCAGGGAACGGCCGACGTACCAGAGGCGACCCTGATTGTCGAAGTAGCCGAGATCACCCATCCGGTGCCAGAGCTTTTCACCTTCGACGATCTTGGACTTGCGCGTGGCTTCGGCTCGCCGGAAGTACGAATGGGTGGTGGTCGGCCCAAGCACGACAATTTCGCCGATTTGCCCGGGCTGCACTTCGTTCTGGGTCGAGATCGTCGAAACGGTCGCATCACTGGCACGCAGGATTCGAACCCGATTCGCGGCAATGGGCTTGCCCACGCAGATGCCGGCGCCTTCGCGCGTGCGCTCGGCCACATCCAGAATTTCACGCCCCTCGATCGCACACACCGGCAAACATTCGGTGGCGCCATAGGGCGTAAAGATCTTCGCGTCTTCCGGCAACATGCGGTACAGCCGCGCCACGACTTCGGGTGGCACCGGCGCACCGGCCGAGATCACGCGCTTGAGCGTCCGCAGTTTCACGCCGGTCTGCTCACCATATCGGGCCAGCCGATCGACCAGCGCGGGCGAACCAAACAGGCTGGTCACGCCAAACTGGTTGATGGCCTGCACCAGACGCTCGGCATTCACTTCGGCCGGTCGGGTCGGATCCATGTCGGGAATGACGCTGGTCATGCCCAATGCCGGGTCGAACAACGCAAACGGCGGGAACGTCGGCAAGTCGATTTCACCCGGCGTGATGCCGAATGCGGCCCGAATCATCACGACTTGGGCCAGGAAATGACGGTGCAGGTACTCGACACCCTTCGGAACGCCAGTGGCGCCAGACGTAAACAGGATCGCGGCAAGCTCGTTCTGTTCGGTCTCGGCAATCGGGAAGTCGAGCGAGTCGGCGCCGAGCGCCCGGACCTGGGCATAGGTCTTGCCGCCCCACAGCCAACGCCGGCCGACCGTGATGTTGATCCGCACACTCTGTTCGGCCCAACCGAACATCCGGCGCGCGAGGTGCGCCAGCGGGATGCCGATGAACGCTTCCGGCGCCGATTCGGCGAGGCATTCCTTCAGGGCCCGGCGATCGATGCCCGGATCAATGAGTACCGGAACAGCACCGAGCTTGAACAACGCGAACATCAGCACAAACAATTCGATCGACGGACGCACCATCAGTGCCGTCCGCATACCGCGCTTGATGCCGCAGGCCTTGAGGCCACCGGCAATGCGGTTCGTCTCGGCTTCGAGTTCGGCGTAACTCAGGCTCAGGTACTCGATCGGCCCACGGCCGCCGAACCGCTTCGGGCAATGGATGGCAATCCGCTCCGGCGATTCCTTCGCGCGACGCTTCAGCACCGCAGCGATGTTGCACAGCTCCGTCATGGCCGCATTGTCTCAGTGTTGACGCGGCCTTGGCGAGGGGGGCTGCCATGATGCGCACGGACAGGCTCCTTGGCAGGCACGGCATGCGTCGGTAGCGACCAGGGCGTCATCATCACCATTGTTTCTGTCAGGAGCGGAGCGGTCCGCATTGAAGAGGACCGGGCTAGAATCCGGACCTTACGCAATTTGTCTCAACCATTCCACCCATTGACAAGGCCAGGCGAGATGAGCACCAGCAAAACAGCCAAGGCGAAATCGCCCCAGATCAGCCGCGAACAAGCCGAAACGGCCGTCCGCACCCTTCTTGCCTATGCCGGAGAGGATCCCGCCAGGGAAGGTCTTCTGGACACCCCAAGGCGGGTCGTGGAGGCCTATTCGGACTGGTTCAGCGGTTATCGCGAGGATCCAGAGGCCTATATGGCCCGGACTTTCGAGGAAGTCGCAGGGTATGACGAGATGATCGTGCTCCGTGACATCGAGTTCGAGAGCCACTGTGAGCACCACATGGCGCCGATCATCGGCAAGGCACATGTCGGTTACGTGCCCAACGGCAAGGTGGTCGGCATTTCCAAGCTCGCCCGGGTCGTCGAGGCCTACGCCCGGCGGTTTCAGGTCCAGGAAAAGATGACCGCTCAGATCGCGCAGTGCATCCAGTCGGTGTTGAAGCCGATTGGCGTCGGGGTGGTGGTCGAAGGTGCCCACGAATGTATGACCACTCGCGGCATTCATAAGCGCGGCGTCAGCATGGTCACCTCGAAGATGCTCGGCACGTTCCACGACGACGCCCGTACCCGCGCGGAGTTCCTGGCGTTCATTGACGTCGGCTCCGGACGTTGAAGCCGGCCAATCCCCAAGCGGGCACTGCGCGGCACTGATGGCCTCGTCGCACCCGCTGACCCGCCTGTTTGCTTTCGCCCGGCCCTACCGGGCGAAAGCCGTTTGGGCCACCGTGTTTTCGGTGCTCAACAAGTTCTTCGATGTGCTGCCGGAACTGCTGATCGGCGTGGCCGTCGATGTGGTGGTGAACCAGGAAGCCTCCTTCCTCGCCCGGCTCGGCATCGCCGATCCGACCACGCAGTTGGTCTGGTTGACGGTCCTGACGGCCGTCATCTGGATCTTCGAGTCGCTGTTCGAGTACCTGTATGCGCTGCGCTGGCGCGGCCTCGCCCAGGACCTCCAGCATGAACTTCGGCAGTCGGCCTACGCCCACGTACAAGCGATGGCGCCGGATTTCGTGTCTCGCGAGCGATCTGGCCGCCTGCTGGCGCTTCTGAACGAGGACATCAATCAGGTCGAACGCTTTCTCAACACCGGCGCAAACGACCTGATCCAGGTGTTCTGTTCGTCGCTCATGGTGGGCGCCGTGTTTTTTGTACTGACCCAGGAACTGGCGGCGCTGGCGATGTTGCCGATCCCCTTGATCCTGATTGGCGCGTTCTGGTTCCAGAAACGTCTGTTTCCGAGGTATGCGGCGGCCCGCGAGGCGGCAGCAACGGTGTCCAACCGCCTGAACAACAACCTCGCCGGCATGGCGACGATCCAGGCCTACACCGCGGAAACGTTCGAGAGTGCACACGTGCGTGCCGCTTCGGATGCGTTCCGGGCCCGGAATGCCGAGGCCATCCGGTTCTCCGCGGCGATCACGCCGGTCATCCGCATGGCGATTCTGGCCGGCTTCGCCGCGACGCTGCTGTACGGCGGCATGCTGGCCCTTGAAGGACGCATCGGCGTAGGGTCTTACTCGGCGCTGGTGTACCTGACACAACGCCTGCTCTGGCCGCTGACTCGGCTCGCCGAGATGACCGACCTGTATCAGCGCAGCATGGCGTCGGTGCAGCGGGTCATGGATCTGCTGGATGCGCCGCTGCCGGAACGTGGTGTTGATCGTCCCGCCACACCGATTATCGGAGCCGTTCAGTTCGAATCCCTGCACTTTGCGTATTCACCCGGCCAACCGGTGCTGGATGGCGTGTCGTTCGAACTGCCTGCCGGGCAAACCGTCGCACTGGTGGGCAGCACCGGCAGCGGCAAGAGCACACTGGTCCGCTTGCTGCTTGGTTTTTACCAGCCACAACAAGGCCGAATCCTGTTTGATGGTCTGGACATCCGCAGCCTCGATCCGCAGGCGCTTCGACGACAGATTGCCTATGTGGCACAGGATCCCTTCCTCACCGACGGCAGCGTCGCCGACAACATTGCTTACGGGGCCGACGTCCCGGATCGGGGTCAGGTGGAAGCCGCCGCACGTGCCGCCGAAGCGCACGATTTTATTGCCGCCCTGCCGCAGGGGTATGACGCCCCGGTCGGCGAACGCGGTAGCAGCCTGTCGGGTGGGCAACGCCAGCGAATTGCCCTCGCGCGTGCCTTGTACCGCGCGAGCCCGGTGTTGGTGCTGGACGAAGCCACGTCGGCCGTCGACAACGAAACCGAGGCGGCGATCCAGCGTTCCCTGGCGAAGCTGCATTCGGCGCGAACGATGCTGGTGATTGCGCATCGCCTGTCGACGGTGCGGCATGCTGACTGCATCCACGTGCTGGATGCCGGGCGTATTGTCGAGTCTGGACGACACGCGGAACTGCTGGCGCGTGACGGGGCTTATGCGGCACTCTGGCGCCTGCAGACCGGAGAATCAGTCGATGGGCAAGAAGGGACTGGCTGACTGGGCGAATCTGGCCGAACACAGCGGCCCTGGCGCCCCGCACTCGCTGCGCAGGCGGCTGGTCATGACGACACTCGCCATCGCGATGGTCCAGTTCTTCTATTGGTTCGGCCTGCACAATTGGCTGTTCAAGGCAGGCGAACGCCCACAGACGCTGCCGACCCGTGATTTTGCGGTCGCATCCATAGCGGCACCGACGCTCGCGGCGCTCAAGGAAGCAACTTACAAACCGGTGACCTTGCCGCACACGGAATGTTGCGACACGGGTTACCGCGCACTTCGTTTCTACGTGGATCTGCCCGAGGTGCCCGCACAGGGGTTGGATGTCATTCCACTGATGGGCAACGACAACCTGATGATCGTGCTGAACGGCCTCATTCTGAGACTGGACGGCCGGATCGAGCTCGATCGAATCACTTATCACGGCAACAACCGAACAATCACTTTGGCCCCGGCAGGTGTGCTGCGCCAAGGCGAAAACGAGTTCGTTCTTGTGGTCGCGCGAAGTGTGGTGCCCTACTTCGACATGAGCCGACCCGTCATCGGGGCCCACGAAGAGATCCGACCGAAGGTCGCCAAACGAGCCTGGCTGCTGGATGGTTACCGGGATCAGGCCATCGCCGTGGGCCTGGTCATCTCGCTGCTTGCGCTGGTCCTGCTGCTGCGCTCGAACCATCGTGCCTACGCCCTGTGGCTGTTTCTGCTGGTGGCCATCTGGACCACGCGTGACATCTATTTCCGCTGGGTCGACCCCCCGATCTCGCCACAATGGCGGCTGTGGACGTATTTCGCGCTGACCACGGCACTCCCCGTGGCATGGCTCAATTTTGCGAACGTCTGGACCGGTCGCCCCTGGTCGTGGCTGGCACCAGTGTCGGGATTAGCCTGGCTCACAGCTGCCGGCGCGTTCGGGTACCTGATCGTCTTGCGCTCCGAAAACGGCTACGACGCCAGCAGTTCCCTTTCCAATGTCTTCGGCATCGTGATGGGTGCCTTCGCCCTGGTGCGCTTTCTTTGGCATTTGCTCCGCGTGCCCGACCAACGATATTGGGAAGTGGCGCTGTTCCTGTTGCTGATCACGCTGATGGGCATGGAATTCCTGTGGCAATGGATGTGGAGCATCAGTACCGGCAACGTCACCAACACGCTGCCGATCCTGCTGATCGCTTTCGTCGCGGCCTTCCTCAGCCGCAACGTGCGCCTGTTCCGCTCGATGAACGACATCAATGCGCTACTCAAGGAACAACTGGCTGCGCGCGAGAAGGAGCTGGCTGAACAGTACGCTCGGCAGGGCGAACTGCTGCGTCGGGAAACGCTTCTGGAAGAACGTCGGCGACTCATGGGTGAGATGCATGACGGCATCGGCGGCCAGCTGGTCAGCCTGATGCATGCCAACCGTCACAAGGCGATGAGCGCCCCGGAACTGAACGAAGCACTGACCGCGGTTGCTGAAGAACTTCGCCTGGTGATCGACTCGCTCGACACGGTGGGCAGTTCGGTCGGCACGGCACTCGCCAACTACCGCCGGCGCATCGAGCCGCGACTCAAGGCCGCCGGCATCACCCTGCGCTGGTCGAATGAACTCGACACCGACACACCTGGACAGGGACCCCGGGAAGTCCTGCATGTCTGCCGGATCGTGCAGGAAGCGGTGACCAATGCGCTGAAGCACTCCGGCTGCACGGAGATCCAACTCGCGTTGTCGGAAGATCCCGACTCACGTCGGCTGAAGATTCGTATGGCCGACAATGGTCGCGGCTTGCCGCCCGCGACCGAACCCGGGTCAGGCCACGGCCAGCGCAGCATGCGAGAACGTGCCGAGGCGTTGGGTGGCACCCTTGCGGTGACCTCCGACAGCAATGGCACCGAGGTGGTCCTCGAAGTGCCCTTGACCGGTCTCTGAATCGGCGTCTGCTCAGGCGGCCTTCGGCCACCTGCTCCCGCTGTCGACCCTTCGCGCCAACCTTGCCCTCATCTGCCTGTCGGCATCTTCTCCCGCAAGCGGGAGAAGACTTGTTTCGACCAGCAGCGACCCAGATCATCCCTTTTCCCGCGGTCAGCGGGAGAAGGTGGCCGAAGGCCGGATGAGGGAAAGCTGGCCTCAGCCCTCGACGCTGACGCGCTTTCTGTTGTCGCTCGACACTCGGTCGATCAGCTTGTTGTACGGATCGATTCCAGCGTCATACGGCAGTTCGTCGACCGTGAACTTCAACTCGCCGGCATTCTTGTCGATTCGGTGTTTGGCCAGGTAGAGCACTTTCTCCTTGTCCTCGCCAACACCATCCGGACGCGCAAAGATGCCGATGTCGATCTGGTCGTCGATGGCGACGTCCGTTTCCTTGCCGATACCGTCCGATTCCTTCTTCGCGGCTTGCCACGTCACCGTGACCTCGTAGCGATCATCCGGCAACTTGCGAGCCTTCGCGTCGACGAGTCGGTTGTCGAAGAAGCTGATGCGTTCGAACAGGTCGGTGATCAACTGCTGCTTGTCGGCAGGCGCAACCGCTCGCAGTTCGGCGAGGAACTCGGTCGACACCGTATACGGCGGTTCCTGGAACTTCACCTTGGCGATGTAGTTGCGCATGGCCAGATTGATCGCGTCGGCACCGATTTCATCCTTCAATCGGTACATCACGAGAGATCCCTTTCGGTAGTGCACGTAACCCTGCTCGGACTCGACCTGCTTCAACGGGAGTTCCTCCAGGATCTCGCCGCTTCGGCCACGCAGGTAACCGTCCAGTTCGTATTTCAGGAACTTGCGCATTCGCTCGGGACCATATTCCTGCTCCATGACCATCAGCGCCGAATACTGCGACATGGTTTCGCTCATGATCGTGGCGCCCTGGGCATCGGCACCGATGACCTGATGCGCCCACCATTGATGAGCCAACTCATGCGCGGTGACGTAGAAGACATAGTCCACGGCATCCTCGGCGTCCACATTGGCGATGAAGCCGATCGCCTCCGAATAGGGAATCGTGTTCGGGAACGACTGGGCGAATGTCTCGTAATTCGGAAACTCGAGAATGCGGAACTGCCTGTGCTGATACGGCCCGAAGTTCTTCGTGAAGTAGTCCAGCGACTTCTTGGTGGCTTCGATCATGCGATCGACGTTGTAGGGATGTTTGGCGTCGTAGTAGATCTCGATCGCGACATCGTTCCAGCGGTCCTTCTTCACCTCCCAATCGGCGCTCAGATATGCCCAGAACGGAAGGATGGGTGCATCCATCTCATAGCGGAAACAACGACGGTTGTTTTCGGTCCACTCGCGCTTCAGGTAACCCGGGGCCATCGCAATCTGGTCCGGACTGGTGCAGACCGTGCTCGCGAAATCGATCCAGTCGCCATCGTCCGAAATATAGGTCTCCGTGCGGGGCGCTTCGTCCAGTTTCGGCATCCGCCGCGGCGGCGATAGACCACGATCGCGGCGCTCGTTCCGATCGACGATTTCGACGCGCTGGTTGTACCCGAATTGCGGGAAGAACCCACCGTTGTTGAAGAACGTTCCGTTGAGATTGATCGAATTCGGCGCACCGGAGTTCGTGAATCCTTGGTGGCTGACTTCGATCGTGAACGGAAACTCGAATTCCGCGCCGGCTGCCAGGGGCGTATCGAACGTAAAGACATGCATGCCATTGGGCCGGTCTTCCAGCGTCTGTTTGGCACCCATGGGCCTGAGTTCCTGGACCGCAAACTCGGGATCCAGGAATACCGTCATCTTGTCGAGTGGCGTGGCGTGTTTGTTCTTCACGCGATATTTGCCTTCGATCCGCACACGACGCTCCGCGGGAAAGATGTCGACCTGCGCGTCCGCCGCGATGATCTTCGGCTGCAACTCGTCCTCGATCTTGCGCCAGGCCTTCTCGTAGTCGGCCTGAAGGTCGAGTTGTTTGTCGCCTGCCCGGTAGGGATTCAGCACGGTCGTGTTGTACAGGATGAATCCGGCCAGACCGAGCGTCGCCGCGACCGTACCCAACAGTGCGTAGCCGGCACCGCCTCGCAGTCGCGTCCGCGCGACCGAGATCCGATGGCGGAATGGCTCCGGTGTTCCGCGAACCCAGAACGCGGCGGCGACCAGCAAGGCGGCCAGCGTGAACAGGGTCCAGTACGACTGGAACCAGGCCCATCCACCAAGGAAGTGACCAAAGCCGTTCATGTCGGAGTACGGCGTTTGTGGCGCACTCGCAAAGTTGACGAGGTTGTGGTCGAAGTCCAGTACGCCCAGCACGATCTGCGAGAGAACGATGCCGATGGTCAGCAGGTAGCCGACAAACTTGTGATGCGTGATCACCTGGAACACGATCGACAGCCAGCCGATCAGGACGAACGTGACGGCCGGGATCGCCAGGCCAACCAGGTACAGCATGGGTTCCAGCCTCGTGAAACCCTGCAGTAGCTGGTAACCCATACACCACAGTGCACCGACCAGGAAAAACAGCACCACGACGACCAACAGGGCCGAGGCCTTGGCGGCCAGCGGCACCCAGTTCGGCACCGGGAACGCGTCGATCACGCCATCCAGACGGGCACTTCGTTCACGCCAGACCAGTTCGCCGGCATAAAACATGACGACAAAAATCAGCAGGAACGCGTACGAGCCCTGGATTGACTGCAGCATCTGCGCCGTGACCGGATACAGGGGCGTGTCGTACATCGGCGCCGAGCCTTCCAGCGTACCGATGAGGTTCATCAGGCCGAACGCCACCATGATCTGGAACGGCACCGACTTCAGTACATGCCAGGTATCGAACCGCGTCTGCTTCCAGTATTGACGCAGGGAACCCATGGCCCCACTGGGCGCGGGCGTCCGCACGATGCGCGCCATCGGGGCCTTGAGATTGGCGATCTCTGCCGGCTTGGCCTTGCGCTTGAACCAGGGTTTGCCGGTCCCCAGACGTTGGGTACGGAACAGGCGCAGAGTCGCCACCATCAGCACCGAAGCGACCGTCAGCCACAAGGCCCGGTTCGCGAGGACGTATCCGGACATGCCGGGCAACAGGGTATTGCGCTCCTCGGCAGTCCAGTACCGCGCTGTGAGGTTCAGTGCCCGGGCACCAAAGGGATCGGCGAGTGCGGCAACCCAGAGGTTGTCGAGGTCACGGGTAAACGTGCCCGCCACGGCCCACAAGACAAAAAACGCGAGAATCGCCAGATACACACCGAGAATGCTGCGTGTCAGCGCCGCAAACAACATGATCAATGCGGCCGAGAAAATCAGATTGGGCAATACGAACACGGCGAGGCCATAAACAAACGGGCCCAGCGAGAAAGGCCCCAGCCGGGCGGCATCGATCCACGGCATCGCGGCACCCAGCATCAGCGCCAGGGCCACGCCGAAGTAGATCAGCATCGACACGAGGACGCCCGCACTGAATCGGCCGAGCAAGTAACTCTTGGCACCAATTGGCTTGGAGAAGAACAGTTCCGAGGTGTTCATTTCGAAGTCGCGCAACAACGCGCCGCCGACAAAAGCACCGGAAATGAACAGGCCCAGGATCGTGAACACGTTGAGGAACTGGATGATCACGAACGGTGCATTACGGTGCACGTTGCCGATCGAGCCACCGATCTGCACGGCATCACTGGTCGTGGCCGCGAATGCAAACAGCGCAAATACGCCGATCCCGATCCACAGCAGAGGCGAGCGCCATTGAAAGCGCAAATCGAACTTCAGGAATTCAAGAAACATGGTCGTTGCCCTCAGGCGGCCTTGGCACGGTGGCGGGACAATTCCCCGAAGTAGACATCTTCAAGTCCGGCGCTGATCGGCTCGAAGCCCTCGCCTGGATTGCTGTCTGCCATCACGTGCACTACCGGTCGGCCTCCGACCAGACGTGTCGACAACACCTTCATCTGTGCCCTCAAAACGTCCAACTGGTCTTTTGCGACAGTCTTGCGCCAGACCCGCCCCTCTACACTGCGGATCGCTTCCAGCGGCTCGCCGCTGAGCAGCACTTCGCCCTGGTTGATGATCGCCATCTGTGGACACAGGTCGGTCACGTCTTCGACGATGTGCGTCGACAGGATCACCACGACCTGTTCGCCGATTTCACCGAGCAGGTTGAGAAAGCGGTTGCGCTCCTCGGGATCGAGACCGGCGGTCGGTTCGTCGACAATCACGAGCCGCGGCGACCCGATCAGCGCCTGCGCAATGCCAAAGCGCTGCCGCATGCCGCCGGAGAAACCACCAAGTTTCTGCTTGCGAACCGCCCACAGATTGACCTGGTTCAAGAGCGCTTCGACAACCTGCTTGCGCTCACCTGACTGCACGAAACCCTTGAGCGCGGCAAAATGATCGAGCAGGTCTTCTGCACTGACTTTCGGATACACACCAAAGTCCTGCGGCAGGTAACCGAGCACACGGCGCACCGCATCCTTGTCCTTCAGCACGTCGATTTCATCCAGCTGTGCACTGCCGGAATCGGCTTCCTGCAGCGTGGCCAAGGTGCGCATCAAGGACGACTTGCCGGCGCCGTTCGGGCCCAACAGGCCAAACATGCCCTTCGGGATGTTCAGGTTGACCGACTTCAAGGCCTGAACGCCGTTGGCGTACGTCTTGGACAGATTCTGGATGTTCAGCATGACTTCCCCGTCTCGTTATGGTTTGTATCGTGCATGCTGGCGGGTCGCGGGGCCTCGGGCACATGCTGTTTGTCATGTTCCGGGGGATGACCAATGGCCCATCCCGGCAGGAAAACGGCCGGCCAAGGCGGTATCCTTGTGCTCTTTTGAATCGTCGGGATCGTGTCATGGCAGGTCATTCCAAGTGGGCCAATATCCAGCATCGCAAGGGCAAGCAGGACGCCGTTCGCGGTCGCATGTTCACCAAGATCAACCGCGAGATCTTCGTCGCGGCGCGGGAAGGCGGCGGTGATGCCACCACGAACGCGCGCTTGCGCGTCGCCCTGGACAAGGCGTTTCTCGCCAACATGCCGAAAGACACCGTCGAACGTGCCATCAAGAAGGCCACGGGCGAACTCGAGGGGCGCCAGTTACGAGACGATCCGATATGAAGGGTACGCTCCGGGTGGAATTGCCGTGATCGTCGATTGTCTGACCGACAACCGGACCCGCACGGTCGCCGATGTGCGCCACGCGTTCGTGAAGTACGGCGGCAACCTGGGGACGGACGGTTCGGTCGCTTTCCTGTTCAAGAAGCTGGGCGTGTTGAGTTACGCACCGGGCACCAACGAGGATCAAATCACCGAGGCCGCGATCGAAGCGGGCGCCGATGACATCGTGGTGCATCCGGACGACGCCAGCATCGATGTGTTGTGTGCACCCGAGGCGTTTGCGCAGGTGCTGGCTGCCATGCAGAAAGCCGGCTTCAAGCCCGACCAGGCCGAAATCACGATGCGTGCCGACAATGATGTCGCGGTCGAGGGTGAAACCGCGCAGCAGGTGGTCAAGCTGCTCGACAAGCTGGAAGAACTCGACGACGTGCAGAATGTCTATTCGAATGCGGAGCTTGGCGCCGACGCCTACGCATGACGCGCATTCTTGGCATCGATCCCGGCAGCCAGCGTACCGGCATCGGCTTGATCGATGCGGACGACCGCGGGCAGATGACGGTCGTTCACCAGACGACGCTGAAGCTGCTCGACAACGAAAATTTCGCGCTGCGGCTCAAGCAGATCTTCGATGACCTCAGTGCGATCCTGCGCGAATACAAACCGGAAGAAGTGGCCATCGAGCGGGTGTTCATGGCCAAGAACCCGGACTCGGCACTGAAACTCGGCCAGGCGCGCGGCGCGGCCATCTGTGCGGTCGTGAATACCGGCCTCGGCATCAGTGAATATGCGCCGAAGGAAATCAAACAAGCCGTAGTGGGCAGTGGTGGCGCCGACAAGGCGCAGATCCAGCACATGGTCGGCATGCTGCTCGGCATTCGTGAAAAGCTTCAAGCCGACGCTGCCGACGCATTGGCGATCGCGATCACCCACGCGCACACACGCGCCACCATCGCCCGGATCGGTATTCCGCGCACGGCCTGGCGCAGACGATAAGGAGCTCACATGATCGGTCGCCTCAAAGGTATTCTGGTTTCGAAGCAACCACCGGCGTTGATGATCGATGTGAACGGCATCGGTTATGAACTCGAAGCGCCGATGTCGACGATCTACGAATTGCCCGAGATCGGGCGCGAAGTGGTGCTCATCACCCACTACGCGGTCAGGGAAGACGCGGTGGCGCTTTATGGTTTCCATCGGGAGAGCGAGCGCAGCCTGTTCCGTACTTTGCTGAAGGTCAGCGGTATCGGCGCGAAGACGGCTCTGGCGATCCTCTCCGGCGTGAGTGTCGACGAGTTCGCGCGATTCGTGCAGACCGGCGACATCAGTTCGCTGACCCGCATCCCCGGCATCGGCAAGAAGACCGCCGAGCGGATCATTGTCGAACTGCGCGATCGAGTGGATGGACTCGTGGGCAGCATGACCACACTCCCGGCTGGCGGTGGCAAGGGTGTCGCGCATGATCCAGTGGCCGAAGCCAGTGCGGCACTCAGCCAGTTCGGATACAAACCGGCGGAAGTGCAGAAACTCATCAAGGAAGCAGCCGAAACCGGCGACACCGCCGAAGCGATCATCCGCAAGGCACTGAAGGCCGCACTGCGCTGACGCCGTCATCGCGAGTCGGCCCACAACACTCGTCATCGCGAGCCCGCAGGGCGCGGCGATCTCAGTCTTGAGGACAAAGCCTGACGGAAGGCGCTGACCGGCAACAACGCACATTTGCGTCGCGCGGGCGCAGCCTTCAACTCAATGAACGCAGCGAGGTCTCCGAGCAGGTCAGGCGCATCGGTGTTGCCATGTTGAATCGCATGGTCCGCTTCGTCGAGCAGCCGCAGTGCCGCAGCACGCGAATGGCCGAGCAGCAAGCCGCACAGGATCGAGGCGGCAGCCGTGCAGATCGCGCAACTGTCGCCCTGGAACGTCGCCTGGCCAATCTGATCATCGGAACCCAGCAACAAGGCCACGTCGATCTGGTCGCCACACGAGCGATTCTCGGCAGCACCTCGATGACTGGCCTCGGGCAAGACCACTAAATCCGACCGGCGCCCGGTTGTGGCGCAACACGAGATCGCTATAGACAGCGCTGATGGATGGCGTGGAATCACTCATGCATGCGCCTGTTCGATCAATCGTTGCACCCGTTTCTCCGATACTGGCTCGGCCGTGCCGAGCTCCTGCGCAAACTGTTGCACACGAAGTTCCTCGAGTAACCAACGCAGGCGTTCGTAGTCCGGGTGTTCGGCTTTGGGCAATTGCGACTGGAACTGGTGGATCACCAGCATACGTGCCTGGTCCTTGCGCGGATCGGCGAGCAATCGATCCACCCGCAAGCGCATCGCCTTCAGGTAACGCGGCAATTCGGGCCAAGCGCTGACGCGAGAGTCGGCGAGCAAAGCCGGCAAACACCAGCCCATCCAATTGAGCCGCAAGTCGTCGAAGTTCGCCTTCGCGAAGCCCAGCAAAGGCGGTTTCATCTTCGGCAATAGTTCGGCATAGGCCGCCAGCGCCGATTCGATCAGCGCGAGGCGCTTTACAGCGTCCGGAAACCAGGACTTTCGAATCGCCTGTTCGGCGAGCGCAAAGCCGTCTGCCGACCGCGCCGTGCCGGGATCGCTGGCAAGCAGGTCATCCAGCGTACCCAGCAGCACATCCTCGCGGAGTTGATCAGGCGATCCGATCGGCGTGTAGGCCAGGGGCCAGTTTCGGTGCCAGAGGCAGCTGTTTTCGAAGTTTGCTGATGTCGCCGGACACCGCAAACCGGAGTAATCGATGCACGCCCTGGCGATGTTCCCGCACCGCCTGGTCACGATGCTCGAACACTTGCCAGTCGACGCGCTGTCCACGATCCACCAATGCCGGCCAGGCTGTCAGGCCAGACTTGGTCCGGATCGATTCCGGTACCGCTTCCGCAGGCAATGCCCGAACATCGGTTTCGGCATATTCCTTCGACGCCTTCTGCGCAAACGCATGGCGTGCACGTTCGGCGTAGTCCTTCTTCAAGGCATCCAGATCACGGCCGGCAGCGAGCGCCCGGCCATGTTCATCCAGCAACTGGAACCGCATGCGGAAATGTTTGGGTAGTTCGTGTTCCGCCGCCAACCAGTGTTCCCGCCCAACCTCGACACCGGTGACACGCTTCAGGAACGCGGCCAACGCAACATGGACATCCTGGTCACGCGGCGGTTGTGATTCGAGAAATGCCTTCGTAAAATCAGGCGCCGGCACAAAGTTCCGACGCAGCACCTTGGGCAGGTTGCGGATGAGCTCAGTCAGCTTGTCACGCAACAAGCCAGGCACCAACCAGCCGACCGCCGATTCCGGCAGCGCGTTCAACCAATTGAGCGGCAGGGCCAGCGTCACGCCATCCAGATCGGATTGCGGATCGAACACATAGGGACAACCGAAAACGTTCCGGACCAATCCGGAGCGAATTGGGGAACTGTTCTTCGTGTGCCGCATCGGTCGCGAGCACCTCGACCAGCGTCCACACCAGCGACTGCTGGGTGGCCGCATCGGCGTGACCGAGAAAACGATCCAGTTGGCCAGTCGTACAAATGTCAGCGGGCAATCGATTGCGCCACCAGTCGGCACGCGCCGATTCGTCGATCAACAGGCCTTCGCGACGCTGCTTGGCTTCTTCGGCACGCGCCTGGACGAGCACCTGGCGAGCCCGCTGGATCAGTGGCGAGCGACTGTCGAGCTGCAATTCCGGCATCGCCTCGGCGATGAACAACTCATGCGCAGCAACCGGATCCACGCTG
Source organism: Ahniella sp. (assembly GCA_016712105.1). Lineage (GTDB taxonomy): Bacteria > Pseudomonadota > Gammaproteobacteria > Xanthomonadales > Ahniellaceae > Ahniella. Next base: position 114,366 of record JADJRU010000003.1, read on the forward strand.
CCGTAATGGATGGGCCGTCGCTCGATCAGTACCAGACCAAACAGACTCACCTGTTCGTCGGCCATGACCTGGCCGCGACTGCGCTCCCAGTGCGGATCCAGATAGTTGCGCTTCAACAGATGAGCCGCGGCATCGATGACCCACTCGGGTTCGATGCGCGCGTTCGTCATCGCATAAATCCGCTGGATATCGAGGATCGCCGTGGTCATCAGCCACATGGGTGGTTTCTTCGCCAGAGCAGAACCCGGGAACACCTGGAATTTGCGTCCGCGTGTGCCGTGATATTGCCCCTTCTCGTCCTTGCGCCCCAGCATGCTCGGGAACCCGGTCAGCAGGCTGCGATGAATGGCCTCGTAACTTCGCAGGCTCGGCAGCCAGGGGCCAGCCGAGCTCCTCGACGATCAGCAACAGTTGGCGATGCAGTTCACGCCACTCGCGCATCCGCAGGAAATTGAGAAAACGTCGTTCGCACCAGTCGCGCAGCTTCGACTGCGTCAACTCCTGATGCGCCGCATCGTATGCGCGCCACAGATTCACGGCCCCGAGGAAATCGGACTGCGGGTCGACGAACTCGCCATGGGCGGCATCGGCAGCCTGTTTGGCTTCGGCCGGCCGCTCGCGGGGATCCTGGATCGACAGGAACGAACAGATCACCAGACATTCGTCGAGTGATCCGCGTGATCGCGCGTCGATCAGCACGCGGGCGAGTTTGGCGTCGACCGGAATACGGGCCGCCAGCCGGCCTTCTGCCGACAGCTTGCGCTTGTCGTCGGTGATCAAGCCCAACTCGGTCAGTGTCTGGAACCCTTCGGCAAGCGCCCGTTCTTCCGGTCGCTCAACAAACGGAAACCGGCCGACGTCGCCGAGCTTCAGGCTCAGCATGCGCAGGATCACGTTGGCGAGCGACGCACGCAGGATCTCGGGTTCGGTGAACTCGAGCCGCTGGATGAACTCGTCGGCGGCAAACAGGCGATAACAGATGCCCGGCCCGACACGCCCGCATCGTCCGGCGCGCTGGTTCAGGCTCGCCTGCGAAATCGGTTCGATATGCAGACGCTGCACTTTGTGGCGGTGGCTGTACCGCGAAATGCGCGCCACGCCGGTGTCGACGACGTACCGGATGCGCGGCACCGTCAACGAGGTTTTCAGCGACGTTCGTCGCCAGCACGATGCGCCGCTTCGGCCCCGGCGAAAACACACGATCCTGTTCCTTGCTCGACAGGCGCGCATACAAGGCCAGCACTTCGGTTTCCCGATAGCGGCGTTGTTCGATCTGACGATGGGCATCGCGAATTTCGCGTTCGCCGGGCAGAAACACCAGCACATCACCGAGCGGGTCTTCGCGCGTGATTTCGTCGAGTGCCACCATCAAAGCCTGGCCGCGCGATTCGTCGCGGCTTTCGGTCGGCGGGCGATAACGGATTTCGACTGGATAACTGCGGCCTTCCACCTGCACGATCGGTGCGTTGAAGAAGTGCTTCGCGAAACGCTGCGTGTCGATCGTCGCCGACGTGATGATCAGCTTCAGATCCGGCCGCTTCTGGATCAGCTGATTCAGGAACCCGGAGCAAGAAGTCGATGTTGAGACTGCGCTCGTGCGCCTCATCGATGATGATCGTGTCGTATCGGTTCAACCACGGATCATGTTCGGTTTCGGCCAGCAGAATGCCGTCGGTCATGAACTTGATCAGCGACTGTTCGCTGACCTGGTCGGTGAAGCGCACCTGGAAACCGACCAGATCTCCGACCTCGGTCGACAGTTCACTGGCCACACGACGCGCGACACTGCGGGCGGCAACCCGGCGCGGCTGTGTACAGGCGATCATGCCGGCCACACCACGACCGGCCGCGAGCACAATTTCGGCAACTGCGTCGTCTTGCCCGATCCGGTTTCGCCGGCGAGCACGATCACCCGTTCTTTCTGGATCAGCCGGATGATCTCGTCGGCATGGGCCGCAATCGGCAGCAGCGTATCGACTTCGATTTTCGGCAATCGCGCCTGGCGCGCGAGGAACCGGGCTTGGGACGCAGCAAGTCGCTTTCGAACGAGACACGACGAGCGTCTTCCGGGCGGTGCGTCACCCAACCGCTGCCAGGCTTGCCGCAGGGTATGGCGATCGGACAGCAGCGTCTGTTCCAGCGCCGCGTCGTCGAGGCGTCGCCGGTCCAGGAGCAGTGGCGATGGCCCGGTTTCCGGCAACGACATCGGAGCTTCCATTTTGTGGGCGAAGGTTCGCCTGACCCGTCATTATCGCGCCATCCACGTGAAACGGGCAGTAGCAGAGTCCACGGGACGCGATGCACAATCACGTGATGAGTGCCCATCCCGCCAAAGTGCTTATTAGTGCCTGCCTGCTGGGGAACCCGTTCGCCATGACGGCCGGGACAAATGGTGCGCCGACGACGTGCTGCATCGGTGGCGGATCGAAGGCCGGGTTGTTGGCTTCTGTCCGGAGCTGGCAGGCGGATTAATGCCAAGACCTCCAGCAGAGATCGAGAGCGGACAGGGTGGCAGCGCGGTGTTGACCGGTTTGGCCCATGTCCGCACCAACCTCGGCGCGGATGTCAGCACCGAGTTCATCGCCGGCGCCCAACAGGCACTGGCCTTGGCGCACCGACACCACATCAGGTTGGCGGTGCTGAAGGAATCCAGCCCATCGTGTGGCAGCAGTCGTATCTACGACGGGCAATTCAACGGCACGGCGGTGACCGGGTCGGGCGTGACCACAGCCCTGCTGCGTGCACACGGGATCCAGGTCTTCAGTGAGTTGGAACTGGCGGAGGCCGAGGTGTTCCTCCGGGCTCTGGATTCCGCGTCGCACTGAGTTCTGTCGGAACCGGGCCCTGTGGTCCAGGTCAAGGTTCATTCATGCCCGGTTCGGTCAGACTCTGTCCAGATCGGATCGCCACGCCCAACACTGGAGCTACCATGGCCTCACAACGTGTATTGGTTATTGCCCTTCTTGGCCTGGGTGTCGCCGGTGGCGGCGCGTGGTGGTATTTCTCGCCGAAGCCCGTCGTAGCGCCACCCACCGAACTGGCGACGATCGAAGAAGCGCCCATTGTTTCGACCACGCCGCAGTTCCCGGTCGATGCCATCGAACAAGCCATGGCTGGCACTGATGAGCTGTTGCCCGAACTGTTCGGCAGCGATTCGTTCGTTCGCGATGCCCTGCTCACGCTGTTCGGCAATCCGAACGCACTTAAGTTGCTGGTGTCCGAACACCTGATCCAACGTTTTGTCGGCTTCGTCGACGCCCTGCCCGGAAAGAAGCTGCCGGTGGCCATGTGGCCGCTGAAGCCGGCACCAGGCAAGTTCAAGGTGGAAGGCGAAGGTGACCCTTTGTTTGTTGCCGCCGCGAACACCCAACGATATGACCTCGCCGTCGGTACCTTTGCCGCAGTCGACAGCAACGCTGCAGTGGCGCTGTACGTGCGGCTGTATCCGCTGCTGCAGCAGGCTTACCGTGAGCTCGGCCAGGGTGATCGATACTTCAACGATCGGCTGGTCGAAGTGATCGACCATCTTCGTGCGACACCGGAACCGCAGGAACCGCTGGGTGTGCTGCTCGACGAAAAGGGCAATTACCTCTACCGCGACTCACAACTGGAAAGTGCCTCGGCCGGCCACAAGTTCATGCTGCGCATCGGTGCTGCCCATCGGGCGACGGTCAAGACCAAACTCACCGAGTTGCGCGACCTGCTGACCGCTCAGGTCATTCCGGCAGAGCAGCCGCCAGCGCCCACGCCCGTCGCGCCGGTCGAGTTGCTGCCGTCCGAAACGCCTGCGGCCGTTGACAGCGAAGGGCCGATTACGGTTCCGACGGAAGAGTAAAGAGCGCGGACCAGCCTCAGGCCGGCTCGTGTTGGCAACTCGGGCGATGTCTTTTTGGCCACCCGCGCCGCAACTGCCCACAGCCACCATCGACGTCCTGCCCGGCGGATTGCCGCAGCTTGGTGAGCACGCCGCGGCGGTGCAGATGTCGTGCCATCTCGCGGGCACGCTCGACGCTGGGCCGCTTGAAATCGAGACCCTCACCTTCGTTGAACGGGATGAAGTTCATCACGGCGTACTTGCCGGTGAGCAGCGCTTCGATACCCGCCAGTTCTTCGTCGGTGTCGTTGATGCCTTCGAGCAAGGTCCACTGATACTGAATCGGATAGCCGGTGGTCCGCGCATACCGCTCACCGGCTTCCACGAGCTCAGCGGGATCAATTCTCGGCGCACGCGGAAGCAGTGCGACACGCAAGTCGGCACGGGTGGTGTGTAACGACAGCGCCAGCGCCGGTTTGACCGGACCGCGCGGCAAACGCTCGAAGACACGAGGATCACCCACGGTCGAAAACACCAGATTCTTGTGACCGATGTCGCCGAGTGTGCCGAGCAGTTCGATGGCGTCCATGACGTTGTCGAGATTGTGGGCCGGTTCACCCATGCCCATGAACACTACCCTGCGCAGCGTTGCTTTGCTGCCGCGCCAGCACCACCTGGGCAATGATCTCGGCACTGCCGACTTGCCGGAGCAAACCACTGCGGCCCGTCATGCAGAACACGCAACCGACCGCGCAACCCACCTGGGTCGACACACACGCCGTCCGGGGCAGCCGAACCGTTTCAACCGCCTGGCCATCCCGCAGTGTCACCAGCAATCGCGCCGAACCATCGGCACTCGGATGCTCGGATTGCACTCGCGCCAGGTTGGCCAGATCTTCGGCCAATTCCGGCAACGCCAAGCGTACGGCCGCCGGAAGAACTGCCTGGGGTCACGATGGCAGTGGTCCAGCGACCAGCCACGTGTCCAGGCCTTCAACACGGCCTGTTCGTGCGCGGGTTTGGCGCCGAGGGCGCGCAGGCGCTGGCGGATGGGTTCGATCTGCATGGCGGAATGCTGACTGAAAGTCGGCTTGGCAGCCAGACATCGACCGGAAGCGTTGCTTAACAACTGGACCGTACTACCATCCGGTGTCGCCATCAGCCAAGGGAATCATCGTGTTGAATCTCTTTTGGGGCCCGGTTGTTCCCATCACCGCAAGGGTGTTGAGCGCAGGGAGCGGCGCATGACCGATTCTCTCGCCCAATTGATTCAGGCCGCACAAGGCGATCGGGGTCGACTCAATCAGATCCTGCTTCGCCTGCAGTCCGGCGAGCAACTCCTGCTGCGGATCTCCGACTGGTCGCAATTGGCGCGCGAATTGCAGCGATTGGGCTGTTTCGCGCAGGTTCTGGAGCTGTGTGATCTGGCCAGTGCCCAGGGTGTTGAAGACTTCGATCTGTTGGCCAAGTCGGCGACCGCCGCGTCCAATCTCGGTTTGACCGGTGATTTTGTCGAACGACTCGAACGGGCCGAAGCGATCTTGCCCGACAGCGCCTTCCGAGGTGATCGAGGAAGTTCTGGGTGGGTTGGGCCGGCAGTACAAGTATTGGGCGCTCCGATCTCAAGGCCCCGAGCGCGAGCGGCTGTTGCGCAAGAGCCTGGACGCCTACGAGCGTGCCTACAACCGGACCGTCCGCCTGTGGTCTGGCGGCAACGTCGCATCGATGTCCTTGATGCTGGGTGAGCATGAATGCGTGCGCGACCCTGGCCACTCATCTGGGCGCGGAAGCGGCGGTGCGCTTCAAGGATGCGATGGCCGGGTCAGGCAATGAAGATTCGCATTGGCTGAAAGCGATCGAAGGTGAGTGTGCGTTGATTCTCGGCGAACTCGAGACCGCTGCGAAACACTATGCCGCCGCGCAGGTGTTGGCGGAACGACGTCGTCGCCTGGGGGATGTCGCCAGCATGCGTCGCCAGGCGAAGCTCTTGCTGAACACACACGGTTTGGACGAAGCGCTGGCACAGACCTGGCTGCCCTTGCCGCGGATTGCCGTGTTTTCCGGGCATCTGGTGGACGCACCCGGTCGCGGGTCAGCACGATTGCCGGTCAAACAGCTGGAACCTGTGGCTACGGCCATTCGAGCGTGGCTTAGCCGGCATCAGGTGCGCATCGCGGTGTGTTCATTGTCAGCCGGGGCCGACTTGTTGTTCGCCGACATGGCACTCCGATGTGGTGCCGAACTGCACATCGTGCTGCCGGCCAGTCGCGCGGAATTGTTGCAGTTGCCGTTGATCGGACAGATTCCCGACGGACCCGCACGTATTGAGCGCGTGCTCAGCGCTGCGACGTCGATCCGGGAACTCGGGCCGGACGAGACCAGCTGTGACATCGTCGACTATGTGTATTTGAACGAAATGCTTCTGGGCACTGCCGGAGTTCCTTCGCCAGGCAGTCGATGGCGAAGTGGTGGGCCTGTCGGTTTGGGATGGCCGGCTGGCGGCGCAGGCGGGTCGGCGGATGCCGTAAGACGGATGCGTGAGACGGGCTGGACCGTCACGCGCATCGACCCCCTCAGCACACAGCCCGAGCCGGTCAACCAGGTGCCTGCAGCGACACCCGAATTTGATGCCCTCAGCGCTCAGCTCAAGGCATTGGTATTCGGGGATTTCGTCGGGTTCAGCAAACTGGCCGGCGCTGGCTTGAAGGACTTCTACCGCAGATCCTTGCCACCGTGGCGCGGTGTCTCGAAGCGCTGCCGGACGCCGATGCGCCCAGTGCCCGAAACACCTGGGGTGATGGTTTGTATTTTGCATTCACGAGCGTGACTGCCGCAGCGCAGTTCAGTCATGGGCTCCAGGCGGCATTGGCCGATCTGGCCGAGCAACAGGGCGGCGTGGCCAGTCAGGTCAGACTTCGGCTCGCGTTGCACTTCGGCCCGACCACGGAACTGATCGATCCGGTGACCCGGCAACCCAATGTCGTGGGCACTCATGTGTCTCAGGCCGCACGATTGGAGCCCGCCACCGCGCCAGGCGAAGTTTATGCCAGTGAAGCGTTTGCCGCCCGGTTGATGCTGGAACGACACAGCGGTTTTGAATGCCGTTACCTCAAGAACCTGTCCTGGGCGAAGAGCTACGGCGTGTTTCCGACATTCCGATTGGTCAAGACGTCTTCCTGATGACGCATTCCAACAACCGAGATGCATCCGCCATCTCCTACTTGCCGGACCTTTCTTCATGACCCTAAGCACCGAGAACGCAGTCTTCCTGAGTTACGCGTCCCAGGACACGGATGCCGTACAACTGATGGTGGAAGCGCTGCGCGCCGCCGGTGTCAATGTCTGGTTCGACAGACTGGAACTGGTCGGCGGTGATGCCTGGGATCGCAAGATCAGGAACCAGATCAGCGAGTGCTCGCTGTTTGTGCCGGTGATCTCGTCGAACACGCAGGCTCGGCGTGAAGGATATTTCCGTCTTGAATGGCATCTCGCCGAGCAGCGGTCACTGTTGATCGCCAAGGGCCAACCGTTCATCGTTCCGGTCAGCCTTGACGGAGTCAGAGAGGGCGAGGCCCTGGTGCCGGATGCGTTTACGGCCGTTCAGTGGACGCCCCTTCCAAGGACCGAAGTGCCGGAAGCGTTCGTGGCACGGATTCAACGGCTCCTGGCGAAACAAGAGACCAGCAAGGCGCCGGCAGCCGCCGGCAGCACACCGCAGACCGGCGCCCGGATTCGGGCGCGGTCACGCCGCTCCGTCTGGCGAGCCTGGGCCATCGGTGCGTTGTGCGCTTGTGCTCTCGCCTTGGCTGTGAAGGTCATGATCGGTAGCGGGGGCGATGTCCCGAATACGGCACAGCGAACACCCGCTACCTCGACGGACAAAGCGTCGGAGGGGAATTTTATTGCCGTTTTGCCCTTCGTCAGTCGGAGCGCTGATGAAGCCACAGCGCAGAGCAACGCGTTTTTCACTGACGGCGTCCACGAAGACGTCCTCACGCAATTGAGCAATATTCCAGACTTGCGTGTGATCTCCCGCACTTCGGTCATGCAGTACAAGGACCAGACCGCGACGGTTCCGCAGATTCGGGCCGAACTGGGGGTGTCGCACATTCTCGAGGGCAGCGTCCAGCGCGTGGGCAGCATCGTTCGGATCAACGCGCAACTGATCGATGCGCGCACCGATTCTCGCATGTGGGCCCAGTCGTTCGAGAAGGACGTGACCGACGTGTTTGCGATCCAGGCTGAAATTGCCAAAGCCATTGCAGCAGAACTGAAGAGTGTGCTGACGCCGGAGCAACAAGAGCGACTCGAGCGTGCGCCAACCGAGAACAAGGAAGCACTGGCCTTGTTCATCAATGCCAGCGCGATGAACACGTTCAGCCCGGAACAGAACAAGGCTGCCATCACCTTGCTTGAGCGGGCGATCAAGCTGGATCCGAATTTTACGAAGGCGTTTGTCCGACTGGCCCGGCTCTATCTCATGAGAGGGTCGCGCGAGGCCGCCACGGTTGCTATGGGCTATGCACAAAAGGCTGTAGCGTTGGATCCGAAGTCGGCGCCTGCCCACCATGTTCTGGCCACGTCAACCATGGCCATGGGCAAGCTCGACGAAGCGCGACTTTACTTCCAGCGCGCCACGGAACTGGACGCAAACTTCCTCAGCGCATTCAAGGATTTGTCGGTTCTGGAAGCAACCGCCGGTCGGCTGGATCTATCGTTCTACTGGGCTAACCGAGTGATGCCCCTGGCACCCAATGTCTCCTACTCGTACTACCACCTTGGGGTGCCACTCCTGACGTTGGATCCCGGCGGGCGCGCGAATTCATGAAGATGAGCATCCGGAAATTTTCGCCGCCAAACCGCACCGACTCGGGCGTACATCGTTTGCATATCTGGCTCGCCACGGCGGAACTCTATGGCGGCGACGCCCAGACCTCCACGAAGATTTTTGAACAGCTGATCGCCGCCCAGCCGGAAAACATCGAAGTTCGAGCATCGTATGCAGAATTCTGTTGGCTGACTCGGAGTGACTGCGCACAAGCCGGGATCGACTTCGTCACGAAATCGTTCCCTGAGCTCCGGTTGACCACACATGGTTACACCGCGGCAACTTTGCAGTCATACCTCTGGAGACAAGATGGCAAGGACGAGCAGGCGCAGCCTTTGATCGATTCCACGCTGGCGGCCAACAACAAGTCAATCGAGTCAGGCGATTCTTCATTCCAGCCAGCATACGAGAACGCAGCACTCAGCCAAATCAATGACGATCGTGACGGCGCGTTGACTTGGCTCGAGCGTGCAGTGGACGCCGGGTTTACCGATCCCTACGCCATGGCGCTGGATCCGATTCTCGCCCCGCTTGCAGGCGAACCTCGGTTCAAGGCGTTGCAGGCGCGACTCCATGAACAGATGCGTGACATGCGAAGCCGCGTCGATTTTTCCGATGTGGATCGATTGATTGCTGCCAGCAATCCGATGGCGAAACTTGATTGAAGCGACTGATGATCCCTTCTCCCGATTTTCGGGAGAAGGTGGTCCGCAGGACCGGATGAGGGGCCGCCTGGCGCGAAGATTGGTTGGTCGCCAGCGTTCCCTCATCTGCCCTTGCGGGCATCTTCTCCCGCTTGCGGGAGAAGAACCACCTGCGCTCTTCCAACGATCTTTGCGGCCGGTGATCTCTGAAACCGGATTCGTGCGTATGTCCGGGTGAGTCCCCCCGGAGTTGCCAATGTCCCGCCCTACCCGTCTGTTCCGAACCCTGCTGGCCACCTGTGTCCTGAGCGCTGCATCCTCGGTTCCTGCTGCCATCCCCGACGATGAACCGAATCTCGAAGACCTGTTGATGAGCGCCAATGGCCTCTATCAACTCCGGTACTCCGATAACCAGTTCAGCCCACACTATATGCCGGCGTCGCAAGTTCAGTTCGCGGCCGACGCGCTCGACCGATCGGGCACCTCAAGCACGGGCTTTCCGCTTGGCCACCATGCCGGCTTCGCGAATCTGGGCCTGCGGGCACCATTCTTCCTGGGCGGCGTCCGCGACGTGACGTTCTGGGACTGCAAGGACCCGGAAGACGAGGAGGCTTTCGACTGTGACAACGGCTTTGCCGTGCTCGAGCAGATCATCATGCCTTCGCCGACCTACCGGGCGCGTTCGTCCTCGTGCATCCGGATGATCATCGGCCACGAGTTGTTCCACCATGTCGAGTTTGCCTACACCAACGCCGGTGGCGGTTCCGGCTGTGGTGAGACATTCGGCATCACTGCCTGCGAGGGCCAGGCTCGCGCGATGCAGGACAAGGTCTACTCGGACCTCGATCTGTCGCCCGGCTCCAGTTGTATTGCCGGATTCCAGACCGAAGTGAATGCTTATCTCGGCAGCCCCGACCGTGATCTGTGGAGCAGCGGCTACGCCAGCGCACTCTTCTGGACCTACCTGATGGAGCAGTACGGTACGTTCAACGAAGAGCCCTATCGGGGCGCCGACTTCATCACCGCCTGGTGGGAACTGGCCGAGGACCGCGTGGCGGATCCCGACGTGTACGGCATCACTGCCGACACCATCAAACTGTTCGAGCCCGACGCCACGCTGCTCAACACCTATCACGACTTCACGATCGCCAATCTGCTGAAGGATTTCACGCTGTCCGGCATTCCTGCCGATGCACGTGCCCGCTACAGCTACATTGATGAATTGCCGCACCTGAACCAGAACAACCTGATGAAGTTCAATGCGGTGAAGATGACCGCAACAGCGACGGTCGGCGCGAATCAGACGGGTACGCTGGACTTCGACGCGCAACAATTCGGCGGTGACTATCTGCGATTCAACGTGGGTTCGTGCCCGGCGGGCAACACGCTGGAATTCCAGCTCAAGCCGGATCCGACGACACCGAACCCCACACCGACCACGCAGGCGCTGATTTCGCTGGTGTTGGTGAAAGCCCCGAACGTGCCGGTACGCCTCTACAAATGGCGGGCCAACACCGCCAAGGTCAGCGCCGTGCAACCGGTTGGAACGCCGTACCAGCAGGCCTACTTCATCGTTGCTGGCCGTAACGGCCATTACGCCGGTCGGGCGACGGCTCAGTGCAAACCGGGGCCACTCGCTCCGATCGTGCAATTTGCCGGTGTCCAGAATCCGCAAGCGCCAAGCGGTTCGCGCCTGGGGACCGTGCACGTGCAGGTGCCTGACGGCGCCGCACCAAACAACTCGGTAATCGGCTTGTCCGCCAGCGATCTTCGAGTCCGCGTCGGCGGCGTCGACGCCGTAGTCGAGTCGTTCGTTCCGCAAGGTGACGGTTATCGCCTGCGGTTTCGTCAACCCGCGCTGAGCGGCCCGGGTCCGTTTCCGGTGGCCGTGGACATCGGTACCCAATCCACCACGCTTGCGAATGCGATCCGGATTGACGACCCGAAACCTGAGGTTGCCTTCGTTCTGGACTTGACCAGCAGCATGCCGACTCAGGCCATGCTGCTGCCGGCGGTTCAGAAGATACGTGAAGCTGCGGCGCGGATGAGCACACAGTCCCGTGTTGCTGTAATCGGTTTCGCCGGCAACGGTGTGGAACCGGATCTTGATGCGACCGTTCTGTTGCCACTGGCGCCTTTGTCGGCCAGCCAGCGCGGCACTCTGGAATCCGTGCTCGGATCCCTGTCGGCCAGTACTCAGTCAGCGGGTGCACCCGGTGATGGTGTCCAGGCGGCAATCGACCAATTCACGGCTCAGGGTGGAACCGGGCCAAAATCGATCGTGCTCATGACCGACGGCGGCATCGGCGAAGGCCGCGGCCTGGCTGATCTGCTTCCGGCATTACGCGCTGGCGGCATTGCCGTGCACGTCATTGCTTTCGGTCCGCGCACCGATCAGCCGTTCCTGGATCGCCTTGCCCGGTCCACCGGCGGCACGTTCCACTATATCCCGACGTTTGCTGCCGGCCCGGAGGCTGCGGGCGGCTGATCTGGCAGCAAATGCTGTTGATGCCGCCGCCAGGGGTGAACATGTCCTCCTGGCGCGGCAAGTTCCGGTGCCAGCAGGTGCGCCGGTCGATTCGATCGTTCGCCTGGATCCTGCGTTCCTCGGCACACAAGGTGCGGTGGTGTTCAGCATCGAGACACCCAATGACCAGCCTTCCTTGCCCTCGTCGATCCGATTGTTCCGACCAGACACGTCGGAAGTGCTGAGCGGCGCTGGGGTCGAAATCGTCGACACCCCGCGCGGCCGTCACTTCCGTCTGGAATCGGCCAATCTGGGTGATTGGCGCGTGCAGGTTGCACCGAGCGTGGCCGGTGGCGGCACGCAGGTCAAACTCGAAACCATCGTGGATGCCGCGCGTATTCCGGCTTTGCAACTGTCGCTTGCGCCGACGTCGCCCGACACCGATGGCCTCTGGCGTCTCGGTACCCAGCTTCAGAGTGAGCTCTTGCCGACGCCGCCGCAGGCTGCTGCCGGCGGAGTCCATGTGGCGGCAGGTGATCTCAACATCGTGGCCACCGTGCAGCGCCCGGATGGTGAATCGGACACGCTCGATTACCAGTACCGCCCAAAGCGCAGTGAGGTGAATATGGGCGCGACCACCGAGACGTGGTACACGGGCCTGGAGTTCCAGGATGCCGGATCGGATACCGGATTCGTGGAAAACCCCATGTCCGCTGGCCAACGCGGCAGCTATCGTTTGCTGATCGACACGACATTCGGCAATCCGGCAAGCCCTTATGTCCTTCGCACCACGGCCAGTTATGCCGTGCTGGCGCAGACCATCGATACTGATCTGGACACACTGCCGGACGCCTATGAACGCGATCGCAGTTGCCTCGATCCGCAAACGGCTGCAGTCGGTTCCGATCCGGATGCCGATGGCCTCAACACCGTCGATGAGCGTCGCCATGGTACGGATCCATGTCTCGCCGACACCGACGAGGGTGGCGAAACGGATGGCTCCGAAGTAACCCGAGGCCGCGACCCGCTGAACGGAACGGACGATGCCATCGGCGCGCTTGAGCATGTCGAGATCGTCTCGCGCCTCAGCCAGCACGAACAGCATGACCCGCTGCCACCACTGGCAACCACCCTGCGGTTCGATGTGGGCCCGGGCTTCGAGTCGGTGGCCGTTGCACGCGCGACAAGCGTCCAGGGCCCGTATCAGCTCTTCACCACGCTCTCGGGCGCATCCCTCAACGGTCGTTATGTCGATACCGGGCTGGTTGCTGGCCAAACCTATTGCTACATCCTGCAGCCACGCACGGCGACCGGTGCCGAGGGGGTTCCGAGTGATGCAGTGTGTGCGGTTGCCCGCGCCGACATGACCGCGCCTACGGGCATGATCACGCTCGAAGACGGTGCACGGAGCTCCAGCAAGACGGTGCTGTCTGCGCAGATCGACTTCGACAACGAATCATCCGTTGGCGCATCGATGCGGCTCATCCGTCCTGATGGCAGCGACACCGGCTGGACCCCGCTTGCGCCGATGGCCACTCTCGACACCACGAGCCTGCCGCGCCCGGGCTCGGCGCTGGTCCAACTGCAATTGCGTGATGCCGCGGGCAACGAATCGGAATGGTATGTCGACGAAATCGACCTGGTGGCCGCAGCCACGGTCGGTGGTGTGACCGGTTTGGTCCAGGGACTTGGTGCTCCCCTGCCGCTGGCCTTGGCACGGGTGCTCGGCGACGACACACTGCCGTCAACCATGGCTGCCGGTGATGGCCGATTCCAGCTCGAGGATCTGCCGCCCGGCACCTACACGATCGAGATTTCCCATCCGGGATTCCTGACCGCACAACGCTCGGTGACGATCGGCGGCGGCGTGGTGGACGACATCGGTTTGGTCACGCTCGAGCCGGTGTCGGTGACAGTGTTCTCGGATTCGTTCGAATGACGTGACCCGACCAACACGGGGTGGGCGTTGCTACAGTGCCCATCCCGATCCCGGGCTCAACAGTCATGTCGATGACCCCCGAACGTTTTCAACAAGTCCGAATCGTCTTTGAGTCGGCGCTGGCACAAGACCCGTCAGGACGCGAGGCATGGCTCGCCAAAGCCTGTGCCGGCGACGACGCGCTGCTCGAAGCGGTCCAACGGATGCTTGCAGCCGATGCACACGCCGAGAGCGAGAACGAATCGCTGATCGACCTGCCCGATTCCATGGCGGAACAGGTCATCGACAGTGATACCGAGGCAGGGGATGCCCTGCATGGCAAACGTTTTGGTCCTTACACCCTGATCCGCACCTTGGGTCAGGGCGGCATGGGTCAGGTCTATCTGGCTGAACGCAGTGATGGTTCGTTCCGGCAGGAAGTTGCCGTCAAGGTCGTGCGCGAAGGCTGGGACCACCTGGAATTGCTGGAGCGATTCCGGCGCGAGCGGCAGATCCTCGCCTCCTTGAACCATCCGAACATCGCGCGATTGCTGGATGGCGGCGCCAGTGACACGGGCGAACCCTACCTGGTGATGGAGTACGTCGACGGGGTGTCGATCGGCGAGTACTGTGATCGCGAGCGCCTGTCGATCCCGGCCCGTGTGCGGCTCTTCAGCGATGTCTGTGCCGCGGTCGGATACGCGCATCAGCGGCTGGTGGTCCATCGTGATCTGAAGCCGTCGAATATCCTGGTCACGCGCGATGGCACGGTGAAGTTGCTCGACTTCGGCATTGCCCGGCTGCTGGCTGCCGATGCGACGATCACTGCACCGCGCGATCGCCTGTTCACGATCGGCTATGCAGCACCCGAGCAGATTCGCGGCGAGATCCCCAGTGTGTCGGTTGATGTCTATGCACTCGGCCTCCTGTTGTACGAACTGTTGACTGGACAACGGGCTTACGGCCGCACTGCCTCGACTCCGGCCGCGTACGAACGCGAAGTATTGACGGTTGAGCCCACGCCGCCCTCGCGTGCTGCCGCCGACCTGACGGACGCAACCTGTGAACGGGCAGCAAGCCGCGGCTTGGCGCCTGCGCACTGGCCCAACAATTGAGTGGCGATCTGGATGCGATCGTCATGCGCGCGTTGCGCAAGGAACCCGATGCAAGATACGCAACGGTCAACGATTCGCCGACGACCTATCGGCGTTCCTGGCGCATCGGCCCGTGGCGGCGCGTCGCGGCAATCGGCGGTATCGAATGGCACGGTTCGTTCAAAGGCATGCTTTGGCGGTTCGGTCTGTCGGGTGCGGACTGGTGTCCCTGATCGGCGGCCTGGGGGTGTCCCTGTGGGCAGCCGATCAGGCTCGGGTCCAGCGTGATCTGGCGCAGGCCGAAGCCCGAAAGTCGCGTGCAGTCGCGGATTTCATGATCGACGTGTTCGGAGCCGCTGATCCCGCCATGGTGGATGGTGCCGATCTGACGCCGCGCGACCTTCTCGTTCAAGGCGCTCGGCGGCTTGGAGAAGACAACGATCTCGACACTTCAACCCGATCGGCGCTCAGGCTCGCGATCGGATCGGCCCAACTCGGCATTTCCGAGTACGAACCCGGCCTGGAGCAAATGCAGGCCGCTGTCACTGAGGCCGTTGCAGCCGGCGACGCGCTGGTGGAACTGGAGGCACGTCTTGGTCTTGGTGTTGCGCTCAACAAGCTCCAACGCAGCGAAGAAGCCATCGCCCAATACGATCTGGCTCGCGCCATTGGAAAACGTCTGCCCGACCTGGCCGCAAAAACGGACGAAGAGATCGACTATTTTCGCGCGATCGAGCTAGGCCGCTTGGACCGCAAGGCCGAATCGGTGCAGGTACTGAAGACAGTTTATGGCCGACGATTGGCCCGATTGGGGCCTGGGGAGCCGCTGACGATTCAGGTGGCCACCACGCTCGCGTACTATCTCGGCAATCTCAAGCGTGCCGATGAAGGTATCTTGATCACGGAGCCGAGTTATCAAGCGGCGCGGGCACGTGCGGGCTTGCCGCTGCGGTGGCTCAAGGACATCGTGTCGGCTCATGCCTACATGCTCCTGCTGGACAAGCGACCCGAGGCATCGTCCCTGTTCGAGGAAGCTCGGTCGATCGACGAGCGGGTCTACGGCAAGGGCCATCCCGGAACCGTCGTGACCATGAACAATGTGGCTTTCGCGATGAGTTCCGGCGGTGACCATGCCCGTGCCGCCGCCATCATCGAGGAAGTAATCACCATTCGGCGGGGCATGAAACTGGAACAGAATCAGGATCTTGCGTTCTCGCTGATCAACGCAGCCAACATGTGGCGCAAGGCAGGGAAGTTCGAGCGCGCCATCGAGCGGGCGCGCGAGGGTATCGCCATCTATGTGGCGCGCAATGACGGGTTCTACCGGCAAGCACAAAAGGGTCGCTGGAGCCTGGCGCTGGCGCTTGAAGCAACCGGTCAGTGGCAGGAAGCGTTACGCGAAATGTCGGAACTTCTGCCCTACACGGAGGATGGACGCAGCACGGAATTTTCGGGCCCCGATGCGGCCTTGCCCTGGCTTACCGCGGCGCGGATCGAGGCACGCTTGCATGCGGTCGATCCAGGCTGCTTGAAAGCACGCCGTGTCCTGACCATCGACGCTGCCGAAGAAACGGCAACTGAGGCCAGGATATTGCTGGCAATGTGCCAAGCCAGGCATGGCGATGATTTGGCCTCGCACGACACCTTGCCCGTGCTCGCATCGGATGACGCCTTGCTGGCAAAGATCGATCCGTTCGTGCGCGATTGGTATGTGACTCAGAAACGATGAATGCCACTCGGCTTGTCATGCGAATCGCGTACACTCGCCGGACGTTCCCCGCAAGGCCGAACACGATTGGGACCCATGACCGAAGAACGCGACGATTTCCTGACCGATCGAATCCGGCAGTCCGCTGATGACCCTCAGGCACGCGCCAGCGCGCTCGAGCGTGTGTATGCCGACCTGTTGAAGATCGCGCGCGCCGAACTGTCCAGGCACCAACGCGGCAACACGCTCAACACCCGCGCACTGGTCAACGAGGCCTACATCAAGCTGTTCGCCGGCACCGGCCTCGAGTACAGCAGCCGCAAACACTTCTTCGCGACCGCGGCACGCGCCATGCGTCAGGTGGTGATTTCGTATGCCCGGCAGCGACTGGCAGATTGCCGCGGTGCCGGTGCCGAACACGTATCGATCGACGACCTTGAGGCGCATGCCCTGCCCGTGGAAGCCGGGCGGAAAAAGCTCATCGCCGTCGATGCGGCCATGGCCAAACTGGCCGCACTCGACGCGCGACTCGCGGAAGTCATCGAGCTGCGATTTTTGCCGGCATGGAAGTCGAGGAACTCGCGGAAGTGCTCGGGTGTATCGGTACCAACGATCGTCCGCGACACACGCACGCTCGGGCGTTCCTGCAAGCGGAACTGGACGCAGCATCCTGACGGGCGCAGATCAGCGCAGCTTCGACGCTGTGCGCAGTCCTGCACTTCAAGACTCGAAATCGCTGCCGAAAATCGTCACTCCGGGCGCCTGATCGATACGCGCCGTATACAGGCCGCCGGTCACGTAGACCTGGTTCTCGCTGCCCAGAGTCATCCCCGCAGTGCTGCCTCCGGGCAGGAGTTTCGACCACGCCGTCGTGCCGTCGGCGTTGACCTTGACGACACCCATGTCCGTGAGCGTCGACCCACTGACGTAAGCGGCGCCGTCGGGATCGATCAGCATCGCCGAGTGCAGGAGCAAGCCGTTGCCGCTGGCGTCCGGGTTGGTCCACAACCCATCGCCGATCGCGCTGTACTTGGCGACGGCAACACCGCCGGTGCCGGAATTCGGGAAGCCGCTGATCACCGGGTCGCCCGCAGGGGTCACTTCCACACGGAACGCACTCATCGGATGGGTGCGTTCCCACAAGGTTGCCCCGGTCGGGGAGACCTTGCGAAGCCTGGAGCCCTGCCCCGTGTCCGGATCTGCGAACACAAGGTAACTATTGCCGAGGGCATCGCCGGCGATATCGCCGATGGTCAGGCTCGTGATGCCGGTGAGTGACCAGACGGTTTGGCCTGAGGCATCAATCCGCACGAAGCCTTGCATCGAGCCGAACAGACTCCGTGCCGCGATCACGAACTGGCCGTCGGGCGTGCGCTTGAGCATGGTGGGTGCACCCACGCCGATGCTGTCACACCAGATCCAACCCGGGCTGCCATCGGGGTTGAATTGCCGAACGGTACTCACCAGGCCGCCCGGACATACACCCAGACCGAGGACATGGGCCCGGTTCTGCGGGTCCATCACGACCCGCCGCGTGGACGATCCGTCGAAATCGTTGCCGTAGACGCGCCGCCACACCAGTTGCCCGTCTGCATCAAATTTCATCAGCAGGCTTGCTGCGTTGACCGGGTTCGCGAAACCCGATCGGATGGTGCCCGACACCAGCACCGCACCCAGCGTGTCGGCGGCGACGAAAGTGGCGACCTCGTGACGGGTGTTGTCCAGGTTGTCGAAACGCGCTTCCCACTGCAACGCTCCAGCTGCATTGCGCTTGGCCACGTAGATATCTCCCGCCGGGTTGTAGTCCCAACGCGCGGTGAAGACGTTGTCGATCGTGTCCCGTGCCACCGCCACGCCGCCTGGTTCGTTGCTCCAGGCGGTGGTTTGTGCCAGCGAGGTTTGGCTCGCCAAGGCCATCATGAACACGGCAATGGACCTGTTCATGTGAACACCAGACGGACAATACTCGGGGCTGACTGCCGCTTAGGGCTGCAGCCCAACGAAGCGCTGGATCGCTCTACCTTGCGTTTCATGATCAGGGCCCTCCGACTGTGTGTCGACTACTCTGATCCCCTCACACAGTGGAGTTTGTGACCTAAGTCAACGAGACCGGCGACTGATCGTTCTAAGCCCTCTTCGCCGATTGGTTCACTGGATCATGCGTCGGCGAGACGCGCCGACGCATGGGTTGCAGGCTTCGCGCCTTTGCCATCAGTTCTCGAAGCTATTCGTGAACACGGCATCCCCCAAGGGTGGCAGTGCTTCGAAGCTGACGCGATTCGACACGGCCAACAGGGGCCACTCAATCAAGGTGGTCTTGCCTACTGCTTGACCCGCATGCAGAACCTGGGCCGTGGTCGTTCCGGGCGATTGGACGAGATAGAAACTCGTGTAACTGGCGCTCGCTGCCGACGATTTCAGGTTGACCCTCAGACTCATCTGACGTGTGCTCGCGGCTGCGATCGGCACGACAGCGCCCAGCGGGTTCACGTAGTTGATCTGCAGCCGACCGTCGGCATCGACGGCCCCGGTTCCGGTGGTGCCCACCACCTGGCCGTCGACCAGCAACGAGACACTGGCGACCGCCTGTTCCACTTCGGCGCGCGTCATCGCTGGACCCATCGACCAGATGCCACCACTTTGTTGTGCGCGGTTGAAGGTGACGCGGGTATTGATCACGGCGATATTGGCGTCTTCGTCCAGGCGCCCGGGGTTCGCAACGCCGATGTCGAACGCAATGCCGGACTGACCCGGCTGCAACTGCAAAGGTTGACCGGAAGGAAACGTTTCGCCCGTGGCGGTTCCGATCAGCGAGCGATTCAACCGAATGCGGACCGTACTGCCCTGGATGAACGCAGCATCCGGCAAGCTGTCCCGATTGGCGTCGATCACTGCGACATCGACCAGATCCGAGCCCGTCTGGAGAGAACGCACGCTCCAGCTTTCGGTAATTCCGGACCGGGCATAGAGAAAGAGGCCCTGGCTGGTCACGACCAACAGGTCATTCAAGCCATCGCGATTCCAGTCGACTGGCACGATGTCGCGGACCTGACCGCTGACTGTTGATGCGATCGTGGTGGTGGTGACGATCTCGTTGTTGTCGGGCTTCCACCACACGAGACGGCCACCGCCCTCGACGAACACCGCTTCGAGTTCGGCATCATTGTCGAGGTTGACCATTGCGCAAATGCCGGGTTGCGTCACCGACTGCACGGACAGCAGGCGCGCCGAGCGGAACCAGCCGAGCACATTGCTGTAGCCGTTGATGTTCAGGACACCGTCGGCGCTGCAGGTAAACCCTGCGTCACCGAAACCAGAGTACAGAGGTGCCAAGGCCAGACTCTGGGGGATGGGATTCTGTGTAGTGACCGGATCGGTTGTGGTCCAGGATTGTGCGCCACCGACATTGCGTAACCAGCGCAACCCGCCGCTGGTTGAACTCGCCACCAACAGATCCAGTGTTCCGTTGTAGTTGACCGCGTGACCCGCACGAATCAGCGCTGCGCCGTCATAGGTGGCGATCTGGGAATCTGTCCAGGAAAAGAAGATGTTGTCGATCTGCGTGACCGTGCGTACGGCGCCGCTACCGGGAACCACGTAGGCAAGATCATTCTGCCCGTCACGGTTGAAGTCACCGACCGCGAAGTCGTTGGGCCCACTCGCCAGAATCTTGAATTCAGCGTTGTAGTTGCTGTTGCCACCTCCCTGCAACCGATACAGGCGCGGGCCCGAGGGCTGCAGGGCCAACAGGTCGTCAATGCCATCACGGTTCATGTCGGCCACTGCCAGCCGGGTGAGCCCTGCCAGACCGGTCGCCGCCGTCAGCAGTTCGGAGTTCGGCAGCAGTCGCTGCGCCTGGTTGCGCAACAATCGATAACGGCCGTTGGCCAATCGCACCAGCAAGTCGACATCGGCATCACCCCGTGCGTCACCGGGGCTGATCTGCAGGATGTCGGAGGGCATGGTGGCGAGCAGTTCAGGGTTCGGGAAACCGGGTGTGCTGCTGGCCTGCGCCCTGCGCAGGAACAGCCGGCGCGGCAGCGAGGCCTGATCCGGCTCGGCCGTCACGATGTCCGGCCGATCATCCTCGTTGAGGTCGGCAACGACCTCTGCCGCGATGGCCACGCCGGTCACCAAGGATTGAGAAGCCAAGAAACCACCGTTTGGTCCGCTGTTCTGCGCCCAGCCCAGTGCCGCATTTTTCACGAGCAGATCGCCGAAGGCGTCCCGATCCAGGTCGACCACGTCGGTTGCATACCGGTATTCATCGGAGAATTGGCTGTTCATGGTGAACGCGCCTGCTCCGTCGTTCAAATACTCTCGGTGATCTCTGGAGAACGTGTTTTGCGCGGTCCAGGTTCGTGCTTCGTTGACCAGCAGGTCGACATCACCATCGCCCTGGAAGTCGATCGGCAACAATCGGGATTGACCGCTGAATCCGAAGCTCTGCAGCACGGCCTCGGTCGTGAACTCGCCGTTCTGATTCCAGCGGATACTCAAACGGCCCCGATCGCGCCAGGGCGACACGTTGGTATCGATGAACTCGTGCGTCGACAGCATGGCCAGATCCGGATCGCCATCGCGATCGAAATCCCGCAGCGCGATCTGAAAATATCGATCACCCCAGGTGTTGTTGGGGTCTTCAACCCAGTCGAAGCGCCATCCCAGGGTGAAACCATCGGTGCCATTGCCGACGAACACCTGCAGCGTGAAGGTGTCACTCTGACCTACCCAACGGTTGAGGCGCACGATGTCCGGGTGACCGTCGCGCGTGACATCTGCCACGGCGAACGCCAGGTTGCGTGGGGTACACACCGGGCAGACGGGTAGTGAGATGGCCGGCAAAGCCACACTCGCATAACGCAAGGGATCGATCGGATTCGGCTGTTTCGGATGCGCCACCCGGCCGCCACCGGCATACCACGACGGCTCTCCGTCGCCATTGAAGTCGACCGCCACGGGCGCACGAGCAGGCATCGTGGGATGTACCAGTCCGTCGAAGTCGGTCGGCATGTCTTCGACGACGAAGGGCTCGGCGCCGGCGCTTGCGGACAACAGCAAACCTGCCAGCAGAGGGGCAGCCGCGGGCCAAAACCTTTTCAGGGCAGTTGTCACGCGCGCATTGTTTTGAGGGTGGTTCATGGCGATCTCTCCGATGGTCTGTCTCCGGCAGCGCCTGCCCAAAACGGGCGGGTGTTGCAGGCTCTTGACCGGGGATACGGAGGTTCCGGGGCAAACCCGCCAAGACCGGATTCAAATGCGACGAAGGGCGCGCGGACCCTCATCAGCCCTGAGCAAGCCAGCAGCTGCGCAATCGGTGTCGTTGGTCGGGGCGTGTGTCTACCGACGGGTCGGGGTCATCACCTCGCCCAATACATGGCTGGTATTGCTGCCCGCGGCGAGGTTCCGCCGTCGTCGGCCACTTGGCACTGGGCAACCGGGCAGATGGCACCCTCGATCTTCTCGGTGAGGAAGCCCATCCATCGGCTTTCCCGCCCGGCGGGGACAAAACCGAGGTTTTTGCCCCCTTACAAATCGACTTCTGGCGCGTTCAGGCTGTCGAGTGATCTAGTGCCGGGATACCACGCCGTCAACAAACAACTTATTCGCCTTCGTCTTCATATTCCTCAGAGGATTCTTCCTCAGCGGATTCTTCGCTGTCGTCGCTTTCCTCCTCATATTCCTCGGCGCTGTAGTCTCATCGCTGTCGTCGCTTTCCTCTTCCTCTTCCTCTTCCTCCTCGGCCGCAGGCTCAGCCTCAGCCTCAGCCTCAGCCTCGGTGGGCTGGTCACGCAGCGTTCCTCCCTTGCTTTTTCCGCCAGTTACTCCTCCTTGGCCAAGGGTCGCCTGTAGCGGCGGCGCGGCGGCGACCAGCAGCAGAAGGCACAAGGCAGCCAGGAATCCGAACGGTTTGAAGTGGGCTTTCATGTCGGTCGCTCACATGTGGCGGGTGGTCGCTTCCACAATAACAAGAAAAGCGTACCCGAGCGTACGTTCCTGCAGGCCCAACCCGCAATGTTCCTCGAGAGCAGGCAAGCCGCGGCTTGCCTTGCGACTAATGAACCATACGGGTTGGCAGGATGCGTCCCGTTCAATTGATCTGACGCCGGGGGCCGAGCCTCAGTCTTGTACGGCTGGCACGGCAGCTGCCGCCATACTCGCTTCAATGGCATCGAAACCGAGTTCGATCTGTTCGAGCAGCAGCTTGCTTCCGTCGGCACGCCACACCGTTCCGATCTTCTTGAAGTAAGGCTTCTTGCGCATCTTCTCCGTCAGCTTCGCTTCGTCAAGCACCGGCCGGAATCGATAGTCATGCGTGTTGAGCCGGGTGATCGTCGGCTGGTGATCTTGCACCTGACTGTCTGGAATTCTCTTCAATTCCCGCTTCGACTTGGCCCGAAAACGGAAATCCCAGATCGACTCTTCGACCTGGAAAAAGATTTCTTCGAGCTCGGGGCTGAACCCCATCCGCGCTTCGTAGACCAGCACGGTACCCGGCGTGAAACGCTGCAGGTAGCCGGCCTTCGACAGGCCGAAGAACTTCATGTCCTTGATCTTGGCTTTTTCGGCCAGATGAACGCGGTTGATGTGCTGATGCACGAGGGCTTGAAGACGGTCATCCAAGGCATCGTGATCAAGCGCTTTCCATTTCGGACCCAGGGCCCAACCGCGGCGCTTGGTTTCGAGCGCAACCGACAAGGCTTGGCCAGCAGCCTGTGCGGCCAACCCACCACCGGCCATCGCCGGATTGTAGTAAAGGCCCGAGCCCGCGTAGGCAGGCGGCGTCACAGCCAGGCCTTGCGGGTCGTAAACCACGACTGCGAGGCGAGCCGGCTTGTACTCCGACGGCAACAGGACGACGTCCGAGGCCGATGCGGCATTGACACACAACATCAGCAAGAAAGCGGCAACAAATCTCGCGAACATGGAAAAACTCCCGGAACAACTTCTGGAAAGAAGGGGGAATGAGTCGGCTTTGCCTCATCATCAAATTGCGCGGCAAAAATGCGCAGGCATCAATGGCCAACGGAGAATCGGGCCATAGGCCGCGACTACTGAATCACGTCAGTCACTGTTTCTGGATTGGTGGGTCGTCCGAGATTCGAACTCGGGACCAACGGATTAAAAGTCCGCTGCTCTACCGGCTGAGCTAACGACCCGCTCACGGAGCCCGGCAGTTTAGGGAAATGTGCTCGATCCTACAAGCCAAAGTCGGCTCCGGATGGAGTCTGTTCACGTTTGGGCAGGGCCATCCGATTCGCAGGAACTGGCACATCCACCGCAGCCAGCCGCCCCGACACCGGCCCGATGGCGCGGTGCGAGCTTGCGTCCCAGGGCTTGCAGACGCGGTGCCCGCGCGGGTTTCAGCAGCCACAGCACCATGGCGCGCTCACCGCGTTTGACCTGATTCGGTGCCAGTTGAACCAGCGCATACACGGCCGAGGCCAGGACCAGCGCCAGGACAACCCAGGTTTGCGGGTCGTGGAAGTTCATCCGCCCAGCGCCTTCGCGATTTGATAGGTCACGAACGAGGCGAAATAGGCCAGCGCAAACAGGTAGACGGTGGCCTGGATGGCGTGTTTCCAGCCGTTGGTCTCGCGTTTGATCACCGCGATCGTGGACAGGCACATGGGCGCGTAGATGTACCAGACCAGCAAGGACAGGCCGGTGGCGATCGACCATTGCTGACTGACGATGCCGGTCAATTGGGTGATGGCCTGTTCATCGCTGACGGCGGCGACGGCATAGACCGTGGCCAGTGCCGACACCGCCACTTCGCGCGCGGCCAGGCCCGGGATCAGCGCAATGCAGATCTGCCAGTTGAAGCCGATCGGCGCAAACAGGAACTGCAAGGCATGGCCGATCCGACCCGCGAAGCTGTAGTCGATGGCAGGACCGGTGGCACCTTCCGGCGGCGCTGGAAACGTGGCCAGGAACCACAGCAACACGGTCAGCGCCAGAATGATCGTGGTGACGCGGCGCAGGAAGATGTACGCGCGTTCCCACAGGCCGATGGCCACGTCGAGCGGGTTCGGCCAACGATACGCCGGCAGTTCCAGCAGCAGCGCCTGTTCGCCCTGCACACGCTGCCAACGCTTCATGATGAACGACACCAGCATCGCGCTCAGGACCGCGGCAGCGTACAGGCTGAACATGACCAGGCCTTGCAGGTTCAGCCAGCCATCGGCGTAGTCGCGCCGCGGGATGAATGCACCGATCAGCAGCGTGTAGACCGGCAGGCGCGCCGAGCAGGTCATCAACGGGGCGACCATGATGGTGACCAGGCGATCGCGCGGATTCTGGATGGACCGGGTGGCCATGATGCCCGGAATGGCGCACGCAAAACTCGACAGCAAGGGATGAACGACCGTCCGGTCAGGCCGGCGCCGGCCATCAGGCGATCGAGCAGGAACGCGGCCCGCGGCAGGTAGCCGGATTCCTCCAGCAGCAGGATGAACACGAACAGCAGCAGGATCTGCGGCAGGAATTCGACCACCGTGCCGAAGCCGGAAAGATGCCTTCGGTAACGAGGCTCTGCAGCAACCCGGCTGGCATCCAGGCGGCAATCTGCGCGCCGACACTGGCCACAGCGCCCGCGAGCGCATCCTGCATGGGCGCAGCCCAGGCAAACACGGCCTGGAACATCAGGAACAACACCGCCAGCAGGATCGGCAAACCCAGCCAAGGGATTGAGCAACACGCGGTCGACGACTTCCTCGAAATGATTCGCGCGTTCGGGCTCACGTACCGCGGCGGCGAGGATCCGACGAGTTTCGACATGCAGATCTTCGGGCTGTTCACGCGTGGGCGCGGGCAGATTCGCCGACGCTTCCAGTGCCTTGATCAGCTGGTCGGCACCGCCGCGTCGGATCGCCACGGTTTCGATGACCGGGACACCCAGTTCTTCCTGCAGTCGCGCGACATCGATTTCGATGCCGCGTCGTTTCGCGGCATCGATCATGTTCAGCGCCAGCACCATCGGCCGGCCCAGACTGCGCACTTCCAGGATAAAACGCAGGTGCAAACGCAGGTTCGTGGCATCAGCCACGCAGACGAGCAGGTCCGGTTTGGCTTCCCCCGGGAACTGGCCACGACAGATGTCGAACGTGACCTGTTCGTCGGGGCTGGTGGCCGCAAAGCTGTAGGCGCCGGGCAGATCGAGCAGGCGCACCCCGCGGCCAGAGGCCAGCGTGAACCGGCCTTCCTTGCGTTCGACCGTGACCCCGGCGTAATTGGCCACTTTCTGGCGACTGCCGGTGAGGCGATTGAACAGCGCGGTCTTGCCGCTGTTCGGGCTGCCGACCAGCGCGAGCTGCCAATCCTGCGTGGCCGCGGTCATGAACGCGGCTCCAGTTGGACCCGGGCCGCTTCCCGGCGACGCAACGCAAACCGCGCGCCGCTCACCTGAACGGCGATCGGATCACCGCCGAAGGGGCCGATGGCCACCACCCGCACGGTTTCGCCACGGACAAAACCGAGGTCGCGCAATCGGCGTGCGATCACATCGTCCTCGCCCTGGGCGAGCACGCTGTCGATCCGGGCATCCAGGCCCCGCGGCAGTTCAGATAGGTTCACGCGCCGACTCCGGCAATGCGAATAATTCGCAATTGTAGCGGCAACTCGCCTGCATACAACAGCTAGCTACTGCTTCTTGGGCAGGATCTTCACGGTTGCCCACTGGTCGGGCGTGGATTGGTCGGCATCGGGGAAACGGATCTGGCCCCGTTTGCTGCCCACACCGCTGATCTGCAGGAAGAACCGCCACTCGCCAAAGCCGAAACGACGGGTGTCGAGCTGGATTTCACGCTGGGTAACGGTGCTGAACAGAGGCCGGCGCAGATTCCCGCGAACGACCATGCCCTGGATCGGGATCGGCGGCGCATACCAGCCGTCGCTGCGACCCCATTCGATGTCGTCCGACCAGCCGATGGTCTTGCGCTCCGCCTGGCCTACCTGGGCCGAGCTGTGCAGGCGCAGGCTCCGCGCCAGCGCAGGCGTGCTGATCCACAGATCCAGGCTCGGCAAACCCGCCTCGACCAGTTCCACACAGGCGGTGACAAACTGGCCGTCGAACGCAATGCGCAACTGGGCTTCACCCTGACTCAGCACGGTCGGCGGGATGTCTTTCCAGAACGGCTCCTTGCAGTGCCCGTCCAGCAACACGCCGGAATCGACGGTCTTGGCAAACACCAGGGACTCGGTCGCCAGCGCAGGCATCGACAGAAACCCGAGACACAACGCCGCGGCGCACTGCCGGAAGGCGGTGCGACCCCTGAAAGTGAAGCTCGGTCGGGTGGTCGGCGGATTCATCTCGCCTGCATTGTCCGCCGGCTGGGCTTGGCTGCGCGTGGCAAAGGTCACGCCGACACGTTATTCAATCGGCACCAGAATTTGTGTCAACAATTCGTCGACCGGTGTGGTGGCCGGATCACTGACATACACCTCGTAGCGCGTCCCGATTTCGGTGAGCTTGTTGACCGCCAGCCAGCCATGGGCCTGCTCGTGGGTTTTGCTCAAGGAGTCATAACTGCCGAGATGCTTGAACCGGATGGCCTTGCCGCCAAACGATTGTGTGGCCTGGATCCGGCCGGTCCCGGCCACATCGTTGCGATCGACCGGGATCGAGGCCTCGAAGCGCCATTTGCCGTCGGCATGGCTGAGGATGCGCGTGAACACCGGGCCACTCTGGTTGATCTGGTTGGCCGCCATGAAGGCCATGATCTCGCCGTAAGCCGCCGTAAGCACTTCGGTGCTGCTGGCTTCGTCAACACCTGCTTCGGCAGCCACGGCATAGGCCGGTGTCGCCACTTCGGTCGTCAATTCAGCCTCGACGCCGGTCAGGTCCACGTTCGGCAGGGATTCCGCGAGCGGCTTGAGCTTGGCCAGTCCTTTCTCGTAGTCGCCACCGATCATGCCCGGGATGATGAGCCCGAACAGGCGCTCGATTGGCCCATTCAGATCGGAGTTGAAACCCCAGGCCACGCGGGTGCCCTTGCCTTCCGGCGTGAGCTGGAAATAGGCGTTGGCCTTGCCCTGATCGCCAAAATCCAGCAGCGTTTCGACGCGCTCGTTCGGCTTGCTGGCCGTGATTTCCTGCTTTCCGGAGCCGACACTTGGATCGGTGCTGGTCCAGGCCATCTTGGCGCCCACGCCGCGTTCGGTGCCGCTGTACTCATATTGGGTCTTTGGATCGAGATCGGCCCAGGGTGACCATTCGTTGAAGCGCTGGAAGCTGTTCAGCAGCGCAAAGACCACCGACGGCGGCCGGTCAATCACGATGGAACGCTCTGCATGGGCCTTGTCGGACAGGAAAAAGCTGCCGACAAACGCTGCGGCAATCAGCAGGATCAGGCCAATGGCCAAGTATTTCAGGACTTTCATCAAAGTCTCCCGGTGGGCGGTTCTAGAGCAAGTCTAAGCAATCAACGGCTGGCGAGCCTGCAACAAAGCAGGCTCGAACGTGTGCGCGACGTGGTGGAAGGCCCGTCGCACAACCCGCCATCCGGGGCAGGTGCGTACGGATAGCAGCAATAGGCCGGCAATGCCTATGCCGAAATTCACGCTGGTTTTCAAATTCCAGGGTTCCGAAGTAGAGTCGGGAGTCAATGTCCACGCCCTCCGCCGCCCCTCCGGATCCTGCCCTGCTGCGCGCCCTGCGCTACGGTTACCGGCTGCCCATGCTGCTGTGGCACCTGGTGGTGCATCTGCCGATCGTGGTGGTGCTGCTCACGCCCATTGGTGCGGCCATCAAGCTCGGCTCGGGTGAACGGCTGGATCACTGGATCGTGCGCTGGTGGCAAGGCGGCCTCATGCGGGTGTTCGGCTTCCGACTGAAGCGCGTGGGTATACCGCGTAACGGCACCACGTTTTTTGTGGCCAACCACTGCTCGTGGCTGGACATCACCCTGATGCACAGCCAGCGCTCGCTGAGTTTTGTCGCCAAGGCGGAAATTGCACGCTGGCCGGTGATCGGCTGGCTGGCCAGCCGTGCCGGCAC
The DNA here is from genome assembly GCA_016712105.1 of Ahniella sp. Taxonomy (GTDB): domain Bacteria; phylum Pseudomonadota; class Gammaproteobacteria; order Xanthomonadales; family Ahniellaceae; genus Ahniella. The sequence continues at coordinate 142,837 of JADJRU010000003.1, forward strand.
CATCTATCACCAGCGCGGCAGCAACGCCTCGCTCGCACGGGTGGCCGAAGTGATGGTGGGTAGGCTGAAACAAGGCATCGATGTGGGTGCGTTCCCCGAAGGCGGCACCGGCCAGGTGGACCACGTCCGCACGTTCCACGCCCGCATTTTCCAGACCTGCTACGACGCGCAGGTACCGGCCCAACCGGTGGCCCTGCGTTATGTGCGCGATCAGCGGCCTGCCGTCGAAGTGGCGTTCCGTGACCAGGAAAACTTTTTCGCGAACTTCCTGCGGCTGCTCGGCAACCGCGGGTGTGATGCCGAAGTGCATTTCCTGGAACCGATCGAACCGAACCCGGATGGCCGTCGAAAAATGTCGGAACTTGCGCGCCGGCAGATCATTGCTGCGCTGGCGTTCACCACACCCGATGCCGCTGGCGAACTGGCCAGCGATGAACTGGATGCCCTGCTCGACAAATGACTGCCGCGCACCCGCCGCTCGAACCCGGGACCTTTGCCCCCAAAGGCTGGCTGCGTAACCCGCATGTGCAATCGGTGCTGGCCAGCAGCGGCTTGCGCCGGTTCGTGTTCCGCGATCGCATCAGCCCATTGCTCGCCAGTTCCCGCGAGGAAATCCTCGACGTAGGCGAAGCTAAACTCGTTGGGCACCTCAACCTGCCCAAACACACGCCGCGTGCGCTGGTGGTGCTGATCCACGGCTGGGAAGGCAGTGTGCATTCCACGTACATGCTGTGCCTGGGCTCATGGCTGCTGTCGCACGGGTTCGCGGTGTACCGGCTCAACCTGCGTGACCACGGCGACACCCACCATCTCAACGAAGGCATCTTCCACTCCAATCGTCTGGGCGAAGTGGTCAAGGCCGTCAAGCTGATCAGCGAACGTTTGCCCGACTGGCCGATCGTCATCGGCGGGTACTCACTCGGCGGCAACTTCGCGTTGCGTATTGCGCGCGCCGCACCCGAAGCCGGCGTACCGATCGACTACGTGTTTGCCGTCTGCCCGGCCGTACATCCGCCGCACGTGCTCACCGCCATCGAATCCGGGCCGAGCTTCTACCACGACTACTTCATGCGCAAATGGCGCCAGTCGCTGATGCTGAAGCAGAAACACTTTCCCGAAGCATACGACTTCGGCTGGGCCATGAAATCCGACATGCGCCACCTCACCACCGGCCTCGTGCAACGCCACACCGAATACAAAAGCCTCGACGAATACCTCACCGCGTACTCCATCGCCGGCGATCGGCTAACCGGCATCCAGGCCGATGGTGTGATCCTCACCAGCGAAGATGATCCGGTGTGCCCGGTCGCAGACTTCCGAAGCCTCACGCTGCCGTCGCAAGTCGAGTTGTTCATCACCCGCTTCGGCGGGCACTGCGGCTTTGTGCGCGACTTCAGCCTCGACAGTTACGCCGAGCGGTTCGTGTCGTTTCGGTTGAAGGCAAGGTATCCGGGATCGTCGAGCGGGGATTGATCTGCCATGCCCGATATCGGGGCAAGTCACTTGATTGAGCCTGTCCTTCGTCGGCGCATTCGACGCACTCAGTCGTGGCCAGAACCGTAACCTGCCGACCACCCCACTCTCCCGTCATTCCCGCGCAAGCGGGGATCTGAGCGCTGCTATTCCATTCACCGTCATTCCCGCGAAAGCGGGAATCCACTTGGGTGCGACCGTGTCATGAACCCGAGGCCACCGAGTGGATTCCCGCTTTCGCGGGAATGACGGTGATTGGAGTTCGATGGAGATCATGGCGCTGCAGGGGCTGCGATTCGCCCACAATGCGGACCGGAGCGCTATGACGCTAAGGGATCGAAAGAGTCGTCGCCAGCAATGGACCGTGGTGTCGCCGCGAAACCAGGCGATGTATATGAAACCATGCATTGCTTGTCACCTGAAAAACTTCTTGGAAGAGTCGACACTGCAATTGCCCGGACATTTCAGTGCGTGTTGTTACCCCGACCAAAGTGTCATTCGGTGCATGCGGGCCTTGTGGCGCGGTCACAGTTCAGCACTCCCGATCAAATTCGCCATTCAATAGATTGTTCTGCAGCCTCAACGCAACGTTGAAGCCGCCGCCGGGCGAGAGCATTGGTTTGTGCGAATTCGACTGAAAGGCGATCAGCTCGAACATTCAGTTGGACCTCTGCTCTGGGGGCTGATCGATGTCCGCTGGTCTCTTCGCGACCTTGTGCAACTCAGCCACCAGTTCATCAAGCGCTGCGCCAACCAAGCCCTCGAATCGTGTGGGCGAACTGCCGAACCAGCATGCATGAAGCCGCTGCGATCGCGCATCCGGAGCACTTTGCGCAAAGTAGGCCATTGGGTCGCCCGCCAGACCGTCGCAGCCTGCCGAGGCATGTCGCATCGTCACCAGGTGGCGGGCCTCGGGCCCGCGGTCGGGATCCGCGCCGTCATAGTTCATGACGACGAAGAAGCCGTCGCTGCGACCGTTAAAACGGATATCGAGGACGCGAGTTGGTTGCTTTCGTTCCGGCGGATCGTCACCCATCTCGTCCAGGACCTCCAATGGAACACATGCCCCGCGCTCCCGCATCGTGCAAGAAAGGCGCGAACTGATTACGTCGGTCAGGTCGACAGCAGTCGCTGGAAGAGGAAGCGAGGGTGTACTTGAACTGTCATCCAGACTCATCCACTTCATCATCTGGGACCCAGACGGCACGGCGCTGCTTAACTCGGCCTTGTATCCCGCCGGATAGTGCACACGCACGACCCAAGGTTCGGGCGAAAGGGGCGGAGACGCGTGGCTGATCGGACTGAGTAGCGTCAGAAGTGCGCCCAGGGTCGCAGGCCAGAGTTTGTGTGCCGTGACGATCCATGGCGGGTTCGCGTTGTGTCTAGCCATCTCGAAGGGGATCCCTGGTGAAGTCTGACGTCTGAAACAGTCCCCCCCGCAAAGGGCTTGATGAATCATCAGGGGCCATCGGCGACCGCCTGAACCAACTCTACATCGCAAGGCTCAAGCGCGAACCAGCCGGAAAGCCATAGATAACCACCGGGCTGCAGCTCGTGAATCTCGTGAACTTGTCCAACCTGCGCACGAAGGTGATGTACGTCCTCCTCAGGGAGGTTGTGAACGAGCCAATCTGGAATGCCGAGGACTCGAACCCGATCGCCGACTTTCATGCGGCTACCGAGGCTGCGGGAAACATTGACACAGCCGACACTGGGCGACTTCCGGACATGCTTCTGACCCTACCGAAGTGTCGATCATTGTTCAGAACTCTCCATTGAATGCGGCGTTCAACGGGCTCCTGCAAACCCTCAACACCATTGTTATGCCGCCACGAATCACAGGAGCTGATGTCGCAACGACCGCGATCCGCATCAGCTTGAAAGCGTGGTTAGCGTTCAACTCCGGTAGGTGCAATAGCAACAAACCTGACATCAACTGACGGCCCGGTAGCAACAGTATTGGATACGGGATAGAGCGCAACCCTTTCTACAAAGAACCCTTCCTTGCTCTGCAATTCCTTGAGCACCGCTGAGGCGGAAGCCTCTTCTACTCCACACCTCAAGCGAAACGACATGGCAAGGTGGCCAGCCCTGTATCCATCTCTGGGCGTTTCATCAATGAGCGTGCAACTCTCTTTGGAAAATGCGCTCATCACCGCAGCCGACATTTCTGCTTTGTCTTTCACGGTGCGAGTGGCTTCTTGCGCGTTTGCTCCGGTCGTCATCGCGACAAGAGAAAGCGAGAGGACAACTGTTGACAGCAAATAGTGCATTGAAATCTCCATCAATCCTCGTTGTAACAGGTGGGAACGCGGCCAGGGCAAGAAGTTCCGCACGACGATTACAACAAGCTGTACCTTGAAGGCGAACGTTTGGTGGGCATCTAGACTATGTGACTCGGGAGTCGCCCCTTGTGGGAATAGCGCTTCTGGAGGCGCACTCGCGTCTCTCGGGACCTTCCAGATCAGGTGTCCATCCCGAAAATAAACATTCTTGATCTCCGCGATAGGTTGAGCACGTCATGTATTTCCGAGAAGCCCAATGCTCAACCCTCTGCCACACAGGTGCTGGAGATTGCCGCCTCGTGAGCGCCCTAAGCACACTCGACCGCGCCTGAGCGAGAGTACTGATCGCAACCTTCGGTGCGCGTACTCGCGAATCAGACTGAAAGCCGTCATTGCGAAGACCGCGAAGCGGGCTGCGGCAATCTCGTGCTTGCCTCGGGCCCAACGCAAGTATGAGATTGCCGCGGCCCGCAAGCGGGCCTCGCAATGACAGTGGTTTGTTGACCTACGCGGAGTCGGACGACTCGGATTCGGTTCTGAATTGCCGATTTACACTCAGTGGCGGAGCTTACGTTTGACGAAGGTAGGCCAGTCTTGCAGTGCCACTTCTAAAGCGGATCCAGCCGACTGGACTTAAAGGCAGCGGCTACAGATTTCCCGAACTGCCATGAGTGCTAGGCTCGGCCTCTGAACGCACATTTGTAGCGGAGCCAAACAATGAATACCGATCGTGGCCAAAACCTGTCCAGTCTGTTGTTGCTGTTGGCACTCGCAGGCTCTGTTCCAGCACTGGCGAGTGAGCAGCCCAGTGCCGAGGATGCAGCATTAAAAGCACGCATCGAGGCCATGGGCCGAATCGGGTACGCCAACTCGCCGCAGTTCTCGCCGGACGGCAGTGAGATTGCGTTCATCACCAATCTGAGCGGCGTGCCGCAGGTGTGGCGCATGCCGGCCGAGGGTGGTTATCCGCGCGCTGTGACCAGCGGCAGTGATCCGGCTTCGGGGCTGGTCTGGCACAGCGACGGGCAGATGGCTTATGCGATCTCGCCTGGCGGTGGGTACAACGCGCAGATTGATGTGGTGTCGGCCGATGGCAAGCAAACTCGGCGCGTGACCAGCGGTGGCCCGGAGAACAATTTCAGTGGCGACTTCGCGCGTGATGGGCGCTACTGGTTTCGTACCAATGTGCGCGATCCGGCCAGCACCGATACCTGGATGGTGGATCCGGCTACGGGCGAGTCCAAGCTGGCGTTGAAGTTCGACGGTCTTGGCGGGATCTCCGACCTGATCGGCGACAGCGCTCTGGTGTCGCGGTTCGTGACGCGCGGCAACAACAATCTATGGTTCGATGACTTGGGCACCGGCAAGCGGCTGCTCTTGACGCCGCACGAAGGCACCGCGACGGTCTCGGGCTTTTTCGGCCCGGATGCGCGCAGCGTTTATCTGGCGCACAACCTGGATCGCGACCACAGCGTGTTCGCGCGCATCGACATCGGCGAGGATGGACAACCGTCGTCGCCCAAGACCCTGGCGGAACGCGAGGGCATTGAGCTCGAAGGTTTTCAGCTCGATGACGAACGCACCCGCGCGCTGTTGTCGTGGAACGTGGGCGGTCGGAGCGAACTGGAACTGATCAAATTGCCGAGCGGCAAGCGCCACAAGCTGCCGTTGCCACCCGGCGAGATCGCAGGTGTTGCGGACTTCTCGCCGAACGGCAAACAAGTTGTGCTGAGCATCAGTGGTTCCACCCTGCCCGCCGAGATCTGGCGCCTCGATCTGGACAGCGGCGAGTACCAGCGGCTGAGCTACAGCCCGCAGGTAGGTGTTGATCTGTCCACCATGGTTCGGCCGACTCTTCGAGAGTTCAAGGCACACGACGGTCTGGCTCTGTCCGGCTGGCTGTATCTGCCGCCCGGCTTCAAGCAGCCCGGCCCGGTGGTGTTGAGTTTCCACGGTGGTCCCGAGGGTCAGGATCGACCGACCTTCCGCGCCGACTATCAGGCCCTGCTCAACAGCGGCATTGCCGTCTTCGCACCGAACATCCGTGGCTCGTCCGGGTTCGGCAAGACCTTCGTCAATCTCGACAATCACGAGAAACGCTTCGACGCCAACCGCGATATCCGATCGGCAGCCGACTGGCTGGTGGCCGAAGGCATCGGCGACACCGAACGCCTGGGCATCATGGGGGGTTCGTACGGTGGTTATGCAGTGATGGTGGGGGTGACCGAGTTCCCCGACACCTTCGCAGCCGGCGCCAACCTGTTCGGCATGGTCAATTTCGAGACCTTCTTCTCGCATTCCACACCGTGGATGGGCGCCATCTCGGTCGGCGAGTACGGCGACCCCGCCACCCAGCGCGAGCTTGCTGCGCAAGTTGTCGCCGATCCACAAGCTCGACCAGGTAAAAGCCGCGATGCTGGTAATGCACGGCGCGAACGACACCAATGTGCCGGTCATCGAGGCCGAACAAGTGGTCAACACGCTCAAGGCGCGCGACCTGGAAGTGAACTATGTGCTGTTCCCGGACGAAGGCCACGGCTGGCGGAAGGACGTCAACCGGGTGCGATCCACGCTGGAGCTGGTTGGGTTCTTTCGGCAGCACTTGCTGGCGGACTAGAAAGCAGATCAACGACGTGTGGCGTTGATCGCGGCGTAGAATCCCTGCGCCTCAGGAACCTCCGCCGTGACGTGCCGACTAGAGAACCTTCCATCGTTTCCGCGCAAGCGGGAGTACGTGTCGTGACCTGCAGACCACAAAACCTTCCGTCATTCCCGCGCAAGCGGGAATCCACTCGATTCCAGAGCTTCATGGGACTGCGGCAATCCAGTGGATTCCCGCTTGCGCGGGAATGACGGGTGAGAGGGTCGGGCGTGAACTAGTGCATGGCCTTGGGTATGCAACCAGCCGGAATCTCGATCACGTAACACAAAAGCCGCAAATTGCGCCGGCAATTCACGGGATGGGCCGAACACAGCTCCCCTAGCCTTCGCGCATGCGCCATCTGCTTTGGACATTGCTCGTATTGCTGCCTGGCTTGAGCCACAGCCAAGGCTTGCCCAAGCCGAGCCCAACACACGAACGCGGCTGGTTCTACTACCAGCCGTTACCGCCGCTGGTCCCTTCAGCGAAACCTGATCCAACCCGCGCCAGTCCCAACGAACCTGATTCGATGGTGCCACTCGGGTCAGCGTGGCTGCGAAAGAACCTGCCGATCTATCTGGACCGGGCGGTGGACCAACCGACCTTGGCGAACGTCCGTCGCTACCGATATCTGGAGCGACTGGCGATGGATCGCAGTTCCGCCTACAGCGACACCAGTGCGCGGCTCACGATGCTCGACCCGTTACTGGATGAACAACAGGTCAGTCCACTCACGGCACTCGCAAAGGCCACGCGCCACCGCGAGATAGACCGCGATCGGCAACGTCTGCTCGAAGGAATCTCCGAACAGGCTGGGCTCTGGTTTTTCTTTCGCTCCGATTGTCCTTATTGCCACGCGCAAGTGCCGGCGTTGTTGAGTCTGGCCCGAGTCCATGAGTTCAGCATCCTGCCTATATCGATTGACCGGAAGCCGATGCCTGGCGAAGGATTGCCTCGATTCGTTCCGGACAACGGTCAGGCCGCGAAGCTGGGTGTTCAGGTGACACCGACTTTGTTCCTTGTTCACCGCGATGGGCGTGTGCTGCCGTTGGCTACGGGCCTGCAAACGATGGACCAGATCGAGTTTCGGATGATCGAACTCGGTCACACGATGGGGTGGATCAGTGATGCCGAATTCGCGGCGATCCAGCCACTGCAGAACACGCTGCTGGACGACGTCGCTGCCGACCTCGACAACGGTGCTGACCCCGACCAACTAATCGACCAGATGATCCGCCAAGGCGCCGGTCGTCTGGGTGTCGGTTCGCCGATCCAACTTCCCGAAGCGGAGATGCCATGAAGTTCCGTTCAATCTCGATTGTTCCTTTCCTTTTCGCGTTGCTGACTGGCTCGAGGGAACCGTGTGCACAAGGCATGGAAACGCAACTGGAGACCACGTTCCACTCGATGTCGAACCATACGAACCCTCAGTTCATCAACGAAGGGCGACCCACCGCATCACTCGGATCATTCAATTTCCGAACGCCTGTCACGCGCCCGCAACTATTGCAGTTCGACCCGCCACGTTTCAGTGGCGGCTGCGGGGGCATTGATCTTTATGGCGGCTCGTTCTCGTACATCAGCAAGGAAGAACTGCAGGGGCTGATGCGCCAGATTGCAGCGAACGCGAAGAGTTATGCGTTCAACCTCGCGCTCGGGGCCGTGTGCAACAAGTGCCTGCAAGTCATGGAAGGGCTGCAGGACAAAGTTCAGAAGATCAATCAGATGATGAAGAGCTCCTGCGACATGGCCCAGGCTGTGGTCAACAGTGCAGCTGATCCGCTGGTCGCCCAGATGAGCGGATCATTCCAGCAAGGTGCTCAGGCGGCCCGTCAGGGCGGTACGGTCAGCGATCTGTGGGCGTCGATGAATCAGGGTTGGGGCAAGGAATCCAGCGAGGCCGCGCTCGCGCTGAGCGACCGGATGAGTTTGCACGGATTGAGCCCGGCAACATCGTTTGGCGGCTGCTGAAGGAACGAGGTGTCGGGCAGTGGTTCGATGATTCCGACGAAGCACTGCTGATCGACATCCAGAGTTTCCTCGGAACGGTGATTGTCTGTGCCCCGAACGACGCCAGCGCTTGTGCCGACGGCGCGACCGAACCCGAGGATCGCCCGGGAGAAACACGGGTCCGACAAGTGCCTGCGGTCCTTGGCCTGGATGACCTGGTCCACGGTGACGGCGACGGGACCCGGACGGTCTCCATCATTCAATGTGACGATCGCGACACCTGCCTTCGGGCCCGAATAGCCGAATCGCAATCCGAACGCGTCGGCCTCCGACGGAGCATTCTCGATACCTTGATCGGCAATCCGCAGCGCGGAGTCGTCGGTTATGTGCAGCGCGCGCGGCTGGCACAAGCTGAAGGCACGCCATCCGAACTTGCCTTGCGAAGCAACGCTCCAAGCCAGTTCGGTGTGCTGGATCAGGCAATCGACATCAATGAACACACGGCAATCACGGTCGCCGAAGTTCTAGCCGAGAGTATGGCCGTTGAGATGGTTGAGGCCGTTCTCGCCACCGTACTGGACGCCATACGGCAAGGTGCTTCTCAACTGGGCGCTGCGGAATCGGCGCAGTTGCTCCGACTCGCCGAAGAAGCGACGCTACGACTGCAACAACAGCGCTCAGGCATCGATGCCCGTTTTGCCTCGCGTGCCCGTACGTTGGACGGCCTCGGGTTGACGATCCGATTGGCGCCGACGCCGGATCTTCGTGCCGGCCCCATCGCAGCACCGGGGCGCTGAACCATGGAACCCTGGATGATGGTCACCGACAACCTGTGGACGATCTATTCCATCGGTGCACCCAACTTCATGCACAAGGTCTTTACCGCGATCGCGCTGCTCGGCGAAGGGGGCACGCTGATGCGCATGGGTCAAATCGGCTTTACGGTTGGATTGTTTGTGCTGGTCTACCGAATCGCCACGGCGGTCGGAAGCCTTTCCGATTTGCGGCAGGTGTTTGTTGCGGGCGTGATCTTTGCCGCGATGTTCGGCACCACGACTACAGTGAAACTGGTGGGGCTTGTGCCCTCTCAAGGCAGTGGCTCGGCGGCCGACATTCGGATCGTCGACCACGTTCCCTGGGGCATTGCAGCAGTGGGTGCGGTGATCAGCGGAACCGGTGTGTATCTGACCCGAAGGATGGAAACTGCGTTTCGGGACCCCAATGCCATTCCCGTCACACAAGGCGGCTTTGGGCGAACCGCGGAAATCCTCGCGTCCGTGCGATCCCTATCGCTCGACAGCATCCCGAACACCCCTCGGTATTCGACCATTACAAGCGGTCCATGCTGGCCTATCTGCGCGACTGCGCGATGCGCGCACGTCAGTTCGAAGTGCTGAGTGATCACACCATTGCGCATGCACCCGAACCGCTGAGTGCCATTCGGTGGAACAACAATCTGCAGCAGACACGCAGTTGGCTCGTCAGTCTGAGCGGCGAGTCCGAAGCGGTCGGCTGCGGGCGGGCACACGATCTGTTGCAGCAGAAGTCCGGCGACATGCTGGCTGGGCTGGACCCGGCTTATCAGGAACGATTTGGTTCGGGCACGGGTGAATCGATCGGTAGGGCGTTGGCTTCGGTTGCCGATCGATCCGCTCAGGATGCACAAACCTACATGGCCGGCGCATTGATCAATGCGCTCTGGCTCGAGGCTTCCTCAGGTTCCTCATTCGGATCCATGGGAAACAGCAACACCATCACCTTGCGGGCTGCACTGGAACAACGGCGCACCCAATGGATCAGCGAAGAAACCGCTTTCCTCAAGGCCATGCGCCCGATGATCGGTTACTTCGAAGCGTTCTTCTATGCGCTGAGCCCGTTCATCGCGTTTCTGGTGGGACTCGGCGCGCTTGGTCTGCGCATGATCGTCAAGTACGTATCACTCACGCTCGCGGTGGCGCTTTGGATGCCGATTCTGGCAATTACCAACCTGTATCAGGTCACCACACTTCAGGATTTCTTTGCAACGCAGCAGCGCATGGCGCAGCTTGCCGAATCCGGCATCTTTTCGCTGAGCAACAATGCCGCGGTCATCGACCAGGCCACTGAGGCGGTTGCGCTAGCCTCCATGATTGCCGCAGCAACACCGATGCTGACTCTGACCTTGTTGTTTGGCGGCGCCGTTGCCGCAACCAGTTTGTTCAGTCGACTGCAGGGCCAGGATCATCTGAATGAAAAGATCAGTACACCGGACCCGGTTGGCGCAGCACCGGTGTACCAATCGTCGCCTGGTTATGTTGGGAACGACACGATGGGTTTGCGGCGCACCGGCGCCGAGGCGAATGCAGTGCGCTTCGACCTGGGCGAGCAGTTGCAGCACTCTGCGCGATCAATGCATGCACAGAGTCGTGCCGCAACCGACGCGGCCATGCAAACGTGGAGCAATGTGCTGTCGCGGAACGCTGTATTCGAGCAAGTATTTGCGAGTGCGTTGGAACACCAACTGACGGACGCCACGGCTTTGTCCCGAAACGAAGGTGCGCAGGCTCTGGATCGATCGGGTGTGGATCTGCAGGAACGACTCCATGCTGCCGAGAGTTACAACCAGTCGACTGCCATGAAAGGAGACGCCACCGCCATGGCGGGACTCTCCATCGGCCGATTGATCAACGCGGCGCAAGGTCAGGCAGACTCGATGCAACGTAGCGTCGCAGGCGCTTTACCCTCCGGATCGACTGAAGCCAGTGCCGGCACAGGGCAAGTTCCCAATGTCAATCGCGCAACAACTGCTGCGCCCGCGTCTCGCGGCGGCGGCGGGAAGCTGGCCGATCTCGGTGTTCAGGCGAGCGCGTCAGGTGAAGTCCGCGAGACCGGTCAGGACACAACGCGCATGGAGAAGGGCCTCTCGGACTCCCGAAGTCTGTCGACGCAACAGCAGAAATCCGTGGACATGATGATGCAACATGCACTGTCGGAAGCCATGAAGGACAGCCTGCAGCAAGCCTCCCGGTTCGGCATCAGTGAACAGTCCCAGCGTCAATTGGCGCGGACAGCCAGCGACTTGGCCCAAACCAGTGAAGCGTTCGAAGAAGCGGAGATGGCCGCGCAACGCTTCGATGTTGGACAGTCCATTTCGCTGTTGGCCGCGTCTGAACGCATCAGCAATCTGCCGCCAGAACAGAGGCACGACATTCAAATGTTGGCTCGCAGCCTGGGTGGTGATGCCGCCTACTCCCGCAACCTGCAAGCCCTGCGCTCCGGCGAGATGTCCGGCGCGCCGGCTTCAGCTGAAGGCCAGGACGCTGCCGCTGCCCTGTATACGCTCGCCGAAATTGGTCCCGGTGTCGCGCTGACAGAACATGCGCCGGGTCTCGCGGGATTGGCAAACGAGCGACGGGAAGCGCTGACCTATGCACTCCGGGGCGAGTCAGGGTCTCGGTCTGGAAGCGCTGCGGTCTCGCGCACAGCGCCCCGAGTCGTTCAGTTCCGGCATGCCGACGATTGGCGCCTCGCAGGAAGTGGTGTCGGCTGGGTTGGCAGACACACAGTTCGTCGACACCGGGGAAGTCCGGGCAGCGAGCCGTTCTCAGCAGGAAGCGGTCGTGAATGGAGCGAGTGAGTACCAAACACATCGTGCCGGCCTGGAAAGTCGGTTCGCTTCCGATCGTGATGCGTTCGTCGCCGATGAAAAAGAGCATCTTCAGGAAGAACGACGACAAATGGGTGAGCCGGTCGTCGATCGCATGCAAGACATGAACAACGACGGCATGCACATGGTGATGCAGGTCCACCAGCAATTTTCTGCCACCGAGATGTTGCCGCGGCTGGCCGGCGACAGGATCCGTGAAGCGCTGGACGTTCAGTCCGACTTTGGCGAGGACCTCCGGAGCTATCAGCAAGAGGCAGAACGACATCACATCTATGGCGAGGAAGCATTGGCCTATGCGGCAGCCAAGTACACCGTCGAACACCCGCTGAGCGAACACACGCCAGTCGCCGGAAGTTACTTGCGGGGTTACCTCGATACCGCAATCGCCGACGAGAAGATCGACGGGCAACGAGCGGCTGTGCTGTTTGCCAAATTGGTGACTGCGGGCGAACTGCAGCAAGCAGATTACGCCGAGCTCTCCGTCATTTCCGGCGGGATGCACGCCAAGTGACCAGCGTGCCTCCTGATTCTCTCCTCTTCCGCCGCAACCCAAACGGGGCATTCGCTTTCGATGCGGCTTTTCGTACAATCTCGCCACGGGATCACTGAACATGCACCAGATAAAAGGCTTTTCGCTAGTCAGCCTGGTTATTGCCTTGGGGCTGATATCCATTGCCGGCACCTTCGCCGTGCAGCTCCAGCTGCGCGAGAGCAAAGCGCGTGTCGGAGCATTGTGGATCGACGCTCAGGCGCGTGAGATGGATCAAGTCGCAGCGGCGGTCCGAACCTGGACCAACGTGCCTGCAAACGTGGCGTCTTGGACCAATGACACTCGGACCGGAATTGCGTGCTCGAGTCTGACGACCGCCGGCGTATTGCCTGCATCATTTGGTCGCGACAGTGTCGCGTGCAAGGGGCCTTTCGGAACCATCTACACCATCGTCGGCATCAAGAACTCCGCGGACACGACCGTGCCGGTCGGGCGCGTGCGTGTCGTGATCTATCTCACCGGGACCCATACCGCCGGCATCCTGCGTCGAGCCGGCATCCCGAACAATGCGAGTGACATTCAAGGGATTGCCATGCGTACAGCGACTCAACTTGCGGAGCGCAAGGTTCCCGCCGGCTGGTTGACTGCCGGAAACACCACGGCCACCGGTGTCGGTCGCGCGTGGACGAAAGCGCTCAATCTCTGGATCAACCCGGCGCCGACTCAGGCGAGTGCGGTTGCGTTGGTTGGGTTTCCGGATTTGGAAGGGACTGTGGGGGGGGGCGGACCCAGTGGGGCAAATCCGCTCTATAGCCGATGCGAGTCGTTGCAGACCACTGTGGCCCGAACGTATCCAGGGGCGGTTGCGAAACTGGGTATTCGGTGACGCCTGTTGTGCTCGGCGAGCGAGACACAAGTAAGGTGATGGACGCATGCAATGCCGCGCCGATGGAGTTCATTCGGAGGCCTGAATGCCACCCTGACGGCTGGCGAGTACGAGAACATTGCAACTCCAGGTCGAAGCTTTTGCAGACTGTGAGGCCTATGCAGTTGCAGCTTGCCAAGGAAACCCGGACGGGCTTTGCCTGCAAACTAAGAAGACGAGTGCGCTCGAACACCGAGCGCCGACGTGACCACTATTGCAACTATCAGCTTGAACAATGAGCGACAGTTGGCGAGCGTATGTGGATTTCGTGATGATTCGTTCTCAGGAACGGGATCCTTTGCGACTTTGACAACCGTCTCACTCGGTGTGCAACCCAAGAACGCTCGGGTTTGTTGCCTGCCATTCTAGGCTGAATTTGCGAAGATTGGCGTTCAGATGGAGACAGTGTTCTTAACCAATTTCGGTCTTCTGCTTGGAATGCCCCAAATGATTCTTCGTGTTCTTGCATTTTGCTGTGCGGCTTCGCCGCAACTTTACTTTGGGCAGCACCAGTCAACCAGATACTCCCAATGCGCGGGGCCTACTGGGATGGCACTTCGCCAGGTACTGGCTGGCAAATCGAGGTCGGGCGGACGGGCTTTATCTTTGCGACTGGTTACTTCTACACAGCTTCGGGTCCTCCAACGTGGGTCACGCTAAGCGGACAGTTCCAGCCGGCCACGATTACTGAATACCTTGAGACTGGAGGAACGATTGGACGTCTTGAAGGTGACTTGTACTCTGCGACGGGCGGGCAATGCCTTGGCTGCGCCTTTACCCAATCGGCAACCATATTGATTGCGAGTGGAGCATCCCTGATATTTGCGAGTTCGAGAACAGCCGAATTTCGGCTTGGTTCGCAGGTTACTAAGCTTACTCGCGCAGTTGAAATTGAATCGAACTCTACGCTTGAGGCAAGTTTGATCGGTAGCTGGCGGTTGCGGAAGTATGGGCCACGCACGACGGTTTCTCCAATTGGTGAGGTTTCGATTACGGACGTTTGGCGTCGGCGAGTACCGGATATCAAAACGTCGCGAGGAGCGAAGGGTCAAGTTCGCGGAGCGAATAGGGGCCCCCCTATTCATGATCTTCGGGTTCCTGCCGGACGACAGTGGGGATCCAGTTCGAGTTCTCCTGCAACACTATCGTTCCAGGAGATCCAAATCGTTGTGTCTACAGTGCATTTCGGACCCCTTCACACTTAATCCGGTCTATGGAGGCACTACTAACTTGGGGCTTTGGCTGGCTAACCCTGTGATCTACATGGATGGGCCGATACTCCGGGGTGTGATCGCCTGCTACCCAGGGGTCAACATCCAAACGACGATTCCATGTGAAGTCCAAGACGGCGCGGATACTCGGCGAAAAATGTTGCGGCGCGTTGATTTTATTCCGCAAGGAAATGGCGAAACAATCGTCCTGCGAGTAGTTGGTGTGGAGCTTGCGACTGGACAGCCGCGTTTGGATGACGAATTTGTCATGGAACGCGTTGGTGACTGATCGCGGTGACGATTCGAAGGCTTGCGGTAGGCACAAGCCAACTGGTACGGCTGATATTTTTGTCGTCGTCACGCTTGGCGGTCTTCTGGTTTTGTCGTAAATTGAATGGCCAAATTTCGGCGCCCGCGCATCGTCGAGTGTCGGCTTCACACTCGTCTATTGGGAGCTAGTATCCATTTCCGCTGAGTTCGATAAAGAGTGCTTGGCGCCCTCGTTTTGGAGCAACAAGTGAGTAATCTCGTCGACGCGAAAGTGAAGCTGTTTCACATTGCCTACAACGATGCAACCCGCGATGGGATGCCACCCGGCTACCAGTTACTTGACAACCTTGGGCACGAGCGCGATGACTGGCGAGAGTATTGGCCGATCCGACGGTTTCTTCTCGAAGCATTCGCTGGAAATGGCTTGGACGAGGGAACTTGGTATGGATTCTTCTCGCCACGATTCAAGGAAAAGACGGGTCTATCAGCGGAGCAGGTGACACACTTTATTCGCACTAGCCAGGGCGATGTCGACATCGCAACGTTTAGCCCGCAGCCCGATATGGGCGCGTTCTTCCTCTCTCCCTTTGAGCAGGAAGAAATGTTCCAGCCCGGGTTTATTGCTGCAAGTGGTGCTTTTCTTGCAGCAATTGGAATCCATGTCGACTTGGCTGCATTGGTAATGGACTCGCGGCAGATTGTGTTTTCCAACTACTTTGTTGCTCGGCCGGCGTTCTGGCGACGGTGGATCGAGATCAACGAAAAGCTATTTGCGATTTGTGAGGGATCAGCAGGGAATCAGTACCAATTGCTGAGAAGTGCCCTTACACAGCCCACCGCCTACCCTGGGAGTGTTCAGCGCAAGGTGTTTCTGATGGAACGGATCGCGTCGCTGGTTCTTGCACTGGAACGGAAGTGGAGAGTGCATGCCTACAACACCTTCAACTGTGGCTGGTCAGCGACGCACCTTAATCAGTTCAAGCAAGAGGCGGTGATGAGCGATGCGCTCAAGATCGCAATGCGCGAGCAGGAATTCCCCAATACATGGATGCCTTCTCGAAATTGCGCGACAGGGTGGATCGTCAATAGGCGTTGTCTCGATCAAACAGAGTCGCGGGCTTTTGGCAACGTCCAGCGGTGGTTCGGTTAGTCGTGTCTTGTGGGGGTTGGAATGCAAAGCAACAAGATTATCGAAACAATCACCCCGCACCTTTACACGATTGGCGGTGTGGCCATTTGCGTCTTTTTGATCACCGGAGTCAGTCTCGGGGTCGCGTACAAGGTTGCTCCCGACAATCGACGCAAAAGACGATCGGTGTTCCAGATCGTCTCACTCGCGATTTGCTCTGCTTGGCGTTGGAATCTACTTCCGCATGTCGAGCGTGCAGTAGGGATTCGGGGCTGAGTTCAGGGATTGCGCGACCCGGAACCCATTCAATTTGCGGCTAGTGGCGTCATTGCTGTACCGATCCGCGGATCGCCCGACGCCGCGCAACGTTCGTTTCGTGCACTCGTCCAGTTCCCGGGCGGTTCCGTCCTTGGGTGCATCCGCGTAGTCACCGACGTAACAGTCCTGGACCCATTCCCAAGGATATCCGGCGGTGCCATACAAGGCCCAGTTGTTCCGCGGGAAGGTTTTTGCCGGGCCGAACTTGTTGCTGCACTCATAACAGTTTGCCCAGTCCCAGCCCATGCGGTTCCCCCACCAGTAAGCAGTGTCGGTTCCTGCACGCGCGGCGTACTCGAATTCTGATTCGCTTGGCAGGCGGTAGTTCGCGCCGGTCTCGCTGTTCAACCAGGTCACGTAACTCTGCGCGTCTTGCCAGCTGACGGTTTGAATTGCGTCATCGATATCGACCGTTGCATTCGGCTCGTGTTGAACGTCGGGGCATTGACCTTGCTTGACGCAGAGTTGCCAGTCGGCGAGCGTGATTTCGGTGACGCCGATGGCAAACCGCGCGATCGTGACTTGTCTGATCGGGCCTTCATCCAGACTCCAGTCCACCTCGGTCGGAGGACTTCCCATTTGGAATTGGCCCGGCGGCACCACCACCATTTCTGGGCCGAAGCCACCGGATTTTAGCGGGTGCCGGAAGGGTATGCCGGGTTCGGGCAGAGCGGTCCCTGGTGCCAGCGTGATTGCTGGAATGGGTGGCGGTGCGGCCGGTGCCTTGGGCCATTTGAAGAGTTCCGGGGGTGCGAGGTACCAAACCAGCACCGCCGTCGACACCACGGTTCCAAAGACCAGAAGCGCCGTTTTCAGCTTTGATCGCGACACCGGTGGTGGTGTTGCAGTGACCACAGGGCGCCAATCTTCGAAGCCGCTGGCCTCGGTTTGAGTCCCTGTAGGTTCGGTGTTGTTGCTTGCCGGTGTTGCGGGTGTCTCTTCGGGGTTCGTGCTGATCGCGAGTTGGGGCGATGTCACGTAGGTCTCGGGATCGATTGGGGCATCCACTTGGCGTGGCATCGTTTGATGCGCCGGCGCCTTTTCGGCGATGACTGTCGGTTCGGGCAAAGCCAGCGCCGTCGCCAACTGATCGATGAAGCTGCTGGCACTGGCGTGCCGTTGGGCCGGGTCCTTGTCCATGACCTGTCGCAAGACCTGAGCCACTGGCGCAGCCAGGGTGCTGAGTGGCGCTTCCGGTAGCGGATCCCTGGCCTGCTTGAACAACACCGCCTGCGGGTGTCGGCGTCGAACGGCACGTCACCCGTCAACCACTGAAAGGCCATCACACCGAGTGCGTAGATGTCTGAAGCTTGCCCAGGCGGATCGCCGCGGGCGCACTCGGGCGACATGTACTGGGGTGATCCCAGAACCATGCCCGTCGCGGTTCGCAGCTTTGCTGCACCCGACAACACTTTTGCGATGCCGAAGTCAGCCAGGTAGACGTGGCCGTCCTGACTCATCAGCACGTTCTGGGGTTTGATATCGCGATGGATCACGCCCCGGCGGTGTGCAAAGTCGATCGCGTCGGCGATCTGACGGAACACGCGCAGTCCTTCCGGAATGGCGAGCGTGCGCTTCAGACGGGCCGACAGATCGCCGCCTTCGACGTATCGCAAGGCCATCCATGCGACATCACGTTCAACGCCGTATCGGTACATCGGCACAATCGCCGGGTGTTCCAGCGAGGCGATGGTTTTGGCTTCGTGTTCGAATCGTGCCTGGAACTGGGGTTCTTCGAGCAGATCCTCCATCAGCAACTTGAGCGCAACCATGCGGCCTGCAGCGGCTTCTTCGGCCAAATAGACATAGGCCATGCCACCGCGGCCCAGTTGGCGGACCACCTTGTACCCCGCAAAGACTTCACCAGGCTGCAACCGCATCGAATTGTCCTTCTGGTTGATCCACACCCACGCGTGCTTCGGCAATCATGGGGCGGCACAAAACGAGTGTGCCGTTACGGGGATCGGATTGGAAGGCTTCGGGTGTGCCCTGACCTTGGCTTCCGCGTGGATCTGGAGAGTCGGGCCTCGCTTCGCTAATTACTCCGCCGCAAGAGGTGCGGCTGGGGAACCGGCACTTCCCTCGTTCGTTCCGGTCGCGCATGATCCGAACCGGTACGAACGGGAGACGGAACATGGGTGTTCGGAAACAAGCCGCGGGCAAGCCGTCGCGCGTTCGGTTGCTGGTGGCAACGCGCAAGGGCGCGTTTTTCTTCGACAGTGATCTGAAGCGCAAGACCTTTGCGCTGACCGGGCCGCAGTATCTGGGGCACATCGTGCACCATGTGATGCTGGATCCGCGGAACCCGAAGATTGTGTTGATCGCCGCCAAGACCGGGCACCTGGGCCCGACGATGTTCCGTTCCGAGAATGCCGGCCGGACGTTCCGGGAGGTGAAGCGGCCTCCTGCGTTTGCGCCCAAGGCAGATGGCAGCGGCCGTTCAGTGGATCACACGTTCTGGCTCACGCCGGCTCGCGCGAATGAACCGGGTGTCTGGTATGCCGGCACGTCACCGCAGGGGTTTGTTCCGTAGCGAGGATGGGGCGATACCTGGTCGGAGTTTTCGACGATCAACGATGATCCTTCGTTCCGTCGCTGGTTTGGCAGCCAGCAGGACGGCACGCCGGATGGCCCGAAGTTGCACTCGATCATCATTGACCCGCGTGATCCGAAACATCTGTATTTCGGGATGTCGGGCGGTGGGGTGCATGAAACGCACGATGGCGGCCGCACGTTCAACCGGCTGATCGACGGACTGGAAGTGGTGGGCGGGTTTGACGCGTCTGATCCGAGCTTCCACGACCCGCACTGCGTGGTCATGTGTCCGAGCAACCCGGATCGTCTGTATCAGCAGAATCACTGCGGCATCTTTCGGCTGGATCGACCGGGCTCGCGCTGGGAACGAATTGGCAAGCGTATGCCGAAGCGCGTGGGCGACATTGGCTTTCCGATGGTGGTGAGCCCACACAATGACCAGACTGCATGGGTGTTTCCGATGGATGGCTCCGATGTGTGGCCGCGGGTGTCGCCGGGCGGCAAGCCCGCTGCGTATGTCACCCATGATAGCGGCCGCAACTGGACACGCCAGGATGTGGGCCTGCCGGCCGACAAGGCCTGGTGGACGGTGAAGCGCCAGTCGATGTCGGTCGATTCTCTGCCCGCCACCGGCGTGTATTTCGGGACCAGCAGCGGTGAGTTGTGGGGTAGTCGCGATGGCGGTTCGAAGTGGTCGCTGATCGCGCGCAACCTGCCCGAGATCTACGCTGTCGAAGCGTTTGTGGTGTAGCGCAGGCATGCGTGTCGGTATTCCCAGCCCGCTGGTGTCGTATACCGGGAGCCCGGAGGTTCAGGCCTCCGGTGCCGATCTGGGTGCGTTACTGGCTGATCTGGATCAGCGTTATCCCGGCATCCGATTCCGGATGCTGGATGAAGCAGAATCGTTTGCGCCGGCACATTCGCATCTTCGTGAATGGGACGCAGACGTTTGCGCTGGATCATCCGCTTGCCGAATTCGACGAGGTGTTCATCGTTCAGGCGTTGAGTGGGGGTTAGTGATGCCAAAACGTTTGCGGTACCAAGGCGCCAGATTCGGGCCCGACTTGGGTTGATCGGTTTCGGGTAAACCCTGTTCCAGCAGGAAATCATAGGCATCCGGTTGGTCCAGTTCTGCGGCCCGACTCAAGGCCAGTGATGCCGATTCAGGGTCGTTCGCGAAAGCCTGATGGAACAGCTGCGGGCACTCACGCCGCACACGCTTGATGAACTTCAGATCCACCGGACCGAACCACCGAAGCGATTGGATCGCCGCTTCGGGCGGTGCGGCACAGATTGCTGATCTGGATTGGGACGGCAACTCGAGATAGGTGCGGACAGTGAACCGGAACGTTTGGGGTGTGGCAAACGGGACGACGTTTGGGCCAGCCATCGACCCCAATGACCGCGCGCCGCGAGTCACCAGCAATCGAATCGCCGATTCATGGCCAAAGCGCTGCGACAGGCCAAGCGGGGTCACCCCGGGTGCACAGTTCGAATCGACCAGCGCGCCGTCGTGGTCCAGCAGGACTTCGAGCCCATCGACCCAGCCGTTGATTGCAGCAGTGCAGATCGCTGTGGAGAGGCCCGAGTGACGGATACCTTCCGTATTGCCCTCTCGCAGAGCGGTGGCCAGAACGCGGGACTGTTCTTGATCCATTGCTGCATCGAAGTCCAGAGCCCGCTCAACCGACCGCAATTCTGGATCGTGGCTATCGGCCACATTCGCGGGTGACGGCGAACGCGGCGTCAGGATCCAGCGCCGAAGTTCCGGCGCGTGAATGTGGCCGAACGCGGTGACAAGCAGGCTCGCCGAGCGTTGCTGATCCGCGCCCACTTTCAACTGGCTCAGAACCCCTTCGTGCCAAAACACGATCATGAACCGGCCGCTGGAAGGTTCGTTGGGTTCGTCGGTCTTGGCGTTCGTTTGGGCCAGGTGCGCCTGGATGAGCTGCCATTCCGGGCTGGGGCAATCTGTGGTCTGGCACAGGAGCGATTGCACGTGCTGCCGCACTTGCCAGACTGTGTGGTGTGCTTCCGTCCCTGAATCGACGGCCCGCTCAATCAGGTAGATGTGCTTTGCGTGCTCGGCATGATCCAGGAACCGCTCCACCGGAAACGTGTAATCGCGAGCCGAGAGCTGAATCCAAACCGGATCAATCTGCTGATCCTGCCCTGTCTTCAGCTCCACTGCCGTCGAGCTCGTCGACATGGAGAGGCCAGCGACCAGCAGCGATAGAAGCATCCGAAAGACCAAGAAACCTCCCGGCGTTTCCGAGGGTTCGCAGGCGACACGAAGCGCCTTCGATCGGGTCGAGTTGGATGTGGAAACGAAATCGCCCATGCGCTGGAGCATAAATGGTTCAGTGGGGCATGGCTTCGCATGCAGCGAAGCCTTCCATGTTGCCACGCAACGGATAACTCAGCCCGGAAGGTACCTGATTGCCCTCTGCATCGGCAGTGAAGATCGGCTGGCCTGAATGATCCAAGTGGAGACACTGACGATAGTGCGCCTGTTCGTAGTCGTCCTGAAATCGCTCGATGGCGCTGTTCACTGCCGCCTGACACTCGGCAGGCGTGCCGAATTTGCCTTCCAGATAAGACCAGTGCTTGGTCTTGATTTCATCCACCTTGGTGGCATGGACGTTCTCATGCTCGATCGTTTGTTGAATCTGCGCAGCCGTTCGGGGCTTGAAACCCGCGGGCGGTGCCATTCGAGGCAGGTTGGTGGCAACCTGTACCCGCGTGATCAACGCATCACCTCCCGCGATATACCAAACTTCCTTGTTTGGGCATTTTTTACATTCCAGAGGCTTTTGTTCAGGAGAATTCTCCTGGAACATGAAGCCCAGTTTCTGGATCACCGGGAATCCGACGCGTTCGGCGGGCTTGATCGTCCATGTTGGTCGCTGTGTTGTGTTCGCACCATCACAATCGCACTCTGCGGCGCCTCGAACCGGGCAACTGGGCGGATCATTTTCACCATCGTTGGGTGGAACCGGCGGTGGGCCTCCTCCCCAACCCGCCTTGCTGATCCCCATCCCTGGCTCAGAGACCAATTCGGCTGCGTCTTCGCTGACGGTCGCCAAGCCCATGGGCACAAAGGTCGCCAGGTCATGGTCCCATTGGAACAGCGGAACGCTTTGACCTGGCCGCAAACCCGTGATGTTCGGCATCGTCACTTCGATGGGCGGATCGAATCGTGTGCCGCTGGGCTGAATGGTCCAAGCCACAGCGCCAAACGAGGATGCGCCTCCTTGAGGCACCATGGGCAAGCGGTCAGCAATGATTGCGGTAACGGTCAGTGGGCCGATCCGGGACCCATCCGGAAACGTGACGCTGTTGCCCTTGACTGTCATCCGGAAGCCTTCCACTCCGGGCAATGTGATCGAGACATCCTGGGCACCGCCGACCTCGACCGCCCGATCCAAATCGATTGGCGGCAAGTGGATTGCGTGCATCAATTGATTATCTTGACCGGGTGATACCGACGCTTCGAAGTGCAGTGATGGATATCGGCGCCCCGGTCCGGCAGAGACATCCCGACCATCGACAAACAGGTCAACCCGCCCCGGCGGTACCTGGTCTTCAAATCGAAACAGCCCCGCCGCATCGGTAGTTGCAAGCAAGCTGGTCCGATCGATCGACACTCGGACACCCTCAAGTGGTACGCCCGCATCACTTCTCACTACGCCTGAGAATCGCGTTGGACCAGCCTGTGCCAGCAGCGCCTTCAACTGAAAATACGTCCGGTCGATGATGCTGCTGTCCGGGCCCAACAGCTCGGCAACAACAACCACAGAGCCGGGTTGTGCTCCGGCACGCAATCGCATTGCTGCAACACCGTGCTCACCGCTCGCCAAGTCTGCGGTTTGTGCATCGGGCGAGAGAGCCACGCCTGCTCGGGGAAGCAGTGTCGCTTGCCCGCCCAGGATGCGAAAGCGAACGGGCGCGTCGGCAACAGGGTTGTCGAACTCGTCCAAAACGTTGATGGTCAGCGGCTCCAGGACCGCTTGCCCTGTAGTCACGAATTGACTTGCCGATGTTCCATCGGACTTGACCGAGCGTGGTGCGCCTGGCAATCCGTTTGCGCTGAAGTACACCCGTTCGGCCGTTCCATCGACACTGGCACGGAGGAGCTGTCCCCCGATGCCGCCTTCCTTGCCGAGGATCCAGGACAGTGCAGCCACACCTTCGGCGTCGGTTTGGACCACCCTGTTGCGGGGAGGGTTCAAACCGTCCGACCCAATCGCGCCTGAAATCGGAAAATGACCGCTGCCTCGAATCAAGTCGAATCGCACGGGTTGACCCGCGACGGGATCACCGGATGCGTCGGCAAGGCGGATCATCAGAGGCTCGGGCAGCGCTTGGCCAAGGACGCCAGTCTGGTCGTCACCTGACAGAACCGACAGGCTCAGGGCGCCCGCCTGAATTCGCGTCACATCGAATGCTTGGGTCCGTTCGTTTCCAAGTGAATCGACTGCAAGCAGGGACAAACGATTTCGTCCGACCAGGAGCGGAAACTCTTTCGCCCGGAAGTGTTGTCCGGATACGAGAGCCGTTTGTTCATACCCGCTGTCCAGATTGCGAATGCGCACTGTCGGTCGGCTACTGCCCACGATTGGACCGACGACATCCACCACGCGCCCACGAATGTTCAGTGTCTGGCTACTGGTCGCCGAATCGGGCTCGGGTGCGAACACCGTGAGCAAGGGAGCAGTCTGATCGGAGTAGACGGTGACTGCGTCACCGGCGATGCCCCCTTCAGCGGCGATCCCGACAGCGGTGATCAAGTTGGTGCCTTCGTGGAGGAAGAATCGATCAAATCGAAAGCCCATTCCGGCGTTCGTCAGTTCTGCCGCTTGCTGGTTGATCAGGACGGAGGACAAAGGCCGATTCGACCGACCGGTGACCACCACGGGTCGCGCTACCGTTCCGGTCAGTTGCTGACTATTGCCTGCTGGATCGTCCAATGGTCCAAAGGTCTGCAGATCCATTGGTGTATCCAACGTCAGCTGAAATGGAATGGCTCGCGTCACGGTCAACGAATCGGAAATTCGAATCCCGCCCTCGAACTTGGCTTCCACCGGAATCGTGGTTTCTCCAGGTTCCAGATTGACCAAACACTGATACTCACCCCGCACTTCGGTAAAGTCTTGCAATCGACACACCGACATACCGGCACGGATTGCCTGAGGCAGATCAACATTGGTATGGGCTGCGACACGGATCCGCACCGAAGGCCCGTCGACAATCGTCCCTGAAGGCGGTTCGAGGATCTCGAGGCTGTACTCGGGCACAACTGCAGTGAATGCCCAATCGTCGTCGACCTGCGCGCCCGATTGTGCGGCCGTCACCAAACGGACAGTATGCGCGCCAGGTGCCGGTGGAACCGTGTCCAGCAGCACTTCCGCTGCTTTGCCGCCCGGCTGCAGGTTTATTTGAATTTCAGCCGTTCGTTCGATGCCGTCCAACCAGAGCCTGATCGACTCGGGTACGAGGACACGACTGCCGCCATCGATTCGAGCACCGACCCGAAGCGGGCGAGCCTGATCAACGGGTGTCCCGGGCGGAGGTTGCCGCTCAGATACGAGAGGGATGGCTCCGAATTGAAACCAGCGCTCAACTTCGGTGGTGTTGCCTGCGCGATCGGTAATGGCCAGACGAATCGTATGGCGTCCGTTGGTGAGATCGTCGCGCACCAGCGAGACTGAATTGTCCGTGGCCGAGGCAGTGGTCGAAACATCCTGACCATCGATGAAGAGTCGGACCTGCGCGGGATCAATGCCTGCTCCGACATCGCTGAAATCCGCTCGGACCTGTACGGGGTTGTCTTCGTCATACGCCAAGCCATCTACTGGCGCGAAGCCATGGATCTGAGGTGCGGTCTGGGTGTGAAATGACCATCGTGATTGCGTTTCGACACCCTGGTGGCTCAGGATCAACAGAATTTCATGGGGCCCTTCCGGCAAAGGCTGGGCCAAGGAAAGGACTACCGTCTCGGGAGCAGTGTCGATCCCTGTCATTTCAGAGCCATCAATGATCACTCGGGCCATCGGCACTGCGCCATCTAACCAAGGTACGAAGCTTGCGGAGATGGTCGGCGTGGCATCTGCTGCCAGAATCGAACCTGGTTCTGGCAGCAAGGTCCAACCCAGCAGGGTGCCTGGCGTGACGTCTTCGAAGCCGCTGGAAAAGTCCGAGGCATGGACCACCTTGCTTCCGAAGAGCAAGACCAGCGCGATGTGCATCAAGCCAAGGATCAAGCTTGTCCTGATGGAGTCTGATTGTGCGGAGTGAGGCACAGCCGAACGCGGGCTGGCCCGTCGCGGGCACGGGATGAACATAGGATTGACTGCCTCAAGAACTTTCAAGTGAACTCTGAGATCACATTGAAGCGACGCCGAATGGAGCAGTCAATTGAAATCAGCCAGTTGTTGGGGGAATTCGGACATGTGCCGGACTCAATGCGGGTCTGAAAGTTCAGTATGGACTTATTCAGACCTTCCCTAGGGAACCTCTGATTCATTCAAAGGTTCCAATCGATGCATGGATGCATCACCGCACTCAGCAAGTCGCCGATTGGCTTGAGGCAGGTCGCCGAGGGGCTTGTTCATCACTTCTTTTGGATTGTCTGGTTCGCTCACTCGAATCCGGACGAGAACAACACCGCCGTACCCCGCGCGCGCAGCGTGATGGTGTGCACCGGTTGCAGGCCCTGCTCATTCGTGAACGTGATGCCAGTCTGGGTTTCGTGGGCGCCCAGCGAAGTGGGCGTTGCCTGAAACCGGAAGGTATAGACACAGCTTGCGCCTACGGCGAGTGTTCCTGTGCAGTTAGTGGAGCCGGAGAACGGTGCCGATACGGAACCTCCGATAAAATTGATCAGCGGCGTGTCGCCGTCATTCACGACAGTGACCGGCACACCGATGATCGTGCCGATGTCCACGGTGCCGAAGTCGACCAGAAGGGGCGACACCTGCGCCAACGCGCCGACACCCGTGCCCGTAAACGTAAGGGGTTCCGGCTGGAATACGTTTTGGACAAAAAAGGTAATGGAGGTATTGCCGTTGAACGCGCGCAACTCGTGCGGGCGCAGCGCGTATGAAATCGAGCATGTGGCGCCGACGGCTACGGCTGAACCCGAGCACCCCATACCCGGCGCAACGCCCAAAGCCTGGAACGCGCCGCCGTCGCTGCCGATTTGGCTGAAGCCGCCACCACCCAGATCCACCGATGATGCAGCGGTGTTGGTGTATCGGATCGGCACACTCGCGCGCTTGCCCAATTTGACCTTGCCGAACCCGATCGACGGCGGACGCAGGTGCACCAAGCCCACGGTGTTGACACCCTGCCCGCGCACTGCAATCGGGTAGTCCTCGGTCCAGGTTTGACCCTGTACGGTAATTGAGGCGGTGACGACAGTCTGATTACTGACTTGGCCGAGCTGGCCCGGTGTGTACGTGGCGTTGAATTGACAACTGGCAGCGGGTGCGAGTGAGCCCCCACAGGTTCCGCCGGACAGGACGAACCCACCAGCCGGCGAGAATAAGCCGACATTAAAAACGAGTGCGGTATCGCGCGTGTTCGTCACCGTGATGGGCACAGTCGACGTTTGGCCCAGGAAGGTGTTGCCGAAGTCGATGGTGTTAGGCGTCAGTTCCACGAGGGTGCCGACGCCGCGGCCGCGCAAGGAGATCGGGAAAGACTGGAATTCACTGCCGGCACTGAGCGACAGGCCGGTTGTGCCAGTAACTTCGAGCCCGTCGCCAGCCAATGGCCGAAACCGATATGCCATCGTGCAGGTGGTGCCGGCTGGAATACTGACCGGGCAGTTGCCCAGCGATCCACTGAAGCCATTGATATTGATCCCGCCCCCCGACACGTCCAGTGTTTGGGTCGTCAAGTTGCGGACGGTGACCGGCACCGATTTGAGTTCACCCACATTGATGGCGCCAAAGTCGATGTCGACCGGGCCAAGGTTGGCGAATGGTCTGCGTTCGCTGGTCTGGGCCGATGCGGGGGTACCCATGACTTGAACCATCAGTCCGATGGACATCATGCCGATTACGACCCAGAGATCCAGACGCCTGTTCATTCTCGCACTCCCAGTGGACACACAAGTCAAACGCCGGACTCGTGCCGATCGCACGCGGGTCATGACTGTTGCCGCCCGGCAACGCGAATTCTTTTGGTGCCGAGGCAGTGCCGTCAGGCTCCCAGATCTGGGGTTGCGACCTGCCCTTGATCGCCCGGATCCAATCACTGGTGACCCGAGATTGCCGCGCCCGGCAGGCGGGCCTCGCAGTGACCGTGGGCTTGAGTGGAGCGGCTACCCGAATCCGGAAGAACGGCGTTTCAGCGCTGCGAGTCCGATGAGTTGCATCTCGGTTGATGCGCTGCCCATGCTCGCAACCCGTTCGGCCTGCGCCGTGCTGTTTCCTTGAGCGGTGAACCGGACACTACGAAGTGTGAATCAATCCACTGGTGGTTTCCGCGACTCTGCCGATTTGTTTGATAGGCGGCCTTTTCGCCTTTGGTTCCGCTCGTTTCGCCGCGCTTTCTTGGTATCGACCGAATCCGTTTCGGATCTGGGCGCGGTATTCAAGCGATAGATCAAGAGCAGGCCAACACCCATCCAAAGATACCCGTACAAGAGCCAAGCCAAGGTTTCACCCAATAGAGCGGTGGCGACACTGAAAAAGCTCGACGTGCCAAGGGTTGCGCTCATTGGGTAATGAAGGACCGCAAGGGACAGTCCGTGCAACAGCAGAACCAGACCGAAAAGACTTCCGAACCAACGTGCGAATCGTTGCATGGAGGCCTACCTTGTAATGTGCTCAAGCAAAAGATCGGCGTCGAGCACGCCGATCCATCTTGCTGGATTGTCACGGTCGCGAGGCACCACAAGGCCCGGCGCCGGGTGATCGACGGACACGCCTGCTACCGAGCACTTTTCGAACTGCGGAGTCGAGATCATTCGGGGAAGTTTAGCCAGAATGATTTCTGATCGGCTGCACAAACGATCCGGATGACGAGTAGCTGTGACACGAATGTGCGAAGCCACATTGTGGCAATCCGAGATTGCCACGCCGTGCAAGCGGGCCTCGAGATGGTTTCATCGGCACGCAGTGCGGCTACTCGATCCCGGGCAAACGCAGCGCTCTCGCCTGCTGTCGGCGGACCCACAGCGCAAACACCCCCCGGGGCGATTCCGGTCGTTCGGCCGCATGGTCGGTCGTCATGCCTCAGGCATGCGAATTTTTCCGCGCCAAGGCAGTACCATCGGGCTTCCCGCCCTCACGTTCCGGCCTGCCCTTGATCGTCTGGATCCAATCATTGGTGACCCGTTTCAGTGCCTGGACGCGCAGGGGCCGCCGCGCCGCTGTTGTGGAAGAGGTCGACACCGAATTGCGTGACGCGTTCCTGGCTGAGCTCACCGATATCCTTCAGTCGATCGACACGGCGCTCGCCCGCTGGCGCGCCAATCCGTCCGACATCGATGCACACAAACAGCTCCGGCGCGGGTTCCACACGATCAAGGGTTCGGCGCCGCTGGTCGGTGCCGACTTGCTGGGTAATTACTGCAAGGACCTCGAGCGTTTGATGAACGAGTTCCAGGAGCGCCCGGCCAAGGTCACACCGATCGCCATTAGCACACTCGCGCAAGCGATCGGGTTACTGCCTGCGTTCGGCGAGAGCTTGCGGGCAGACCGCCCGGCACCGGTGCTGGCTTCTGCAGTGCATCAGCGGGTTTTGCGGCTCATCGCACGCTGATCCGGCCCCGTGGGCCAGGCTTGTTCACTGGACCCTGTCGGATTTTGAGCGCGGCTGCGTATTCCAGAGCGAAGACCATTCTTCGCCCGGTAACGGGTTGATCCACTCCCCCCACCACTGGAACCGCCACCATGAACTCCGCTTTTTCCCGACTCGCCGCACTGGTTGGTCTGCTGTTGGTCACGACCCATGCCGCCGCGGCACGACCCCACGAATCCATGACCCTCAATTTCGAAGAGATCAAGGTCGAGCACCACGCCGGTGCTTCCCTTTCGTCGCCGTTTGCCATCGACATCGTCGTCGATGCACAAGCTCAACCCAAAGTCGTTTTCCGACCTCTGCGTGTTTACAACGTCACACTGAAACGAGGGATTGTCGCGAGTGATCAATCGCCCTCGTTCACCGAGCTGACTTTTGCGCTGAATGATCCGCAACTCGGTGAGTCGGCATGGGGCGAACTCACCATTGTGATGCCGCATGGAGATCCTGTGGGTGCCAGCGCGCAGGCCTTGAGCAAGTTCGGCACGGGCACTCTGGTCCTGAATGTCACGAATACCTATGTGCGTGACCACATCGAACTGACGTTCCAGCCGCGTGCCGGCGCGACGTTGTTCGGGCAGCCGGCACACTGGTTCAACCGCCCGGGTTCAGGCGAGGATCTGGTGGCGCGGGTGCCGATTCCCGCAGCAGGTGGGTCGATGACCAGCACGCTGCAGGTCAGTGCCGGACGGCAATCGTTTACGGTGCCGATCTCGATCAAACGGGCTGCGGCGGTGGGTACGAACTGATTCACTCGGACCGGCAAGCCTCTGGGCAGTCGGTCCAACTCAGCCTTGATCGGGTGATGTGGTTGACATCAATGTTGCCAGCGCACTCATTCAAACCCATCCGTGAACAGGGACGCGGTACCCCTTGCCCGAAGCGTGATCGTATAGACGGGTTGAACCCCTTGGGCATTCGTGAACGTGATCGCGGTTTGTGTCTGGTGGAGTCCAACAGAGGCTGTGCTCGCGTTGAAGGTATAGAAGATGGTGCAGTTGTTGCCCGGCGCCAGCGCGCCCGTACACAGGTTGAGGGACGAGAACGGATCATTGACCGCGCCACCCAGGAATCCAGTGAGATCCTGGTCGCCGTCGTTGCGGACCGTCACCGGCACGCTGATTGTGGTGTTCAGATCCACCGTCCCGAAGTCGACGAGTACCGGAGATACCTGACCGAGTGTGCCGACGCCGATTCCCGAGAATTGATAGGGTTGAAACTGGTCCACTGAGTTCCGCGAGAAGCTCATGAGCGTGTTTCCGCTGAACGCGCGCGTTTCGTTGGGGCGCATGCTGTAGTTCACGGCGCATGTGGCGCCGATGTCTGCGGTGTTGCTGGTGCATCCCACACCACCACCGAGGGTTCCGGAGAACACGCCGCCATCACTGCCGATTGGATCGAACCCGCCTCCGGCATAGTTGATGATGCCGGGGGCCGTGTTCGTGAAATGGATGGGGACCGTAGTCGCTCGCCCCAGAACAACCTTGCCAAAGCCAATCGAGACGGGTCGTACGTGGACGAGACTCACGCTGGTCACGCCAGTGCCGCGGACTTCGATCGGATAGGAGTCCGCTACGCCTGCACCGCTGAGTTCGATTTGCAGCGAAGTCTGGTTGGTCAGCAAACCCAACGAGTTCGGCGTAAACGAGTAGACGAACTGGCAGCTTGCCCCCGACGCGAGCGTCGATCCACAAGTGCCAAGATTCGCCGAAAAGCCGTTCGACACGTTGAACCCGCCGCCGGCAAAACTGACCTCGTAATCGCGGCGATTGGTGATGGTGACCGGCACCGAAGCCGTCTGTCCCAGAAAGGTGTTGCCAAAGTCGATGCCGGTGGGCGAGACATCCACCAGCGTGCCGACACCCCGTCCTCGGAGCTGAATCGGCACCAAGTCGGTTCTGTCGCCTGCCGTGATGTGAAGTAAGGTCTGTGCCGACACCACAACAGCATTGGAGAGCTTCGGTCGGAATTCATAGTCGAACTGGCAGCTTGCGCCTGCGGCGAGCCCGCCGCCGCAAGTTCCGGTGAATCCGGCGAATCCGTCTGCACCCCCCATCCCACCGCCTGCGAAGGTCATCAGGGTGTCCGTGAGATTCCGAACGCTCACCGGTACGGTTTTGACCTCGCCGATGTTGATGCTGCCAAAGTCGATCTCGACCGGTCCGACATTGGCGATCGGTCGTTGCCCGGCGCCCTGAGCCTGAATGTCGGATCCCCAGGCAATCATCAGAGCGGCAATCAGGAGGATCTGTAACGTCCGATCTTTCATGGTCGTATCCCGGCTGGTTGGCTCATATATAGGCCAATCCCGGCCGGCGTCTTTGCGCCAAGTCAAATCAGAACGATTTAGGTCGCTGAGCAAACCCCTTGCTGGCGCTGAGCGCAGCGAAGCCCAGCTTGCGAAATGCGGAGCAAGGCGAAACCCGCCTGGCTGATCAAGCCCAAGGTGAGCGGCAGGGCTTTCTGTCAGCTCACGGGCTTCGGCCGGACAGGCCCACACCGTGTTTCCTGCCGTGCTTTTCGCAACTAGCTGGGCTTCGCTTCGCTCAGCGCAAGCCTACGCATCGTCCAGACTTACCCGCACTTGGAGTAGCCGCACGACAGACACGTGCCGCAACCGTCCATGATGATCATGGCTTTCGTGTTGCACTTGGGGCACATGGTCGCGCTGGGCGGAAACTTGGCTTCGCCGTCGCTGCCGACACCGGTGTCTTGCGGCTGGGTGGGCTCGTTGTGGCTGGGCGCCGGGGTGCTGTTGCCAGCTTTCTTCTTGACCGATGCTTCGTACGCGGCACGCTTGTCGGCGATGAGCTGGCGCTGGACGTCGCTCAGTTCGGCGGTGTGGATCATGCCGATCTGCTTGAGATGGTCTTCGACGACGGCACCGATTTCGGCGACGATCGACGGCATGTAGATGCCGCCCTGTTTGAAGTAACCACCGCGCGGATCGAACACGGCCTTCATTTCCTCGACCAGGAAGGAAATGTCGCCGCCCTTGCGGAACACGGCGCTCATGATGCGGGTGAGTGCCACGATCCACTGGAAGTGGTCCATGTTCTTCGAGTTGATGAAGATCTCGAACGGGCGGCGCGCTTCGTGCGGCGTGCCGTGATTGAGCACGATGTCGTTGATCGTCACGTACAGCGCATGCTCGAACAACGGCGACTTGATCTTGTAGGTCTCGCCGATCAGCACGTCCGGGCGCTCGACCTGTTCGGTCATCTGGATCACTTCGGCGCTGCGCAATTCCATGCGCTCGTCCGGATCCTTGTGCTTGACCACCACGACCTCTGAGTTGTCTCCGCCGGTTTTCTGCTCATCCGCCTTGACGACGGCGTAGCCTTTGATTTTCTTGCTGATCTTGATGGCCATGGGGGAGCTCCGGACGGACGGCATTTGCGGTTGCGTTGGTGGGTCGTGCCCGCCTGCGTCGAATTTCGACACCGCCCTGCGACGGCGCCGCCGCACCGAGGCTTTCGCCTGGCGCTGCAGGGACTGCGCCGATTGGAAAATGGGGGCGCCGGGTTCGGCGCCCATCAATCGGCAATTCCGACCTGGAATCGCTTGCGCGACTCTCCAGTCGAGTACTGCTTATTTTTTCTTCGCTGCCTTTTTGGCTGGCTTGGCGGCTTTCTTGGCCGGCTTCGCTGCTTTCTTGGCTGGCTTGGCTGCGGCTTTCTTCACCGGCTTTGCTGCCTTCTTGGCGGGCTTGGCTGCAGCCTTCTTCGCCGGCTTTGCTGCCTTCTTGGCAGGCTTGGCGGCTTTCTTGGCCGGCCGGCTTCGCAGCTTTCTTCGCCGGCTTGGCTGCTTTCTTCGGCGCAGCCTTCTTGGCGGCCGGCTTTGCAGCCTTCTTCGCAGCGGCCTTCTTGGCCGGCTTGGCGGCGACTTTCTTGGCGACAGCCTTCTTCACTGCGGATGCTTTCTTGGCGACGGCGGCCTTGGCCTTCTTCACCACTTTCTTGGCACCAGCGACGGCGTCGGAGGCTTTTCGACCACGGCTGCCTTGACTTCGGCGGCCTTGTCAGCGACCGCATCGGCGGCGCCGGACAGTGTGGCAACGATCGGGTTCGTATCACTCATGGGATTACTCCTGCTGCTTCAGTTTTATGTTGTTGGGGTACCCGCCGGAATGCTGATCCTTCACCGCACCGGCACCGTTCGCGAACCACCGCGGACGATTCATCGATCGAAACCCGGAGGCTTCGATCCGCGAACCATCCATGGCTCGCGTGTTCAACTAAAACTTACCGTAATAACCCTCTTTCAGCGCGTCGAACAGGTTGGCGGCGGTGTGCAGCTCGCCGTCGTATTCGATCTCTTCGTTGCCCTTCACCTCCAGCACCGAGCCGTCCTCCAGCTCGAAGCGGTAGGTGGTGTTCTCAAGGTCCTTTCCTTGACCAGCACGCCCTGGAAGGCGGCCGGGTTGAAGCGGAAGGTGGTGCAGCCCTTCAGGCCCTGCTCGTGGGCGTAGCGGTAGATGTCCTTGAACTGCTCGTACGGGTAGTCCGTGGGGACGTTGGCGGTCTTGGAGATGGAGGAATCCACCCACTTCTGCGCGGCGGCCTGCACGTCCACGTGCTCCTTGGGGGTGATGTCGTCGGCGCTGATGAAGTAGTCCGGCAGCTTCGCGTCGGCCTTCTCGGCGAACGGCATGGCCTTCGGGTTGACCAGTTCGCGGTAGGCCAGCAGCTCGTAGCTGAAGACGTCGACCTTTTCCTTGGACTTCTTGCCTTCGCGGATCACGTTGCGGCTGTAGTGATGGGCGAAGCTGGGCTCGATGCCGTTGCTGGCGTTGTTGGCCAGCGACAGCGAGATCGTGCCGGTCGGCGCGATCGAGCTGTGGTGGGTGAAGCGCGCGCCGGTCTCGGCCAGCTCGTCCACCAGCTCCGGCGCCACCGATGCCACGCGCTGCATGTAGCGGCTGTACTTGGCGTGCAGGACGCGGCCCGGGATCTCCTGGCCGACCTTCCAGCCGTCGGCGGCCATTTCCGGGCGCTTGCGCAGCATCTCGGCGGTGACTTCAAACTCCTCGTTCATGATGGGCGCGGGGCCCTTCTCGCGCGCAAGCTCCAGGCCCGCTTCCCAGCCGGCCACGGCCATCTCGCGCGGCGATGCCTCGGTGAACTCGCAGGATTCCGGCGCTGCCGTATTTCATCTTCAGCATGGTCAGGGTGGAGCCCAGGCCGAGGAAGCCCATGCCGTGGCGGCGCTTGCGCAGGATCTCGTCGCGCT
This sequence comes from Ahniella sp., assembly GCA_016712105.1. Lineage (GTDB taxonomy): Bacteria > Pseudomonadota > Gammaproteobacteria > Xanthomonadales > Ahniellaceae > Ahniella. The sequence continues at coordinate 176,755 of JADJRU010000003.1, forward strand.
GCTGCTGCAACGGCAGGCCGTTGACCTCGACCACGTTGTCGAGCATGCGGGTGAACACGCGCACGACTTCCTTGTATTCCTCCCAGTCGAAGGTCGCCTTCGCGGTGAACGGGTCGCGCACGAACTTGGTCAGGTTGACCGAGCCCAGCAGGCAGGCGCCGTACGGCGGCAGCGGCTGCTCGCCGCAGGGATTGGTGGCGCGGATGTTCTCGCACCACCAGTTGTTGTTCATCTCGTTGACGCGGTCGATCAGGATGAAGCCCGGCTCGGCGTAGTCGTACGTCGAGACCATGATCATGTCCCACAGGTGGCGGGCGCGGATGTGGCCGTAGACCTTGCAGGCGACCAGGCCGTCGTCGCGGCTGATGTAGTTCTTGTGGGTCGGCCATTCGCGCCAGACCACCTGGGCGGCGTCGTCGAGGTCGATGTCGCCCTGTTCCTTTCTTGCTGACCGGGAACACCAGCGGCCAGTCGGCGTCGGTCTTGACCGCCTGCATGAAGCCGTCGGTGATCAGCAGCGACAGGTTGAACTGGCGCAGGCGCCCGTCCTCGCGCTTGGCGCGGATGAAATCCTTCACGTCCGGATGCGACACGTCGAAGGTGCCCATCTGCGCGCCGCGGCGGCCACCGGCCGAGGACACGGTGAAGCACATCTTGTCGTAGATATCCATGAACGACATCGGGCCGGAGGTGTACGCGCCGGCGCCGGCGACGAACGCGCCGCGCGGGCGCAGCGTGCTGAATTCGTAGCCGATGCCGCAGCCCGCCTTCAGGGTCAGGCCGGCCTCGTGGACCTTGTCGAGGATGCCGTCCATCGAGTCCTCGATCGTGCCGGACACCGTGCAGTTGATCGTGCTGGTCGCCGGCTTGTGCTCCAGCGCACCGGCATTGGACGTGATTCGGCCAGCCGGAATCGCCCCGCGGCGCAACGCCCACAGGAACCGTTCGAACCAGTATTTCTGCTTTTCAGGCGTTGTCTCGGTTTCCGAGAGCGCCTTGGCCACGCGCTTGTAGGTGTCGTCGATGGTGCCGTCGATCGCCTCGTTGCGCTTGTTCTTCAAGCGGTACTTCTTGTCCCAGATGTCAAAGGAAGCCGGCTGCAAGGGAATATCCACGATTTCCCGAGCCAAGCTCTCCAGGCGCACGCTGCTCATTTAGTTTTCTCTCCCGGAACTGCCAAATTCAAAACGTTCAATTCGCCAAAAACCACCGGAATCCGCCCGCAAGAACTTGGGTTCACGAAACCCAGCCCCTGTTCTGTCAAATGGCGTCTTCCAGCCCCTGCACGCAAACACACGCAGCCCGAAAAATCGGACCGTCAGAACCAAGGAAATCCCAGATATGGGGGCTCATCGGCGTTCCTCGACACAAGATGTTGTGCTCACTGCGACTTCCAGACATTACGACTGGCACGGGGATCCGTCAATCTTTCTTTCTGCGAGGTGTGCCCGGCCGCACGGATTGCCTGATCCTACCGACCGATTTCCGGTCCGGTGCGTGCGGTAGGACACGAACACTCGTTATCGTTGGTACCTCCCGGAGAAATTGCCCATGCGCCCGATTCCCCTGCTCGCCCTTTCCGCCGTGCTGCTGTGTGCTCCGGTCGCGAACGCCGAAAAGCAGCAATCGTCCACGCATCTGAAGCGAATGAGCATCGAACTGCCCGCAAAAGGCTGGGAAGTCACCGCAAACGGTCTCGATTCCGAAGAAGACCCGGAATTTGTCGCGAACTGGCATCAGCAAGTGGAGGTGTCGCTGGGCGAGGTGACATCGATCCCCCTGATCCAGGGCGAATCCGTGGTGATGCTGGACGCTTATGAAGACGCCCTGAAGCCGGTGTTCGAGAAGATGGAGCGCCAAAAGGCATTACCGAAAGGACTGCGTCCGCCCGCCGGGTTCGACTGCCGCGCCTATCGCAGTGTGATGTTTGCGGGTGATGAAGCGGATTCCACGGACCTGACCTGTTATGCGCCCTATCGAGGCGGTGCCCGCTTCATGCAGGTCGAGATCAAGGACACCGCCAAGGGCGTCGACAAGGCGGCCCTGCAGTCCGCGCTGAACGCGATCCGGCTGATCGACTGACGCTACGGAAGAAGCTCGTCCTGAGCTCGTTCTGTAGCGCTTGGTCAGGTTCGCGGCAGCGTCATGCCCGGAATCAGGGCGCGCCAACCCGGGCTCGCCCGAGTTGGCACCCGTACCACGACCTCGGACTGGTCGACGACCAGTTCCAGTTGCCCCGCCTCCTGGCAGGCCAGCGCCGGTGCCTCCATCCCTGGCTGCACGGATTCAGCCGACAACGCGATCACCAGCCCGAACAGGCCGACGCACAGTCCCTGCGCGATCACACGTTTCCACATCCTGGTCAGCGTCATACATCCTCCTTGGTTTGTTGCCTCCATGAGATCGCAATTGTCGTGCCAAGGTTGCATTGCGTCCAACTCTATGATTTTGCTGGGTAATTGTTTCCAGCGGTCGGATTGTTGGCTGTCGCCGGTGTCCGGTTCAGAAACATTGGTCAACCTATTGTTTTTATTGCCTTTCTGGCGGATTCCGGACTGTCCGGGCAGTGTCCGGTGTGTCCGCAGTTGAACACTGACTCGCCGAATCCGAATACGCCGGAAATCCGGCGCCATGCGTATCACATGAATTTGTGAACCGGCTCGAATCCCTGTAATCTGGGAGATGATTATCGGCGCGAAGTATGTTACCCGCGCCGAAATGTGGGAAGGATTGCAAAATTTCGGAGACGAGGGGCTGTTCGATATGAAGATCAATAAATGGTTGCTTTCGGGTGCTGTGCTGTTGGCGTTTGGCGTTCAGGCGAATGAGCAGAAGCTCGGGACCTACGCGACGATGCGCGCGCTGGATGGTCAGATCCAGGCTTTCAAGGGCCGCGAGCTGTCGCAATCGGAGCGCCAGCAGGTTGATGGTCTGCGTGCGCAGTTCGAATCACTGAGCCAGTCGATGGGCGGTGACGACCCGACTCGCATGTACGAAGGCTCAACGCGCACCGCCGCGCAACGGATTCCGAACGGTTCTGGTCCGACGCCGCCGGCCGGCATGACCGTCACGACCACTTCGGCCTCGAGCGCCGGTGCCGTCGCAATCGCCGACCTGGTTGTCTCAACCTCCACGATCACGGTCGCGGGTGCGGGCACGTACCTGTGGGACGTTGACCTGCTGACGAACATCACGCATTTGTTCGCCGCCGAGATGGACACCACGATCACGTCGCCTGCAGGCACCATCGTGACCTTGAGCACCGACAACGGCGCCGGCAACGACAACGTGTTCAACGGCACGACCTGGGATGACGACGCCAACCCAGCCGGCCAAGTGCCGTACACGACGAACAACGGCATGGTGACCGATCATGCCTACGTCAACCTGACGGCTGCCACGCCGCTGGTCTCCGAAGAAGGTTTCGGCGCGTTTCGCGGTGAAAACCCGAATGGCGTGTGGACCTTGTCGGTCAGCGACGACCTGACGGGTGACACTGGCTCGATCGACAGTTGGACGATTGATGTCCATACGCTCACGTCGGCTCCGTCGGAAACCACGTTGGCCCATGCCAACAACACGCCAGTCGCGATTCCGACAGGCCCGGGTGTGGTGACCAGCACGGTGGCTGTCGCAGGGCGCTACCGGGGTCGTTACCGATCTCACGCTGCTGGGCGCCATTACGCACTCGTTCGCCGCCGACATGGACATCACGCTGCAATCGCCGGCAGGCACCGTCGTGACACTCAGCACCGACAATGGTGCGGGCAACGACAATGTCTACAACGGCACCACGTGGGACGTGAATGCCAACCCGGCAGGCGCGGTCCCTTACGCGACCAACAACGGTGTCACGACCGACCATACCTATGTGAACCTCACGACTGCCACGCCGCTGACGGCCGAAGAATCCCTCTCGGCATTCATGGGTGAAGATCCGAACGGCACCTGGACGCTCACGGTGAGCGACGACCTCGCCGGTGACGGCGGTTCGCTGGACGCTTTCACGCTGAACATCACGACGGGTGTTGCGCCTTGCCTGGCCATCACTTGTCCGGCGAATGTCCGCAGCTACTGCCGCTGGGGACCTGTGCCGCTCCGGTCACGTTTGCTTGCCCTGACCGGTGACCCGGGTTGTGGTGCGATTACGTGCGACGCGACCTCGGGTGGTTCATTCAACCTCGGCGGCACGAACGTAACCTGTACCGCTGCCGCCGGCCCGACCTGCAATTTCTCGGTGACGGTCGCCGATGCCGAAGCTCCGGTCATGACCTGCCCGGGCAACATCGTCACCCAGCCGACCTCTGTGCAGGGCGCAACGGTGTTGTTTGCAACGCCGACCGTGACGGACAACTGCCCGGGTGTCGGCGCCGCAACCTGCGCTCCGGCCAGTGGCTCGATCTTCCCGACCGGCCTGACCAACGTATCGTGTGCGGCAACGGATGCGGCAACCAACGCTGGTGCCTGTGCATTCTCGGTGTCCGTCGGTCAAAACGTGTCGATCCCGGTCCTGAACAGCCTCGGTCTGTTTGCCCTGATCGCCATGGTCCTCGGTTTCGGTTGGGCACGTCGCCAATCGCTCTGATCTCTGGACGAGCATAGGTTTGACCAAAAGGGGCGGCCCACCAGGCCGCCCCTTTTGTATGGTCGATCGCTGATCGGTTGGATCACGAAAAAACAAGGCGGCCTCCGGGCCGCCTTGTTTCTTGGGCGGTTCTTATTCGGCTTCTGGCGGTGACAAAAACGCCGCAACGGCCTGCCGCAACATCGGCAGTTCACACGCGTAGGCGCCGTGGCCACAGTTGCCGGGCAGTTCCAGCACTTCCGCGTTCATGGCCTTCGCGAATTCCAGGCCGGGCTCCGGACGGACCACATGGTCTTTTGCGTTCCAGACGTACAACACCCGGCTGCGCACCGCGCCTGCGGCTCGGCTGAGGTCATTCGCGAAGTCACGTGTCACGTCATGCCCCAGCATCGCCTCGACTTGCCGAAGGTGATCGTTGGCATCAAATCCTTCGACCGGGGTTTGGTCTTCCAGCAAGGCGAGCACTTGCGGCCGGCTCAGTTGCCGATTGATGGATTCCGGCGTCTGACCCGACAGCATGGCGATGTAGTACAGCGCGCGGCGTGCCGGTTGCTGGCGATAGTTGCCCCCGTCCCAGACCGGATCACGACGGATTGCCTCGAACGTGGACTGCCACAGCAGCAAGTCGTAAGGAGTCAGCCTCGGTGAGCCCTGGATGATGATCGCCGATTCGGCAAATTCCGGATCCTGCAGGATCCACTCGAATACCTGCATCCCACCCATCGACACACCGACCAATGCCTGCACATGGTCGAGTTCGAACTCGACCTCGAGCAGGCGTCGGTTTGCCGCAACCAGGTCAGCCATGCCGAAGACCGGAAATGCCATCCTGGGTTGTTTGATGCTGTTGGACGGCGAGCTGGACACACCGTTCGCGAGCGCATCGATGACAATGACGAAATGACGCGCCGGATCGAGCATCGCTTCGCTGCCGACCAACCCCGCGAGTTGCTCACTCTGGCCACCAAACCAGGTCAGCAACACCACCGCATTGTCTCGTTCGGCATTCAGCGCGCCGAACGTGCGGTAACCGACCTGAAGATCCTCGATGACTTCCCCGGAGCCCAACGGCAAGTCGCCCAGTTCCGCGCGCTTGAGTTCCTGAGCCGTGGCGGACGCCGCCAAACCCGTCGCCAGCAGAACCGCCAGCAAACGTCGGTTCATCACTCAGCCTGTTCGAACTGCGCGCGTAACAACGCGGCCGCTTCTTTTGGCGCTTCCATCGGCGTCATGTGCCCACAGTCCGGCAGGACTTCGATACGAGGCTCGCGCAAACCAGCGCGAAAGGCGTCGACCGAGCGCACGTCCAACATCTGGTCGTCCTCGCACCAGAGCACCAGGGTCCGTGCCGGCAACTCCGGCAAGCGGGTTTGCAGAAAATAGACCTGATCTTCGGCGATCAGTTGCTTCAGCACTTGTCCCCAGAGTTCCGCCCGCGGTGCGGTCCTGGCGGCATAGGCCGCACGGACCCGCGGGGGTGCAAACGGCGGATGTTTGAACGCGAGGGCGATGAATCGGTCAAACCGGGCCAGATTGGGCGTGACGAACGGATTACCGCCCCCTTCCACTTCCGCCTGAAACGGATTCCGCGGAAACGGCACGCCCGCCGAATTGACCAGGCTGAGGCTGCGCACGCGCTCGGGATGTTCGGCGGCATAAACACCGGCAATGTGGCCACCCATGGAATGACCGGCCAGATGAAAACGCTCAAGCCCGAGCGCTTCGACATAGGCATGCAGCCGGGCAACCTGAGTCGACACCCGATAGTCACCATCCGGGCTGTTCTCGCTTTCGCCGAATCCCGACAGATCGGGCACGTAGAGATGGTATCCATCCAGATACCGGGCGGTCGGGTACCAGTTTTCCTTCGAGCCGGCGAGACCATGCACCAGCACGACAGGTTCGCCCTTGCCACCTTCGGCATACACCCACAACTGACCATCGAACTCGATGTGTTCCAGATGCAAGCCGGCCATCCAGCGTTGGCGTGCGAAGTCGGCGTCGAGAAAAAGACCGGGCCGCAACCAATACACGGCACCGAGCACCATCCAGAACACCAGCACCATGCCGATCAGGCGATGGCGCAGTTTCATGGGACGAGACGAGTTGGATGTGTTGGACGTGGACATGCGCCGATTATGGCGCAGAGCGCTGTCGTCGTGCGTGATCTGGCCGGCTCAGCGCAACCGTGCGCGCACGCGTTCGAGCGCGGTCACGAAGACATCAAGCTCTTCGATCGTGTTGTAGAACGCCAGTGACACCCGGGCCGTAGCCGGCACCCCGTAGAACTGCATCAAAGGGTGAGCACAATGGTGCCCCGAGCGGACAGCCACGCCCTCGAAGTCCAGCAACGTCGCCACATCATGGGCATGGACTCCATCGATGACAAAAGAAAACACCGGGGCCCGCTGACGCGCCTGACCGATCAGCCTGAAGCCTTCGACGCCGGCAAACCGTTCGAGTGCCGCATCACGCAGCACACGCTCGCGTTCGGCGATCGCGTTGATCCCGATCGACTCGACAAAGCGGATCGCCTCGGCCAGGCCGATGAATCCGGCGATGTTCGGGGTGCCCGCTTCGAACCGATGCGGTGGATCCGCGAACGTGCTGCCGGTGAAACTGACGGTTCGGATCATCTCGCCACCGCCGAAGAACGGCGGCATGGCCGCCAGATGTTCACGGCGGGCATACAGGGCGCCCGTGCCCGTCGGGCCAAAAAGCTTGTGGCCGGTGAACACATAGAAGTCGCAATCCAGCGCGGTGACGTCGACGGCCAGATGCGGCACCGCCTGTGATCCATCGACCAACACCGGGACCCCGCGGGCCTTTGCGAGCGCAACAACTTCGGCCACCGGATTGATGGTGCCCAGTGCGTTCGACACATGCGTGATGCCGATCAATCGCGTGCGCGGCGAAATCAATGCGGCCAGTTCGTCGAGCAGCAACTCGCCCGCTTCGTTGATCGGAGCGGCGATGACCCGTGCGCCGGCACGCTCGGCAATCAGTTGCCAAGGCACGATGTTCGCGTGGTGTTCCATGTGCGACACCAGGATTTCGTCGCCCGCGACAAGCCGCGGCGCCAGAAAACTGTAGGCAACCAGGTTGATCGCCTGGGTCGTGCCACTGGTCAGCACGATCTGGTCGCGGCTCGGTGCGTTCAACAACCGGGTGATCGCGTCACGTGCACCTTCGTACAACTCGGTCGCCTCGCTGCCCAGGGTATGGACGGCACGTGCGACGTTGCCGTTGCACTCACGGTAATACCCGCTTACTGCATCAATGACCGACTGCGGTTTCTGCGCGGTGTTCGCATTGTCGAAATAAACCAGGGGCTTGCCATGCACCCGACGCGACAACTGCGGGAATTGTGCCCGCAGCGCCATCACCCGAGATTCATCCAGAGCTGTCATGCCGGCTTGGCCATCATCTTGGTCAGCGCCATGTCCAACAGGGCCTTCAGAGAGTCGTCATCGACTCCCGAGATCACCTCGAACGCGAATGCACGCGTGAGCAATTGCCGCGCCAGCGTTTCGGGCAACCCACGCGAACGCATGTAGAACAGCGCGCGTTCGTCGAGTTGTCCGACGGTGGCGCCATGCGCCGCCTTGACCTCGTCGGCATCAATTTCGAGGACCGGCTTCGTATTCACTTCGGCGTGCTCGGACAACAGCAGGTTCTTGTTGCTCAAGCGTGTATCGGTGCCGTCGGCTCCGGCATGCACGATCAGGCTGCCACCCACGGACAGTTTGCCGCGCCCCGACACCAGACCGCGCATCTTCAGGTCGGCGCTCGTGTCGCGGGCTCGGTGGTCGACGCGCCATTGCAGATCGGCGTGACGCCGGCCATCGATGGCGAGGACGGCAGTCGCCTCACATCGTGCGCCGACACCACTGAGGTCGACCTGTGTCGCTTGGCGATACAACCCGGCACCACGCGTGAGTTCGTACAGGTGCACGCTGGCGCCCGCTTCCAGCCGCAGCCGCGCGAAACCCAGCAACTGGTTGGCATCGCCCATGTCGCCCATACGAACCCAGCGCAGCGTGGCGCCCGCTTCCAGTTCGATTTCGTGACCGAGGTTCAAGGCCTGTTTGCTGTCGGGCTCGTGCAGAAAATGTTCGACGAGCGTCAGGGATTGCCCGGCGCCCACACGAATCCGATGACGCACATGCGGAAAACCCGCCGGTTCGCTGCTGGAAACGTAAGCCAGCACGAGTGTCTGCTCGGCATCCGGGTCAACGCCGTCCTCAATGCCCGATTCGGCATCGATGTCGAGCACGAGTCCGCCTTGGTTGAAGGCAATGTTCGCCAGTTCGAAGCCATCTTCGAGGAAGTCAGGATGGAGCCGACTGTAGGGTTGGGCGCGGTCGAGATCGGGTTCGTCGAAATCCGGCAAGTCTTCGAAGTTGTCGAACCGCTCTTCGAATTCTTCTTCTTCGTCGTCCGACTCGTCTTCTTCTTCCTGCATCACGCCGTCGACATAAATGAAGTCGGGCTCGAGTGCCTCCAGATCTTCGATCAGGTCTTCCGGCAACTCGGGCACTTCGACTTCCGGATCGACTTCCGGCGCATGGAGCGGCCAGGTCAGCAGCGAACGGACCGGCGTGTAGCGCCAGCCTTCGTGTCGCGCATCAGGCAGCCCGATGATACGCAGCCGCTCGCGTGCGCGCAGCCGGTTCTGCTCGCTGCGGTCGAGCGGATGCGCCAGCAGTTCCTCGAGCAAACCACTCATGACGACAGTGCCGCCTGTTCTTCGCGTCGGCGTTCGCGGATCCACGTATAACCGTGTTCCTCCAGCTTGAGCGCCAGGTCCTTGTCGCCACTTTGAACGATGCGGCCATCGGCGAGTACATGCACCACGTCGGGCACGATGTAGTCGAGCAGGCGCTGGTAGTGCGTGATCACCACGAACGAGCGCTGCGCCGAACGCAAGGCATTGACGCCTTCTGCCACCAGTTTCAGGGCGTCGATGTCGAGACCGGAATCGGTTTCGTCCAGGATGGCGAGCTTCGGTTCGAGCAATGCCATCTGGAAAATTTCATTGCGCTTCTTTTCGCCGCCGGAAAAACCTTCATTGACGGCGCGATTGAGGAGCTCATCCTTCAGATGCAGCACTTTGAGTTTCTCGCGCACCAGCTTGAGAAAGTTCATCGAGTCCATTTCGGGTTCACCACGCGCCTTGCGCTGCGCATTGAGTGCCGCGCGCAGGAAGTAGGTGTTGTTGACGCCGGGAATCTCGACCGGATACTGGAAGGCCAGGAACACGCCGGCCGCAGCGCGTGCATCGGGCTCCAGTGTCGTCAGATCTTCGCCGTTGAACAGGATCCGGCCTTCCGTGACGTCGTAGCCATCGCGACCGGCCAGCACATAACCCAGCGTCGATTTGCCGGCGCCGTTCGGGCCCATGATCGCGTGCACTTCACCGGCCTTCACGTTCAGGTTCAGGCCCTTGAGGATTTCCTTGCCCGCCACGCGGACATGGAGGTTTTCGATGGTCAACATGTTCATTTCACCTGAATGGTTTCAATTGGGGCCAGCGAGCAGGTTCTTGAGGTCATCCGGAAGGGGCATCGGTTTGACCGCGCTGACATTTGCCCCGCCAGTATTGCCGAGCGGCACCCAGATCGACGTCATCAACAGGGCGGCCGGCAGCCGCAGAAGTTGGCCGGCGATCTCTCGTGCATCGCGTTGGCGCCAGCCAAAGGCAAACATCAGGCAATGCGTCCAGACGTGCTGGAACGTGTAGGCCTGGGCAATGACGTGTGCACGCTCGAGATGGCGGAACTCGATACCTGGCTCACCGGCAACACGTGCCTGGTCGGCCAATTCGAGTTCCGTCCGGTACGCGTCGCGGACTGGCTTCGGCATGCTCATCCGATGGCGCCTTCGAGCGACACTTCGAGCAGCTTCTTTGCCTCGACCGCAAACTCCATCGGCAACTCGCGGAAGACCTGTTTGCAGAAGCCATCGACGATCAGCGACACCGCGTCTTCCTCGCCGATCCCTCGGGCGCGGCAGTAGAACAGCTGGTCTTCGCTGATCTTCGAAGTCGTTGCCTCGTGCTCGACGATCGCGGTCGGGTTGCGGACTTCCACATACGGGAAAGTGTGTGCGCCGCACTGTTTGCCGATCAACAGCGAATCACACTGGGTGTAGTTGCGCGCAAGAGCTGCACCCTTGCCCATGCGCACCAGGCCACGATAGGTGTTCTGACCGTGGCCGGCACTGATGCCCTTGCTGATGATCTTCGACTTGGTATTGCGGCCGATGTGGATCATCTTGGTGCCGGTATCGGCCTGTTGCCGGTGATGCGTGAGCGCCACCGAATAGAACTCGCCAACCGAGTCATCGCCAATCAGCACGCAGCTTGGATATTTCCAGGTGATGGCTGATCCGGTCTCGACCTGTGTCCAGGAGATCTTCGCGCGGGCACCGCGACATTCGCCGCGCTTGGTCACGAAGTTGTAGATGCCGCCGACGCCGTTTTCGTCGCCGGGATACCAGTTCTGCACGGTCGAGTACTTGATGTTGGCATCGGTGAGTGCAACCAGTTCGACCACGGCGGCATGCAGCTGGTTCTCGTCGCGCATCGGCGCCGTGCACCCTTCGAGGTACGACACCTGCGCGCCGTCTTCGCAGATGATGAGGGTGCGCTCGAACTGGCCGGTGTCGCGTGCGTTGATGCGGAAATAGGTCGACAGCTCCATCGGGCAACGCACACCCTTGGGCACGAACACGAAGCTGCCATCCGAAAACACCGCCGAGTTGAGTGCGGCGAAGTAGTTGTCGCTGGTCGGCACGACCGTGCCGAGATACTGGCGCACCAGTTCCGGATGTTCGTGCACCGCTTCCGAGAACGAACAGAAAATCACGCCGGCTTTCGCCAGTTCGGCCTTGAACGTGGTGCCGACGGAGACCGAGTCGAAGACCGCATCCACGGCAACCCCGGCCAGACGCGCCCGCTCATGCAGCGGGACACCCAGCTTGTCGTAGGTTTCCAGCAACTTCGGGTCAACCTCATCCAGCGACTTGAACTTCTTTTTCGGCGCGGCGTAATAACTGAGCGCCTGGAAGTCGATGGTCGGGACCCGCAGCTTGGCCCAATCCGGTGGTGTCATGGTCAGCCAATGTCGATAGGCCTTGAGGCGCCACTCGGTTAGCCACTCCGGCTCGTTCTTCTTGGCACTGATCTGGCGGACGACACCCTCGTCCAGGCCTTTCGGCAGGATCTCGGTCTCGATGTCGGTGCTGAATCCGGCTTCGTATTTGCGGTTGCCGATCAGTTGTTCAACGCTTGTGTTCATGGTGTTTTCCTTCAGCCCAGTGCAACTTTGACGGGCACAGGCTTGCCGCGCATCGGCACGGCTTGAGGATGATGCAGGTCGGCCAGCGTCATGTCGGCCATGGCTCGGGCGATCACACTGGAGATTCGGCGCCACTGCTGTTGGACTTGGCAATGGCTTTCACGTTGGCAAGCACCCGGTTGTTCGGCGCAATCAGTCATCGCCAGTTTGCCTTCCATCGCTTCGTAGATTTCCAGCACGGTGATGGCGACCGGCGCGCGCAACAAGCGATAGCCGCCATTGACCCCGCGCCGCGATTCAATCAGGCCCGCCGCGGCCAGTTGCTTGAGCAGCTTGCTGACGGTCGGCAACTCCAGTCGCGTGCGCTCGGCCAATCCGGACGCGGCATGCAGATGTGCCGGCGCCTCTGCCATCGCAGCGAGCACAACCGTGGCGTAATCAGTCAATTTGGACACGCGCAGCATGGCGGAAACGTCGTCTGGCCTAAACAGGACCGAAATTGTACCGTTTCCCGCAAAGGCCGTCATGATGCAATCGTGAGGGCGGGCAGAACCATGCGTGGGCCCCCTCGCCTGCCGCTTTTCCCCGGCACCTCTGGCAAGATGTCGGGATGCCTTCCTCGAACACATTGCGTATTGCTTTTGCCGGCACCCCAGAGTTCGCGGTGCCTTGCCTCGATGCCGTTATAGCCTGCGGCCAAACCTGCGTCGGGGTCTACACCCAGCCCGACCGCCCTGCCGGCCGTGGCCGTGGCGTGGCCATGAGCCCGGTCAAAGAGCGGGCGCTGGCGGCTGGGATACCCGTATTCCAACCCGAAAACTTCAAGTCGGATGCCGATCGTCAGGTGCTGCGGGACCTCGCCCCCGACCTGATGGTGGTGGTGGCGTACGGATTGATCCTGCCGGGTAAGGTGCTGGCGATTCCGCGCCACGGCTGCTGGAACGTCCATGCCTCGCTGCTGCCTCGCTGGCGTGGTGCGGCACCGATCCAGCGGGCCATCGAATCGGGGGATGCCGAGTCGGGTGTCTGCCTGATGCAGATGGAGAAAGGCCTTGATACCGGTCCGGTGTTGCTTGTGCGCCTGACGTCGCTCGGAAGCGACGAAACCGGCGGCAGCCTGCATGACCGGCTCAGTGCACTCGGGGCAGACACCCTGGCGGAGGGCATCCACCTGCTCGTCAGTGGCCATTTACCCGCAGCCAGACCGCAGCCGATCGAGGGGGTTACCTACGCCCACAAACTCGACAAGGCAGAGGCCGAACTCGACTTCCGCCGTGATGCCCAGGCACTGTCGCGCCAGGTCCGGGCCTTCCAGCCTTGGCCGGTCGCGGAAACCCGCGCTCTGGGCGAACGGCTGCGAATCCACGGTGCCGCGGCCGTTCCGGGCGTATCCGGCGAACCCGGGCAGTTGCTGCGTGCCGATCGCGACGGCTTGCTCGTTGCCTGCGGCGACGGTGGATTACTGCTGACGCGGGTCCAACGAGAGGGCGGCAAGGTGGTTTCGGCGGGTGATTATCTCAACGCCCGACCGGAGTTGCGCGTATGAGCGAGCTTCCTCTGAACCTGCGGGCCCAGCTCGCGCAGGTTTTGCACGACATGCGGACGGGCCGTGGCAGCGGTCTGGAGTTGTTGCCGCGGCTGGATCGGCAGCTCGCCGATCCCCGTGACCGCGCCCTGGCGCGCGCCATGTTGTTCGCGACCCTGCGGGGCATCGAACGCTACGAACGCTGGCTGTCCGACCTGCTGGAACGACCCATTCCAGGCAAGCTGAAAGTGGTGGAGAGCGTGTTGTTGCTGGCGCTGGCCAGCCTTGATCTCGGCATTGATGCAGAACATGCCGTCGTGTCGGCCAGTGTTGATGCCGTACGCCAACTAAAACACCCGACGATGGCCGGCCTGGCGAACGCGGTGCTCCGCCGCACCCAGCGCGAACTCGCGCGCCTGAGAGCGCTTCCGCCGGCCAACGCGGCCGAACAGCACAACCATCCAGCCTGGTTGATTGACCTGCTGGTCCGCGACTGGGGTCAGGCGCAAGCCGAGTTGATCCTGGCCGCGAACAACCGACCGGGGCCACTGTGCCTGCGCGTGAATCGCCAGCGTACGACGCGGAGCGACTACCTGGCTCGCCTGCAAACGGCTGGCCGTGCCGCGCGCGCGCCAGACGATCTTCCGGATGCATTGCTGCTGGACGACTCGGTCGACGTGCACAGCTTGCCGGGCTTCGATGAGGGTGACGTGTCGGTGCAGGATGGGGCCGCACAGTTGGCACTGAGCCTGTTGGCTCCGGCGGCCGGTGACCGCGTGCTCGATGCCTGTGCGGCGCCGGGCGGCAAACTCGCCCATATTGCCGAACAAGGTCTGGCGCTGACGCGACTGCTGGCTTGTGACGTCTCGCCACCGCGACTGAAGCGTATGCAGCAGAATATGGAACGTCTGGGTTTTGGCGAACACATCGAATGGCGCGAAGTGGACGCCGGCCACGCCAAGGCTTTTGCCGACGACGAACGCTTCGAACGTATCCTTCTGGACGCGCCGTGTACCGGTACCGGCGTGATCCGCCGGCATCCCGACATTCGCCTGTTGCGGCAACCCGATCAATTGCGTGATCTGAAGCGCACACAAGCGCGCCTGCTCGACCGCCTGTTCCCTTTGCTGGCGCCGGGGGGACGGTTAGTCTATGCCACCTGTTCCGTCCTCGCCGAAGAAAATGCCGGTCAGATCGCTGCCTTCCTCAAACGCCACACCGATGCCCGATTGCTGCCTGTCGTGCCGGAATGGTTCGGGCGCGATACCGGCTTCGGTCGGCAGATCCTGCCGGGCGAACACGAACTCGATGGCTTTTTTTACGCCGTCCTCACCCGTACCTGAGCGCCGATCCAGCATGCGCAGGCTGAGGCAAATCATGTTCACGCCGCTGCTGCTCGCGCTGGTCGCGTGCGGCGAGGCGCCGGGGCGTCTGGACATCAGCCGGGTCCAACTGGATCCGGGTGGCGCTCGGGTGTTGCTCGACCTGGACTTGCATTTGTCGCCAACCCATCTCGACGCATTGGACCACGGCGTGCCGCTTCGCCTGGACTTCATCGTGGCACCCCTCGCGGGTGCGGGCACGGTCGAATCGATCGTGCTGAGTTTTTCACCGTTGACACATCAGTATGAAATGGCCAGTTCGCAGGAAACCACACCGCGGCTGTTCGATACGCGCGATCAGATGCTCGCGGCGCTCGATCGCATCAGCCTGCCGGTGCGCGCCGTCGGCGCGCCACAAGGTTTTGTGCGGGCACGCCTGAATCTGGATGCCTTACCGCCGGCATTACGCATGACCGCCCGGTTTGATCGGCGCTGGCAGCTGGAAACCCGGACGAGCGCATGGCCGCCCTGAAATCACGCTGGTGGCGATGGTTGCCCGTCGGCGCACTGGTTGTGCTCCTGCTGGCAGCATTCCTGATCACGGTCGATGCCGAACGCGAAAACCGCCTGATCAATACGCGCGGTTTTCAATTGCTGCTGATCCTGATTGGCCTGGCACTGCTCGGTTTGTTCGTGCGCGTGGGCGCCCAGTTGTGGTTGCTGTGGCAACGATATCGTCGCGGTGAGGCCGGGGCGCGACTGGAAACGCGGCTGAGCCTGCTGTTCGCCGCCCTCGCACTGCCACCGGCCTTTCTGGTCGCCGCGTTTGCACTTCGCTTCATCGACACCAGCATCGACAGCTGGTTCCGTGCCGACGTCGAGGCCGCCCAGCAGGCCGCACTCACACTCGGCCAACTCAGCCTGGAGCGGGAAGCCGACGCGCTCGACCGTGAATCCCGTGCGTTCAGCAGCGAGTTGTCCCTGCTGGACGCGGATGGCATGCAGGATTATCTCGATGCCCTGGTCGATGCCGATGGCGCCCGGGCGATGCATGCATCCGTCTATGACCTCGACGGCAATCTCGAGGCGCTGTCGTTCAACACCAGCGCGCTGGGAACCGTGAATGCGCCGGCACCCCACGAACTGGTGGAACTGGATCCCGCGGAACGGCGCATGGAGACCACGCGTCGCGACGACGTTCGCGTCGCGCGCCTGATCGAGCGTTTTACGGACGATATCGGCAATGAACACGTGATGCAGGTGCTGTTGCCACTCGACAGTGAGTTGGCGGAAGCACTCGCCACACTGGAGCGCAACGTCGTCGACTATCGCCAGCTTCGGTTCCAGCGTGATGCCTTGAAGACCGGGTTCAGTCTGATTCTTGGCCTGATCACCTTGATCGCAGCGTTCGCAGCACTCTGGTTTGCGCTGTTGTCGGCCGGCCGGGTGGTCGCACCGGTCGTGCGCCTGACCGCCGCAACCCGGGAAATCGCCGCGGGCCGGCAGAGCCTGGTGCCGGTCACCGGTCGTGACGAGATTGCTTTCCTCAGCGCTTCATTCAACCGCATGAGCGGGGATCTCGCCGAAGCCAAGGCACGGCAGGAACAGGGGCGACAGCAGATCGAACGCGAACGGCAGTTGCTCGAGGCGGTTCTGGAGCGACTCAGTGCCGGCGTGATGGCGATTGAACAGGGCCAGATCGTCATCGCGAACCAGGCCGCGCAGAGTCTGCTCGCCGGCCATGCTCAAGAGTTCCGGGGTCTGACCCTCAGCGACGCATCCTTGCAGGAGTCGGCGGCAGCAAGATTCTTCGCGCGCGTGCAAGCGCGTGATCTTGACCGCACCTTCGAGTGGCGCGAAGAGATCGAGATCGGTGGTGAAGCGCCGCGTACCTTGTTGATCCGCGCGCTGCGACTGGCAGCCGAATCGGGCGAACGATTGGTGCTGGTGTTCGACGACGCCAATGTCCTCGCCCAGGCCAGTCGGGAAGCAGCATGGGCCGAAGTGGCACGCCGGCTCGCACACGAAATCAAGAATCCGCTGACACCGATCCAGTTGGCGGCCGAGCGCGTCAAACATCGGCTGAGCGGCAAACTGGCCGAGCCGGATCGTGAAGTGGTCGACCGTGCAACGCAGACGATCGTTCAGCAAGTCGAAGCGCTGAAGCGAATGGTGAACGATTTCGGCCAGTATGCGCGGCCGTCGCGGGTCAGTCGCGAACGGTTTGCGCCGGTGGATCTGCTGGACCAGGTGGCGCGGCTTTATGAAGCCAGTGCGCAGTGTCGGATCGAGCGTGACTTCAAGGCCGCGGACGTTCAGATTGACGGGGACCGCGATCGCCTGCGCCAGGTGTTCGTGAACCTGCTGACCAATGCGATTGAAGCCGGTGCCGAACTGGCGCCGCTGCGAATTTCGCTGACCAGTCGTCGCGAAGGCGACAGTCTGCTCGTGGCGGTCCGCGATTTTGGTCCGGGGCTTCCGGCCGATTTCGCCCAGTATGCATTCGAGCCTTATCGCAGCACCAAACCAAAAGGTTCCGGCCTCGGTCTGTCGCTGGTGAAGAAGGTTATGGAAGAACATGGCGGCACCGTTCAGGCCGGCAACGCCGAGGGTGGTGGTGCGCGATTCCTGTTGCGGTTTGTTCTGGTGGCGCCGTGACTCTGCTGCTCCGGCATGCGTCCCAGCTCGAATCGCATGCCGGGGGACTTGCTGAAGATCTCGCTCGGCATCGCCCGGACACACCGTTCGGACTGCAAACCGTGCTGGTCGCTCATGCCGGGATGGCACGCTGGCTGAGGGCCGACCTCGCGCAACGTTCGGAACATGGCATTGCGGCAGGTTGTGTGTTCGAACAGCCGGGCGGGTTCCTGCATCGGCTGGGCGAACAGTTGCTGCACGAACCCGGTGCCGCGCCGGCCCATCGCCCCGAAGTCCTTCAGCTCGCGCTGTTCGATTTGCTGGGACAACCCGACCTGGGTGCGGCAAACACGACCGTCATGCAGCGCTTCCGCAATGCCGGCAGCATCGCCCATCGGCTGCATCGCCAAGGGATCTATCGCAGCGACTGGTTGCAGGAATACCTGCGCAGTCGTGGCGGGAGCCAGGATGCCCGACTCTGGCGCGCCCTGGTGGAGCGACTCGGATCGGGAGATCGGGCCAGCCACATGCAACGCCTGCGTGAGCGGCTGAACAGCGACACCGACTTGGCACTGGCACCCGTCTTCGTGTTTGGTCTGGGCCACTGCCCGCCCGATTTGCTGGAGTTGTTGCGGCTGATCGCGCGGCATACGCCGGTGTACTGGTATTTCCTGAATCCATGCCGTGAGTATTGGCTCGACTTTCTGAAGCCGCGCCAGCTCACCGAAGCCGAACTGGCGCGCCGCGCGGCCCATGCCGACGCCGGCCCACCGCTGCTCGCCAGCTTGGGTGAGCAAGGTCGCGAACTGCTTGCTGCACTGCTCGAAGCAGATGCCCATGACGCAGAGCTCGACCACGTTCCGAACTTCCCCGCCGGGCGACTGGGTTTGCTGCAGCGAGCAATTTTCGAGAACCAGTCGTCACCCAGGTGGCGTCCCGACAGCAACGATACGAGCCTGCGTGTGCACGCCTGCGCGTCCCCTTGGGCCGAGCTGGAAGCTGTTCGGGAGGCGCTCGATGCCGTGGCGCAGGTTCATGGTGACTTGCGTCCGGACGAAGTGCTGATCATGGCCGTGGACCCAAGCCAGTATCGCCCTTGGCTCGATGCGGTGTTCACCCGCGATGCGCCGGTTTGGCCGCTGCGGGTGGCCGATCTGGACTGGTTCGAGCAAGAACCCTGGTTCCAGTTGCTCAGCCTGTTGCTCAACGACTTGGGTGCACCGGTACGACGCAGTGTTTGGCTGTCCGTGCTGTCGCATCCGGAAGTCCAACGGCATTGGCGGCTCGATCCGGAAACCCTCGCCAGACTCGATCGGGCACTCGATCGGGTGCATGCGAGTTTTGGCATCGATGGAGACGATCGGGGTGATGGCAACAACACCCATAGTCTCGGCGCAGGCGTCGATCGACTTTGGATACGTTATGCCGGCGAGTCGGATGAAACTTCCTGGGCCCTGACCGGTTTGGAAGCCGAAACCCTCGCGCACGCTGAAGCCGTGTTGGCAGGTTTGGCCACTTGGTCCCGGTTCAGTCGCGGCAACCACGGTCTGACGGCGTGGTGCACGAGTTTGCGCAACACCGTGATTCAACTGTGTGGCCCCGGTTTGTCCGAGTTTGCAGACGCTCGGCAACAACTTTGGCGCATGCTGGCCGAAGTTGGAAGAGCGTGCCCGGCTGTCGGAGATCCAAACGCCCCTTCCGCCCGCTGCTTTCGCTGAGCTGTTGCGGGAGCAGTTGTCGGCACCAGCACTGGATGCGCCCTCACCCGGTGGCGGCATCCGGTTTTCCGGCTTGCTTCCGTTCCGCAGCCTGCCGTTCCGATTTATTGCCGTACTCGGACTCGAAGCCGGTGCGTTCCCTCGCCTGGAGCCCGAACCCGGCCCCGATGACCGCATGCGCCGTGAACCTCGGCGTCTGCTGGATCGCGATCGCCGGTCCGAGGACCGGTATCTGTTTCTGGAGGCGCTGCTGAGTGCGCGCCAGTTCCTGCATCTCAGTCATGTTGCCCGGTCTCCGGACGACGGCAGTGAACAAGCGCCGTCGACCTTGCTCAGTGAGCTGATTCAGGTGATCGACGAAGCCGAAGGCGCCGCCGCGCGAGGCTTGGGGCGATCCGCACAACGCGACTGGTTGCGGGTCCACGCGGCATTGCCGTTTGCGGCAGAACGCTTCGAGCAAGGAAGTTCCTCCGTCGCATGGCGACCGGCTGCCCTCGCCCTCCGCAGCGGTCCGGTTCCGGCTCCGGAGTGGCCCGATGTCGTTGCGCCCCAAGCGCGCGTCGCACTGGCTGACGTTCAGGAATTCCTGCGCCATCCAGGTCACTGGTTCGTGCGGCGGCGACTGGGTATTCGACTGGAGCGTGAGTTTTGGGCCGATCCGGATGAAGAGCCCTTGCGCACAACTCTCGGTCACCAGACCCGGCGCCTGCAGGAGTTGCTGGAGTTGAGCCTGGCTGAGGGTGAGGTGCCCACATCGCCTCCTTCCTCGTGGCTTGATCTGGGCACGCTGCCGGTGGGACTGCTGGGCACCCGTTCGTTTCAACTGTTGCGGCAGAAGTGTGTCGAAACCCTTGAGTTGGCGGGTCCGGAGCTTGGCGACACGTGGCGCGCCCCAGAGCGTGTGCTGGCGATCGAAGGCTTCGATGTGGGCGGCCGCGTGGTCCATGGACGTGTTCGACTGAAGGCGCACTCGCGGATCCTGCCGCAGATCCATCCCGATCCTGGCCCGCTGCTTGCCGAACTGTTCGGCTTGGTCGTTGCCGCGCTGAGCGAAGGTTCGGACAAACATCTGCATGTGCTGTTCAAGTGGCGTCGACTGCACGCAAAGGGATCAAAAACCGGTATCGAGTTGCCGGCGCGGATGGATGTTCACGCGGATGCCGCAGCCTGGCGTCACTGGTTGGATGCGGTGCTGGCCGAGTACGACTCGGCGCATCGACAACCCGCATTGATGCCCTGGCGCGCAGCGATGGCGGCCTGGCATTGGATCGAAGCCGGCTCCAGCCTGCGCTTGGCGGCGGCCGACAAACAGTTCCGGCAGGAGGGTTATTCTTCCGGCGAACATGCCGACCCAAGCTGGCGCCTGCTGATTGGCCAACGCGCCCTGTTTGCCGATGCGTCGGCGGGTCATCGGTTCCTCGAACACACCGAACGGTTGTTGCAACCGGTGTTCGCATCGATGCGCCCTAAAGGGGCGGGGGCGGATGCGGGCGCCGATTGAGGATGCGGCGGTTCGCGAATGAAACCGTTACGGCAGAATCTGCAGATTGGCCTTGGCCACTTGTAACCACTTCGCACCTTGTTCGGCGAAGTTGACTTGGACGGTCGCCAACGGACCCTGACCCTGGAAGTTGATCACCACCCCTTCTCCAAACGAGTGGTGCAGCACCCTTTGTCCGAGTTTGATGGCCGGGATCTCGACCAGATTGCCGCGCAAAAGTCCTCGCTCGGCAAGATACCCTTCAGCACTGCGGCCAAACGCACTCGGTCGGCTCACTTGCACCTTCGGCCGGACTTCCATCAGCACGTCTGGCGGGAGATCCGACAAGAACCGCGAAGGTCGGTTGTAGTTCTCGACACCATGCCACCGGCGCGATTCCGCGTAGGTCAGCACCAACTTGCTGCGCGCGCGCGTGATGCCGACATATGCCAGGCGACGTTCCTCTTCGAGCCGGTCGTCCTGCTCGAGCGATTTCTGGCTGGGAAACAATCCGTCTTCCCAACCGACCAGGAACACCACGGGAAACTCCAGGCCTTTCGCGGAATGTAAGGTCATCAACTGCACGCAGTCTTCCCATGCCTCACCTTCGGCTGCGCCCGATTCCAGCGCGGCGTGCGCCAGGAATGCGGCGACTTCGCTCATGCCGGCATCGAGATCTTCGGGGCTGCGCACGAATCGCGACGCCACGTTGATCAATTCGTCGAGATTTTCCAGGCGTGATTCGGATTGTTCCTTGCCTTCCTGCTCGTAGTGCGCGCGAAGTCCCGCCAGTTCGATGGCTCGTGTCACGCGCTCGGCCAGTTCGGGCTCACTGCCTTCCGGCTGGATCCGCTCGATCAACTCGGCAAAACCGCGGAGCGCCGACTTGGCACGCGCGGCCAGCGTGCCGCCTTCGAGTTCGCGCTGCAGGGCATCCCACATCGATATGCTTTCGGCACGAGCGCGGACACGTAATGCGTCAAGCGTTTTCTCGCCGATGCCGCGGGGCGGTGTGTTCACCGCTCGCTCGAACGAGGCATCGTCGGCGCGCAGGAACGACAAGCGCAAGTAAGCGAGGGAATCCTTGATTTCGGCGCGTTCGAAGAATCGCAAACCGCCGTAAACCCGATACGGAATCTGTGCAATCACCAAGGCTTCTTCGAACACCCGCGACTGCGCGTTCGACCGATACAGGATGGCGCAGTCCGACCGGCGCTTGTCTTCCTTCACTGCGGCCTTGATGCGCTCGATGACAAACCGCGCCTCGTCCTGCTCGTTGAACGCGGCATACAGATCGATGGTGTCGCCCTTGCCAGCCTGGGTCCACAACGTTTTGCCGACGCGCGATGAATTCTTCGCAATCACCGAATTGGCGGCTTGCAGGATGTTGCCACTGGAACGGTAGTTCTGTTCGAGCCGCAAGGTTGTGGCGCCCGGAAAATCACGCAGGAACTGACGCACGTTTTCGACTTTTGCGCCACGCCAACCGTAGATCGCCTGGTCGTCGTCACCGACCACGAACACCTGGGCGCTGTTTCCAGCCAGCAGGCGGATCCACGCATATTGAAGTGTGTTCGTGTCCTGGAACTCGTCGATCAACAGGTATTTGAAGCGTTCGCGGTAGTGGGCAAGCAAGGCCTCATCGTGCAGCCAGAGTTCATGGGCGCAGCAGCAACTCGGCAAAATCGATCAGGCCGGATCGTTGGCATTGTTGTTCGTAGGCCTGGTAGATGTCGACGAAGGTGCGCGTCGAAGGGTGGTAATCGATATTGATGTGATCGGGGCGTTTGCCTTCATCCTTCATGGCGTTGATGAACGCGGCGGCTTGGCGTGCCGGCCATTTCGAGTCATCGAGCCCGAGGCCCTGGATGACACGCTTCAGCAGTCGCACCTGATCGTCGGAATCGAGAATCTGGAACGTTTCCGGCAGCTTTGCTTCACGATAGTGCTGGCGCAGCAGGCGATGGGCGATGCCGTGGAAGGTACCGATCCAGAGTCCACGCGTACCTCGGGGCATCAAGGCTTCGGCGCGCTGGCGCATTTCACCTGCGGCCTTGTTCGTGAACGTCACGGCGAGGATGGACCAGGGCGAACGCTCCTCGACTTCGGTCAGCCACGCGATCCGATGTGTGAGCACGCGGGTTTTGCCCGATCCAGCGCCAGCGAGCACCAGATAGTGCCCGGTGCCGGCGGTGACGGCCTGCCGCTGCGCCTCATTCAGAGGATCGATCAGGTAGCTGATGTCCAAGTGTCGGCCCGCCTCAGCCGAGGGCCTGGGCGAGATCGGCGATGAGATCGTCGGCGTGCTCCAGACCCACGGACAGGCGCAGCAGTCCCGGGGGTGATTTGGGTGGCGAAACTTCGGTGGATTCGCGGTGTTCGATCAGCGATTCAACACCGCCGAGTGATGTGGCATTCGTGAACAGCCGAACTCGCGAGGCGACCCGCAGCGCGGCATCTCGATCGGCCATCTCGAAAGAGACCATGCCGCCGAAGCCCGACATCTGACGTGCAGCAACCGCATGCTGCGGATGGCTGGGCAGTCCTGGATAGTGCACTCGCGCAACGTTTGGGTGCGTGGCCAGGAATGCCGCCACACGGCCGGCGTTCTCGACATGCCGCGCCACGCGCACATGCAAGGTGCGAAGGCCGCGCAAACACAACCAGGCGTTGAACGGTGCCAGATGGGCACCAAACAGGTGGCGATGATGTTCTGCCCTGCCTGCGAACGCGTCGTCGCGCGCAAACACGAGGGCGCCACCCATGACGTCGGAATGACCGCCGATGTATTTGGTGGTCGAGTGCATCACGATGTCGGCGCCAAGTGCGATCGGCTGTTGGAGCATCGGCGATGCGAACGTACTGTCCACGGCGAGTTGCGCGCCCATCTGTCGGGTCCGATCTGCGATGGCTTCGATGTCTGACACCATCAACCGCGGATTCGATGGGCTTTCCAGCCAGACCAATCGTGTGTTCTCGGTGATCGCTGCAAGGGTTGCCGCTGTGTCGAAACAATCCATTTCGACCAGTTCGAATCCGCGTGCGGTCAGGTACTCGCGCGCCATGATCCGCGTGCCGTTGTAGACATCACGCGGGATGATCACCCTGCCCGGCTGATCCAGGGCAGCGAACACGGCCGCAATCGCTGCCATGCCGGACGCGTAGGCGATACTGCGGGCACCACCTTCGGCCGCGCACAGTGCGGCTTCCAGATCCTGGCCATTGGCATGGGCTTCGCGCTGGTACTCGAAACCACCCGGCAAACGTTCCGCTGCCGGCCCATGGCGATAGGTGGTGCTCAGGCGAATGGAATCGGCGACTTCGCCGCTGTGGGCGTCAAAACGAACGCCGGCGTGGATCAATCGGGTATCTGGATGCATGGGGCGACTCGGTCAGTCCGGCATTATCGCGGCTCGGGCCGTGATCGGATAGTCGTGATGGTCATTCGGTCGTGTGAGATTTCTGTACCGGTCGGCGAATCACTCGTGGATGCCCTTCCTTTTCCGTGCCGAGCTGACCATGACCCATACCGCTCCACCCGTTTCCCGAATCCACGGCCTCGATGCCCTGCGCGGCTTTGCGCTGATTGCCGGTGTTGTCTTGCATCTGTCCCTGTCGTGGCTGCCCGGGTCCGAAAAGTTCTGGCTGGTTTCCGAGACCGACTCGTCGCTGACCTTGTCGTTCCTGTTCTGGTTTACGCACAGTTGGCGGATGTTGCTGTTTTTCCTGATTGCCGGCTTTTTCGGTCGTCTGCTGCACGAACGATTGGGTACCCGGATGTTCATCCGTGACCGGGCCGGCCGCATTGCGACCCCGTTGTTCGCCGGATGGCCGCTGGTCTTTGCAGCAATCATCGTGGTGTTTGTATGGGCAGCATCGTTCGCGCCTGGCGGGCTTCCGAAAGAACCGCCGCCGGGTCCGAAGTTCACGCCTGACGATTTTCCTTTGACACACCTCTGGTTTCTCTGGTGTCTGCTGCTTGCCTATGCAGCAATGCTTGGGACACGATGGCTTGTTCATTGGGTCGATCGGGGTGGATCGTTCGCACGATTTGGCGATCGGGTCATCGGTGTGCTGCTGTTTCCGGGCATGATTCTGATCCTGGTGGGTCCACTTGCTTACGCGCTGACGCAACACCCCAAGTGGTTGCCATGGTTCGGCATTCCGACGCCCGACCATTCGCTGTATCCGAACCTGCCCGCCGTGATCGGCTATGGCTCGGCTTTTGTTTTCGGGTGGTTGTTGCAACGACAGCCGCAAGCGTTGGGCGCGGTTGCTCGTTGGACGTGGTGGAACGTGTGCCTGGCCGTCGTTTTTTCGGTGAGCGCCGTTTCCCTGGTTGGTCTGGAACCCATCAAGGTTGAATTGGCTGACGATCACGTTCTCGCCTTGTACGCGATTCTTTATGTCGGCACCGGTTGGACCACCACCATGGCGCTACTGGGTCTGGCCTTGCGATACCTCACGGGGGAGTCGCTGGCCCGACGGTATCTGGCTGATGCGTCGTACTGGATCTATTTGGCGCACTTGCCGGTGGTGATGGCGGCGAGTGTCGTTGCCAGTCGCGTCCATGGTCCCTGGTGGCTTGAGTTTCCTGTTTGCCTGATTGGCAGCCTCGCGGTTCTGCTTGGGACCTATCACGTATTCGTCCGCTACAGTGCACTGGGCGTGATGCTGCACGGCAAACGGAGACATCGGGAGGTGACTCGGACCGCTGCGGATACACCCTGCAACCCCGGGACTCCTGCCACACCATGATCCAGCAGTCATTCCTTGCCGCGATCCAACCACATCGCGGCATGCTCATCCAGATTGCATCGGCCTGGTGTGCCGTTCGCGAGGATCGGCATGACCTGATTCAGGACATGCTGGTCGAATTGTGGCGTGCCTACCCTCGATATGACCCCGCAAAACCGTTCAGCACGTTCATGTATCGCGTGGCCTTGAACGTGGCGATCTCGGCAAGCCGAAGTCGATCACGTCGCCCCGTGGCTGCTGCGTCCTTCCATGATCCCGGGTTTGATCTGGCAGCTGCCGACCAGGATCTGGCGAGCGGCGACGATGACTTGCAGGCTCTGTCCGAATTGTTGCGTCGACTCGAGCCCGTGGATCGAGGGCTCTTGCTGCTTTACCTCGCCGGCCATGGCCAGAATGAGATTGCCGAGACACTGGGCATCAGTGTCAGCAACGTTTCGACTCGATTGCACCGACTCAAACTGAAACTGTCACAGGGAGCCAAACCATGAATCCAATCGACCTCGAATCAGCGCGGTCACGGTGGCAGGCTCAAGGCCGGAAGTTGGGCGACCATCTGCAGTTGGATGCCGAACGTCTCACACTGCTGCTGTCAAAACGGACGGCGACCAGTCTGGAGCGACGGCGGCTGAGCTTGATGAGCTCGATGGCGTGGTCTGGCCTCTGTCTGGGTGCTTTGGTCTGGTTCTGCATTGCTGTTCGGGATGTGCCTTACCAAGTGATGGCCAGCGTACTGGGCATGTTTGCCTTCGCGGCCCTGTTGCAGTCCCTGAGCGAGCTTCGCGCATTGAGGGCCCTGCCCGGAACTTTGTCGCCGACCGAGGCGATGGACTTGGTATGTTCGCTTCGCCTCCGGGAAGTTGCGTTGGTTCGCGCCATGTTGTCCTGTTCGGTACTTCTGTGGTGGCCTTTTCTGCTGGTGATCGCACGCAGCCTGGGGGTTGATCTACTGCGACGACTGGATCCTTCCGTGACCCTGGTGCATGTCGGCCTCGGCTTGCTCGTCTTGCTGCCGATCTGGTGGGTCTTGCGCTGGTTCGAGCGCCGGCGTGACGAGGGTGATGACCTTGAACGGTCGAGTTCAGGTGGTGATGCGCTGCTGGAAATTGCCTGGCAATACCGAACCCTGATCCAGATGGGCAACTCGTCGGAAACAGCCGATCTGAAACCGGTCAGCGATCAGTCACTGGCCTTCGCCAGACAACTTCAGCGCAGGCTTCAATGGGGATGTGTCCTGTGTGGCACGGTGTTGCTGCTGAACGGCGGTCACATGGTGCACCGCGGCGGCGAGTGGATGGTGCTCACGAGCGGCATCGTGTTCCAGCTGTCGGTGGTGACATGGATGGTCACTACCATCATGGCCGCCGAGCAGTGGCGCCATTTGCGGCAATCCGAACCAATACTCGCCGTTTGGAAGCGTCGGGTACCTCAACTCCTGCGACGGCGCGCCGAGGCAGTGGGCTTGGCAACACAACTGGCGCCCTTGGCGCTCGCGAATGGACTGGTGAGTTGGCTCGGGACCAACATGATCACCTCGGTGCTCTTGCTTCTGGCGGGTCTGGTGATCGCCTGGATCCTCGGTCCTTCGGCGTCCGACGGCACAGTGCGCGGCTTTATGCGCACCCGCCTTGCCTGGTTGCTGTCGTTCGGGACGGTTCAAACGGTTGAGCCCGAATAGACCCTCCGGTGATCACGATGAGGTCGGACCAGTTGGAGATCGTTTGCGTGTTGTGCCTGTGCCAGGACCTCCATGGACGAGGACCATGAAGCAAAAGGACTTCGCCAGGACGCGTCTACGGAAATTCACGCTGACATCTCGTGAGTCGACATCCCAACCAATGTCGACACTCGTTCCGATGATCCCGAGGCATCCTTGGGGCGCAAGAACGCGCCGTTCAGGGACCCGTTACCGATCAGTTCGTGCCAGTTCGGCAAATCGTGGAGAGGAAGTGCTGCGGGATTGCCGCACTGGTGCAGGTCCACGTGATGCTGCCGGCGGTGGAAGTCGGCGTCCAGACGAGGGAGAGGTTGTTGATCTGCGCATTCGCGCGGCGAGGTGCCGTGGACGAGTAGGTACATTCAATCGAGCCACCTGCGCCAACTTCCACTTCTCCGACGAACTTGCCAACGATGTCCGTGGATGCCGGTAGACCGGCAACCAGATTGTCACCCGGAAACCCGCCGGTATTCTGGAAGAACTCGGTCACTGCCGTTTTCGCAGGGGAAACCAGCGCGGAACACTCCGCAATCTGCGCCCTCACGATGTAGTTCTGGTAAGCGGGCAAAGCAATCGCCGCCAGAATCGCGATAATCGCCACAACAATCATCAGTTCGATCAGCGTGAAACCGGCATCGCGACGCATGTTTGGCAACTCTGCATTTGTGAGTGTTTATTGCTGGAAGCAACGTTTGTGCCAGTTCGCAACTTCTGCATCGGTTCAATTGTGAGTTTTGTCGAATCGCCTTGTGTGGGTGCACCCAGACCAGCACACACACTGACAATTCCTGCCGGTTTTTGTCAGGCCGCCCATCCAGAGGAGTATTTGACCCGGTTTGTCAGACCCGCCAAGGCATCACCGACGTACCGGTCTTCACAAACCTGGCGCCCCTTCGCTCAGGCAACCAATCTTCCTCGCTTCTCTGCCAACCAGAGTTGGGGTTGCCCCGTTTCGTGCCACTGGAACACGAGGCCAAGTCAGTTCCTGGTCTGATCGCTGCCATCACCGGTGTGACTGGACGAAGTGCTACACGACCGCCTGATCGGAGAAGTTCCTTGAGGGCACTCCTTGCGCCCAAAGAAAAAGGGCGCCGAAGCGCCCTTTTCCCTTGAGTACTGCAATGTTGCTTAGTTCGTGCCAGCGCGGCACAAGGTCGGCAGGTATTGCGCCGGGATGGCGGACGCGCAAGTCCACACCACGCTGCCGGCGTTGGTGAAGTCAGGCGTCAGCGTCAGGGTGGTAGCAGCGATCGTCGTGTTGGCGCGGTTGCCGAATGTGCACGTGATCGCACCGCCGCCACCGACGGCAACTTGCGTGATGTACTTACCGACGATGGCGCCGGAAGCGGCCAGGCCAGCTGCAGCATTCGTGCTCGGGGCGGTACCGGTATTCTGGAAGGTTTCGGCAACAGCCGTCTTGGCGCCCGAAGCGAGCGTCGGGCATTCACCCACCTGCGCACGGATCGTGTAGTCCTGGTAAGCCGGGAGGGCGATTGCGGCGAGAATGGCGATGATCGCGACAACGATCATCAGTTCGATAAGGGTAAAGCCTTGGTTGTTCTTCATGGTGTCATTCCTTCAGAGTGGTAGAGCGGCCTAGCCCGCAGAGAAGAAATTAGCACAGCCCGTGCCAATGTCGACTGGAGGCTCAGCTCTGGCTCGCCCATTTGGGGATATTTTGCAATTGATTCGCACACGCTTGCTTCAAGATTTTTCGGCGGTCACTACATACTTCGCCGCATGTTGTTCACGATCGGACTCCGAGCTCTGCTGGCCCGACCATCCTTGTGGAATCCGAACCGCATACTCCCCATCCCTGAGGTCTGGTGTCTGGCGCGTAACGAATGCACGGATCAATGTCGCCAGCCCGCATCGTCGGTGCACCATCGACTGAGATCATTGAACTGTTGGGTAGCGGTGAGAACCCGGCGACCATTCGGTCAAGGCTGCCCGAAATCAGCAACAGTCAAGAAAGGGGCGCCCGACCGCACATGCCTTGCCCAAAGAAAAAGGGGGCCGAAGCGCCCTTTCCCCTGGATGACTGCAATGTTGCTTAGTTCGTGCCAGCGCGGCACAAGGTCGGCAGGTATTGCGCCGGGATGGCGGACGCGCAGGTCCACACCACGC
The DNA here is from genome assembly GCA_016712105.1 of Ahniella sp. GTDB lineage: Bacteria > Pseudomonadota > Gammaproteobacteria > Xanthomonadales > Ahniellaceae > Ahniella. The sequence continues at coordinate 205,922 of JADJRU010000003.1, forward strand.
TGCCGGCGTTCGCGAAGTTCGGCGTCAGCGTCAGGGTGGTGGCAGCGATCGTCGTGTTGGCGCGATTGCCGAACGTACAAGTGATCGCACCGTTGGCACCGACAGCGACCTGCGTGATGTACTTGCCGACAATGGCGCCCGAAGCGGCCAGGCCAGCAGCAGCGTTGGTGGTCGGTGCCGTACCGGTGTTCTGGAAGGTTTCGGCAACAGCCGTCTTGGCGCCCGAAGCGAGCGTCGGGCATTCACCCACCTGCGCACGGATCGTGTAGTCCTGGTAAGCCGGGAGGGCGATCGCAGCGAGAATGGCGATGATCGCGACAACGATCATCAGTTCAATCAGGGTAAAGCCTTGGTTGTTCTTCATGGAGTCATTCCTCAAAAATAGGGTCGGCGGGCTAGTCCGCATGAGAAATCTAGCACAACTTGTGCCAAGGTCATTCGGCAGGCTTAACCTCAAGAGCCCAAGGGTCACCTTCCAGCGTTGCGGTCACATTGCCGCCTTCGTCGAGGAAAGCAAGGCCCACACCTTTTCGGGCAATAACCGGAACATACTGGCGCCCGGAGGCGTCGCGCTTGGCGTTTTTGAGCAGGCTCGCCCGGCTTTCCTCGAATGGCCGATACCAGCGCGGCAACAGCTGGAGATCTTTGCCCAAGGCCAACTCGTTCCACAACAGCGCATCAACAACCGACGGATCCGTCGGTGGCGTCACGCCGTAGTAGGCCGGTGAAAACACGTTCGCCTGGATGGTCGGAGGGATGTCCACAAGGTCCTTCGGATCGATCTGGTTGTAGCCGATCGCGTAGATCCGATCGACCGCAGCGACGATAAAAGCCGGTCTCGAGGTGAACAGGACCCAAGTACCGTAGGCAAATGCGGCAGCCTGCAGCAATGCAATCACCGCCAGGTCGAACCGGAGGGTGCGTTTGCCGCGTTTGAAGACCAGTGTTGTCAACAAAGGTCCAATCACCACATCGATCGAAATGATCAGCAGCGCCAACTGACTCCCCCCGGAGATCGAGAACAGCGCATCCGGGTACCAGACAAATCGTATCAGCGCGAACAGAACCAAGCCGACCAACGCACTGATGCCAAGATGAACCAAGCCGGCCTGCCAGCGGTTTCGTGGAAAAGGATCACTGGCGCTTGCCGGGTTGTTCATGGTCAGACTCCGAGTTTCTTGAGTTTGTAGCGTAACGCACGAAACGATATACCCAAACGCGCGGCGGCCTTCGTCTTGTTGTTCTGCGTTGCAGCAAGAGCCTCGATGATGGCCTTTCGCTCGAGACTTGCCACATAACCTTCGAGTCCCGAAGCCTCGGAATCGCCTTCGGCATCCGTTTCGTCCTCGATCGTTTCCCGCAGCCGCACCGGAATACACTCGTGACTCGTGATCGATATGCCCAAATCGTCAGCGGTCACCAGATTGTTGTCACACAATGCAACGGCACGTTCGAGGATGTTCTCCAGTTCCCGCACATTGCCGGGAAAGTCGTAGTCGGCCAGTTCGGCTCTTGCGCCTTCGTCCAGTTCAAACGGTGGGGTGCCCCACTCGGTGGCCATTCTGGCCAGATAGGCCTGAGCCAGTTGCGGTATATCTTCGGCGCGATCACGCAGCGGCGGTACCCGAAGCTCGATGACGTTGATTCGGTAAAACAGGTCCTGGCGAAACTTGCCTTCCTGGACGAGCTGGTCGAGATGCTTGTGCGTGGCGCTGAGCACCCGTACATCCACCGGCAGCTCTGCCGTGGAACCAACCGGACGCACGGCTTTTTCCTGAATGACTCGAAGCAGCTTGACCTGCATGTGAATCGGGAGGTCAGCCACTTCATCAAGGAACAGAGTGCCGCCGTTTGCGGCAACGAACAGGCCATCCTTGTCGCCGACCGCTCCGGTAAAGCTTCCCTTCTTGTGTCCGAAAAACTCGCTCTCCATCAATTCGGTCGGCACGGCACCACAGTTGACGGCAACGAAGGGCCCGCTGGAACGTGGCCCCAATTCGTGGATCAATCGGGCAACCAGCTCCTTGCCGGTACCGGACTCCCCGAATATGTGCACGGGCGCCTGGCTGCGCGCCACTTTGGCAACCGTTGCCTTGAGTTGCTGCATCGCAGCCGAGCTGCCGATCAAGCGGTGAGATGCCGGACCCGCCGTGGTTTGCACCGAACTGCCTTTTCCGGTTTCCGGCTTTCTGGGCTCGCCCAGTTTCAGTGCGCTGTTGACCATTCGCCGGAGCACGGTCAGATCAACCGGTTTGGTGACGAAATCGAAGGCGCCTGCTTTCAGGGCATCAACTGCCGCGTCCATGTTGCCATGAGCGGTGATCATGGCAATCGGGGTACTGGGATGGTGCCGGGCGACATGCTCGATGATCTGCTGGCCACTGCCATCGGGGAGGCGCATATCGGTAAAACACAGGTCGTACCGGTAACCGGATAGCCGGTCCAAGGCCTCGCGCACGGTACCTGAGGTATCGACGGCCAGACCCATCCGGGTAAGCGTCAGGACGAGCAGTTCCCGGATATCGGGTTCGTCATCCACGATCAGGGCTTGTTGTCGGGCCATGCAAGGACTCCAGGTCGGCCAGCTGTTGTTCTAGCAAAAGTGCCACGTTTCGTCACCTGGTGACCTGCCGGGAAAACAGGAACCACGGATTTGCCTCAGATTCGTCGTTACGGCCCGATCCGAAACGACGTGATGGAGAGTCTGAACAAGTCCCTCCTGGACTTGATCAGACGCGGCAAGTCCGGCACAGGTCCGGACGTGCCTCACGCCAATGAACGACTTACGTCGTTCATTGTGGCGATGCATCCCTGCATCGCAGGGAACCTCTGAATTGTTCAGAGGTTCCCTCCAACAATCAATGAACCGTTATCTGGCCACTCTGGAACCCGATCCGGAAACAAGCTCCACCCTCCGGCGCTGAAACCTGGTCGATGCTGGCCTGATTGGCGGCGCAAATCTGCGATGCGATGTAGAGCCCCAAACCCGTACTTTGTTCACCGGTGCTGAAGAACGGGTCGAAAATCTGGGTTGCGAGCCGCGGGTCGATCCCCGGACCGGCATCACAGACCTCCAGGACCACGGGTCCGGATGTGTCCAGGCGCCGGGCACAAATCCGGACTTGGGCCGCTGCTCCGGGCTTGCGCCCGTAACGCATGGCATTTTTGGTCAGATTCCAGACGACCTGCTGCAACTGATCCGGATCAAAAATGATGTTCGGCAGGTTGTCGGCAACCTCGATGAGCAAGGTGTCTTCGCCCAGGGGTTGTACGGCACGGAATTCCTGGGCGAATTCAGTCACCCATACGGGCAGTGAAACGCTCTCCGGGCGCGCCCGCTTCCGACGCGACAATTGCAGGATGTTCTCGATGATCGCGTTCATGCGCAGGCAGTGCTTGCGCACGATACCGAGCAAGTGCTGATCGCTTTCGCTCAACTGTTCGGATTCGGCCAACAACTGGGACGCATGTGATATCGCGCCGAGCGGATTGCGGATTTCATGGGCGATACTCGCCGACAGTCGGCCCAATGAACTGAGCGTCAGTTCCTCGGCTTGCCGAGACACCATCGACGTATCTTCCAGAAACACGATGGTCAGTGGCTCTCCGGCTTGCGGCACGGTGACGAAGCGCGGCACGACTTCCGGCGTGCCGTCCGCCACCGACACCGCCTGCTCGTCGTTTTCACCCGTCACGCGCCAATGGCGGAACCGGGCGATCAACTCGGCCGAGCGGTCGGGGAGTGCCATCGAGGCACTCTGGGGTGGTGAACCCAACAGCATCCAGGCGGCTTCGTTGAACCGCACGATGCGTTCGCCGAGCAGGACCAACACGCCGGTGCGCATCCGGCGGATGATCAAGTCGTTCAACTGCGACAGACCCGCGATATCACTTTCCTGCCGCTCGACCACTTTTTGGCGCTGCGCCACTTCGCTCTGCAGCAATTGCGCAAGGCCAGTCACCGCGAAATAGATCAGCACGAACAGGCCGACCTCGCCGATACTCCGTTCGGGCAAACCGCCAGTCCGCTGCAGATCCCAGGAATAGAGCAGGAAGCCGGCGGAACTGGCTGCCGCGGCGAACGTCAGCGACTGCGACAGCGGGAACAGGACACCGCCACAGGCAATGTTCATGACCAGCAGGGACGCAATGCCGCTGTCCATCCCTTGCGTGAACTGGATCGCAAGGCAAGCAGTCAGGATGTCGAGTCCGAGGCCAATCCGCGACGCCCATTGCAGGCGACGGATCTCGATCTGGCCCAGGCTGAAGATGACGGCTGCAGCGATCAGGTAACCGATCGCGACCCCACTCATCAGCCTTGGGGAGTCGATCACGATCACCTGGCGGGCGTAGCTGCTGAAGCACACGAACACCAGGATGGCGGCGCCCAGCACCCGATACAGACTGAAGAAGTAATGCTCGCGGCGTGCGAGATCTCCCATGTCGAACCGACTGAGCCCGCTGATCATCGGCTATTCGTCGAAACGCAGGTGCTTGACGCTCTTGCCGTGACGGCGGATCAACTTCAATGCCTCGATGCCGACCCGCACGTGGTTCTCGACGAAGCCTTCGGTGACCTTGCGGTCGGATGCTTCGGTCTTGACGCCTTCGGGAATCATCGGCTGATCGCTGACCAACAGCAATGCGCCGGTTGGGATCTTGTTGTGGAATCCGGCCGAGAAAATCGTCGCGGTTTCCATGTCGATCGCCATCGCACGCGTCTTGCGCAGGTATTCCTTGAACGCCTCATCATGTTCCCAGACGCGGCGGTTCGTGGTGTAGACAGTCCCGGTCCAGTAGTCGTGGTCGAGGTCGCGGATCATCGTCGAGACGGCGCGCTGCAACGAAAACGCCGGCAGCGCCGGTACCTCGGGCAGCAGATAGTCGTTCGAGGTGCCTTCACCCCGGATCGCCGCGATCGGCAGGACCAGATCACCAATTTCGTTCTTGCGCTTGAGACCGCCGCACTTGCCGAGGAACAGCGCCGCTTTCGGATTGATCGCGCTCAGCAGGTCCATGATCGTGGCGGCATTGGCGCTGCCCATGCCGAAATTGATCAAGGTGATGCCATCGACCGTGACGCTTGGCATCGGGCGATCGGTGCCGCGCACGACACCACCGCCCATGAGTCGGGCAAACAACTCCAGATAGTGGCCAAAATTGGTCAGCAGGATGTGTTCGCCGAACTCATCCAGGGGTACGCCGGTGTAACGCGGCAACCAGTTGGCGACAATTTCCTCTTTTTCCTTCATGTGCAACTCCCGATTGATCCTGACAATGTAGCAACAAGCATGGACCCCGTTTCAAGGGGTCTGCTGGTCCGGCCTCTGCAGCGCAATGTAGAAACAGGCCCCCGGACCGAACGTCGAGGGGGCAAACCCGACTTCGCCACCATGCAGGTCGACAATCCGCTTGACCAGCGCCAGGCCGATACCGGTGCTGCGCTCTCCCCCGGTTGGCCGCGCCGAAAGCCGCTGAAAGCGTCCGAATGCGCGCCGTCGGTCGGCGTCCGTGAGTCCCGGCCCTTCGTCATGAACCTCGATTCTGGCAAGGGCTGGATCGAGGACAAGGCGCACTTCGATGCGCCGATTCGGCAACGAAAACTTGATGGCATTGCCGATCAACTGATCCAGCGCCTCGGCGATCTGGATACGGTCGCCCACGATCCAGGCCGGTCCGTCCTGGATGGATCCGACATCCAGCGTCAAGCGCAGACGTTTTCCGACTGCACGGCCCTGCCATTGCTGCACCAGGTCATCCAGCAACTGGATCAGGTCGAACCGGGTTTGCTGCAGGGCCGGCGAATCGCGGTCGAGTGCCGTGATGGCGACCAGGTTGCCGATCACTTCGCTGATTTCGTTGGCGGTATTGGCAATGCTGGCGACCTGCTGGCGGCTGTCGATACCGAGTTGTCCGCTGCCCAACATCCGTTCGGCCGCACCGACCACCATGCCCAGCGCGCCATGCAGGTCATGGGCGGCGAGGGTGAGCAGCTCGCCATTGATCCGGCGATCCTCCTCGGCACTTCGCCGCGCCTGCTCCGCCTGCGCAAAGGCCGACTGCAGGGCTTGGTTCTGCGCCCGTTCGGCGCTGAGCAGACGATTGCGGGTGTGCACCAGCGAACCGGCAAGCAGGAGAAGCAACGCCAACAGCACCGATCCAACCACGGTCCAGTTCCGCTGCATCCGCGTGTGATCCAGCAACTCCGTCTGGCGTGCGGCGGCTTCGCCCAATCGCGCGATGTCCAGTTGCTGGCGCTCGCTCTGGAATTGCGCCGACAGCGCGACCAGACGCTGCTCACTGTCCTGCCGTTCGCGAACGGCCTCGAGGGCTTCGGCCTGCTTGTGCCGATCGAGCGCTACGGCAGGTTCACCGCTCATTTCGGCCCACTCGGCCTGCATCCGCAGCAATCGCTCGATCCGATTGTCTTCGCCGAGTTCACGGGCAATGGCGATCGCGGAATCGAGTTCCCGGCCGGCGCCTCCCAACAGGGACTGCGAGAGACTGGTGGGCGTCGCGCCCAGCACTTGTGCGAGCAAGAGTTCCGCACGCGCTTCGTGGGCGGCCGACAACCCAAGCCGGTGCGACGTGGCGTCGGCGATCGCCTGAGCTTCGTCGACTGCCGCTGTGGCTTCACCATACCGACCCAGCCGGGTCAGGATAGTGGCTCGATTGCGCCACGCCAGGCCGAGCCCGATCTGGTTGTTTTCCTGACGATAGTGGTGCATCGCCCGATCCAGCATCTCCAGCGACTGGGTACTTTGCTCGGGACTGCTGTCGAGTTGGGAGAGATTGTTGTAGATGCTGCCGCGACCCTTGTCGGCACCGATCCGATCGAGTGTGGCCAGTGCGCGCAGGTAATGCGCACGCGACTCTTCCTTTTGGCCGATGCCGTCGTACAGGTTGCCCAGGTTGACCTGCACCTGCGCGGCGCGCTGCCACTCGTTGGCACGCTCGAAGATGGTCAGTGCTTCACGATGCAGGTTGAGCGACTGGTCTTGCAGGCCCGTGCGGTCGAGCACCACGGCGAGTGATTCCATCGCCACCGCGATCTGCACCGGCTCGGCTTGTTGGCGCGCCAGCACGACCCCGGTCTGGAAACTCCGGATAGCTTCGGGATAGTCACCCAGCAGCAGTGCGCTCCGGCCGAGATTGACGTGGGCCATCGCTTGTTGTGCACCGTCTTTGTCGGCTTCGGCAAGCTTCAACGCCTCGGCCGCCAGTTGGCGCGCCCGCACCGGTTCGGCACGGGTGAGCTCGACCGATTGCCGGTTCAGGTCTGCAGCAGTGACCGCCCCAGCTGATTGCGCCCGGGACCAAGGTGTCACCAAAACGGTGGCGAACAGGAAGGCTAGCTGCAGCAGAGCGCGAAACATGGCGCGAGCCTATCAGGGTTGGGTTACGGCGCTGCAGGCAATAAAAAAGCCGCAGCGGTTGCCCGCTGCGGCTTTGTTCAGTCAGACAACTGCTTCGATCAGAACGTGTAGGTCACGTTCATCCAGAAGTAGCGGCCAACCGTGTCGAACGTGCGCTCGTCGGTGTTTCCGTTGAGCGTGTTGTTCTGGTACAGCAGCGGCGGCTGCTTGTCGAACACGTTGTCGATACCCATCTGCACACGCGTGTTCCAGTCGGCAAAGTTATAGCCGGCCTGCATGTTGTGATAGGTGTACGAACCGGTCGACAGCACGGTACCCGGGATCACGGCGTCAGCATCGTCGATCGTGAAGTGGCCGATGTAACGCTGCGTCCAGCTGGCGTCCCAGTTGCCCAGATTCCAGGTGATGTTGCCCAGACCGCGCCAACGCGAGTAGTTGCCCTGGCCGCCATTTGCCGGCGACAGGAACGTACCGGCGCGTTCGATGCCGTTACGCACGTACTGGTCGATGTAGGTGGTGTCGACGCTGGTACGGAAGTTGCCGAAGCCGGTTTCGAACGCATACTTCGCGCCGATGTCGACACCGCGGGTTTCCGTGGTGCCAACGTTCTGGTTGACGTCGAACAGGCGGAAGATTTCGCCATTCGCGTCACGCGAGAACAGGGCGCAGAATTCGCTCGGGTTCGCGATCGTGCTGGCGAAGCAGGCATCAAGGATGTTCTGCGTGCCGAACGTGCCGATCGTCTTCTCGAGGTCGACGTCGTAATAGTCGACGGTCGCGGACAGACCTTCGACCATGTCGGTCAGGTCAACCACGGCGCCCAACGTGAACACTTCGCCTTCTTCCGGAACCAGGAACGGGTTGCCGCCGCGGAATGCGGACAGCTGCGAGTCGGTCTGGTTGAACTCTCCGTTGGTCGGAACGTTCGTACAGGCCGGGTTGGCCGGGCCGGTGAAGCCGTTACACGGATCGTTGAAACCGTCGGACGATGCGCTCTGACCCGAGAACAGGTCGGTGATGCGCGGCGCACGGAAGACCGTGGCATAGGTACCACGGACCAGCAGGGCGTCGAGCGGCTTCCATTCCAGACCGACCTTGTAGTTCGTCGTGCTGCCGAACGTATCGTAATCGGACCAACGTACGCCAAGTGTCATGTCAAGGCGCTGGGCACCCGGAGCATCAGCAAGCAGCGGCACGAGGGCTTCGCCGTACAGTTCCTTCGTCTCGACGCTGCCGGAGGTCGGCGACGTACAGGCTTCCGAGGAAATCAAGCAGGTGAAGGTGCTGGTGTTGATGCGCGACAGGAAGTCGGGATCAAACGCCAGCGATTCTTCGCGCCATTCCAGGCCAATCGCGGTCTGGACCATGCCAGCCGGCAATTCGAACGCGTCACCGGCAAAGTTGACGGCGATGTTCTTCAGGGTCTGGCTCTGACGATCGACAACGATCGGCGAGATCGCGGCGAGCGCGGCCAGAGCAGCCTGACCTTCAGCCGTGTTCGGGTCGGGTGGTGCGCCGAAGAAGTCGACCGGCGTACAGTTCTGGATCACCGCACCTGGCGCGCCGCAACGGGCAATGCCACCAGCGTCGATGAAGCTCGGGCCAAGTGCGTTGACCAGGGCCGAGGACAGCAGGTAACCGGTGGACTGGGCGTCCTGGTTGTACTTGCCATAACCACCGAAGGCGTCCCAGCTCCAGGACGTGTCGCCGAACATGCCCTTCAGGCCGAAGTTCAGCTGTTTGGCGTCGGTGTCGAAGTCGTAACGACGGTTGCCGATGCGCGACAGACGGAGGCGGCTGTCAACGATGTCGACGCCAAACGGATTGTAAATGCTGTCGCCGGACAGCAGCACGTTGTCGTTCGCCGGGCGGCCGTCGAACGGCAGCGGCGCGATCTGACCGAAGGAACTGGTGTTCTGGTTCCAGGCGGTCATGTAGGCCGTGGTGGTGTCGGTGAGGAAGTAGTTGCTCGTCACGAACAGGCCAGTGCGCTCTTGCGGGGTCAACTGCACGTTGCCGACGGCCTGATAGTTGAACAGGTCCGAAGCGCCGAAGCACTTGAAGTCGGCAATCGACGTACCCGGACGGCCTTCGATGCGCGTCAGGTTGACGTTCGCCGAGGAGCCACCGCAGTTGATGCCGTTCGCCACAGCGAGGGCGCGCGGGACTGCGTACCAGCCGGTTGTGGTACGGCTGGAGCCACCGATGGTGACCACGCCGCTGGACAGCGTCAGGGCGATCGCGGAGTAGTCGCGGTCGGCAGCGCTGATTTCTTCCTGGTTGCTGTACGAAGCATTGACGAGGAAGTTACCGCGGTCGCTGGACACGCCATAGCTGGCATTGATGCCTTCGCGCTGGCCGTCGTCTTCGCCGGAGATGCCGTAGTTCAGCGTCACTGCGCCGCCTTCGGCTTCCTTCTTGGTGATGATGTTGACCACGCCACCGATTGCGTCGGAACCGTAGATCGCCGAGGCGCCGTCCTTCAGGACTTCGATGCGCTCGATCATGGTGACCGGAATCGAGTTCAGGTCGTCATAGTTGATGCGGTGACCGTCGATCAGCAGCAGCGTGCGCTCTTCACCGAGGCCGCGCAGCGACACGGTCGAACGACCGTCACCGCCGCCGTTGTTCACCTGCGGGTTGGTGGCGGCGCCGGCGATCGAGGGGATCTCCTGCAGCACGTCACCGAGGATGACCGCACCCGTCCGCTCGATGGCGGCGCTGTCGATCACCTGAACGGGGCTCGCCGTTTCCATGTCGGTGCGCTTGATGCGCGAACCCGTCACTTCGATGGTTTCCAGTTCTTTCGTGTCCTGGTCGTCCTGCGCGAAAGCGGAACCGACCAGTGCCGTGCTGCCGATCATGCCGACCAGCAGGGCCTGGCGAATGCCAGTCACCAGCAAATTGCGTTTATTGTTCATGTTTCCTCCGGGCTTTGGAGCCCTTGTTCGTTGGTTCACCATGGTGTGCTCGTAATCTTGCCCTGCCATGCATGGCGGGGGGTCGGATCGAACTTGCCGTTTTTAACGATTCCCTCACGTTTTGTACAGGGCCAAAACGCATACACGGCGATTATTTTCGCCCGGACCCGGCAAATTCCTCAGTGAGAGGGGAGCAAATAACCTTCGGCGGCCGACTTGGCCCAAGCCAGATATTGGCGGGCATCGGGGTGCAACTGGTCTGCGACCAGCCAGTCCGGGTATTGGCGTGAGATGTCGGTGATGTTGATGAACACCACCCCATGGCTTGCGCACAGGCGCTGTGCCACCTGGTTGTACGCATCGATCTGGGTGCCGATGGCAGTCGGACCGCGGGCATCTGCTGCGGCAAACGCTGTGACGCCCCAATCCGGGATGGATAACGCGAGGACACGGTCGGGCCGGTCTCCCGCGAATCGGATGGCGCGTGCCAACAAGCCTGCGTAGTCGACTTCATAGGTGCCGAGGTCGCGGCCCCGATACTGATTGTTGACGCCGATCAGCAGGCTGACCAGGGCATACGGCGGTCGAAGGGTCTGCCCAAGTTCCGCAGTATCGATGGCCGCGTCGAGTTCGTCGGTCGTCCAGCCGGTCTGCGCGATGACGACGGGTTCGCCGAGATCCACGCCCTTGTCGCGGCAGAGTGCCGCGAACTGGCTGGGCCAGCGTTCGGCGACGGCTACCCCTTCACCAATGGTGTACGAATCACCCAACGCCAGAAACCCTCGCGCCGCCTTCCCTTGCCCCGCGTCGAAAACGAGGCTCATCAGGCAACGTGCCGGTGCGCAGACCGGGAGGCACGTTCCAGTGCCCGTTCCAGGCGCACGAACACTTCCTCGATCTGCGCGGGTCTCGGCAGCAGGGTCAGTCGGAAGTGGGTTCGATAGGGCACGTTGAAGCTGGAGCCCGGAACCAGCAGGACATCCTCGGTCTCCAGCAGTTCGAGCGCAAAACGGTGGTCGTCGAATCCTGGCAGCAGGGTGGTGTCGACGCCGGGGAACGCGTACAGCGCGCCGGCCGGTGCGACCAGGCTCATGAACTGCGAGGCTGCGACGCCTTCGATAACTGCCTGGCGTGCCTCGAACAGTCGGCCGCCAGCACGAGTCAACTCGGAAATGGTGTCTGGCCCATGCAGTGCCGGTTCGATCGCCCATTGCGCCGTGACGTTGGCGCACAGTCGCAGTGCCGAGAGCAGGTCGAGTGCATGCAGGTAATCCTGCGCCCGTTTGAGCGGGCCGGACAGGCTCATCCAGCCCACGCGCCAGCCGCAGGCACGATGCACTTTGGACAATCCGGAGAAGGTGACGCAGACGGTTTCGGGGGCCAAGGCAGCGATCGGATGAAAGCTCGCATCGTCGTAGGTGATGCCGTCGTAGATTTCATCGGCCATCAACACCAGCCGGTGACGCGTGGCGATGTCGGCGATGGCAGCGAGCAGTTCCTTTGGATACACCGCGCCCGTGGGGTTGTTGGGATTGATCACCACAATCGCCCGGGTCCGCGGCGTGATGCGTGACTCCAGTTCTTCCGGATCCGGCAGGAAACCGTTTTCCGGCGCACAGGGGTAATGCACGGCTCGCCCGCCGTTGAGGATCACCGCTGCGGTCCACAAGGGATAGTCAGGTGATGGCACCAACACTTCTTCACCCGGATTCAGCAAACCGCGCAAGGCAATGTCGATCAATTCGCTCACACCATTGCCGACGAACGTGGCATTGGGCGTTGCATTCGGTGCCCCACGCGCCAGTTCGCGCATCGCGATGGCTTCGCGTGCGGCAGCCAGACCTTGCTGATGGCAGTAAGGATCGGAGTTCGGCAAATGCCGCGCGATGGCTTCGCGCAGGTGTGCCGGCGCCTCGAATTCGAACAGGCCGGGGTTGCCGATATTGAGTTTGATGATCGAGCGGCCCTGAGTTTCCAGCTCAAGGGCGCGCTTGGCCAGTTCACCACGAATCTCGTAGCGGACTTCGGACAGGCGACTGGCGACGGGGACTTGGCGTTGATACATGGTGAAACTCGGGCTGTGTTGCCCCGGATGCTATCGGATTTGCCGGAAATACGGACTCCAATCAACTACTTGCCTGTGAAATCGCCGAATCCCGCCGGAATTGGCCCGAGTCCGGCTGGTGGCAGGTGTCACCCCCGAAGGTGACGACCGTGCCTGCCATCAGTCATGGAAACCTTTTAGCTTTCAAACACATCTGATGAAGAGATGACGGAAAAGACAAGGACATGACTTCCGGCATCTGGTGAATTAGTAAACCAGTGTTATAGTTACCTACAACACCGATCCAACGGCCAGGAGGCCAATCATGAACGCAATGGAACACGCTCTGTTTGATGTGCTGATGGAAGCCATGGGCAAAGTCTGGCACGACCTCGACGAACCGAAGACCCCTGTTACCGAAGCATCGGAGTAAGTCATGAATCGTCTGTTTGCCTTGCTGCCGCTGACTGCTGCGATCCTCATGACCCAAGGATGTGGTCAATCGCAGGCTCAGGCCAACCAGTCCACTGACGCCAAGGATGAGGCGAAGGTGGCAGTGGAAACGGCCCGCATCGGTGCCGGCACCTGGGTTCGTCGGCTCGACGCGACGGCCACGCTGGAAGCCGAGCACGAAGCGGTGCTGGTCGCCGAGAACGGTGGTGAGCTGGTCAGCATGCTCGTTGAAGAAGGCGACCGCGTCGTGAAAGGCCAGATTCTGGCTCGGATCGATGGCACCCGCGCCGAGTTGATGCTGAAGCAGCAGCAGAGTGTCGCGAACCGCCTGCAACACGAAGCCGACCGCCAGCAGATGTTGCTCGAACGCAGCATGGTGAGCAACGACATGGCCGACCTGGCCACATTCAATCGTGATGCGCAGGACGCGCTCGTCGATCTGGCTCAGGTGGATGTGGGTCGCTCCGTGATCCGCGCGCCGTTCTCCGGCACGATCACGCTGCGCCACGCGAAGCTCGGCCAGAACCTGAGCCGGAACGAAGCCGTCTACACGATTGCCGACTTCTCCGACCTGCGCGCCGACATCGCCGTGCCCGAGCGCGAACTCGCCGATCTGCAACCGGGACAAACGGTCAAGCTGATTGCCGACGCCTTTGCCGGCCAGGTGTTCGAAGGTCAGGTCGAACGTATCGCGCCGGTCGTCGACGCCGCTACCGGTACCGGCACCGCCACCATCGATGTGCAGGAGTCGGGTACCAACCTGCGCCCCGGGCAGTTCGTCCGGCTGGCCATTGAACGTGAACATCTGGCAGACGCCGTGATCATGCCGCGTGCTGCGCTGCTGAACGAAAAAGAGCCAGCGGTGTTCGCTGTCCGCGACGGCAAGGCTGTGCGCACGAGCGTCACGCTCGGCGGCGAACAGGACGGCCAGGTTCGTGTCCTCACCGGTGTCACCCCCGGCATGGAAGTGGTGGTGATGGGTCAGGCCCAGTTGGTCGATGGCGATTCGGTCGAAGTGATCAACCTGCCGTTGGCCAAGGAAGTGCTGGCCGCGCGCTGAGATCAGGACACGGCGCCGGACCAGGGATTGGTCCGGCCCGGGGAGTGGTAGCGCACAGGGACGTGCCGCAAGGATGCAGGTTCAGGGACGGAAGCATTGCGCAAGGATGCGCTGTTGGACGTGTACGGCCCTAAGGAGGGTCTGAATAAGTCCCTCGTGGACTTATCCAGACGCGGCAAGTCCGGCACAGGTCCGGACTTGCCTCACGCCAATCAACGACTTGCGTCGTTGATTGCGGCGGTGCAGATTTCCCCAAAACAGGGCACAGGGATGTGCCCTGATTGTTTTGGGGAACCCGATCGGGACAACTTACGGCTCGGGTGTTTCGTCTGTCTGGCCGGGATCAATCGCCGGCCCACTTTCCGGAACCACACTCGGAACGCTGGTCACGTTCGGGGTGCCGCGGATTTCCGTGAACGGTCGGCCATCTGCCGGAGCCTGCTCCGTGAAGTTCCACGTTCCCGAATCATCCTGCCATTTGTAGATGACCACCTGCTCGGCATCTCGAACAGGCTCTGCGACCGGCTGCCGCAACGCCTGTTGTTCGACCCGCTCGCGGTCTTGCTGTTGCCAGGCGAAGTAGCCGACGGCGGCAATCACCACCGCCAGACCAGCCACAACATGGCGAAGACCGAGTTCCATCAGTTGCAGTAGCTCTCGGCCTGTTCGCGCGCCCTCGTCATCTGCTCGAGGTGTTGTTGTGTGGTCAGAACCTCTGCCCTGCCATCCTTGTCCAGATCGACTGTCACTTCGGCATTCTCCTCGTAAACCGCGACGGCCTTCCGGGCGCGCTCGCAAGCCTCCTGTCGGCCCGCGACAATGCGCTGAGCGGCGGCATCGTTCGCATATTCATCCGGGACCTTGGCAGCCGCGTCAGCGCCATCAGCTGGTTCTTCTTCGGAGACGTCCGGCGCCTTGTCACTCACATTGACTGATGCTGCCGCCTGACCTGCAGGCTGCTTCTCCGTGTAATGCCAGGCACCTTGTTCATCCTGCCATTTGTAGAACTTCTTTCCGGCATATGCCGGGCCGGCCACGAGACAAGCCATTACCAGTACCAACAGGGTGCGCATGGTCGATTTCTCCACGGGATTTTGCCGATGGTAACGGAAGCACCGGCTGCTTGGCTGAGCGCCAGCTGACCTGGATGCGCATGTCGTCACATTT
This sequence comes from Ahniella sp., assembly GCA_016712105.1. Classification (GTDB taxonomy): domain Bacteria; phylum Pseudomonadota; class Gammaproteobacteria; order Xanthomonadales; family Ahniellaceae; genus Ahniella. Next base: position 220,943 of record JADJRU010000003.1, read on the forward strand.
TGAGTTGGTTATGCTCGCAGTCTGTCCGCCTCTTCTTCCGGAATCCTGACCATGTCCACCAATGCCCATTTGTTCGAACGCGCCCTCACGCTGATGCCGGGCGGCGTCAATTCGCCGGTTCGCGCCTTCAAGTCGGTCGGCGGCCAGCCTTTTTTCGTCGAGCGCGCCGACGGCCCGTACCTGTATGACGTGGAAGGGAAACGGTATATCGACTACGTCGGATCCTGGGGACCGATGATTGTCGGACACAACCATCCGGCCGTTCTGGAGGCCGTGATCGAAACCGCCCGTCGGGGCTTGTCCTTCGGCACACCCAACCCACTCGAAGTGACCATGGCCGAAACCATTTGCGCCATGGTGCCCAGTATCGAGATGGTTCGGATGGTGAATTCGGGCACGGAAGCCACGATGGCGGCGATCCGGCTTGCCCGAGGCTTCACCGGCCGCAGCAAGATCGTGAAGTTCGAGGGGTGTTACCACGGTCACGGCGATTCGTTCCTGGTGAAAGCCGGCTCCGGCGTGCTGACCTTGGGGCTACCGAATTCGCCGGGTGTTCCGGCGGCAGTCGCCGACCTGACGCTGACGCTGCCGTTCAACGACATCGCAGCTGCCGAGACCCTGTTTGCCGAGCACGGACCGGACATCGCCGGGCTGATCCTGGAACCGATCATCGGCAACGCCAATCTGATCCTGCCGAGACCGGGTTACCTGGAGAGCCTGCGCGAACTCTGCACCCGCCACGGCACCCTGATGATCTTCGACGAAGTGATGACCGGATTCCGGGTCGCCCCGGGCGGTGCCCAATCGCTGTTCGGCATTCGACCGGACCTCACAACCTTCGGGAAGATCATTGGTGGTGGCATGCCCGTGGGCGCCTATGGCGGGCGCCGCGACGTGATGAGCCAGATCGCACCATCCGGCCCGGTGTATCAGGCCGGAACCCTGAGCGGCAATCCGGTGGCGATGGCCGCCGGACTGGCCATGCTGACGGAATTGCGCAAACCGGACTTTTACGGTCGCCTGACCGATGCGACCTTGCGACTCTGCCAGGGGCTGACTGACGCTGCGCGCGATGCCGGCTTGCCGTTCACGACCAATCAGGTCTGCGGCATGTTCGGGCTGTTTTTCACCGCCGAGCCGGTGGAGACCTACGAACAGGCCAAGGCGGCCGACAGCGCCCGCTTCAACCGGTTTTTCCACGCCATGCTGAAACGTGGCGTGTATTTGGCGCCCTCGGCATTCGAAGCCGGCTTCGTGTCGATCGCGCATGACGACAACGTCATTGCCGAAACCATCGCGGCCGCGCGCGCCAGTTTCGCCGAGATCGGCTGAGTCCGATCGGTCAGACAGCAGCCATGAACCCCGCCGTCCGCGAATTGCTGCACAGTCGCCGCGCCGAACTCGGCTTGGCGCCGGTGGCCGATTCGATCGATCCTCTGGACCGCGTGCTGATCGCGAGCGACCTGGCGTTTGATGTGCTTCGCCGACAACCGGAGTTGTTGGCTTGGCTGCGCCGGCCCGGCGACTGGCCGGTCGAGGAGCTGCCGGCGGTGGGTGACGATGGCTTTGCCGAAGCCTTGCGCCGGTATCGCCGGAGGCATTCGGTACGGTTGATCGCGCGCGACCTGTTTGGCCTGGATTCGGTGCCGGAAACGCTGGGAGGTGCCACACAACTCGCCGAGTCCTGCATCGAACAGGCCCTCGCGCAAGCGGCCACGGAACTCTCGGCCCGATTTGGTCACGCGCGCCGCAGCGACGGGGCTCCCATCACACTCGCTGTCATCGGGATGGGCAAACTGGGTGGCGGCGAACTCAATTTTTCGTCTGATGTCGACTTGATCCTCGGTTATGCCGAGGGCGGGGAGACCGATGGCCCGCGCAAACTCAGCTTCGAGGAATACTTCGCGAGTGTCGGCCAGAGGCTGGCACAGCTGCTCGGCGATGTGAGCGTCGAGGGATTCGTCGCCCGCGTGGATTACCGCCTTCGTCCGTTTGGCACCGCAGGCCGCGTGGCCTGGACGTTCGACGCCATGGAGCAGTACTACCAGCGTGAAGGTCGCGATTGGGAACGGTATGCGTGGATCAAGGCTCGCACTGTTGCCGGCGACCGGACCGGCGGAGCCGAACTGATCGAATCCCTGCGTCCGTTCGTGTACCGCCGTTACCTCGATTTCACCGCGATCGAAGGATTGCGCGACATGAAGTCGCGCATCGATCTTGAGGTCGATCGACGCGACCTGGATGGCAATCTGAAACTCGGGCCCGGGGGTATCCGCGAATGTGAGTTCATCGTGCAGTTGGCGCAGATGATCCGTGGCGGTCGCGAGCCCAGTCTCAGGACACCCAGTTTTTACCGGGCGCTCGAGGCCGCAACCACCAGTGGCTTCCTCGATGCCGGGGAAAGCGCGCAGTTGCGCCATGCCTATGAGTTCTTGCGGCGCGTCGAGAACCGGGTGCAGATGCTTGCCGACGAACAGACCCACAGCCTGCCGCAGGATCCTGTGGCGCGACTGCGCGTGGCCATCGGCCTGGGTCATGACGATGTCGACACCCTGGATGCTGCGATCGCGGAGGTTCGGGGTACCGTCAGTGCACTGTTTGCGCGCGTGCTGGATCCACCGGCGCGCGATAAACCGCTGCGACTGGGGGAACATGGCACCGAGACGCCGGCCCAACTGATCGAACATTTTGGCCCCGAAGTGGCCGAAGCCTTCCACGGCTTGCTCAACAGCTTGCCGGTAAAGCGCATGGATACCGCCGCCAAGTCGCGCTTCGAACGCGCCACGCCACGTTTGCTGGCGGAAGCGCATCAGCAGCACCTGGCCGATGCGCAGGTGCTCCGTCTGTTGCGACTGCTTCATGCCATTGCCGGTCGGTCGAGTTACCTGGCGCTGCTGGCCGAACGGCGTGGTGCACGCGATCGGGTCGTCGAAGTGTTCAAACGATCGAGCTTCCTGGCCGAGCGCGTCATCCAGCATCCCCTGCTGCTGGACGACCTGCTGGATGAACGCCAGGGAGGTGATTTCGATATTGACCGCGAGTTTGATCGGCACTTGCAACGTGCGGCGCAGGACGATCCCGAAGCGCTGCTCATCGCGCTCAACGAGGCGCGTCAGAGTGTGCTGTTTCGTACTGGCCTGGATTGGCTGGCCGGCACCCTGGATGCCCATGCCTGCAGTACCCGCCTCGCGGATATTGCCGAGGTGAGTGTCCAGCGCGTTGTCCACTGGGTCACCCGCGAACACGAGGCGCAGCATGGTCGCTTGGGCGAAGGGCTTCTGGTGGTCGCGTATGGCAGCTTCGGCGGCGTCGAACTGGGTTTTGCGTCCGATCTGGACCTGGTGTTTCTCTACTGTGATGTCGACGATGACCGCTTGAGTGACGGCCCGCGGCCGCTAGATCGATCCCGTTATTACGCAAGGCTCGCACAACGTGTGTTGCATTGGCTTGGAACGTCGACCCGGGCCGGCCACCTGTACGAAGTCGACATGCGACTGCGGCCCGATGGGGCCAAAGGTCTGTTGGTGTCGTCCTTGTCCACGTTTGCCGAGTATCAGGAAGCACGCGCGTGGACTTATGAGCAGCAGGCCCTCGTTCGCGCTCGGGTCGTGGCCGGGGCGGCAATCGGGCAACAGCGGTTTGCCGAGATTCGGGCCAGAGTCCTTGGCCGAGTGCGTGATCGCGTTGCTCTGGATACCGAGGTTCGCGGCATGCGCGAACGTTGGCGCCAGGAACTGGACCGAAGTACCCGCGAGTGGTTCGACCTCAAACAGGGCGAAGGGGGCCTGGTGGATCTGGAGTTCTGGGTGCAGCGTTGTGTTCTGGGCGCTACACAGACCCATCCGGAGTTGGCTCGTACCACCCGTACCGCCGAACTGATCGACCTTGCTGCCCGCGATGGATTGTTGGGTACCGACGACGCCCGGTTTCTGCGCGACACCCATACGCTGTGGCTGACGCAATCCTTGCATTGCACGCTGGATGGCCGCCCCCGGGTGCTGGCCCGAACTGACGACGTGCTGTCGCGAGCCCAACGGTTGGCATCCCTGGTCGTGTGACGGCAAAAAAAGACGCCGGGCACAAGGCCCGGCGCAAATGAACGCAGCAACGATTTGGGAAGAAGACCAAATCTGGGCGTATCTCAGCGGGGTCCCGTCTCAGAGACCGAGACACCGCGTCATGGCGTTTTGTCATGGTGCCGTGAAAATGGTGCAGAGCGGCGTGCACAATTTTTTCACTTGCTTATATTCAGCCCCGCCCCTAAGGCCGCCATGACCCCATCAGGCGGTGTCACTCAAGAATGACACCCCAGTGGATCCGGTCTGTCGGCTACGGGCAAAAGGCGATCGCGGTCGCCGTGCTTGGGCCATCCATGTTGTCAAGGGAGCACGCCATTCCTCGGACTGGCGTGCTCGGCGCTGCGCGGTATCGGCATCGGGGAGAGAGATGCACCACACCACACACGGGAAGAAGAACATGAAGCGTTCCACGCACATCCCACGCACCACCCGCCTCGGTCTGTCGGCCCTGGCGCTCGCCATCGTGGCCGGCAGCGCCGGCGCCGCCCAGCGTCAAGACCTGCACCTTCAGGACGTCAACGCCGTCAACGCCAAACGCGTCAGCCTGGCTGAGTTTGCCACCGATCTTCGGGGTGAAGAGCGGCACGCCGAACTGCTCGGACTCGACACGAGTTCGACCCTCAAGGTTCTGGAGCAGTCGACCGAAAAGAACGGCGTGACCCACACCCGGTATCAGCAGGTCCATCGGGGCTTGCCGGTGTTCGGCGAACACGTGATCGTGTCGGAAGACGCCCGCGGCGTGCGCTCGCTGTTCGGACAGATCGTGAGTGGCCTGGATCGTGAGCTCGACGTCGGCGCCAAATCGCGCCTCGACGAACGTGCCGCACGTCTCTCGGCCCGTCAGGCAGCACTGGGCAAGCGCCTGAGTTCCGCCGTGATCGAACGCGAGCAACTCCAGAAAGTGGTGTTTGTGGATGACGCCGCCCTGGCGCATGTGGCCTATGTCAGCGAATTGCTCGCCGACCGGCCAGGCGGCGGCGATCCGACGCGTATGTTCACCATCCTCGACGCCAACACCGGCAAGGTCCTGAAGCAATGGGACGGCCTGGCCCATGCGCTGGTGGGTACCGGCCCTGGCGGCAACCAGAAAACCGGCCAGTACGAGTACGGCACCAATTTCGGTTTCATGGACGTGACGCAGAGCGGCACGTCGTGTTCCATGAACAACACGAATGTCCGGACGGTCAACCTCAACGGCGGCACCTCCGGAACGACGGCACATTCCTATACCTGTCCGCGCAACACCGTCAAAGCCATCAACGGGGCGTTTGCGCCAATGAACGACGCCCATTACTTCGGCGGCGTGATCTACAGCATGTACCAGTCCTACCTGGGCCGGGCACCGCTGACGTTCCAGTTGCAGATGCGTGTCCACTACAGCAGCAACTACGAGAACGCGTTCTGGAACGGCTCGGCGATGACGTTCGGCGACGGCGCTACGACGTTCTACCCACTCGTGAGTCTGGACGTTTCCTCGCATGAGGTCTCGCACGGGTTCACCGAGCAGAACTCCAATCTCACCTACTCCGGCCAGTCCGGCGGCATCAATGAGGCGTATTCGGACATGGCCGGTGAAGCCGCCGAATTCTTCATGAAAGGCAGTAACGACTGGCTGGTCGGCGCCGACATCTTCAAAGGCACCGGTTCGCTCCGGTACATGAACAATCCGCCTCAGGACGGCAAGTCGATCGACAACGCCGCGAACTTCACCAGTGGCATGGACGTCCATCACTCGTCAGGGGTCTACAACAAGGCGTTCTATCTGCTCGCCACCAAGGCCGGCTGGGACACCAAGAAGGCGTTTCAGGTGTTCGCGCGCGCCAATGACCTCTACTGGACAGCCAGCAGCACGTATAACCAGGCCGCCTGCGGTAGTGAAACCGCTGCAACCGATCTTGGTTTCACAAAGGCCGATGTCACGGCTGCTTTCACGTCGGTGGGTGTGGCCTGTGCCACCGGTGGTGGCGGTGGCGCGACTGTGGTGCTGACGAACGGTGTGGCCAAGACCAGTCAGAGTGCGGCTGCGGGCAGTTACCTGAACTACACGCTGGTCGTGCCAGCTGGCGCCACGGGTCTGAAGTTCGTGTCCAGCGGCGGAACCGGCGACGCCGACATGTTCGTCAAGTTCGGCAGCGCCCCGACCGACACGGTTTATGACTGTCGCAGTGCCGGCGGCACGAATGCCGAAACCTGCAACATTGCAACCGCACAGGCCGGCACATACTACGTGCGCCTGAAGGCCTATTCCGCGTTCTCCGGCCTGTCGATCACCGGCAGTTACACCGCGGGTGGTGGCGGTGGTGGCGGTACACAGACGTACAGCAACGGCACGGACTACACGATTGCCGACAACGCAACCGTCAATTCGCCGATCGCGGTCAGTGGTCGCACCGGCAATGCCTCAGCGACCGCCTCGGTGTCGGTGAACATCGTGCACACCTACCAGGGTGACCTGAAGGTTGATCTGGTGGCGCCGGACGGCACGCTCTACAACATTCACAACCGAACGGGCGCCGGCACCGACAACATCGTCAAGACCGTGACCTTGAATCTGTCGTCCGAGCTGCTGAATGGCACGTGGAACCTGCGCGTTCAAGATGCGGCCACTGGCGACACGGGCTACATCAATAGCTGGTCCGTCACGTTCTGATCGCTCGGTGATCCCGTAGCACCCGAAGGCCCGCGGCTCACCCCGCGGGCCTTTTTTGTTGTGTCCTTGCGAACGCCTCGATTCGACAAGCTGGTAGATTCCGGGGATCGATTGCAGCCCGAGGACAGCGCATGCGCACCATCCTGATTGCCAGCAGCAAAGGCGGCTGTGGCAAAACTACGGTCGCCACGAACCTGGCCGCGTTTTATGCGCTCGCCGATAAACGAACCGTACTGATCGACTGTGACCCCCAGGAATCTTCACTGAACTGGTGCGAACGTCGTGCTGGTCTGGAGCGCGGCGCGGTGCTCGGCCTGTCGGCCCGACTGGGGCCAAAGGCCCTGTCGAAACTTCCGAAAGGTGCCGAACGTGTGGTGGTTGATTCGCCCGCGGGAACCGGTGCCTCGGAAATCGCCGCAATCAGCGACCAATTGGACGGGATTCTGGTGCCGGTTGTCCCCAGTGTCATCGATCTGGACGCCACCGAGCGGTTCCTGACCGCTCTGGCCGGACATGCCGACTTCAAGCGCCGGAAGGTCCCGGTCGCGATCGTCGCCAATCGGTTGAAGCCGTGGACCAATCTGTCGCGAAACAATCTGGACCGGATGCGTGCACTGGGCCCACCGGTCATCGCCGAGCTGCGCGACTCGGGCGGATATGCGTTGATGGCGGGCATCGGCCGAAGCATTTTCGACTACCACTCGGAACAGGTCCTGAGCCATCAGGAAGACTGGACCCCCCTGCTGAAGTGGATCAAGAAGCTCGATTGAGATTGCAATCGTCAGTCGCCGCGGGCAGCATGCCCGGCTTTGATACGTCAGGTTGTGGGTCATGAAGGTATTGGTTACGGGCGGAACCGGTTTTCTGGGCGGTGTCATCTGCCGCATGTTGAAGGCTCGGGGCGACGATGTCGTCAGCATTGCGCGGTCGCGCAGCGACGTTCTGGATCAACTCGGCGTACACCAGTTGCAGGGTGACGTGTCGGCACTCGACAAGGTCATCGAGGCAAGCCTTGGTTGTGACGCGGTCATCCACACCGCCGCCAAAGCCGGCATCTGGGGCTCCCTGGCCGATTTCACTTCGGCCAATGTGGGCGGCACACTTTCGGTCCTCGGTGCCTGTGAACTCAACGGCATCCGAAAGCTGGTGCATACCTCGACACCGAGTGTCGTGCATTCCGGTGGAGACATCGAAGGTGGCGACGAATCGCTGCCTTATGCCAATCACTTCGCGGCGCCCTATCCAGGTACGAAGGCTGTCGCGGAGCGCCATGTCCTCAAAGCCAACGGAGCGAACATCGCAACGGTGGCGTTGCGTCCGCATCTGATCTGGGGGCCCGGTGATCACCACTTGTTGCCCCGGCTGCTGAAGCGCCAGCAACAGGGCCGCCTGCGGTTCATCGGAAAGCCGAAACAGGTCGACACGGTGTACATCGACAATGCCGCCGAAGCACACCTCAACGCCCTCGACCGGCTGGATATTGGCAGCCCCTGTTCCGGCAAGGCGTACTTCATCTCCCAGGGCCAGCCGATCGCCCTCGATGACATGATCAACAAGATGCTCAAGGCCTGTGGGCGCCCACCGGAGACGCGCCGGATCCCGGTGCCGGTAGCCAAGCTCGCCGGACTGTTTTTTGAATCGTGGTATTCGCTGACCGGTCGTACCGACGATCCACCGATGACCCGGTTCCTGGCCGAACAATTGTCGACCGCCCATTGGTTCAACATCGATGCGGCTCGCCGCGATCTGGGATATCAGCCACGCGCTACGCTGTCGGAGGGACTCGCGCGCCTCGGCGAGTGGTGGATGCGCGAAGGCAGGAAGCAGGAATCCACCCCCTGATCCCGCAATTCGTCTGTCTGACGCTTCTGGAGAGACCGCCCGGATGAAATCGAAGCCAGCATCGAAGAAGCCAACTCGTCTCTCGGCCCGGCACGACAAACTGCGACTCAAGCTGGAGCAGTTTTCGGAGGCCTGTGCTGCGGCGTCACCCTGGCGAGTGCTCGGGTTGGGACGGGCGACCTGGACGCGACATGTCCGTGACCCACGTACTGTGCCGACTTACATCGTCCGGAGCATCGAGGCACATCTTCGATTGCTGGCACTGGGCAGCCGGGGTCAAGCCGCGTTCAGTGACCTGGTCCTCCGTGCCACGGCATCCAACCGCCTCATCGGCACCGAGGACGAGCAGTTGCCTCTTGACCTGTAGCAGTTCACGGCTTTGGCTACACTCGGGCGCTCGACCGATCACCTGGGTGAATCATGCACCGTTTCCTGCTTGCCGGATTGATGACCATGAGTATGGCCTGCTCTGCCGCCGACCTTCCCATCGAGCGTCTGTTCGAACCCCCTGCCCTCGCTGGCAAAACACCGCAGGGTCTGAAAGTCGCGCCCGATGGCAGTCGTGTCACGTTCCTCCGCGGCAAGGAAACCGACCAGTTTCAGCTGGATCTGTGGCAGTACCACATCGAAAGCGGCAAGACCGAACTGCTGGTTGATTCCGCGCTGCTTAATCCAGACGGCGAAAAATTGTCGGCCGAAGAGCAAGCCCGGCGTGAGCGGGCACGGACAGCCAGTCTCAAGGGCATCCTCGAATACAGCTTCTCGCCCGATGGCAAGAAGCTCGTGTTTCCGCTGAATGGCGAAGTGTTCCTGTACGACCTTGAGTTGACCGGCCCCGAGGCGCTTCGCAAGCTGACCAGTGCAGCCCTCGGTTTTGTCACCGACGCTCGCGTATCTCCGGCCGGCAAGTTCCTGAGCTTCGTGCGCGAACAGGATCTGTGGCTGATCGAACTGGAAACGGCGCGCTCGATCCAGTTGACGTTCGACGGCGAAGGCCTGATTTCGAACGCCACGGCAGAGTTCATCGCACAGGAGGAGATGGCCCGTTTCGAAGGCTACTGGTGGGCACCCGACGACTCGGCCATTGCGTTTGCGCGGGTTGATGAATCGCCGGTGCCGGTCCAGCGCCGGTTCGAGATCAATGCGGACAACGTGCAAGTGATCGAACAGCGTTATCCCGCCGCCGGCGAGACCAATGCTTCGGTCAAACTCGGAGTCATCGATCTGGCGCAAGTACGGCCCGCGGGTCTGGTCAGTGATGCCAGTGGCACGACGATCGCCAACGCCGACGTCAAGATCGACTGGGTCACCGACGGTCGCGATGATGCGTATCTGGCGCGGGTCGAATGGCCCAAACACGCCGGTTTCCTGACCTACCAGTGGCAGTCTCGGGACCAGCGGCGCCTCGAACTTCGCCAGTACCAGCGTGACGCGCGAACGACACGTGTGCTCTTGGTCGAGGAAAGCAAATCGTTCGTCAATCTGAATGACGACCTGCATTTTCTGGCCGACGGCGATTTTCTGTGGACCTCCGAACGCGACGGGTTTGCGCGCGTGTACCGGTTTGATGGCGAGGGCCGGCTGCGTTATGCACTGTCTCCTGAAGCGTGGGTAGTCGACCGGATCGCCGCCGTGGACGAACAGGCGGAGCGGCTTTATTTCGTATCGGGTGGACCAGACCCGCTGCAGGCGCACGTGTTCGGCGTGCCCATGAACGAAGCCGTCAAGTCGGCGGAAATGGTCAGCGCCGGGGAAGGCATTCACAACGCCGTGTTTGCGAAGGACGGCAGCGTGTTCGTCGATACGTTCAGCGCTGCCGAAGCCCCGCCCAGCGTGCGGCTGTTCCGCAATACCGGCGAGCACCTGGCAGTGCTCGAAGCCAATGCGCTGGGTTCGGATCACCCCTATGACCCCTACATCGCCGATCATGCACGGAGCGAGTTCGGCTCGATCAGCAACGAAGCGGGCGACACGTTCCATTATCGATTGATCAAACCGTCAGGCTTTGACCCGAACCGGCGTTACCCGGCCATCGTGAATGTTTATGGTGGTCCGCACAAACAGATGGTCCAGAAAGCCTGGGGTGACTTGCACTGGCAAGTGCTTGCGCGCCAGGGTTACGTCGTCTTCGTGCTCGACAATCGCGGCACCCCGCGCCGCGGCAAGGCATTCGAGGAAGCCTTGTTCCGGCGCATGGGTGGCCCGGAGGTTGAAGACCAGATGACCGGCATCCGCTGGCTGAAGCAGCAGCCCTTCGTCGATCCGGCTCGTGTTGGCGTGTACGGCTGGAGCTACGGTGGCTACATGAGCCTCATGATGCTCGCCAAACATTCCGACGAAATTGCCGCCGGTGTCTCCGGCGCGCCTGTGACCGACTGGGCGCTGTACGACACGCACTACACCGAGCGATACATGGACCATCCGGCGGCGAATGCCGAGGGGTACACCGACAGCGCGGTCTTTGCGCATGTCGATGGCCTCACCGCACCACTGCTGCTGGTACACGGCATGGCTGACGACAACGTGCTGTTCACGAACTCGACGAAGCTGATGACCGCACTGCAGGAGCGCGGGCAAGGGTTTGAACTGATGACGTATCCAGGCGCCAAACATGGCATTTCCAGTCCGTACATGAAAAAACACTACGGCAATGCCTTGCTCACCTTCTTTGCACGGCACCTCCGGCCAGACTTGGTGGTTGAGGCCACCCCTGCGCCGATTTCCGAGGAACCCGACCATGCTGGACATCCGTAAACCCATCCCGGATTTTTCACTGCCCGATGAAGACGGCCGACTCGTCACGAAGGCCAGTCTGAAGGGCAAACGGTTCGTGCTGTATTTTTACCCCAAGGACAGCACGCCAGGCTGTACGACCCAGGCCTGCGGATTTCGCGACGAACAACCGGCATTCGGCAAGCTCGGCGTTCCGGTGTTCGGCATCAGTGCCGACACCGTTGCCAGCCATCGCCGCTTCGCCGACAAGCAGTCGCTGAACTTCCGGCTGCTGGCCGATCCCGAGCGCCAATTGATCGAAGGCTTGGGTGCCTGGGGCGAAAAGACACTTTATGGGCGCAAGTACATGGGCATCCTGCGGTGTACGTTTGTCGTGGATGCCAGCGGTCGCGTCGAACAGGTTTGGCCCAAAGTCGATGTCAAAACCCATGCTGCGGACGTGCGTCGTTATCTGATGGGAGAATCGACAGCGTCTGCAGCCAGCGTCGTGCCTGCAAAAAAGGCGGTTGCCAAAGCGCCCGCCAAGGCAGCGCCCAAAGCGGCTGCGAAGCGCGCGTCGAAAGCGCCGGTCAAGAAAGCGGCCGTCAAGAAGGCCCAGGTGGCCCGCAGCACCTCGCGCAAGGCCTGAGGTTCGAGGATTCGCAGCCTGCTAAACTTTCCGCCTTCCCTGTCGGATCACATCATGTTCGAGTCCAAACCCATCGCCACCGGCGACAAGGCCGAGTTCTACGCGCAACTCCGCGAACAGGCCGAAGGATTACTCGCCGGCGAACGCGATCGGATCGCGAATGCGGCGAATCTGTCCGCATTGTTGTTCCACGCGCTCGGCGACGTGAACTGGTTGGGCTTCTACTTTTACGACGGCCAGGAACTGGTGGTCGGGCCGTTTCAGGGCAAGCCGGCCTGTGTCCGGATTCCGCTCGGCAAAGGAGTTTGCGGCACGGCCGCCACCTTGCGTCGTACCCAACTGGTCGGTGATGTCCATGCCTTTCCGGGACACATCGCCTGTGATTCGGCATCGGCGTCCGAAATTGTGGTGCCACTGTACGAGGGCGACGAACTGATCGGTGTGCTTGATGTGGATTCCCCGATCCTCGACCGGTTCGATCCCGTCGACCAGACCGGTCTGGAGGCGATTGCGCGGGTGTTCCTGGCCAGTTTGCGGTCGGGCCAGCTGGCGTCGGCCGCGTGAGCGTCACCGCCGTCAAGATCCGCAACGTCGGGCCCAAAAGTGCTGCGTGGTTGCGTCAGGTCGGCATTCGCACCGAGGACGAGGTCAAGGCGATCGGTTCGATCGAAGTCTTCTTCAAGGTCAAGAAAGCCGGCTTCAAGGCCAGCCTGAACTTGCTCTATGCGCTTGAAGGTGCGGTGCTCGGTTGTCATTGGACGGAAGTCAGTACCGAGCGACGCAGCGAGTTGTTGCTTGAGGTCAGCGCCCGAGAAGGCGGCAAGGCACAGAAGACATTTCAATGGTGGCGTCCGGGCAAGGACGTCGGCAGTGTTCGGACCGAGAACATGGGCAGTGACGAATCCGCGCCTTCCGGTGGTGACGACGAGCCCGGTGGCCTCGATGGCCAGCTGAGTTTCGGCCGCGACGACCAGGAATCCTGACCACCCTTTCCACGCCGCGTTCCGGCATCGGAGACAGTTTCATGTACAAACTTTATTTTGCGCCTGGCGCCGCCAGTTTTTCGGTCCATCTGGCTTTGATCGAGATGGCAGTGCCGTTCGAATTGGTGCGTGTCGATCTTCAGTCCGGCGAACAGAAATCTTCCGAGTACCTTCGGCTGAACCCGAATGGCGTCGTACCGACCTTGGTACACGACGGCCAAGCCATGAGCGAAAGTGCCGCTCTGCTGCTCTGGCTCGCGGAGCGAGAAGGGAAACTGGCCCCGCCAATGGGCAGCCCGGCTCGGGCACCTTACCTGCAGTGGATGCTGTACCTCGCCAACACACTGCAACCTGCGTTCCGCCAGTGGTTCTATCCACATGAGGCCGCCGGCGAAGCCGCCATCGATGGCGCCAAAGCCGCGGCTCAGGTGAAAGTCGAGGTGGTGTTCGACCGTTTGGCCGACCATCTGTCCGCGAACGGGCCGTATCTGTGTGGCGCCGATCTCACGGTCGCCGACCTGCATGCTTTCATGCTGATGCGTTGGTCACGCAACATGCCAAAACCGGCTACCAGCTGGCCGGTACTCGCCGCGTTTGTCGCGGGTCTGAAGGCAAGGCCCTCGTTCAAGGCCTTGTATGAAGCGGAAGGTTTGACCGAGTGGGCCTGATGTAAGTGGCGGGCTGTTGTTCAACAGCCTGCCAGCCCCCGAATCGCACCGGGGGAGGGCTTTGTTTGCGGGTTGTTTGGCGATTGGGCTCATCTGCAGGAGCGGCCAGCGTGTCGCAAACCCGCCCTGGCACCACTCGTCCCTTGCCGTAAGGTCCCTTCAAGGCGCGATCAAGACTCGCTCAACTCCCTCAACTGTGGGAGCCCTCCTCGATGCTCGGGGAGGGTTGGGAGGGATTCAGGAAGACGTGTCGTCCTTGTGCTTCGCTGCGCGAAGCACAAGGATTCGCATGCTCCATGAGGGCTTGCTAGCCTATAGGGCTATCAATCCTTATTTTCCGGGCTTCAAGAGGCCCGGGCGGAGCCTTTGCCATGGACAAGTCTTTCGAACCCAAAGCCATTGAAGCGCAGTGGTATCCCCGCTGGGAAGCTTCCGGTTATTTCGCGCCGAGTGGTTCGGGCGAGCCCTACTCGATCATGCTGCCGCCGCCGAACGTGACCGGCACCCTGCACATGGGCCACGCGTTCCAGCACACGCTGATGGACACGCTGATCCGCTACCAACGCATGATGGGTCGGAACACCCTTTGGCAAGTCGGCACCGACCATGCCGGCATCGCCACCGAAATGGTGGTGAGTCGATTGCTGGAGCGCGAAGGCCTGACCCGCAACGGCATGGGCCGCGAGGCGTTCATCGAACGTGTCTGGCAATGGAAGGAAGAGTCCGGCAGTACGATTTCCCGACAGATGCGCCGGATGGGCACCTCGGGTGACTGGTCACGCGAACGCTTCACGATGGACGCCGGCTTGTCGGAAGCGGTCACCGAAACCTTCGTGCGCCTGTTCGACGAAGGCCTGATCTATCGTGGCCAGCGCCTGGTGAACTGGGACCCGGTGTTGCTGACCGCAATCTCCGATCTGGAAGTGGTCAGTGAGGAAGAAAACGGCAAACTCTGGTCGATCGCCTACCCGCTCAGTGATGGCAGCGGCCAGTTGATCGTGGCGACGACCCGACCGGAAACCATGCTTGGCGACGTCGCGGTGGCGGTGCATCCCGAAGACGAGCGTTACAGCGCGCTGATCGGCAAGACCTTGAAGTTGCCGCTGACGAATCGCGAGATCCCGATCATTGCCGACACCTATGTCGACAAGGAGTTCGGCACCGGCTGCGTGAAAATCACACCAGCGCATGATTTCAACGACTTCGAAATCGGCAAGCGCCACAACCTGGTGATGATCAACATCTTCACCCCGGACGCGAAAATCAATGACACGGCCCCGGAGAAATACCGCGGTCTCGATCGATACGTGGCCCGCAAAGCGGTACTCGCCGATCTCACCGAACTCGGCCTGTTGATCGAAGAGAAAGCGCACAAGTTGATGGTGCCGCGCGGTGATCGCTCAGGCCAGGTCATCGAGCCATACCTGACCTACCAATGGTTCGTCAGCATGGATCATCTGGCCAAGAGGGGTCTGGAGCTGGTCGAGAACGGCTCGGTGAAGTTCGTGCCGGAAAACTGGATCAACACCTATCGGCACTGGCTCGGCAACATCCAGGACTGGTGTATCTCGCGCCAATTGTGGTGGGGTCATCGGATCCCGGCCTGGTATGCCGACTCCGGCGAGATCATCGTCGCGCGCGACGAGACCGAAGCTCTGGCGAAAGCCAAGGAAGCCGGCATCACGTCGCCGCTGAAACGCGACGACGACGTGCTCGAAACCTGGTTCTCGTCCGCACTGTGGAGTCACTCCACACTTGGCTGGCCGAATCCGGAGGCACAGCAGCAGTTCGGCTACGACACGTTCCTGCCGACCTCGGTGCTGGTGACCGGTTTCGACATCATTTTCTTCTGGGTCGCACGCATGATCATGATGACCGACCACTTTACCGGCCAGGTGCCGTTCAAGGACGTCTACATCACCGGCCTGGTGCGCGATCGCGATGGCAACAAGATGTCGAAGTCGAAGGGCAACGTGCTGGATCCACTCGATCTCATCGACGGCATTTCTCTGGATGAGCTCATTGCCAAACGCACCGCCGGGCTGATGCAGCCGCAGATGGCCGAGAAGATTTCGAAGGCCACCCAGAAGGAATTCCCCGAAGGGATCGATGGCGTTGGCGCCGATGCGCTGCGTTTCACGTTTGCGTCGCTCGCGTCGCACGGTCGCGATATCAAGTTCGACTTCTCGCGCTGTGAGGGCTACAAGAATTTCTGCAACAAGCTCTGGAACGCCAGCCGGTTCGTGCTGATGAACACCGAAGGGTTTGATGCCGCGGCAACACCGGCGACAGCACCCGCTACGGAAGCCGAACGCTGGATCCTGACGCGGCTTCAGGCCACGGTCACCGAGATGCATACGCAGATGGCGGCTTATCGTTTCGATCTGCTGGCTCAGGCACTGTATGACTTCGTCTGGAACGAATTCTGCGACTGGTTCCTGGAACTGTCGAAGCCTGCGCTTCAAGGAAATGATGCGACGGCCGTGGCATCGACGCGCCGCACGCTGCTGACCGTGCTCGAAACCGTGTTGCGGTTGGCGCACCCCTTGATTCCGTTTGTCACCGAAGAAATCTGGCAACACGTGGCGCCTCGTCTCGGCATCGATATCACGAACCGGTTTGTGGGCACGCAGCGTTATCCGCGTCCGGAAGACATCGCCGCAGACCTTGATGCCGCAGGTGAAGTGGACTGGCTCAAGTCCGTGCTGGCTGGCGTGCGTCGCATCCGTGGCGAAATGAACATATCGCCAGGCAAACCGCTGCCGCTGCTGTTTGTCGGAGGTGATGCCCAGGATGCCCGTCGGGTGGACAAGTTCCTGCCCCAGATCACGTTCCTCGCACGTGCGGAAGCACCACGATTCCTTGCCACAGGTGAAACCGAACCCGCTTCGGCAGCAGCCGTCGTGGGGACCTTGCGAGTCCTGATTCCGCTCGCGGGTCTGATTGACCTCGACGCGGAGAAGAAGCGCCTCGACAAGGAGATCGGGCGTATCGAGGGCGAGATCAAGAAATGCGAGGGCAAACTCGGCAACGCGACGTTCGTGCAGAACGCGCCGGCCGCGGTGGTGGACCAGGAACGCGCCCGCATGTCCGACTGGAGTGTCCAGTTGGATGGCTTGAAGTCACAACGCGCGAAGCTGGGCTGAACCCAGCGGACCCGATGATCCGGCCCCGCCATGCCGTTGGCGTTGATGGTGCCGGATCCGGTTGGTTCGCGGTGTGGCGCGATCGGAGCGGTCTTGGTTGGGATCGATATGCAGACGCCGCGTCGCTGTGGTCCGCACATGCCGAGGCGGAAGCGATCGGTGTCGATGTTCCGATCGGCCTCGGTGAGAGCGGCCCTCGCCCCAGTGATCACGAGGCCCGGCGGTTCGTCGGTGGTGCCCGGTCGTCGAGTGTCTTTCCGGCGCCGCTTCGCGCAGTGCTGGACTGCACAACCCGAGCCGAGGCATCGTCCAGACAGCGTGCCATCGACGGGCGTGGTTTGAGCGCGCAGGCGTTTGCACTGTTCCCGAAAATCCGTGATTGGGATGCTCTGTTGCAAAGAGACGCGATCGCTCGATCGCGCGTGCACGAAGTCCATCCGGAAGTCAGCTTCGCAGCGATGAACGGCGGTGCGGGCCTGGGCTTGGTCTCCTCAAAGCGAACCGAGGCTGGGCATCGGCAGCGACTTCAACTGTTGTCGCCAGATTTTGGTCAGACGGCCATTCGGAGCGTGCTGGTCGAAGTGCCGAAGCAGATTGCCCAACCCGATGACATCCTGGATGCGATCGCTGCGTTGTGGACTGCGGAGCGGTTGGTTTCCGGAGTAGCCCAGTCGCTGCCGAACCTGCCCCCTACCGATCGCACTGGCTTGACCATGGCAATCCGGTACTGATCGTTTCGTGCCAGCAAACCCAGCATAATCGACTGATGGTGACTGCCCCACCCAAACGCAAACGTCGTGTGCCGCGCAAACCGCGTGGCACCGGAACGGCGCGTTTTTATTACAAGGGCAGTCGGCTCAAACAACTTCGCGCGTTTCTGTATACGGCCAAACTTGGCACCTTGTCGCGGGCCGCCGAAGCGCTGTTTCTGAGCCAGCCGTCGGTGAGTCTGCAGATCCAGGCTTTGGAGCGCGAGTTTGGTGTGCGCTTGCTGGAACGTTCCGGGCGTCGTGTTCAACTGACCCGCGAGGGTCAGGAACTGTTCGATCTCGCGCGGCCCCTGATCGAGGGACTGGAAGCGCTGGACCAGAACTTCAAACACAAGGTTCAGGGCCTGGATGCCGGTGAACTGAACGTGGCCGCAGGCTCTTCGACGATCCAGTTTCTGTTGCCGGCACTGGTTGCCAGTTATCGCGACCGGCATCCGAAAGTGAAGCTGCAATTGCACAACGTGACCGGCATGGATGGTCTGGCGATGCTTCGTTCCGACCAGGTGGACTTCGCGGTCGGTTCGATGCTCGATGTCCCGAATGATCTCGTTTACGAACCAGTGTATTCGTTCGATCCGATGTTGATCATGCCGGTCAATCATCCGCTTGCCAGCAAAGCGCAGGTCACGCTTGAAGATCTGTCGCCCCATGGTTTGATCCTTCCACCGCGACGCCTGACCACGTATCGGTTGGTTGACCTGATTTTCCAGAAAGCTCGCGTGCCCTACTCGGTTGCGATTGAAGTGGGTGGCTGGGAAGTGATCAAACAATATGTGGCCATGGGTCTTGGTGTATCGATTGTCACCGGTATCTGCCTTCGGCCAGAAGATCGTCTGGAAGTGCGCAACATGAAGGAGTACTTCCCGCAGCGCACATACGGTGTGGTCGTGCGCAAGGGCAAATACCTCAGCCCGCAAGCGCGGGCCTTCATCGACCTGATCCGTCCCGGTCTGTTTGCACGCCGGGATTACGACGACGCAGGTCACTCGGAACGCTGACCCGAACGGAGACTCCGGATCTGACCAGAGTCTCCGCTGCAGCGTTTCGGATCAGCGCAGCCTGCGGTGGCTCACCATCAAGCCGGCAGAGAGCACCATCAGCATCAGGAACAACTTGTGCCAGTCGCCGAGCGTCGGAACCGGCACAGCGTTTCCAGCAACGGCCTGCGCGTCTTCGTTCTGGATCGTACCGGTACCCTGTGCATCGGCGAGTGTCGCATTGACGGCATTCGACATACTCACCAGGAACGTTTCGTTGAGCTCGAATTCCGTGTCGCCCAGCACCTGTACCGTGAACGACTCGGAGACATCGCCCGGCGTAAACGTGAGCATCGTGCTGACCGGCGCCTGATAGTCCGAGCCGGCACTCGCCGTGCCAGCACCGACCGACACATCCACCGTAACCGTCTGGGCACTTGGGGCAGACAGGTTCACCGTGAACACGAAAGCGGTGAGCCCGGCGTTGCCCTCGGCCATCGTGACGTCCGTGATCGAGAGTGCCGGCAGCGGCGTATCGTCATTCGTGATCGTGCCTGCCCACTGCCATCGGCAATCGTGCCGCCGACCGGGTTCGACAAGGTCATCGTGAAGGTCTCATCCGCTTCGACCGTCATGTCGCCATTGATCGTCACCGGGATCGTTTCCGACGTGTCACCGTCGGCGAAGTTGAGCGTGGTGGTCGGCACCGCGACGTAGTCGCTGCCAGCCGTGGCCGTGCCATTCGAGGAAACGACCTGGACCGACGCGACACCCGTCCCTGAGGTGCGTGTGACCGTAAACGTCATGACGGACGTGCCGGCGTTGCCTTCGGCGATCGTCTGATCGTTGATGCTGAAGGTATTCGCGGCGGCATCGTCATTCGTGATCGTGCCCTGCCCGCTGCCATCGGCAATCGTGCCGCCAGTCGGATTCGACAGGGTCATCGCGAAGGTCTCATCGGCTTCGACCGTCATGTCGCCATTGATCGTCACCGGGATCGTTTCCGACGTGTCACCGTCGGCGAAGTTGAGCGTGGTGACCGACACCGCGACGTAGTCGCTGCCGGCCGTGGCCGTGCCATTCGAGGAAACGACCTGGACCGACGCGACACCCGTCCCTGAGGTGCGTGTGACCGTAAAGGTCATCACGGACGTGCCGGCATTACCCTCGACCAGCGTCTGATCGTTGATGCTGAACGTGTTCGCGGCGGCATCGTCATTCGTGATCGTGCCCTGCCCGCTGCCATCGGCAATGGTCCCGCCGACCGGATTCGACAAGGTCATCGTGAAGGTCTCATCCGGTTCGACTGTCATGTCGCCGTTGATCGTCACCGGGATCGTTTCCGACGTGTCACCGTCGGCGAAGTTGAGCGTGGTGACCGGCACCGCGACGTAGTCGCTGCCAGCCGTGGCCGTGCCATTCGACGAACGACCTGGACCGACGCGGCTCCCGCACCCGAGGTGCGGGTGACCGTAAACGTCATGACGGACGTGCCGGCATTGCCTTCGGCGATCATCTGATCGTTGATGTTGAACTCCGCTGCAGCGGCATCGTCGTTCTGGATGGTGCCCTGCCCCGCGTTGTCCGTCAGTCCGGCATTAACCGGCATCGTCAGTTGGACCAGGAAGGTTTCGTTGGGTTCATCCGTCATGTCTCCGTTCACCTGCACGGAGATCGGCTGCGCCGTCTCGCCAGGAAGGAATGTCAGAACGGTTGCAGGCACCGCCACGTAGTCGGATCCTGCGACCGCGTTGCCGTCGGCGGTTGTGGCGGTGACCGTCACGGTCTCGCTGCTGGCATTCGACAGCGTCACGGAGAACCCGAAGTTGGTGGTTCCCGCGTTGCCTTCCGCAAGTGCCACGTCATTGATCGAAATGGATGGCTGCCCGTCGTCATTGGTGATGGTGCCTTGGCCGCTGCCATCAGCGATGGTGCCGCCGGCTGCTCCTGACAAGGTGAGCACGAAGGTCTCGTTCGACTCGAACGTGGTGTCGCCATTGATCGTCACCGATACCGATTCGGACACATCACCATCGGCAAAGTTCAGCTGAGTCGAAGCAAGCGCGAGGTAGTCGGTACCGGCTGTGGCGGTCCCGTCCGTCGAGGCGACGAAGACTGAAGCGGCGCCAGCACCCGAAGTTCGCGTGACGGTGAAGGACATCAATGTGGTGCCGGCATTCCCTTCAGCTTGTGTCACGTCGTTGATGTTGAACTCGCTGGTCGCGGCATCATCGTTCAGGATCGTGCCCTGCCCTTCGCCATCGGCAAGGCCGGCGTTTGCTGGCATCGACAACTGGACGAGGAAGGTTTCATTGGCTTCGTTGACGAGATCGCCGTTCACGACGACAGGAAAGTTCTGCGTGGTCTCGCCGGGCGCAAACGAGACGAGTGAATTGGCAAAGCCGGCGTAGTCGCTTCCTGCCGTGGCAGTGCCATCGGCACTGGTCGCGAGGACCGTGATGACCTCGGCACTCGGATTCGACAAGGTGATCTGGTACTGGATCGGCGAAGGACCTGCGTTGCCTTCCGGCATCGAAACATCGTTGATGGATACCGTTGGCTGAGCATCGTCATTCGTGATGGTGCCGACACCCGTGCCATCGGCGATGGTGCCGCCGATCGGTGCCGAGAGGTTCAGCGTGAACGTCTCGTTCGGCTCGAACGTGGTGTCGCCATTGATCGTCACCGACACGGTTTCCGAGACGTCGCCATCGGCAAAGTTGACCATCGTCGAAGGTAAAGCAACGTAGTCGCTGCCAGCGGATGCAGTGCCATTTGTCGAGGCGACGAGGACCGATGCGGTGCCGGTTCCCGAGGTTCGGGTGACGGTGAATGTCATGGAAGCGGAGCCCGCATTGCCTTCGTTCTGATTGACATCGTTGATGCTGAAGCTGGAGTCGTCGTCCAGAATGGTGGCCTCGGCCTGGGCATCCTGGATGCTGGCGTTGACGGCAGCGGACAAGTCCAATCGGAAGATTTCGTCCGACTCCACAGACGTGTCGCCGGTCACCTGCACCGTGATGATTTCGCTGACGTCGCCTGCCGCAAACACGACCGGTGTGGATGGCAGCGCGGCGTAGTCACTGGCCGATGACGCCGTGCCGTTGCTGGTCTGGGCCGACACCGTGACTTGTTTGCCACTGGCCGATGACAGCGTCACGGTGAACTGGAACGGTGTATTGCCGGCGTTGCCTTCCGCGCCACTGATGTCGGCAACGGCGATCGTGGGTGGTGTGTCGTTGTCGGTGATCGTCAATGTCGCGACCGAAGGTGCGATGAGGGCCGCATTGTTGGTCGGGTTGGACAGCGTCAACTGGACCGTTTCATCATCCTCATCCAACAGATCATTGCTGACAGGCACCATGAACGTCTTGTCGGCGGTGTCCTGATCGATCCACGAGAGTGTGCCATTGGTCGTTGTGTAATCGGCGCCTGCCGAAGCCGTGCCATTCGCGCTGTTGTAATCGACCGAGACCGGGCCGTCGGCACCGTTCACGCGTTGAACGGTGATGGTTGCCATGCCTCCGCTTTCGTCAACCGAATAGTCCGCCAACGAGAAGCGCAGTTCGCCCGGATCCGGCACGATGCCAGCGTTGGAGAATTCCGACGTGTTGTTGCTCGCTGTATCGGGAATCGGCGGCATGTCATTGAGCGGGGGGACGTCCGCCAGCAGCAGATCGGTTGCGGTCATGACGATACGGGTGCCGCGCGTGTCGGTCGCGGTGCCGGGCATGATGGCGCTGGCACACAGTCCGGCTGCACAGCCGGCGCCTGTCGGTCTGCCGGTGGCATCCGTGGTGATCATCTGTTCGTTGAGGAAGGTCATGCCGTTGGCACGAAGCTGGAAGAACTCGATCCGGTAGGTGCCCAGTGGGCGCGTTCGAATCGTCCATTGTGCGTTGGTGGCACCTGTCCCGGTTTGGTACGCAGGCCCGGTTCCGCAGAGCGGATCAGGCGTCCCGGCGCCGGTACAAACGATTGGGGCATTCTGTGCAAAGTTGCCATAAGCGTCATTCGGGTCGACATCCGGTGTGTCGTCGGTCGCATCAACGCCATTGGTGGTCTGATCGAGATCGATGCCCAGCGCAGTGATGCCGTCGAGAAGATTCTGATCATTGCCATAGATCTGGTTGCGCTGGAACAGATTCGACCAACCGCTGGTGTTTTCAGTCCCGTTGTCGAACACCTTGATGCCGTGGCGGCCATTGGCTGCAATGACGTTGTCTTCGAATTCTCCCGAGCCACCAACTTTGATCGAACTGGCATCGACGATGTAGAGGCCATCGCCGCGGTTGCCGAATCCGAAGATGCCGAGTCCGGTCGGATCCGATGCGCCGATGAAATTGTTCTGGATGCGGATGTTGGCGACATCGCTGCCGCGCACCAGAATGCCGTGGCGTTCGTTTGCGAGTATCAGGTTTGCTTCAAAGACCTCGCTGCCGCCGATCTGGTTGTTGCCGGAGGTAATGACGATGCCATTGCCCTTGTTGCCGTACTCGAGCGCGCCGATGGGCGTGCCGCCGGCGGGGAAGGTGCCGAGGCCAATGACATTGGCATACACCCTGACACCAGCCGATGTGCCGGTGATGACTACTCCGCCCGAGACGTCACCACTGACGCTGTCGAGCGAGCCACCGCCGTTGTCGCTTCGATTGTCCGAAACCGTGTTCGCGGGACCGACAAACAGACTGAGGCCGGTGGGATTGTCGGCGCCCATGCCGTTGGTGTCGGGTTTGGTGTCAATGCGCAATCCGATGTCGCCGTTGCCGACGTCGGTGCCGGGCGCACTGCCGAGTCCGACCAGGTTGCCGAAGACGAAGTTCGGGATGAGCACGTCGCCGCTGATGACGATGCCATCGTCGGTTGTGTCTTCGTTGTGACCGCTGACGATGTT
This sequence comes from Ahniella sp., assembly GCA_016712105.1. Lineage (GTDB taxonomy): Bacteria > Pseudomonadota > Gammaproteobacteria > Xanthomonadales > Ahniellaceae > Ahniella. Next base: position 244,313 of record JADJRU010000003.1, read on the forward strand.
GCCAGGCCCGATCACGTTTCCGTAAGCACCGCCGCTCATGCGGATACCCGCACCGTCACCAGCGCCGCGTCCGTTCGGTACCGCGAGCAAAGCCGCCTGGTCGAGGCCGATGATGTTGGCGTTCACCTGCACATTCACCGTGCTGGGCGTGAACAGATCGATGCCATCACCCTTGTTGCCACTGATCAGGTTGCTTGAGATGAACGTCGGGTTCGCGACGACGGTGAGTGCTGCCTGCAGCGCGGTCACGAAGGCGGCAATTTCGCCCAGGTTATTGGGCGGGTCGTTGATCAGTGCACCAATGTTCGGGAAGACATTCGGTTGTGCGGCAGTGCCACTGAGTGAGATACCGTCGCCATCGTTCGCATCGTTGTTGAAATCGGAGGTACTGCCGGCAGCATTGGTGCCGATGCGGTTTCCGGTAATGGTGTAGCCGTGTCCGGAAAGCGAAATGGCATTGCCGACGCAGTTTCGAATCACCAGATTCTGGATGGTCGAACCGCGGGCGCCATTGGCATTGGCGGCGGTTCCTGTTTCGCCGAGCGAGAAACATCCCAGGTTGTTGGCGTTGATCTCGACGCGGTTGCCGCTGCCCGCGTTGTTGGTGGTGCCATTGATGTTGACGGGGGCAGTCAGTGCATCCAGTGCCTGCGTCAACGTGATCAGCGTGATGCTGTTCTGGAACGTGATGTTGTGTGTGCCGGTCTGGTCGTTGGCTTCCTGGATCGCGGCACGCAAGGTGCACTGGTTTCCGGCCGTGTTGACGTCAATGTCGCAGACCAGATCATCGCCGCCCATCGCCGCCGCATCCCCATCACCTTGTGAACCGGTCTGGTTGACGATGAAGTTGGCGGCCTGATTGATCGGCGACGCCAGCAGAAAACCGAGGGCGAGGATCAAAGCCCCAGGGGAACAGGTCTTGCGCATGGTGGTGAGCTCCGGCCCGGGTCAATGCGCCCGGTCTGGAGAGACAATTGCCGCAGGGCGCAAAAACGCACGCGACGGCTGAAGTTTTTCAGATCGCGATCGGTGCCTTGATGGCAGGATGGGCACTGTAGCCGTCGATCCGAATGTCTTCGAACCGGAATCCGTCGATGTCCCGGACTTCCGGGTTCAGCCAGAGCGTGGGCAGCGGCTTCGGTGCTCGTTCGAGCTGTTGATTCGCCTGATCCACGTGGTTCCGGTACAGGTGTACATCGCCAAAGGTGTGCACAAATTCGCCGACGCGCAAGCCGCAGACTTGCGCCACCATGTGCGTCAGCAGTGCGTAGGATGCAATGTTGAAAGGCACGCCCAGGAACACATCGGCGCTGCGCTGGTAGAGCTGGCAACTCAGGCGGCCGTCGCCGACATAGAACTGGAACAGGGCGTGGCATGGCGACAAGGCCATGTCGGGCAAGTCGGCTACGTTCCACGCGTTGACAATCAGTCGGCGCGAATCCGGATCGGTTTGAATGCGCCGGATGACATCGGCGATCTGATCGATCGTTTGGCCATTGGCACCCGCCCACGACCGCCATTGTTTGCCGTACACCGGGCCAAGATTACCGTCGGCATCGGCCCATTCGTCCCAGATGCTGACCTGGTTCTGCTTCAGGTAAGCGATGTTGGTCTCGCCTTTCAGGAACCACAGCAGTTCGTGGATGATCGATCGCAGATGCAGTTTCTTGGTCGTGACGAGCGGAAACCCCGCGGCCAGGTCAAATCGCATCTGGTAACCGAACACCGAACGCGTACCAGTGCCGGTTCGATCGGCCTTGTCGAGGCCGTGGTCCAGGATGTGGCGCAGCAGGTCGAGATAGGCTTGCATTGATTCAGTTCAGATGGGTTTGCCGGCGCGACAGCCAAAGCCAGTAGAGGCCGAGAGCGATCAACGGCAAGGACAACAACTGGCCGGTCGTCATCCAATTGAAGGCGATATAGCCCATGTGGCTGTCGGGTTCGCGGAAGAACTCAACCGCAAACCGCTGCACGCCATACACGAGCGCAAACATGCCGGAGACTGCATATCTGGGTTTCGGGCGGCTCGAGAACCACCACACCACCGCGAACAGGAGGATGCCCTCCAAGCCTGCCTGATAAAGCTGTGACGGGTGCCTGGCTTCGTGATCAAGCAGACCCTGGGCGGCCTGAACGCGGATGTCATCCATGCTGAGATTGCCGGGCAAGGCATTCGGGAAAATCATTCCGACGCTGGCATCGGTATGGCGACCCCACAGTTCTCCGCCGACGAAGTTGCCGAGCCTCCCGAATCCCAAACCGATCGGGATCAATGGCGCCACCATATCCAGCGTGTCGAACGTGGAACGTTTCAGTCGTCTCGACCAGAACCAGCAGGCGATCATCACGCCAACCAGCCCGCCGTGGAACGACATGCCGCCTTCCCAGACGCGCAGCAAGTTCGCCGGGTTCGCGACGAGTTCACTCCAGCCGTAGACGAGCATGTACCCGAGGCGTCCGCCGAGGACGACACCGATCATGCCGTAGAACAAGAGATCGGAGAGCTGGTCACCATTGATGCCGTATCGGCCCGTGGCAACTCGTTTTTGTCCGAGCCACCAGGCCGAACCGAGTGCGGCGAGGTACATCAAACCGTACCAATGGATTTTCAACGGACCAACCGCAATGGCGATCGGGTCGATGTCGTGGAGGATGGCCATGGTTCGACGCGGTTGTTGGGGATGCGATTGTCACTGATCAGGCGCCGCTTGGGCAGCGCCTTGATCCTTGACTCGACTCGATCAGATGTCGAGGTTGCTGACCTTGAGCGCGTTGCTTTCGATGAATTCGCGGCGAGGTTCCACGACGTCACCCATCAAGGTGGCGAAGATCTGGTCCGCTGCAACGGCATCTTCGATGCGGACCTGCAACATGCGCCGGGTTTCCGGATTCACCGTGGTTTCCCACAGCTGCGCCGGATTCATTTCGCCGAGACCCTTGAAGCGTTGGATCGTCCGGCCGCGTTTCGCTTCGTCCATGAGCCAGGCCTGCGCATCGTGGAAGTTGCTGATCGGAGCACTGCGTGAGCCCCGAACCACGCGTCCGCTTGTGTCAATCAAGTCGTTGATTTGATTGGATATTTCTCGGATTGGTGCAAGATCTGCGCCGGTCATGAACGCCTGCGTGAGGACAAACTCGTAGCGCAAGCCGTGATGCAGTTTCTCGACGCGGATCAGACCGGCCGTTTCGCCCTCCGCAGGGATCGGCGAGAGGCGATATTGCGGTTTGCCGAGTCCACGCGAATTGAGTCGACCGGCAATCCGTTCGCACCATGAAGCGAGTTTTTCTGGATGCGCGAAATCGGCTTGGTCCAGCGCAGGCAAATCGAGCATCGCATGCAGCAGCGTGCTGTCGATGCGGGAGGCGAGTCGGTTGATCTGGTCCTTGGCGAGCTGGTACTGGGTCATCAGCTTTTCCAGCGCCTGTCCCTTGATCGGTGGCGTGCCCTCGGCATAGTGCAGCTCGGCCTCGTCAACAGCGTTGTTGATCAGGTACGAGGACAATGCCGGGTCGTCTTTCAGGTACAGCTCGTTCTTGCCCTGCTTGAGTTTGTACAGCGGCGGCAGACCGATATAGATGTAGCCACGTTCAATGAGTTCCGGCATCTGACGGTAGAAGAACGTCAGCAGCAGCGTTCGGATATGTGATCCGTCGACGTCCGCGTCAGTCATCAGGATGATGCGGTGGTAACGGAGCTTGTTGATGTCGAACTCGTCCTTGCCGATGCCACAACCCAATGCGGTGATCAGCGTCCCGACTTCGGCAGACTGCAGCATCTTGTCGAAACGGGCGCGTTCCACGTTCAGGATCTTGCCCTTCAGCGGCAGGATGGCCTGCATCTTGCGGTTGCGGCCCTGCTTGGCGGAGCCACCGGCGGAGTCACCCTCCACCAGGAACAGTTCGGACAGTGCCGGATCTTTTTCCTGGCAGTCGGCCAGCTTGCCCGGCAGGCCGGCGATATCCAGCGCGCCCTTGCGGCGCGTGAGTTCGCGGGCTTTGCGTGCGGCTTCGCGCGCGCGTGCGGCCTCGACGACTTTCTCGCAGATCGCGCGGGCTTCGGACGGGTGTTCGGCCAGGAAATCGCCCAGCTTGTTGCCGATCACCGATTCGACGGCACCCTTCACTTCCGAGCTGACCAACTTGTCCTTGGTCTGCGAACTGAATTTCGGGTCGGATACCTTGACCGACAGGACGGCAATCATGCCCTCGCGCATGTCATCGCCCGAGAACGTGACCTTGGCTTGTTTGCCGAGACCGGATTTTTCGATGTAGTTCGTCAGCGTTCGCGTGAGCGCAGCACGAAACCCTGCGAGATGCGTACCGCCATCCTTCTGCGGGATGTTGTTCGTGAAACAGAACATGCGTTCTTCGTACGAATCCGTCCACTGGATGGCCAGATCGACAGAGATCCCTTCCGAGTGACCCAGGAACGTGATGACGTTCTGGTGCAATGGGGTGCGCACCACAGCAAGATGTTCGACGAAACTCTTGATGCCACCTTCGTACTGGAAGACATCGTTTTTGCCCTCGCCTCGTTCGTCGCGCAATTCGATCCGGACACCCGAGTTCAGGAAGGCCAGTTCGCGGAGACGTTTGGCCAGGATGTCGTAGTGGAACTCTACGTCGGTGAAGATCTCGCGGCTCGGGAGGAAGCGCACGCGGGTGCCGCGTTTGCTGCTGGGCTCGACTTGTTTCAGTGGGTACTTCGGTTCGCCGAGGCAGTATTCCTGCGTGTGGTGATATCCCTCGCGCCAGATGTCCAGCCAAAGGGTTTCGGACAGTGCATTGACGACGGACACACCGACACCGTGCAAACCACCAGAAACCTTGTAGCTGTTGTCATCGAATTTGCCGCCGGCGTGCAGGACGGTCATGACCACTTCAGCGGTCGACCTGCCCTCTTCGGGATGGATGGCGACCGGGATGCCGCGTCCGTTGTCGATGACGGAGACCGAAACCGTCAGCGTGGATGGTGATGACGGTTTCGGTGCAATAACCGGCCAAGGCTTCGTCGATGGCGTTATCGACGACTTCAAACACCATATGGTGCAGACCGCTGCCGTCATCGGTGTCGCCGATGTACATGCCGGGACGTTTGCGGACGGCGTCGAGCCCTTTCAGGACTTTGATGCTGCTGGCGCCGTAGGTGTCGACTGGAAGTTGATCGTGTTCGCTCATGCTGCTCGCCTTGCGGCGCCGATTTCAGCGCGCAATAAGGGGTCGGGACTGGCGGGTCAGATGACCCGAGGAATTCGTGAAAGTATATCAGCCGGTAGGCTTGACCGCCCTTTTGTGTCAGTGCGTTGACGGCCGTTTGGGTGCGCGCTTTAGGTCGCATCCAGGCAGCGAACGACTCCATGTTCCACGTGGAACAGGCGATCGGCTGGCAGATCCCCAGTTCCGGTCACCAACACCTGGGCGTCCTGATTCCGGAGAAACTCGATCACACGTGCCTGGTGAGTCCCATCGAGCTCGGCGGGCAAGTCATCCAACAGTACGATCGGTGGGACACCCAACACCGCGCGGTGGTGTAGAACCTGTGCGAGCAACAAGCACAACGCAGCGAGCTTCGCCTGCCCCCGAGAATAATGATCAACGTTGCCAAGGCTCGCGAAACGAATTCTCCAGTCAGCTCGATGAGGACCTCTGCGAGTAAAGCCGCGTTCCCGATCCCGAATCCGCTCAGTTCGCCAACCCGCACATCGGGAAATAAGATCGTCGACTGTGAGGTCTTTCCAACCGTCTTTGAATACCACCTCTGCCCGCCCGAGTTCTGGACACAACTTACCCGCCACGGTTGCCACTTGCTCCTGCAGAGCGTCAACGTAGACGCGACGCATCCTTTCCAGTTCAGTAGCTGCCTCCGCCATTTCCTGTTCCCAGGGATCGAACCAGGCATCGGCGCCGTTCGTCCGAAGTAAGGCGTTACGTTGTTTCAGCGCACGTTGGTATCGGCGCCATCGACCCAGGAAATGGTGTTCCACGTGGAACAGGCCCCAATCCAGCAGCGCCCTCCGATCTTCCGACGGGCCACTCATCAGGGCATGTGACCCGGGGTCGAAACAACACACCGGCGCCAATCGAAACAGATCACTCAAGGTAGAAACGTCTACGCCATCGAGTTTGCCCCGCCACCCATCACGCGAACGCTCGATGCCAATCCGACGCACCGCCCGGCCATGGTCCACCCGAATCTCGGCAAACACAGTCGCTCGATCAGACCCGTCCTGCACGATCACATCCCGACCGCCCTTCCTGAAACTGTGCCCGTAGCCGAGCAAGTAAACCGCTTCAAGCACGGACGTTTTGCCAGCACCATTGGCGCCGCTCAGACCGTTCAAACCGGGACACAGGGTCAACTCGGCTGCGCTCACATTGCGCAAGTGGGAAATGATCAGTCGATCGATTTTCATCAGGTCGCAAGCATGGTTGATCGGCCAAACGACACGCAACAAAAACCCCGGTCTCCCGGGGTCTTTTTTGTCCGTGCGATACGAAACCGAAACGTCACAGACGCAGCGGCATCACCACGTGCCGAGCGCGCTGATTCTCGACGTCACGAACCAGACAGCTCGAATTCCCATCGCGCAAACACAACATTACGTTGACGCCACGAAGTGCCGCCAGCGCGTCCATGAGGTAATTCACGTTGAAGCCGATGCTCAGATTGTCGACGATCGTCTTGGCTTCGAGTTCTTCGCTCGCCTCTTCCTGTTCCGGGTTGTGCGCACTGATGTTCAGCCGACCTGGGCTGACTTCAACTTTGACGCCCCGATACTTCTCGTTCGACAGGATTGCGGCACGAGACAACGCAGCCCGCAGCTCGTCACGCGGCAACTCGACCAGCTTGTCGGCGCCGATCGGGATCACTGCCTCATAGTCCGGAAAGCGCCCATCGATCAGCTTGGACGTAAACACAAAATCCGAGCGCCGAGCCCGGATGTGATTCTTGCCGAACTCCAAATCAACCAGACCCTCGCCCACGTCCAGCAAACGCTGGAGTTCCAGGACACCCTTGCGCGGAATGATGAGCTGGCGCCGCGTCTTCACGCTGAGCTCAAGCTCTGCCTCACACAAGGCAAGGCGATGACCGTCGGTGGCGACACACCGCAGGATGCCATCCCGCAGATCGAGCAGCAGGCCGTTTAGGTAATACCGAACGTCCTGGTGCGCCATCGCAAAAGCCGTTCGATCGAGCAGTTCTTTCACGCTCGCTTCCGACAGGCTGACCCGCTCGATCACATCGATATCATCGACGGTCGGGAATTCGTTCGCCGGAAGACTCGACAGTGTGAACCGACTCTTGCCGGCCTTGATCGTCACTCGCTCGGCATTCACCGACACGTCGATCACGCTACCGTCCTGCAGTGCACGCACGATATCGAACAGCTTCCTTGCGGGAACCGTGATCTCGCCGTCTTCAGTCTTCTCGGCAATACAATTTGCCGACAGTTCCACTTCCAGATCCGAACCGGTGAAACCGACTCGGTCTCCCTGAACGGAAATCAGGATGTTTGCCAGAACAGGCAGAGCCTGTTTCCGTTCCACGACACCGACCACTTGCGTGAGCGGTTTCAAGAGGACTTCTCTTTGGATGCTAAAACGCATGCCTTTCCCTCTTTGCACCAAATGGGTTGAATCAGTATTTTATAGATTCTAATGATGTTGATGATGATGAAGCTTGGGGATAACTGCAATGGGTTACCGCAATCCTTTGTGGTATCTGGCTTCCAGCACCACGAAATCTTGTGTGGGAAGTCGCCGGAACCTTGTGGGTCAAATGTGGATAACTTTGCTCCTTGAGTTGTCCACAAGTCATACCCCCGTCTATCCACCCCTTATGTTGTCCACACCCTGAGCCCCAGCCATGTTGACCGTATCCCTGCCCGAAATCCTGATTGTTGCTTTGGCGCTCGCGCTCATCAGCGCCGGTTTCTGGATCTGGCGACGGGAAGCCACTCACAAGGCTCGCCAGGCCGATCTGGAGCAACAGCTGTCCTGGCAGCGCCAGGAAACGGAGCGGATTGCCCGTGCCACGCAGGATGCCTTGCTGACCGACCTGCACGACGACCTCGGCGCCAGCCTGTTGACCCTGATCTATGCCGCGCCCACCCCTGAATTCGCCGACCGCCTCCGCGCCGTCCTGCAGGATCTGCGCGATATTGTCACCCGGGCCCGAGCCACACCGGGCAACCTGGAAGACACCTTGAGCCAGATCGAAGCCGAAGCACGCGAGCGACTGGGCCTCGCGGGACTCGACCTGGATTGGCAACAGTCTCTGGTCAACGACCCAAGGCCTTTGGGCAAACCCCTGCTGTTCCACCTGTTCCGATTGTTCCGGGAAGCCATATCGAACACGCTCAAACATGCCGAAGCATCCTCGATGCACGTCCGCCTGAACGCGACCGGGGAAACTTTGCACATAGAAATCCGCGACAATGGCCGCGCCGGAAGCGGCCAGAATCCGGGACAAGGCAAATCCAACATGCGATCCCGGACCGACCATCTCCACGGCAGCGTGACTTGGCGTGCCGCCACCCAAGGCGGCACCAAAGTGCTGTTGGCCATACCGCTCCACGGGGAACTCCCGACATGATCGAGCACGTGCTGATTGTCGAAGACTTGCCCCGTAGCCAGGAATGGGTTCACGGCGCCGTACGTCAGGCCTTTGCAGGAGCGCGGATTCACCTCGCCGATTCCGTGGGTGCAGCCGAAATGGCGCTGGCCGAAACCCGGCCCGACCTTTGCCTGCTCGATCTGGGCCTACCTGACGGTAGCGGTCTGGCGCTGATTGACCCGATCCGGCGCCGAAACCCGAACGTGCTGATCGTGGTCAGCACGATCTTCGAGGACGATGCTCACCTGTTTCCGGCGTTGCGGGCTGGTGCGCAGGGTTACGTGCTCAAGGATCTCCCGCAGGATCGGCTGGCGGAGATGCTCCTCGGCATCGAACGAGGTCAACCGCCCCTGTCACCCTCGATTGCCCGGCGCCTTCTGTCGTTCTTCAACCCGCCGCTGCAACCCACCCCGAACGCCAGCCCGCTGACGGAACGCGAAACGGAGGTCCTGAGATTGATCGCAAAGGGCTTCAGCGTCCCGAAAGTCGCCGAACAACTCGGGATCAGCAAGAACACAGCTGCCGGTTACCTCAAGGACATCTATCGCAAGCTCGAAGTGAACTCGCGAGCGGAGGCCACGCTTGAAGCGGCGCGGCGCGGACTGGTCAGTACCAACGCCAGCTGATCAGCCGGCGCGGCGATACTCGGCCGCCCGGACCTCAGCCGCGAGCTTGTCGAGCACACCGTTCACGTAAGTGTGCCCAAAGTCGGCGCCAAACCGTTTCGTGGTCTCGATCGCTTCGTTGATCACGACTCGATAAGGCACGTCGGCACGGCAAATGAGTTCATAGGCAGCCAGTCGAAGCACAGCGCGTTCGATTGGATCGACGGCGTCCACGTCGCGATCGAGATGCGGCGTGAGTTTTTGGTCGAGTGCCGATTTTTCGCGCTCCACCCCACGCAACAGATCCTCGAAATACTCGAGGTCGGCGATCTCCATTTCCTGTTCGCGCTTGAACTGTTCGATGATGCCGGTCATCGATGTCCCCGACAGTTGCCATGCATAAATGGCCTGCAGGGCGCGGCGCCGCGCGCGAGCGCGCGCAGCAAGGTCGATACCGTCCAATCTCTTTCGGGTCATTTGCGCTTCTTCTTCTTGCGTTCACTTTCGTCGAGTGCGGCACGCATGTCTTCCATGGCGTCCATGACTTCGTCCATGTCGAAGTCCGCAACCGGCTGGTTCAGTTCAATCAGGTCGAAACTGGTTTCGGCGGCTTCGATCACACCAATCAGGTCAATCAGCGCCACCGCGGCCTCCCGGCCTTTGTTCCCGGCGTCGCCGCCGGCTCGCGCTACCGCTTGTGCTTCGGTTTCGCAAGCCAACACGCCATTCGTGATCGGCACCTCGGTGTCGAGGCAGATCTGCATCAGTGCCCGCGCCGACTCGTTTGCGATCAGGTCGAAGTGGGCCGTCTCGCCCCGGATCACACAACCCAGCGCAATGATGCCGTCGAAAGCCCCGCTGTGCGCCAGGCGCTGCGCCAGCAACGGCAACTCCCAGGCGCCCGGAACCCGCATCAACGCAATCCCCTGCGGCGCGACACCCTGTTCGATCAGCGCACTCACGGCACCATGAACGAGTCGATCGACGACGCCGGCATTAAACCGGGAGGCCACGATGGCCACCTGCAAGGTTTCCGGATTGAGATCCGGGTCCAGTTGGGTGATGCCGGAACGCAGCACATCCAGCATCGCGCGTGGGTCGGTCGGCAATTTGTTCTGGCTCACGATAAGGTCCGGATTAGGCAGATGGCTTGCTGGGAAAGACTGCGCAGCGCAGTTCAGGCAGGCCAATACTCTACCACTTCGAGCCCGAAGCCCGAGAGCGCGGAGAACCGCCTCGGTGTGCCGAGGACCTGCAAACGGTGCACACCGAGGTCAGCGAGAATCTGCGCGCCGATCCCGACCGTGGTCCACGCCGGTGCCGGAGCATCCGGCAGCACCGCATTCACCGATCCACCCAGTCGCGCATACCACCCGTCGCTGGGTGTGGTCTCGCCGAGCATCACGAACACACCTTTGCCATGGGCAGCGATGCGAGACAGTGCACTGTCGGCGGTCATCCCGAGGTCGCGACGATCCACCTGCAACACATCACGAACCACGTTCAAATGGTGCACCCGAACCGGCACCGCCTCGTCAGGTTGCCAATGTCCGCGAACCAGCACCGAGTGAATGTTCGCACCGAAGCGATCGCGGTATTGCAGCAGTCGGAACGGGCCATGTTTGGTGTCGACTGCGGTTTCGGACATCCGTTCTACCGTCCGTTCGGTCGCCAGGCGATAACGGATCAGGTCGGCGATCGTGCCGATCTTCAGACCGTGTTTCAAAGCGAATGCTTCGAGCTCCGGTCGCCGCGCCATATGGCCGTCATCACGCATGATCTCAACCAACACCCCGGCGGGTTCAAGACCTGCCAGCAAAGCCAGGTCGGCGCTGGCTTCGGTGTGGCCGGCGCGCATCAACACCCCACCGTGCCGGGCGGTCAGCGGAAAAATGTGGCCCGGCTGGTTGAGGTCGGAAGGTTTCGCATTGGCACGCACGGCTGTGCGGATCGTGTGGGCGCGGTCATACGCCGAGATGCCGGTGCTGACCCCTTCGGCAGCCTCGATCGAGACCGTGAACGCGGTACGGTGCGGCGAGCGGTTGTCACTCACCATCGGTGGCAGGTTGAGCTGATGACAACGGGCTTCGGTGAGCGCCAGGCAGATCAGCCCGCGTGCTTCCTTTGCCATGAAGTTGATGTGCTCGGGCCGAACCAGTTCAGCGGCCATGATCAGGTCGCCTTCATTCTCCCGGTCCTCGTCATCGAGAATGACGACCATTCGGCCATCGCGGATTTCGGCAAGCAGTTCGGGAATCGTGTTGAATGAGTTCATCCCGCCATTGTCGCCAATGCTGCCGTGAAGCGTCCATCATGACGTACGCAAAAGCGCCAGAAGATCGGCCCTGCGGAGTTTCCCGGTCTCGTTTCGCGGCAGGCGGTCGACCAATTTGAGCGGGCGCGGCAGAAAAGCCGGGTCACACCCCTGCCGCAACTCGGCGACCAACTCGGCGGCAGTCCGGGAGGGTGCCACCACGAGCGCTGCAAGCCGTATCGTCCGGGCGCCGGTTTCCGGATCGGGCAACACGTACGCGGCGTCCACCACGCCGGGCAAACGCGCCAGGCGCAGTGTGAGATCAGCCAGCGACGCCCGTTTGCCGGCAATGTCGACGAGGTCCTGATTCCGGCCGCGGAGCTCGAATTGCCCTGCTCCCACCAGCATCAGATGATCCTGCAGCAATTTCGGTTCAATGAACCAGGGTGCATTGATCCACGTGCCGTCCTCGACTGGGTTGACCGTCACCTCGTCGAACAGACACCAAACCGACTCTTGAGCGGTTCGTCGATACGCAATCACACACGTCTCCGTCGACCCGAACAATTCGAGCAGCGGTGCAGCCGTCGCATCTTCGATGGCCATGGCCAGTGTCGGATCCAGCGGTGCCGTGGCCGACACGATCAGATCGAGCTCCGGCCACTTGATGCCGCTCTCCAGCAATGCGCGCAAATGTACGGGAGTCGACACCAGCACCCGCGGTCTCGGCACCTCGGATAAGGCGCGTGCGATGTCGGCCGGGAACAGCGGGCGACCGGAATGCACCGGAAATCCAGCCAACAGGGGCAAGAACACCGACAGTTCGATGCCATACATATGCTGCGGCGGTACCGTAGCCACGATGTTGGGCACTTCCGACGGATTGCCGAGCGCCTTCAACAAGGCACGCGCGTTGTACGCCGTACTCTGACGCAACGATGCAAAAGTCTTGGCGTTCGGCTTGGGTTCCCCGGTACTGCCAGACGTGAAACCGATCAGAGCGGTCATGCCCGCGTCGATCCGCGGTATTCCCGTATCGACGGCGTCCGCGCCCGCTGCAGCCACTTCGGCGTCTTCGATGCTTCGCGCGCCGGGCCAAGTCCGTGCCACTTCCCGAACGACGTCGACTGCCCGCGAACTGGGCAGCAAACTCGTTCGATGGCGCGACAAGGCGGCACCCATGGCGACCAGGAACCAGTAACGGTCCTCACACAGGTTGATCAGCGCGCTGGCATCACCGAGCCCTGCGGCGACCCGCGCGACATCGGCCAGATAAGCTGAAACCGACACTGCCGAATCCCCGTGATAAGCGAAGATCGCCGACGGATCGGCATGTCCGAGCAAGGGAAAAGTGGCAGCTTCCATGAACCTTCGAAGAGCGGTCTAATCGTGATTATTCCAGCAGTCGGGCCGAATGGGTGAAAGCCGTTGATCCAGCATGGGCAGTCCGCTCCCCGGGCGCGCCGCCTTCGATCCGAATCTGGCTCAGGCCCTGGCAGGCAGGGCTGGACTCCCTGAAGGAACTGGCGACCGTCATGCGCGCGGGAGACACCGACCGTATCGTCACTTTGTCCCGCAGTGCCAGCGGCCGGCCGATCCTTCACGAGCCCTCGGGCCACGTGTCGATCAGCCATACGGGCACCTTGCTTGCACTGGCCCATGCCGACAGCGCGGTGGGTGTTGACTGCGAAATGCGCCGAAGAGAGCGCCCCTGGCTTGAGTGGGCTGAACGCTATTTCGCACCCTACGAACAAGGGGCCGTGGCTGAAGCCGAGGATCCGTGAGCAACATTCCTGCGGTTCTGGGTGGCCAAGGAAGCCTTGCTGAAATGCCTCGGTCTGGGCATCGCCGGCCATCTCGGGGCTATCGAGCTTTCGGACATCGAGGCTGAGTCCCCACAGGTGTTGCGGCTCCCCGGGGATCGGCCGGCAGAAGATTTCGGTGTGCGGATCTGGCAACGCGGGCCATGTTTCATCGGTCTGGCATTAGAGTCACCGATCTATGCTGGATCGTGGACGATTGATGGGCCCAGGCCCTGGAGCGATGATCATGACTGCTGAGCCCCTGCACTCGATTCCCTGGCAATCGCGCACCGGTGCGACGCTGATCGTGGACGGCTTCAAACACTACAACGCTGACTTCAGAGCCATCACACGTCGGGCGGAACGGCATTTCATCGAGCGCGACTGGCAGGCCCAGGGCCGGGATCTCAACCAGCGCATCGAGTTGTATGACAAGGCGGTGGCCGGTATCGGCGATATCCTGATCGAACGTCTCGGCGAGGCCGCGCACCGGCGGGACATCTGGATCGGCATCAAGAGTGCCTATGCCGAGCTGATCCAGAACCTGCTCGATCAGGAGCTCTACAAGACCTTCTACAACACCCTGACCCGCCGATTCTTCAAGACACGAGGCGTCGATGCCGACATCGAATACGTCGCACTCGATATCGAGCCGACCGATCGCATCACGCACCCGGTCGCCCGTTTGGTCTATCACCCTTCCGGGGACTGGCGTCGCGGCTTCGAGAAACTGCTCGGCGACACCCCTTTTGCCAGACGGTTCGTCAATCTGCGAGCTTGCGCAGCCCGGCTTGCCGAAGCATTGCTGCAGCGTGTAGCGAACTGGCCGAACGGCACCGCACACGCCATCGAACTGCTCGAAACCCGCTTCTATCGAGAACGGCGGTGTTATCTGATCGGCAGACTGCTGGGTGACGACCGCTTCGGACCAATCGTGATCGCGCTGACGCACGGCGATCAGGGCGTCGAAGCCGATGCGTTGATTGTCGACCGTGAGGACTTCTCGCAACTGGTCGGGTTTACCCGCTCGTACTTCCTGGCAGATTTCGAAACCGTCGGGGATGCGGTCGTATTCCTCCAGACACTCTCGCCCCGCAAACCCATCGACGAGTGGTACGCCATGCTCGGCCGGCTCAAACAAGCCAAGACCGAGCGTTATCGGCACTTCGTCCGGCACTTCGCCAAGGCGACCGACGCGCAGGGTGACGCCGAGTTGTTCCGGCACGCCGACGGCGAACGGGGCATGGTCATGGCCGTGTTCACGCTGCACTCGTATCCACTGGTGTTCAAGTTGATCCGCGACCAGTTCGCGCCGCCGAAAAATGTCACGCGCGAAGAAGTGGCGGCCAAGTATCAGCTGGTCTTCAAACACGACCGCGCCGGTCGCCTGATCGACGCACAGGAATTCCGCTTCCTGAGATTTCCGCGCGCCCGGTTCCACGCTCCACTACTCGACGAGCTGCTGAACGGATGCAGCATGAGTGTGTACGCTGACGGTGATGACGTGGTGATCATGCACTGCTACGTGGAACGAAAGCTGCGACCGCTCAACCTGTTCGTCAAGGAAGCCGAACCGGAACTCGCGCTCAAGGCCATCGTGGACTATGGTCAGTCGATCAAGGACCTCGCGATCAGCAACATCTTTCCGGGCGACCTGTTGCTCAAGAACTTCGGCGTTACCCGCCACAGTCGCGCCATCTTTTATGACTACGATGAAATCTGCCTGACGACTGAGTGCCGGTTCCGACGCATGCCCGAGCCGAGTGATCATGATGAGGAAATGCATCATGGCGCGTGGTACCACGTCGACGACAACGACGTCTTTCCCGAGCAGTTTCCCCGATTCCTCGGCCTTACCGAGCCGCAGCGACAAGCCCTGATCGATGCCCACGGCGAAATTTTCACGGTGCCGTTCTGGCTTGACCTGCAGCAGCGCTTCCGATCGGGTCAAGCACCGGAAATGGCGCCGTATCCCGATCGCCTGCGGATCAGAAGTACGCCCTGAAGAAAAAGCACGAAGTGTTCATGGGCCGCAGCGCCCCCGTTGAGAATCGGGGGCGTCGCCGCCGGGTCGAAGCGAGCCGGTCAAAGAACGACCTTCGAGCCGCACTTCAACCAGTGGTCAGAACGGCAAGACGAGTTTTGCGTCCAGCGCCAGCAACTGCATGCGGAACGTGTCCTGGATCCGATTCAGGCCAATCTTGTTGACCGACTCGAACCGAAGGACGAGGCAAGGTGTGGTGTTGGAGCACCGGACCAGGCCAAAACCGTCTTTATAGTCGGCGCGAACGCCGTCAATCGTGGTGACACGAGCGCCGGGGAACTTCGACCGCTCCCGGAACCGTTCCATGAACTCGTAGTGCGCGCCTTCGGCCATCTGAATCTTCAGTTCGGGTGTGGCCATGCTGTTCGGCAATTCAGCAAACACCTGTTCCGGTGTCTCCGAGCGCTCGGCCAGGATGTCGAGCAAACGAGCCGCGGAATAGATCCCGTCGTCGAAGCCGTACCAGCGTTCCTTGAAGAAGAAGTGACCGCTCATCTCGCCGGCGAGCGCTGCGTCCTCTTCCTTCATTTTTGCCTTGATCAGCGAGTGGCCGGTTTTCCACATCACTGGCGCGCCGCCGGCACGGATGATCACTTCCGACAGTTGGCCGGTACATTTGACGTCATAAATGATCGACGCACCCGGATTGCGGGTCAGCACGTCCTGTGCAAACAACATCAGCAAGCGGTCCGGATAGATGATCTCGCCGGACTTCGTGACCACACCCAGCCGGTCGCCGTCGCCGTCGAAGGCGATCCCCAGATCGGCGTCGAATTGCTTGATCGCCACCTTGAGGTCTTCCAGGGTATGCGGGTCACCCGGATCGGGATGGTGATTCGGGAACTTGCCATCCACCTCGCAGTACAGTGGCATGACTTCACAACCGATACCCTGCAGGACCTGCGGACCGATCCCTCCGGCGATCCCATTGCCGGCATCCACCACGACCTTGAGCGGACGCGAGATCTGGATGTCGCCCACGATACGGTCCAGGTAGTCGGCCTGGACGTCGAGTGACTGCAGGCCACCGGAGCCGTGCGCCAGACGTCCTTCCACAATCCGTGCGAACAAGTCCTGGATCGCGTCTTCGGCAAGGGTTTCGCCGGCGACCATGATCTTGAAGCCGTTGTATTCCGGCGGATTGTGGCTGCCGGTGACCATCACGCCCGACCCGGTGCGCAGATGATGCGTGGCAAAATAGAGCACCGGTGTCGGCACGGCGCCGATATCGATGACATCGCACCCGGCGTTGCGCAAGCCCTTGGTCATGGCTTCGGCCAACTCAGGTCCGGACAGGCGGCCATCGCGCGCCACGACCACTTCCCGTAGTCCCTTCTCCCGGACCACCGATCCGATCGCCTGACCGATCAACATGGCCGTACCGACATTGAGGGTGGTACCGACGACACCGCGGATGTCATAGGTGCGGAAGATGCTTCGATCAATGGCGCCCGTGGCCGACATTGGCTTTTCGGACTTGGCCGGCAACGCCGATGCCGAATCAAGCTCCGCCACTTCGATCGCAGCCGCTTCACCCTGATCCTTGATGGCTGCCAGTTTGCGTGCCAGATCGGCTTCGCTCGGCGCATCCGGCAAGGGGACGCCCACAGCCGGAGCGTGTTTGCCCAGCGCAGGCATACGCCAGCGCACAAAACCGAGGCCTCCGGCTACCACAAACAGAAGCAGGGCAAGAAGCAACGAGGCAGAGCCACTACGACCTTCCAGGGAGGTCAGAAACAAACTTGGCTTGAACAGGCTCGGCGCGATGGCCGACACGGAAAACACGCTCCCTTCAATCCCCGAGGGTTTGTCCAGCAGTTGAGCGCCATTGTCGGAGCTGCCCAAATGCTCCAGGACAAGCAAGGATCCGACACGTGTGCCCATCTGAAAGTCCAGAGAACCGATGCCGGAATCAATGTCGGGTCGAATGGTCGCAAGTTTGGGCAACTTCCGTTTGATGTACGCAAGCGCCATGACCTGATCGCCATTCAATACGCTCTGCACAAAAGCAAGACAGTACTGCGTTGGATCGTTGCTGCAAGAGTGCGCCTGAACACGGGCAGCGTCCTTGTTCTCACGCGCTTCCGAGAGCTGTTCTGCCTTGGCGTAGCCGAACTTGTCCAGTTCAACCGACACCAGTTCATTGAGATCTGCGGAATAGAACGTCGCGTCATCCAGATCCGGCAAGAGCTTGCCGAGCTCGGTTCGACCGCGCAATTGTGCGGCCCCGTCCAGTGCAGCCAGCGTCATGCGCAATTCATCGTTGTCCAGCGCCAGCCTGATGTCTGCCTGCCACTTCTTGATCGCACCGGCATAGGCAGTGACGATGGCTTCACGCTCTGCCCTGAGCGCCGAGACTGCGCCCTCCTCCCGCCAGGTTTGCAAGCCTTCGGCAAGGAACAATGTCCCGAGTACCAGGGCGATACCAAAACCAGTGGTCGCAGCCAAGCGCGTGGCATCGACGCCGCCGCGGTCTCCTTCCATGGCCGCCTGAAGAGCGGTTTTCTTGCCGAAATTCAGCATGTTTTGATTCCAGTCTCTAGGTTCTTCCGGAATGGCCAAAGCCACCGGTACCGCGGGTACTGTCGACGAACTCGTCCACCAGCCGGAATTCGGCGCGGACCACCGGTACAAACACCATCTGTGCCAAGCGGTCACCCGGCTGGATCGTAAAAGCCTGATGACCTCGATTCCAGCACGAAACCAGCAATGGACCCTGATAGTCGGAATCGATCAGGCCCACCAGGTTGCCGAGCACGATGCCATGTTTGTGGCCAAGACCCGATCGCGGCAGGATCACCGCCGCCAGTTCCGGGTCGGCAATGTGGATGGCCATGCCGGTCGGAATGAGCTGGCATGCCCCGGGCTCGAGGACCATGGCGTCCTCCACCATTGCCCTCAGATCGAGTCCGGCCGAGCCGGGGGTAGCGTGCGTCGGCAAAGGGAAATCACGGCCGAGCCGCGGATCCAGCACTTTCAGATCAATCTGCTTCATGACCGGCTCCGGAAACACAGGGCGATCCGGTCAATCAGTTGTCGAGCCAGTTCGAACTTGCCGGCCTGCGCAAAATGCCACTGGCTCTCGGCGCCGATCAAGGTCAGGGCATTTTCGTTCGCATCAAATCCACAACCCGGTCGTGCCACATCATTGGCGGCGATCAGGTCGATGTTTTTCTTGGCAAGCTTGCGTCGGGCATACTCCAGGACGTTTTCCGTTTCCGCGGCGAAGCCGACCAGAAACGGCTTCGGCTGCAGTCGGGCCACTTCCGCCAGGACATCCGGGTTGGGGACCAGATCCAGGTGGATCCCTTCCGGGCCCCGCTTGATCTTCTGCGGGGCGATCTCGCGCACACGGAAATCGGCCACGGCAGCCGAAGCGATGACGATGTCGACCCCGGGCGCTTCGGCCAGCATGACGGCGAGCAGCTGCGCGGCCGATCGAATGTCGATCCGGCGCACTCCGGCGGGGGTCGGCAAGTTCACTGGTCCTGCCACGAGGCAGACGTCCGCTCCGGCCAGTTGCGCCGCTTCGGCGACTGCAAAACCCATCTTGCCCGAGCTTCGATTGCCGATGTAACGCACCGGATCGATGTCTTCGAGCGTCGGACCGGCGTTCACGAGCACACGCAAACCGGCAAGCCGATCCGATCGAAGCGGCCACTTGGCCAGTGCGTCAACAATGGCCGCAGGTTCCATCATGCGGCCCTCACCGGTTTCACCGCAGGCCTGCTCGCCGCGATCAGGGCCGAGCATTCGGAACCCGCGTGACTGCAACAGCGCAACATTGGCGGTGGTGGCGGCATTTCGCCACATCAAGTGGTTCATCGCGGGCGCCAGAAACACGGGCCGATCGGTGGCCAGACACACGGTACCCAGCAGATCACTGGCGTGGCCATGGGCCAGGCGGGCCATCGTCTCGGCGCTTGCGGGCGCGATCACGATGCGGTCGGCCCAACGCGCCAATTCGATGTGGCCCATGGCCGCTTCCGCCGCTTCGTCCCACAGGCTGGTGCGCACCGGTCGGCCGGACAACGCCTGGAACGTCGCCGGAGTCACGAAGCGCGTCGCGTTTTCGGTCATCACGACCTGGACCTCGGCGCCACGCTCACGCAGCCGCCGGACCAGTTCGCAGGCCTTGTAGGCAGCAATGCCGCCACTGACCCCGAGCAGAATTTTCTCGCCGTTCACGGCCGGATCCTCGACTTAGACATAATCAGAAATAGCTTAGCCATTTTTCAGAACCAGACCTAGGCGCAAAGCGGCCTTTTGCGGGCAAGCTCGGGTGATGAAACTAATGGATCTGCAACCCGCCGAACGTCCCCGCGAACGCCTGCTCCGAGACGGCGCCGCGGCCCTTGCCGATACCGAACTGCTCGCGATCTTTCTCCGAACCGGTGTCCGGGGGCGCGACGCGCTGGCTTTGGCCCGCGATCTGCTGGCGTCGGGAGGCGGGTTCCACGGCCTGCTCAGTGCTGAACCGCGAGCATTGGCCACCCTGCCCGGCCTCGGATTGACCAAGGCGGCGCAGCTGACCGCCTGCGTTGAACTGGTGCGCCGAAGTTACGTGCAGGTCTGGCGTCACCAGACCCACCTTGAGTCGCCCGACCGGGCCGCCGACTACTTTCGCAGCCTGCTGGCCCACCGTGATCGAGAGGTCTTCGCCTGCGCCTTTCTGGATACCCGGCTTCGACTGATCGAGGTCGAGGAACTGTTTTTCGGCACCCTCAACCAGACCGAAGTCCACCCCCGGGAAATCGTCAAACGGGTGCTTGCTCACAACGCACATGCCGTCATCCTGGCGCACAATCATCCAAGCGGCAGCCAGGAACCCAGCCGGGCCGACATCCTGCTCACCGGAAAGATCGTCGAAGCCCTGCGGTTGATCGACGTCCGGGTGCTTGATCACTTGATCGTGGCGGCCCAACACATCTGTTCCATGGCCTCGCGCGGACTACTCTAGCCCCGAGTCCAAACGCCACAGGATGCCGCCGGTCAGCGGCCTGATCCAGATCAGGCCGGGCCAATCGCCCGATCGCGCCCTTCGGCTTTTGCGCGCAAAAGGTTCTGGTCGGCATCACGCAGGAGATCGGCAATGGCCCGATCGCGTTGAGGGCCATGGATCCAGCCGACCGAGGCGCGCACTGGAACCTGCTGGCCTGCAGCCTGAACGTACAGTGCCCGGGTACTGCCGAGACCCGCCGCGACCATCGCCGAGACGGCCGACGCATCGCTTTCGAACAAGACGGCCAGGAATTCCTCGCCGCCCCAGCGGACGAGCGTGTCGTTCGGCGACAGGACCTGTTGCCAGGCACCTACCAGCGAGACCAAGGCGTTGTCTCCCACGTCGTGGCCATACTCATCATTGATCTTCTTGAACTGATCGGCATCGATCAGTATCAGCGCGAAACGCTGACCCGAAGCCTGCGCGTGCTCCAACTTCGGCAACAGCGTGCGCTGGAAGTATCGACGGTTGCGGGCACCGGTCAGCGCATCCGTATTTGCCGCTTCGGCCAAATCAGTATTGGCTTTGGCGATCAGTTGGTTGTGTGCACGCAAAGCCATTTCGGCACGTTGCTTGTTCTTGAAGCGACTCACCAACGCTGCAATGGCAAACAACAAACTCACCAGACCACCGCCCATCCAATAGCGGATGCGCTGCTGTTGACTGGATTGTTCCTCCAGCAAACGAATTCGTTCCTGCTGCGTCTTCAGTTCCGCGTCGCGACGTTCGCTTTCATGACGGGCATTCAACTCGGTCAGTTGGCGAGCGGCCAACTCGTCCCGGTTCTTGTCGAACAAGACGACATATTCCTGAAGGTGTTTCGTCGCCTCGACATACAAGCCCATCTTCGCCTCAGTTTCGGCCAGCAACTTCAGCGATTCGGCCAAGTCCACGTTGCGGCCTGCGCGACGCGCAAGTTCGACCGCGCGTCGCAATATCGGCAAAGCATCCGCTACCTGGTCGGATTGCAGCAGCACAGAGCCCAGTGAATTCGTCGCCTGAGCCAAGCGCGTGTCGGTCCCGACCTGCTCAGCCAGCGCCAACGCCCGTCGCGCATCCACCAAGGCTTCGGAGCCGCGTCTCAGGTTCATCAGTACTTTTGCGCGCTCGGCGAGCCCGAGACTTTCGGCATCGGGTTGGGTCGCCGCAACGGCCACGGCCAGCCCCTGATCCAGAAACTGCAACGCTTGGGGCCACCGCAGGAGGCCGGCATGGCTGTTGCCCACATTGATCAAGGCCATTGCCTGGCTATAGCGGTCCGACAGCAACTCGTACGCTGCAGCGGCTTGCTGGAAATAGACGATGGCCTGGTCCGGCTGGTCGAGGTTTGCATAAAGAATGCCCAAGGCGTTGGCGCTGTGGGCGACTCGATGGTGATCTGCCGCAGACTGGCCATGTTCGAGCACGAGCCGATGTAACCCCAGCGCTTTGCCATAGTTGCCGGTGTCACGCGCGATGACGCCCAGAAAGTGTCGATTGGCGTCCGCCTCGCGCTCTCGCTCATCGGCTTCATTGATGCGTAATGAGGCCTCGAGCAAAGGTTCGGCTTTGGCCTGTTGTCCGGTTCGAATGAGCAGCAGTGCGTGGTTGTGCAGAGCCTTCGCTTCGCTGCCGCGATCCCCCAGTTGCCGAGCCAGTGCCGTTGCAGAAACAAGGCTCTTCTCGGCGACATCCCACTGACGCGTCAGGATCTGCAAACGGCCACGAAGAACCAGGACTTGGGCACCAAATCGGGCCAGGTCGGGCTCTTTCACCAGACTTTCGATCCGCTGCAGATCCGGTTCGACCTCGTTCAGTTCGCTGGCCAACAGGAACAAATTGACGCGCATCGCGCGCGCCTCGAGTTCGTCGTCCGATCCCGGCCTGGCTGCCGCCACGGCCAAATCAGACCAATGGCGGCCGAGTTCCAGGTCCCGGCCCAGCCAATCCCGCGCCTGTTGCAGCAACAATTCGCTGTGGAGCGCATCCGGCTGTGACTTGATGTCGGCCAGAACCCGTGGATCGGGCTCTTTGGCAAAAGCTTCAAGCCCAAGCAGCAAGAAGCCCAGACCAAGTGCCTGGCCCAATGCGGTCTGCCATCGTCGAACCCATGTTGTCGCCAAAGTTCACTCACTGAGGTTCGCAACCATGACGATCAGCCTACCCGGATTTGCCAGGAAGGGGAAAAATTCACAGCGCACAGGCATGGCGGATGACTATATTTGTCAGTTGTAACCCATCGGCCGCCTGCCACGATACGGCGAACGAATCCGGACCAAACCATGACCAAGAGGCCGGCGCATCGATGCCAGGCTCGGAGACTCAACGTGAAACATTTCGCCCAAAACGTCCTTGGCCTGATTTTGCTCGGCAGTTTGGTTGCCTGCGGAGGCAAGACCGGACCCCAGGCTGGCCGGGGTGGTCCGGGTGGCGCACCGATCACCGTGACCACCGCCGTGCTCGGTCTGGCTGAATGGCAGGACCGCGTGCAAGCGCTTGGTACCGCCAAAGCACGCGAGTCGGTGACGATCACGGCCAAAGTCAGCGAGACCGTCCAGAAAGTCAATTTTGACAGCGGCGATTTCGTCGAGGTCGGGCAAGTCATCGTGGACCTGACCGGCAAAGTCCAGCTTGCTGGACTGGAAGAAGCGCGCGCGGCCTACAAGGAAGCCGAGCAACAATTGACGCGTGCCGAGGAGCTGGCCGCCAAGAAGCTGATTCCGGGCAGTCAGCTCGACACCCAGCGCGCCAATCGTGATGCTGCACGCGCGCGGATGGACCAGGTACGCGCACAGTTGTCCGATCGGGTGATCACGGCGCCATTCAACGGCGTTTTGGGTCTGCGGCAAGTCAGCCCGGGAAGCCTCGTCACACCGGGAACGATGATCGCGACACTCGACGATCTTTCCGTCATCAAGCTCGATTTCTCGGTGCCGGAAACGCTGATCTCGGCGCTGGCCGAAGGCCAGCAAGTCCAGGCGCACAGTGCCGCCTATCCTGACCAGGTGTTTACCGGCATTCTGAAGACCGTCGATTCGCGCGTCGACCCGGTCACTCGGTCCGTGCAAGTCCGCGCCGAACTGCCGAACGACGACCGGCACCTTCGCCCGGGGATGTTGCTCACGGTCGAAGTACGTCGCGCACCGCGACAAGTTCTGGCACTCCCCGAACTGGCGCTGCTGCAGATCGGCCGCAACAGTTTTGTCTATCGGGTCGGCGCCGACGGCGTGGTGGCCCAGGTGCCGGTGAAGATCGGTGCGCGAGAGCGCGGCCGCGTCGAAATTCTTGAAGGGATCTCAGCCGGTGAGCGGGTGGTCGTCGAAGGTCTGGTGAAAATCAGACCGGGCGCGAAGGTGGTCGAAGCCGGTGCGCCGTCGCCGACCACGAAGTCCTGAGGAGGGGAACGTCATGATGATCTCCGACCTGTCGATCCGGCGTCCGGTGTTCGCCACCGTCTTGAGCTTGCTGATGATCGTGCTGGGGTTGATCGCCTTCAGTCGCTTGCCCTTGCGAGAACTCCCGAACATCGACCCGCCGGTCGTGTCGGTCGACACCACTTATCCCGGAGCCTCCGCCGGTGTGGTCGAAACCCGCATCACCCAGGTGCTGGAAGATGCCTTGTCCGGCATCGAGGGAGTCGAAACCATCCAGTCGCAGAGTCGAAACGGCCGCTCGACGATCACGCTGGACTTTACGCTCACGCGCGACATCGAAGGAGCCGCGAACGATGTACGTGATGCGGTGAGCCGAGTCGTCGACCGGTTGCCGACCGAATCGGATGCGCCACAGGTCGCGAAGGTCGAGGGTGATGCCGAAGTCATCATGTGGATGAACTTCAGTTCACCACAACTGGATTCCCTGGCGCTGACGGATTACGCCGAACGGTACATCGTCGATCGACTGACCAGCCTCGACGGCGTGGCGCAGGTTCGCATCGGCGGCAGCCAGCGGTATGCCATGCGCGTCTGGCTCGACCGCGACGCGCTTGCTGCGCGTGGCCTCACGGTCGCCGAAGTCGAAGCAGCGCTGCGATCGGAAAACATTGAATTGCCGGCCGGACGTCTGGAATCCGACACGCGCGACTTCACCTTGCGAATCGATCGCTCTTACGCGGAGTCGACTGATTTCGAGGCATTGCCGCTCACTCAAGCGGGCGGGGACGGACACGTGGTCCGCCTCGGCGAAGTGGCACGAGTGGCCATCGAGTCGACGGATCGCCGTGCCCTGTTCCGCGGCAATGGCACGCCGCAGATCGGCCTCGGCATCATCAAGACGTCTACGTCCAACAGCCTTGATGTCGCCGGTTTGGTCAAGGAAGAAATCGAGCGGATCAATCCCGGACTGCCCGAGGGCATGCGGATTGGCGTCACGTTCGACACCACGGTATTCATCGACGAAGCGGTGTATCAGGTCTACAAGACCCTGATCGAAGCGACTTTGCTGGTCGTGCTGGTGATCTGGCTGTTCCTCGGTTCGTTTCGCGCTGCGCTGGTGCCCGCCGTGACCGTGCCGGTCTGCCTGATTGCATCGTTTGTCGCGTTGTGGGCTTTCGGGTTCTCGATCAACCTGCTGACTTTGCTGGCCTTGATCCTGTCGATCGGTCTGGTGGTCGACGACGCGATCGTGGTGCTCGAAAACGCCCAGCGGCGCGCCGACTTGGGTGAACCTGTGCCACTCGCTGCATTACGCGGAACACGTCAGGTCGCGTTCGCGGTGATCGCCACGACAGCCGTGTTGGTCGCGGTTTTTGTCCCGGTCTCGTTCATGGAAGGCAACAACGGTCGGCTGTTTCGTGAACTCGCCGTGGCGCTGGCGTCGGCGGTCGCGATCTCGGCGTTTGTGGCACTGACGCTTACACCGATGATGTGTTCGCTGATGTTGCGCCCACACGGCAAACCCACCGGATTTGCGGCGCACGTCGATGTCTGGCTGGAGCGATTGGCCCGGGCTTACGAACGCAGTCTGCATCGGCTGATCGGCCGGCCACTGGTGTTTGTGGGTGTCCTGGTGGGCGCTCTGGCGGCCAGTTGGGGTTTGTCCAACATCGTGCCGCGCGAACTCGCGCCGCCGGAAGATCGCGGTTCGTTTTTCCTGTCAGTGGTTGGCCCCGAGGGAGCCGGGTTCGATTACACCGTCACCCAAGTGATGGAAGTCGAGAAGCTGCTTCTGAAGTACACCGGTGAAGGCCAACCGATCGAACGCCTCAATATCCGCGTACCGGGCGGCTTTGGGGCCAGCGAGGAAATGCATACCGGCCAGGGCATCGTGGTGCTCAAGCCGTGGAATGAGCGCACCCAAAGCACCAATGAGGTCGTCGAAGCCGTCCGCGCCGATTTGAATCAGGTCGCCGGTGTGCGCGGTTTGGCACAAATGCGTCAAGGGATTGTTCGGACACAGGGCCAGCCCTTCCAACTGGTCATCGGCGGCCCGGATTACGCCGAACTGGTCGACTGGCGCGATCGGCTGATGGCGCGCCTGGAGAAGAACCCCGGCATGTTCGCCGTGGATTCCGATTACAAGGAAACACGCCCGCAGATTCGTGTTTCGGTCGATCGAAACCGGGCGGCGGCACTCGGTGTGTCCTTGTCCGACGTCGGTCGGACTCTGGAAACCATGATGGGCTCCCGGCGTGTGACGACCTTTGTGGACGATGGCGAGGAATATGACGTGATGCTGCAGGCCGACCGCGACGAACGTGCCGAGCCTGCGGACCTGAGGAATCTTTATGTGCGCGCCGCTGGCGGCCAACTGGTGCCGCTCGCCAGCGTGGTCACGTTGAGTGAACTGGCCGAACCCGGCAGCCTGAATCGGTTCAACCGCTTGCGCTCCATCACCATCTCGGCGGCCATTGCACCGGGCTACACGCTGGGTCAGGCGATCGACTGGATCGAGCAGGTGGCACAGGAAGAGCTGCCGCAGACCGCACAAATCGATTACAAGGGCGAAGCCCGCGAATACAAACAATCGGGCGCCGCGATCTTCTTCACGTTTGCGATGGCGCTGTTGATCGTCTATCTGGTCCTGGCCGCCCAGTTCGAAAGTTTCGTGCATCCGCTGGTGATCATGTTGACCGTGCCGTTGGCCGTGTTCGGTGCGATGGTCGGGTTGGCCCTGACCGGCGGATCGCTCAATCTGTTCAGCCAGATCGGCATCATCATGCTGGTCGGACTCGCGGCAAAAAACGGCATTCTGATTGTCGAGTTCGCGAATCAGCGACGGGATGCGGGGCTCAGTGTCCGGGAGGCAGTGCTGGAAGCATCGTCCACACGATTGCGACCGATCCTGATGACATCGATTGCCACGGTCGCCGGTGCGATGCCGCTGATCCTCGAGGGGGGGCCGGGTTCGGCAAGTCGCGCGACGATCGGTGTGGTCGTTGTATTCGGCGTGACGCTCTCGACGTTCCTGTCGTTGTATGTCGTGCCCGCGTTCTATCTATGGCTGGCGCCGTTCACCCGCAGTCCGGAAGAGCGGACTCAGGCGCTGGAAAAGATGGAAAACGACGTTCCTGCGATTGAGGCCTGAGTCGCTCAAGACGCATTCACCAAACCATCGAAGCGTGTGTCCTTCTCGGTCCAGAGCTGGTTGATCCAGCTCTGGAATCGAATGCGGTAATCGCGGTCAGACTCATAATCGCCGCCGATCAATTCGGTCGGCACCGGACGCAGCCGCAGATCCACGCGAATCTCGCGGATCGTTCCGGAGATCAGATCAAAGATGGTCGGCCGACCCTGCGGATAGACAATCGTCACGTCGACGATGCCATCCAGCAGTTCGCCCATGGAGTTGAGCACTTGGGCCACGCCGCCCGATTTCGGCTTGAGCAAGTGACGGAACGGCGAGTCGGTGAGCTTGCGTGCATTCGCACGTGTGCCCTCGACGAAGTTCATGATGGACACCGGCATGTCGCGAAACTTGGCGCAGGCCCTGCGGGTGGTTTCGAGGTCAATCCGCGCCAGTTCGGGCCGACGTGCAATCTGGGACTTGCTGGCTCGTTTCATGAACGGAAAGTCGAGCGCCCACCAGACCAGACCCAGCACCGGCACCCAGAACAGCGAATCCTTCAGAAAAAAGCGCTGGAACGGCACACGCCGATTCAGTACGCGCTGCAAAACCGGAATGTCGACCCAACTCTGGTGATTGCTGAGCACCAGATATCGGCGCGCCTGGCTGAACACCGCGTCACCAGTGATCACCCATCGCGTGGGCGTCAGATGTTCCATCAGCCAGTTGTTGACACCGATCCAGCTCTCGCCGAACCAGGGCATCCACCGCGAAAGCACATGCCGCACACCGCGAATGGGCAGCAGCAGTTTGGCAACCGCCAGACCGAGAATGGGTGCGGCGTGCAACAGGGTATTCAGGCCAACGGCACCGCCCGTTACTGCGGCGCGCAGCCAAAGCCAAGGAGTGAATCGCATGGGAACAGGCCGCTACTGGAACAGCGGCGGAGTGTAACCCCGCCGCTGTCAACCCGGAAACTACGGACCTGGAGCCGTGGGCTTATTCCTGGATGCCGAGCTGTCCGAGCACGAACGCCTGATATTCGGCGGTTTCGCGGTAGCGCTGCAGGCGACCGGATTTGCCGCCATGCCCGGCTTCCATGTTCGTGCGGAACACCAGCGGTGCGTCGCCAGTCTTGCGTGCACGAAGTCGAGCCACGTACTTGGCTGGCTCGAAGTACTGAACCTGCGAATCCCACAGTCCAGTGCCGACAAAGATGGCTGGATAGTCCTGAGCCTTGATCTGGTCGTACGGCGAGTAACTCAGCATGTAGTCGTAGTACTGGGGATCCTTCGGATTCCCCCACTCGTCGAATTCGTTCGTGGTGAGCGGGATACTCTCGTCCAGCATGGTCGTGACCACGTCCACGAAGGGCACCTGGCTGACGATGACGCGATAGTCCTGCGGCGCCATGTTCGCAATCGCACCCATCAGCAAGCCACCGGCCGAACCACCCATGGCTGCAACACGATCTTTCGCCACGTATCGTTCCGAGACCAGAAACCGCGTGACGTCGACAAAATCGGTGAACGTGTTGATCTTCTTCAGCAGCTTGCCATCCTCGTACCAACTGCGGCCCATTTCCTGCCCACCACGGATGTGTGCAATCGCGTAGACCACGCCGCGGTCAAGCAGACTGACCACCGTCGGACTGAACGCCGGATCCGAACTCGAGCCATAACTGCCATACGCATATTGAAAAAGGGCCGCACTGCCGTCCTTCTTCAAGCCGGATCGATAGACCAGGCTCACCGGAATGCGCGTCACACCATCCCGCGCAGGTGCCCAGAGCCGCTCCACCACATAATTGGCCTTGTCGTAGCCGCCAAGCACGGGTTCTTCCTTCAAGACCTTTCGTTCGCCAGTCTTGACGTTCAGTTCGATCGTCGACGGCGGCGTGGCCAGAGATGTGTAGCTGTAGCGCAGCCAGTCGGTCTCGGCTGTCGCATTGGTCGACAGACCCATGCTGTAAGCCGGCTCATCCGCCTGTACATAAGTGGCCTCGCCCTTTGCCGGCAGGATTCGCAGCCTTTCCAAGCCTTCGGAGCGCTCGCTGACCACCGTGAAGTCCTTGAACTGCAAATGGCCCGAAATGACGACCTTCGGATCATGCGGCACCAGATCCGACCACTGGCTGCGATCAAAAATGGACTGCTCGTCGGCAGCCATCAGCCGGAAATTCGGCGCCTGCCAATTCGTGCGGATGACCCATCGACCATCGAGGTGATCAGCTGAATACTCGAAGTCACGCTCGCGCGGAGCCAGCACGCGGAACTCGCCCGGCGAGTCTGCCGAGGTACAACGCGCTTCACCGGAGACGGTGCTCTGTACGGCGATACAGACATACTGCTCGCTGCGTGTACGGTAGACGCCCATGTAAAACGTGTTGTCCGTTTCTTCATAGACCAGCGTATCGGCAGTGGCATCAGTGCCCAAAACGTGCCGCTTCACCCGTTTCGTCAGCAGCGTCACCGGGTCGTTCTCGATGTAGAAGAAGCTCTGGTTGTCATTGGCCCAGACCGCGTTGCCGGACGTACCGGAAACCTGGTCGGCAAGAATCTCACCTGTCGCAAGATCCTTCACCCGCAGGACAAATTGCCGACGGCCCACCGCGTCCTCCGCGTACAGGAGCTTCTGCTGATCGGGACTGATCTCCCGGTTCGCGACCTGGAAAAAATTCTTGCCTTCGGCCATGGCGTTGACGTCCAGCAGCACTTCTTCGGCCCCGTCCATGCTGCCCTTGCGCCGGGCATGAACGGGATAATCCTTGCCTTGTTCGTAGCGTGTGTAATACCAGTAGTCCATCCACTGGAACGGCACACTCGAATCATCCTGCTTGATGCGCCCGGTGATCTCTGCAAAGAGTTTGTCTCGCATGTTCGCCACAGGCGCCAGCAAGGCGTCCGCGTAGGCGTTCTCGGCGTTCAGGTAGGCGAGCATCTCCGGATCCTTGCGCGTGTCGTCGCGCAACCAGTAGTACTCGTCCTCACGTGTCGCGCCGTGTGGTGCGGTCACGGTATGAGGCTTGGTCGCGGCAACCGGGGCTGCGGGCGGGGCTACACCCGGCGTGGCGACGGGTGTCGGCGACTGATTGCAGCCGGACAGCAGGATTGTGGCGAGACTCGCCACCAGCAGGGATTGTCGCGTCATCTTCATCACCTTGGGGTCGGTAGCCCGCAAGCTTCGCCGATTCGAGCGCCCATGTCATGGGCCACTCGCTGGAGTCCCACGGAGAGGCTGAACAAGTCCCTTCTGGATGATTCAGAGCTTCCGCAGCCTTTACGGAACTGGAAGTTCCCATGTGTGCGTTGGCGTACCGACCGGCCAAGGGCTCTGGGCGTAGTTTCGTGCTGTCTGGCTGATGTCAGCTGTGCCAATGCCCGGCACCACCCATTCGCTGAGCCGACCCGGACCCATGTCCGGACGGATCGGACCTTTTCCCCAAGTCAGGAGCCGCCTCCATGCTTCATTACGCCATCGTGTTCCTGGTCATCGCGTTGATCGCCGGCATCCTCGGATTCACCGGCATCGCCGGTTCCGCAGTGACCATCGCGAAAGTCCTGTTCGTCGTCTTCATCATCCTGTTTCTGGTGTCGCTGATCAGTGGCCGGCGGAGTTCCTGATGAACAGCATCCGGATCATTGCAATCGGATTGATCATCGCCGGTGTGTTGGCGCTCGCCTATGGCGGATTCACGTACACCCGCGAAACGCATCAGGCCGACATCGGCCCGATCCACATGTCGTTTGCAGACAAGAAGACCGTGAACATTCCGATCTGGGCCGGTATTGCGTCGATCGTTGCCGGTGGCCTGATGCTCGTCCTGCGCAAGCCGAACTGAAAGGAATCCGCCCCATGTCCATCGTGTCGCGCTGGCAGGCCATCATCGCCCTGCTGTTGTTTGGTACCGGAGGCGCGATCCAGGCGCAGACCGGGTATGACGATCCGTCCGGACGGGTGGGTCGCATCAACCATATGAAGGGTGATGTGTCGTACTCGCCGTCTGGCGAAGACGAATGGTTGCAGGCTGCCCGCAATCGGCCGGTGATCAGTGGTGATCGCCTGTGGACCGGCCGCGGTGCGCGACTCGAGTTGCAGATGGGCAGTGCGGCCGTCCGGCTGGATGGCCAAACCAGCTTCGAGTTGCTGGATCTCGATGATCGATTTGCGCAGTTCCAGGTGTCCCAAGGTGCCGTGAACCTGACCATCAGGCGACTCCGCGAGCAGCAGGACTTCGAGATCGCCACACCCAATCTGGTGTTCACCACCGATGTCGCCGGTCGTTATCGCATTGATTTCGAGCCCGAGACGCAGGAGACCACCGTGACGGTATGGCGTGGTCGCGGCGAAGTGTACGGCGATGATGGCAATCTGCACATCGAGGCCGGCGAGTCCGTACGCTTTTATGGCAACGACCTGGCCGACTACGACGTTCGGAACGTGTCGCACAGCGACAGCTTCGATCGGTACTGTCTCGACCGCGACCAGGTGCTCGAACGTTCGGTGTCCCTGCGGTATCTCGATGATGACGTGATCGGATACGTTGATCTCGATCTGCATGGTCGCTGGTATGCCGAACGCAACTACGGCAACGTCTGGTATCCAAACCAGGTTGCGAACGACTGGGCGCCGTATCGTGATGGCCACTGGGTGTGGCAGGAACCGTGGGGCTGGACCTGGGTTGACAACGCGGTGTGGGGCTTTGCGCCTTCGCATTATGGTCGCTGGATCCACCTGTCGGGCCGATGGGGCTGGATTCCGGGCCCACGAAATGTGCGCCCCATCTATGCGCCAGCACTGGTGGCATTCGTCGGTGGTCGCAACTGGAGTCTATCCGTCAGTTTCGGGAATCGCTCACCGGTGGGCTGGTTCCCGCTGGGTCCGCGTGAACCTTACTACCCGTCCTATCGGGCGAGCCGGGATTACTTCACACGCGTGAACGTCAACAACACGACGATCAACACGACG
The DNA here is from genome assembly GCA_016712105.1 of Ahniella sp. Taxonomy (GTDB): domain Bacteria; phylum Pseudomonadota; class Gammaproteobacteria; order Xanthomonadales; family Ahniellaceae; genus Ahniella. The sequence goes on from JADJRU010000003.1 coordinate 276,088, forward strand.
ATCATCAACAACACCTACAACAACTACGCCAGTGGGCAATTCCAGACCAATCAGGTGTATGCCAATCGGACCGTGCAAGGTGCGCTGACCGCAGTGCCGAGCGAGGTGTTCGTGAATGCGCGTCCGGTGCGCGGTGCGATGCTGGCACTTGACCAACGCGCCTTGTCCACGGGTTCCTTGACACGAATGGCGGCGATCGCGCCCAGTCAGCGCAGTGTGCTCGGGGCCGACAGTGCGGCGCGCGTGCGACCCGAACGGCAGGTCTTCGATCGCAGCGTCATGGTCCGTACTGCCCCGCCCGCCGAACAACAGTCCTTCCAGGACCGCTCTCAGCAACTGCAGAGAAACCCGGGGTTAGTGCCGGAGCCCACGCCGCGTGGCAATACGAACCACAGCGCCAGCGATGAGAACCGCAACGTTCGCGTGCTTCTGGATTCACCTGCCATGCGGACCGACATGCGCGAGTCCGACAAACCGGTGCCGGAGCGTCGATCGTTGGGTGATCCGCAGCGCCCGAATCCGCAGGTCAACCCGAACAATCCGGGCGTCGACTCGCAGCGTATCCAGGCAGAGCAGCAGGAACGGCAGCGTCAGACTGATCAGCAAGAACAGCAACGCCAATCGGAACAAGCTCGCCAGGCCGAGCAGCAGAATCGTCAGGCGGAGCAGTCGCGCCAGGTCGAGCAGCAGAATCGTCAGGCCGAACAGGCACGGCAGGTCGAGCAGCAGAACATGCAGGCCGAACAAGCCCGGCAGGTCGAGCAGCAGAATCGTCAGGCCGAACAGCAGAATCGTCAGGCCGAACAGGCCCGATTGATTGAGCAGCAGAACCGCGACGCCGAACAAGCCCGGCAGGCCGAACAGCAAGCGCGCGAAGCAGAAGCGCAGCGGCAGTCGGAACAACGCCCGATCAAGCCGGAACGTGATCAAACGCCCAGGGGCAAGGAGCCGCGGTCGGACCGTGACCGCGCGGAGGGCGAGGAAGACGAGGACGACGACAAGAAGGACTCGAAGGGCAAGAACCCGCGCAAGGATGCGCCTCGTGACAATGCCTCGTCAGCATCGCCGCTTGCCTGATTCGCACGAAACGTTTCCAACCCTTTGTCGCAGGACGATGACCGTGTCGTCCTGCGACCCGAACCACACCGCTCCCGGAGATACACCATGTCCATTGGACTGATCCTTCTGATTGTTCTTGTCCTCGTCCTCGTCGGTTCTCTGCCGAACTGGAACCACAGCCGTTCATGGGGTTATGGACCCAGCGGTGGATTGGGCCTGGTGTTGTTGATCGTCGTGATCCTGTTGTTGATGGGCAGGATCTGACGCCGCTCTTTCGAGACAAGCCTGCGTGAATCAATCACTTGTGTCGTTGATTCACGGAAACACGAACCACGAAACGATGTAACAGGCTGTTGTTGGACAGCCTGTTATGTTCGCCCGAAACAGAGTATGTGTCCCACCGTACATAAAAAACATGGGCGAATCGATACCCTGTTTGACGTGGCGCTTGGCGCTGCGTCAGCGGAACGCGGAGGCCGCTCCCATGTCAAAGATCCACAGTCCCAAAGAAAACCACTTGCTGGAAGTCTTGCCGCCGGAAGTTCAAGGGCGGTTGTTCCCTCATCTGGAACTGGTTGATCTGCCTCTCGGGCATGTTCTGTACGAATCCGGGCATGCCCTGCGCCACGTGTACTTCCCGATCGACTCGATTGTGTCCATGTTGTACGTCATGGAAAGTGGCGCGTCCGCCGAAATTGCAGTCGTCGGTAACGAAGGACTGGTGGGCGTCGCATTGTTCATGGGTGGCGAGAGCACACCCAGTCGAGCCGTCGTACAAAGTGCCGGCATGGCGTATCGAACGCCCGGTCATCGGGTCGTCGAGGAGTTCAATCGTCATGGTGAAATGTTGACGCTGTTCCTCCGCTATACGCAGGCCTTGATCACGCAGATGGCCCAGACTGCCGTGTGTAATCGGCATCACTCCATCGATCAGCAGTTGTGCCGTTGGTTGTTGTTGTCGCTTGATCGTCTGTCGGGCAACAAATTGGTGATGACCCAGGAACTCATTGCAAACATGCTGGGTGTGCGTCGCGAAGGTGTGACGGATGCAGCTGGAAAACTGCAACGAAAGGGTGTCATCGAATACAACCGCGGACATATCACGGTCATCGATCGAAAGCAGCTGGAAACCTTGAGCTGCGAGTGTTACCAGGTCGTGAAACGCGAAACCGACCGACTGTTGCCGAGCCTCTCGCTGCGTCGCCCCCGGGCACACTCAAACGCTCAGTCATGAGCAAGAAGTACGACTGCACCTGATCCATTCGAGTGCTTGAAACATAACTTGCCGGATCCATGAAGCGATCCGGCAAGTCCTTTTCTACCGCGTCACTTCCTGCCGGGTTTCATTCGGCGAGTCGGCGACTGACGGCTGTGAGGCATCAGATCGCGCGCGACTCGCCCGGGATGCTGCCCGAAGAAGGCGGTGGGGTCACTGAAGGGCCTGCGACGATGGGACCTGGTTTGGTCGGTTCAACATCACCTGGTGGTGAGACAGCCGGTGCTGGCTTCACCTCAATGGCGGGTTTGATCGGCGTCGGCGCGTTGTCTTTCTGAATCGGGTCATTTGGGTGTTTCATGGTGATCACTCCACTAAAGCCGCAGCGAGCGCAATTGCCGGCCATCTGCTTCAGACAAGACCATGGACACTAATCACGTGATCGTCCGGCGTCCGTGCGGTGTGGCACCGAGGCACATGGCTACCGCCGTTCCCTTTGAGCCTGGAATCGTGTCCTAGTGTTCGATGGCGTACAGACCGGCCATCCCGATGTCCGTATGGTCAGCCTTCAGTCCTCCCCGTCACGCCGGCGATCCCGTCGGCGCACGCGACGAATCGGCCGGACTGCCAGAAGGACACTCACCATGTACACCAATCCCATGCAATCCGAAGCAGCCAACGGAGCCCGACACGCTTCCGCGGAAAAATCGATCCGCGCCGGCGGCTCGGGCCTCAAGAACGAATTCAAGGATTTGATCACCGACATCGAGGAACTTGTCATGCAAACCGCATCACTGACCGGCGACGAACTCAGTCTCGTCCGCGAAAAGCTGTCCGAGCGTCTCGACACCGCCAAAGAGTCGCTGCAGGCGATGGGTGGCGACATGGCCAAACGTGCACGCAAGACCGCAACGGCCACCAACGAATACGTGCATGAGCAACCGTGGAAGGCCATTGGTATCGGCGCCACCGTAGGCCTGCTGCTCGGCGTTATTCTTGCTCGACGCTGATCTGAATGCGGCGATCCGGCACAGAAGTCAAACCCCTGTGCCCGATCGTTGATATGGCAAACCTCGAGTATCGAGTTCCCATTACAACAGTCCTCCAAGCGGGAGTCAGTCCATGAGCAGTACGCCCGAACTACGTCATCGAGCGGACGGATCGATCGGTGCCGACATTCACTCGAGCACGGTCCGTATCCTGAGGATCATCCATCTGCTCCGATCGGCGGGTGGTGACTTGCTGAATCAGGCCGGTTTGCACGGTCGCCTCGCAGAGCTCGAATGGACTATCGAGAAACGCCGTCTGGCGGACATGCTGGCAGCGGTGGTCTTGGCCGCAGCAGCCCTGTTGTGCATGATGATCTTTGCCGGTGTGTTGGTACTCGCACTCAGTTGGGATACGGCATATCGGACAGCAAGCATCATTGGTCTGATCGCCGTCTATGCCATCGCGCTGGGTCTGGCGTGGCAACGTCTCGCAAAACGATCGGCACAGGGCAGCAATGCCTTCTCGGCGACCCGTGCTGAGCTGGAAGCCGATCTCGCGCTGCTGAAGCATCAGCTGTGAACAAGCTCAGCGCCGCCGAACTCGAAGTCGAAGTGGCCGCGATCCGACAGCGGATGGCAGCACAACGACTGATCATTGCGCATCGGGTGGATCCACCCGCCGACGCCCCTCCTGCGTTTCCGCGCAGCAAGACGATGCAATGGATCGTCCGCGATCCACGTTTTGCAACCGGACTGGTGGCTGGAGCGAGTGGCCTGTTTTTCGCGACCCGCCTGATCCGGAACAAGCCGCTGCTGCCGATGCTGGCCGGTGTGGTCCGGTTGGTGAAGCTTCTCAAACACAGTTGATCGAACACATCCAGGGTGACACGCATCCGGCATGACCTTTTTCGCCGGCCCGCATATTTCGATCTCGCACCTGTCACTCGCTGAAGGACTTCCGAATGTCCGAGTTCTCACGCCCTACGGTCGACAACCGGTTGATCGCCGTCTTGCCTCGAGCCGAGCGCGAACGCCTCCTCAACGATTGCGATCTGACCCGAATCACATTCGGCCAGGTCCTTTGTGAGGCGAACGCGCCGATGCCTTTTGCCTATTTTCCGCTCGATGGTTTCGTGTCCCTGTTCGTGACCGTAGTGGGCCATCCACCGATGGAAGTAGGTCTGATCGGAGACGAGGGAATGCTCGGGACAAACTTTGTCCTCGGTGTTCCGAGATCCGCCCTGCTCGCGGTGGTCCAAGGTCACGGCAGCACGCTGCGCATCTCCGCGGCGCGATTGCGCCAGCATCTCAAACCTCAGTCCAAGTTGTTGCGCCTGATCAAACGCTACATCCAGGTGCAGATCGCCCAACAAGCACGCGTCGTGGCCTGTACCCATTTTCATGAAACCGAAGCGCGTCTGTCGCGCTGGCTGTTGATGTCACATGACCGCGCCCATTCCGACCAGTTCCACCTGACACACCAGTTCCTCGGCGATATGTTGGGCGTGCAGCGCGGAGCAGTGACCCTCGCTGCCGGTGACCTGCAACGGCGCGGTTTGATCCGTTATACGCGCGGCAACATCGAAGTCCTTTCCCGGATCGGGCTCGAAGCCATGTCCTGTGACTGTTATGCAGCGATGACTTCGGATTACGCGCGCCAGTTCCCGGCCTGAACGGAAACCCGTTGTTATGTCTGCTGCCGCAAAGAGCGGCGCCACCCGCAATCGGGATACTCACGGTAACCGTTGTGAAGAACCAAACATGACGTCATGGAACGGCCAGTCGCATTCGCCAAGGCCGCTGGTGTGCTCGCGAACCGCTCAGGACTGGGACAAACCAATGAACAGAACCACCGCTCGAACCAACGGAATCAAGGCCACGACCCAACACTTCCGCCCGATTCATCTCATGCTGGCGCTGGTCGCCGCTCTGGCACAGGCGCCATTGTGTATGGCGCAAACCGTCGACCTCGGAACCGCCGGGTCGTTCGCCGTACTCGGCGCATCGGCGGTGACCAACACCGGCCCGACGATCCTTGATGGTGATCTCGGGATTTTCCCCCGGAAACGCCAGCTCCGTAACCGGTTTCCCGCCAGGCACGGTGACCGGCACGACTCACTTTGCCGACGCCGTGGCGCTGTCGGCCCAAAACGATACAACGACTGCCTACGACATCCTCGCAGGGAGAGCCTGCAACACCGTGATCGCAGGCGATCTGGGTGGTTTGACGCTGACGCCCGGCGTTTATTGTTCGGCCACCTCGATCGGCCTCACCGGAACCGTCACTCTGGATGCCCAGAACAATCCGGATGCGGTGTTCGTGTTCCAGGCCGGCAGTACGCTGACCACGGCGAGTGCTTCGAGCGTGATGGTCATCAACGCTGGCCAGAACTGCAACGTGTTCTGGCAGATCGGAAGTTCGGCGACACTAGGCACCGGAACCAGCTTCATCGGCAACATTCTGGCGCTGGCCAGCATCACGCTGAACACCGGCAGTAGCGTCAACGGTCATCTACTCGCGAGGACCGGCGCGGTCACTCTGGATGACGGTCGAGTCACGGCGTGCACCCTGGCAGGGGCTGGCCAATCGCCATCGGTGTCGAAGGCCTTCGATCCGGTCCAGATTCGTGTCGGCGGCACTTCGACGCTAACGATCACACTGACCAATCCTGCGCCGACCGCTGCCACCTTGTCTTCAGACTTGATCGACACGTTGCCGGCCGATGTCTCTGTCGCTGCGCTACCAAACGTGCAGACCACTTGCGGCGGGGCGGGCGTTCCGCTCGCACTGCCAGGCGGCACGACGGTGACCTTACCTGCCGGCCGGATCATTCCTGCAACCGGGTTTTGCACGGTCAGTGTTGACGTGACCTCCCTGTTGCCGGGGATCTATGTCAACACGATCCCGGCGGGTGGATTGGTCACGACCAATGGCAACAATCCGGAGCCCGCGCAAGCGACACTCGAGGTCCTGGCGGGGGTGACGGTCAGGAGTATTCCAACCTTGTCGGCCCTGGCGTTGCTGCTGATGGCCGGGACGTTCCTGCTGACGGCCTGGTGGGGCATGCGCTCGCGCTGACCGACCATCGTCTGGCCAGACATTCAGCCGATACGGATGATAAAAAGCCCGCCAGATGTGAATCTGGCGGGCTTTCCATTTGGCAGGCCTTGAAACTCAAAGCCTGCACGACTTGACGGTCTGACCAACGCTGCAACGGCCTGCATCAAAAGAGACCTCCCAGACCCCGTCGATGCCAACTTTGCAGTGAGCGGATGAACCGTCGTGCTGACGAGGCTGCGTTTCGACAACCTCGTTCCATCACCCCGTGAAAGCACCACGGGCAAACCTTCCCTGGCAGATTCTTTTCTTGACTACGCTGTCAGTGCGTCAGGCCAGACGACACGACACTCTTCACACCGCGGGTGTTCTGCGCGAGCTCGATCGCGAGGGCGTGTTCGGCACCACTCGAAACCTTGCCTTTCAGCGTGACGACACCATTCGTCGTGCTGACCTCGATGTCGGCGCTGTCGACGTTGTCCGAGTAGATGAAGGTCGACGTGATCTTGGTCGTGATCCAAGCATCGGCCAGATTGTTGCCGGTGGCGGCGAGAGCAGGAGCGATCGTCGACATCGGCTTGCCATCTACGCGCAACTGGTTGTCGACCGCGAGGACGCCGCGCGTATTGAGTGCGAGACGCTCAGCCATTGCCTTGAGCTCTTTCGTTTCGGCGGCGCCGGTCAGCGTCACCTTGCCCCACATCGTGGACACTTGTGCATCCATGCCGTGGGTCTTGGCATTCCAGGACAGTTTCGACTTGACTGCCGTCGTCACGTTGGCGTCGTCCACGACATCGGCATACGAACGGGTCGGTGTACGGCCCGGACGGACGAAGTCTTCCTTGATCACAATCTGGTTGTCGACCGACTTGATGCCGGTGACACCGAGTGCAATCTGTTTGGCGAGATCGCGATTGACCTCTTCTTCCACGACGCCAGTCAGCGTGGCTTTGCCGTCGTTGACCGTGACGTTGATGTCGTTCGCGCGCAGATAGGGACTGAGCATGTAGGTGGTCCAGATCTGGGCCTCCTGACGTGCTTCAAGGACTTCCTGCGAAGCCTCGGTCGGAGCCGCGGAAGCGGTTCCAAACGCCATCGCGAGTGAGATGGCGGAGACAAGGGCAAGTTTGCGGAGATGGGAATTCATGGTGGTACTCCTTTTCGGGAAAGGCTTGACCGCTGCCGATTGGCGACATACGTCGAGAATCGAGCGGGCAGGCTTGATTGCTTGCAGAACTGATGCCGGCGCCGACACCGGCTGGAGCCAGTGCGTCGCGTTTCCTCCAGGCAGCGCCTAGTCGGCCGTCAAATACGTCAGATACGGGTAATGTTCCGAGACCCGAGCCAGTACCGCCGCCAAGTCTTGATGGGCAAAAAGTGGCACTGGAGGTTCATCCGGGATGTCGTCGATGACCTCGGTGCCCGATCGGCCACGCTCACCCGGGATGACACATTCCGTGCTCATCAGGTCATCGTCACCTTTGGCCGCTTCCGGCTTCGGCCAAGGCGCGACAGTGCCTGCATCAGGCAACGACACGGTCGGCGGCTCCACGGGCAACTGGCGCACAATGGCCATCAACATCTCTCGGAAGTCGCGGTTCGCGGGATGCGGCCAAAGGCCGAACTTCCATGGCTGCAGGGTGACCAACCCTGTTATCGGCGTCGGTGCGATGGCGCGCATTGGATCAACCCGCAGGACCCTGCAGGTCGATTTCGGCACCGGCTGCCCAGTATCATCTCGAAAGCGCCGGTTGCAGACCGACGCGAAACAACTTGGGGTGTCTCCGGCCTGTCCGGAAACATGGAACACGAATGGGCCGGGGTAATGGATTGAAGACCAGCAGACGATGGATTCTGGATGTGCATGGGCTGAACCGGCGCGGCTGGTCACTCTTGCGTGATGCTGCAAGGCTGGACGTGCGACTTGCCGCGCAACAATTCGGTGTGTCGAAACGCCTGTTGCATCGTGTCGCGCGATTGCCGAATGCCTCGATCCGCCTGCTCTCGGCAATGCCCGTTGCGCAGTTCGTCCCGGCCGACCGAACCTCCCTGGTCGCGTTTCTGTCCGATCCGGGCCATCAGCCGCCCGCCATTGGTCAACGCGACCTTCGGACCGGAGAGCACGAGTTCAACTTGCACTATTGGCATTGCATGCGCGCACAGGCCGAACAGGACCTGGTCCTGACCAGCATCCAGTTCCACGTCCAGAGAGCGTTGCTTCGTCAGTTGGTCGAGACGTCGATCGATCGTATCGACACCTTGGTTCTGGACTTGCGGCCCGAGTTCCGGGTGCTCGATGTGCAGAGTATCGAAGTGGCCGCCATGCTGATCGAGGCCGAAGCGAGTGACCGATGAGATCGCACTCTGTTGCTGTGTGCGAGTACGGCTTGTTCAGTCGCCGAGGAGCTTGAGACATGAACTTGCGCGAACGCATGAGCAAGAACATCACGCGGGCGAGTACCAAAGCGGGTGATCACGATGTGTTGGCGCAGGCCGAAGAACTGGTGCAGTCCGGACTTCGTGCGAGTGCCGTCGTGGCCTTGACGGCCCTGCCCGCCCATACCGTCAAATTGATGATCGACCGGGATGTCGGCATTCGCCGCTCGGGTCGGCAACCGGGATCCATCGAGCGACTTCAGGACGATGCCTCGTTGCGTTTGCACTGTTCGGTCTTCCTGCACACTTATCTGCAAGCGCGCGAGCGCGTACAACCCTTTCTCGATGCGCGGCCGTTCGTGCGTGCGTGGCGAACCCTCGAGGCGCGGGCGCCATCACACGGTGTCAGTGCCGACCTCTATTTCTACGCCATCCAGCAATATGAGCTTGGACATCTGGCGCTCGATCGCTGCACGGCTTGTGGCGCCCACTTCCTGCGCATCACGCTGGAGAAAGACGTGAAGCGCACGCTCACCGGGGATTGTTTCATGTGCAGTTACCGCTATCGGACGCCGGGCCGTACGGCATCTTGGTCGGGCCGGGAACTGCTGGCGCAGATCAATCGACAGACCTGAAGTTCGGAACGGCACCAAACCGATGCTGCCGCGCCTGAAGGCTCCTGCAGCACTTTGTCTTGAGCCGAGTCAGACCTCGTCGAGCTTCAGCGCTCCGGCTTTGAGGGGCAGAATGATCCGCGCCATCGTGCCGCGAGGTTGGCGCGCCAGCAGTTCGAGACGACCGCCATGCCGGCGGATGATGCGACTCACGATCGCCAGGCCCAGGCCGCTGCCCGTGCGCGTGCGGCTTTCGCGAGTCAGGAAGGGCTCACCAATTCGTCGGTGCAGCTCCAGCGGAATGCCGGTGCCTTCATCGGTGATCGTGATGGCCACATGGTCGGCGTCCGGCGACACCAGCGTTGCGGTGTAGGGCGGTGCGGCGTGTCGCCGAGCGTTGACGATCAGATTGGCGAGCGCGCGCTGCAAGGCCAGGGGCGTGACCGTGATTCGCGGCGTGGCATTGATCTTGATCGTCCAGTTCTTCATGTTGCCGCCGTTCGCTTGCACGACGTCCTGCACCAGCGGCGCCAGTTCGATTTCCTTCGGGGACTCTTCGCGTCCGGAACGCACATAGTCAATGAATTGCCTGACGATCGCGTCGATTTCCTCGATGTCGGCGGCCATTGCTCCTCGGCCTTCATCGGTGTGGGCATCGCCAAGTTCCAGGGCCAAACGGATCCGCGACAATGGCGTGCGCAGGTCGTGTGATAGTCCGGCCAGAATCAACTCGCGCTCACGCAGGGCGTTGGTACGTGAAGCACCGGCCTGCATCAGGGACGTCGCGAGTTCGCGGATTTCCGATGGGGCGCCTCTCAGCAGATCCGGATCGGCACGGCCACGGACCAGGTTTTCGGCCTGACGCGCCAAACGTTCAATGGGTGCCGCCAGTTCGCGGGCAACCAAATACGCACCCACCACGATCAGCAGGATGATGCCGAAGCCGATCAGACGCCCTTCGAAACGACCTTCCGCGGGCGGCTCGATGATCAAGTTTTGCCCAACCCAGACGTTGGGCTCCACACCGACGGCCAGCCAGACGCGCAGCTTTTCGCGACGTTCCAGGCGGATCAGAAACGGATTGTTGAGTGCCTTGTCAAGTTCGGCCTTGACTCGCAAAGCCAGTGGATCATTGGGTGCCATGTCCACCGCTGGCGCCAGATCTGAGAACGCCAGCTCCAGCGACTCCCATCGAGCCCATGCCGGCGACCGCCGTTGAGGATCCATCTGTGCCAGTCCGCCGGCCGTCACGGCCTGGTGGATCAGGCGGTCGGCGGCTGCACCATCAAAGGCTTGCGATGAGTCAGGTCGATTGGCGAGCAACCCACCCGCCACCAACGTTGCCAACAACAGAATGCTGAGCCAGAACAGGATCCGAGCGAACAGCCGACGAAACACGTCAGTTCCACCCAGAGCGGGCGTCGACCGGTCGCTCGAGGCGCGACACGATCAATCCAGTCCGTCTGGAACGAACACGTAACCTTGCCCCCAAACCGTCTGGATCAAGCGTGGGTTCCGCGGATCGGGCTCGATGATCCGACGGAGGCGGGAGATGGTCACGTCAATGGAGCGCAGCGTGGCTTCTTCGCCCTCACCACGCACGATGCCCATCAACCGTTCGCGTGGCATGGCCTGCCTGGGATGTTCGGCGAGCACCGACAGCATGACGAATTCACCGGTGGTCAGCCTGACCACTTCGCCATCGCGCAGCAGCAAGCGGCGATCGCGGTCCAGCGTAAAGGGACCGAACTTCTGCACACCTTTCGATTCGGTTGTTGCCTCGAGCGGCGCACGACGGCGCAATACGGCGCGAATACGAGCCAGCAATTCGCGCGGGTTGTACGGTTTGGCCAGATAGTCGTCGGCGCCGATCTCGAGACCGACAATGCGGTCGACGTCGTCCCCGCGTGCCGTCAGCATGATCACCGGCACCGTCACGCCGCGAGAGCGCAACTTGCGACAGAAATCCAGGCCGTCCCCGTCGGGCAGCATCAAGTCCAGGACGATCAGGTCGAAACGGGCCAACTGGATGGCAGCTTCGGCGTCGGCGAGTGTTGCCGCGCCTTCGACAATGAAGCCCTGCTCGTTGAGATAACGGGTCAGCAGGACGCGCAGACGCTCGTCGTCGTCAACAATCAGGATATGAAGCGGTTCGTGTGCCATCTCGCGATGCTAGCGGGATTCACCGAGATTCTGAATGCCGGCCGAATTCGCGCCAGATGAATGCGTCGCCGATGCGGATGGCTGGGTTTATGGGTGCCCGGAACGGGCTGCCTAAAACATTCTGAAAAGAAAAGGCCCGCCGAAGCGGGCCTTCAGAAACACTTCCACTCATTCAGAGCGCGAGACCGCTTTCCGGCGGATCGTTGCCTTCCAGTTCCACCTGCTCGGCACTGACCGCACCATTACCCAGGTTGACGATCGTGCCAAGGCTCTTCGCCTCTTCCTCATGCTGGGCGATGTTTTCCCGGATGCGAACACCGTTCAGGCGGACCTGGCCGAAGTTCAACACGGCCGAAGCTGCCACCAGGCTGTCGTACCGACGGCTGATGAAGTTCGACTCGATGGCCGTCCGCACCAGTTCCAGATCGCCATAGTTGACCAGTGTGCCGGCATCGCGCTCGCTTGCGGCGAGCTGGTTGAAGCTGATTTCGCTGTCGACAGCACGCAGGGTGCCGTAGTTCTCGACGATCGCAAAGCCTTCACCAGACAGGTTGTCGATGATCGACACGCCTTTCAGGTGCAAACTGCCGCGATTCTGGATCGCGCCCTCACCGGCTTCCGCCAAGGTCAGGTCGACCAGCTTCACCTCGGCATTCTTGCCGATCGACATCAGTCTGAACGCATCGAGGGAATAAACTCGGATCTCGGCGCCATGACCGATGATGGTCACGCGACCCTGAACCACCGGCAGGGCGGACTTGGCTTCTTCGTCGGCTGTTTCCACGAGGGGATACAGGCCGTCCTGGGCCAAATGAATCGTGGTCTCGCTGTTGCTCATGTTGGCGGCATGGATCGCCGCGACCAGACCATCCGTGTCTCGGTTCTTGATGCTGACTTCGGTGGCGGACGCCGACAAGGCGCCTGTGGCCAAGATCAGACTGACAAGGGATACGCTGTACATGTGTTTTCTCCGGGCGGGGGTGCCGCCTTTACCGATAGTGAATGGCCTTAGAGCGAGTGTTCTAACAAGCGTTCGAATTCACCCGCTGTCACATTCTCAATGGCATAACACCCGTCAAATTGTGACTGAAGTCACACTTTGGCACCCTTTGGGCACTTGCCAGTTTCGGTCATATTCTTGACTTACATGTCGAGCTTGCGCGGCATGTCGCCACGTTGCTGGTACGCGCGCCAGCGATTTCTCGAGCCTTCACGCTGATCCGGATCGGCGGCCACCACTTCCTTGATCATCTCTGCCGTACGCGGCACCACTTCGTCGCGCAGGTTGATCACCAGATGGCGCATCGGCGACTCCAGACCTGGCGGAACCAGCACAATGGCCGTGACATCGTCGTCGGGTTCACCGCAGATCTGATGCGGCAGGAAACTGTCTTCCTCGAACTCCCAGAGCAGCGCGTCCAGTTCTTCAGCCTGTTCCTGGCTGGCGCAATACACCAACGTGGGCAACTGCGCCGCAAATGCTTTCTTGCACAGCTCACACACCAGCAGCAGCGGCTGCTCGCGAAAGCGGGGCTTGTCGATCAAATAGAAGTCGACCTTGGCCATCAGCCTTGACCTGCCTGCCGCAACAGCCATTCGGTCAGGAGCGGCACCGGCCGACCGGTTGCGCTGCCCTTCCGGCCTTCATCCCAAGCCGTGCCGGCAATATCGAGATGCGCCCAGCGCTGACCTTCGGTGTAGCGCGCAAGGAAACACCCGGCAGTGATGGCTCCGGCGTTCTTGCCGCCGATGTTCGCCATGTCGGCGAAGCCTGAATCCAATTGCGGTTGGTAGTCGTCCCACAGCGGCAAACGCCAGGCGCGATCATGGACCTGCACACCGGCCGCAGCCAACTCCTCGACGAGGTCGTCGTGTTTGCCCATGAGTCCATGAGCGTGTTTGCCGAGGGCCACCACACACGCGCCGGTCAACGTGGCAATGTCGACCAGCGCCTGCGGTTCGAAGCGCTTCGCATAGGTGAGTGCATCACACAGGATCAACCGACCTTCGGCGTCGGTGTTGAGCACTTCGATCGTCAGCCCCGACATCGATGTGAGCACGTCCCCCGGACGATAACTGTTGCCATCCGGCATGTTCTCGACGGCAGGCACGATGCCGATCACGTTGATCGGCAAGTTCAGGCGCGCCACGGCCTCCATCGTGCCGAACACCGATGCGGCGCCGCACATGTCGTACTTCATTTCGTCCATGCCCGCGCCGGGTTTGATCGAAATGCCGCCGGTATCGAACGTGATGCCCTTGCCGACCAGCACGAAGGGTTTCGCGTCGCCGCCACCCTGATGGCGCATGATGATCAGGTAGGGCGGATTCGCACTGCCCTGCCCCACGCCCAGCAGTGCGCCCATGTTGAGCGCCCGCATCTGATCCTGGTCAAGCACTTCGACCGCAAGGCTGGCGAACTGCTGTTCGAGTTCCTTCGCGGTTTTGGCAAGATAGGCCGGCGTGCAGATGTTCGGTGGCAGGTTGCCCAGTTCGCGGGCGCGCAATTGCCCTTGGCCGAGGGCCACGCCGATGGCCACATCAGTGCTGTCGGCACCGGCCATTTGCCACTCGGACAAACCGGGCCCGCCGGGTTTGCGCTTCACGGTTGCCTCGTAGCGATAGTTCGCCTGCAACACCGCAACGGCTTGCTGTCGACTCAGGAACGCAGCACTGCGATTGGGCACCTGCGCCTCGTTGAGGTAACTGGCGACGCGGGTACCCGGGCCGGAGCGAATGGATCTCGCCGTGTCGCCGACCACCTTCAGGAACTTGCCCATGTCGAGCTCACCGGCTTTGCCGAGACCCACCGTGACCACCCGTCGGGCGCGGACACCGGGGACCTGAAACAGGCGGCCCAGACTATAGAGTTTGGCGCTCAGGTCGCCCGATTCCAGCAGCGCCGTGATCAGGCCGCCACTGGCCAGATCCACCGCACGAGCACTCGCCGAGAGCTCTTGCAGATGAAGGCCGATCACCAAGGTATCCACGTCGATACTGGTGGCGGGCAAATCGGTGGGAATCAATTGAAGGCTCATGGCGGACCACTGCAGAAAGAAGGGTCGCCCAGTGTACCGGCTTCAGCCTCTGCGCTCAGCGCATGCCCGCGTAGACTTGGCAATCCGGGTCTTCGGGCTGCATCGAGAAGCGTTTGTAGGTCCATTGGTACTGCATGGGTGCCAGCCGCACACACGCCTCCAGGCCGCGGTGCAGCGCGCCGACTGCCACCGCATGGTCGGCGCTGGCGATCTCGGCCTCCGCTGGCAGGAAATGCAGGCGATAACCCTGACCGTTCGGAAGTCGCTCGCAACAGCCAAAGACCACCGGAACGCCGGTGCGTGCCGCCACACGCGAGAGCAGGGTCATGCTGCGCACCGGGTGTCCAAAAAACGGCGCGACCACCCCTTCGCCGCCTTTCGCGCGCTGGTCCGGCAGAATCCCGACGCACAGCCCGGCTTTCAGCACTCGCAGCAGTTCGCGCACACCACCGGAATCGGCACGGATCTGCGCGGCGCCCAACTGTCCGCGTGCCCCGGTGAGCAAGGGCTCCCACTCGGGATGCTGCGGCTGGCGATACAGGATGGCCGTGGGGCCTTGGCTGCACAGCCACAGATTCAGCAGTTCCCAACATCCGAGATGGGGTGCCGCAAGGATCAGTCCGCGGCCCTGTGCACGCGCCGACTCAAAATGCTCGCGCCCGCGCACTTCGACGATCCGGGACAGCGCCCGCTCCGGTCTGGCACCCCAGACCAGCGCCAACTCGGCGAGGTTCTTGCCGGTCTCGGCCATCACGGTGCGCACGAACGTTTCGGGATCAAATGGCCCCAGCGCGGCTGCCACCAGCTCCGCGTTGCGGCGCGTGACGCGAGCCTCGCGGGTATTCAACAGGCCGACCAGCCGACCGACGCCACCCCCCACGGCTTGCAGCAGCCAAAGGGGCAACAGGCTGGCCAACTTCAGCAACAGGCGGGCGAGTCGGACCTTCATGGCGATCCGGGCCGATGGATTCGAGCTTGACGAGGCGGACATGGGCAATGCGATCATGCGTGATAGTGACCGCAAAGGAAAGTTCGTGATTGCCCTGATTCAACGGGTGCGCAGTGCGCGCGTCGAAGTGGACGACGAAGTGGTCGGTGCCATTGACCGCGGCGTTCTGGCCTTGGTCGCGATAGAACCCGGTGACACCGAGCAGGTGTTGTCACGCATGCTCGAACGATTGTTGGCCTATCGGATTTTCGAAGATGACGGCGGCAAGATGAATCGTTCAGTGCGCGACATCGGTGGTGGACTGCTGCTGGTTTCCCAATTCACGCTCGCCGCCGATACACGCAAGGGCCTCCGGCCGAGCTTTTCGCGCGCGGCCGAACCCGCATTCGCACGGATACAGTTCGACCGCCTCGTCGAGATGGCGCGGGCAAGCCACGACCCGGTTGCCACCGGTCGATTTGCCGCCAACATGCAAGTCCACCTCATCAACGACGGCCCCGTCACCTTCTGGTTGCAGAGCTCGGAGCCCACGCCATGACAGCCCTGCCGACCCACACGACAAAAAAACTCGGTCTCCTGATCGATCTCGACATCTGCGTTGGCTGCCATGCCTGCGCCGTGGTCTGCAAGGAATGGAACGATGGCGGCCAATTCGGCCCGTTGTCCGACGAGGACCCCATGGGTGCCAAACCGGTTGGTGTCTGGTTCAACCGCGTGCATTCGTACACCGTCGATCCGGCCACCCCGGCAGAATCACCGGAACCGGCCCGGGCGTGTGGTGACAAGGCGATCCCGCTTTCCGGTCCGGCTGGCCGGCTCGGACTCAGCCTGCACTTTCCCCGTTCCTGCCTGCATTGCGAACATGCCGCCTGCGTGACGGTCTGTCCGACCGGTGCCAGCTACAAACGCGCCGAAGATGGCATCGTCCTGGTCGACTACGACAAGTGCATCGGCTGCAAGCTCTGCTCCTGGGCATGCCCCTATGGCGCCCGTGAATACGACGAAGTTCAGGGCGTCATGAAAAAATGCACCCTCTGTGTCGATCGCATCTACAACACCACGCTGGCGAAGGAAGACCAACAGCCTGCGTGTGTACTCGCCTGCCCGACCGGCGCGCGAATGTTCGGGGATTTTGCCGATCCCGATTCCGCCGTGTCACAACGCAGTCGAGAGCGGGAGGGTCAGGCGCTGTTGCCGGAACTCGGGTACGCACCGACCAACCGGTATCTGCCACCGCGACCCAGGCGCGACGGCGCCGCGTCCGCCCCCAAAAATTCCGAAGCCATCGACGCGCAGGAACTTCCGAGTGTGTTGCGCTGGCTTGACCGAGTGCTGAGTCGATGAATCCTGCCCTGTCCGTCATTGCCTTCACGACCTTATCCGGCGCAGGCTACGGCCTGATGATATGGCTCGGCATTCTGCTGCCCTTCCACCGGCAACCGCCTTTGCCCCCGCAATTCGGTTGGGTCGCCATGGTGTTGGCGCTCGTGTTGGTCAGTGCCGGCCTGCTCGCCTCGCTCGCTCACCTCGGCCACCCCGAACGGGCCTGGCGTGCGCTGTCGCAGTGGCGGACTTCCTGGTTGTCGCGCGAGGGCATAGCGGCGGTGTGGTGTTTTGTTCCCGCGTTGGGTGTGCTGGCCGTGCTGCTGGGTTACGCGCCGATCACCTGGCTCTCCTGGCTTGGCCCGCTGTTGAGTGTTTCGGCACTGGTCACGGTGTTGTGTACCGCCATGATCTACGCAAGCCTCAAGACCGTGCCGCAATGGCGGGACTGGCGTGTGTTGCCGCTGTATGCGCTGTTTGCACTGGCCAGCGGTGCTGTCCTGTTGCTGCCGGTGTTGAACTGGGCCGCGCCGGATCTGGCACTGAACATGCCGTCCACGACCGCGCAAGCGGCGCTGCTGATCGCCTTTGCGCTGCGCTACTGGCAACGCCGGCATTGGCGTGACCTCGATGCAACGCCAAGCCTTGCCGCAGCGATCGGTCTACCCGGTGCCGGGGAAGCCCGAGTGTTTGAAGGTGCGCACACCGAAGCCAGCTTCATCACGCGCGAAATGGTGTTCCGGTTCGCGCGCAAACATGCCGATGCGATGTTCTTCACCGCGTTATTGCTGGGTGCTGCGTTCGCCGGAGGATTACTCGAACTGGCCAGCAATCAGGGCGGCGGCATCCGGATCGGATTTGCGCTGGCAGCAGTGTGCGCCTATGCGGGAATCTTCCTCGAGCGCTGGTTGTTCTTCGCCGAAGCGCGCCATGTGGTGTCCACCTATTTCGAGCGGCGGTAACCGACACTCGCGTCAGTTGGACACCGGCCTTCCTTCACTACCCTCGATGGAAGGCACCAATACCTTCGATGATTTCGGTGATCGACAGGCGCTCTTCGGGCGTGAGGTCGGGATGCCAGGTATCCATCAGCAGAATGATGCGGGTGTCGGCACTGCGATTCCACGCTTCATGTTCGAATGTGTCATCGAACACCAACACCTCACCACGGCGCCAGACATGTTCCTGGCCTGACACGTTCAGCGCACATTGTTCGGGGATCCGCAGCGGCAAGTGCACGACAAGCCGGATGTTCGTCACGCCGGTATGCGGCAGGATGTGGGTCCCCGGTGCGAGGACCGAAAAACAGACTTCCGGCGCGTGCCCGCCGATGTGCACCAGATCAGCTGCAGCGAGCGCCCCACTGGTGATGGGACAGGCATCATGGTTCGGCTTGAACCGCGCGCCACCGCGGTAAAAGAACAAGGCGTTCCAGGCCGCACCTTGGGCGGTGCCGAGATACGCACTGGCCTCTTCCGGACGGGCAAACTCCAGGAACGGTTGCAAGCCTTGGCCGAGCCGCCATTGGTGTTCGGCCTCCATGGCAATGGCATCGGTCTGGGCTTCGAGCCCTTGAACCCACGAGAACTCGTCGCGCGGGTAATAACGCTGTTCACGCAGACCCGGAAAATACAGAAAGCGCGGACGCTGCTCCGGGCTCGACGGCAGCGCAGGCGACACGCCGAGATATCCTTGAAGCGCCGAAGCGACACGCCGCAGGGCGTCGCGGCCGAAACGCGCCTGTTGTGGCGTCAGAAGGTCCATCAGGATCTGCGTCCGCCCACGAGCCGCGACGGACGAGGCATGCTGCACCAGGGGCCACAGGGCCTTGGGCGTACTCGCCTCATCCAGCCACTGCTCCCGAAGCTGGGCTTTCACCAGAGCGCGGAAGTAATGCCGGATCGCGCCTTCGGCGTCACCGCGCACTTCCAGCGCGCGCGCCAGTTGCAGGCGGATCGCGGGAAGTTCGGGTTCCAGTTCGGTCGCGCGCGTGAGTGCGGCAACCGCTTCATCCACTGCGCCGTGGCCGAGCAGCAACACACCAAGGTTCCGCTGCAGGTTGCCGTCGGACGGCGACAGGGTTGCTGCTTCGCGAAAAAGCGTGATCGCTTCAGCCAGTTGCCCTGACCGCGCGGCGCTGCGCGCCCGCTCGATGAGCGCCGCAAGACTCATGGGTTGCGCACGGCTTCGACAAACAGTGCGTAGTAGTGCTCGCCATGGCGAGCACTGGCCACGGCACTGGCTGAATCGACCTGAAGCAGTGGATCCTCACTCTGCATGAATCGCGACTCGAGCACGGTGTCGAATCCGGCCGCGCGTAATGCCTTGGCGAGTGTCTCGAAGTCGTAGCCGAACTTGTGCGACTCCAGCAGGTGTCCCGGTTCGGCACCGGCCCCTGCATACGCCAGAAAACTCTCCAGCGGCGTGAGGTCTTTCGGCCACCAGTCCCAGGTCTCATGGCGTGATTCGAAAAAGCGCCGATCGCCCGTTCGATAGGCTTCGATACAGGCAGCAATGTCGGGTACCGCGAGCCGGAGCCGTCCACCCGGTGCCAATACCCGTCGCATCTCGCGCAGGAATGTCCCCACGTCATGCGGATAAAACAGATGCTCGAGCATGTGCGACACGTAGATCCGTTGCACCGAACCATCGGAAAACGGCAGACCCCAGGCGAGGTTGAGGTTCAGCGGTGCGCCCTGGATGTCGATGTTGACGAACCCGTCGATCCGCGTCGGACCGGCGCCCAGATGCAGGTTCAGATCGCGGCTGTGCGGGTGCAAGCCCAGTGCCGCCAGTTGCGGCCCCACGAACGCATCCCGAAGTCCGGCCAGTTCAGACTTGAGGCCGTCCACCGCTGCGATCATTGCCAGCAAACGGCGTTCGAGGCCGGCACCGGTTCGCTCGCGAAGTTCAGTCTCGGCAAAAGTGGCGAGGCACGCGACATCCCCACCGAGGTCGTACACCGACCGTGCGAGATGGCGCAGGTGCACATTCGCCCGCTGCGCCGACCAGTCGATCGCCGGATCCGCCGCTGCAGGGCTGTCGGCGGGCACCAGTACACCTATGGTCTGAAGGTGTTCGAGCACCTGCTGCACTTCGGCGCGATGGGCCGGCGGCACCTGTGCCAGCACAGTCAGCAGCGACAAGGGCCTGACAAAGTGTCCGAGCAGCGTGACCAGGTTTGGGTTGTCCAGCACAAATGCCGGATATCGGCTGGTGGTGGTGTGGATCAACCAGCGGCCGGCACGAGCGCGGATCAGCGCATCGGCGGCGAGCATCAGGGTGCCGTTGTTCATGGTCAAAAGAGGAAATAAGTGGACAGGATGAACTTGTCGTTCGACACCGGAACACAGCCCTGGTGCTGGTACATCCAATAGGGCGGGAACATCAGCAATCGGCCGGCGCGAGCCGACACCTTGATGCCGAGATCGACGAACTCGGTTTCGCCACCCTCGGCGACATCGTTCAAATACCAGAGAAACACGAGATACCGGTTCGACACTTCACCGAGCGAATCAAAATGGGGCTGAAAGCGCTCCGTGCCGCCCGGTCGGTACCGTTTGACGATCAACTCGCTGATCTTGTCGGTGGCCGGTAGCGGAATACTCAGTCCGAGCGCTTCGTTGTACCGCGCCAGATGCTGGGTCATGTTGCCGAGCAAGTGATGCCGAAAGCCGGCATCGGACAGCGGGCCGACATCGAGTTCGGTCCAGCCGCTCTCGTCCAGGCCTGCGCGGATCCCGCGGCCATTCGGCTTCTGAAACCGCTTCAGCGCATCAAAACTCTGCACCATGCGGGAACAGAATGCAGCATCGAGTGCGCCATCAAAGACCTGGATCGCGCGAGTGAGGTCACGGGAAGCGGGCAGGGGTTCCGACATAGGCTTGCCAAGCAGGATAAGAAGCGGACATAGTCGCATGATTCTTTGCCGAGTGTTCCATGGCCCATCCAGACAACGATTCCGGAAACATGCTGCGACATGCCTTCGAACTGCTTCAGGCCGGTGACGGTGCCGGGGCCGAACGTGTGGCGCGGATGATGCTCAAGGCGCAGCCCAATCACACCGGCGCTGCCACCGTGCTGGCCTTGTCGTTGCTGGATCAAGGGCGCCCGCGGGATGCCTTGCCGATCCTCGACCAGATCTGCGTCCATGCGCCGGACGAACCGGCGAACTGGAGCAACCTGGCCAACTGCATGTGTGAACTGGGGCTCGATGCCGATGCACTCATCCCCATGCAGCAGGCCTTCAAACTGGGTGCCGACGATCCGGGCAGCCACTTTGCCTATGCGCGGGCGTTGATTGCCCATCGCCGTCTGCCGGAAGCGCTTCAGGCCATCGACATTGCCATCCGCCAACAGGGACTGAACACCGACCTGCGTCTGTTGCGCGCGCGGATCCTGCTCAGCCTTGATCGTTGGCCCGACGCCAATGCCGAAATCGAACTC
This sequence comes from Ahniella sp., assembly GCA_016712105.1. Lineage (GTDB taxonomy): Bacteria > Pseudomonadota > Gammaproteobacteria > Xanthomonadales > Ahniellaceae > Ahniella. Next base: position 297,319 of record JADJRU010000003.1, read on the forward strand.
ATCAAACGTTTGCCCGGATCACCCGGACAAATAGCCGAAGCCGCGCATGTGCTGTTGCAGACGGGGCTTTATGCCGACGCCGAACAGATGTTCCGCCATGTTCTGGCCCAGCAGTCGGATTCGACCGATGCGCAGATCGGGCTCGGACTCACGCTCGAGCGCACGAACCGTCTGGAGGAAGCAGGGAAACTCGCCGAGGCTTTGCCGGCGATCACGCTCAATGAGCGACTGCAGCAGAAAATCTGGCAGCTTCAGGCCCGACTCGCCCAACGCAGTGGCGACTCGGCCACTGCCGCCGATTTCCTGAACCTGTTGTTGGCCAAACCACCCGCCGACCCGGCACAGGTGGCGGCGTTGGCCTTTGATCTGGCCCAGGCTCAGGCATCACTCGGCGACGTGTCGGCCAGCATGGCTAGCCTCGAGCTGGCCCATCGCGCGAAGCGGGCGCTGGTGTCCGACACCCATCCCGAAATGTTGCGCCAGGACAGCCTGCTGGGGCTGCTCGACCGGGAGATACCGGAATTGTCCGACCACCGTGCACCGGCTGATGAACATACCGATCCGGTATTTCTCGTCGGGTTCCCGCGGTCCGGCACCACGCTGCTCGAACAACTGCTCGACGCCCATCCCGCGCTCGCGTCCTTCGACGAACAACCGTTCCTGCAACGTGTGATCAACCGTCTCAACGAGGCAGGCCAACCTTACCCGGATGCCCTCCCCGATCTTGATGAACCACGTCTGTCGGAACTGCGACGGGCGTATTTTGCCGATGTTGATCGAGTCCTCAAGGACCGCTCCGCACAACGGGTCGTCGACAAGAACCCGCTCAACCTGGCGCGCGCGCCGCTGATCGATGCGCTGTTCCCGAATGCGCGCCTCCTGCTCGCCATCCGTCACCCGTGTGATGTGGTGCTCAGTTGTTACCAGCAGAATTTCCGCGCGCCGGCACTGGCCATCAGCTTCGAAACGCTGCTCAGCACCGCGCAGATGTACGACCGCGTGATGCGGCATTTCCAGGACTACCGCGAACGCCTGAAAACGCCGCTGCACGTGTTGCGTTACGAAGATCTGGTTGATGACACCCGCGGCGAGGCCGAACGCCTGTTTGCGTTCCTCGACTTGCCTTGGCAAGACGATCTGCTCGCCTTCACCGAGCGTGCCCAGAAGAAAGGCGCCATCTCCACACCCAGCTACAGCCAGGTCATCCAGCCCGTCAATCGGCGTGCCGTCGGCAAATGGCACGCCTATGCCGAACATTTTGATGGTGCGGTGATGGATCTGCTGGCGCCGTGGATACGCGAGTTCGGTTATGTGGATGACGGAACCTCCTGATGCGGGCCATCCACTGAATCATCCGACAGTTCGGGCGCCGCAGCGGCTACCGAACCCAATGGCTGCGTCTTCCGCAAGGACGACTTGCTTCGACGCCAGAGGCCATCCATTTCGTTGACGAAGTTCTTCACTTGCGAACGCGCTTCGAGAATGGCGCGTTTCGCCTGGCTGGCACTCAAGACGCCGGCATACCACAGCGCGTCGATCTGCATGATCGTCTCGTCGAGGCCCTGGAACACGGCAAGCGCGTGATTCGCCATCGGCGTATACACCACCAGAGTTTCGGACTGTGGCTGGTAACGGACTCCGGGAAGTGTCGCCTGCGCGCCCAACCAATGTCGACATCGTTCGCGGGTTTTTGCCTGCAGCGCCAGGATACGTTCCAGTGCCGCGACGAAGGTTTGTTCCAGTTCGTCCCCCAGACGACCCTGATCGCGTTCAAGGATCGGAATCGTGACCGACATGCCATAAGCGGCCATCTGCAGGCGACCGAACAAGGTGCGCAAGGCCTTCTGCGCGAACACCGAGTGAAGGATCATGGCGCGTTCGATGTGTGGTGCCGAAACCAGCGGCCGCCAGTGCCAGGGATCGAATCCTTCATCGGCATCACGTGCCGGAAATGGGCGTCGATGCCGGTTCGAGTGAAGGTGTGGCGGTTGTGCTTCCTGATCTGATGCGAGGTCAAGACCAACCGCTTCGTCAAAAGCAAGTGTGGCGTAGATGGACATTACGACTCTCCTGGATAACCGGCCCGTTGCCGGCGTGTGTCCATGCTCTTGCTTCGATCAACGCTGACACCCGTGAATTGACCCCACAATTCCATGCTTTCCCGGAAATCAGCGGATTTCGCATCGGCAAAGGTTGACCGAAGACCGCAGGCTCGTGCATAAGGGCGCCTCATTCGCCACTTGGGGTAGTTGATGAATCAGAATGGTCCGTTCCTGACGGCCGCGGAATTGCCGGAAATCCGCGACTTTTACCTGCCACTGAACAACGACCTGCACGACGAGTCGATCGAGTGGTTCAGCGCCCGAGCGTTCACTGGGTCCAGTCGATCCAGACTGGCGTTCGGAAAAGACGCCGAAGTGATGCGGTTCATCCGCGAGGCACAAAAAGAGTGCCTGCAGCATGCCAACACGATCCACGACACCGCGCGCATCTCGATCCTCGATCAGGTCTTCCGGATGCAGATCGTGAACCGCACCGAAAACAGAAGGTCCGTGCACCTGAGGCGCATTCCCAAGATCGTTCCCACGCTGGAGGAAGCGGGTGTGGGTCTTGCGATGCGTGAAATCCTCATGTCCGAAAATCTGGTGAAAGGAGGGCTGGTCTTGATTACCGGTACCAACGGCCAAGGGAAGACCACGGTCCTGAGTGCCACGATCGTGCACCGCCTGAAGCGCCATGGTGGCGCCGCGCAGATGATCGAGGATCCATCGGAGTACCCATGCGACGGTGTCCACGGTGATGGGGTCTGCCTGCAGTTGCCGGTCAGTTCCGACATTCCCTCGCAGTCGACTTACGAATCGGCATTGAGGAAAAGCCTCCGCGCGTTTCCGGCCATCAGCGGCGGCGGCACCATGCTCGGCATCGGCGATATCCGGGACAAGGAAACCGCAGCAGAAGCCTTGAAGCAATCCGGCAATGGTCATCTCGTGATCGCCACCATGCATGGACAAACCATCCCGCAGGCTCTCGACCGGATCGTCACGATGGCGTCCGAAGTCCTTGGCACCAATCAGGCGCGCATGTTGCTAGCCAGCAACTTGCGAATGATCGGCAACCAATCCCTGGTCAAATCCATGACGCCGAGACAAGTGTCCGACGAAGCGTCATGGTTTCGAAGCGCCGAGGTGTCGGCGATGCTCCTGTTCGCCAACGAGTCCGATTCAGGCATGCGCGCGGCACTGGGGCACGGGGACCAGATGGCGATCGAGAAGGCTATCCTCAAGCAGTCGGAGATCCTCGGCTCGTGGACAGGCGGCCCGATTTCCGGGTTGATCAAACAACTGGGATCACTGCAATGAAGACGAACCGACTTCACGACAGCATGCCCTCGCTCCTGCCGGCCCACGGGGCAGATCGTCCATCGAATCCGGTTGAGGACACTCTGCGTGTCCAACTGGCGATCGAGGAGGAATTCGGGGAGCCCTCGCAGATTCTCGGGAGCAAGGGCGGGAGCCTGACGCTCCGGTATCAGTGGCCAGGACTGGATATCGTGGCGTCCATTCGACGGTGCGGCGCCCTCGTGCTGTCGAATGGGATGACACCCATCCGGATCGGTGGCCCTGCCGTCGTGCCCACGGTGGTGGCATTACATGGCGCGATCACGTTGATCGCACGCGGCCGGGTCGTGGGTGATCAACTGGCTGGTCTGGACATCATCATGGCCGAACCGGGCCCCGTGGGATCAACGAATCCCGAAATCACGTTTGCGCTGCTGCGCGATACGTTGCAACAGATGCCGGATCCGGACGAAGCTCTGATCGGATTCCTGTTCCAGGTCCTCGACAGCAGATTCAATCAATCGAGTTCCGGCGGACAACAGTTGTTGGGGCGTGTGTTGTCTGCGCTGGGCGAGTATGTGCGATCAGGTCTGGCATCAAGGGCCGAAGGCCCGATCACCCTGACGTTCCGGCTGGAGCGTTGGACGCCCCGGTTTCGCGGGCCGAAAGCATCCAGCCCCGATTCGTTCAAACCATTGTCGGATTCGTCATGCTCAATGCCGACCATACTCCGGACTTCTGGTGCAACGTCTGCGAAGGCCTTGAATCGGCAAGGGTCGATGACGCGGCCGGCGCGCACAGGGGTTGAACTTTCGCCCAGCGCCTTCGAGCCACCAACCTCCGCAGCGATGCCACCTCTTCCGCTGATAGTTGCCCACAGGACAACTGTTCTCGGAGGGTGTGCAGCAGCCAGTCGCGATGGCTCTTGATGGCGGGATTGATCTGTCCGGTGCGGATCCAGGCCTGCAGGTTGGCATGATGTTTCGGGGCAAACCGGATCTCTGCGGCCACTGCGATCATCCGGAGCGTGGTGCGTTTAGGCAGGACGTCTGGTGAGACAACGCGGTGATTCTCGAGGCGCAATCGATCCAACAGGCGATGGACATCGGTGACCCGCAACTCGCTGTTTTGGCGATGTGCCTCCAGCAACCCCGGAGGCAAGGTCCAGCCAGTGTGACGCGCAACCAACTGGCACATCAGGGGTGACACGATTGCGCCCGGTTTCAGCAAGCCGTGAATCGTTTTCAGACCGAGCCCCGGGAATCGTTGGCATGCCGCGCGGCAACTCCCCCAGCGGGCCAGTCGCAGCCTCAACCACGCTTGCCGGGCCAGATTCATCGAGTCCATGGCGTCAAGGACACCGCAGCGCGGCAACTGCAGCTCCCAGGCTTCCAACGCAAAAGACTCGCTGATGCGCATCAGATGACGCAGCGACACCTTGCGGATTCCGGCCAGAACATTGCCGGCAACTCGCGGATGGATGCCGGTCAGTTGCGAGAACCAGACGGGATGCGGCAGCACACGCCTGACCAGTCGATAGTTGTCGTGAAGTACCTTGAGCATGTTGATCACCTCCTGATGTGCCGTCATTGTCGACAGCGAGGTGACCGTCATTCCCGTGAAAGCGCGTGCGAAATCGCCGCTTTCGAGCCCTGCTCCAGAATCGCGCGCAAAGCGCACATCAAGGCACCAATTTCACCGTGGCCTGGTCATTCGGATACAACACGGCGCCACCGGAAGGATTGGTCAGCCGCAGGACGAAACTACCCGCGGCAGAACGGGGAATCGTCAGCGACAGCTGCTGGAATCCGTCTTGCCCGTCAGCCCAGGACAGGGTTTCGCTGATTGCCGGCATGCCTGCCGGCCAATGGCCACCGTCGCCGGGTACAACTTGTACTGAAACCTCGCCCGCGGTGCCTTGTCGCAAGACTGAGACGATCAGCACACGACCCGGCGCGACCTGGAGATAGGCCGGAGCAAAAGACAATTGACCGGCATGATCGTGTGCGGTGAGAGAAGGAATCGCCGCAACACCCTCTGCGTGGAGGGCATCCCGGACATCCGCCCCCAGAATCTGTCCCAGTCGGTCCTGCGTTCTTTGCTGCACGGTGGACCGGTCCCCATCCGCCAGATTCGAACCGGAACCGGTCAATCGCTCGGTGCTCGAGCGCGACAACACGTCGGTCGCAGAGGGCACAACACCGGCCCGCGCCAAACGACCCTTCAGATCAGTGATGTCCAGACTCTGCATCCGTGTCTCATCCACCGAAACACCCTCACACTGTGGATTCCGGGCGGTTCCGAACGCGCCCCGCGCTGCGCCGTCAGGTCCGGCAATCGTTTCCCTCAGCGTCCGGCTCGCGGCCGAGTTGAAGCAACAGAACACATCCCTCTTGTCGAGGCATGCGCCCAGAACCTGATGGTGGCAGTACGAACCGATGGACAGGCAGTGACCCAACTCGCGCTGATTGGCCAGATCAAATTCCTCGACTGAACAGGCCCAACCCACTTCCGCCATGTGGTCGAAACGCGATTCATCGCGAAACTCGTCGTTCATCGGCTGAAGCAGACGCGAACCACCGACAATGGAACCATCGTCCGGATCAAGCACCGGATTGTCACCACCCGACACGGTCTCGGGCCCGGACGTGAGTTCCTTCGACAGCTGATCCAGTGACCAGTTACGGGACTCGGCCAGTGTCTTCCAGCTGCCGTGGGGTCCAGCCGAGGCATACCGCGCCAAGGAATCGGTTGCATTCGCCCGGCGCAGGTGACGCTGGAACTTGGCGAACCATTCGGATTCCACGCTGGTCTCGGTCTGGTCGCAGCAGTCGATGGTGCCGCCCAGTGCCTTGCGGCATTCGTAAGGCTTGCCCGGGAACAAACGAGGTGGCGCCGGAGCGGACCGGTTCGGATCGGCAGGTGCTTGCCAGTCTGAAGCGTAGGTCTGCGCGATCATCATGCCGGCCATGCCGTCCGCAAGCGAATCGATGGATTGCTCCGCGAATCGCTGATCGAGACAGTCATCGCCTGCGCATCGAATCTGGCCGGAACAAGGTTGTGTGGTGTGGATCCGCACGCTGGGGCCAACCACGGATTCCGGGCATCGATAGGTGTGGCTCTCCACATAACACCAGTCGCCGTGGCCAATGCCCGACTCCGTACAGCCACTCCGGGAGAGTGTGCACTCAGGATGTGCCTCAAGCATGGGCGCACAGGTGTCGATGGCGCCCTCGTTGTCTTGATGCACGGAACAACTGGAGCCGCCGGGTGAATCGATGCAGAACTGGCCGCTTCGGATCCGGCACTCGTATCGGGCGGACGCCCGATAACAGACCGGCGCCAATGCACTGGGTGGCTGGTGCAGTTCGCTCAAAGGGTAGATCGGTTCAAGCAGAAACGATTCCGGTGGCGCGAGGGCGGAATCTCCGATCAGTCTTGGTGCGTCATCCTGGCACGTGAACGCCGCTGTACAGAATTCGTCGCTGGCCAACAGGCAATTCTCCGGGTCGGAGTCGATGTTTTGGCGGAGTGCGCGAACCGATCCGCGAACAGTGATCCGTATCACGCAGGTCTGACAAGAATCGGGATCATGGGTGATCCGAAGTGTCGCGTGCCAATCGTTGTCGGGGCTTGCCAGTTCGATCATGCTGACGTCAGCGGCAGGGCCTGTCCACGTCAGCTGGAGGTTGGCGGCGAGAATGACCGCCGGTTCCGGAAAGGCATCCCTGAGCGACACAACGATCTGCTGGTCGCGATCGACCGAAACCTGCTGGTCGAAAAACGTTTCATCGACGAGGCTCAGGTCTTCAACCGACAAGGTTTCGCGTGCATGATGTGGGCCGGTGGATGGTCTCGCAGGTGCGCTCGCGGAACGTCGTGTAGGTCGCGGAACCCTCCGTCACCTGCGTGTGTGTCGCACAGGCAGGAAATTCCGGCGCCACACTGAGCGGGGCGGTCAACGCAACAACCGACTGTCGCAACAGGAATTGGTCCTCCGCGAGAAACGCCTTTGGCTCGGTGCGAACTTGTGACGTGAGGTCGCGCATTACCGTCGCCGCGTCACCCGGATCACCGGCCTGCTCGACCAGCCGCGCTTGAGCCGCACTGTTGAGACCATCCTCGTCACCCGCCAATTGCATGAGGCGCAACTGGGACTCCCGATCACCGCCCGGAACGATCTGGTTGACCGGGATCGACTCTTCATCGATCACGACCGCACCCTGCTGGCGTTCGCCGCCTTCAACGAATGTTGGGACGGGTGATTGGCGCAGAAGGGTCTCGGCCAGATCCTGACCCTCCCGCGCCTCGTCGACGAGTTCGTCCGCCTTGGCCGGCACAAACACGGCAACCATCAACAAGCACATCAAAAGTTCATGCAGCATTCCTGGAACGTCCATTTGAGGAAAACGAAGTCTTCGCCCGTGGCGGGGACCGACCGCCATTCGCCCCAACGAAACGTATGAGCCCCGATCCAATGGTTCGATCGCGTTTCGGCAACCGGGTGCACGGTTTGAAGTTTGTATTGATTCTTTGGCAAGGTTGGCCATGGAATGTCGCGACACACGGCTGCTTGTGTGTACGCCAGATTGGCCATGCCGCGACGGTGCATCGCTGCGATCGCACGTGTGGCCGCCAGTGACGCGCTGCCCGGTTCGGAGTCCTTGCCCCCGATGCCGGTAAACGGATACAGGCTGCCCCAGGCACCTGCACACCAGAACAGCGCCGGAATCGGTTGTGTGGCCGATGCCGCGACGGCATCCGCGACACAGGCGGACAACGCCACCGGATTGGCGAACAGCACCGCTTCGGGGGTCGTGAACATCGAGATCTCCTCGTTGTTCCACGTCGGGTCGAGCTCGCTCGCATACAACATGTCGGCGTCACTCGATCCACTTTCGGCAGCGCACACGGAGTCGGTCAGCATGTCAGTCAGCTGACCAATCGGAAATGCCAACACGTGGGCGTTGAAGTAGCTGCCCTCGTCAGAAGCGGCATCGGACCGTCGGGCGCCGCCCCCTTGAAGGAATGCCCCATAAGGACTGCCCTCGTCGAACAAGTCGAACTCCGAGCCCAGCGTCGGACTACAGCCTTTGCCACTGCGCACCAGTTCGACAACGCGCATGGGTTGCCACATGCCGAGGACGATGCCCGGTGTAGGTGTGCCGAGGATTCGTCCGGGACAAACGCACGTAGCGCCGGCATGGCCGGTCGGAATACTTCCGGGAGAGGTGGCCACGCCCGCGATCGTGATCGGAAAGAAGCAGTTCCAGCAGACTTTCGTGAACACCCCGCCCTGCGAGAACAAGCCGGCATCGTTGCAGGTTGGCGAATCGGCGGCGGAAGTGATCCCCGAGATCGACAAGACAAAGCTGAGCAGTATCGAACGCGTGATGCAGGAAGCTTGGCGATGGCCATAATCAAGGGCTGTCATCAACGGACTCCCCGAGATCGGAAGGCCCCACCTCATCGATGCGGAAGCGACTCGCCTCGGCCCGGACACGAGACGGTACCCGCAGAATGCCGAACGCTTGGCCAAGCTCGGCGCGATACATCTGGATCGGCACACCGAGACTCTTGCTGTGCCGCTCAAGAAAAGTGACGACGTCCGATTCCGGAACCGCAGTGGTCAGGAGCGTCGTGGGTCCGGTCCAGTCGACGAGCCAGGATCGAGCAAGGTTTACCTGCTGCTCATCCGTGGCGTCAAAGACCAGCAGTTGCTGCGAGAACGGAACATGATTGAGCGGATTGATGCGGTCACCCGCGCGCGCGATGGGTTGTCCATTCACCTCGAGGTCGGCGGTCACGACAAACCCGGGTTCATGGAACCGAATCTGACTTCGCTCGGCGTGCGGCAATCCTGGCGGGCGCATGGATCGTGTAAGCCGTTCCGCTTGTTCCCGACGCCAGGCTTGCCAGTCAAAGGCCGCGAGACGGGTTTGCATCAGCGCCAGAAGATCGGGTTCGGAAATTTCGACAGTGGGACCTTGAGCGGGGAGCATCCCACGTCGGCCCGAATCGACTTGGCGCTTGAGCCAGTCGCTCGAAATCATCCCGGGCGCAGCCGCGAGCATCGTTGAACCCTCATAGATCGCGACGGTCGGAGCGGCCTCGATGCCCGCGTGACGAAACGCTGGGGGTCCAACTGGATCTGAGGGGGAGACGACCAATGTGCAAACGGACCCAGCCAACCGACCAATTCCTGACGGAAGAACGCCAAACCAGTCCCGGCCGGCAAACCCCGAAAGACCACAATGGTGTCTCGATCCTCTTGCGCGGCAGTGAGCGCGGCAATCAGATCGTCCCGGGGCATGGCGCGCGAGACAAAAATGCGGGTCACCCGAGTGCCCACCGAGACGGGTCGGGATCGTTCAGCCCAACCCTGAAGAAGCGGCTCGGCAGAAGCATCAGCCATGTCCTCGGCGATCCTTGTGAGGGACGGGTCCACTTCCAGACGCTGTCGGGAGATCCACTCAAGCGCCTCGGCATCGACCGGCATCGCGTCAACCGAAGTCACCGCCAGTGCCGTACAGAAGATCAATCGAATCACCATAGAGGCACCGCTTTGCCCTGAAGCTCGTCGCGGCCGATCAGTCCGAAATACCGACCGTCGAACGAACTACCCGAGCTGCCCATCATCAGCAAACGCCCAGGCGGAACACGATCCAGATCACCGAGTCGCGATTGATGAAGTCCGGCGCGCGCCAGAATCACCGGATTGATATGTGCCATCCATCGGCCATTGACGTACAACTCTTGCCCGACAATTTCGAGCCGATCTCCCTCGACCGCAGCAACCTGCTTCACGAACAAGCTGGCTTCCGGAAAACGAGGAGCAAAATCGGGAATCCGGAACGTGGCGTAGTCACCTCGCTGGACCGAACGATCCTGCTTGAAATGGAGATAGAGGCGAAACGGATTCGAAGGAAGCCGCTGAGTATCGATGCCGATTCCCCATCGCGCCCCGACAAGCGGTGCGAGCCACAGCATCACCAGCATCACCACCACCGCAGCGACAAGACGACCACCTGCAGCCGCCACGTTCACGGTTTCACCAGCGAGTCGGCAGGCGCACGCAGGACATAACGTCGGTCCAGCACCACAAACCCTTCTGCCGCCAATCGATCGGCGATCGCGTCCGCACCCAGAATCGCGGCGTCGGTGCCCTGGCGGTCGGCCAGAGCCAACACAATCGCATCACGATCGATCACAGCGATCGGAGCGGAAGGAACCGGCTCCTTGCTGAGCGAACTCCGGACGACAGCGACCAGAACCAAAGGCCAAACCCATACGAAGACTTTCCAGAATCGCGTCATGCCACGCCACCCGAGGCAGCCTGTCGGCTTGCCAGGACTGCGTTGATGGCATCCATCAGCGGACGGCCCGCTCTCCGTTCGGCTTCCAATGCCGCGCGATCGCGCGGATCAGTCGATAGAAGCGCCTCTTGCCGACTCACGACGAGTCGACCGATCCCGGAGCCATACTCAGTCGCACAAAAGATTTCACTGTAAACACCCGGTTCGGTGTGGACTGAACGGAGTTGCGCCACTTGCCAGTCGGTCAACGGGAGTCGTCCACTGGCCACCGCGGCACTGATCGACTCCGGCTTCTGAGCCAGGAGGTAGATCGACGCGCTGTTTTCGGCGATCACCCGGCCGCCGGTCATCTGGGTACCCGCGCTGGTCTCGTACAGATCGGCGACCGACTGCGTGATGATGCCGACGCTGCCACCATGTTTGCGGATACGGCGATAGAACGAAAAGATGAAAGCAGCCATCTCGGGTTTCGAGACCATTGCCCATGCTTCGTCGATCAGCAGCATCTTCGGAACACCGACATCACCGTGGTAGATCTCGGCGTTGATCTGGTACATCAGCTGAAGCAGCACGACTCGTTGCAAGGCTTCTCGATGTTCGAGGGCCTGCACTTCGTATACCGAGAGTGGATTGCCGAGATCGAGCGTGTTGGGGCCGTTAAAATAGGAGCCATAGGCCCCGGCGGTCGTGAACGGGTGCAGCTGTGTCGCCAGGTCGCAGAGTCTCTGGTCACTTGCGGCGACGAGCGCATCCACCACGTGATCGACCTTGCAGTCGGCGCCCCTTGCGGCGAAGAGGCCAGCCA